>CAZIJJ010000043.1:0-2085 GCA_964539525.1 uncultured Planctomycetaceae bacterium | reverse complement strand
AACCTCCGCGTTCTCAACGCTTAGCGTCGCTCCGGCGGCGAGCGTCAGCGAGCGCGTCGTCAGGCCGCGCCCGTCGAGCTTCGCGGTTCCGGAGAGCGTCGCGGCAAGGTCGGGGACGTCGCCGAAAAACGTTTGACCGTCGAGGGTTAGCGTTGCTTCGGTCGCGTCCGAAAGGTCGACGACGAAGGCGCCGCCAAAATCTTCGGCCGTCGTTCCGGTTCGGGTCGCGGTCGCCGTCGCCGCGCCGTAAAGCTCGACGACGACGGGATTTGTGAAAAGCCGCCCGGACGCGAAGTCGGCGGCGCAAAGGAAATGTTGACAGCGGATCGTCGAGCCAGGCGCCGTTCCAATCGCGTAAGTCGAGCCGTCGCCGCCTTTTAGCGTCGAGAACGTTTCGCAGGCGTACTCGCCGTCGAGAACCGTCGCGCCGCCGGAAGTCCTTGCCGCTTTGAGAGTTCCGTAACGAGCGTCGGTCGGAGCGAGCGCGTAAAACGCCGCCGACGCGATCGTCGCGCCGGGAGCGCCCCCCGACCCGGCGTCGGAGCGAACGATTAAACTCGCGTCGACGTTGGAGTTAGGCGCGAGCCGGAACGTTTCGACGTCGACGAAAACCCGCGCCGACGCGGCAAGTTCCGCGGCGAGCCCGAGCGAAAAAGCGCGGAGCTTCCCGCCGCAAAGCCCGACGCGCCGGAATCCGCCGACCGCGAGCGCGAGTTCCGGCGCGTCGGACGCGTCGACGAAATCGGCGTTAACTCCAACAAACGCGGAGTTTGCGCTTGTCGGCGCGGTCGTTCCCGACGTCGAGGCGAACCGCGACGACGCCCACCCGGCCGCGTCCGCAAGCGCGGGCGAACGCTCGGTTTCGACGCGCCAAACCGGGGCGCCGCCGTTCGCTTCGCCGACGAAGGCGATCGTCGACCAGGCCGACTTAACCCCCGACGCGAAAACGACTTGGAAGGAATATTCGACGCGGCGTCCGAGCCCGACGCCGGAGAAGCGCCGCGACGTCGCGTCGCCCGGCGAGGCGCTCAAAACGCGCCAAGTCGAGCCGCCGGAACGACTTAGCGCGCGGATTTCGGCGCCGGGTTCCGGGAGCGTCCACGCGATCGTCCCCGAAACGCTCGCTCCAACTTCAACGTCGACAAGCTTTAGGTCTTGCGGCGCGGCGTCGAGCTCCGCCTGCGAGACCGCGCCGCCGATCCAGAAGAGGTCGGCTTGAATCGTTTCGTAAGCGCCGGGACTGCAAGAGGTTGCGCCGTCGACCCGGCGGCCGCGGCGGTTCCCGTCGAAATCGAACTCCGACGCGAACGCGGGATTCCCGGCGTTTCGGTACGGCGACGGGTTTGCCGCTCCGTCGTCGAGCAAACGCAAGTCCCAGCCGCGCCAGAGGTTGGCGTTCCAGTCGTCGAGCGTCAAATCGTCCGGCGGCGGCGCGACGTAACCGATCGCCGAATCCGCGACGTTGACGACGCAACCCGAATCGGCGCCGATAGTTACGTTCGAGCGGCCTAAAAACGAGTTGCGAAGAACGGCCGTCGCGCTCGAAAACGTCGAAACGTCGGAACCGGTCGGCGCGACGCAACCCGCGACGACGCAACCGTTTAGCGCGACGTCGCCCTTGGCGTAAATCCCGCCGATTCCGCTCGTTCCGGCGCAACCCGCGACGACGCAGTCGTTTAGCGTCAAAGACGACCCCGTTTCGGAGAAGACCGCGCCGCCGTAATTGGCGCGGCAACCCGCGAAACGGCACCGGTTAAAGGTCGCGGCGGCGCTCGTTTCGACGCGAACGCCGCCGCCCGAAAATTGGTACGACCCGGCGACGAAATCAACCGCCGTAAACGTTGCGACGACTTGTTTTGCAACGAACGCGCAGAGCCGGATCCCGCCGCCGTCGAGCCGAACGCGGAACGGCGACGCGTCGAGCGTCAGGTTTTTTTCGACGTTAAGTTGCGACGCGAGCGCGATTTCGATCGTCGCGCCGCGCTCGAAGACGGCGGGGTCGGGCCGCACGACGTCGCCCGGCGCCGCGTTTTTGACCGCTTCGGCGAGCGACCCGGAACCGGTCGCCGCGTTGTTTGTAAAGTA
>CAZIJJ010000042.1:0-2938 GCA_964539525.1 uncultured Planctomycetaceae bacterium | reverse complement strand
TTTTTTTTTTGCGCGGTCGAAACGTTCGGCGGGCCCGTTTTTTTCCGAGGAAAACCGGCGAATATCGGCGCGATTTTAATTTTTCTTTAATTTTTATTAATAAAAAGCGCTTGACTTTCCTTGACGACGAACGTATAACAGTAGACGTTCGGTTGCGTTTTCTGTGGAACTTTTCACAATTTTTCAATCTTTCGCCCTCTTAAACGCGAACCGATTCCGCCGAGTCGAGGCGGAGCGCGACGCTTTGGGACGCGTCGCATTTTCAGCAGAACGAGGGCGCCGAAGGACGAAGCGCGCCGAAAGTCGACGCGGGGAGCGAGCAATGTCCAATATTTTCAAGAGAGAGAGGTCGAAAGACCGCGCGCAAACGTTGAAATCGCGTCGTTTGCGTATGGAGCGTTTAGAGAGCCGCGAGCTGTTGAGCGTTACCGCGATCGAGCTAGCGGAGATTCCGGAGCTTTATTCTTCGACCGCGTTTTCCGAAAGCGCGTCGGGCGTCGACGCGATCGATTTGAGCGCGTTTCAATCGGAAGCGAACGCGTCGGGCGCGGGCCTCGACGACGCGGATTCGGGGCAAACTTACGTCGTAACGACGGCTCTCGACGTCGTCGATCCTGACGACGGCGTCACGTCGTTGCGGGAAGCGGCGAGCGCGGCGACTTCTTTGGATACGATTACGTTCGCGCCGTCGTTGAAGGGCGAAACGATTCGGTTGAGCGGTTCCGAAATAACGATTCCAACGGGCATTACGATCGACGCGTCGGCGCTTTACGACGAGGCGACCGGAACGCCCAGGCTTTACGACGAGGTGACCGGAACGCCCGGGATCACGATCGGCGCTTTCGGAAGATCCCGCGTTTTCTCGGTTGACGGTGGAACGGCGGACGATCCCGTGACGCTGATCGGCTTGACGATAACCGGCGGATACGTCTCGAACGACGACGGCGGGGCGATTTACGTCGCTGGAGAAGGGACGCTGAGCGTTAAAAACTCGATGTTTACAAGAAATGCCGCGGGACGCAACGGCGGTGCGATTTACGTTCATGAAAAAGGGGCGTTGAGCGTTAATGACTCGACGTTTGCAGAAAATGACGCGGGACACGGCTACGACGGCGGTGCGATTTACGTTTGTAATGGAACGTTAAACGTTGAAAACTCGACGTTTATAATGAATGGCGCGGGTGACGACGGCGGTGCGATTGGCGCCGACAACGGGACGCTGAGCGTTAAAAACTCGACGTTTACGTCAAATCAGACGGAAGAAGAAGGCGCCGGCGGGGCGATTGGAGTCGACAACGGGACGCTGAGCGTTAAAAACTCGACGTTTACGTGGAATCACGTGGGAGGCTCCTACTCCTCGGGAGGATGCGGCGGGGCGATTTCCTGCGGCTACAACAATGTTCCCGAGATGTTAAACGTTGAAAACTCGACGTTTATGGGAAATTCCGCGGTTTCCGGCGGGGCGATTTATTCCACTGGAACGGCGATCCTTTCGGGCGTAACGGCGACCCGCAACTTCTCGCGATTTGGCGGAGCGATCTACAACAGCGGGGGAAAGATGACGGCGTCGAATTTTCTAATCGAGGAAAATGAGAGTACCCACACGTTACATTACTATTACGGCGACGAATATTACAGCTGGGGCGGCGGAATTTACAACCAGGGAACTTTGACCTTGACGAACGGCGCGATCGTCCGCAACGTCGCGCAGGCGATCTGTCTCGATTCCGCCGGTTGCTCGACTTACGCTTACGGCGGCGGAATTTACAACGAGGGAAAGTTGACCGCGACGAATGTAACGATCGCCGACAACGGAGCGTATTTTTCTAACGACTTAGACTCGAAAGAAGTCGGCGGCTACGGCGGCGGACTTTACAACGTCTACGCCTACTGCGAGTCGTCGGCGACGCTGCGGAACGTTATAATCGCCGAAAACTACGCGCCAACCGCCGGTTCCGACGTTTACTTGAAGAGCGGAACGTTGGACGCGTCTCGAACGCTTTCAAGTTACGAATTTGAAAACGCCAACGAGAATTATCTTTACGACCCGAACGCGCCGCTCTTCGTCGGCGTCGTCGTCCAGGATGGCGACGTCTTCTGGGATTATCGCCTTGCGCCGTTCTCGCAGGCGATCAATAAAGGCGACGATCAATACGCTTACGACGCCGGATTAACCGAAAATTCGCGCGATTTGGCGGGCAGGCCGCGTTTTGTCGGCGATTCCGTCGATCTCGGCGCTTACGAGCGGACGCCGATAAAGTTTCCAACGAACGCAACGTTCGGCGATTACGACGCTTCGACGAAGACGGCGACGCTGACCTGGACGGATAACGCGACGAACGAAGTCCGTTACGAGATTCAAAGCTCGACGAACGACGGCTCTTGGCGGTCGTTGCCGGATCTCCCGGCGAACGCGACGGGCCGGGTTTGCTACAAATTGATTCCCGGGAACGTTTACGTTTACCGCGTTCGGGCGGTCGCGGCGGACGGAACGGCGTCGGCCTGGGCGTCGGCGACGATTTCCCCGCCGGCGACTCCGACGAACGTAACGTTCAGCGATTACGACGCTTCGACGAATACGGCGACGCTAACTTGGATGGATAACGCGACGAACGAAGTTCGTTACGAGATTCAAAGCGCGACGAACGGCGGCGAGTGGACGGCGTTGGCGGATCTCCCGGCGAATGCGACGAGCCTGGTTTGCTCCGGTTTGAGCCGGGGAACCGTTTCCGTTTACCGCGTTCGGGCGGTTTCCGCGGAGGGCATCGCGTCGGCCTGGGCGTCGGCGAAGATCGAGCCGTCGACGACTCCGACGAACGTTAAGTTGAGCGATTACGACGCTTCGACGAAGACGGCGACGTTGACCTGGACGGATAACGCGCCGGACGAAGTTCGGTACGAGGTTCAAAGTTCGACGAACGGCGGCGCTTGGCGGTCG
>CAZIJJ010000041.1:0-4167 GCA_964539525.1 uncultured Planctomycetaceae bacterium | reverse complement strand
CGCTCCGCCGTTTTTTTTTTTGCGCGGTCGAAACGTTCGGCGGGCCCGTTTTTTTACGAAGAAAACCGACGAATATCGACGCGGCTTTGATTTTTATTAATAAAAATGGTTTCTTGTTCTTGACTTTCTTGACGGCGAACGTATAATGGTAAACGTTCGGTTGCATCTTCTGCAGGATTTTTCACAATTTTTCAATCTTTGTCCCTCTTAGACGCGAACCGAATCCGCCGAGTCGAGGCGGGGCGCGACGCTTTTGGGAACGCGTCGCATTTTCAGAAGAACGAAGAGGGAATTTGTGAAACGGAGCGCGGCGCGAGTCGGCGTTTGGAGAAGACGATGTTCGATATTATTTTCAAAAGAGAGAAGTCTAAGGACGCGACGCAAACGCCGAAATCGCGCCGTTTGCGTATGGAATGTTTAGAAAACCGCGAACTGCTGAGCGTTACCCCGATCGAGTACGCGGAAATTCGGGAGCTTTATTCGTCGTTTGAGCTCTCCGAAAATATGTCGGACGTCAACGTGATCGATTTAAGCGCCGCGGCGACGAGCGAGCAAGTTCAAGTCGCGCTCGAAGCCGCGAAGGCCTCCCCGCAGGACGACTTGATCGTGTTGCGAACGACGGCTGAAGCGTCGAGCGCGCTGTTTGACCGAACGTTAACGATTGATTTTGACGAAAATGTTTCCGGAAAACTGACGCTCGTTTCGTACGGTTCCGCGTTGGCGCAACTTTCGTCGGCGGAAAACGCGGTCTTTTCGGTGAAGTCGGGCGACGTTCAATTGGGCGGTTTTGCGTTCCTCGGCAAGGAAAACGGCGCGGCCGGCAATCTCGATCTGACTCCGGCCGGCGACGGCGCGACGTTGACGATCGAACGTTCTATTTACCTCAAGCAAAGCGGCGGCGACAATTCAAGCGGCGACGCGGGGACGGCGAAGGAGATCGGGTATTCGGCGGACTTCTCGGTCGACGGCGAAAAGCGCGGGTACGTCGCAGGATTGACGTTAAGCGAAGCCGTCGAGTTGACTTCGGCGACGTACTACTTCCAAACGGACGTGTTTTTTGACGTGAATAAAACGTGGGCCAATACGGACGACGACGAACTTTGTTGGGCGGCGGCCGCCTCTAACATGTTGAAATACGCCGGGTTCGACGCCGACATGACCGCCGACGAAATTTTTCAGGAATTCCAATATTGTTTTAGCGACCAGGGCGGCAATATCGTCTACGGCGTCGAGTGGTTTTTGAACGGTTATTACGCGCCGGCCGGTTGGGACGGCTGGGCGCAGATCGAAAACGAAGGCGGCGCGCATTATCCTGAAGTTAGCGTCGACGCGTATTTATCGTCGAACAACGCCTGGGGAAACGATGCGTCGGCGGCGGTTAACGCGGTCGCGCAGGCGGCCCTGGCGCTCCAAAACGGCGGCGCCGCCGGACTTTCGATCGGTTGGTACGACGCCGGGGACTACGCGAACCGCGACGGCGGGCACGACGTTACCATGTGGGGTATTATTACGATCTTTCGCAGGCCTATACGTCGCCGTCGCGGTATACTGATTTGATTATTTCCTGCTCCGACGACTATACGGGTACGCCGCGCCGTTGGAGAACGGGGCTCGATTACGTCGCCGATCAGCGCTGTTACGTCGTTAAGGACTACGATTCCGACGGTTGCCTGGATTCGCAATACGGCGTCGTTGAAAATTCGTACGCGTTGAAACCTTGCGACGACGCGACCGCCGCGAAAACGTACGTTGTAACGACGACGGCCGACGTCGTCGACCCGAGCGACGGCGTTACGTCGTTGCGCGAGGCGGCGCTTTTGGCGAGATCGATAGACAGAATCGTCTTTTCGTCGTCGTTGGAAGGAGAAACGATTACGCTGAGCGGTTCGCAAATCAAAATTTCGTGCGGCGTTACGATCGACGCGTCTGCTCTTTACAACGCGTCGACCGGAACGCCCGGATTGACGATCGACGCCGACGGAAAGTCGCGCGTCTTTTACGTCGACGGCGGAACCGCGAGCGACCCGGCGACGTTGATCGGGCTAACGATTACCGGCGGTTACGACAATTACGGCGGCGCGATTTACGTTAATTCTACCGGCGTCCTGACTCTGACTGACTGCAACGTTACGAACAGCGAAGCCGATAACAACGGCGGCGGGATTTACGGCGCCGGAGTTCTAACGGCGGTCGGAACAACGATTTCCGGCAATACGGCCGGCGGGCAGGGCGGCGGTTTGTGCGTTCAAGGGACGGCGACCTTGACAAATTCGACGATTTCCAACAACGCGGCGGTTTGGGGCGGCGGCGCGATCGTTTGGGAAAGACTGACGCTGACGAATTCGTTGGTGGTCGACAACGCGGCGACCTCGGGCGGCGGCGGACTCTACGTCGGTGGAACGGCGACGTTGCGCAACGCGACGATCGCCGGAAACACGGCGGCTTGGGGCGGAGGCGCGCAAGTTGCGAGCGGTGGAACGGCGACGTTCTACAACGCGATTTTGGCGACGAACGTCGCGACGTCCAACGGCTACCTGTCTTCGCGCGACGTTTATGATCGCGCGACGGCGAACGCTTATAACGTTCTTTCGAGCCATACGGCGTGGGATTCCGGGAGTTCGAATTATGTTTACGATTCGTCGAGTCCGCTCTTTAAAAACGCGGCGAACGGGGATTACGCGCTGGCGCAAAATTCGCAGGCGATCGACAAGGGGATAAACTCGTATATCGCAGGTTACGCGACCGACTTGGCCGGCGAAAAGCGCGTTTCCAGAGGTCGCGTCGATCTCGGCGCTTACGAATATCAAGCGATTGTTGCGGCTCCGACGAACGTCCGGTTCGGCGCTTACAACGCTTCGACGAAGCAGGCGACGTTGAGTTGGACGGATAACGCGACGAATGAAGCGTGTTACGAAATTCAAAGTTCGACGAACGGCGGCGCCTGGCGGTCGCTGACGGATCTCGCGGCGAATACGACGAGCCGCGTTTGCTCCAGCTTGCAGCCGGGGAACGTTTACGCTTACCGTATCCGCGCCGTGTCGGCGTCCGGAACGGCGTCGGCCTGGGTTTCGGCGACGATCAACCTGGCGGCTCCGGCGGCTCCGACGAACGTTCGTTTCGGCGCTTACAACGCGTCGACGAAGACGGCGACGCTGAGTTGGAGGGATAACGCGACGAACGAGGCTTATTACGAGATCCAAAGCTCGACGAACGGCGGCGCCTGGACGTCGCTGTCGAATCTCGAGGCGAACGCGACGAGCCGCGTTTGCTCCGGTTTGCGTCCGGGGAACGTTTATGTTTACCGCGTTCGGGCGGTCTCCGCGGAGGGCGTCGTCTCGGCCTGGGTTTCGGCGACGATCAACCTGACGATTCCGGCGGATCCGACGGACGCTAAGTTCGGCGATTACGACGCTTCGGCGAATACGGCGACGCTGACTTGGACGGACGTCGCGACGAACGAAGCGCGGTACGAAATTCAAAGTTCGACGAACGGCGGCGAGTGGACGGCGTTGCCGGATCTTCCGGCGGATACGACGAGCCGCGTTTGCTTCGGTTTGCGCCCGGGGAACGTTTACGTTTACCGCGTTCGGGCGGTCTCCGCGGAGGGCGTCGTCTCGGCCTGGGCGTCGGCGACGATCAACCTGACGATTCCGGCGGATCCGACGGACGCTAAGTTCGGCGATTACGACGCTTCGGCGAATACGGCGACGCTGACTTGGACGGACGTCGCGACGAACGAAGCGCGGTACGAAATTCAAAGTTCGACGAACGGCGGCGAGTGGACGGCGTTGCCGGATCTTCCGGCGGATACGACGAGCCGCGTTTGCTTCGGTTTGCGCCCGGGGAACGTTTACGTTTACCGCGTCCGGGCGGTCTCCGCGGAGGGCGTCGCGTCGGCCTGGGTTTCGGCGACGATTGCGCCGATCGCGGCTCCGACTAACGTTAAGTTGAGCGATTACAATCCTTTGACGAAGCGGGCGACGCTGACTTGGACGGATAACGCGACAAACGAAGTTCGTTACGAGATTCAAAGTTCGACGAACGGCGGCGAGTGGACGGCGCTGTCGGATCTTCCGGCGGATACGACGAGCCGGGTTTGCTACAGCCTGGCGCCGGGGAACGTTTACGTTTACCGCGTCCGGGCGGTCTCCGCGGAGGGCGTCGCGT
>CAZIJJ010000040.1:0-5330 GCA_964539525.1 uncultured Planctomycetaceae bacterium | reverse complement strand
GCTTTCGTATTTTTCGATTGCGTCGGCGTTAAAATCGGGAGAATCGGAAAAAGCGGTTGCGACGGGGCTTAAAAAAGTCAGGTTGGACGCCGGGCGTCCGGGGTCGTGCTTGGCGGGCGCTTGACGCCGTAAAATTTTCGCGTATCCTACGTTAGAAGCGGGCGTTCCGAATCGTCGGGGCGCGACGTTTCGACGTTTGATCCAAAAAAAACGGAAACGAAAGAACGGAACGGAATGAGCCCGACGTTCGGCAAAAATCGGGAACGGCAAAATTCAAGGAAAACGCGCCTCGAGAGGGAAGCCGTTGGAAACGCCGGAGTTAAAGCAAAAAAAAGCGCCGCGCGGGGGCGGCGCCAAAGAGACGTTCAAGACGGAGCTCTTGCGGCTTAAAAAACCTTACTAAAACAAGCAAGGAATTTTAGCTCTGGTATATGGCAATGATTATAACGCGGGTTGGGCGACCGTCAAGCCCCTAATAAAAAATTTTTAAAGTTTTTTTGAGTTCAACCGTTTTCGCTCCCGTTTAAGGGGGCGTTTGTAAGGAATGCGACGGTTGGAACGAAAACGCCGATCAAATCGAAAGGAAAGAATAGCGGTGATCGAGAAGAATTTAACGAGCGGCAACGCGTCGAACGGTTACATTTTGGGGCTCGACCTGGGGGTCGGGTCGGTCGGCTGGGCGAAAATCCCGTTCGACGGGGGGCCGATCTCCGACGAGACGCTTCAAATGGGCGTTCGGATTTTCGAGGCGGGCGTGGACGGCAATCTCGACGAGGGGAAGGACGAGCCGCGCAACGCCAAGCGTCGGGCGGCGCGGCAGATCCGCCGGGGATTTTGGCGCGCTCGGCGACGTATCGTTAAGATTTTCAATATCTTAAAGAAAGCCGGTCTTTTGCCGGAGGGGGAAACGTCGACGCCGGCGACGCGCCAGGATTTTCTCAATCGGCTCGACGGCGAGCTTTTCGCCGCGTATTTTCCGAGGGCGTCGCGGGTCGAAGCGCAAACGTTCCTTTATTCGCTCCGGGCGCGAGCTCTCGACGAGGAGTTGTCGCTTCACGCCGTCGGCCGGGCGTTTTTGTATCTCGCCGTCCGCCGCGGATTTTTGAGCAATAAGAAGATTTCCGGCTCTGGAAACGAAAAGGAAAAGAGCGAAGACGGCGTCGTAAAAGACGCGATCAAAGAACTTAACGAAGAGATGGCGGCGACCGGAGCGCGAACGGTCGGCGAGTTTTTCGCGAGCCTCGACCCGATGAAAGTCGGCGAGCGCGTTCGAGGCCGGTACCTCGGTCGCAAGCAGATTCAGGCCGAATTCGACGCGATCTGGGCGTCGCAGGCGCGCTTCCATCCGGAAACGCTGACCGAGGAACTGCGCCGGGACGTTAGTCGAGCGATTTTCTATCAGCGGCCGCTGAAATCGCAAAAAGGCCGGATCGGGCGCTGCGAATTTGAAAAGACGGCGCGTCGCGTCGAAAAGGGCGACCCGGCGTTCCAGGAGTACCGCGTTTGGCAACGCGTTCTCGACCTGCGGTTTTACGATTCCCCGAACGCTCCCGAGAGGTCGCGGGCGTTGACGCCGGAGGAACAGGATACGGTCGCGGCGTTCCTTCGGGAACGCGAGCAGGCGACCTTTAGCCAACTGCGCAAAGCGTTGGGCGTCAAGGAAAAACCCGACGGCAAAGATAAAAGGTCGACGCTTTGGCGGTTCAATTTGGAGCTCGACGACGAGAAAACGCTGCTCGGGAACAAAACGCGAGCGCGGATCGTCGAGGTTTTGACGGAGAACGACGTCGCGAAAAGCGACGCGGAAATCGACTTGATCGCTCGAGAAATTCTCGTTTTTGAGAACGAAGAAGCGTTGGCGCGCCGGCTCCGCAAAATGTTTCCCGATTTCGACGAAAAGACGGCGCGCGAGCTGTCGGAAACGACGCTCGAAACGACGCGGGCGAACCTTTCGCGTCGGGCGGCGGAGAAATTGACCGCGGCGATGAAGGAAAAACGCTTGCCGGTGCAGACCGTCCGTCAGGAACTGTATCCGGACGAACGAAACGAGCTCGTTTACGACTTTTTGCCGCCGGTTCTCGACGCGCTCGGGGATCCTCGCAATCCGGTCGTCGCGCGAGCGCTGACGGAGTTGCGAAAAGTCGTCAACGCCGCGATCCGCAAATGGGGGAAGCCGGAACGGATTCGCGTTGAACTGGCGCGCGATCTGAAGCGCGGCCGCAAAGAACGGGAAAGCGTTTTCAAGGAGAATCGCAAACGCGAAAAAGAACGCGAGCGGATCCAAAAGTCGATTCGGGAGATCTGCGGACGCGAGGCTCGGCCGTTCGAGATTTTAAAATGGCGACTTTGGGAAGAATGCGGCGGCGTTTGCCCGTACACCGGGCGGGCGATCAGCGAACGTCAGCTCCTCGGCGACGAATCGCCGATCGACGTCGAACACATCATTCCGTTCAGCCGTTCGCTCGACGATTCGTTCGCGAATAAAACGCTCTGCTTCGCGGGGGAGAATCGGGAAGTTAAGCGCAATTTGACGCCGTTTGAATGTTACGGCAAAAATCCGGAGCGTTGGAGCGAGATTCTCGAACGCGTTCGCCGTTTCAAGGGCGACATGCGCGATAAGAAACTGAAACGATTCCAGCAAACGAAGATCGACGAAGACTTTACGTTGCGGGCGCTGAACGACTCCCGGTACATATCGCGGCTTGCGACGCGATATCTCGGCGCGTTGTACGGGGCCGTCGACGGGAACGACGGTCGCGGCGTCAAGCGGATCCAGGTTTCGACCGGTGGCGCGACCGCCTGGCTCCGCGAAGAGTGGGGTCTCGACCGTATTTTAGCGAAGGACGGCGGGCGTCCGAAGAAAAATCGGGACGATCATCGCCATCACGCCGTCGACGCGCTGGTCGTCGCGCTGGTCGGGCCGAAAGAGGTAAAGACGCTGAGCGAAGCGGCGCAAGCGGCGGACGAACTCGGGTTGAATCGGAAGTTCCTGAACGCGGGGATTGCGGCGCCGCCGACGGCGAACGGCGAAAACTTCGTCGACGTCGCGGCTCGCGCGGTCGATCGCATCGTCGTTTCGCACCGCGTCGACCGCAAAGTTAGCGGCGCGTTGCACGATGAAACGAATTACGGCGCGGAGGAAAAAGAAGGGCGTCGCGCGGCGCGCAAACCGTTGACGCAGTTCAGCGCGAAGGACGTGGACGCGATCGTCGATCCTGCGATCCGCGAGCTCGTCCGACAAAAATGGACGGAAAACGGCGGGGACGCGAAGAAGTTCGAAGCGAATCCTCCGTTCCTGACGACCAGCGCCGGCCGGCGCGTCCCGATTAAAAAAGCGCGGTATTGGAAAACGGTGAAAACGATCGGCGTCGGGAAATCGGCGCGGACGCGACGTTACGTCGCGCCCGGAAACAACAGTCATATGGAGGTTTACGCGTTGCTCGATAAAAACGGCGTCGAGAAAGAATGGCGCGCCGAGGTCGTGTCGACTTTTGAAGCGCATCGTCGGCTCCGCGAAAAAGAGCCGGTCGTGCGCCGCGATTTCGGGCCGGGAACGCGCTTCCTTTTCTCGTTGGCGTTGCGCGAAGCGCTGACGTTGAACGACGGACGATTGCTGATTGTGCGCGGAATTGCGGAAAAACAAGACGGAAGCCAATTTATTGAGTTCAAAGAGCATAACGACGGACGTTCGGCGCAACAAATGCGGCAAAAGGGCGGACGCGTCGGATTAGCCCTTACTTCCAGTCAGTTCAAAGCGAAGGGGCTGCGCAAGCTCCGCGTCGACGCGCTTGGGAACGTTTTTCCGGCGAACGAATGACGGCGGCGAACGCTTGAACGGCGCGTCGTCGAACGATCTCGGCGGCGCCTCTTCGAGCGCTTCGGCGGTGAAAAAAGGAGAGCGGTTTGCCGCGAAAACGTTTTATTTGCTCGGGTTACGTCGCGATGGAACTCTTCGTCTTTTTCGATTTGCCGGTGCGAACGAAAGCGGATCGCAAGAATTACGCCAAGTTTCGCAAGGCTTTGCTCGAAGACGGGTTCGCGATGTTGCAGTTTTCCGTGTACGCCCGTTTTTGTCCGAGCGACGAGATCGCGGCTCGGCACAAGCGTTACGTCCGGGACGCTCTCCCGCCGCGCGGTTTCGTCCGCATGCTGACCGTAACGACGCGTCAGTTCGAAAAAATGGAGAATTACGTCGGCCCGCGTCCGACCGCTCAAAAGCCGGAACCCGACGTCGCGACTTTTTATTAAACGACGCAAGTCGTTGAAAACAAAGGAGAAACGACGGAGATGCAAGGGCGGATCCTCGATTTTTCGCAAAACGCGGTCAAACTCCGCGTCCGATATCGGCGGCTTCTCGTTTCGCTCGACGGGCGCGAAATCGACGCGGCGCCGTTGGACGACGTCGCGGTCGTTTTGTTGTCGCATCCTCAAATATCAATATCTTTAGCGACGTTGCAAGGCTTGGCGGCGAGCGGCGCGGCGACGGTCGTTTGCGATAAAAAATCGCTTCCGTGCGGCCTTCTTCTGCCGTTGGTCGGGCATCATTTGAGCGCGCGTCGAACCCGCGCTCAAGCGGAGGTTTCGCGCCCGTTGCAAAAACGGCTTTGGCGGCAGATCGTGCGACGCAAGATCGAGGGTCAGGCGGCGGTTTTGGAAACGCTCCGCGGCGACTCCGCCGGTCTGCGCGAGCTGGCCGCGTCGACGCTTTCCGGCGATTCGGACAACCGCGAGGGCGTCGCCGCGAAGCGGTACTGGTCTCGGCTCTTTGGGGAATCCGGTTTTCGTCGCGATTTCGACGGCGGCGATCCGACGAACGCGGCGTTGAATTACGGATACGGCGTTTTGCGGGCGATCGTCGCTCGTGCGGTCGTCGCGACCGGTTTGTGCCCGGCGTTCGGACTTTTTCATCGGAACAAATACGACGCGTTCGCGCTGGTCGACGACCTGATGGAGCCGTTTCGTCCGACGGTCGACGTTTGCGTCGCGCGGCTTCGCGACGCGAACCGGCTGAGCGACGAGTTGACGGTCGAGACGAAATCGGCGTTAATTCGCCAATTGACGGGACGTTACATGGTCGAAGGCTTTCAGGAAACGATATTCGAAGCGGCGGCGAAGGCGGCGGAGTCGCTGGTTCGCGTTTACTCCGGCAAGGCGAAAGCGCTGACGCTTCCGGACTCGACGCCGTTGCAACCGCCGCCCGCGTCGTCCCCGACGATAGCGTCCGGCGTCGCCGAAGATTCCGATTTTAACGATTTTAATGAGTTAGAAGCGGCGCAAGAAGCGCAAGAAGCGCAAGAAGCGCAAGAAGCGAAAGAAGCGAAAGAAGCGAA
>CAZIJJ010000039.1:0-5978 GCA_964539525.1 uncultured Planctomycetaceae bacterium | reverse complement strand
GCGCTCGCTGACGCTCGCCGCCGGAGCGACGCTAAGCGTTGAGAACGCGGAGGTTAGCTTTGGCGCGCTGACGCTCGAGAGCGCTCCGGCGGCGGAAAGCGCGGGGATCGCGCGGCCGGTCGCCGCGACGCTTACCGCCGCCGGAGCGACGTTGGCGGCGACGAGCGCGGATTTGACGAACGCGACGCTAACCCTTGTCGATTCGTCGTTTGAACTCGACGCGTTGACGGCGGTCGCGTCGAGCGTCGAGTTGGACGCGTCGACGCTGACGGCGACGAGCGCCGATTTGACCGGCGCGACGCTAACCCTTGCGGATTCGGAGTTTAAAGCCGACGAGCTGACGACGGCGCTCGCGACGACGACCGCGACCGATTCGACGCTGACGGCGACGAACGTCGATTTGACGCTTTCGGAGCTGACCCTTGAACGGTCGACGCTCTTCGTCGCCGACGAGCTCATGGGCGACGGCGCGACGATCGCGGCGACGAGCGCGACCGCGACGGCGACGATCGCCGACCTAACCGGCGCGACGTTAACCCTTGCGGATTCGAAGTTTACCGCCGACGCGCTGACGCTCGGCGACGGCGCGTCGGTCGAGTTTTCGGGCGTCGACTCGATCCTGACGGGGGTCGACGGCGCGACCGTCGGGGCCGTCGCGCTCGTCGGAACGGGGTATTTCGTCGCGCCGTTCGGGACGGATTCGAGCGCGGCGACGATCGCCGAAACGGTTCGCGTCGTCGACCTCGGCGTCGCGATCGAGAGCTTCGCGGCGACGGCGACGAGCGCGACGACCGCGCGGATCGAGTGGACGGCAAGCGACGAAACGGCGCGGGTTTGCGTCGAGCGCGAGAGCGCCGAAGCGCCCGGCGGCTGGGAGCTCTTGCACGCGGGCCCGAGCGCCGACGGAACGCCGCTCGAGGTCGCGCTAAGCGGGACGGAGCGGTTCCGGATTTTCGACGGCGCGGAGTTCCGCGTCGATTCCGCCTCCGCCCGCGTTTTCGCGCCGTTTTGGCAGGTCGCCGCCTGGGGCGAAGTCGCGGCGGAAAGCGCGAACGACGACTCCGCGCCGCGATTCGTCGTCCGCGCCTGGGCCGTCCCCGTCGACCGCGCCGTTTAACGCCGAAAGGAGAAACAATGAAAACCGTACAACTTACGCAACGCCAGACGCCGGATTTTCGCGCGTTAATCCGCTCGGAAAGCGGCGCGCTTTTCGACGCGGCCGTCGATCTTGCGACCGCCGAAGAGCTCGCCGCCGAAGGAATCGACCGCGCGCCGATTTCCTGCTCGATTTTTTACGATCCGACCGGGGTCGCGGCGTACGCGTCGTCGACCTCGACCGCGTCGCCCGTCCCGGGCTTCGAGAACCTTGCGATCGACGCGTCGGCGTTCGCCGAACCGGCCTCGGTCGAAGCGTCGGAGCTCGGCTATAACTTCCGCTATTCGCCGCCGAGCCGCATTTCCTTCCCGTTCGAGAAGCCGGGAACGTATTTCGTCGACTTCTTGATCTACCCAAAGAACGGCGCGGCGCTCGCGTTCCGCGTCGGCGCGGAGGTGCGATGACGCCGCTTTGCGAGCTTTTCGCGGAGGTCGCCGCGGCGCGGTTCCCGCGATGCGCGGTTTACTCGACCGCCGACGCAAACAGAGAATGGACGGGAACGCCGACGATCGAGTTCGTCGAAACCAACGCGACGACGGAAACGTTCCTCGACGCCCGGTCGCGGTCGACGCGCGCCCTTACGTGCGTCTGTCGCGATAAAACGCGCGCCGACGCGACCGCGTTGGCGTCGGCGGCGCGACGCTCGATCGCCGATTATTGCGACGCGTTGAAACGCGACGGGAGGATCGCGGACTGGACGCTCGGCGATTTCGGCGCGCTCCCCGACGAGCGCGGTTTCGTCGTCGGCGAAACGTTTTACGGATTCGTCGACTTCGCTATCCTCGAAAATATCAGCGATTACGTTTAACAGAAAGGATCAGTTGCATGTTCGCTTATCAGATGTTCGTCGCCTTCCTCGCGCAGGACGCGGCGGGAACCAACCATAACCCGTTGACCGATCCGGCGTACTCCGGTCTGAAGTTCGGAACGAAGAACGCGATCCCGGTCGACTACGTGTTCACGAATATCAGCCGCTCCGGCACGACGTCCGAAACGCTCGAGCTGAACTCGATCGGCGATCTCGACAAGTACGCGCGCTACGAATCGGGGAAAACGACCCCGGGGACGATTACGTTCGCGTCGCGGCGACCGTTCGACAAAGCGTCGATCTACGCGGCGCTCGACGCCGTGAAAAACGTCTCCGACAACCGACTCGGGCTCCTTCTCGTCGGTCAGTATAAAGAAACGGCCTCCGGCGACAAGCGCGTTTACGTCGTCGGGTTCGCGACCGCCGCGATCTTGACCGAAGACGGCTCGCTCAGCGGCGAGGCGAAGGCGCAGATTACCTCGAATCTCGCGTTTCAGGCGACGGGGCGCCCGGAAGAAGGCTCGGCGGCCTGCGCGGCGACGATGACGGTCGACCCGAAAACGGGCGAAGTCGTCGTGAAAAAGGCGTCGTCGTGATCGCCCGAGCGTTAAATCTTAAAGAAGAAGGAGAAGAGCCGTGAAGATCAAACCGCTCCCCCAAAAGCCGCGCGCCGTCGATATTTCGGAGTGGAACGCCGAAGCGAAAGCGTTCCTTCGCCCGATGAACGGGTTCGAGGCGCTGGCGTTCAACGATTTTTTCATCGCGTTTTACCGGAAGGAGAACGCTCCGGAAGAGCGCTTCGACGCCGGTTTTAAGGCGGCGCTCCTCGCGCTCGTCGACGCGGACGGCAAGCCGCTCCTCGTCGAAAGCGACAAAGCCGCCGTTCGCGCCGCGTCGTTCGTGCCGTTTTTCCGGATGTTTTCGGTCGGGCTGGCCGAGACCGCCCCGGACGGCGAAGAGTTCGAGACGGCAAAAAAAAATTGATTGCCGACCCCGATTTCGCGTTCCTTTTCCGGCTCGCCTTCGCTCTAAAAAAGAGCGTTCAGGAGGTGTTGGCGTTGCCCGTCTGGGAGCGCGAGATCTGGAAATCGGCGTTCGACCTGTTCGGCCCGCTCGACTGGAAGCGCGACGACTATTGGAACGCCCGGCTTTGCCAGTTTTTGTCGACGGGTTCGACCCCGCTCGACGGGTTTCTTCTTTTCCCCGACCCGACGCTCGAACGCGAGCCGACGGCGGCCGCCCTTTGGAGCGGCCTTGGGCTGAGCTTCGACGAGTCGACTTTGGAGGTCTGTAAAAAATGAACGAGAACAACGACGGCGCGCTGGTTTCGCTCGACTGGCTCCGGCGCGTCGACGCGGCGGTCTTTCGCGGCGCGGCGCCGAAGACTTCGGCGAAAAGCGCGTCGCTTTTCCACGACGTTCGCTTAGCGGGGCCGGCCTCGCGCTCCTGGACATGGCGCTGGGACGCCGACGCGGGACTCTGGTGGGCGTACTTCCGGTTTGTCGACGCCCCCAACGATTCGCAATGGCGCCGGGCGCACTACCCCGGAAGGACGAAAGAAGACGGGGCCCCTTGCGTCCCCAAAAACGTTTGGGCGATTTGGCGCGGGCGCTGGGAGATACTGGCTCTCGCTCCCCGTATCAATATCGGCGAGCGCTTCGGCCCCGTCGATCTGTGGTACGACGAGGACTCCGGCGAGTTGGGCGCGAGCGTCGGCGGGATTTGGCGCCTGATCGTCGCCGACTCGCAATACGTCGCCGGCGACAATTACGGCGAGTTCGCGCCGCGCGTCTGTTTTGACTCGGACGACTTCACAAGAACGTTTTTCAACGGGGACGGCTCGACTTCGAGCGGCGATTCCGTCTCGACCGGCGGCCATAAGTGGATGGCGATTAAGCTGCGGAAATCGTACAAAGATTACTGCGCGACTGTCTCCACTCCCGCTGACGCGCCCTACGGGAACCCCAATTACCTCCGCTCCGTCAAAGTAGAGTCGGGCAGAGTCGGCGACGCCCCCGTCGCCGACTACGACGCCGGAACCCAAACGCTTCGCCTTAAAACGATCCCGTTCAAAAAGGTCCCCGTCGTCGTCGGCGTCCGTCTCAACAAAGACCCCCAAACCGGCGAGCAAAGCCTCGAAACGGAGACGAAAGACTACTACGTCCTGGACGAAGCGGGCGCGTTCTAACGCGAGCGCGGCGGTTGTTCGGTCAGCCGCGCCCGCGCCGCTTCCAGCGCGAGCGCGCGGACGGCGGCGGCAAGCTCCAACTCGTCGGGCTCCGTCGCCTTTTCGACGAGCGCGAGCTCTTCGGCGTTGAAGCGAACCATCGTTTGGATCGTCCGGCGTTTTGCCGCCGGTTTCGGCTTGCGTCCGGCGCGTTTGAGCGCGGCGATCGAACGCTCGAGGAGCTCGAGCGCCTCGGCGTTCCCCGCGAGCGGGCGTTTCGCCTCCAGTTCGGCGAGCGCTTCGGCCCGCGTTAAATTACGTTCGTTCATTTTCGGTCGCTCCTTTCGCGGATTTCAGGTCGTATCGGCGCGCGATCTCGGCGACCATCGCTTCGCGCGCTCGGACGAGCGCGTTGCGCGCCCGCCGCCAATCGTCCGACGCGTCGCGATTTTTCGTCGCGATTTCAAGCGCGGCAAAAAGATCGGCCGCGCCGGGCAGCTCGGCGCGCGCCGCTTTCCGCAACGCCTCGCGAGGTTTCCCTTTGTACCGCTCGACCAGCTCCTTAATCGGCATAGTTTCCCCCTTTAAACGGGCCCCCTTCCTTGCGAAAGGGGGCCGCCCCAAACAATTATCGGCGAATCAAGACCCGGCGATTGCTCGCGACCTGCTCGCCCGCCTCGAAGAAATATTCGACGCGCTCGACGGACGCTTGTTTATCGACCTCGCGGTCGTAAAAAAGGATCGCGTCGATAAGTTTCGCAAAGAACGCGAGGACTTCGCCGTCGCGAACCACTTCGAAAAGAATTGTTCTTTTCATTGATAATCTCCTAGTTCAAGGGGACGATAAGGCCGAGCCGTTCCCGGCCTTCAATAGTAAGTATACCCTATTTAAAGCAACTGTCAAGTAACTTTAAACGATTTTCCGCCAATTGTTCGAGGATCCCGATGAACCCGCGAAAGTTCCTCTCTCGGCTCGCCGACGCGGTCGCGCTCCCGGCGCGGCTGACGCGTCGCGACGGTTCGACGCTTTCGCTCCGCGTTCGCGCCGAAACGGGCGCGGCGCCGGAGCCGCTCGACCCGACGCGCGGCTTCGGCCGCGCCGTTCCCCTCCCCGTCCGCTCCTGGTCGGCGGCGCTCGACGCGTTCCCCGACGGCGACCTGCGCGATTTCGACCGTTTCTCGACCCTGTCGGTCGTCGGCGACGACGGGGTCGAGCGAACGTTCCCCGTCGCTCGCGACGCGACGACCGGGCGCCTTTGGACTTGGCGTTACGCGACGCCGGGCGGAAGGATCGTTTTTTTTACCGCGACGAGCGGCGACGCCGTTCGCCCAAGGAGTTCGTTTTAATGGCCGGATACGTCGTCGAAGGTTTTATCGAAGCGTTCGAGGGGCTGATCGAATCGCTGGAAGCGGCGAGCGGCGAGCTCGCGCCGCGGTTTCGCGAAGCGCTCGACGAATGGGGGGCGACGACGTCGGCGCGCGCCGTCAAGAATTTAAACCGCCCGCGTTGGCTCCTCTCGCGTTCGATCGCCGGCAAGACGCGGAGCTACCGCGGCGACCGCGTGTTTTGGGCGACGGTCGGGTTTTCGTCGCCGCGCGGAGCGGCCGGCCGGTCGAGCGATCCGCGCGATCCCGAAAATTACGGACGCTATCACGAATGGAACCGACGGCCGGGCGCTCCGTCCCGTTTTCTGCGCGGCGCGAAAGCGTCGACGCGCGGGGAGCTTCTGCAAAAGATCGCGAAGATCAACGAAGAAACGTTCGCGAAGCTCTTCGCGGAGAAGCGCGGTCGCCCGTCGTCGCGCCGGAAATTCGCGAAATGAAAAAAGAACGCGCCGGGGGTTGAA
>CAZIJJ010000038.1:0-7973 GCA_964539525.1 uncultured Planctomycetaceae bacterium | reverse complement strand
AACCGCCGAAACCGCCGAAACCGCCGAAACCGCCGAAACCGCCGAAACCGCCGAAGTCGCCGAAACCGCCGAAACCGCCGAAGTCGCCGAAGTCGCAGAAGTCGCAGAAGTCGCAGAAGTCGCAGAAGTCGCAGAAGTCGCAGAAAACAGCAAAGTCGCAGAAGCCGCAGAAGTCGCAGAAAACAGCAAAGTCGCCGAAAAACATTCGGTTATCGTTGATTTTACCGACGCGATCGCCGAATTTGCGCCGCGAGCAACGGCGTCGCCCGCTCCGATAGAGCCGCAAACTCGGCCGCGACGGCGAAAAAAGCGCTCGTCGACGGCGAAAGTCGGCGCCGCCCCCGTCGAAAACGCCGTTTGGTCGTCGGTGGAAACGGCGACTCCGCCCGCGCGGTCGACCTATATTAGCGAAACTACCGAAACCGCCCCGTTTGTCGCAACCGTTCCCAACGTCGTCGCGACCGTTTGTTCGCTCGAAGTTTCGCCGCCGGAGCTTTCGCCTTCCGCCGCTCGGCCCCGGTCGCCCGTCGAAAACGCTCGTTCCGACGTAGCGTTCGCCGAAAATTCCCGCTCGACGCGTCCATCAGAGCGGCGATTGTCGATTTTTCAGCGTTTCGTTAAACTCGTCGCGCAAAACGCTCGCCCCGACGCCGAACCGGTCGACGGCCCTTCGCCCAACGCGAACCCGCCGGCAGAATCAGAAAAATCGAAAAAACCGGAAAACGCCGCGAATTTTGGCGAAAACGTCGCCTTCGCCGTCGCGGATCCCTGTTCGTTCGCGACAGGTTTTCCCCCGATCGCCGACGCGGGCGCCTTTATCGTCGATCCGCTCGATTCGACGCCGACCGCCCCGCTCGCCCATTTTTAACAACCGTTCAAGTTTCGCCGTCCGTTACAAACTCGTTACCCGCTATGTTTTACGCAATCCTCATATTTTTTCTCGTCGCGCTCGTCGTCAGTCGCTCGACCTGCGGTCTGATTCGGCGTTTTGCGCCCGCGCTCGGCTTGATCGACAAGCCCGGCGCCCGGAAAATTCACCGTTCCCCGATCCCCACCGGCGGCGGGCTCGGCGTTTGGCTCGGCGTTTTGACGCCCTTTCTCGCGTTGACGGCGGCGGCGTTCGGCCTCGGCGATCCAACCGAAACCGGCGCGATCGATCCGGCGACGTCGACGCTTTGGGGCGTTCCGCTTTCCCATTTTCCGGCCTTTTTCGCGGAACGGATCGGCGGCGTCGCGTTGCAACTCGGGCGACTTTGGACGCTCCTCGGGCTCGGTTCGCTCCTCGTTCTTCTCGGAACGCTCGACGACCGCTTCAACCTCGATTGGAAACCGCGACTCGCCGTCGAGTTTCTCATCGCGATCGCGGCGGTCGCTTGCGGTTGGCGAGCGACGTTTTTTCTCGATTTGCCGATTTTAACGGCGATCGTCAGCGTTTTTTGGATCGTCGGGCTTATTAATTCGTTCAACATGCTCGACAATATGGACGCGCTTTCCGGCGGCGTCGCGACGATTTGCGCCCTATTCCTGGCGGCGATCGCGTTTTGTTTCGCGCCGAACCCGACGTCGGGCGAACCGCAGCTTTTTTTGGGCGGTTTTTTGACGACGCTGGCCGGGGCGTTGCTCGGTTTTTTACTCCTGAACCGCCCCCCGGCGAAGCTCTTCATGGGCGACGGCGGCGCGTATTTCGTCGGTTTTTTGCTCGCGACGACGACGCTTTCGCTCACTTTTGTCGGCGAAAACGTCCCGCCCTGCGCGATTTTGGCGCCCCTTTGCATCCTCGCGGTTCCGCTGTACGACTTTTTTAGCGTCGTAACGATCCGTTTGAAAAACGGCGCCAGTCCGTTTGTCGGCGACAAAAATCATTATTCGCATCGTTTGGTCGCGCTCGGTCTCTCGAAGACGCAAGCGGTTGCGACGATTTATCTTACAACCGCCGTTTGCGCCTGCGGGGCGTTCTTCCTGTACCGCGCCGACTGGCCGCTCGCGCTCCTTGCGACGGCGCAAACTTTCCTTATTTTAACGCTTGTCGCGATTTTAGAGTTCGCCGCTCGCAAAAAAATCCGCGAAGAGGAAGCCGAGCTCCGCGACGCCCGAGCCCAAGCGGCGACGCGGGAAAGCGAAAACGCTCCGACGCCCGACGAGTCGACGCCGTCGGACGCGTCAAAATAGCGAAACCGCGCAAGAGACGCCGACTTGTCAAACGCGTTTCAAACGGCGCAAGACCGGCGCTTTAGCTAAAACGGATAAAACGGATAAAACAGTTGCGAGCGTCGCGCCGAAAAAAGGAAAAAACGGCGGGCGTTCGGAAAAAATTTTCGGAAAAAAGCCTCCGCGAAGGGGGGAAAAGGGGTTCCGCCCCCTTGTAAAAAATAAAAAGGGGGGTATACTAACTGTTCAAGCGCGTCTGTTTATCGAGAAGACGCGTATCGCGGGCGGTTCGCCGGTTTCGACGGCGCGACCGTCGTTTTGTCGCAAAGCGAAAATCGCCGAGCTCGAACCGTTCGTAACACCGCGTTCAGGCGTTTGGAGAAAACCATCATGACCATTGACAAAAGCTTAAAGATTAAAAAAGGCGTTACGCGCTCGCGCAACGTCTTGACGAGAGTCGAACGCATTGAAAAAATGCAATCCATGGATCGTTGGACCGACGAAACGTCTCCGTTCAATCTTCCGAAAATTCGCGTCTACAAAGTCGTTTTGAAGAAGAAAAAGAAGGTCAAGGACGCGGACGACGCTCCGGCCAAGGGCAAGAAGTAAGAAGCTCGTTCTTCTCGACGCGCCGTTTTCCGGAACGGTCGTTTGACGCTCGAAACGCAAAATCGCTCGAATTTCATTTCGATCTTCGAGCGATTTTTTTACGTTCTCGACGCGTTTTTCACCGGTTTTGCGCGTCTTCGTCCGCCGCTTTTCGCCGCGCGAACGCTTCGGCGATCGGCGCCAGTTTTTCGTTCAGCCGGTCGCGATTTTTCTTCCGGAAATCGCATTCCCAAATTCGAACGACGAGATATCCGAGCTCTTGGAGTCGTTCGGTCGCGGCGCGGTCTCTCTTTTGATTGCGTTCGATTTTCGCCCGCCAATAATCGGCGTTGTCCTTCGGCTTCGTATTGCGGCAGTCGTGCCCGTGCCAAAAACAGCCGTCGACGAACACCGCGACGCGCAGTTTCGGAAAAACGAAGTCCGGCCGTCCGAAAATTTTCGAGTTGCGCCGCCAACCGGTAATTTTGCGCGCTTTAAATTCGGCGATCAGCTTCAATTCGGTCGACGCGTTCCCGGTCGAACGCACGCGGCTCATGATTTGCGACCGTTTCGCGGCGGTAAAAACGTCGTGTTTCGCGTTTTCTCCGCATTCCCCGCCGCTTACGTAATCTTCGCGAACAGTCTCGACAACCCTGCATCGCGTATTTTCGCTATTTTGACTCAAAACAACCCTCCCGTCGTCGCTTTTCGTTCCCCGGTCTCAAAAACGAGGGGCAAAAACCGATCCAAAACGCGTTCGATCAAATCGACCGGCGCGGCGTTTCCGGCCTGTTTGCGGATCTGCGCGTCGGAAACAACGATTTTGAACGAATCGGGAAACCCTTGCAACCGCAACATTTCGCGCGGCGTCAGGCGGCGCTCGCCGTTGACGAGCAGGTAATTGTAGCTCGCCCCGGCCCGCAACGCGCAACTGTGCGGATAAGACGAAATGTTCCCCGACTTGTTCTCGTGCCAAATCGCCGGAAAATATTGCGACGTATGCGCGTTTTTACGACGCTTAACAATTTCCGGCGACGCAAAATGTTTTTTGTCGACCTCGGAATCCGGTTCCAAAACGTCGGCGAGCGTTTTTCCGTCCTTTTTCGGCTTCGGCCAAGCGATCTCGAACGGTTCAAGCGCCCCGACGATCGCGACGCGCTCCCGCTTTTGCGGCAACCCGCAGTCGAGCGCGTTCATCACCCGCCAATCGACGCGGTACCCCAATTCATCCTGCAAAATCCGCAAGATCGTTTCAAACGTGCGTCCGCCGTCGTGCGTCGTGAGTTGGCGAACGTTCTCCAAAACGAAAGCGCGGGGCCGTTTGTCGTGTAAAATTCGGGCAATTTGGAAAAATAGCGAACCTTTCGTTTCGTCGGCGAATCCTTTGCGGAGCCCGATAATCGAAAACGCCTGGCAGGGAAAACCGGCGAAAAGGACGTCGAAATCGGGTATCGACTCGGACGGCAACTCCGCGACATCGCCGAAAGGGCGCTCGCCGAAATTAGCCTCGTAACTCCGTTGGGCGGGCGGGTCGAAGTCGCAACTCAACGCGCAAACGCCGTCGCGACGCATTTTAGCGAGCGTTCGTTCCGCGGCGAAACGAAAGCCGCCGATCCCGCAAAAAAGGTCGAAAAAGCGAATTGGGCGCCCCGCCGTCGGGTCGACGAGCCCGCTCGGCGTTTCGGCAAGTCCTTCGTCGAGGGCGGTTTTCGAATCGGGCGACGACTTCGTTTCGCTTCGCCGCGGTGCTCGGGACTTCCTAACCGACGCGACCATCTCATTTCCCCCAACCCGCCCGCCTTTACTATTTTCCCCATCTCCGCGCAACAGCCCGTTTTGGCAATCGTCGACGTCAGGATCGTAAGACGCCGCGATCTCGGCCGATTTTTCCGCCCATTTTTTCGCGTCGAACGCCGTTTTTCGCAAAGCGTCGTCAAGCTCCGTCGCCGATCCGGTCGAATCGGCGGCGCTTTCGGAGGTTTGCGGCAATTTTAACGCTTCCAACGTCTCCGAATCGGCGGCGCTTTCGGAGGTTTGCGGCAATTTTAACGTTTCCGACGTCTCCGAACCGGCGGCGCTTTCGGAGGTTTGCGGCAAATTTAACGTTTCCAACGTCTCCGAATCGACGGCGTTTTCGGAGGTTTGCGGCAATTTTAACGTTTCCGACGTCTCCGAATCGGCGGCGCGTCCGAAAACTCGCTCCGCGCCCGGACGACCGGCCAACCCGAAAAGCTCGTCGAACGGAGCCGCCAACGCGACCGCCAGCTGAAAGCCCGTCTCGATCGTCGCGGCGCTCGAATCTTCTTCCAAAGCGCGCAACAAACGCTCCGAAACGCCGACGCGCTCCGCCAACGCTTCAACCGTCAAGCCCTTTCGCTCCCGAAATTCTTTCACGCGATTCATCGTCGCCGTCCTCTTTCCTCCAGTCCGCCCATTTTAACGCGTCAAAACGCCGCGACGTTCGTTTTTCGCGTCGTTTCCGTTTCGCGCCGTTTTTCTATTTTCGCCGTTCTTCCCATTTTAAAGCGTTCGCCGACGCGATCCGATCGAAATAACGGTGCCAAAAATCATGCGCCGCCACTCTTTTCAAGTTCGGCGAAAACCTTCGCGACGTCCTCTTCCAAGAGCCGCCGACAACGCTCCAGCCCGCGTCGCGCCGACGTTTCCAAAAGCCGACGCGCTCGCTCGGCGTCCGTTCGCGCCCCGTCGACGTCGCCCCGAGCCGCCGCCAACCGCGCTCGCAACAAAAGCGTTTCGGCAAATTCCGTCCGCAAAAAGAAACGTCCGGCGCGGAACTCGCTTCGCATCGCGTCCAACGACCGCTCGACGTCGTTCGCCGCCGCGCGTCGGTCGCCCAATCCGTTCCGCTCGAGCCGCGCCGTCGCTCGAATCCGCGACGCCTCGCAGAAAAACGCGACGTCGTTTTCATCCTCGACGCGCCGCCCGGCAAGCGAACGGGTCGCCGCCGCGATCGCGACGCGATATTTTTTCGCCCTCAACGCCGCCTCGGCCCAAAAATGCCAAACGTTTTTCTCCGTCGCGTCGTCTTTGCCGAGCGAACCGCGCATTTTTCTCGCCAATTTGCGGAAAATAGAGAAAATGCGGAAAGCGGCGTCGAACCGGCCTTCCTCGGCGGCGAGCATTCCGAAGAAATCGCCCAAAACGCAATACGCCTTCAAAAACTCGCGCGCCGTCGCCAAGCGGAACGCGACGCTTTCGCTGCCGTTCGCCAAATCGCCCAACGCGTCAAGTTTGCCGGTTCCGCCGGATTTACCAAAACCGCCGACTTTCCCCTTCGCCCCTATTTTATCGCTATTTTTTAACAGCGTCGCCGCCTCGAGCGCCCGGCGCTCGGCGAGCGGATAAATCGTTTCGAAAATCCGACGCGCTTCGCCGAACCGTTTTTCCTCGGTCAACGACGCGGCGACGAACGCTTGCGCCGTCAACGCGTCGGGCGACGGGCGTTTCGGATCGTTCCCGTCGAGACGCGCCCAACCGGCGATCGCCTCGTTCAACGCGTCGCGACCTCGAGCGGCAAATCCGCGCCGCAACCAAAAGAGCCCCTCGGCGAACTTCACCTCCGGAGCCGTTTCCTCGACCGTTTCGGCCAACGCGCTCGACCGCCGCAACGCCGCGTCGGCCCGCTCGAACCGTTCCTTCGCGACAAAAAACGCCCCGTTCGTTTGAAAGGAGGAAAGCGCCGCCGTTGAATTAATGTACCAGAATCCAAGTTCGGCGCTTTCCCGGGCTTCGGCGTCCCAATTTTTCTCCGCCGACTCCTCCAAACGTCGAGCGAAACGAGCCGCCGCGCGTCCGCGTCCCGCCGGTTCCTCCCGCAAAAAGAAGAGAACGAGCGACGCGAAAATTGCGAAAACGCCGCAGTCGAACCCGTTTTCTTCGAGATTGCGTCGGGCGTCCTCGAGAGAATCCCAATAAAACTCGCTCGCCGCCGTTTTGTCGTTTCGCGCTTCGGCCAACATCCCCAGCCGCCGTCGAACCGCCGCCCGACGCGCCAGAACCTCCGGCGTTTCGCCGACAAGCGCGCCTTCCCGCCGCAAAAATTCCCCGACTTTTTCGAACGCCGCGACGGCCTCGGGTCGCCCGGACTCCTCGGCGGCCGCTCCGATCGCCGAATAAAACCCGCCGAGCGCGAAAAGATCGAGCGGTTTTTCCTCGTCGGAACGCGCCTCCAACGCCGCGCCCGTCTCGGTCAAAAACGCCCAGCCTTCGTCGCCTCGCGTACGCGACGTCAGCCAATGCAAATACGCGGCGCCGATTTCGCCCAGCCGCATTTTCGCCAACGCGGCGCTCGGGTCGTCCGTTTCGCTCGCTCGCCGACTCGCGTCGAACGCCGCTCGAAACGCCCGTTCGATCTCGCCGTCAAAAGAGCCGGTTTTTATCGAGTCGCCGCTTTTTTCGTTGTTTTTTCCGTCCTTTTCAACGGCGTTTTTCCCGGCGCCGCGCTCCTCGGCGCGACGTTCGGCCAGCCGAAGCGTCGCCGCCTGCAACTGCCAAAACGCGCTCCAGTTCGTCAAAATTTCCGCGTCGTTCGGCGCTTCGAGCCCCCGCAAACGCCGCGACGCGACGACCGTTTCCTTCGTCGCCAACTCGAGCGCGCCCTTCTCGAAATAAAGGTCGGTCAGCTTGTTGAGCGCCCAGGAAAGCGGACTCGCCATATTCCAATCGCCGGCAATCAAACGGCGTTCGACGGCGCGGGCGCAAGCGAGCAGATCGACGAAAAGAGCCAACGCCTTCGGATCGTCGGCCGTCGACGCGACGAAACGAGCGCGGAGCCGGTCGACGTCGACCGCCGAAACGCGCGGCGCGCCTTCTCCGCCTTCTCTATTTTCGCCATTTTCCCCAATTTGCGCGATCTTTCCGTTCTCGGCGATCTTTTCGTTTTTCCCGCTTTTTTCCTTTTCCTCTAATTCTCCGTTTTGCGCGGATCCCGAATCTTTCGTCGACCGCCGAAACCAACGCCGCCAACCTCGCGCCGGACGATTTTCTTCCGCAATATTCGCAATTTCGCCGGTTTCGCTATTTCCGCCGTCTTCGCCGCCTTCCTTGTCTTCGCTCGACGCGGCGTTCGGCGCAATCTCCGCAACTCTTTCGTTTTCAACGCTTTCAACGTTTCCGCCGTTTCCGCCGTTTCCGCCGTTTTCGCCGTTTTCGCCGTTTTCGTCGTTTTCGCCGTTTTCGCCGTTTTCGACGTTTTCGCCGTTTTCGCCGTTTTCGAC
>CAZIJJ010000037.1:0-10641 GCA_964539525.1 uncultured Planctomycetaceae bacterium | reverse complement strand
TTTTGACCGCTTCGGCGAGCGACCCGGAACCGGTCGCCGCGTTGTTTGTAAAGTAAACGGCGGCCATGGCTTACGCCTCCGGCGTTTCGTCGACTCCGGCGCGGGCGGCGTCGACGAGCGTTTCCGGCGCGGCGTCGGTTTCGGCGGGCGCTTCGGAATCGGGCGCGACTTTCGACAGCGTCGCGTCGACGGTCAGCAGAAGCGACTCGTCGGCGTCGACGTCGAGGGCGACCGGCTCGAACCGCGTCAGGTAAGCGGAGGTCGCGGTCGCGCCGACGATTTCGAGCGTCGCGCCGACGGCGTTCCGGGCCGTTTCGATTTGCGCGGCGGTCGGGGAGCCGTCGACGACGGCGGCGAAAAGGACGAGCGTCGAGTTCGCCGGGATCGCGGCGACGGCGGCGTTTTTGGTTTCGAGCGGTTGTTTCATCGGAGCTTCTCCTTGATTCGGGTTTCGGCCTTTGCGAGCGCTTCGGCGATCTCGGCTTGCGGGCGGCCGGTCGCGGCGGCGATCTCGGCGTCGGCGAGCCCGTCGCCCCAGCGGAGCGTCAGCAGGACGCGTTCGGTCGGCGCGACGAGCGACGTCGCCCGCGCTATGTTTTCTTTAACGTTATTCACTTTTCGCACGCCCTCCTAGCTTGGCGTTGGAGCGACTTTTCGCTCCTTTTCGACTTGGCGGTCGGGTTCCGTCCCGACGCGCTTAAAACGCAAATTTGAGCGTTTTTTGAATTTTGGCGCGGTTCGGCGCTAATTTGCGGCGGTTGCGGCGATTTTACTGGGCGTTCGACGATTTTTTCGGCGTCTTGGCGGCGTTTTGCGCCGATTCGTACGCCGCGAGGCGCTCGGCCCAAAGCGCTTCTCGCCGCTCGACGGCGGCGCGCCAAAGCGCGAGCGCGCCGCGAGCGACGAGATTTCCAAGAACGGCGCAGCACGCCGCAAGCGCGAGGATTCGGACGAGCGTCCAGCCGGGCGGGGCCGGCGGCGGGGAAACGGCTTGAGCCGCCGCGAGGATCGCGTCGAGACGAACGTTAAGCGCGTCGACTTCTTGGTCGAGCCGCTCGCCGAGCGACGTTTCGGTTTCGGCGACGCGGGAGTCGACGCGGCTCCCCAATCGTTCGAGCGGTTCGGCCAAGAAGTCGGGATCGAGCGCGGGCGCGGGCGCGGCGGAAAGCGCGTCGAGTTTTTCGACCAAGACGCGTTGCGTTCGTCGGAGTTCTTCGAGCGTTTCCAGAACGGCGCGAACCTGCCCGATCGGCGTTTCAACGTCTTGACCGAACGGCGTTTCGCGCGATTCGGTCTTCGGGCGCGCCGCGTCGCGCGGGTCGCATACGATCGGTTCTTTCGACGTCGCCGAAGCGGGATAAACAAGGCGGACTTCGGCGGGCTCCGGACGCGCCGGAGGGGCCGCCGCTTTCGGCTCTTCGGCGAAGAGCGGCGCGGCGAAGAGCGCGGCCGCGAGAGTCGCGAGTTTCGTTTTTCTTGTCATGTTCGTCCCTCCCAGGGCGTTGACGGGATCGGGAAATTACGGGCGAAACGTCGAGCGGTTGCAAAAACGTCGCGTCGCTTAGCGCACGGCTTCGGTCGTCGCCCGGTCTTGCCCCCCTTCGACGTAGCGTTTCCAACGCTCGTCGAGTTCGTTTAGCGAGCGGTACCCGTAAAACGTCGCGAGCGCCTTCTCGACGTCGCGCGAGCCGTTCGTAAGATCGTCGACGAACGCGGCGAACCACCGGGAACCGCCTCGAGCGATCAAAAAATCGACGACCGAGAATCCCTGATGGTAAATCAGCAGGCGCCCGTCGTAGTCGTCGCGGCGATAAAGGTCGCCGATCGGGACGAACTCGCCGTTTCGGTAGCGCGCGTAAACCGTTTGGCGCAACGCCGCGCGGCGACGCCATTCGGAGTTCTGAGCGAGCCCCTCGTTGAGGAGCAGGTTGAAATTCGAGTCGAGCCAGTAGAAGAAAAAGGCGTGCGTCATTTCGTGATCGAGCGTGCCGCCGCGCGCCGCGTCGAACGACTGATAAACGACGACTTCGCGGACGACGCCGCCCGCGTAGCTCGTGTAACCGGCGACGCTTCCGCCGCCGGACGTAAAAATCACGGGGAACCGCTTCCACGTCCGCGGCCGACCGTAGCGTTCGACGAGCCGCTCGACGATCTCGTCGCATTCTTCGGCGACTTTATCGGCGTTCGCGCCGCGAACCTCGACGTATCGCGATTCGTATCCGCTCGCGGCGGCGGGGGGGAGGGCCGCCGCGAGCGCGAGGGCCGCGACGAGACGACGGAAAAGTCGAGCGAAATTTTTCTTCATCGGCGAGCGGCTTTCAATCGAACCATCGGAAAAAATCGTACCACCGCGGTTTCGGAGGCGGAGGCGGCGGGGTCGGTTCCGGGCGCGGCTTCGGCGGCGGGGCCGGGGCGGGGATCGGGCGCGGCGGGGTTGGGCCGGGGGCGGGGATCGGGCGCGGCGGGGGCGGGATCAGGCGCCCGCGCGGCGGGGGCGGGAGCGGCTTCGGCGGTTTGCGGTAGCCGGCGGCGACGAACGCGAGGGACGCGCGGCGCTCGACTTCGCGCGCGCCGACCCAGCGGTCGACCTCCCGAGCTCCGGAAGGCGCGAAGTCGGCGACGACGAACGTCGGGAAGCGGTCGACCCGCCAAAGGAGCGCGTCGGCGCGACCGCGCGTCCCTTCGTAAGTTCGGACGATCTCGACCGGGTGCCAGCGGGCGAGCCGGTCGAGCGCCTCGCTTTCCAAAAGGGTCGGCGGCGCGTCGAGAAACGCGAGCAGGACGGGGCCCTCCCAGGGCGCGAGAAGGTCGATCGTTTCCAGCTCCGGCTCTTCGTCCGGCGCGGGCGGTTTCGGCGGCGAGGCGGGGGGCGCGACGATCGGCGGCTCGTCGGGGTCGGTCGCCAAAACGGGCGACGGCAAAAGTTCCGGCGGCGCGGCGAGCGCGGGCGCGGCAAACGCGGCGGTTCCAAAAAGCGCCGCCGCGACAACGTCAAATTTCTCCATCGTTCAAGTCCTTTATTGCGAGTTCTTCGCGGCGCGGCTCGGTCGGTTCGGGCGACGCGGCGGGCGGCGGCGATCGTTTCGAGCGGCGTTTCTTTTTCGGGTTCGGCGCGGTCGAAGCCGCGTTCGCGGCGGGTTCCGGCGTCGCGAAACGTTCGACCGCTTCTTTCAACGCGGAGCCGAACGTCGGCTCGTCGACGAGCGGAAGGTCGCCGACGATCGCGCCGTCGCGACGTCGGACGACGCGAAGTCGTCCGTCGAACGCGACGACGTCGAACGCGCCGGAGTTTATTCTAACGAGCGGTTGAGCCATCCGGCGACCCTCCTTAACGTCAGCTTTGGAGCGCGGCCGGGCGCTCGAGGACGACGTAGATCAAACCTTCGGGGATCCCCGGGCGAACGACTTCGCGGCCGAGCAGGACGGCGCCCTTCGACGACGTCGTCGAAAGCGTTCCGGTCGTCGCCGAGGTCGGAGCGTAGTAAATCGCCTGCCCGGCCTGCGAAACGTGGGAGGCCGGCGCGGCGAACGCGAACGTTCCGTCGGTCGCGAACCAGCCGAGACTTCCGGCTTTCGTTTCCGTTTCGGCGACTCCGAACTGCGGCGACGTCGCGTAGGCCGGCATGAAAATCGCTCCGGCCGCCGCGTCCGCAGCCGGGACGGCGTAAAAACCGCCGCCGTCGCAAACGCGGGTTCCGGCGCGGCGAGATCCAAATTCTTCGGACATACGGCAATACCTTTCTTGTTCGAGGTTCTATTTCGGCGTTTCAGGCGCCCTTGCAGACGACGATCGCGTCCCAGTGCTTGACGGAAACGCCGTACGGGTAAATCACGCGATACGAAAGCCCCCACTCGTCGGGGAGCTCGAACTGCTCCAACTGCGGCGACTCGTACCCGAGCGCTTTGGAGACGCAGAACGCGGGGCGCCGCGCGGGGTCGCGAACGACGGCCCAGCACGTCGCCGCGTTCTGCGCGACGAACGACCCCGCCTTCGCGAGACTTTTGGAGAGGTAGGGCCAAACGACCGGTTCGAACTCGCCCTGATAAACGTTGCGCGTCCCCATGCCGCCGTCGACGGAGATGTACTCGGACGAGTAAAGTCGGTTGGCGAGCGCGCCGAGCGCGGGGCCGCAAACGAGCCGCTCGCCGCCGGTCGCCAGCGGGAAGCCGTTCCCGTTCGTCGCGGAGGCGAGCCGCTCTTTCGCGAGCCCGATCCCCGTTTCGCTCAGGGCCGAGGAAGCCCCCGTCAGCAAGTTCCCGCGATCCGCGGAGACGAGCGGTTTTCCGTCGGGTTCGTAGAGCGCTTTCCCGTCGAGCGCGGCCCAGAAGAGCTCGGCGACGTCGCGCTCGACGCACTGGTTCGGCAGGTCGTTGAACTGTCGCGTCAGCTCCGCGAATCCGTCGAGCTGATCGTTTACGATCATCAGGTAAGGGACGGTGAACGACGCGGCGAACGGACGAGCTTTCTGAGTGAACTCGCGCGTTTCAAACGAGACCTTTTCGATCTTTCCGGTCGCCGCGATTTCTTGGAGCCGCCCGACGAGCGTCGGCGAATAGCTCTTCACTTCGGAGCAGTCGGCGAGCGCGGTCGTTTTCGCGATCTTGTCCCAAAGAGGTTTCGCGGCGGTCGCGCCCTCTTCGAGGAACGCCTGCATAACCGCCGAGAAAACGTCGACCGCCGAAACGGTCGAGAAGCCCGCCTGAACGACGCCGAGCGCGAGCCGCCGGCAGTTGGCGCGGCACTCGCGATAGCCGGAGAGTCGGTCGGTGCCGACGACGTAAGAGCCCGGTTTGAACGAGTTGTTCGATTCGGCGACGACCGTCCTGAGCGTCGCGTTGCGATTCGTTTTCGCCGTCGCCGCGTCGACGACGCGCTCGTCGAACCCGAACGCCGCTTGAACGCGATCCGGCTTCATGCCGCAGGAAATCGCGAGCGAGGCCGCGAGAACGTCCTGTCGGCGCGGCCCGTTCGCCGGGTCGAAGCGTCCGACGCCCGGTCGTTTCAACCCGGCGACGACGGCGCGGCGCCGCGACGACGCGTCGAGCCAACGCTTCGTTCGCTCGACGCTCCATCCTTCGACGATCCCCTTGGCGGCGGCGCTCGCGCCCGCTTTTCCGGCGGCGGCGCAAACGGTCTTGATCGCCTCGACGCGGCGCGCTTCGGCGAGACGCGCCTTGGCGTCGGAACGCGGCGACGGAGTCGGCGGCGTTCGACGCGTCGAAGCGCGGCCGTCGAGCCGAGCTCGCGCGGCCTTCCGGGCGAGCCGCGTCGCCTTCAACGCGGCGGCGAGCGGAGACTCCTCGAAATCGTCGGCGATTTCGTCGACGATTTCGTCGACGATTTCGTTCGTCGCCTCGGAATCGATCGCGGCGGCTTCTTCGGCGGGGAGCTCTTCGACGACCTGCTCGACCGCTTCTTCGACGACCGTTCTCAACTCTTCGCTCGACGCTTTGACGGGCGCCTCTTCTTCGTCTTTTTCTTCGTCTTCGGCCGCGGCGGCGAGCGCGGCGGGGTCCGACGCCTCGAACTTTTCGAGCAGTTCGGCGCGTTCCGCTTCGCTAAGCGCGGCGGCGTCGTATCCTTCCTGCGTCAACCATTCTTCAAAAGTCATTGGGATTCGTCCTTTCTTTAACGAGGCTAAAATCGCGCGCGCGTCGCCGTCTCCGCCGATCGGGACGAAGGATCCTTCGCAAAGGGAAGCGTCGCGAACGACGTAAATCGGGCCGGAAAACGTTTGTCGGTTGACGCGGGCGCTCGCTCCGGCGGGGATCTCCTCGACGACGCGAACGCGGTACGCGCCGACCGACGGGACCCAGGCGGCGACGTCGCGAGCCCAGGCGACGACCCGCTCGGCCAACGCGCAGCCGCCGACGACCGCGTCGCAAAAGAGCGCGAGGCGGCCCGTCGAGGGGTCGACCCGTTTTTCGACGTTTTCGAGACGCCCGACGACGGCGTCGAAGTCGTGGTTCAGCAGAGCCTTCGGCGCGGGGTCGAGGCGGAGAGACGCGACGTCGAGAACGACCGGCGCGTCGTAACCGTCGATGTAAAGGAGCCCGCCGGAGTAAAGCGGCGCGAAACGGAACGTCGTCGACGCGACGGCCGCGTCGTAGCCGTCGAAAGACGACGCGCATTGGATCGCCGGAAGACCGGCGCTGATTTTTCCGCGTTCTCGACGTTTCATCGGCGGCTCCTTTAAATTCTGATCGGGGTCTCTCCGTTCCGCGTTTCCGGAGCGGGAGCGGTCGGCTCGGTCGCGTCGTCGCCGTCCTTGGCGGCGAGCGGAGACTCGGGCGACGACGAGCCGTAAATTTCGGGGAAATCGGCGCGATCGCGCTTGATAATCGCGCGGGCGTCTTCAAAGTCGCCGAACGGGTGGGACTCGCGCCAGACCTCTTCAAGCGTCGCTTGACCGGATTTAACGCGGATCGAATCGGCGCGCGCCTTCGCTTCCGGGTCGACGAGCGGCGGCGCGGGCCAGATCCATTCCCAGTCGGCGTCGTCCGGCGCGGGAACGTCGTCGAAACGCTCGACGAGGTCCGCCTCGAGCGTTTCGTAAAATCGGCGAAAGATCCGGTCGCAAACCGCCGCTTCTATCTGCTCGCGCCGGAGCGTCTCGATCAGCATCTCGAAAGGTTGGTTGTCGAGGCGCCCGGACGCGAAATTGTACTCATGGGAAGAGCCGGTGGCTTTATTGCGCGGAAGCCCGAGCGCGAAGCCGATCTGCGCGGCGCTTGACGCGACGAACGCGTCGGCGGTCGTCGTCGGCTGGGCCGTCGAGAACGCCTGCATTTCCTCGCCCGGAGCGAGTTTGAGGAGCTTCCCGTTCGTCGTTTCGTATCCGCCCGACGCGTAATCGTAGGGGTAGCCGGGGTTGCTCGCGAACTCGTTGGGAACGAGGATCCCGTCGTCGAACGCGTATCCGTTTTGCGTTTTGACGGTCGCGAACACCTTCGCCGAAACCTTCGCCGCCTCGACGACGGCGGCCGTGTACTCGCGAAGCTGTTGCAAATACGGGAGGATCGACGCGAACCAGGAAACGCCGCGCGTTTGGCCCGGGAGGTCGCCGCGAAACGCGTGAAAAACGTCGCTCGCCGGGAAAATATGGAAGTTCGATTTATCGTAGTAGCTCGCTTCGCCGTCGGGGAGATCGTAAACGCAGTAGCCGACCGGCTCGCCGAACGCGTCGAGAAAAACGCCGTCTTGGCGCGCCGCGGTCGACGGGGCTCCGCTTGGGTTCCCGACGCGCTGCGCGTCGATCAGAACGGCGCCGAAACCGTCGCGGCGGCGCGGGTTCGGCGCAAGGGCGACGAACGCTTCGCCGTCGACGACGATCGACGCGACGCAGGAGCGCAGAAGCGCGGCCAGCCGCGTCTCGACCGCGAACCGTTCCCAACGGAACTCGACGTAACGGAGTAAATCGCGGCCGACGGCGCGCTTTAGGTACGCGTCGCGTCCGCGAAATTTCAGGCGAGGCCCGACGCCGACGACGTAAAGCTCGAAAAGACGCACGATCCCGGCGGCGCGGGGGTTGTTCAGATATTCCTGGCGCGCCTGCGTCCGGAGCGACGAGCGCGTCGGCGCCGTTTGCGCGGCGAGCGTCGTTTGCGGCGCGGAGCGAGCGAAAACGCTCGCGACGTCGGAGTTGGGGCGCGCCGCTTCGTAAGAAGCGCGGACGCGCCGCGCCGCCGACGCGTCGCGAACGAAGGGGGCGTTCGCGACGCCCGCGTCGTGAAAACGAGAAGACGACGCGGTTTCGGCGGCGAGGCGCTTGCGGTTCTTTTTTCGACGGCTTCGGCGGCTCACGGCAACTTCCCGACGATCATGCCGCGGCGAATCGAGCGCAATTTGATCGCGTCGAGAGCCGCCTGGATTCGCGCGCTCGCGCCCTTGGCCGCCTGTTCGGTCGACTCGACCGTATACGATTCGCCCGCGCTTGAAAACGCGACGACCTTGCGCCCGTCGGCGGTCGTCAATTCGTCGAGGTCCGCAGTTTTCGGGGTTTCGTTCATGGTGCGTCGTCCTCCTAACGGTATTCTATTCGTTTGTGTTTAAAATGTCAATAAATTTGCGCGGAAAATTCGAAATATTTGACGGTTTTTTTGCGCGAGACGAAGCTGCAAAGAAGGGAACGCGCGGCGGGGCGGGCGGTTCGAACGCGCGCTCCGCGCCGATTCCGCGGCGACAGACGTGTTTAATCTGTCAGTAACTTTGCGCGAGAAGAAAATGAAATTTGTCGGCGTTTTTTGCGCGGGGGGCGACTAAAAAGAAGGGAACGCGCGGCGAATCGACCTGTTCGGGCGCGCGATTCGCGCCGTTTCCGTCGCAACGTCGCAACCGACGTATTCGGCGAGAACGCGGCACCCCGCGTCCGTGTCGAGGAACTCGTTGTCGGCGACCTTCGGCCGCTTCATGCGCCAGCGCCGGTACTCGATCCCGCTTTTTCGCGACTCGACGAACTCTTCGGCGGTCTGTTGGATTGCGAACGCTTCGAACGCTTCCGGCTCGTCGCTCCCGTCGAAGATCGTCGCCGCGCCCGGTCGGTCGGCGGGCGTTTTCCAGGCGGCGTCGCGACGCGTTTTGGCCGTGTTCGCGTCGTAATTGAGCGACGCGTAGACGTTCGGGAAGGAAAGCGCGATGGCGCGACGCCCAACCGGGTTTTCGATCCAGTCGTACCCGGCTCCGGCGCGGCGCATCCTTCGCCACTCTCCCGGCTTGAGGTCGTAATATCGAACCAGACGGCTCGACGCCTCGACCCCGTACGTCGGGATCGCGCGGCCGAAGAAGCGCCCGTCGTCGAGCCGGAAGAAGTCGTCGATCGCGCCCCAGAGCGCCAGCTCCATCTCGCCGTCGGAGCAGTCGACTCCGCAAAGGGCGAGGAGCGGGAAGGTTCGCGCCTGTCGTCCTCGCGCTCGCGCGTGCTGCGTAAACTTCGTCGGCGCGTCGACGTCGAGCGGCCGCCCGAACTCGTCGAAATACTGCGTTTCGAAGACGCGAATAAGGAGATCGAGCGTCGCGGCGCGGAGACGGTCGAATTTATCGCCGCTTTGATAATAGTCTTGCAGGTCGACGGCGTAACGTTTTTTCGTCGCGACGTTCCCGGGTTGCTCCGGCCATATCCCGAAATCGACGACGGACGCGGTCGAGAAGTCGCGCGAGAACGCCGCGACTTCGTAGTTCAGATAATGCTCGCCCGCGTCGATAAACGCGGTGAGGACGTCGGCGTCGTTCGGAACCCAGCAACGACGAAGCGGCTCTCCGGCGGCGTTCCTGCGGATCTTTCGCGCGACCTCGACCGCGGTCAAGCCGCCCCCCGTCTCGACCGCCGCCCGCCGCGCGTCGTTCTGAAACTCGCACCAGAAAGACGCTTCCGACGACGCCCAGGCCTCGAGCGCGTAATGTTGCGCGTCGACTTGCCAGCTCTCGCGGAGCCGCTCGTCGTCGACCTCGACGCCGCGGACGAGCGCGTCGCGATTCGCTCGGTAGTACGCGGCGAGCTCGACGCGCGCCGCGGCGACGTCCGGGCTTTTTCGGAGCGTCGCGTCGCGGAAATCGCGATATCGCCGCCATTCGTCGAACGAGTCGGGGAGCCGCCGCACGAACGGAACGACGATCGTTCCGAATTCCGGGAGGTCGACGATCATCCGCTCGGCGACGTCGGCGGGCGCGTTCTGCGTAATCGCGGAAACGACGGCGAGAGATTCGCGCGAGCCGTCCGCGCGGCGACCGGCGAGACCGCGGATCGTCTTCTGGATCGTCGCGATCACCGATTCGACCTCGACGGCGCTTTTGGCGGTCGCGTCGTTCTGGACGTCGTCCAACATGACGGCGCCGACGCGAAACGAGCCGACGCGCGGAATCGTGTGGTTCGAGCCGCGGAGGCCCCCGCTCCCGATCGACGTGAAGCGGAGGAGCGACCCGGCGCAACGAGAACCCGCGATATTCGGGAAGACGATCCGGTCGGCTTTCAGCTCGGCGCCGACCGGCTCGCCGTCGCACGTCAACGGGCGTTGCGCCTTCCCCTCGCGGCGCTGAAGCGGATAAGAAATCTCCGGGTAGAGTCGCGTGAAGAGCCGGGCGTCGTCGCCGCGAGCGTCGTAGCGATCGTAGAGCGCGGCGGCGAACCACTCCGAAGCCTGAGCGGTCGACGCGCCGCCTTCGGCGGTAACGTAGATCGCGTGGCGAACGATCCCTTGGCAAAGCGCCTTAAAAAGGAGGCCGCTCAGGAGCGACGTTTTGCCGAACCCGCGGTACGCTTCGACGTTCTTCCAGGCTCCTGAAACGAGCGCCGTCCAAACGACGTCGATTATTTCGAGCTGCTTGGCGGAAAATTCGGCGAAGTAGACGTCCGGCAAAATCGAACGGAGCCAACGCGCCGGAGACGCTTCAAGCTCGTCCCGAAAAGCGCGGTCGGCGCAGTCGGGAATCGGGCCGATCTCGTTGACGTTTCGTCCCTTTTCCCGGCGGCGACGGGCTTCGTAATCTCGCTGGTCGGATCCGTAAAACGGCATGCTTACTCCGGTTTGATCAACGGAGCGCTCAGCGCGCTGAGAAACTCGAGGGCGGCCGCCGTCGCGCTCAGGCCGAACGTCGCGAGCGCCGGCAACGCGACCGCGTGATAATACCAGGGCTGTTGGAACCAG
>CAZIJJ010000036.1:0-11118 GCA_964539525.1 uncultured Planctomycetaceae bacterium | reverse complement strand
GAGCGCGGGGACGGGGCGAGGAACGGAAAACATCGGCGGTTGGGGAAAATGCGCGGACTTTGACGGCGCTCGAACGTCGGAAGAAGAGCGGAACGACGCCGTTGGGAACGAAAAAACGCGAAACCGTCGGCGCCGCCGGGCGATTTCGCGTTAAAATGGGCAAAATGCGCGAAAGAGCGGATTCAAATTGCGTTGAAAACGCTCTTTTGCGTCGCCGTTCGATCAGAAATGCAAGCCGAACGGGTTGTCGCCGGCGTTCGAGAGACCGCCCTTGAGCGGGCCCTTCGGACGGTTTTTCCGGATGCGTTCGCGAACGGCTTCGGCTTCCGCTTCGGCTTTAGCGTCGGCTTCCGCTTCCGCGGCGGCGGCTTCGGCGTCGCGTTGACGTTTCGCCTCTTCGCGCGGATCGGGGCCCAAACGCTTGATCGAGAGGGAGATCTTGCGTTTTTCGCGGTCGATCGAAAGGATCTGAACGTCGACGAAATCGCCGACTTGCAGCGCGTCCGAAACTTGCGCGACGCGTTTGTAACAAATTTCGCTGATGTGAACGAGCCCTTCGACGCCCGGCGCCAACTCGACGAACGCGCCGAACGCCATCAAGTTCGTAACGCGACCGCGCGCTTTGTCCCCTTCGACGAACATTTCGTCGATCTTCTTCCAAGGATCGCTCGCCGCGTCTTTGTACGAAAGGGAAATGCGGTTCCGTTCGAGATCGATTTTGGTAACGATAACGTTGATCCGCTCGCCTTCTTTGACGACTTCGGAAGGATCGGCGACGCGTCCCCAGCTCATTTCGGAGATCGGGAGGAATCCGTCGACGCCGCCGAGATCGACGAACGCGCCGACGTTGATGATTTTGCGGACGAGACCGTCGCGAGTTTGTCCGACGGCGAGTTCGGCCATCGTTTTTTCGCGCATTTCTTCGCGTTCGCGCTCCATCAGGACGCGGCGGCTGATCACCAGATTGCGGCGTTCCGGATTGACTTCGGTAACGACGCACTTCCAGCGTTCGCCGACGAATTGCTCGGCGTTTTCGACGAAGAACGGCGCGATCTGACCGTTCGGCATGAAGGCGCGGAGCCGCCCGACTTCGCATTCGAGCCCGCCTTTGTTGGAGCCGACGACGCGCGCTTCGACGATCGCGCCCGTTGTCAAACTGAGCCAATCGCCGACTTCCGCCGCGGCCAACGGGAGCGAAACTTCGTAAACGCCGTCGTCGGCGTTGAAACGGGAAACGACCGCGTCGAACTCTTGTCCGACCGTCGGTTGCGCGTTTTCCGGGAATTGTTTCAGCGGAATAAGGCCGTGTTCGCGCCCGCCGACGTCGACGAAAACGGAGTCGCGTTGAACGGCTTCAACGCGGCAGCGAACCTTCGTTCCTTCTTCGAGAGCTTCGGCTCCGACGTTCGTTTTGTCGTTTTTCATCAACGAATCGAGCGATTCGCCGCTCAGCAACGCGTTAAATTCGTCTTCGAGATCGTCCGAAAGGCGAGCGCGGCGGTTCGGCGTCGGGACGGACGAAAGCGGCCCGCGCGGCGCGACGGTCGGACGTTCGCGGCGTTCGCGACGGCCTTCTTTTTTGCCGTCTTTACCGTCTTTACCGTCGCGATTTTCGCCTTCGCGCCGACGTTTGTTTTCGTCGCGAAGCGCGCCGAGCGGGGACGATTTGCGTTCGACGGAGGCTCGTCTGACGCGTTCTTCGACGACGCTCGCGTCGACGACCTGCGCCGAGGCGTTCATTGCTTCGTAAGTGGCGAGCGGAGCCGGGGCGCCGGCGGATTGTTGGACTTGTTGAACGGATTCGACCGCGGGCGCGGCTTGTTCGGCGTTGAGATTTTGCTCGTTGTTTTGCATTTTTAACGTTTAACCGACTTGACGGCGCGACGGGCGCGTCGTCGACTCAAAGTTGAAAAAACGGAACGGCGTCGCAAGACGCGCGTTCGCGATCCTTTTGATTTTTGTCTTTTCGTTCGATTTTCGTCGTTTGAAAACGCGTTTCGGTTGGAACGGACGTTTTCGCCGCCTCGCTCGATGGGAGCGAACGCCGACGCGACCGCGATTCGACAATTTATTATTTTAACGCAAACTCTTCCTTTAAAAAGGGGGGCGTCGCTCGTTTCGACGGCGCCCGGGGGACGCGCAAACGGGGAGGGCTCCGTCGATCCGCGCCGCGTCGTCAAGCGTTACGGGCCGACCGCGAAACGCACCGGAAGGACGATTTCCCGCGTCGTTTCGGGAGTTTCTCCGACGGCGAAAACGATTTCGCCGAGCTGTTCTTTGTTCGGGCCCATAAACGCGCCCTGCGGCGAGCCGGCCGGGATTTTGACGGTCGTTTCGACGATGCGAACCGGCGCGGCTTTTTGCAGTTCCTCCGGCGGATAGACGAATTCGACCTGCAACCAGGCGGGGCGAGCGCTTTTGACGCGCACCGTTTCGGCGTTGGTCGGGATCTTGTCGAGGATCGTCAAGCGGAGTTTTTCTTCGGTCGTTTCGCGGGTCGAAACGGCGTCGAAGATCAGGTAGCCGGTTCCTTTTTCGTCGTAACGGCGTCCGGAGAGGCGAACCGAGGAGCCCGCGACCTGTCCGCCGACGACGACTTCCAAGACCGGCGTTTTCGGGCTGTTCGTACGGACGCGGACGATCTCCTGGAACGCGCCTTGCGGTTTGCCCGGTTTGAGCGTCGCGACGCCTTTGAACAGGTTCGTCGTGTTCGCGAAGAGGTTGTGCGCTCGTTCTTTTTCGGTCAATTCGGAGAGATCGGCTTTTTCGATCTTGAATTCAAGGCGCGCGTTTTCGTCGACGTCGACGCCGAGGATCTCCAACGGGAACGGCGTTCCGTCGTCGTTGCGTTCGAAACCGAAAAGGCGGAACGTTCGCGTCGTTTCCGAGGCCGCCGAGGCGTTTTGGAAGGAGATTTCGTTCGGTTCGCAAACGACCGGCGCGGTGTAAAGGCCGCGGACGGCGAAGTCGATTTCCGGCGCTTTCGGGTCGTTCGTCAGGACGCGGACGCCCTGATTGAAGACGCCGCCGGAGCGCGCCGCGTTCCATTTGAAGAGGATGGTCGCGGTTTCGCCGGGGCGGAGCGATTTTTTCGAGATTTCGAAATCGGTGCAGAAACAGCCTTTTCCGCCGTCGGCGAGGGTCAGCGGTTCGTCGCCGACGTTTTTGATCTTGAACGGATGCTCGCCCTTTTCGTTCGCGGCGTTTTTTTCGAGAATACCGAAGTCGAACGAGGTTTCGACGACTTCGGCGCGCGGGCCGGTTGGGGCGGACTCCGCGTCTTTTTTCGATTCGGCGTCGTCCTGCGCCGCGGCGTTTGAGACGGCGTTCGTCGCCGCTTTGACCGTCGCGTTAATTTCCGTCGCGGGCGTCCAGGCGCGTCGACTCGATTGAATTTTGCCGGTTCCGACGCCGACGACGGCGCCCAAAAGAAGGCCGCTGAAAACGGTCGCGACGATCGCGCGCATTCGCAAACTCCCGCGACGTCGCTCGACGCCGCTTCGACGCGGGGGACGAGAGTCGGCCGCCGCGTCGCAAAATCAAAGGGGACAAGGGGAAAAAACAAACCGGGCGCGACGGCGTCCGCGTTCGGCGTCGGATCGGAGCGAGCCGAAACGGGGGCGGAACGCGGCGCGTCGTCGCGGGCGCCGAGATCACTCGATCGAGTATTGGTCGGCGAGTTGGATGAACTTTTCGAGGTCTTCTTCGGTGAGAACGCCGCGACGTTCGATCTCGATGCGGGCTTCGCGATTCGTCAATTTTTCGCGCGCCGAAACGGAAATGCGCCCGGCTTTGTCGAACGAATACGTAACTTCGATCGGCGTGCCTTTGGCGAGTCCTTCCGGAAGCGCGACGCGGCATTTGCCGAGGAGAGCGCAGGCGGTCGGATCCGGCGCGTCGCCTTCCATCACCTGAACGCTGACGCGCGCCTGGCCGTCTTTATTCGTTTGGAACGTTTTCGAGATCGAGAACGGCAACGTCGTGTTGCGCGGGATCATGATGTGGTTGACGACCTGTTTGGAGCGCGGGTCGGTGGCGACGACGCCGAGGCCGTGCGAGTTGACGTCCTCTTCGCGAACGTTTTCGAGCATCTTCTTGACGCGTTCGCTCAGCTGCGAGTTTGCCTTATTATACTGCGCTTCGAGGATCGCGGCGTGGATCGCGGCGCCGCGAGCGACCGCGGTGTGCGGGTTCAGGTCTTCGTTGACGTAAGGCTTTTTGCCGGTCAGCTTTTCGAGCATCTTCGACACCTGCGGCATCAGCGTCGAGCCGCCGATAAGAACGATCGCGTCGAGGTCGTCGAACGTAAGATTCGCGGACTGAACGACGTATTCGGTCGTGTCGGCGGTGCGTTGCAGGAGGTCGTAAGTCAGGTTTTCGAAGAGTTCGCGCGTAACCGGAACGCTGATCGATTTTCCTTCGTGGCGGACGGAGATCGACGCGTTTTCGCGGTCGGACAGAATAATCTTCGCGACGTCGCAGTCGTTGCGGAGAATCTGCATCGTTTTCGGGAACTGGTGCAGGTTGACGCCGTATTTTTCGAGGAATTTTTCGCAAACGTAGTCGGCGAGACGGTCGTTCCAGTCGACGCCGCCGAGTTTAACGTCGCCGTCGGTCGAAACGACGTGGAACGAGTTCGACGAATATTCGACGACGGTCGAGTCGAACGTGCCGCCGCCGAGGTCGTAAATAAGGATGCGGTGCGTTTCGACGTGGTCGGCGCGACCCAGGTGGTTGCGGTGCCAGGCGTAGGTGAGGGCGGCCGCGGTCGGCTCGTTGATGATGCTGACGACGTTCAGCCCGGCGATGCGTCCGGCGTCCTGCGTCGCTTTGCGGCGCGTGTCGTTGAAGTACGCGGGAACCGTGATGACCGCGTTCGCGATCGGGCCCAGGCGGCGTTCGCAGTCCTGCTTCAATTTGCGGAGGATCAGCGACGAAACGAATTCCGGCGTAACGTCCTGGCCGTCGAACGTGCGGTGGTAGCCGACGCCCATTTGGCGTTTGATCCGTTCGACGACGTTTTCCGGATCTTCCATCGCGGCGCGACTGCGGTTCGGGCCGACGATGACGTGTTTGCTTTCCGCGAGAAGAATAACGCTCGCGGTTTCGACTTCGTCGTCTTCATTCGGAATCGGCGTCGGTTCGCCCTGTTCGTCGACGATCGCCAACGTCGAGAAAGTCGTGCCTAAGTCGATGCCCACGGTATTGCCGTTTAAAAATTCCATATTTCAACCTGTCTCGATTTCGTTTCGGAAAAAAGTTCGTCGGCGCGCGACGCAAAAAATTTTCGGCTCGACGCGTTTGCAAAACCCGCCGCTATTTCTCTATGCTAACCGTTTTTCCGCGTCGAGTCAAGGAAAAGTCGCGTTTTTCGTCGGAAAAATGAAATTTTTCTCCGCATAATCCGCAAAACGCGAACGCGCCGCCCCGATTCGCCCCGATTCGCCCCGATTCGACGCGTTTTCGACGGGCGGCGAGAGCGGGGCGGCGGGGGGGAACGGCGGCGATCACTTGCCGGGCGTCGACTTCTCGTCGGCTTTCGGCGCGGCGTCTTCGTCGAGCGGGGCGTCGTCGAAGAGGTCGCCGCTGAAGAAGTCGTCGCCTTCCTGATCGTCTTTTTTAAGCGTTTCGTCGTCGAGAGCGCGCGGGCCGAGATCGAACGGTTTTTCGTCGTCCGGCGTTTCGGCGGCGTCGGAACCGTCGGTTTCGGCTTCCGTTTCCGGCGACCGAACGGAGATCGTCGGAACGAGCGCGTCGTCGTCGGCGTTTTCGGCGTCGGCGTTTTCGGCGTCGGCCGGGGCGTCCGTTTCGACTTCGACGGCGTTCGGATCGGCGCCGGTTCCGACGGCGGGCGCGTTCGGGTCGACGCCGATGGCGGCTCCGGCTTCCGACGCGGCGTTCGGGTCGACGGCGGCCGGTTTCTTCGCGGCGTCGGATTCCGCTTGAAGTTTTTTCAGCTCTTCGGCGGAGATCGCTTCGCCGGAGTCGATCAGGAGGTACCCGGCCCACCAGAACGGCAAGTCGTAGCGCGGCGCGGCTTCGGAGCGACCCGGCGTCTTGAGGCGCGGCTCTTCTTCGAGGACGACGTCGCGTTTCGCAAGGGCGAGAACGGCGTTTTTCCAGGCGTCCGCGACCGGCTGCGACTCGTAATTCTTAAGGAAGTCGGTCGTCAGATCGAACGCCGAGCGACCGCCGGTTCGCCAACGGCTGAGGAGAATCGCGTCGGCCCCGCTCGACTGCGCCGCGAGAACCGGGAGGAATATCTCCGCGCCGTCGCCGCCGTTTTTGAGCGAGTTTTCCGCCGGAGTGCGCAGCGCCGGAAGAACGAGCAGACGCGGCGCTCCCCAAGGCGCTCGAATCCAGTCGGCGACCTGATTTCCGCGGCGCGTTTGACCCGGGAGCATCGGCGCCCAGTTCCAGTCGTCGGCGACGATTTCGTCGAAAACGACGAGCCGCCGCGTTCGCGACGCGTAAAGGCCGCCCGGGATCGCTTTCAACGAGCCGCGACGAAGCCCTTCGACTTTCGAGACCGCTTGCGAAAGACGGTCGAACGCCGCGTCGGTCGTTTTGGCGAGTTCTTTCGGGAACGTTTCGCCGAGAAGCGCGGTCGTTTCGACGAAAGCGCCGCGGCCGAGCGCGTTCGGGAGCGCGAGCGAGACGGTCGCCGAATAGCGAATCGTCAAATCTTGCGCCTGAATCATCGGGATCAACGTTTTTTCGTAAGCGTCGAGTTCTTCGCGCTCCCGAGCGGAGCGGCTCCGGCGACGCGGTTGCGACGCGGCGTTTTTCGACGTCTTTGATTTTTCGTTTTTCGTCGCGATTTTTTCCGTTTCGGCGTCTTCGGCGTTTTCCGCGACCGCTTCCGGCGTTTCGTCGTCTTCGGCGGGCGCTTCCGACGTTTCGGTTTCGTCGAGCGAATACGCGGCGTCGAGATCGTCCGTTTCGTCGTTTTCGGCGTCCGTTTTCGCCGTTTTTTCGTCGTTTTCGGCGTCCGTTTTCGCCGTCGAGGCGTCGTCGACCGTCGCCGCGACCGCCGGGAGACAAAGCGCCTCGAACGGCAGGTACCAAAGGACGGAATCCGGAACGACGACGAGTTTCGAGAAGACGACGTTGAACCGCTCCGCTTCGACGTCGGACGCGCCGAGAACGATTTCGCGGAGCCGGGCGCCCTGCGATTTCCAACGCGCCGCGTTCAGATCGACCGAAGCGACCTGCCGCGTTCCTTCGACGCAACCGAGCGAGCGCAGGAAGGTCGAGACCGCCGCCCCGACGCGGTCGGTCGGCCCGACGCGCCAGGAGTCGAGGCAGTCTTTCCCGAGCATGAAGCCGAACGTTTCCCCCTCCGCGTCGAGGAACGAAAGGATCGCCGTTTCGTCCGGGAGGCGTTTTTGCGCGTCGGCGGCGCTCAAACTTGGCGGAAAAACGTTCGGAATGTAAGCGCGTCCGGCGACGATAAGTCGCATCGCCGCTTCCTGTTCCGTCGAGAGCGCGTCGAGCCGGGCGAAGAGTTTCGTCTGTTCGTCGCGAGTCGCCGCGTCGCGGGGAACGGTCGGAAGCGCGTTCAACGCCGCCGAGACTTCCTTCGACGCTTTGAGCGACGCTTCGAGCGCCGGGTATTCGAGAAGGAGCGCCTGACGCGTCGCAAGGTTCGCCGTCGACAGAAGGGCGTCGTCGGCCGTCAGCAAATAGCGGAGCGAGATCAGGCGTCCGCCGAATTTTTGCGTCGAATAAAAGCGTTCGCGGCGGATTCGTTCGGCGACTTCGAACGCTTTGTCTTTGAGGTCGCGCTCGAAAAGGAGTCGGAACCAACGCTCGTAAGCTTCCGGCGGCGCGACGGAACGGATCGCGATCGATTCGGCGGGACGGAAACCCCGGTCGACGGCGGTCGGTTCGCGCAAAAGCGTTTCGTAAAGGTCGGCGGCGTTGCGCGGCGTGATCGGGCCGTTCGACGTCAGCCCTCCCGCGACGCGTCGGTCGAGCCGGCGCAACTGAAGCGCCCAAGCCGAGCGGAGACGCGTCCCTTCGACCGTCTTGGCGAGCGCGTCGTCTCCGGCGGCGACGTCCCCGTCGGCGTACGCGAGGAGCGCGCGCAGATAATTCCAACGGTCGGCGGCGCGGCTCGTTCGGAGACCGCGGCCCGCCGTCGTTTTCATCGTCGCGTTCAACGCCCCGAGCGCGGAGACGGCCGCCTTCGTTTGCCCGGCGTCGAAGAAATCCTCCGCGACTTCGAGCCCGAACGACGCTTGATAAAGCGTCCAATCTTTATGCGATTTCGCCCAAAGATAAGCGTTGCGCAAAACCGGGTCGGAACCGCCGCGAGCGACGGCCCGGCGCGCGTTCGCGTACCGTCGGAGCGATTCCTCGACGAGGAGCCGGTCGCCGTAATGGAACGCCGAAATCGACGCTTCGTAATAACATTCGGCGGCTTCGCGCGGTTTTTCGGCGGCGAGATAAAGGTTGCCGAGTTCGCAAAGCGCGACGCCGGTGAACTGGTGGTCGCATTGACCGCCCAGCAACAGCGCGTCGCCGAGAACGCGCCGAGCGTCGTCGGGACGGCCGTTTTGAACGAGCGCGATCCCGAACAAAACGTCGAGCCAGGTGATCGACCAGTGGTTCGGCGGAACGGAGCGCTTCGCGTAAAGGTTGAGGATCTCTTCGCCGCGCGGGTCGAACGGAGCGAGCGGCCCCAAAATTTCGCCGCGACGACGCGTCGCCAGCATCGCGCAGCGGATGATTTCGGCGGCGTCGATCGCGACGGCGCGCTGCTCCATCATCGCGCCCCCTTTCTTGAGGCGGTCTTGCGTGATCTTGTCGCCGACGACGATCGTCGCTTTAGGCGGAAAAACGCCGAGCGGAACGACGCGGCGGCTTGCGCCCCAAGGCGACGCCGGTTTCGGAACGGTCGAAACGCCGGTCGCGTAAGTAACGCGAGAAAGCCAATTCGGGTATTGCAACGAGAGCGCGAGCGCCGCGTTGAAATTTTTCAGCGCCTCTTCGAGTTCGCCCGCCTGATAACAGGATTCGCCGAGCATCGCGTAGTAGCAAAGCGAGTCGAGCCATTGATCGGTTCCGATGCGAACGGCGTTTTTCAGCTCTTCTTGATAAAAAAGCGCGGCTCTGGTGAAGTCGCCGGATTCGATCAACTTAACGCCGCGATAATAGCGGTCGGACGGGATCGGGCGGATATCGGCTCGACCGGCGGGGCGGCTTCCGACGCGAACGGGTTGTTTCGGACGGGGCGGCCCCCCCTGCGCGAACGCGTTCGACGAAACGACGGCGAGCGCCGCGAAGAGCGTCGCAAGGAACGCCGACGACGTCGCGAAACGACGGATCGACGAGCGGAAAACGCGGAACGGGGGACGAAAAGAGCGCGGCATTGCAAGGCTCCCAACTTTATTTTTAACGGGGAAACGGGGGGCGGCGAAGGCGCGAAGCCGACGCGGCCGAGCGTTTCGCGGGCTCGAACGACGGGAGACCGCGACGCGTTTTGAATTTTAACGGGTTTGACGGACGCGACGATTTTGTCGGATCCGGTGAAATCGTCGGGTTTGGCAAAACGGACGAAATTGGCGGGTTTTGACGAATCCGGCGAGTTTGCCAACGGCGGCGGCGCGTTGCGAGCGTCGCCGCGTTTCCTCATTAATTACTATAGTCGGACGCGGCGCGTTTGGCTCCGAACGAAATCGCGTTTTTTGCGAAAACCCGTTTTCGCGCGGGGACGGAAAAAGCGGATGGGCGAAACGGGTAAAAGAGTGAAAACGGGTAAAACGCCGCCCGTCGACCGCGCGGGGAGTGGGTCAATAGCGGTTCGGCGCGCCGGGCGCCGCGGCGTTGAAGATCGCCGGGTCGTAATCGTCGCGGCTCCGGAGTTTCGGCGCGTAACCTCCGCGTCGCAGGACGTTTTCCGGCGAGTTCGGGTCGGCGTCCGCCGCGGCGTCGAGAGCGTTCGCGTCGACGAGTTTCGGCGTGGCGAAATCGGGCAAACCGTTCGAACTCGGCGGCGGAACGTTCGGCGTTTGTCGCGTTTGCGGCGACTGCGCGTCGAAAAGTTCGGCGAACGGGTTCGAATCCGCCGGCGTCGGTTGCGTCGGCGCGAGTCCGTTCGGCGCGTCGGCGCTCGAAAGGGGCGGAGTCGGGACGCGATCGTATCGGGAAACGGCGTCCGGGCGGAGCGTCGGCGCCGACGCGTCGCGAACGCGGCTCGGTCGGTGTGCGTAACGTCCGAGTTTGCCGTCGTTAAGCGACTCGACCCAAGCGACGAACGTCCGGCAGTCTTTCGCGGACGAGCGGTCTTCGCCGAACGGATAGACGCGGGCTCCCGCGGCGTCGACGACGGGCGGATGGTTCAAAATTCGACTTTGCGCCGGGTTGTTAAAGTCGACGAAATCGAACGTTTCGCGGAGGTTGAAAAGGAGAGCGAGCCGCGCTTCGGCGCCGATTCCTTTCGGTCGAACGCGAAACGCCGAATTCGGGTTCGAACCGTCGTGGCAACCGGCCGTCGCGCAACGTTTTTGCAGGATCGGGTGGGCGCGGCGGCCAAATCGATCGAACGCGGTGATCGGCAGCTCTTTCGCCCAACGCTCGATTTCGGCGATTTCCGGCGCGACGGCGGCGTTCGGCGCGGCGTTCGGCGCGGCGTTCGAGACGTCGAGCGACGACGCGTTTTGACGAGCGGCGAGCGTTTGAGCCGCCCAAAGGCGCGAGCGTTCGCTTTGTCGCAACGTTTCCAAACGTTCGGCGACGACGCGGCGCTCCCCGTCGGAAAGCGGTTCGGCGAGTTTCGCTTCGAGGAGCGCGATCGCCTGCGGCCCGAGTCGACGGCGGCTCGCCCAATCGGCCAAGCGGAGCGTTTCGGCGACGTCTTCGAGACGCGTTCGGCTCTTTTGGAAGGCGAAAATTTCGTCGCGATTCGCTCCGACGAAGCGGACTTCCAACTTGGAAACGGCGATCGAGCCGCCGTCGAGGAGTTCGACGACGAGCGAGTCGCCTCGTTCGCGAACGACGCCTTCGAAGATCGCGTCGAGGCGGGTGAGGACGCAGCGCGTCGGTTCGGCGCCGGGTTGGCCGGGTTGGCCGGGTTGGCCGGGTTGGCCGGGTTGGCCGGGTTGGCCGGGTTGG
>CAZIJJ010000035.1:13729-19350 GCA_964539525.1 uncultured Planctomycetaceae bacterium | reverse complement strand
ATTGCGTTGATTGCGTTGATTGCGTTGATTGCGTTGATTGCGTTGATTGCGTTGAATCGGCGGGACGCGACGAAACGGCGTTAAATTGGGAGGTTTCGTGGGAAGAGAAATAATGGGAAAGCGGCGTCGAACAACGCGCCGCGCGCTCCGCTTCGACGAGTCGCGAGATCGGCGAACGGCGCTCGAAAATTTCCGGCGGCGCCGTCGCGATCGTCCAACCGTTCGCGACGTAAAGGTCGATTGCGGAAATCGCCGAAACGGCAAGCGCGACTCCGGTTGCAACCGTTAAAATCGGCGTCGCTTTTTTGATCGTTGAAATTTGCGCGTTTTGCGTCGGTTGCTCAAACGGCGCGTTTTGCGACGTCGGCGAGGGGAAACGGCGGCGACGGAAACTTGTATTTGTTGGAAATTCCCATTTGAGCGCTGATATTTTGTTTTTTGATTGATAAAAATGCCTTTCGAGCGCGAGTAAAAGGAGCGTCGACCCGAGAACGACCGCCGTTTGCGCGAACGCGCCGCGAACCGATTCAAAAGCGAGGCGCGGTTGGAACGGGCCGTAAAGCGGATCGACCGTTCGAATCGCCGAAAAAAGGGCGTCGCCGAGACTCGAAACGACGACGAACGCGGCGCATGAAATCGCCAAAACGACGCTCGAAATCGTTGAAAAACGTCGCGAAAAGCGCCGCTCGTCCCAGCCGAAACCGGTCAGAACGGCGAGACCGAGCGCGCTTAACGTCAATAATTTCGCGGGATAACGAAACTCGACGAATTTGGGGAGAATTAAATTAAAAAGCCAATAAACGCCGCCGAGCGGGTCGCCGTCGACGAACGTTCGGGCGGGCGACGACCCGGCGAGGAGCGCGTCGAAGAAACGGATCGCCCAAACGACGCCGAATCCGCCGAGCGCGGCCGTCGTCGAAACGAGAACGAGCCAAGTCGCCCAAACTCGAAAAACGGCCGCCGGCGAGCGGTTGGGACGAGGAAATGGGAGAAGTTTGCCGGTTGCGTTGAGTTTGTTGGAGCGCGCGGGTTGGAGGCGTTGACAAAGTTGGGAAAAATAAAGAAGTTGAGGAAATTTGCGCGGACGGCGGGTTTGCGCTTTTTGACGGTTTTGACGACGACGGGCAAAGCGGAACCGCGCCGCCGAAAGCGCGAGCAGGTAAGGAACGACGCCGCAGTAAAGGGTCGGCGTCCAAACGGCGATTTCCTCCGGAAAGATCGCGAACCAACGGGACGAACGCGGGAACTGGCGACCGCCGACGTTCGGAAAAAGCCGCTCCGCCCAACGCCAAGGGCCGACGCTAAAGCGATAAATAGCGCGGTTTCGACCGTTTTTTTCGATTTCGCCGCCGAGAAGAGACGAGTAAAACGACGATTCGCCGGTTTGCGGATATTTGGCGTTTTGCGCGATTTCGCTGTTTTGCGCGGTTTGTTTATTTGACCGAGGCGGCGAAGACGTTTGGGGACGCTCGCCGTTATTCTTTGCCGAATTTCTCCAAAGCGCCGACGGAATTTCCCAAAGCGAACGGGGCGGGCCTTGCGCGGCGCGACTCGAACGGGCGATCAGCTCCGCGGAGGGGAGAATCTGCGGCGCGGCGAGAAAAAAAGTCGCGACCGACGCGGCGACGAGGAGGACGAGGGCGAGCGCGGCGCGGGTTCGGAAACGGTCGCGAAGTCGAACGACGGGCGGGGAAGCGGTTTTGACGACGAGGCGAACCGGCGCGAAAAATGCGAACGCGAAAAACGCAATCGTCGACAAATAAACGATTTGCGGTTCTCCGCCGAGAATCGCGAGCGCCTGCGCGACGCTCAGTTTCAGCGTCGATTTCAGTTTGCCGTCGATCGTCGTCGCCGCGAAAAAATCGAACGAAAAAAGGGCGAGAAACGGGAGCCAAGCGGCGCCGACGAGAAAAACGACGTTCGAATATTGAAACAAAATCGGCCCTGAAAACGCGAAACTCAACCCGGCGAGCGTCGAGCCGCCGCGCGAAATTCCGAGTCGACGCGTTAGAAAATAGACGCCGAAAAACGAAAGCGCGACGTGTCCGATTATGTAAAGCGAAAAACAGGCGTTAAAGTCGACGCAACCGGCGCTTGCGAGAAAAAAAATCGCCTTGCCCGGGTAAAAAACGGACGACGTCGGGTTTCCGGCGAGCGGCTGTCCGAGATTTTCGAACGGATCCCAAAGCGGAAGTCGGCCGCGTTCCCATTCGTTTTGAATCTGTTCGAAAAGCGGGTAATAAAAATAACCGACGTCGCGGTACGAAAAGCGTTCGCCTTCGATTAACGGACGAAAAAAAAAGGCCGCGAGAAGCGCCGCCGGAACGACGAAGAGAAGGAGCGATTCGACGGAAAAAAAACGGAGGCGACGCGGCGCGGGTTCGACGTCGCGGCGGGGGAGGGGGGCGTTCATCGGCGCGATCGGGAGGAAAAGGGGCGGCGTTTCGACGACGGAGAGATCGCCGAACGCCGTTTAATTGTCGCAAGTGTTGAATTTTAGCGCGTCTTTGATTTTGCTTCGGTTTTGTTTCGGGCGCAAAAAACGAAGACGTCGCGTTATTTTTGATTTGTCGCGATTTTCCACCGGTTTAAAAGGTTGGTTTCAAAATCGGGAACGAAATCGCCGCGCGTCGTTACGAGGAAACGCCGCGAGGTCGCGTCGATCGGCTCGACGACGATTTCCAGGCGGTCGTCCGGGGTCGCGTCCTCGACTTTGTCGGCCCATTCGACGAACGAAAGGCCGTCCGATTCGAAATATTCGTCCGGGCCGAGTTCGAGAAACTCGTCGGAATCGCGCAACCGATAGGCGTCGAAGTGAAAAATAGACCGATCGCCTTCGTATTCGCGGACAAGGACGAAGGTCGGGCTGCCGACTTCGTCGCGAGGGACGCCCGCGGCTTCGGCGACCGCTTGCACAAGGCGCGTTTTGCCGGCGCCTAAAGTTCCCAAGAGCGCGACGACGGCGCCGTCCGGGAGCGTTTCGGCGAGGATTCGGCCCAAAACGTCCGTTTGACGTTCGGAGTCGACGACGATTTCGACGGTCATTGGCGATTCCTTGAGATAAAAAGGGAAAAAGGAGTAAACGGGGCGGGAAGGGTGAATAAGGAAAACGGGGGAACGACGCTCGTTCGACGGCGGGAAAGCGCGGCGAACGAGCGTCGACCTTGCGGATTTTAACGGTAAACGCGGACGTTTTCCTCTTTGACGAGCGGTTCGAGGTCGTCGGAACTGAGCTGGAACCGAACGCGGCAGTCGCCGACCGCTTCGCAAACGGCCTTCACTTTGTACGTCAGCGCCGATTTCGCCGGGATTTCGCGAACGACGTCGAAAACGAACGCTCCGTTCTGTTGCGAATAACGCGTCGGGCCGTCGACCGAAACGATCCTCAACGCTTCCGGGGCGGCGATCTGCAACGTCGCGTTCGTCGACGCTTTCGTTCCGCGATTGGCGAGTTGGATTTCGTAAACGATTTCTTTCCCGAGTTCGACCGGGTTCGGCGACGTTTTGACGGAGTACGACAGCGCCGGAAGGCCGTCGATCGTCACGTCCTTGACGACTTGCGCCGTTAAGCCGAGCGGGCCTGTTCCGCCGAACGTCAAGCGCGACGCGCCGATCTTCGTCGGGGTCAGCGTCAGCTCGATTTCGCCCGCGGCGCCGGTCGGGAGTTCGGCGAGATCCCAGTAAACGGAGCGCGTTTCCGCTTTGTAAACGCCGAGATTGTTGGCCGAAACGAACGTCGTTCCGGTCGGGAGTTCGGCGACGAGCTTAACGTCGCGGGCCGTCGCGTCGCCGACGTTCGCCGCTTTGAGGCGGTACGTCGTTTGGCGTTCGAGGTAAGGCGTTTCGGCTCCGTCGATCGTCAGCTCGAGTTTCGGGGCGCGAACGACGATTTCCGTTTGGATTTCTTCGCGCAAGTCGCCGTCGGCGGTAACGACGAGACTGTTGACGGTCGATCCGGGCGAGACGCTTTGCAACGTCAGCGGAACGCGTTTTTTCTCGCCGGGCGCGAGCGTTCCAAGCGCGTGATCGAGAACGGAGCCGCTCGGATGGCGGAGCCCGTCCGGAATCGTTTCGAGAAGCGCGACGTTCGTCGCGGCGCCGGTGCCGACGTTCGCGACGACGACGTTCAGCTCGACGTTGGAACCGAGCGTCGTTTCTTGCGGCGCGACGACCTCGACTTGGAGGGCCGGGCGAACGCAACGGACGCGGCAGGACGCTTCGGCGGCGAAGGAAACGGTCGCGACGGAACCGATTTCGCCCTCTTGCGTCGGGATGATTCGATATTCGAACGTTTTTTCGGAGTTGGGCGCGAGATCAAATTCCGGCCAGGCGAATTCTCCGCGAGCGTTCGGGACGACCGACGCGGGCTCGGCGGCGACGAAGCGGGCGCCGACCGGGAGAACGTCGCGCAAAACGACGCCGCGAACCGGCGCGGAACCGCCGTTCTTCACTTTGACGGCGAATTTCGCTTCGCGATCGACCTGAATTTCTTTCGGCGCGATTTTTTCGACGACGATCTGCGTCGTTTGCGCGCCTTCGAGTTTCTTGTCGCCCGGGACGCCGGTTCCGACCGGTTCGCTTGGGGCGACCGGTTCGAGAGGCGCGGCGAGTTCGCTCGGGGCGACCGGTTCGAGGGGCGCGAACGTTTCGGCGGCCGGCTCGTCGGCGACGGTTCCGAACGTCGCGACCGTTTCTCCGGCGAGGGGCGCGGCCGGAGCGAGCGGGGATTCGTCGAGCGGGACGGCGTCGAGGGGCGCGGCCGGGGCGACCGGGGAATCGTCGAGCGGGACGGCGTCGAGGGGCGCGGTCGGGGCGAGCGGGGAATCGTCGAGCGGGACGGCGTCGAGGGGCGCGGCCGGGGCGACCGGAGAATCGTCGAGCGGGACGGCGTCGAGCGTCGCGGCCGGGGCGACCGGGAAATCGTCGAGAAGCGCGGACGTCGGAGCGTCGAACGGAACGGGCGCGAGGGACGCCGCGTCGTCGGCGAACGTTTCGGCGGTCGATTCGTCGACGGACTCTTCGGCGGCGACGGGCTCGTCGACGAGCGAAAGACGCAGTTCCGAGCCGGAAGTCGGACGGATCGCGGCGCGTTCGTCGGTTCGCGAGCGGAGATTGGTTCCGGACGCGGCGGCGACGGGCGGGCGAGTCGTCGATCGGGGCGGCGAGAGCGTCAACGAACCTTCGAGCGGGGCGTCCGAAACCGTCGCGGAAGCGGGCGCCGCGTTGACTCGAGTCGGCGAGGCGAGTTGGCGGCAGGTCCAAAAGACGCCGCCGACGACGAGAGTCGCGCCGACGACGCCGGCGACGCATTGAATCGCTGATCGTTTCATTTTTCAACCAATTTTCGTTGGAAATCGACGACGGCGCGTTCGTTTCGCGACGAGCGAGCGGAAGGCGTCGATTCGAGGAGGACGCTAACGTTGATTCGGTTCGACGCTTCGAGCGCGAACGTTTCCGAAAGCGGCGCGACCGTCGCGTTTCGGAACTACCGGCGATATTAATAGCAATTTTCGGGCGGCGCGGGAAGAGCAATTTTTTCGGTTTTTCGGCGCCGCGAAAGCGTTGAAAGCGTTGAAAGCGTTGAAAGCGTTGGAAGCGTTGGAAGCGTTGGAAGCGTTGGA
>CAZIJJ010000035.1:0-13629 GCA_964539525.1 uncultured Planctomycetaceae bacterium | reverse complement strand
GGAAGCGTTGGAAGCGTTGGAAGCGTTGGAAGCGTTGAAAGCGTTGAAAGCGTTGAAAGCGTTGAAAGCGTTGAAAGCGTTGAAAGCGTTGGAAGCGTTGGAAGCGTTGGAAGCGTTGAAAGCGTTGGAAGCGTTGAAAGCGTTGAAAGCGTTGGGCGAACGAAAAGAGCCCGCGCTCGGGAAGGAACGCGGGCTCGTCGATCGGATTCGGCGATCTTGTCAATATACTATAGGGCGCCGCGCGACGGGCGGTCTAACGCGGGATCGTCGCCGGAAGGAGTTCGCGCGGGATCGAGCGGCGTCGCGGCGGCGTCGCGCTCGGTTTCGTCGGAGTCGGCACCGATTCGTAGACTTCGAGCGTCGGAGCGGGCGCGGTCAAAACGGCCGAACGAACCGCGGCGGATCCGGAGGGCGCGAGGACGGCGCTCGTCGGTTTGACGCGAGCCGCGGTTCGAGAACCGGCGGCGACGCCGTCGAGCGTCGCGTCAAGACGGGACGGCTCGGCGGCTCCAACGCGGTTTTTGATCGGCGGAGCGCGTCGCGGGAACTCCTGGAAGAGGTTGATTCCGCGTCGGGGCGTCCGTTGCGACGGAGCGGGAGCGGCGGTCGGATTCGCGCCGTTCGACGGCTCTTCGGCGGCGTCGGTCGCCAACGCGACGTAAGCGGGGCGCGGCGTCGCCGAAGTCGGGGTCGACTCCGTTTCGACCGTTTGGAGCTCGAGCGCCGCGTCGTCGGGCGCGTCGGACGGCGTCGGCGCTTCCGGGTCGACGACGCAACCGGTCGCGACGACGCGCAACGGCGCTTCGTTCGCCTGGGACGTCGCGACGACGATCGTTTCGTCGATCGCCCCGACTTCCGAACCGGCGCGGAACGTTACCGGGACGACGTGAACCGTTCGTTTAAGGTCGGTTTTCAAAAAGCTTATCCGCTTGTCCTTCGATTCGACGCGAAGGATCTGGAACGGCGACGAGCCGCAAACGACGAGGTTTTTGGTAACGGTTTGGTTTTTGGGAACGACGCCGAATTGCAGGAAGGACGGCTTCGCGGTCAACGGCGCGGTTACGACGCCGCGGATCGGGAGAAAAATCGTCGACGTTTTCGGGTCGGAGTCGTTCGTCTTGAATTTCAGGAGGTCGTGAATGTAACCCGGTTTCGCGGTCTTTTTCAACTCGACGAGGATTTCGTAAACGACTTCGCCCCCGGAGCGGCGGACTTCGCGCGCTTCGGCCCGGACGCCGGGATTCGATTTCTGCACGCCGATCAGCGCCCAGTCCGGGCGGCCCATGTATTGAAGGTAGGCGCGCTTGACGACGCTTTTGCCCTGCGTCGCCGTTCCGAATTCGATCGAACCGGGGTCGAAACCGACGTCGGCGCGGATGTACGTTTTCACCTGCATCTGCACTTCGGCGCGAGCCGGTTGGCTGAAAACGACGGTGATCGTCGCTTTGCGGCCCTTCGTGTGCTGGCGGCCCGACGTGTCGACGCGAGCGACGATCTCCGCGGTTTCGCCCGAACGGATCCGCGTTTTTGTCGCCGTCGCCTTCGTGCAACCGCAGTTCGACGCGACGGACGCGATCACGACGTCCTCTTTGTAAATATTTTTGAACGCGAAGCGCCGCTCGACTTCGGCGTGCAACGCGACGCTCCCGAAGTCGTGCGTTCGAACGGTGCCGAGTTCGCTGAACATCTTCACCGCCCATTGATTGTCTTGGGCGTAAATCGACGGCGACGTTAAAAATAGCAATAACGTTGCGAAATAAAGAGCTCTTGGCGCGAGAACGCCCGAACGTTCGACGCGTTTCGGCGTCGAAGCGGCGACCGAGGCGATCGTCGGAGCGAGCGCTCGGCGAAAAAGCGCGCGAAAAATTGGCGCCGCCATATCCGTATCTCCTTTAAAACGAGCCGACCGTCGCGAAAACGAACGGTTCGGAGCGACCGACGATCCGAACGTTTGCGAAAATTTGGCGGAACGAAACGGCGGATCGGCGGACTTTCGCGGCGCGCGCAAGCCGAATTCGGTCGGACTTGTTTCGACGCGACGCCGCTTAAGGAGGTTATCGGCCGCGAACGAACGTTTCTTTGAGAAAAATTGGCGCGACCGGTAAAATTTGCTAAATCGTTCTTATTGGCGGCGCAAAACGAAGGATTTGGGAAAAATAGGCGCTTGGGGAAAGAATGTTGGGCGGCGCGACGCGGCGTCGACGGGAATTTGGCGAGCGTTGAAATGTTGGTTTGTAGCGATTGTAGTGGTCGTAGTGAATAAACTTAATTTTTTCGCTCAAATGTAAAAGCATTAGGAAAAATCGACTATTTTTTTAAGTTTTTTAAATTAGAATAGACGTTGCGTCGTCTTCGGAACGTATACTCGACCGAGGAGACGCCCCTTTGGCGGAAGCGGGCGTCTTTTCGCGACGTTTTTACCGCGACGACGCGAAACGATCGAACCGACGGCGCGCGCCGTTCGAAGTTTTTTCTCTTCGAGCGGCGGCGGAGGCGGCCCGGTCGATTGGCGTCGGACGAGAAAATCGGAGTTTCTCGTTCGCGCGTTTCCTTATCATTAATATTGGCACGATTCGGCGCGCTTATGTTTTTTCAACGTTTTGGGTCGACGACGGCGGTTCGTTCGAACGGCAAGACTCTCGGCGTCGCGACGGCGGCGGTTTGCGTTCTCTTTTTAGCGTCGACGGCGACGGACGCCGTTTTCGCTCAAAATCCCGTTTATCGTTCGTTGGGAGCAAGGCGCGTTTGGAACGCCGACGTTCCGACCGGGATTCCGTCTCGCGTCGCCGAAAACGACGCGGCGGCGAACGGCGCCGGGGAAGTCCGAACGCCGCGCGTCGAGCCCGGGCTTGGGATCCCGTCCCGCGTTGAGACGGCCGAGCGGCGAACGGTTGCGGAAACGCCGAATCGTCAAACGGCGGCGCTCGACGGCGCGTCGAACGAAGTCGGCTGGGCGACCTCCGGGAGCGGCGACGCGCGAAATCGGCAAACGACGGCGTCCGACGCCGCGACGAATCGCCGTCTCGACCGCGCCCTGCAAGGCGTTTCCGTTTCGATCCCGTTCGCTCGAAAGGCGACCCGCGAACAGCTCGAACGTTGGCGGGCGTCCGAAATGGGAACGCTCGTTGCGATCCCGAGCGCCAATTTTCTGAAAAACGAGCCGAAAACAAAAGACGGCGCCGCCGAACCGACCGCCGAACGGGCGCCCGAGTCGGACGTCGCCCGCGACGCGGTGCCCGCGCCGTCGACGACGAGCGTCGCTTCCGCCGTTTCGACCCCGGACGCCGAGACCGCCGCGTCGGTCGCCGACGAGTTCGTCGTTTTCACCTTGTCGAATCTTCCTCCCGACGAAGCGGCTCTTCTGCGCGACGCCGAGGACGGACGTTGGGACGAGATCGACCTTTTCGACGCCGCGTTGATCGCCGAAGGGTTGACGACGCGGGAACGCCGGGCGCCGCGACGCGAAAAATTCGAGCGCTTCGCCGCCGAGATCGCGGCGCTGACCGAGCGCGAGACCGATCCGCTCGAAAAAACGAAGACCGTGTACGGTTACATGCACGACGTCGTGCTGACGGAAAAGTACAATCTGAGTTGTTCGAGCCTCGTCGCGTCGCTCGAAACCGGCGTCTTCAACTGCGTCAGCGCGACGACGTTGTTCAACTGCTTCGCGGCGCGCGCCGGGTTGGAAGTCGCGGCCCTCGAAACGACCGGGCACGCGAAAAGCCGCGTTAAGTTCGCCGATTCGTTCCTCGATCTCGAAACGACCTGTTCGAGCTGGGATCGCCTTCCGGACAAGATTCGCCCCTATTCGCGGCCGCGTCGAACCGGCGGGAACGCGCTTCCGGCGCTTGCGAACGCTTCCGGCGACGGCGCGTCGGCGACGCTCGAAAACGTTTCGTTCGAACGTTGGGACGCCGACGCGGAACCGCTCGCCGAAACCGGAACGACGACGTTCGACGCGGAAACGTCGACGCCGGAAGCGCCGCTTGGGTACTCGTTTACGCGAGTCCGCAAACCGATGCGCGAAATCGGCGACGTCGAGCTTGTCGCGACGATTTATTACAACGTCGGCGTCGATTTTTATCAACGGGAGCGCTTCGAAGAGGCGATCGTCGCTTACGTCAAAGCCGCTCGACTCGCGCCGAACAACCAAACGATTTTGGGGAACCTCAAGGCGACGCTCAACAACTGGGCGATTCAGATCGCGATGAAGGACAAGGATTTCGAACGCGCGATCCAGGTCGCCGAGCAGGGCCTGCTTCTCGACCCGAATTTTCCCGAATACAAGATGAACCTCCCGATCTTCTTTCATCGTTGGGTCGACTGCCTGGCGCTCGAAAACCGTTGGGACGAAGCGAAACGCGTCGAGCGGGAGTATTTGAAGCGCTTCCCGAAACCGACGCCGCGTTGAGCGGAGCGGCGAAAAGAACGGAAAACGCGGCGAAAAAGGACGCGTCTCGGCGACGGGACGCGTCCTTTTTTGTTGGAAATAAAGAAAAGTGTTGCGAAAATAAGGCGGAACGCCGACGCCGCGCGGGCGCTTTAGCGAGTTTGGGCGGACGAGGAAAAGTTGGCGCTCAGCGGCGAACGCGATCGTTCGGAACGTAAACGGCGCGCAACGGCAAGACCGCGTTGTCGCCGAAGTCGAGCGTTAAATTCGGATCGTTCGAAAAAGTCGGCGGCGCGGGCGGATCCGGCGCCGCGGCGACCGGCGGGGTCGGGGACGAGTCGACCGGCGTCGCGGCGACCGGCGCGGGCTCTTCGGCGGCGGGTTCCGTCGTCGCTTGCGTTTCTTCGGTCGTCGACGTTTCGTCGTCGGCCGTTTCGATTTCGCCGAGTTCCTCCGTTTCGGCTTTTTTTTCTTCGGCCAACGCCTGCGCGAGCCCGTCTTCGCGGATCTTTTTGAGGCGTTCGAGCGCGGCGGCGTCGAGTTCGTGATAAACGGCGCCGGTTTGGATCGACGGTTTTTCGTCGTCGGGGAGGCGTTCGCCGATAGACGCCGGGAGCGCTTTGTCGGCGCCGAGCCGCACGCCGGATTCGTAGGACGCGTTGGTGAAGGGGCCCGCGCCGAAGATCCAGCGGTCGCGAATTTTCGAGGATTTCGTTTGGACGCCGGACTGCCAAATGATCGCGCCGGTCGTTTTGTTGTACGCCCACATGTTCAGCTTGACCTGCGCTTTTTGGTCGGTGCGTTTGACGAGCGCGAACTCCGGAATCGAGGTCGCCGCAAACGCGCCGATGGAAGGAATCGACGTTTCCGGAATACCGTACATTAAGTCGTAGCGGTTGGTGCCGACGGCGCCGGGCGCGACTTCGAGAATGTAATCGGCGTCGTCCTGATCGTCGCGAACGAACGCGCCGTTGGCGGCGAGCTGTTGGCGGATCAAGCTTTTGAGATATTCGGAGTCGGTCGTCGAGTTCGCGAGTTTGATGTGCACTTTGAGACCGGCGAGGCGCGAATAGTCGTATTCGTCGACGACGTCTTCCATCGCGCTGGAAATGAGGAGCTGTTCGGTCGCGGTGCGGCCGGTGTCGCTGAATTTCGTCGTGCCGCATCCGACGAGGAGCGTCGTCGCGGCGAGGGCGAGCGGCGCGGCCAAGCGGAGCGGGCGTCGGGGCGTCGAACGACCGGCGTCCGACGGCGGAACGGATATTGGCGGGGAAAAACGTCGAAGCATAACGAAAAGGGCCGACGGAGCGAACGACGCGCCGACCGGCGAAAATGGAAGCGAACGGGGCGAAAACAACGAGCGCCGAGAGCCGCGCCGAGTATAACGAATTTTCCGGCGTCGCGGAAGAGCGGTTTCGGGATCGCGTCGGAAAAATCGCTCTTTTTTCCGACGCGGCGGTTAAAATAAGGAAGACGCGAAGACGGCGTAAAACGGCGGCGTCAGCGAACGAGTTTTTTCGGCGGATTCGACGCGGCGTCGAGACCGGGCGCGGCGATTTTGGCGTCCTTGGCGATCGGGCCGGTTTCGTCGATTTTGCCGGTTTGGTCGTCGGGCGGCGCGGCGTCGGCGCGAGCGAGTTCGAAACGCGGAACGATCGTTTCGGGACGGATCGCGATTTCGACGCGTCGGTTTCGCCGTCGGTTCGTTTCGTTTTCGTTCGAAACGATCGGCGAGACGCCGCCGCTTCCGCCGACGGTCGTTTGATTGCGCGCGACGCCGGTTTCTTCGACGAGAAATTCCGCGACGAGATAAGCTTTTTGAACGCTGGCCGCCTGCGCCGAAAGCGCGTCTTCCGGGCGGGCCGGGTCGAGATCGGAATGACCTTGGATCGCGAGAACGTTCGTCGGGTAGCGGCGCAAAATTTCGGTCGCGAGACGGCGCAACCGGTCTTTTCCTTCGTCGCTGAACTCGTTGGAATCCGGTTTGAAAAGGAGCTCGTCCTGCAGCTCGATCGTCGCGACGTCGCCGTCGCGGCGGATCGGGAGGATTTTCGGGTCGGAGAGGCGCAGGTCGAGCCCGGCGACGCTGTTGTTGGGAACGACGACGGTCGACGGAGCGCGGCGAGAGGCGGCGTCTTGAAGTCGACGGCGGCGTTCGAGGAAGTCGCGTTCGGAGCGGAGTTCGGCGGCGTCGGCCAAAAGGACGCGATTTTTTTCGGCGAGCTCGGCGTTTTGACGGCGAAGAGCGGCGACCGTTTCCTCCGCGTCGCGGCGGTAAGTCGCCGTTTGCCGAAGAAGCGATTCGTTCGCGTCGACTTGACGGCGGACGTCGGCGCGGGCTTCGAGAAGTTCTTCGCGCAGGCGGCGGGATTCCCGGAGCTCGTCGGCGCCGAGATCGCCGGGCGCGGGCGTCGCCGTCGTCGTCGGGTTGAACGCCGGCAAGGCGGGGGGCGTCGCGGCGGCGTCGGAGGACGGCGTTTCGTAAAAACCGGCGAGCGGCGGGGACGACGGCGGCGTCGCGGAGACGGGCGCGGAGGCGGGCGTCGCGGCGGGAATTTCCGAATAATCGACGCTTTCGACGATCGGCGTCGGCGCGTTCGCCGCGGACGTCGGGCGGGCGAATTTCAACGAATCGGAGACGCAACCGACGAGCGTCGGAGCGAACGCGGCGACGAGCGTCGGGACGAACGGGACGGGGCGAGCGGTGGAAGCGCGTTGCATAAGTCGGTTCGCTTTCTTGGTTTCGGGGAGAAAAAGGGCGGCGAAGCGGCGACGGCGCCGGAACGTCGCGTCGCGGTAATCTTAGAATCGCGGCGGAGCGGGGCGCGAACGTCCGAACGATTTGCGGGCGATTTTTCCGATTTTGCGGCGAAAGAAGAATAAACGAAAGAAAATTGGGAAGAATGGGAAAGATAGACGGGCGGGGAAAATAAAACGGCCGACGCGCTTTCAAAAACGCGTCGGCCAAACGCTTTTCGCCGAAACCGGAAACGCCGTCGAAAAAGGAAAACAAAACGACGGCGAGCGGTCGGCGAAAGCGGGGAAAACGAACCTGTTCCGGCGGCGCGAAACGGGCTTCGATCAGTTTTGCTCCGCGTCGAGTCCGTAAATCTTCAGCGCGAGATCTTTCACGCCTTTCAGGTCGAGCTTGCCGGTTCCTAAGACCGGGATCGCGTCGACTTGACGGAAGTTCGCGGGCGACGGCACCCAAAGTTGCGGAAGTCCGGTCGCGGCGGTTCGACGGCAAAGTTCTTCGATCGGGAGGGGAAGCTCGGTGTAAAGGACGACTAACTTTTCGCCTTTCTTCTCGTCGTGAACGGCGGTAACGACGAGACGGATCGCCGAGTTCGCGTCGTCGGGCGCCGGAGCGGCCGCGTCGGCGTTTTCGGTTTCCCAATCGTGAACGACCTGCGCCAACCGCTCTTCGATCAGGCCGTGCGGCGCCATTTCTCCGCCGATCTTCGACATGCGAGTTTCGCGGCCGGTGATGAAGACGAAATTGTCTTCGTCGATGCGGGCGATATCGCCGGTAACGTACCAGCCGTCGCGGAAAATTTTCGCGGTGCGTTCCGGATCGTCGTAATAACCGGGCGTGATGGAGTTGCTCTTGACGAGGAGCATTCCGGAGACGTTCGGCGGAAGTTCCTCGCCGGTCTCCATGTCGACGACTTTGGCGACGAAGTTCGCGTGCGGGCGGCCGATCGAACCGGCTTTTCCGTAGGGCGAAAATTTATCCGGAGCGCGGTGGGCCGGCGCGTTGACCGACATAACCGGCGCCATTTCGGTCGCGCCGTAGCCTTCGCAAAGTTCGCTGCCGAACTTCGCGAGCCAGGCGGCGCGGAGGTCGGACGGCGTTTTTTCGGCGCCGGGGATCGGGAAGTCGATCGACTCGAAGTCCGCGGGATCGCAGCGGCGCAGGTACGTTCGCAGGAACGTCGGCGTCGTCGGGAAAAGGCTCGGTCGGTAGCGGCGCGCGACTTCGCCGACCTGGCGGGGCTCGAGCGGATTGAAGTGGTAGTAGCAGGCGTAAGGGTACGCCAACGGGAACCACGCCGTTACCGTGTAGCCGAACGAGTGGAAGAACGGGAGCGCGCCGAGGAGCGAATCGTCCGGCGACGGCGACGCGAACTGCGCGAAGCTTTGCATGTTCGCCGCGACGTTGGCGTGCGTGAGGATCACGCCCTTCGGCATCCCGGTCGACCCGCTCGTGAAGACGATCGTGTTGAGGTCGCTCAACTTGAGCTTCGTCAACCCGAGACGGCGTTCGAGGAGCCAAGTCGGCGTCAACGAGTCGATAAGCCCGAGAATTTTGTCGATTTTGGCGATTTTCGGCGCGAGTTCTTCCAAAACGAGGAGGTCGGCGTCGAGTTTCAGGTTCGGCAACTTCGCCAGCAATTTTTGCGACGTCAGAACTTTTTTGATCCCGACTTTTTTGATGCAATAATTGTTGATGTCGTTCGTGAACGTGTAGTTGAGGTTGATCGGAACGCGGCGGTCGAACGCGAGCGCGCCGTTGATCAGGACGCCGACCGTCGACGTCGGGAGCAGAACGCCGACGCGTTCGTCGGGCCCGAGAACGCGACGGAGAGCGCGGCGAAGGACGAGAATCTGCAGGAGCGCCTGCTTGCCGCTCGCTTCGCGTTTCGTCGAGTCGCCGAAGTGAAGTTTTTTCCCGACGACGCGGAGGTTGCGGAGCGCGCGCCGCGTCGGAACGTCGAGCCGGCAGTTTTCCGGATGCCGGTCGTAGCTCTGAACGTCGACTTCCAATTCCTGAACGATATGGAGCAAACGTTGCGAAATATGCGCGTCGTCGCGACCGGCGGCGCGTTCGGCGGCCAAGGTCGTCGGCGCGCCGAAGGAGATCGCCGGGCGGTACGGGGATTTCGTTTTGTAGCCCTTAAACTTGGCGTAACCCCAACGGCTTCCGTAAAACCCGGAGATCGCGAACGGAACGACCGGAACGTCTTCGGAGCCTTTCAACATCGCCAAAAAACCGGGTTGGAAGGCGCGGGTCTGACCGGTGCGGGTGAGGGCGCCTTCGGCGAAAATGCAAACGACGTCGCCGTTTTGCAACGCGGCGCGACTCGTTTTCAACATCGCGACGACGGAGCGGCGGTCGCCCGGGACGATGCGGACGACGCCGGTTTTGCGGATAACGTAATTCGCAAGTTTGTTGCCGAGCGGCAAAAAGTCTTCGTCGGCGACGAAACGAACCGGGCGCGGCGAGGCGCAGTAAACGATCAGCGCGTCCAGATACGAGACGTGGTTTCCGACGAGAAGGGCGCCGCCGGTTTTCGGGATCGCGTCGACGCCGTATTCGCGCAGACCGTAAAATCGGCGCAACCAGAACGAAACGAAGAAGCGAAGCGTCGGAAGCGCGAACCCGCGAACCGCCGCGAAGAACACGGGGAGCGAAATCAAGCCGCAGACGAGCCAAATTTGTTTCGCGTCGAGCCCGAACGACTTGGCGAAAACGCCTTGGAGCGCCGCGAAGATCGCCATTCCGGCGAACGAGTAAAAGTTGTACGCCGCCAAAACGCGACCGCGGCTCGCTTCCGGGCTCTCTTTTTGGAGCGCGGCCAGGAGCGGAACGTCGTAAAGTCCGGCGGAGAGACCGAGGCCGGCGAGCGCGATCGCGCCGAAAACGAACCCGGCGGTCGTCGGCGCCGCGACGGAAGCGCCGTCGGGCAAAACGACGTTCGGCGTGAAATACAAAAGGACGCAGAAGAAAACGATCGCCGCCGCGCCGAGCGGAACGAGCCCCGTTTCGACCCGGCCGCGGGAAAGTTTCCCGGCGACGAGCGCCCCGCCGGCGATTCCCAACGACAGCGCCCCGATCAGCCAACCGACGTATTCTTGCCGCGTAAGGAGCGTCTCCGTCGCGAATTTGTCGATATTTTGTTGCGCCAACGCGCCCAGTCCCCAAAAGAACGAACTCGCCAACGCGACCCAAAAAAGATAACGATAACGGAAAAGCGAGCGTAAATCGACGATCGTTTGGCTAAACGGATTGAGCGGAAATTTCGCGCTCGGGTCGGCGGCCGGGATCGACGGAATAAAGAAGCTCGAAATCAAACCGATCGTCGCGACGCCGACGATCGCGGACGCCCAAACCGCCGGGCTGCTCATTCCTCCGGTTCCGGGCAGGGGGGCTTCCGGGTTCAGCGTCGACCAAACGAAGAGGTAGCCGCCGACGAGTTGGCCGCCGACGCAAGCGAGCATCGAAGTCGCCGAAACGTAAGCGTTCGCCTGCGAAAGCCGCTCCGTCGGGACGACGTTCAAGATCGAACCGAGTTTCGCCGGGCTGAAAAACGCGCTTTGCGACGCCATCAAAAAGAGCGCGATCAGCATAAACGGAACCGACTGCGCGATAATCGCCGCCGTTCCAAGGAGCATAATCAGCAATTCCGCGACTTTCGCCCAAATCATCACGTTGCGACGATTGAAGCGGTCGCAAACGTACCCGGCGTAGGTCGCCAACAACAGGAAAGGAACGAGAAACACAAGGGAGCCGATCATGCGGATTTCGTCTTCGCGCCCGATCCACCCGACGGCGAACTTGCCGATCGGAATGATCAGCCAACGAAAAATATTGTCGTTGAGCGCGACCAAAAACTGCGTGATCAAGAGCGCGACGAACCCGCGGGTCCAAAGCGGTTTTTTATCGATTTGCGTCGTTTCCATATAACGCCCGATTTTTGTTTCGAGGATTGACGGTGTCTCAACGGAACGCCGCGCCGCTCGGGCGAAACGCTCCTAAAAGTTTTACCTAATCATAACGCCAAAATGCGATTCTGACAAGAGCGTAGAGCGGCTGAAAATGACGTTTTTGAAAAATTTGTCATTTTCGCGCCCGTTTTTTTGGTTTTTTCGGACAAAACAATTTCAAAAAAAACGCGTTAAAGAAGCAAAAACCGTTTTAACGTTCGCAAGTCGATCGCCGACGCTTTCGCAAGACGCGATCGCGGCGACGACGGCGGATAAAATGGAGCGGTTGGATGAAAGAGCGAAACCGGGCGAACCGCGAAAAATCCGGAAAACGGGCGGAAGAAAAGGGAAAAAACGAAGAGAAGCGGGAAAACGAAAGCGCGGCGGCGCGGCGGCGCGTCATTTTCCGCCGCTTTCTCGAAAGAGTCGTTTGCGGGCGCGGCTGTTCGGGATTCCGAGCCGTTCGCGGCGTTCCTGAACGGTTTTTCGGCTGACGTCGATTTGAAACCGTCGGCGCAGTTCCGCCGCCAACGCGTCGTCGCCGAGCGGATTCGCCCGGTCTTCGCCGTCGATCAGTTCCCGAAGCCGTCGCTCGACGTTCGACGACGAGGAATCGCCCGAAACCGCCTTGGGAAAGAGCGATTTCAACGGAACGAAGCCGCGCGGCGTTTCGAGCCATTTATCGACGCAAGCGCGGGAAACGGTCGACGGGTCGACGCCGATCTTGTCGGCGATCTGACGGAGCGTCAACGGGCGCGGCGACGCCTGCGAGTCGTCGAAATAATCGTACTGAAAATCGACCGCCGCCTGCGCGACGCGAAGCACCGTCGAATCGCGATTTTGGAGCGCGTCGAGGAGCGCCGTCGCGTCGACGTACTGGCGGCGCAAATACTCCTTCGTCGTTTTGTCGACGTTTTTCGCGAGGAGCATTTTGCGGTAAACCGGGTCGAGCCGGAACTCCGGGCGGGCGTCGTCTAGGCGGGCGAGCCAACGTCCGGACGGCGAGCGGTCGAGAAAAATTTCCGGGCGGATCCAACGCGTCGGCTCGTCCGAAAAGAGCGAGCTCGGCGCCGGGTGGAACGGAAAGCCCGACTCGTAAATTTCGACGACGGTCGCGAACGGGATCCCCGTCTTGTCGACGATCGCCGAAATCCGTTTCTTTTGGAAGTCGTCGAACGCGTCGGCGACGATTCGGCGGAGCGCGTCGGCGTTCGGGAGGTCGTCGCGAACGCGCAAAAGAAGGCTTTCTTGAAGCGAGCGGGCGCCGACTCCCGGCGGGTCGAGCGACTGAACGACGGCGAGCGCTTTTTCGGCGTTTTCCCGTTCTTTTTTCGACGGTTTTTTCGGAAAGAGCGCGTCGAGCGGATCGGCGGGCCCGGCGTTTTCCGCGTCGCCGTCCGGCGACGTTCGAGCGAACTCGTCGAACGCTTTCTTCGCCGCGTCGCGTTCTTCGGCGGTCGTTTTACGTCCGACGGCGGCGTCGAAACGGCGGCGGGCGGCGTCGCGAGCGCTTTTGCTCGACGCGGCGTCTCGAGCGTCGAGCGCGGCTCCGGCGGCGGCGAGCGTTTCCGGGGTCGCGTCAACGTCGAAAATTGCGTCGAACGTCGATTTTAGCGCCGTTATGTCGCGGTCTTCGAACGTCGAGCGTTCCGGCGCGTCGGCGGTCAAAAAACCGTTGGCGTCGAGTCGGTCGACGATCGCTTCGCAAAGCTCCCGAATCTTCGGCGAGAGATCGGCGCGCTTTCCGTCGAGCCGAAGTTGTTCGAGGAGCCGATCGCGAAGCGTTTCGGGCGCGCGGGCCGCCGGGTCGAACGCAAATTCTTCTTGCGCCGAACCGGGCCGGTCGTAACGAAAAAACGGTTTGGACGCGAAAAAAACGTCGTCGGCGGGGTCGAAAAAGTCGTCGACGTCGTCGCGATCGAACGGCTCGGCGTCGTCGCTCCGCGTCGTTTCGGCGTCCGGTTCGGCGGCGTCGAGCTCGGGAGTTTCGCCGTTTACGTTCGCGTCGTCGGAGACCGCGTCGTCGGCGGGGGGCGCGTCGACGAGAAAAACGTTCTTTTGCGACTCGACGTATTCTTCGATCTGATCGCTTGAACGCTCCAAAAGTCGGGAAAATTGGATCGTTTTTTGTTTTGCGTAACGCTCTTGTTTGAGCCGATTCGACCGTTCGAGCTCCGCGCGGCGTTCGGGAGAAACGTCGAGCCGGAACCCGGGAGAGGAAAAGGGCGAGTCGAACGGGGGCGGGGTCAAGCGAATTTCTCCGGGAGCGTCGCCGTTTTCGCGTCGTCGGTCGGCGAGCGGCGGAAACGGCGGGCGCGGTTAGCGGTTTTCGTCCGCGTTGGGTTTCGATTTTAACGAAAGAGACGGTCGCGACGGCGTTTTGGCGATTTCCTCCAACCCGGCGATCGGCGCCGGACGTCGCGTCGATTGCGTCGGTTGCGTCGGTTGCGTTGATTGTGTTGATTGTGTTGATTGTGTTGATTGCGTTGATTGCGTTGATTGCGTTGATTGCGTTGATTGCGTTGATTGCG
>CAZIJJ010000034.1:0-19569 GCA_964539525.1 uncultured Planctomycetaceae bacterium | reverse complement strand
AAGATAAAGCTCACACTGTATGAACATCTTTACCTGATTGTCAAATATCATTTACAGGTCTCATTTTAACCGATTCCCGTAATTTGTCAAGAGCTTTTTATTTTTATTTTTTTGACTTCAAAACTCTCATCGTTTCGTCGTCTCATTTGCTCTTAACACGCATAAATATACCTCGGATCCGCGAATCGTCAAGCGGCTTTTTTCATTTTTTCTTAAAAAACTTTCGCGCCCGTTTTCGACGCCGCCAAGTTTCGTCGCAAGTCGTTATTTTTCAACGCCGTTCAAAACCGCGTCGTTGGGTCGGAGCGGTGAAAAATTTTCGTCGTTCGGCGGCGAGCGGCGACTTTTTCCCGTTTTCGGCGTTCGTTTTCTTTGTTTTCGCGCTTCCGAAAAGCAACGTCGAAACGAAGATTTCGTCTCGGCGGGCGCTCGACTTTCCGGCGCGCGTCGTTTTTCGGAGGCCTTTTCCGACGCCGTTCCGTCGAACGTCTCGACAATATTCTCTATAGTATTAATGCGACGGAACCGACGCCGCGACGCACGGACGGACGAAAGTCGACGCGTTCGGCGCCGGTTGGGGTTCGGTCGCGCCAACACGGGGAGCCGCCGCAAGTTAGACGAGACTTCACCCTCCTTTTCAAAAAAAACCGTCGTTTTTTCTCGATTCTTGAATAATATTCCTCGATTAAGCGCGTTTGCAACTTGACAAGAAATTTTTTATTACTTTAATATAAATTATCGATAAAAAGATACCGATTAAAAATCAAGCGTCCGCGTCGTCCGCAAGGCGACCTCGGCGACGCGTCCTTTGGCTCGCCGAAACGGCGACGTTCGCCGCCGTCGGGCGTTTCGAAATCTTCAGTTCGAGCGCGCTTCGCGGCGCAGTTCCCACGAACGTAAGAGGATTCCCCGCGGAGTCCTTTTTAAATACCCTTTCACAAACCGCCGAATCCTAGAAAAAACCTAATACGATGCTAGACTTTCTTTCTTCGTCGATCGGTAAAAAGGTGATAATGAGCCTCAGCGGCTTGTTTTTGCTTGTTTTCCTCGCGTTCCACGCCGCTATTAACTTGACGGCGTTGATTTCCGAAGACGTTTACAACGCCGCGTGCCACTTCATGGGCTCGCCGTTCGTCTTGCCGCTCGTGCCCGTTTTGGCGCTCGGTTTTATCGTCCACATCGTCTGGTCGATGCGCGTCGAGTTCCAAAACTGGGCCTGCCGTCCGCGTTCGATGGGCTACGCGGTCAAAAACCAAACGAAAGCTTCGTCCTGGGCGTCGAAAAACATGTTCGCGCTGGGCGTCGTCGTTCTCGGCCTTCTCGCGTTGCACTTCCTCCACTTCTGGGCGAAAATGCAACTTCCGGAAATGCTCGGGAAAGAAGGCGATCCGAATCCGCGCGGCCTGATCCTCCAACTGTTCTCGAATCCGGTTTGGTGCGTCGTTTACCTCGTTTGGTTCGTCGCGATCTTCTACCACGTTTCGCACGGTTTTTGGAGCGCGTTCCACACGCTCGGGCTCGACAACTCGAAGTGGTTGCCGCGTCTGAAATGCTTGGCCAAGATTTACGCCGTCGTTATTTTCCTGGCTTACGCCGCGATCCCGGTTTGCGTTATGCTCGGTTGCTACGGCGAATAACAGTCGGCTCCGCGCACCTTTCCCATCCGAATTTCAACGACGTCGACCGCGACGCCCTCGAGTCGCTTTCGCCCGTCGTTCGCAATACCTAACATGAAAAAAGATAAAGACATGTCCGAAACTAGGTTGCAGTCGAAAATTCCGGCCGGTCCCCTGGCCGAAAAATGGACGCGTTTCAAGGCCGAAGCTAAAGTCGTCAGCCCGGCGAACAAACGCAAATTGGATATCATCGTCGTCGGAACGGGCCTCGGCGGCGCGTCGGCCGCGGCGACGCTCGGCGAACTGGGCTTCAACGTCAAGGTCTTCTGCATCTCCGACAGCCCGCGCCGCGCTCACTCGATCGCCGCGCAAGGCGGTATCAACGCCGCGAAAAACTACCAGAACGACAACGACTCCGTCTACCGTCTGTTCTACGACACGATCAAAGGCGGCGACTTCCGCGCTCGCGAAGCGAACGTCTACCGACTGGCCGAAGTCAGCTCGGCGATCATCGACAAGTGCGTCGCGCAGGGCGTCCCGTTCGCTCGCGACTACGGCGGGTTGCTCGACAACCGCTCCTTCGGCGGCGCGCAAGTCTCCCGCACCTTCTACGCTCGCGGCCAAACAGGACAACAGCTCCTCCTCGGCGCCTACGCTTCCTTGAACCGTCAAATCGCGGCCGGCACGGTCAAATCGTACAACCGTCGCGAAATGCTCGACCTGGTCGTCGTTGACGGCAAAGCGAAGGGGATCATCGTCCGCAATTTGGAAACCGGCGAAATCGAACGCTACGGCGCGCACGCGATCGTCCTTGCGACCGGCGGCTACGGCAACGCCTACTTCCTGTCGACGAACGCGATGAACAGCAACGTTTCCGCCGCGATCCAATGCTACAAAAAAGGCGCGTTCTTCGCCAACCCGTGCTACGTCCAGATCCACCCGACGTGCATCCCGGTTCACGGCGACCAACAGTCGAAACTGACCCTTATGTCCGAATCGCTCCGCAACGACGGACGCATTTGGGTTCCGAAAAACCTCGACGACGTCGAAAAACTCCGCAAAAAGCAGATCAAACCGTCGCAGATCGCCGAAGAAGACCGCGACTACTACCTCGAACGACGTTACCCGGCGTTCGGCAACCTCGTTCCTCGCGACGTCGCTTCGCGCGCCGCTAAAGAACGTTGCGACGCGGGTTACGGCGTCAACGAAACCGGTCTCGCCGTCTTCCTCGACTTCTCGACCGCGATCGAGCGGCTCGGTAAAAAAGTCATCGAAGAGCGTTACGGCAACCTCTTCCAAATGTACGAAAAAATTACCGACGTCAACCCGTACGAAGAGCCGATGCAAATCTACCCGGCCATCCACTACACGATGGGCGGCATTTGGGTCGACTACGAACTCATGACGACGATCCCCGGTTTGTACGCGATCGGCGAAGCGAACTTCAGCGACCACGGCGGCAACCGCCTCGGCGCCTCGGCCCTTATGCAAGGGCTCGCCGACGGTTACTACGTCCTCCCGTACACGATCGGCCAATACCTCTCGAAGGAAATCCAAACGCCGAAAACCGACGTCAACTCGCCGGAATTCGACGAAGCGGAAAAAGCCGTCAAAGCGAAAATCGCCAAACTCCTCGGCGTTAAAGGCAAGCAACCGGTCGACGCGCTCCACAAAAAGCTCTACAAAATCATGTGGAACAAAGTCGGCATGGCGCGCAACGAAGCCGGTTTGAAACAGGCGCTTAAGGAAATCGAAGAACTCCGCAAGGAATTCTGGAACGACGTCCTCGTCCCGGGCAAAAACGAAGAGTTCAACCAGGAACTCGAAAAAGCGCTCCGTTTGATCGACTTCATGGAAGTCGGCAAACTCATCGCGCTCGACGCCCTCAACCGCAAAGAGTCGTGCGGCGGCCACTTCCGCGAAGAAAGCCAAACGGACGGCGGCGAAACCCAACGCGACGACAAAAACTTCATGCACGTCGCCGCCTGGGAATACAAAGGCGAAAAACAAGACCCGGTTCGCCACGAAGAGCCGTTGGTTTACGAAACGGTCAAACTCGCGACGCGCAACTACAAAGACTAACAAATATCCATTAGGGCGCGAACGGCCGCTCGACGCGCCGTTCCGCGTTCCCGCTTAATATAAAGACGTAACGATGAAACTCAAACTGAAAATTTGGCGTCAAAAGAACGCGAAAGCCAAGGGCCGATTCGAAACCTACACCGTCGACAATATCTCGCCGGACGCGTCGTTCCTTGAAATGCTCGACATTTTGAACGACAAACTGATTCGCGAAGGCAAAGAGCCGGTCGCGTTCGACCACGACTGCCGCGAAGGCATCTGCGGCATGTGCTCGCTTTATATCAACGGTCGCCCGCACGGCCCGGACGACGGGATCACGACCTGCCAGCTCCACATGCGCAAGTTCCGCGACGGCGACACGATCACGATCGAACCGTGGCGCTCGGCCGCTTTCCCGGTCGTTAAAGACCTGGTCGTCAACCGCAACGCGTTCGACCAGATCCTTCAAGCGGGCGGGTTCATTTCGTGCAACGGCGTCGTTCCGGACGCGAACAACCTGCCGATCAGCAAGCTCGACGCGGACGAATCGATGGACGCGTCGGCGTGCATCGGATGCGGCGCCTGCGTCGCGACGTGCAAAAACGGCTCCGCGATGCTCTTCGTCGCCGCCCGCGTTTCGGCTCTTGCGAAACTTCCGCAAGGCAAAGTCGAAGGCGCCCGCCGCGCGAAAGCGATGGTCGCGAAGATGGACGAGCTCGGCTTCGGTTCCTGCACGAACACGCAAGCCTGCGAAGCCGAATGCCCGAAAGGCATTTCGATCGCGCACATCGCTCGCCTGAACCGCGAATTTCTTCTCGCGAAGATCAAAGACTAAGCGTTAAACCGTTTCGACCGCCGACGACCGCGTTGGATCCGGCGGCGGTTCGACGTGTTTTAACAAACGACGGCGCTTCGCGATTCGACGCGTCGTTTAGGAACGCGACGCTCCGGCGCGGCCGCTCGCAAAAAGCGCGTTCGCTCGGAGCGTTTTTTTACGCGTTGACGCAAAACAATGCAAACCCTTATCGTTAAACGATTTAAGAAAACACAAAAATGGAATGGTTCGTTGATATTTTAGTCGGAAACGGCTTCGCGCACACGATGGCGACGCTCGCTTTCGTTATCGCGGTCGGGATGTGGCTCGGGCGCTTCAAAATTTGCGGCGTTTCGCTCGGCGCGACGTTCGTTTTGCTCGTCGGGATCGCGGTCAGCCACTTCGGCATGAAATGGCAAGACAATCTGTACGAAGAGTTTAAGGTCGAAATTCCGGTCGCCGCTCAAGCGGAGGCGCCGGCCGACGCCGTCGCGCAGAACGCCGAAAACGCTCAAGACGCGGAAACGGCCGAAGCCGAAGCCGCTTCGCAACCCGCGACGAAAGCGACCGTTCGCGTCAAGGGCAAACCGGCGGAACGCCAGGCGTATATGGAAGCGTATCACGCCGACGGCGACGCGAAGATCGTGAAACACTTCGTCGACCCGGACGTCCTTTACTTCGTGCAGGAATTCGGTTTGATCCTCTTCGTGTACGCGGTCGGTTTGGCGGCGGGCCCGAATTTCTTCTCGACGTTCGCCAAGGGCGGCCTTAAGTTGAATTTCCTGGCGGTCTGCATCGTCTTCGGCGGCGTCGCGACGGCGGCGGCGATCCACCTCGTTACGAAAATCGATATCGGCACGGTCGTCGGGATCCTCTCCGGCGCGGTTACGAACACCCCGGGGCTCGGCGCGGCGACGACGGTTTACAGCGACCTCGGCGGCGACGGCGGGCTTCTCGCGACGGCGTACGCGACGGCGTATCCGCTCGGCGTCATCGGGATCATCTTCTCGATCATCGCGGTTCGCGCGATCTTCGGCGTCGACATTGAAAAAGAGAACGAAAAGCTCCGCGCCGAACAGGCGGCGACGAAGGGCGACTCCCAAACCAACGCTTCGAAGAAAGAAGCGGGACATCATCCGCCGGTCATCGAAATTTTCGTCGGTATCTGCTTGGGCATGATCCTGGGCGTTTTCCCGATTTACGTTCCGGGTCTCGCGGTTCCGCTCAAACTCGGTTTGGCGGGCGGCCCGTTAGTCGTCGCGATCCTGATGGGCGCTTTCGGCGAAAAGATCGGCTTCCCGACCCGCATTTCCCCGAGCGCGAACGCTTTGATGCGCGAGTTCGGCATCTGCATGTTCCTGGCGTGCGTCGGTTTGAAAGCGGGCGAAACGTTCGTCAATTCGGTGATGAACGGCGGTTTGCTTTGGGTCGGCCTCGGCGTCGTCATCACCGTTCTGCCGTTGATGATCGTCGGCCCGTTGGCGTATAAAGTCTTTAAAGTCGACTACTTCACGCTGATGGGCGTGATGTCCGGCTCGATGACGGACCCGCCGGCGCTCGCGTACTCGTCGACCGCCGCCGGCAACGACCGTCCGTCGATCGGTTACTCGACGGTTTATCCGTTGACGATGTTCCTGCGCATCATGACGGCGCAACTTCTTATCGTCTTCTTCGCCGCCTGACGCGAAGAGCGGCGCCGCCCGTTCCTTAACTCGCCGATTGGCAAGCGTTTAACGTTTCAGATCGGCGAGCGCGGAACGGAAAACGAAAAAGCGGAAGCGACTTTTCCGGTCGTTTCCGCTCTTCGTTCGGTTTTCGGCGCGTTCTTTTAAGACGATTTTCGGCGTCCCCCGACGCGCGGCGCGACTTCGCTTTAATATCGGAGACGCCGGCGCTTAAAGTCTTTAAGTTTGCGCGGCGACTCCGTTTGCCTCAACGGCGCAAAATCCTCCTCGACAAAGGACGTCTCCTCGGCGTCTTCTTTTCTTCGTCCGAAAGTTTTTGCCGCCGCGCAAACTCGTTTTCCATCCAATGCAATATATCTCCGGACAAACGAATCGAACGCAATGTCGGCGATTTCCAAACGCCGAACCAATTCCGATCCAAGGCCCGGCGCAATCCGTCGGCGCCTTATAAACCGTCAACATTCCCGGCGCGGTCTCCGGCTGCCAACCTTCGCCGCCCTTGACGCGATTCCGCTTACCCCAACATTCCCGCAAGCGCCAAAGATGTCAACAATTTCTTCGTTTTGTCGTCTCCTTTTCGTTCCGTCGAAGTCCGAAGGCGCGCGCCGCCGGAAAATCGACGATCGACGCCGCGACGTAGAAATCGAACGTTTTAAAGAAACGCGGCGCCGGACAAGCGGTCGCAACCCCCGCTTAATTATTGCGATAACGCGACGATTCGCCGAAGTCAGGCGTTTTTCGACGAATCGCCGTCAATTCGGGAAAAAATTCCTCCGATCTTTTACCAAGCGTTAACTTGCGTTATTTCTCCGTTTGCGGCGTCGCGGTCTGGCGTCGCGGCGTCGCAAGTTTTTTCAAAGTCGCCCCGCCCCAAAAGCCGAACGCGGCGCCCGCCGCCAAAAGTTGCGCGCAAAAAGGCTCCGAACGATCCGCGAAATAAACGCCCGTCGCCAGGAGAAACCCGACAACGCCCCCCAAACAAGAGCTCGAACGAGTCCGCCTTCGCGCTTGTTTTTCCGGTAAAGCCAAGCGATCGCCAAGCCGACGCAATAAGCGTAAAACGCGCAGACCGCAAGCAACGCGATGAAATTTCCGGTCATAACGTCTCCTCCTCGACGCGCGGGGCCGCGTCTTCCGCGACGTTTAACGCGTTCTTTTTCCTACGGTTAAAACGGATAGTTCCCCAGGCGAACCCCAACGCTCCGCCCAACGTTCCCACGACGAGCCGCATCGCCAAAGTTTCGTTGCTCGCGAAAAGCGACGAACTATCCTGCCAACACAAAAGCGTCCCCCAAAGCGCGCCGGACGCGACGAAAAACAGCAAGCCCGCCAGGCGGCTACGAAACGCTTCGAGGAACAAACCCGAAAACGCGAAAGCCCAAACCGTCGCCGACGCAAACGCGCAGCCGACGGGAATATATTCGCCGTTTGCGGACGCGAAAAAAGCAAAACAATCCATTTTTCCCCCTTTAACAAAGAATGCAACATCTTGTTTTACAAGATGTTAAACGCCGAAGGAATTTCGATTTTACGCTTACGGCTCGCCGATTTTACGCGACGTCTTTTTCGCCGCGCGGTCGGTAATCGCTTTTCGGCAAACCTCGCGCTTCCCGCCGCGACGACAAGGCGTTTAACCCGCGTTATTCCGTCGTTTGCGGCGTTTCCTTCGTTTTCGTCGCGCGGTCTCGCAATTTATTCGCATACCCCGCCGCGCAACGCCCCAGGACGCCGCCGACGCACGCTAACGCGACCCGCTCGAAATGCGGAACCCCCGTCAGTTCAAGCGAATCTTCCAACAAAAGCGCGATCCCAATCCACGCGCCGATCAACAAAGTCGACGAAAACGACGGCGTTTCCTTACGCCAAAGCGTCGCGCCCAACGCGACGACGACAAACGCCGCGACGAAAGCGACCGCGTCCAACATCGCATAATAAGGCATAACTTTCCTCCTAATTCGCGCCGCTCGGCAGCTCTTCGATATTTTCCGTATTTTCCGCATTTTCAGCGGCTTTCGCATTCAAACGTCGACGCGACGCAACGCGAGCGCAAATCCAGCTCCCGCCCAAAAAAGCCCCGATAAAACCGAAAACCATTCGCCGCAACGCAAGCGCGACGTCCAGCTGAAACGGCGCGGGCGGAAACGTCGCGGGCGGTTTCAGGCGCTCGCCCGTCGCCGATCGGAAAACGTTCAATCCGCGTCCCGGATCGTCGATCGCAAGCAAAAAACCGCACAACGCGCCGAATAAGACGGCCAAAACCAAGCCGCGTTTCAGCGAACCGTTCCGACCGCCAAAACGCGTTATCAAAACGCCCCCGACGCCCCCGGCGACAAGACTCAGCGCATTCAAATTCGCTTGAAGCTGGCTATAAAAATCAAGCATTATGTTCATAGCTTCACCCATTTTCCTCTATTCAAAAGTCGGGAGTCGCGTAATCCGGAATCCCGCTAAGGGGAAAAACCCCGCCAAACGTATCCACGTCGTAAAACAACTCGTCGCCGTTTTGATAAATTATTCTCACGGCCGCATGTTTCGTCGTCAGCGGATTAAACCATGCATCCACGCTAAACGTCACCCCCGCCGCGCTGTTAACGCAACAATTAACGCTCGGATAATACGCAAGTCTTTGTCTGACGTACGTTTCAAAATAGTTGGCAAAACTTTCGCATCGGTTCGACGCAGTAAACCATTCGCTAGTATTTTGCTTCGCCGTATCGCGCCACTGACTAATCACGCTTTTCGCCGCGCTTACGTCGCCCCATCTCAAATACAATTCGATCGTATCGTTCAAAGCGGAGTTTCCGACGTAAGACGCCGTCAAAGTAACAACGACGTTTCCATACTTTTCGCTCGCGTCTTCCGCTTTATACGTTACGACGCCCGTCGAAGGATCCATTTCCAAAGCGCCGGCGCCAGTTCCGCTGACCGACCAGCCGTACGAGACGGCGTGAGCGCGATGAATCGACGGAGTAAAAAGCGTAACGCCGGTGTTTAGCGCAACGTTCGACGTATCGAGAAACTCGCCGTGGAACACGTCGTCGTTCACAATAGCGGAATTGGCGGAGGCCGCGTCGGCGGGCGAAATAAATTCCGGATCGTCGACGATCGTTATCGTAAACACGCTTTTCGAAAGCGTTGCGGAACCGCTTGCGCTCAAAGTAATCGTCGCGACCTCGTCGCCTTCGTAAAGAGCGTCCGACACGCTTTGGAACGTGAACGAACCAAAACCCTGCTCGTCCAAATGAATAAGCGTTTCGCTCATCGCATAATCGGACGGGTCGACGCCGCTAACGACCGCCGAAATCGTCGTGTTCGCCAACGTCGAATTACCGAAAAAGTAGAAAATAACTTCCTCGTTATCCTCCGAAATCGCCGCGTCCGTGGCAAACGCCAACGCGCCGGATCCCACGGCGTTTCCGCCGGACGTATGAACCGCGATACCTCCGCCGCCGCTCTGACCGGTTCCGCCGCTCGCCGGAGCCGCGTCGCCCGGAAGCGGTTCCTGTTCGATCTCTCCTAAGTCAAGCGGTTCCAAGGCCAACGTTTCGCCGACGACGGTCGACGCGCAGGAAGAAACGTCCGGCGTTTCGGCGGCGTCAAGTTCGTCCCAAAGAGAGCCGAAATCCGCGATCGTTTCGTCCGCAAGCGTCGCGTTGGAACGACTTGCGATCAGCGCGGCTTGTTCCGACGTCACGTAAGGCCCGAACGGAACGGCGTTCAACGCGGCGAGGGAAATCGACGGCGACGCTTCGGCGGCCGACGCCAATTCCGACGCCGAAAACGCAGGTTCGGGCTCGGGCCCCCAACTTTCCCCAACGTCGAGCGACGCCGCGGCCCCCAACGCGTCGACGGCGAGAAGCGACCGATTTTCAAGGGCTTCGAGCCGGAGTCGACGGCCCTGGGGAGTCGATCGAACGGCGCGTTCGAGAGCGCTCGGACGGCGCGTCGGGAACGCAAAACAGGACGAAAAATTTCGTAAGAACGATTTCATTTTTTGCTCCTTTTCAGGAAACATTGCGAACGCGAGACTTGTGACGCCGACAAGGCGCGGCGGACTCGGTTCGACTTTTGAAAAATAAGAATAAAAAACAAAATAAACGTCAGAAAAGTAGGCGGTTACAACCCCCGCTTAATTATTACTATAACGCGACGATTCGCCAAAGTCAAGCGTTTTTCGACGAATCGTCGCAAATTTTGGAAAAAATTTCCCAATTTCTTCGCCAAGACGTAAAGAACGCCGTTATTGAAGTTGGACGCCGGCGTCGCGCGTCCCGAACAGGCGCCGTTTTCCTCGAACGTCAGCGCAAAGCGTCCTCGTAAAGCGCGATCACACGCTCTTCCGACCAACGCTCCGCTCTTCGCAACCCCTTTCTTCGCAACGAGTTCCGCCGTTCGGAGTCGTTCCAAAGCGAAACGATCGCCTCCGTCCAGGACGCGACGTCGGCGGCGGCCGGCGGTTCCGGCGACGTCGGCGTCAACCGTTTCGGAATATCGAGCAAAATCCCGGCGTCCCCGACCGTCTCCGGAAGCGCGCCCCGATTCGACGCGATCGTCGGAACCCCGGAGCCCAAGGCTTCCGCGGCGACGCGTCCGAACGTCTCCTCGACAAAAGACGGGATCAGCGCTATCTTTGCGACCCGGTAGAACTCGCGCGGCGCCGACGTGTTCGCGGCGCGAAAAAGATTCCAACCGTCTCGGCGCTCCCAATCGCAACGGGCCAACGCGTTCGAAGAAGCGCTCCCTTCGACGACTAAAAACGGAACGTCGGGCCGAATTTTATTCGTTTCTTCAACGATTTTCGCAAAAAACGGCGCGCCCTTGTTGGAAGTCGGATTGACGAAAAGGACGTATTTTCTCGCGTCGTCCGTTTCGACGTTTTCCGGGAGAACCTTGCGCCAATCGACGAGCGGCGGAACGGCGACGGGCTCGATTCCCAACCGCTTCCGGTAAACGTCGGCGGCAAACTTAGACGGCGCAAGCGCTAAGTCGACGTCGCGAAAATACCCGGCGTCGCGATAGGCGAAATTATGAATCCAGGCGACCGTTTTCGCGCCGCTGTTTTTGGCGATCTTCAGCATTCTTCCGCCCAGCCAATAACCGCCGTAAGTTAAGACGACGTCGGGTTTTACGCGACGCGTCGTTTCGGCGAAGAGTTGCAAAAAAGCCTCGCCTGCCGAACGCGACGGAACCGTTTCGACGCCGGAACGCGGCGCGACGACGATCGACTCGACGCCGGAATCAAGATAAGAAACGGCGCGAAACGCGCTTTCGCCGACGCCGCCGTCGAAGCGTTTTTTGACGGCGACGCCGCTCGACGCCAAGATCGCGTCGACGCCGGGCGGGTCGAAGAAATCGGTCGCGGCGCCGCAGAACGTTTTAACGTTCCAACCGCGCCGCGCCAACGCGAGAAGCGTTTCCCGCGTCGTAATCGCCGCCCCGTTCGAGCGGTCGAGACACCAATGCCAAGAGGCGAACAAAACCCGCGTCATTTCGTCGCTTACATCGCGATCTTGCCGTCGTCGTCGCCGGCGGCCAGGGAACGCTCGTACGCTCGCATAAGCTCTCGCGCCGAGCTTGGCAACCGCGCCTGTTTTTCGGCGGGCAAGGATCTAAGGAACTCCAACGTATAGCGCGAACAAATGAAAAGGGGATCGGCCGCGTAGTCGGTCAGGGAACGTAAAAATTCCATCGCCGGAACTTTTTCCACCGGTTCGCCTTGCGCCTTAAACTCCGTTTCCATAAAGCTTAGGAAAGACGCGTAATCAGGAAACGCGAACAAACGCATATTGTAGTCGTCGGCCATCGTTACGCCGCGCGCCAGCCGCTCGCCCACCCCGTAGCGCGAATTCGTCGTCGCCGTCTCCAGCGCCTTGTCGATCAATCGACAATAACCGTCGAAAGCCTCGGCGCGACGATTCGTTTTTACCATTACGCGTAATTCGCAGAGCGGATATTCGTCTTTCGACAAGCATTGACGATACAAGCTCAACGCGCCGTCGTAGTCGCCCGTCAGCTCCATAGCGCAAGCCACGCAATCGCTCGCCGAATCCGAATACGCTATTTTACGGAAATTAGCGTAGCGCTTCGCATATTTCAACGCTTGTTCGCCGTTCCCCTCGAGCATACTGACGCGATACTTCACAAACGTTCGATCCGCGCAACGACGCGCGTACATGTGGACAACGTCGCGCGCCAACAAACCCAATATCGCCAACAGACAACAACCGCCTAAAAACTTCAAAACAAATTTTAACATCTCATCCTCCTTTAACAACGCGTCTAAAGCGCTGTTTATCAAGGGGTTAAGATCCGGAAACGTCGGCGTTCTCCGTTTGCGTCGCGGCGTCGGTTTCGGCGACGGCGCCGTCGTTTTCGGCCAGGGAGCGGAAGAACTCCATCGTCGGAACTTTTTCCGCCGGTTCGCCTTGCGCCTTAAACTCCGCTTCCATAAAGCTTAAGAAAGACGCGTAATCGGCGAACGGGCACAAAACGGCGTCGCAACCGCGACGATCCGACGTCAAAATTCTCGACTGCGCGGAGTACAACGGACGAATCGATCCGTCCGACGCTTCCTTCGCAAACAATTCGCAATACCCGCGAAACGCTTCGGCCGTTTTTCCTTGTTTGTAAGCCAGGCGCGGCTCGAAAGTCGCGACGCTTCCCCGCCAATCGTCGTCGTTTCCTTTATACGTCGCGTAACACGTCGCCGCGACGTCGTAATCGCCCTTCATTTCAGCGGATCGAGCCTTCATAAAAAGCGCCGCGTCCACATAAAGCGGGTCGTCCGCAATACCTTTGCCCGCTTCTTCGCAAGCGCAGGCGCGCCGAAACGCTTCCTCGTAATCGCCGACGTCGAAAGCGTCTTGAAACGCTTTCGCGTTCATTGTAAAATCGTTCATTTGGGAACTTCGCCGCGCTCCCTGATCCACAACGCGCCAAACTTTAACGACTTTAACGCAACAAAAAAACAACGCCAAAACGCAGAACGCGACGAGCGCGCGCAGAATCGTCTTTTTCGTTTTCATCGTTTCACCTCTTCGTTTCGTTTTCTATCGTCGTTTGATTACTCGGTTTCGGCGGCTTCTTTTTCGGCCTGGGAGCGGAAGAACTCCATCGTCGGGACATTTTCCGCCGGTTCGCCTTGCGCTTTAAACTCCGCTTCCATAAAGCTTAAGAAAGACGCGTAATCGGAGAACGGGCACAAAACGGCGTCGCGACCAGAGCCCTCCATCATCAAAATTCTCGGCGGCGCGGAGTTGCGAGCCGGTTCGCCCGCCGCCCAGCGCTCCGCGTCCTCCGCAAACGCCTCGCAATACCCGCGAAACGCTTCGGCCTTTTTTCCTTGCTTATAAGCCAGGCGCGGTTCAAAGGCCGCGTATTCGTCATATTTGACCATTCCGTCCACGTCTTCATACTTCGCGTAGCACGCCGCCGCGACGTCGTAATCGCCCTTCATTTCAGCGGATCGAGCCTTCATCGAAAGCGCGTCGGCCACATAAAGCGAGCAGTCCGCCAAGCCTTTGCACGTTTCTTCGCAAGCGCAGGCGCGTCGAAACGCTTCCTCGTAATCGCCGCACTGAAACGCGTAGTAAAACGGCGTCGAGTTCTCGTAAAATTGATCCGATTGCTCAAATCGCCGCGCGACTTGATCCGCAAAACCGCCAATCGCAACGCAACAAACGCCCAGCGCCAAAACGCAGAGCAAACCGATAGCGCGCAGAACCGTCTTTTTCGTTTTCATCGTTTCACCTCTTCGTTTTCTATCGTCGTTTGATTACTCGGCGGAAATCTCAATAGGTTCCCATACGGAGTTAGCGGCTCTACTGACCTGGAACGTTCCTGTTTCCTGTTTGCCGCCAATCGTAAAGGTATAAGAACCCAAAATTCCCGGATCCTGCGACGTTCCCGGGGTAATCTTTCTTCCCCAATGCTTGGCGATCGGTTCGTTATCGTGGACGCCAGGCGTATACGTCCCCCCTCCCCATCCCCAGAAAATACCGCCTAAATGCGTCTGCGTCACCAGGTATTGCGCGTCGGAAACACCGCTATCGCACGCATGCGCGATCACCGCGCCAAGGCGATAGTTGAGCGCGTCGCCAATCGTCGTAATACTCCGCAATCCCGGGTTTTGCATCGACGGCCCAATAATGTTCTCGCCGGGAACCGAGCCGTACGCGACGTTCCATTCCGGCCCTTGGGTATAGACGTTCGTCCCAGCGCTTCCAATAGCCGTCTCAGATCCGTGGCCCATCATGTATAAGCCGTGGATCGACTTACCGTAAGTCAAACTCCAAATCCCATTAAGAAACGCGTTTCTCGCGCCGGGCGCGTTATTACTGTCGTAACCGTCGTTGTCAAAAGTTGCGACTCTAAACCCCAAGGATCCCAACTCAGTTTGATTAGCGCTCCAATTCATTCCCGCTTTTCCCACGCCGCCGAGTTCCCCAAACCACGCCATATAAATCGTGTTCGGCACGGCGAAGCTTGCGACGGAAACCGAAGAAGTCGCGGCAAGGACGGAGCTCGCCGTAAGTTGCGCGCCCGTAACCGTCGAGCCGTCGAAGAGTTCGTAAGTCGCTTGGTCGTTTTTCGTCAGCCAATACTCGAATTCGCTCGCCGTCAAACCGACCTGCTTGGCCAAATCCGCGATAGTGCAACCGTCGACGGCGACCGCCGAGGCCGTCGCGCCGTTGTTGCGATTCACCGTCCACTCGCTCAAAACAATGTTCACCGTCGCCGTATCCGAGTAAGCGGCGCCGCCGCTATATCCCGAAAATCGCGAGTCTTGCGCTTTGATCGTCAGCGGCCGCACGGTCTGCTCAGGGTGAGTCGCTAAATACGCTTCCGCCGACGTCTTCAGCGTAATCGCGCCCGTTGCCGCGTTTATTTGGAAAAGCTCGGACGGTTGAACCAACGAATATTGGAGGCTCCCACCCGTCGCGCCGATCGACGTTCGCAACGAAATCGCGCCGTCGGCCGCGTAATCGCGCTTGATATACGCCCGGTAACTATCGTTACTGTCCGGCGACGTCGGCCCCTCGTCGACGTCGGAGATAAACTCAGGTTTTTCAACGACCTTCACCGTGTAACTCGTCGTCTCAAGCGTCGCGGTTCCGCTTGTTACGCTCAGGGTAATCGTCAGCGTTTCATCGCCGACGTCGTATTCGTCCGCCGCGCCGTAATCGGCAAGCGTTTGAACGCTAAAAGACCCTCCGTAGGAGTTTAACGTGATTTCTCGAATCGAGCTCCCCGTATAATCGACGCCCGCTTCCATTCCGGAAAGCGTCGCCGTAACAACGCAATTGTCAATATTTCCCGACTTAGGACTTAACGTAAAAAATATCGTTTGACCTTCGAGAATCGCCGCGTTCGTTCCGCAACTGGTTCCCGGCATTACGTAACTTCCGTCAACGCCGCCGGAAACGCCAAATGAAACGACCGCGTTGCCGCCGGAATTTCCGCCGCCGGTCGAACCCGACGCGCCGCTCGCCGGAGCCGCGTCGCCCGGAAGCGGTTCCTGTTCGATCTCTCCTAAGTCAAGCGGTTCCAAGGCCAACGTTTCGCCGACGACGGTCGACGCGCAGGAAGAAACGTCCGGCGTTTCGGCGGCGTCAAGTTCGTCCCAAAGAGAGCCGAAATCCGCGATCGTTTCGTCCGCAAGCGTCGCGTTGGAACGACTTGCGATCAGCGCGGCTTGTTCCGACGTCACGTAAGGCCCGAACGGAACGGCGTTCAACGCGGCGAGGGAAATCGACGGCGACGCTTCGGCGGCCGACGCCAATTCCGACGCCGAAAACGCAGGTTCGGGCTCGGGCCCCCAACTTTCCCCAACGTCGAGCGACGCCGCGGCCCCCAACGCGTCGACGGCGAGAAGCGACCGATTTTCAAGGGCTTCGAGCCGGAGTCGACGGCCCTGGGGAGTCGATCGAACGGCGCGTTCGAGAGCGCTCGGACGGCGCGTCGGGAACGCAAAACAGGACGAAAAATTTCGTAAGAACGATTTCATTTTTTGCTCCTTTTCAGGAAACATTGCGAACGCGAGACTTGTGACGCCGACAAGGCGCGGCGGACTCGGTTCGACTTTTGAAAAATAAGAATAAAAAACAAAATAAACGTCAGAAAAGTAGGCGGTTACAACCCCCGCTTAATTATTACTATAACGCGACGATTCGCCAAAGTCAAGCGTTTTTCGACGAATCGTCGCAAATTTGAAAAATTTTCTTCCAAATTCTTTACAAAGCCGTCTAACTTGCGTTATTTCGCAACCTACGTCGCGCTCGCGGCGTCGGCTTCGATCTCGGTCAGGGAACGGAAGAACTCCATCGCCGGAACTTTTTCCGCCAGTTCGCCTTGCGCCTTAAACTCCGTTTCCATAAAGCTTAAGAAAGACGCGTAATCGGCGAACGGGCACAAAACGCGACTGTCGAAGCTCTCGCCGCGATAACAATAGTCCGGGTAAGGATGTTCGCACATAACGCGAACTCGCGCTCCCTTTTGAAGCGCCGCAAGTTCCTCGGCGGAAAGATCCGGATTTAAAGCCGCTATCTCTTCGAGATAAGCGCAATACGCCTCAAACGCCGCCGCTTTCTCTCCCTTTTTGCTCGCAAGTCGCGCTTCTTCCAACGCGTCGCGACGATCGCCCAAACTCGCCGCATTTTCGTAATTTTCCGACGCGGCGGCCCAATCGCCAAGCAACTCGCAAGCCAACGCCTTCATTTTAAACGCGGGCCGACTAAGTTTCTTCGGCTCGTCCCATTTCGTCGCGATCTTCTCGCACGCCGACGCCAATTCCAGCGCCTGCGCAAAATCTCGCTCCTGCAACGCGACGCAGTATTCGCCGAGCCGTTCCTGATATTGCTCCGACAAGTCGATCGTCTTGTTATCTTTGTAAATCCGCCGCCAACGCGCAAACCAACAAAATTCCGGCGCCGCACGCCGTAAACGCAAAGATCTTCTTGATTATCATAACCTCTTCTCCTTTCGACGCTTCCTAACGCGCCGCAAGCGCTCGGCGCCGCGACGTTCTCGCCGTCGCGACGCTTCGTTTGAAAGAACTTAACGAGCCGCGAATCACATTCCTTTAAGCCGTCCCAGCTCGTAAGGCAGCCGTTGAAGCGACTTCAAAAACTCGACCTGCGGAGCGAATCTCGCCCGCTTCTCTTCCGGAAGCCGCGCCAACTCTTCCTCCATAAACGTCAAACAGCGTTCAAAACCCTCTCGTTGCTTCGCGTTGAAGAGCGCTTCGCCCTCCTTCAAACCTTTTTCCAGCATCTTGGACTGATAATCAAGCACGGCGACGTAATGCAACTCCGGATAAATCACGCGGGCGCAATGATCGCGCAGTTTCCAGAGCGCGAACCATTCCGGCCACGCCGGGGAAGTTTCAGTCATCAGCCAACTCCTCTTTATTTGCAACTCATCCCAGCCGAGTTTCCGGCGTCTCTCGCGTTCCGTCTCGCGCTTTTGCAGAACGGAATCGACCGAAATACAAGAAACGCTTAACGTCGCGTTGCAAATCAACTTAAGCGCGTTTTCTCTGTCGCCGGTCGCGTACAAAATTCGCGCTTTCGCCCAAGTAAACTCGTCGGATTTATCGCCGTGCAACGCCGCGCGCATTCAACGCTTGGCGCCAATCGCCGTTCAGTTCGTAAGCGTCCGCCAAAATGAGCGCGAACTCATAATATCGACTTCCGTAATCGACGCCGTTTTCGTGATCGACGCGCCAGGGAGCGTTCTTTTCCAACCCTTCGCGGGCGCCGTCGATCGCCGCCGCGTAATCGCCGCGCGCAATCGCGTCTCGCAACGGCTCAATGGAGGGCGTAACAAGCAACGAATGAACCGACGCGATAAAACGATTGCCCAACAGCAAAGCGCCCGCGCCGGACGTCGACGTCAAACGCTCGGGGCCGCGATCCCTTCCGTATGATAATCCTGATAGCGCGCGGGATCGGGTTCGAACGCCGCAAGATTCCCGGCGAACGCCAAAAGCCCGCTCAAGATCGCCGCTCGACGCAACCCCAAAGTTCTATTTTTCAAGCTTTTCATAACATTCTCCTTCCAGTTTAATTTTCCGTTTCGATCCTGCGCCCCGTCGCGCGGCTGGGAGACGCTTTTCGGCAAACCTCGCGCTTCCCGTCGCGACGACAAGGCGTTTAACCCGCTTTATTCCGCCGTTTGCGGCGTTTCCTTCGTTTTCGCCGCGCGGTCTCGCAATTTATTCGCATATCCCGCCGCGCAACGCCCCAGAACGCCGCCGACGCACCCCAACGCGACCCGCGCGAAATGCGGAAACCCCGTCGGTTCGAACGAATCTTCCAACAAAAGCGCGATCCCAACCCACGCGCCGATCAACAAAGTCGACGAAAACGACGGCGTTTCCTTACGATAAAGCGTCGCGCCCAACGCGACGACGACAAACGCCGCGACGAAAGCGACCGCGTCCAACATCGCATAATAAGGCATAACTTTCCTCCTAATTCGCGCCGCTCGGCAGCTCTTCGATATTTTCCGTATTTTCCGCATTTTCAGCGGCTTTCGCATTCAAACGTCGACGCGACGCAACGCGAGCGCAAATCCAGCTCCCGCCCAAAAAAGCCCCGATAAAACCGAAAACCATTCGCCGCAACGCAAGCGCGACGTCCAGCTGAAACGGCGCGGGCGGAAACGTCGCGGGCGGTTTCAGGCGCTCGCCCGTCGCCGATCGGAAAACGTTCAATCCGCGTCCCGGATCGTCGATCGCAAGCAAAAAACCGCACAATACGCCGAACGCGACGGCCAAAACCAAGCCAAGTTTTAGCGAGCCGCCCCGACCGCAAAAACGCGTTATCAAAACGCCTCCGACGGCTCCGGCGACAAAACTCAGCTCGTTCAAATTCACGTAAGGACTGCCGGCAAACAACGCTGTAAATTCCATAACGCGGCCTTTCCTTAAAAAACATTGCGAACGCGAGACTTGCGACGCAGAAGTCGCGAGTTCGGTTCGAAGTTTAAAAATAAAATAGAAACTGGATAACGGTCGTAAAAATCGACCGTTTATCAAACTTGCGATTACCGTTGCAACGCGTCGCGACGACAAAGTCGGAGCGTTTTCAGACGAATCGCTAAAAAATTGAAAAAAGTTTTGATATCGAACCCGCGCCGCCGACTCAACCGCCCCGAAACGCGGGTCTCGCCGCCGTCGCTTCAAGAAACGCAAAGCAAAAAACGTTCCCAAACGCTCAAAAACCGCGCGTTCGTTCCGCTTCGCCGCGCAACGCTTAAAAAGAGTATATACAAAGCGTTATAGAAAATCAACAAAAAAAGCGCAAATCTCGAAAAAAAATTCGAAATTTGCGCTTAAAATTTTTAAGACCCGGTTAAGAGTCTTAAAAAAACCCGGCGATACCTACTTTCG
>CAZIJJ010000033.1:19697-19797 GCA_964539525.1 uncultured Planctomycetaceae bacterium | reverse complement strand
CCGTTTTGCCCGGTTTCGTCGCTTTCTCCGCCTTGTTGACTTTGCCCGTTTTGCCCGGTTTCGTCGCTTTCTCCGCCTTGTTGACTTTGCCCGTTTTGCC
>CAZIJJ010000033.1:0-19597 GCA_964539525.1 uncultured Planctomycetaceae bacterium | reverse complement strand
CGGTTTCGTCGCTTTCTCCGCCTTGTTGACTTTGTCCGTTTTGCCCGGTTTCGTCGCTTTCACCGTCTTGTTGGTCTTGCGAATCTTGCCCGGTTTCTCCGTTTTCTTCTCCGCTTTCTTCGCCGGAATTCCCAGATTCGCTATTTTCTCCGGATTCTTCGCCGTTTTCGGCATTTTCTTCTTCGTTTTCGCCGACTTCCGGCTCTTCGTCCGGCGACGACGGGTTCGCGATCGGTTCGCCGACGACGACAAGAAGCTTGTCCGTCGCCGCGACGTTCGGCGCCGGTTCCTTCGAGTCGACCGCTTCGACCCAATATTCGATTTCGTCCCCGACTTGAAAGCCGAGATCTTGCGGAACGAACGCGCCGGAAAGAACGGTCGGGCCGACGAACGGCGTCGGGCCGGTCGAATAATCGGCGTTCGGCTTCGCGGAAGGGGAGCGGAGGGGCAAATCGATCGGCGCCGGGGCGACGCGGCCCGCCGACGCGCCTTCGTTCAGGTCGCGCAACGCCGCCCGAACTCGAACGGCCCGGAGACTGAAATCGGGGTCTTCCGCTCGAACGCGGAAGCGGAGCGCGTCGTTAAGCGCCGCCGTCGAACCGCTTTCCGGCGCCGACTCCCAACGAACCGTCGGCGGAACGTCGACAAGCGTTTCGACCGAATAATCGCGAGCGTCGCGGTTGCGTTGGCCGTCGACGTCGATCGAAAGGAGGCGGTACGAGACGAGCGCCGGAACCTTTTCGTCGTCGACGTCGCGCAAAACGGCCGACGTCCGCTTCCAATCGAGCCGGAACTCGAACGTCGCAAGACGGGGATTTTCGGGCGAAATCTTCATTTTCGCGCCCTTCGACTCGTCGCCGTTCGGGAGGAAAAGCGCGCTTTCGAGCGGCGAATTCGACCGGGCGACGAGCTCGACCGTCGTTCCTTCGACGGCGCGGACGTCCCCTTGATTCGCGAACGTTTGCGGCGTTAAACCGGCGTAATCGGGAAATTTTAACGTCGTTTTTTCGACTTGAAACGTCGGACGCGGGCGAACCTCGACGCGGTAAGTCGGCGAAACGCTTTCGAAACGACCGCCGGCGCCGACGACGACGCGATACGTCAGGTTCTCCGAAAAACCGTCGTCGCCGTCCGGAAAGCGGGCTTCGAAACGCGACGCGCCGACCGATTTCAGCGGAACGCGCAAATCGACGAGACGACCGTCTTCCGTCGAATAAAAAATCTCGACCGGAAGCGTCCCGGCGCCGTCGATTTTAGCGGTTATATCGAGAAAATCGCCTTGGTAAACGGTCGCGTCGCCGGGGGAAACCTCTTCGAGCGAAATCGCTTGCGGACGTTCGATCTTCGCCGTCGGCGCGACGATGCGTCCGACCGACGCGAACGGGCTTTTCGGGGAAAAAACGGAATAACCGGCGCAAACGGCGACGACGACCGCGAACGCGATCCCCCAACGGATCAGCTCGGCGCAGTCGACGAGCGTTTCGGTCGGCGCCGACGCGGCTCGACTCGCCGCTTGAAGGGCGACGCCGCGCAAGATCGACGGATCGACGACGTTAAAGTCGGCGACGTCTTCGCTGTCTTCGTTGTTTTGCAAGGGTTCTCCGTTTTGTCCGATTTGCCCTTTTTCGCCGTTTTGCGTTTTTTGCGAGCGTTTTCGCGCTTCGGCGGCTTCGCGGCGGAGTTGAAGCCAACTGATCGCCGAATTGTGTCGGTCGTTCCAACTTTCTTCGAGGATCTTGGCGGCGTAAAGGGGCGCGATTTGGCGGCGCAAGATCGGAACGAGCCGAACGACGAAATAAAACGTCGTCGACGCGATCCAGCAAACGGCGAAAAGGAGGCGTCCGCGCGGCGACAGCCCGGCCGGAAGGATCCAATGATCGAGCAAAACGCCGACGAAAAGAACGCCGAGCGCAAGGGTTGCGAACGCGCAAAGCGCCGTCGTCAGATCGACGCGGCGAACGTCGGCGCGGGTTTTGGCGACGCGGGCGAGGAGCGCTTTTTCGGCGCGGCGGGCGTCGGCGTCGTTAAAATCGGGCGTTCGAGGAGCGGGCGCGGTCATTCGGAATCTCCAAAATGAAACGAAAAAGCGAAAACGAGCGGAAAACAAAGCGGCGGGGCGAACGTCGGAAGGCGAACGCGTCGCGCTCTCAAACGATCGGTCGGACGGACGAACGGCGAAACCGCCCGCCTTTGCTCGGCCCGTCCTTGACATTATATCAATGTCGGCGACGTCGACGCGTCGTTATTTCCTTATATTAATTAATAACGGCAAAATAACGACAAAATCGCCGCCGATGTTAACGTCAAAATCGGCGACTCGACCGGCGGCGACGTTAAAACGGGCGGCGACTTGGCGGCTTGAAGGGCGCGTCGAGCTTCGGAAAACTCGACGCGACGCGCAAAAACGGATCATTTCGCTTCGGCGACTTTCGCTTTCTTCGCTTTGCCGAAGAGCCAAACGAGCGACCCGACGGCGACGATCAGGAGCGGAATCGCGATCAACGGGCGGAACCAAAGCCAAGCGACCGCGATCGTCGTCAGCGAACCGAAAAGGGAAAGCGCGAACGAAACGAGACCCGTTCCGAGCCCGACGAGCGAACCGAGGAACGGAACGATATCGGCGAGAACTTCGAGCGGTTTGAAAATCGCGCTGAAACCGAAGAACATCAGCGCGAAGCCGAAAACGCGCAAAATCCAGCCCAACGTCGCGGAGTCGCGTTGCGCTTGCGCGAACATCGCTTCGGCGGAGTCGATCTTGTTCGACAACAGCTCGACGGAGCCGGTTTTCGCTTGATAAGGAACGAAGCCGTCGCCGTTTTGTTGCGAAACGACGCTCGCCGGGCGCGGCGCCTCGACGATCTCGAAGGAGACGCGGACGTCGCCGATCGCCGGCGCGTTCGGGTCGGCGCCGAGATAGAAGCCGGTTTCCGTTCGTCTAAATTCCGTCGCGTCGTTCGGAGCGGAAGCGGGGGCGGCGGTCGAAATCGTCGTCGCGTCGTTCGGAGCGGAAGCGGGAGCGGCGATCGAAATCGTTTCCTGCGCGACCGTTTGCGGGATCTCGACGATTGTTTCGATCGGAAGAAGACCGTCGGCCGCAACCGGCGGGACGAACGGTTTCGACGGGCCGAGACGCGAGATCAAGTCGGCGGAAAGGCGGAACGCGCCGAGCGAAACGTTCGACGCGACAAATTCGGCGCCTTCGACCGGGCGCGTCGACGGGTTGTCGCGTCCGGCTTCTTTGAAACCGGTCGAATCGATAAGTTCGGCGGCCCAAACTTTTTCGTAACTGTAGGTCGTCGTCGTTTTTTGCGAGCCGCCCGAGCCGCGTTCCGTCGTCGATTCTTCGATTTCGCGCCATTGGTACGACTCGACTTTGCGCAACAATTTGATCGCGTTGACCGAGACGCCGAATTTGAGGTCTTCGAGAACGTCGGCGGTCGCGACTTCGCCGGAAACGTGAACGAGTTTGCCGTCGTTTTGCGGGTCGACTTTCGCCGCGTCGACGGAAATAACGGCGGAAGCGCCTTCGCTTAACGCTTTAGCGCGATTCACCGTTCGGCCTTCGTTCCAAAAAAGAAGCGCGACCGAAGCGAGAACAAGGAGAAAACCGACGAGAACGCCTCTCGTCGACGAACCGAGGCGCGAGCCCCAGGATTGAACGGTGGTTTCGGTTGTCGGCATCCGCGTAACCTTTCCTGCAAAAGTTGATGACTTATTGATGCGAAACCGTCGGTGCCGAATCGAACGCGACGGGAAAACGCGCCCGGTTCGACGCGGCTCCGGGCCCTTCATCGGCGAACGAACGGTAAAAAGTGAAGGACGAATGCGGTTTTGCGGAATAAAACGATTTTGTGGATTTTGCGTTCGGGTCCGGCGGCGAAGCGCGTTTCGTCGGGACGGCGCTGCGACGTTTGAAAAACTTGAAAAACGTTTTGCAAAACAAGTCGGCGGGAAACGCCGGAAAAAACGAAGCGTCCGGAAACCGCCGAAAGGAAAAAGCGGTTCCGGACGCCGAGAAGAGCGGGCGAACGCGTCGAACGGAGCGAAACCCGACCGCGACGCGATTCTTTGATTATTTTGTTGTTGAAACAAAAACGGTTGAAATCAAACGCCGTATCGGCGGCCGAGTTGGCGGCGGCGATACAGGAAGACGGCGACGCCGATCGCCAACGGGGCGAGCGGGGGCAGGATCGCGGCGAACGCTTTGTAACGGCCCTGCGTTTGGCGAACGTATTCGTCGACTTCGCGTCGCGATTCCTCGACTTTGCGGTCGAAAAGACGCTGTTTTTCGTCGAGAACTTTCGTCAGCCGCTGCTGCGTCGCGACGACGGCCGATTGGAGTTCCGCTGATTCTTCGCGCCCGAGTTCTTTCGGCCCGTCGTCGCGGCTCGACAGCTCTTGAACCATTTGCTGGAGTTTCGCTTCCTCGCGACGGCGTTCTTCTTCAAACTCTTTCATATAAGCGATTTGCGCGATCGTCGCCTCGTCGCGGAGACGGCGCGTCGTTTCTTCGATCGCGGTCAGCGTTCGGTGTTTCGGGCGGCGATTGCGGATCGCGACGAGCGCGTCGTCTCCGGCGAGGCGGTCGACGACGTTCAAAACAAAGGTGATGTTGTCGAAGTCGAGCGAGAGCCCGCCGCGGGCGTCGGAGCCCATTTCGCGGAGCGCGAAGAAGCCGGGCGTCGCCATGTCGACGTCGGCGACAAGCGCGACGTTGAATTTCGGGTCGGCGATCTTGGAATCCGGCAGGCGAAACGCTTCCGGAACCGGCCCGGAGACGAACGCGGCGAGGACGTAAACGCCTTTGTCTTCTTGACGTTTGCGGCTTTGCGTTCGAATGCCCATCGGGACGACGTCGGCGACGGACGACGAGCCGCCCGCTTCGGTTTGGACGAGCGGAACGAAAGTCGTTTCGGCGGTTTCGATCGGCGCGAGCGATCCGGCGAAGGGGAAAAGGACGCGTTCGAGCGCCGAAGCGGTCGGTTCGTCCGGATTGAACGGCGCGAAGCCGTTTTCGTCGTCGGAGGCGGTTTCGTCGGCGTCGCCGAGACGGATTGGGCGCGCGTCGACGAAGAGGTATTCTTCCGAGAGTCCGGCGAGTTTCGGGTAAGGGTTGTAATTTTTCCAAAGGACGCGCCCTCCTTCGAAACGGACGCCGAGCGCGGTCCAAAGGAGGCCCAACTCCGCTTTTTGCGGCGGGATCGGATTGGTCGGCGTCGGTTGGCGACGTTCCGTCGTTCCGGGTAAAAACGAAAGGAAGACGGGGCGCGGGTCTTCGAAAATCGCGGTCGGCTGGCCGGTTCGGACGGCGTTGATGAAGTTGACCGCTTCCGGCGGCGAAAGCGAGGACGGTTGGACGGCGAGGAGCGCGTCGTATCGACCCGCTTCGATCGGGGCGCCGAGGTCGACCGATTCGACGTAATATCGCTTGCTCAGTTCGTCGACGAGCGGCCAAGGTTTTTGAATTTCGCGGCCAAAATCGTCGTAACGTCCGAGAACTCCGGCGTCGGTCGCGACGATACCGATCCGTTTTTTCGGCGGTTCCGAGACGTTGACGAGCGCGGAAACGAGTTCGTATTCGACCGAAAGCCCGCGGTTGAGGAACGGGATCGCGAGCGTTTTCGGGCCGCAACGAAAGACGAGCGACATAAAAATCGAGTCTTCCCGGAATTGGCCGCGCGAATTGAAAACGACTTTTTTCGGACGAATATCGTATTGTCGTTCGAGACGGCGCGCTTCTTCGGAGTTCGGGAGCGTTTCCTGAATATCGAGGAAGATCGGCGATTTCGAGCGGTTTTTCAGCTCGTTTAACACGTTGACGACGTTCAACTTCGTTTGGACGTATTCTTGCGGAACCTGCGGGCTCAACCGCGCTTCGACGACGATCGGATAAGGCGCGAAGTCGCGGTCGAGCAACGCGAGCGTTTCCGGAGAAAGGGAGCCGAGCCGCTCTTCGGTGCAGTCGATCCGGACGTCGCGGTCGCGGACGATCCCGACGAGCGAAACGGCGAGAACCGTTCCGGCGGCGAGTCGCCAAACGGCGCGGAGCGCGAGGCGGCGCTCGTTCGCGGCGGGCCAAGTCCGGCGTTTTAAGAGGATAACGCAAACGTAAACGGCGAGCGTCGGGATCGCGAGGAAGTAAAGGACGCCCGAAAGCGTCGCGACGCCGCGTCCGAACGGCTCGAAAAACGCCGCGATTCCAAACGAGCGGAGCGCCGCCGCGGTCGCGTTCGAGAACGGGAGCGCGTCCGCCCATTGGAGCGCGAGAAGCGGGATGTTGAACAGCGCGCCGAGAATGTAAGCGACCGTCAGTTGCGGAGTTAAGTAGGAAACGACCGTCGCGATCGCCGTCATGCCGAGCCCGACGAGCCAATAGCCGAAATAGGTCGAAAGGAAGAGCCCGCGATCCGGCTCGCCCAAAAATTCGAGGATGCAGTAATTCGAAACGAGCGAAAAAAGGAGCGAAACGGTGTAAACGGCTCCCGCCGCAAGGTATTTGCCGACAACGATTTGGCGCGGCGTCAGCGGCAGCGTCGTCAGGAGTTCGTCCGTTCCGAAGCGGCGTTCGTCGGCCCAAACGCTCATCGCGATCGCCGGAACGAAGACGAGCGCGATCAGCGGAAACCAAAGGTTCAACTGCGCGAGATTCGCAAGGTTCGAGTTGACGAACTCGTCCGGGAGGAACGCGGCGATCGAACTCAGCAGGACGAAAACGCAGATGAAAACGTATCCGGTCGGGTTGAGGAAGTAGGCGAAAAAGTTGCGTTTGAATACGGCGAACATCGGTCGACTGGGAACGGCTTGGGGGCGAAGGGGAGGAAAAAACGGAAACGGCGGCGACGCTAAACGCTTTCGTTAATCGAGATAGCGTTTTTGCGAAACGGCGGTCAACTCGCGGAAGCGGCGGTCGAAATCGTCGACGGTCGACCCGAATTCGGCGGTCGGGCCGTCGAAAACGACGCGGCCGTCGGAGACGAAAACGACGCGGGAAGCGACGGCGCGGACTTCCTGCAGGATGTGCGTCGAGAGGAGGATCGTTTTCGTCGCGCCGATTTTTTTGATCGCGTCGCGCACCGCCTGGATCTGGTTCGGGTCGAGCCCGGCGGTCGGCTCGTCGAGGATAAGGGCGTCCGGTTCGTGCAACAGCGCCTGCGCCATCCCGACCCGTTGGCGGTAACCGCGCGAAAGTCGCCCGACGGGACGCCGGAAGACGGAGCTTAAATTGCAGAGTTCGACGACTTTATCGACGCGATCTTTTCGTTCGTTTTTCGGAACGCCCCGCGCTTCGGCGAAGAAACGCAGGAGCGATTCCGGCGTCATGTCCGGGTAAAGGGGGCCGTTTTCCGGGAGATATCCGAGTCGTCGCGCTCCTTCGACGCGGTCGGTCGCCATGTCGAACCCGGCGATCGTCGCGACGCCCGACGTCGGCGCGAGGAAACCGGTCAGCATTTTCATCGTCGTGCTTTTGCCGGCGCCGTTCGGGCCGAGAAAGCAGGCGATTTCGCCTTTCGCGATTTGAAACGAGACGTTTTCGGTCGCGACGAAGCGTCCGTAAATTTTCGTTAAGTTCTGAGCGCGTATCATCTTTCGTTGTCGCCGTTTCGAGCGGCGCGGTTCGCGGGTCGGCTCCTTCGGGAGCGGGTTTTGATTTCTTTGTAAATGCGACGATAATCGACGTTTGATTTTTCTGAAATTCGCGTCGATTTTGTTTCTTTTCAAACGCGGCGCGAACGGGGAGCGGTCGGCCGCTCTTAACGCCAATAGCCGTTTTCGTCCGGTTCGAGCGGAACGCCGATCCGCGCGACGAGCGGTTGCGAGGGGGCGGCGTAAGCGAAGACGGCGTCGCTCCAACGCTCGACGTTTTGCTCGATTTCCGGCCAGGTGTCGTAGTGCGACGGAACGACGAATTTCGGTTGCAAAGCGCGAACGGCGTCGAGCGACGCGCCGGGCCCCATCGCGTAGCGGTCGCCGATCGGGAGAACCGCGACGTCGATTCCGAGCGAGCCGATCCAGGCCATGTCGCCGAAAAAGCCGCAGTCGCAGGCGAAGTAGATCGAGAACGCGTCGGCGTCGGCGAGCGTTTCGCCGAGCGGTTTCAGCGTTTCGACGGCGTTCGGGTCGAGCGGGCGGCCGTTTTGCGAGAAGGAAAGGACGAAGCCGAGCGGCGTTCCGCCGGGGGTTCCGCTCGAGTGCGGCGCGGCGACGGCCAAAATTTGCGCTTTGGGAACGTCGGGGTCGGCCGAGACCGGGACGTAGATCGCGCCGCCGACGTTCATCCGTTCGACGCGGAGATTTTGAGCGGCGAAACCGTCGGCGACTTCGACTCCGGCGACGATCGGCGCGTCGTTTTTCCGGGCGATCTCCGCGGCGTGGGCGTTGTGGTCGGCGTGTCCGTGCGAAACGAGAACGAAGTTGGCGGCGACGTCTTCCGGCGAAAGATTGGACGGCAAAAACGGGTCGACGAGGAAAAGGGTTTCGTCGTACTGAAAAAGGAACGCGTTGTGTCCGAGCCAAAGGAGGCGTTTTTGCGCGGTTTTCACGTTCGTTTTCGCTTCTTCGCGGGGTTGAGCCGACGCGACGAGGGATTTTAACCAACTCATAATTCGTTTTCGCTTGTTCGCGGGGTTGAGGACAACGGGGATGCGTCCGTCGACGGACGTCGGCGGTTTCGGTTGCGGCGATTCTAGCGATTTTAGCGGGCGGCGTCCAGAGCGATTTTTCGCGGGGGCGTTTCGCTCGCCGTTGGGACGCGTCGCGGCGAAGCGTCGGAAACGTTGCGATCGACGGGAAAAAGGCGGCGCACAGACGCGGTAAAAACGACGGAATTGTGCGTGGAGAATGGGCGGCAAATCGCGATTTTTCCGATAATTTCCGACAAATTTTTGAGAAATGCGCTCTTTTTAGGCGAAAAAAGGGAAGCGCGCCCTTGCCGAGTCGGAAAGTTCGGGTATAATGACGGCTCCAATGCGGTCGATTTGAATCGTTTTTCCCCCCGCCCCCCGCTCTCGCGGACGTTCGGCGAAAAGCGGTTCGCGTTCTTCGGGATTGGACCCCCGGCGAGCGCTCGACGCGGATCGGACGTCCGCGCCTTGTTCGAAATCGATTAACGTTGCGGAATCAATGTTTTGAACGAACGCCGTCGAAAGGCGGCTTCAGTTCCTTAGCGGCAAGTCGTCGATATCGCGAAATATTGTCGACGCGACTTGCGACGCTCCCCCGCGGCGAGAACGCCGCGTTTTCCACGGTTGTTTCGGTCCTTGACGACCGATTTTCGAATCCGCTTTCAAGCATTTTCGTCGACGCGACAGGACGCTGATAAGAAATGTCTCAAAACTCTGAATTGAAAAATTGGCGCAACATTGGGATTTCCGCCCACATCGACTCCGGAAAGACGACCCTCAGCGAGCGCATTCTCTTTTACACCGGTCGCACGCACAAAATCGGCGAAGTTCACGACGGCGGCGCGACGATGGACAGCATGGATCTCGAACAGGAGCGCGGCATTACGATCGCCAGCGCCGCGACCCGCGTCGAATGGGGCGACACGACGATCAACCTGATCGACACGCCCGGACACGTCGACTTCACGGTCGAAGTCGAACGTTGCCTTCGCGTCCTGGACGGCGCCGTGTTGGTTCTCTGCTCGGTCGGCGGCGTTCAAGCGCAATCGCTCACCATCGACCGCCAAATGAAGCGTTACGGCGTTCCGCGCCTGGCGTTCATTAATAAAATGGACCGCGTCGGGGCGAATCCGCGTCGCGTCGTCAAACAACTGCGCGAAAAACTCGACTGCGAAGCGGTCATGATGCAGATTCCGATCGGCGCCGAGCAAAACTTCGAAGGCGTCGTCGACCTTATCAACGGCCGCGCTTACTATTTCGACGGCCCGCAGGGCGAGAAAGTGCGCGAAGAAGACGTTCCGGCCGAACTCGTCGACGAGTACAAGGAAGCGCGTCAGGAAATGCTCGAAACGCTTTCGATGTACAGCGACGAAATGATGGAAACGCTCCTCGAAGAACGCGAAGTTTCGAACGAGTTGATCCACGAAGTCGTCAAAAACGCCACGCAGGCGCGCCAACTCACGCCTGTCTTCATGGGCACCGCGTACCGCAACAAGGGCGTTCAGCTCCTGTTGGACGCGATCTCCCGCTATCTCCCGTCGCCGCTCGACCGCGAAGGCTCCGCGTTCCGCGTCAACAAAGAGACCGGCGAGGAAGAAAAGTTCGTTCTCCAACCGTCGAACGACCGCCCGCTCATCGCGATGGCGTTCAAAACGGTCGAAGACCCGTACGGAACCCTCACGTTCATGCGGATTTACGAAGGAACGCTCAAAAAAGGCGAAACTTACGTCAACCAACGCACCGGCCATAAAGAACGCGTCAGCCGCATTTTCCGCATGCACGCCGAACAACGGGTCGAGCTCGAATCCGCCGGCGCGGGCGACATCGTCGCGGTCATCGGCATTGAAGGCGCGTCCGGCGAAACGTACTGCGAAACGGCGAATTACTGCGCGCTCGAATCGATCTTCATTCCGGAGCCGGTCATTCAGGTCGCGATCAAAGCCTGCGAGACCCGCGACACGGACAAACTCGGCAAAGCGCTTTACCGCTTCCGCAAGGAAGACCCGACGTTGACGGTCAAGACCGACCCGGAAAGCGGCGAAACCCTCATCGCCGGGATGGGCGAGCTCCACCTCGACGTTTACATCGAACGCATCCGTCGCGAATACAAGGTCGAAGTCGAAACGTCCGCGCCGAAAGTCAACTACCGCGAAGCGCCGACGCAAGCGATCGAGTTCGATACGAAGCACAAGAAACAATCCGGCGGTTCCGGTCAATACGCGCACATCTGCGGTATTATGTCGCCGATTCCGGAAGAAGAAGCGACGACCGACGAAACGTTTATCTTCGAAGATCAGATCACCGGCGGCGTCATTCCGTCGAACTACATTCCCGCGATTAAGAAAGGGTTTGAAGGTTCGCTGGAAAAAGGCCCGATCGCCGGCTACCCGGTCGTCGACTTGAAGGTCGTCGTCAACGACGGTTCGTTCCACGCCGTCGACTCGAGCGACCTGGCGTTCCGCATCTGCGCCCAAACGGCGTTGCGCGAAAACTTCCCGAAAACGAAACCGGCGATCCTCGAGCCGATCATGAAGATCGACATCGAATGCCCCGAAAACTTCCAGGGGAGCGTCGTCGGCGACCTTTCGAGCCGTCGCGGCGTCGTCTCGGCGACCGAAACGACCGGCGCGAACTGCCGCATCGTCGGCGAAGTCCCGTTGGCCGAAACGTTCGGATACTCCTCGACGCTCCGCGGCATGACGCAGGGCCAAGGCGTCTTCTCGATGGAATTCCTCAAGTACAAACGCGTTCCGGCGAACGTGCAAGAGGAAATCGTTCGCGAACGCAATCCGAAACCGACGCAAGGCGGCAGAAAGTAGTCGGTTCGGGCGGCCGCTCGAAAACCGAAGGCGCCGGGTCGCGACGATCCGGCGTTCCCGCCGCCGACCTTTGAAAACCGAACGAGTTTGACGCAAGTCGAGTTCGTTCGGTTTTTTGCGTTTGAGCGAACGCGACGGATAAAATGGGCGAAGTCGGGCGCTTTTGCGGCTTTTTGCGGAAACGCGCGTCGCGAAAAGCGCAAGACGCGGGAAAAATCGCCGCCGCCGTCGACGTTCGCGCCTTTTTCGGTCGATAACGACTACTAGCGGGCCGCGACGCGGTCGGCGATATGGGGAAAACGGTAAATTTTGCAGGTTTTAGCGAAAAGACGAGGGCGCGATGGGCGAACGATTCGACGAAACGACGAAAATCAACGGAAACGACGGCGCGTTGGCGGCGGACGACGTCGCGTTGGCGGCGCGGTTCGGCGAGTTTAAAGAGCGTTTTTTGGCGCGACTCGAAACGGAGATCGTCGGACGGCGCGCCGTTTTGGAGGAGACGCTCGCGGGAATTTTCGCCGGCGGGCACGTCCTTCTCGTCGGCGTTCCGGGGCTCGGCAAGACGAAGATTGCGCGGGCGATCGCGACGGCGCTCGACTTGAAATTTCGGCGGATCCAGTTCACGCCGGATTTGACGCCCGCCGATATTTTGGGGTTCGACGTCCTGCAGGAAGACCCGGCGACCGGGACGCGCTCCTTCGCGTTCGCGCCGGGCCCGATCTTTGCGAACGTCGTTCTCGCCGACGAGATCAACCGGACGCCGCCGAAAACGCAAGCCGCGCTTCTCGAAGCGACGCAAGAGCGCCAGGTAACGGTCGCCGGACGGCGTTATCCGCTCGAAGCGCCGTTTTTCGTCGTCGCGACGCAAAACCCGTTTGAAAGCGAAGGAACGTACCCCCTCCCGGACGCGCAGCTCGACCGCTTCCTTTTTAGCGTTAAGATCGATTATCCGAAGGCCGCCGACGAGATCGAAACGGTTTTGCGAACGACCGGCGAAGAGGCGAAACCGGCGCCGCCGACGATCTCCCGCGAAGAATTGCTCGAATTTCAAGGGCTGATCCGGCGGATCCCGGCGCCGCGCCGCGTCGTCGAATACGCGGTGGATATCGTTCGAAAGACCCGGCCGCAAACGAAAACGTCGATCGAAACGACGCAGCAGTACGTCGAACGGGGAGCGGGCCCCCGCGCGAGTCAGGCGCTGATTTTGGGCGCGAAAGCGTTCGCTGCGTTCGCCGGTCGGACGGCGGTCGCGCCGGAGGACGTCGAGCGGGCCGCGTTGCCGGCGCTTCGGGAACGGGTCGCGCTTAACTATTTGGCGCAGGCGGACGGCGTCGACGTCGATCTTCTCGTCCGGAAAATTTTGCGCGAAGCTCGCGACGAATACGAGCGCGGCTGACGCGAACTCTCGGCGTTCGACGCGTCGTCGGCGGGCGTTCGGGCTCGCCGCGTCTTTTTTTATTTAATGATATCGAATTATTTTTTGAAGAAAGGCGAAACATGTCGCTCAACGCCGCGCAGACGGCCGCCGTCGAAACGCTTTCCGGCCCGCTTCTCGTTCTCGCGGGCGCCGGAACCGGCAAAACTCGCGTCGTTACGTACCGGATCGCGCGGCTGATCAAAAGCGGCGTCGCGCCGGATCGCATTCTCGCCGTTACGTTTACGAACAAAGCGGCTCGAGAGATGCAGGAGCGGATTTCGAGTCTTCTTCCGAAGCGCGTCGATAAGAAAAAACCGGAAATTTCGACGTTTCACTCGCTTTGCGTGCGGATTTTGCGGCGGCAGATCCATCGACTTGGATTTCCGAAACAGTTTTCGATTTACGACCGCGGCGACCAGGAGGCGTTGGCGCGTCAGATCCTCCGCGACGTGAAGATAACGTCCGCGGCGCTCCGGCCGGGCGATTTCTTGAAGGCGATCGGCGATTGGAAGACCGCCGGCGTTCGACCCGAGCGGGCGCTTGAAATCGCGACCGATTCGAAAGAGTATCTTTGCGCCGTCTCGTATTCGAAGTATCAGGCGCGACTCAAAAATCTGGGCGCGGTCGATTTCGACGACATTTTGCTTCTGACGGAAGACCTTTTTCGCCTTTATCCCGACGCGTTGGCCGAGGAGGCGCAACGCTTCGATCATCTTCTCGTCGACGAGTATCAGGACACGAACATGTGTCAATACCGCGTCGTGAAAGGGCTCGCGCTTCCGCATCGCAACCTGTGCGTCGTCGGCGACGACGATCAGGCGATTTACGGTTGGCGCGGCGCGGAAGTCAAACATATTCTTAACTTTAAACGCGATTGGCCGGACGCGAAAATCGTGCGGCTCGAGGAAAATTACCGTTCGACAGCGCAAATTTTGGATTGGGCGAACACGCTCGTCGCGTTCAATTCGACGCGGCACGAAAAGCGGCTCCGCTCGACCGCGCAGGGCGAAAGACCGCGAATCCTGCAGTGCAAAGACGCCGAAGAAGAGGCGAAACGCGTCGCGATTTCGATTCGAGCGCGGATGGAGGAAGCGCGGTTGCGGCCCCGGGATTTCGCGATCCTTTTCCGAACGAACGAGCAGACGCGCGCCGTCGAAACGGAGCTTCGGTCGGCGAAGATTCCTTACGTCGTCGTCGGCGGGCAGTCGTTTTTCGACCGCAAGGAAGTGAAGGACGTCGCGGCGTATTTGAAGACGATTTTGCGTCCGCAGGACGACGTCGCGCTCCTCCGAACGATCGACGCTCCGCCGCGCGGGATCGGCTCGACGACGATCGGAAAGATGCGGGAACGGGCCGTCGCCGAAGGGAAACCGATCTGGGAGATCGCGACGCAAGACGACGCTTTTATGGAGACGCTCGATTCGCGGGCAAGGGAAGCGACGCGGCGTTATTGCGAGCTGATCGTCGTCGAAGGGCGCAAACTCAAGCGCGACTTTCGACCGGAAACGCTCGCGCAGTTTCTCGAAGCGGTCAAGTATCAGGAGGAGATCGACCGTCTTTATCCGGACGAACAGGAACGGAAGGCGCGAACCGATTCGGTCGGCGAAGTCGTCGACGCGGCGGCGGCGTTTTTGAAGGAGAATCCGGGCGGTTCGCTCGCGGCGTTTCTCGACGACGCCGCGCTCGGCGGGCCCGAATTCAGTTCGCAGCAGGACAAAAAATCGCAAAGCGACGCGGTGCTTTTGTCGACGTATCACGCGGCGAAGGGGCTGGAGTTTAAAGAGGTGTACATGGTCGGCATGGAGGAGGGGATCCTTCCGCACCAACGTTCGATCGAGACACTGACCGAAGCCGCGATCGAAGAGGAGCGGCGGCTCTGTTACGTCGGCGTTACCCGAGCGCAACGCCGGTTGACGCTGACGATGGCGCTGGCGCGAACGAAGTGGGGAAAGGCTCGGCCGACGATCCCAAGTAGATTTCTGTACGAATTGACGGGGCAGTCGGACAATCCGCGTTATCGCGCCGCGAAAGAGGGGCGCCGACCGAACGAAACGAAGCGGACGCCGCCGCGCCGCCGCGACTGACGTTTCGGCCCGACCGGAATTTTCGGCCCGACGTTTCCGACGTCGAAAGGCGCGGTCGGTCGAGCGCCATTTCCGATTTCAACCGGCGAAGACGCGCGTCGCTCCCGGCGAGCGGCGCAATTTTTTAGCAATATTTTCGGAACGTTTTTTTTTTTTGAAGCGGTATTGCGCGAAAACGGCGTCCGCGGCGAAGAAAAAACAAAAGGAAGAACGAGGTTTGCGCGTCGTTGGCGAGCGACGGCGCCTCGCGGCGCTGGACAAATCGCGTCGCGGGGGTACAATATTGGGGGAGGCGCCCTTTTGAGCGCTAACGCTTCTGAAACAATACGGTTGATTGCCTTGTTAAAAATGCTGACTCAAACGCCCGGCGCGCCCGCTTACTTCGCCGACGCTTTGGGCGTCGACGAGCGAACGATTCGGCGACGCGTCCAGGCTCTGCGCGACGCGGGTTTTCCGATCATCGTCGACAAAACGACTGGAAATCTCGAACTCGCAAGCGATTACGGCGTTCCTCCGATCGAGTTTACCGAGCGCGAAGCGTTGGCGATGCTCGTTCTTTTTCACGAAACGGGGGACAAATTCGACGGGAACCTGTTGGCGTCGTTGCGCGGCGCGGCGGCGAAGTTGGCGTCGACGCTTTCTCCGGCGTTGCTCGATTTCGTCGCGGCGACTCGTCCGCGTCTTGCGACGAAGAGGGGCGCGGTCGACAAGCGGCGCCCGTTTTCCCCGACCGCGAACGACGAAACGGACGACGACGAACGAACGGTTCGCCCGGACGACGAAAAAAAGCGCGACGTCTTTTTCGACGCGATTCTGGAAGCGAGCGTCTCCCGCAAGTCGTTGGCCGTTCGGTACAAAGGGCCCGGCGTTCCGACGTTGACTTCGACGCTGTGCGCGTATTCGGTGTTTTATTCGCGAGCCTGGTACGTCGTCGGTTATTCCGCGCTCCATCGGGAAACGCGAACGTTCAAAATTTCGCGCTTTACGAGCGTCGCGCCGTCGGACGCGAAGTTTGTCGAGAATCTGAATTTTTCGCTCGAATCGTATTTCGGCGACGCTTGGCGCTTTGTGCGCGGCCCGAAAACTTATCGCGTCGTCGTTCGATTTTCGGCGAAAGTCGGGCTGAACGTCGCGGAGGTGCGTTGGCATAAAACGCAACGGACGCAAGTTTTTCCGGACGGAAGCGCGGAACTTGAATTTCGCGTCGCCGGGCTGACCGAGATCGTTTGGTGGGTTCTCGGATACGGCGCCGAAGCGGAAGTCGTCGAGCCGCCGGAGTTGCGCGAGATGGTCGCCGAACACGCCCGGCGCGTCCTGGAACGGCTCGCGGATCCGTCGCCGCCGAACGACGGCGGTTTTCGCGGCGATCCCCGGCGCTCGTTTTGAACGTTAAAATAGAGCGTTCGTGAAAAACGACGGGTCTCGGCGCTTTAGTTAAAACGGACGAAATAGAGAAGACGGGCGATTTAGAAAAGTTGAAACGCGGGTCGAGCGGCGAGCGGTCGCAATTTTTTGGAAAAAAAACGAAAAAAACGGCGCCGCGCTCTTGCAAAACGGGAAACCGCGAGCTATAATACGGGTACTGAGTTTCTCCCTAAATATTTGCCCCAGGTGGTCAACCATTAGCGTAGGCCGAGACCGTTCGCGGCTAGTGCAGGTGCACGCCAGGTCTTCGCCTGTCTCGCAGCGACAATATCCTGGGTCGCGAATAATGGTCGGGAGAAACTCTTTTTTCTTTTCTTGCCGCTTGAGACGACGCGGCGCCGACGGAAAACGAAGTCGACCGCCGCCGAGCGAACGACGTCCGCCGTTTTCCGTCCGGATCTCGCCGGTCGCCGGGTTTGCGACGACCGTTCGCGCCGCGAAAATCGGGGACGGCGGCTTCTTATTTGAGTTGGCGCAACGAGAGAACGCTCAACGCGGCGACGCCCGCCGAGCAGAGGACGAAGATAACGTCCATCGTCGCGTTCGCTTTGCCGAACGGAACTCCGGCGACAAGATCGAGAAGGAAGACGAGAAACACGATCGCCGAAAGCGACGTCGAAGCGATGCAAAGGAATTTGGACATGATGCGGTTCCCAAGGGATTGGCGTCGAGCGTTGGATTCCAAGGACGCCGACGCGACGCTCGCCCTCGCGCCGACGAAATTTCGCCGGATCGAGCCGCGAACGACGCCCCCCGATCCGGCGCGCCTCGAACCCGAGACGCGTCTTTCTTCTAGTATAATCTATTCGCGTTGAATTTCCAATAAAACTTTTCGAGAAATTTTCGTTTTTTCGAAATTCGAGCGGCTTTCGCGACGTTATTCGGCGATCGGCAGTCGAACGACGAAGGCCGAGCCCTTGCCGAGCGCGCTTTCGACGCGGATTTTCCCGGCGTGTTCCTCGACGATTCGCTTGCAGAGCGCGAGCCCGAGCCCGGCGCCGCCTTTGCCGGTTTCGTCCGGGCCGGTTTTCGTCGAGTAAAACGCGTCGAAAATTTTCGGCAGTCGTTCCGGCGCGATCCCGGAGCCGAAATCGCGGACGGTCAATTCGACGAAGCCCGGGTCGTCGGCGCGACGGATCTTGACGAGGATTCGGCCTCCGCTCGCCGACGCCTGGCGCGCGTTGACCAGAAGATTGACGAGAACCTGCTGAATTTGGTTGCCGTTGGCCAGGACGGGCGGAACCGGTTCGAAACGCGTTTCGATCGAGACGCGATACTTACGCGCTTCGCGTTCGAGAAGAAGCAGCGCGTCTTCGACGAGCGCTTGCAGATCGGTCGGTTCGCGACCCGGTTTCCGATTGCGCGCCAAGCCGAGGACGACGCCGACGATCTTCGCCGCCCGTTGCGACGCGTCCAAAATTTTGGAGAACGCTTTTTCCCGCGTCTCGTCGTCCTGACGGCGGAGCCCCATTTGCGCGTAATTGATCGTCAGCGTCAAAATGTTGTTGAACTCGTGCGTCGTCGTTCCGGCGAGTTCGCCGACCGCGATCAGCGGCTGCGCTTCGGTCAACGTTTTTTCGAGGAGGCGAATCCGTTCTTTAAGTTCGGCGATTTCGGCGTCGCGCGGGTCTTGCATCGTTTCGTCTTTTCGTTTTACTTGTTTTCTTGCCGGGGAAGAGCGGCGGCCCGTTCGGCGTTCGAACGAGACGCGTCGCGTCGATTGTATCGGCGTTTCGCGTTTCTTTTCTTGAATTTTTTTAACGAAACGTCTTGATACGGCTTTAATTTCCGGTTTCGATTCGTTAAAATGGAGCGTCGAGACGGGACGGAACGTTTTTCCGACGTCGCGGCGAAAAAGCGGATTTTGTTGAATTTGCGCGCTTTTTTGGTTTTAGCTTTTTTACTTTTGAGGACGAGTTATGACGACGGAAAATTGGGTCTTGGCGTCGGCGATCGTTTTAGCGTTCGCGGCGTTCGGATATTTTTACGGGGCGACGTTTTTTTGGCGGCGGTTGGCGGCCGTCGCGACGAAAGAGGGGCGGTTCGAGGACGCCGAACGGGCGTACCGTCGGGCGTCGGCGATCGCGCCGCGGGACGCTCGCCTTTGGTTTTGGCGGGGGCTGACGGAGCGTCGGCTCGGGCGGCTCGACGACGCGTTGGAATCGTTGCGTCGAGCCGGCGAACTCGATCCGGACGCCGAAGAGGTTTTCGCCGAACGGGCCGATATTTTCCGTTCGCGCGGCGAACTCGACGAAGCGTTGCGCGAATTGAATTGGCTCGTCGAGACGCGACCGGCGCCGTACGACGCGCGGCTGACGCGGAGTTCGGCGCTGATCGAGCTCAAACGTTTCGCCGAAGCGATCGAGGATTGCGACTGGCTGATCGCGAACGGCGACGAAGCCGCCTGCGCCGGAGCGTTCAACAATCGCGGCGTCGCGAAGTCGGCGCTCGGCCGGTACGAGGAGGCGGCGGTCGATTTCGAAACGGCGTATTTGATCGACCCGCGTTTCGCGATCGCCCGGGCGCATTGCGCCGGAACTTGGTTGCGACGCGGCGCGCCGGAGAAGACGCTCCAACTTTGCGACGCGATTTTGAACGTCGAGCCGGAGTGCGGCGTCGCTTGGCGGTATCGCGGCCTGGCGAAGCGGGCGCTCGGCGACGCGGAGGGCGCGACGATCGATTTGCGGCTCGCCGAGGAACGGGGCGCTTGACCGAAGCGACGACGGCGGTTTAATAGAAGCGAACGGAAACGCCGGAACGGGAACGCGCTCGTTGCGGACGTCCGACGACGAACGACGAACGGAGACAAAACGAAATGAACGACGCGGCGACGCGGGAAATTTTCGTCGAGGATCTCGACGATCCGAGATTGCGACCTTATCGGAACTTGCGCGAACGAACGTTGCGCGGCGAATCGATCTTTGTCGCCGAAGGCGCGCTCGTCGTCGAGCGGCTTTTGCGGTCGCGGTTCGGCGTCGAGTCGATTTTGACGACGCGGAAAGAGACCGGGTTCGGCGACTGCTTGTCGCTCGTTCCGCCGGACGTTCCGATTTACCGCGTCGACGAGCGGGCCGCCGCGAACGAACTCGTCGGTTTCGAGTTTCATCAAGGGATTCTCGCCGTCGGAAAACGCGCGCCGACGCCGACGTTTCTCGAAGGGCTCGACGCGATCTTCGGAGAAAACGGAGAAAACGGAGAAAACGGAGAAAACGGAGAAAACGGAGAAAACGG
>CAZIJJ010000032.1:0-21388 GCA_964539525.1 uncultured Planctomycetaceae bacterium | reverse complement strand
CCGGAGCGTTTTGCGCCGGGATTTGCGACTGCGGAGCCGGGGCGGTTTGCGCCGGAATTTGCGGTTGCGGAGCCGGGGCGGTTTGCGCTGGGATTTGCGGTTGCGGAGCCGGGGCGATTTGCGCCGGGATTTGCGACTGCGGAGCCGGGGCGGTTTGCGCCGGGATTTGCGGTTGCGGAGCCGGGGCGGTTTGCGCTGGGATTTGCGGTTGCGGAGCCGGGGCGATTTGCGCCGGGATTTGCGACTGCGGAGCCGGGGCGGTTTGCGCCGGAATTTGCGGTTGCGGGGCCGGGGCGGTTTGCGCCGGGGCGACGCGCTTGTTCGGGAACGCCGGGACGGGACGGCCGAGCCGCGCGGCGATTTGCGCCGTTTGCGCTTCCCAAGCCGCCGCGGTTTCAAGTTCGCCGACCGCGTAATATTTGTCCGTCAGGAGCGCGGCCGCTTCGAGTTCGCCGACCGCTTTCGTCAGCGGCGCGAGCGCTTCGGCGCGACGCGTTCCTTCAAGAAGCGTAAGTCCGTAATAATACTGAGCTTGCGGATAATCGGGGTTCGTCGCGAGCAAGTCGGAAAAGGCCGCGTCGGCGCCCGCGTAATCGGCTCCGTCGAAGCACGACTTGCCCAGGTCGAAACGATAAAGCGGATTGCGCGGCTCGTGCCGGATCGCGGCCTCGAATTCGCGCTTCGCCTCCGCGAAATCCATCTTTTTGCGCGCGACGACGGCGATCCGATAACGCGCCTTTCCCAAAACGGTCGGCGGCGCGAGGGCCGCTTCCGGCGTCGCGAGGTATTTTCGATACAAACGGGCGGAATCGTGAAATTTGCCCTGATCGAAATAAGCGTCCGCTTGGAGGAGAAGGCGATCCGGCGATTCCTTGAACGTCGCGCCCAACGGCGAAACGATCGCCGTCTCTTTCTGCGGTTTCGGCGGCGCGTTCGGATCCGGAAGGTTTTCGACGTCCTGACTCAATTCGCCGGCGACGTAATCGGAAGAAGACGACGAAGAAAACCAATCGGTCGCGCAACCGGGGGCCGACAGCGCGGCGCCTAAAATTACGGCGAGAAGTTTTGTGTTGCGAGCGAACGTTTGCATTAGGCGTCTCCTTCGACGGAAAAAATATGAGCGCGCGTTCCCCAAAAAAAACAGGAAACGTAACGATCGTATAGATTGTATCGGCCTTGGCGGCAATGGCGTTTAGTTTTTTTGCGAATTTTGATAAAAAGAACTGAAATTTTGAGCGAAGACGCCCGACAAAGGGGGCGGCGACGCGAGAAAAATCGGAGAATTTTTTGACGAGAACAAAAATCGAAAGACGATGAAAAAAACAAACGCCGACCCGTTGCGAAAACGAGCGCGGCGTTTGCGGAAAATTGGGAAAATAGAAAAGACGCGGTTATTTTTTCGGCGGACGACGGCCCGCGCGATCCGGCTTGACGCCGCCGGAGTTCGTAAAATCGGCGAAAGCGGAAAGGTCGAGGTCGTCGAGTTCCGGGACGTCGTCGAATTTCGGGATGGAAATCGAGCGTTTCGACGTTTTTCCGTCGGCGCGGAACGGGCCGGTTTTGCCGGTTTTGCGACCGTTCGGGCCGTCGGCGCGCGCCTTTTTGCCGTTTTTCGAGCGTCCGGCGAACTCGGCGCCGCAAATTTGCCGCAACTCCGCTTCAACGTCGGCGTCGAGCGCGTCGACGTCGAAATTCGCGTCGAGTTTTTCCTGGAATTGACCGGCGAATTCGAGGCGCGACACGTCGTGAAGCGCGGCGTCCGCTTCGTCGTCGAACGCTTTCGGATCGAACGGTTCTTCTCCGTCGTCGACGCCGATCGGGGAAAGGGGGATCTCCGCCAACGCGGCGTATTTCGGCCCGCCGCGTTCGAGTTCGCTTGAGTAAACGAAAACCGCGTCGACCGGCGAGGAGCCGAAAAAGACGTTCGAGCGTTCGAAGATCATCCGTCCGAGCCCGCCTTCGAAACCGGATTCGCGGTCTTTTTGACGGGCGCGGCCGACGGTTAAACGCGGCGTAAATTCTCTATTTTCCGGAGGATACCCAAGTTCCGCCAACTCCGCTTCGATTCGGCGGGCGAGTTCGCGGATTTCGCGGGTTCCTTCGCGGACGCCGATCCAGATCGAACGGGGCGATTCGACGTTCGGGAACGCGCCGAGGCCTTCGAAAACGAGGTCGAACTGCTCGAACTTGCGGCAGCCGCGCTCGACCGCCTCGACGACGCGGTGAAGGTCGATCGTCCGAACGGTTCCGAGGGATTTCAAGACGACGCGAAAGTCTTCCTCTTCCGCCCATTTTGCGTTCGGGTAGGCCGCCGTTACGGGGCGGAGCGTTTTGCGCGTTTCGGCGCGGATCGACGGGGAAATTTCGACGGCGATAAAGGCGCGAACGGTCGGTTTCATCGGAGCGGTTCCTTAACGAGCGGAAGTTTGGGAAGTTTGCGGAAGACGGGAAAACGGGGCGATTCAGCCTTCCGAATAATCGGCGTTGATTTGAATATTGTCGCGGTGAACGATTTCGTCGTAGGGGCAAAAACCGAGAATATCGGCGATTTCCGACGCGCGGCGGCCCCGAATCATCGCGACTTCCTTGTGTCCGTAATTGGCGAGACCGCGGGCGATTTCGCGGTTTTCGCGATCGACGATCGAAACGACGTCGCCCTTTTTGAAGCGTCCGAAACAGTTCAGAACGCCGATCGGAAGGAGGCTTTTTCCCTGCGTTTCGAGCGCTCGCGCGGCGCCGTCGTCGACGACGAGACTTCCGCTCGGGACGGGCGCGAACCGCACCCAGCGCTTGCGGGCGGGGAGGCGGCGTCGCGGGAAGAAAACCGTGCCGTGTTCTTCGCCCGTGTAAATTTTCGTCAAAATTTCCGGGTCGTCGCCGTTGGCGATCATCATGCAGCCGCCGGCGCTCGTAACGGTTTGCGCGGCGCGGAGTTTGCTCGACATTCCGCCTTTGCTGCGGCTCGAGCGTTTTTCGGCGACCATCCGCATCAGGTCGGGCGTCCAGCGGTCGACGACGGAAACGAGTTTCGACTCCGGCAAACTCGGGTCGCCGTCGTAAAGGCCGTCGACGTCGGTCAGGAGGATCAGGAGCGATTCCGGGAAAATGTTGGCGACCAGAGACGCGAGCCGGTCGTTGTCGCCGAACGTCGAATGAAGTTCGACGGTGCTGACCGCGTCGTTTTCGTTGACGATCGGAAGCGCGCCGAATTTAAGGAGCGATTTAAACGTGTTGCAGGCGTTCAAATAGCGGTCGCGACGCGCCAAGTCGTCGGCGGTGAGGAGCACCTGCGCCGCGAGAACGCCCCGGGCGTCGAGTTCCTGCTCGTAAAATTGGATGAGCGTTCCCTGTCCGACCGCGGCGACCGCCTGCAATTCCGGGTGCGATTTCGGACGTTTCGTCAAGCCGAGCCGTCCCATTCCGGCCCCGACCGCCCCGGAGCTGACGAGAACGACGTCGACGCCGCGTTCGCGAACGGCGCAAATTTCGGCGACCAGCGAGCGGATTCTGTCGCGGTTGAGGAGTCCGTCGCGAGTCGTTAGGACGTTGGTGCCGACTTTAACGATTAAATGGCGGGTGGTTTGAACGATTTCTTGTCTGCTTAAGCTGATCATTTCGGCAAGGGGCGCAAAATAGGGAAAACGCGCAAAATGCGAAGCGGGTCGGCGAACCGTCGTCGACGAAAGCGGTCTCCTCATTGTCGACGCAAAATCGATTTTTGTCAATATCGTTCTTCGACTTTCCGGCGTTTTCGCGTCGCTTTTTCGCGTTTCTTGAAAATTTTTTGCGGACGCGGCGTTTTTTTCGCAAGTCTTTGCGGATTTTCGCTTATTTGAGGGTCGAGCGGGGAAAGACCGCTCCCGGGGCTCGCTTTTGCGGCTTTGCGATTTCGCGAAAAAATTTTTTGCGTTCCGCCGGGGACGGTTCGTGAAAATAGGAAGAATAAGAAAAACGGTTGAAATTTGCGGATTGAACGCGCCGTCGAGATCGACGAAACGACGGGAGCGCGGTTTTTCGTCGGCGCCCGTCTTTTCGAAATATAAAATTAGGTTAGAATAGGGGGAAGGAGATTTGACGGCGGCGAAAGGCGCTCCTTCGTTGCGTCGCGGCGATCCGTTTCGTCGGGCGGCGGCGTCGAATCGCGGGAAAAAACGTCGAAATCTTAATCGAGGAACGAAAAATGCAAATTTGGCCGGCGATCGATATTCGCGGCGGGCGTTGCGTCCGTCTTTGTCAAGGCGATTACGGACGCGAAACGGTGTACGGCGATTCGCCCGCGGAAACCGCCGATTTTTGGCGTTCGAAGGGCGCGCGGCGTCTGCATTTGGTCGACCTTGACGGCGCGAAGGACGGAACGACGGCGAATTTCGACGCGGTGAAGAAAGTCGTCGAAACGACGGCGCCGTTCGGCGTCGAATGCGAGCTTGGCGGCGGCGTCCGTTCGGAGGAAACGATCCGTCGGCTTCTCGATCTCGGGCTTTCGCGGCTCGTCGTCGGAACGCTTGCGTTGAAACGGCCGGAGTGGTTCCTCGAAATGTGCGAAAAGTTCCCGAACAGGCTTGTGCTGGGGATCGACGCGCGCGGCGGAATGGTCGCGACGGACGGTTGGCTCGAAACGAGTTCGACGCGGGCCGTCGATTTGGCGAAGCGTTTCGACGGCGCCCCGATCGCCGCGTTGGTTTACACCGACGTCGCGACGGACGGCATGATGAAGGGCCCGAACGTCGCCGAAACGGTCGCGATGAAGGACGCCGTTTCAATCCAGGTCGTCGCGTCGGGCGGAATTTCGAATATCGACGACGTAAAGCGGCTTTGTGACGCGAAAATCGAAGCGTGTATTATCGGACGCGCTTTGTACGAAAAAACGGTCGCTCTCGAGGACGCGCTGAAGTTCGAAAGCTGAACGGCGAACGTTAAAGCGGCGAAGTTGGCGAAGCCGGGCGAAACGGCGAAACTGATAAAACGGATAAATTGCGGAAAATAGCGAAACAAAGGGAAGGAAAATGCGCGACGAGGAACGCATTGTGATCACCGGCGTCGGGTTGGCGTCGCCGAACGGTTCGAATTTGACCGAGTACCGCCGCGCGCTTTTGAACGGCGTCAGCGGCGTCGTCCCTTACGAGATCCGCTATTTCGGGCCGACGCTCGCCGGCGTCTGCAATTGCGACGTCCTGAAATGGCAGTCGCGGCGGGAATTGCGCCGGGGAACTCGCGCCGGGAGCCTCTCGATTTACTGCGTCGGGGAAGCGATCGCCGACGCCGGGCTCGATTGGGAAAACGTTCGCAAGGACGCGGTCGGCGTTTACGTCGGCGTTACCGAACACGGCAACGTTGAAACGGAAAACGAAATTTATCAGATCAAGCAATACGATTACGATTGCGCGTACTGGTCGCACCACCACAATCCGCGAACGGTTGCGAACAATCCGGCGGGCGAAGCGACGTTGCGTTACGGAATCACCGGGCCGCATTACACGCTCGGGGCCGCCTGCGCCGCGGGGAACGCCGGGATCATTCAGGGCGTCCAGCAACTTCGACTCGGCGAAGTCGACCTCGCGCTGGCCGGGGGCGTTTCGGAAAGCATCCGCACGTTCGGGATCTTCGCGGCGTTCAACGCTCAAAACGCGTTGGCGAAACACGACGATCCGACGAAAGCGTCGCGTCCGTTCGACGTCGACCGCAACGGCATCGTCGTCGCGGAAGGCGGGTGCGTTTACGTTCTCGAACGCCTGTCGGACGCGAAAAAACGGGGCGCGAAAATTTACGGCGAAATCGTCGGCTACGCGATGAACAGCGACGCGACCGACTTCGTCCTTCCGAACGCCGGGCGGCAGGCGCAATGCGTTTCGAAGGCGCTCGCTCGAGCCGGGTTGGCCCCGGAGGAAATCGATATCGTCAACACGCACGCCACCGCGACGCGCGCCGGCGACATTGTCGAGATCGAAGCGTTGCGCGACGTGTTCGGCGCGTCGAAAAAGACGTATATTAATAATACGAAAAGTTTCATCGGACACGCGATGGGCGCCGCGGGCGTTCTCGAGCTGGCCGGAAACCTGCCCGCGTTCGACGACGGCGTCGTTCACCCGACGATCAACGTCGACAATCTCGACCCGGAATGCGAGATCGCGAACCTCGTCCTCAACGAGCCGAAGGAAATCGGCTCCGTTCGCTATATCTTGAACAACTCGTTCGGAATGGTCGGAATCAACGCGGTCGTGATCGTCGGAAAATACGACGAATGACGGCGGCGTCGGGCGAACTTTGGATAAAATAAGCAGATTGGATAAGAACGGCGGCGTCGGGTTCCGAACTCGCGGCGCCGTTCGCAACGATTACGATGAAAAAACGGCTCCGCTTTCGAGCGCGGGCGGTTGTTAAGGAGTCTCAATATGACGACGGCTGAAATTAGAGAAACGATCATCGGCATTCTTTCGGACATCGCGCCGGACGAAGATTTCGACTCGTTGAAAGACGAAGTTTCGTTCCGCGACCAACTCGGGATGGACAGCATGGACATGCTCGACGTCGTTCTCGAACTGCGCCGCAAGTTCAAACTGCAAATTCCGGAGTCGGATTACCCGCGTCTCGACTCGATGAATTCGACGCTCGAATACCTCGAACCGCTGCTCAAAGATCGCTGATCGAAGCGCGCTCGATTTTTCAAACCGCGACGCGTTCGCGGTTTTTTTGTCCCGTTTCGCGATTTGCGGAGCGGCGAAAACGGAGCGCTCGAGCGGAAGCGTCGGGCCCCTTGCCGCGACGAAGAAAAGCGCTATAATAGATGAAATTTCAGGGACGAGCTCCGAGAGTAAGACGCGGCGAATTTTGAGCGCGTCGAAGGAACGTTCGTCGAATTCGTTGGGAACGCCGAAAATTTCGGCCCGGGAGCGGTTTTTTGCCTGTTCGAGCTTTGCGCGACAAAAAGCGGCCTCGCGATTTCCTCTTTGGATCGCGCGCTTGGCTGAACCTTACGGCGCCGCCTAGAGGGCGGCGTCAGGTCTCGTTTGCGAAACGGCGTTTTTGTTTCGCGAATTTATTTTTGTTCGACGAACGATTTTAAGCGTCGCGGCGGTCTCGTCGTCGGCGTTTTCCGCGCAAAAAAGAAAGCAAAAGAGGTTTCACGATGGCTTCCGATATGACGAACGCGTCCGAATCTTGTCGCAATATCGTTGTTTTTGACACAACGCTGCGCGACGGCGAGCAGTCGCCGGGCGCGAGCATGAATCTGCGGGAAAAACTCGAAGTTGCGAAGGCTCTCGTCGAGCTCGGCGCCGACGTGATCGAAGCCGGGTTTCCGATCGCGTCGCCGGGCGACTTCGAGGCGGTGCGCGAAATCGCTAAAATCGTTAAAGGTTCCTCCGTTTGCGGGCTCGCTCGTTGCGTTTCGGCGGATATCGACCGCGCCTGGGAAGCGCTGCGCGAAGCGGAAGACCCGCGGATCCACGTCTTTTTGGCGACGAGCGCCATTCACCGCGAATTTAAACTCCGCATGACGGAAGACGAGATCGTCGCGCGCGCCGTCGAGGGCGTCAAACGCGCCAAAGGGTACTGCTCGAACGTCGAATTTTCCCCGGAAGACGCTTGCCGCACCGAGATCGATTTCCTTTGCCGCGTCGTCGAAGCGACGATCGCCGCCGGCGCGACGACGGTCAACATTCCGGACACCGTCGGTTACACGACGCCGCCGGAGATGACCGAGCGGATCAAAACGCTGTTGAATCGCGTTCCGAATATCGACAAGGCGACGATCAGCGTCCACTGCCACAACGACCTTGGAATGGCGGTCGCGAACTCGCTTTCGGCGGTCGCGGCGGGCGCCGGGCAGGTCGAGTGCGCGATCAACGGGCTCGGCGAGCGGGCCGGCAACTGCGCTCTCGAAGAGGTCGTGATGGCGTTGCGAACGCGCCGCGACGTTTTTAAAGCGGACACGCGGGTCGTTTCGCAGCGGTTGGCGCCGACGAGCCGTTTGGTTTCGAAGGTTACCGGTTTGAAAGTGCCGCGCAACAAGGCGATCGTCGGGCAAAACGCGTTCGCTCACGAGTCGGGCGTTCACCAGGACGGCGTTTTGAAAGAGCGCACGACTTACGAAATTATGAGCGCCGAGAGCGTCGGTTTTGCGAAAAACGACCTTGTTCTCGGGAAACACAGCGGGCGCGCCGCGTTGGCCGCTCGAATCAAATCGCTTGGATACGAGTTGGATCGCGAACGCCTCGACGCCGCGTTCGAAGCGTTCAAGCGCCTGGCCGACCTGAAAAAGGACGTGTACGACGCCGATATTATCGCAATCGTCGACCGGCAAACGTCGCCGAACGCGTCGAACGGCGATTCCGGCGATTGGGACGTCGTTTCGTATTCGCTGAGTTGCGCTTCCGGGAAAGAGTCGACGTTCGAGGTCGTTTTGGCGCGGGACGGCGTCGAGAGAAAAGCGACCGCGACTCAGGAAAACGGCCCGGTCGACGCGATGTTCGCCGCCGTTCGCGAGATCGTCGGGCTTCCGCTCGCGCTGAACGATTTCAAAATCGAGGCGGTTTCCGGCGGTTCCGACGCGCAGGGCGAAGTCGTCGTCTTTTTGAACGACGACGCTTCTAAAACGACCGTCCGCGGGCAGGCAACTTCGACCGACGTTTTCGAGGCGACGTTGCGCGCGCTCGTGAACGCCGTCAACCGAATCCAGGCTTCTCGCGACGGCGATAAATAACGCGCCGTTTTCAATGAAGCGAAAGAGCGGGATCCGTCGGCTTGTCGAGTTCGACGGTTCCGCCTTCGTCGAGGGAAAGCGCGCCGACGTTTCCGATATTTCTTGTTTTTACGCTCGTTTTTTATCGGAAATTTTGGAGAAATTGACATTTTTACGGCGTCGGAAAGCGCAAACGGCCGATGAAAGGAACGCGTCGCGCCCCGCGTTCGTTGCGCGCGAGTAAACGAATCGAATTTCGATTTTTGAAACGACGAAAGTCGGTTTTGCCTGAAGTTTTTTAGCGTTGGAGATTTTCCGTGCTTGACAATAAATCGCAGCCGTTTTTTGGTCCGTCCAACTTGGTCGATTTGGTGCGCTACCGCGCGGCGATCCAACCGGACGACTTAGCGTTCGTTTATCTGACGGACGGCGTGAGTTCGGAAATCCCGCTGACTTACGGCGAGCTCGACCGCCGTTGCCGCGCGTTGGCTTCCTGGCTTCAACGCAACGACATGCGCGGAAAGCGGGCGTTGCTCCTTTATCCTCCGGGGCTCGATTTTATCGTCGCGTTTTACGGCTGCCTGTACGCCGGAGCGACGGCCGTTCCCGTTTATCCGCCGCGTCGCAACCGGTCGATGCTTCGGATTCAGGCGATCTCCGACAGCGCCGAAGCGAGTCTCGCTTTGACGACCGCCGACGTGCTGAATCGCGTGAAAACGATCGTCGACGAAACGCCGAATTTGAAAAAAATTCCGTGGAAAGCGACCGACGAAATGACCGCCGGGCTCGAAGACGACTGGAAAGACCCCGAGGTCGGCCCGGACGAATTCGCGTTTTTCCAATACACGTCCGGCTCGACCGGAACGCCGAAAGGCGTCATGTTGTCGCACTCGAACATGCTGCACAACTCGATGCTGATCCAGACCGGGTTCGAACACACCCGGTCGAACAAGGGCGTTTTCTGGCTCCCGAGCTATCACGACATGGGGCTCATCGGCGGCGTCGTGCAACCGGTTTACTGCGGTTGCCCGAACGTTATGATGTCGCCGTTGTCGTTCCTGACGAAACCGTACCGTTGGCTCGCGGCGATCTCGAAGTATCGCGGCACGACGAGCGGCGGCCCGAACTTCGCTTACGACCTGTGCGTCAAATCGATCAAAGAAGAACTCCTCGATTCCCTCGACCTCAGCTCGTGGAAGGTCGCGTTTAACGGCGCCGAGCCCGTGCAGGCGGAGACGCTCGACCAGTTCGCGAAAAAATTCGAGCGTTGCGGCTTCAAATACGAAGCGTTCTACCCGTGTTTCGGGTTGGCCGAGGGCACCCTTATCGTTACCGGCGGTTCCCGCGATTCAGCCCCGGTCTTGCGCGACGTCGACGCCGACGCTTTGGCCGCCGGAAAAGCGGTCGACGCGATCCCCGGAAGCGCCCGCGTGAAGACGCTCGTGTCGAGCGGTCGGGTCGTCGTCGACCAACGCGTCGTCGTCGTCGATCCGGAAACGCGAATCGAGTGCCCGGCCGGTCAGATCGGCGAAATCTGGACGAAGAGCGGAAGCGTCGCCAAGGGATATTGGCGCAACGAGGCCGAAACGGAACGCTCGTTCCGCGCCCGGATCGCCGACACGAACGAAGGCCCCTTCCTCCGCACCGGCGACCTCGGCTTCATGCTCGACGGCGAGCTTTTCGTTACCGGGCGCATCAAAGACCTGATCATCATTCGCGGCGTCAACGTTTATCCGCAGGACGTCGAGTTGACGGCGCAGCACGTTTCGCCGCTCTTGCGCCTCAACAACGGCGGCGCTTTCATGATCGGCGAATTTCGTAAAGAAAAACTGGTTCTCGTACAGGAAGTCGAACGGCGTTTCAAAAAAGAGGACGCCCCGCAAATTTTCAGCGAGATCCGCAAGGCGATCGCGCTCGAACACGAGATCCCGATCGACGCCATCGTGCTGATCCGCTCCGGGAGCCTTCCGAAAACGTCGAGCGGCAAAGTGCAGCGGCACGCGTGCCGGGCGTCTTTCCTGGCCGGCGAACTCGAGGCGATCGCTTCGTGGTCGCTCGACGACGCGGCGACGCTTGCGGCGGCCCCGACGTCGGGAACGAAAACGAATTTCGGTTCGTTCGGCGCCGAGGAAAACCCGCTGTACGAGGGCGCGAACGTAAAAATGGGCGCCGACGGGCCCGAACCGAGCGACGCGTCGCCCGCGTCCGCTTGGGAGGCGACCCGGCGCGACATGTCGAACGTCCTTTCCGTCGCCGGAAAAGCCGGTTCGAAAATCGAGGAAAAAGCGGTCGAAAAGCCGGCCGAAAAGGGCGAAAACGCGTCCCGCGTCGGCGGCTCGGTCTCTTACGACGAAACGGTGAAGATCGTTCTCGACGAAGTTTACCGCGTCGCTAAAGAACGCGCTCGCAACCTTTCGATCGACTCCGACATCACCGAGCTGGGGCTCGATTCCCTCGAGCGGATGGAAATTCTGGCCGCGCTCGAAGACCGTTTCGGCGGACAGTTCCCGGAACAGGTGCTGCCGACGCTCTTCACCGCCCGCGAAGTCGTCGACGCGGTGCGCAAACACCTCGGCGGCGGACGCGTCTTCGAGACCGAAGAAACGAAGAAAACCTACGAAATCGACGAATCGTGTTACGATTTTGCGAAATTCCCCGAATATCTCGCGATGCACGAAAAAGTCGAGCTTGCGAATCGGCTGGGCCTGAGCCACTTCTTCGAACCGCACGAAGACGCCGCTTGCGCCACGACGACGATTAACGGAAAAGAGTACATTAACTTTTCGTCGTATAATTATATCGGTTCGTCCGGACATCCGAGCGTCGTCGCGGCGGCGCAGGAAGCGATCGCGACCTACGGAACGACCGCCGGAGCGAGCCGCATCGTCGCGGGCGAAATCCCGTTGCATCGCGAGTTGGAACGGGAAATTACGAAGTTCCTCGGCACGGAGGACACGATCGTTTTCGTTGGCGGACACCAGACGAACGAAAGCGTCATCGGACACCTGATGGGCGCCGAAGACTTGATTTTGCACGACTCGTTGGCGCACAACTCCATCGTTCAGGGGTGCATTTTGTCCGGCGCTCGGCGCCGTCCGTTCCCGCACGGGGACTGGGACGCCGTCGATAAAATTTTGAGCCAGCACCGCGAAAAATACCGCCGCGTTCTGATCGCCCTCGAAGGGGTGTACAGCATGGACGGCGATTACCCGGATCTGCCGGAATTTATTCGCGTTCGCAACAAATACAAGACGCTTTTGATGATCGACGAAGCCCACTCGATCGGCGTGTTGGGCGAAACCGGGCGCGGCGTCGGCGAACATTTCGGCGTCGATCGGCGCGACGTCGACCTTTGGATGTGCACGTTGAGCAAAACGTTCGGCAGTTGCGGCGGCTACATTTCCGGGCGTCGCGAGTTGGTCGAGTACCTGAAATACACCGCGCCGGCGTTTATGTTCAGCGTCGGGATGCCTCCGGCCGCCGCGGCCGCCGCTCTCGCGTCGTTGCGCCTCCTCCAACGGGAGCCGGGACGGGCCGCTAAGTTGCGTGAAAACAGCGCTTACTTCAAGAAGCTGGCGCGCGGTTACGGGATGAACGTCGGGCTCGCCGAAGATTCCGGCGTCGTTCCCGTCATCATCGGGAACTCGATTCAGTGCCTGAAAGCGTCGCACCTGCTTTTCCTGAACGGCGTGAACGCGCACCCGATTTTGCACCCGGCGGTCGAAGAGCGGCACGCGCGCATTCGCTTCTTCCTGACGTCGGAGCACACCCGCGAGCAGATCAAGAAGACGGTCGACATGTTGGCCGAAATTTTGAAGCAGGTCGCGGAAGCGTGAGTGATTTGAGATAAGATAGAACGAACGCGGAAGATTTAACGGTCGCGCGGCTCAGCGGGGGGACTCGTGGGGCCGCGCGATTTTTGTTCGAAGCCTTAACGGCGCCTGTAAACGACGGGAAAACGTCGTTTGCGCTCTTGACGAACGCCGCTTAAATCGCTTGGGGCGTTTAGAATGTTTGGGCTGTTTGGAATATTAGCGGAGTTTAAGAAGTCTCGACGGCGTTCGGGCGGAGCGCCGTCGAGAAGGCGAGCGTTTTTCGGCGTTTGGAATCGTTAAAACGAAGCGCGAGCGCGGACGCCGCCGAAAAAAGGCGAATCAACGAGACTCCGCCGCGTTTTGCCGAGCGGTCGCGGCGTCGACGGTCGAGTATCGGAGCCAAACGAAACGCGGACGGTATTCGGCGGGGCGTCGCGGGAGCGTTCCGAGACGGTTGACGTTGTAGGAAACGAGAATTTTTTCGTCGTCGCCGAACGCCGGATGCGCTTTCGCGTTGTAACAATCGACGCCGCGTTCGAATTCGGCGGGAACGGTCGAGCGGTAAAAGACGGTTTCGGCTCCGAACGGCCCCCAAGGAGCGTCGCCGACGCGGAACGCGATTTCGTTTCCGACGGCGCCCGGCGTGTAAACGAGCAAATAGCGGCCCGCGTTCGCGCCGGTCGGGATTTTTGAAACGGAAAACTCCGGCGAGATCCGCTCGACGAGCCCCGCTTCCGGCCGCGCCGCGTCCGCGACGTTCGGCGACCAGTCGCGCCCGTCGAAATAACGCCAACTCGAAAAATCGCCGAATCGTTCCCGGGGCGCCCGAGCGACGACGAGATCTTTGCGGCTCCCGGCATCGAAACGGTCGAGATAACCGAAAACGTAAAGGAAACCGTCGTCCGCGTCGTCGGCGATCGCCGCGCCGAAAACGACCTGCGCCGTCTCCGTTCGGAACGAAAGGGGCGCCGTTTCGTCGATGCGAACGTCGTTAAAATCGGGAGAACCTGTCGAGTCGATCCCGATCGAAACCGCGTCGACCCGTTCCGGCTTCCAACCGGCGCCGACGAGAAGCGCCGACGTCCAAACGCGACCGCGCCAAACGACGCCGTCTTGGAGCCAACGGTTGACGCCGAGCGGGTTGCGCGGGGCGAGACGTTCCGGTTTCGCCGGATTTTCTTCGCCGTCTTTGTTGTTTTCTCTTATCGGCGCGGTTTCGCCAAATTCGCCGTCTTGCTTAGTCGGCGCAAATTCTCCGTTTTCCGTCGACCGGCGCCAAAAGAAAACGGCGGCGTTCGGATTCGGCGCGGTTCCGGTCAAAACCGCGAACGAATGGTTCGACATTTCGACTTTGTCGAAGTCGCGCCCGTCGTTTTTCGTCGTTCCGCCGAAAGTGTCGCTGAAAAGAAAGAGCGTTTTTCGCGGCGTCGCGGCGCTGAAATTTTGCGAAACCGGCGAATCCGCGTCGAGTTTAACGGCGGCGTCGCGGGCAAGTTCGACCGAATAGATCCCGTCGGCGGCAAGCCAACCGTCTCGACGTTCGAGGAACGCGTTCCACTCCGGCGCGTCCGTTTGCGCGAAAAGAGCGGAATTGGGGAGATCGGCGACTTCGACGAAGTTGGGGGAATTGAGAAGAACGCGTTGAATCGGCGCTTTGGCGAGAAGAGTAAAAACGCGGGCGCCGTCGATCGCGTTCGTCCCGAATAAAAACGTCGCTCCGCTTAAAACAAGCGCGATCGGCGGTCGGCTCCGTCGCAAGCGCGCCGTTTCTTCGGCGAACCGATAAGCGCGCCGTCGCGAGTCGGAGGGAAAAACGGGACGAACGAAGGGATAAAAGACGTTCATAGGAATGTTTCCGTTGAGAAAAATGCTTTTCGTCGCAACGGTGAATAAAATTTGATTGCGAAAATCAAATAGAAATCAACGCCGCGACGAAAATTGTCGATCGAACGTCCGCTCGAACGGCGTTCAACGGCGACGCGCCCAACGGGAAGGAACGCCGCCGCGATCGCGTCCGCTCAACGACGCTCGGGTGAAACCGGCTCCGGCGCTCTCGGCCGCGGCTCGCAAACGAAAACTTTCAGCGAGCGTTCCGGGAGCAGCAGGGCGCCGCGAACGAACGGCGACGGGCCGTCGCAATCCGGGTAAACGTCGAGCGGGGACGGCGCCGCCGTGTCGACGAACGTTCGCCATTCGAAATCCGGATGCGTCGCAACCGCCGGAAAATAAAAGGTTTGCGGATAAGCCGACGCGTTGAACATCGTCAGCACGTGGTAACGCGACTCCGGCGCCGCCTCGGCGATAAGGTTGAACGGAACCCCGGTTTCGAGCGTCGCCGCCCAGCGTCGCGACTCCGCGTCGAACGCCGGGTCGTTCGCGACGTCGAGCGCCGAAACGAGGCAGGTCAGCGTCGGCGGCTGCGCGGCGTTCCAATCGACGGCGCCCCCTCTCGGGTCGAACCAGGAGACGTCCGGAAGCTCGCCGGGCGTTTGCGGGCGACCGGTGAAAAAGTCGCGACGCCGAAGGGTCGCTTCCTGACGTCGAAAGCGGATCAGCGCGGCGCAGAAGCGGCGCAGATCTTCGTTTTCCTCGATCCGTTTCCAGTCGATCCAGGAGATCGGGGAGTCCTGGCAGTACGCGTTGTTGTTCCCCTGTTGCGTGCGGCGCGCCTCGTCGCCGGCGACGAGCATCGGGACGCCTTGGCTTAACATCAGCGTCGTTAAGAAGTTGCGAACCTGCCGGGAACGGAGTTCGCAAACTCGCGGATCCGTCGTTTCGCCTTCGACGCCGAAATTGTAGCTGACGTTGTTGTTTTCGCCGTCGCGATTTTCCTCGCCGTTCGCGTAATTGTGCTTGCCGTTGTACGAGACGAGGTCGTTCAAGGTGAACCCGTCGTGCGCGGTAACGAAGTTGACGCTGCCGTTCGGCGCCCGCCCGCTTTTCTGGTAGAGGTCGCTCGAACCGGAAAAACGGGTCGCAAAGGCGCCGGTCGTCCAGTCGTCGCCGCGCCAAAATCGGCGGACGTCGTCGCGGAAACGCCCGTTCCACTCGGCCCAACGTTGGGCGTGCGATCCGAACTCGCCGACCTGGTAAGCGCCGGCCGCGTCCCAAGCTTCGGCGATGATTTTCGTTCCGGAAAGACGCGGGTCTTCGGCGATCGTCTCCAAAATCGGCGGATTGCCGACGAGCCGTCCGAAACGGTCGCGGCTTAAAATCGAAGCCAAGTCGAAACGGAACCCGTCGATATGATAGTTGTACACCCAAGAGCGGAGGCAGTTGAAGATCAAATCGCGCGTCCAAGGGTGGTTGCCGTTGACGGTGTTTCCGCAACCGCTGTAATTCAGGTAATAGCCCTCTTCGTTTAAGAGGTAGTAATTTCGATTTTCGAAACCTTTAAACGAAAACGTTTCGCCGCGTTCGTTTCCTTCGGCGGTGTGATTGAAGACGACGTCGAGGAAAACCTCGATTCCGGCGCGATGAAATTCGCGAACGGTCTCCTTAAACTCGCGAACCTGGGCGCCCGGCTCGTCGCTCCAAGCGTAGCCTCGATGCGGCGCGAAGAAGGCGATCGGATCGTATCCCCAATAATTGCGGCGCGCGGTCGGCTCGCCGCTCGGGTCGTTTCGCGGGAACTCGTGGATCGGCATCAACTCGACCGCGGTAACGCCGAGCGATTTTAAATAGGGGATCTTTTCGATCAGCCCGAGGAACGTTCCCGGCTTCGAAACGCCGCTCGTTTCGGACTGCGTAAAACCGCGGACGTGCAGTTCGTAAATGATTTCGTCGGCAAGATCGCGGCGGATACGCGGCGCGTCCCCCCAATCGAAATAATCGTCGACGACGACGCATTTCGGCGGACGGGCGGGATCGTCTTCCGAGTCTTTGGGGAGAAAATCGCCGGCGAGCGCTTTCGCGTAAGGGTCGATCAAGCGCGCTCGCGAATCGAAAAGGAGGCCGCGTCGCGGGTCGTAAGGGCCGTCGACCTGGAAGTGATAAAGCGCGCCCGCGCCGAGGCCGGGGACGAACGCGTTCCAAACGTCTCCCCAACGGTTGCTGTCGGGATCGAACGGAACGACGAGGGACGGCTCGCGATCGTCGGGGGAATCGTAAAGGAGGAGGCGGGCTCCGGTCGCCGAGCGGCTGACGAAGGAAAAAACGACGCCGTCGTCGCGGAGCGTCGCTCCGTAAGGCGTTTCGAAACGAGCGTCGGCGGTCGCGCGGTAAAACATCGGGAAAACTCCTTGGCGCGGTTGAGCGGGAAATCGCGGGCGGTCGAGGCGGTCGAACGGGGAACGCGAATCGATGAAACGAGCCGATTTAACGTCGAGCGGACGACTTTGCGGACGAACGTCGGCGTTAAAGTCGGCAAAATCGCGAAAATCCGGCGCCGCGAACGTCGCGGATTTCGAATTTCGCGACGCGCGGAGACGCGCCGCTTGTTTCTTGACGCGACCGGCGCTAAAATAAAGGGCGCGGCGGCGCTCGCAGCGATTCTCGTCGACTTCGACTCGTAGATTGTGCTTTCATCGGCGCGGCGTTTAATAATCTTGACGATTTTACGGGATTTTCGGTTTTTCCCGCTAAAAGAGCCGTCGCGTCGCGAATAAAATTCGGGGCGAACGTCGCGACGGCGGTAAAAGCGCCGCGACGCCGCGTTAAAACGGGGAAACGACGCAGAATCGGCGAATTTAGTCGACGGCGCGTTCGGCGAAAAATAAAGAAAATGGGAAAAACGGTTAAGGTCGAAGAAATAGGAAGTTTTGAGGAATGACAACGATGAAAACGGAAAAAAAGGCGCCGGCGAAAGCGTCGACGAGCGAAAATAGGCGGTTTCCAACGGCGGAAGCGGCGACGTCGAGCGTTTTTTTTCTCGCGCTTTGGCTCTTTTGGAGCGTTCGATACGGCGATTTTCTTTTCGCCGTTCAGGAAAATTCGCTGTTCCTGTTTCGTTCCGATTTTTTCGTTCGTTGGCAAGAGGCGCCGGGCGGGTTGCTCTTTTACTTGACCGCTTTTTTTATCCAGTTTTTCTATCTTCCGCTTGTCGGCGGGGCGATCCTTGCGGCGTTGGGGACGATTTTGCAGATTTTAACGGTAAAAGCGGTCGGTTTACGCGGCGTCGGGCTGGCGTTTTCGACGATTCCGACCTGTTTTTTGGCGATCGCCGCGACCTGGAACGGGTATTGCGTTTATTTGCCGTTCAATAATTCGTTGGTTTTTTCCGGTTATTTGGGCGTTTTGCTTGCGTTGATCGCTCTTTTAGCGTTTCGGAAGATCGCGTCGCCGCGCCGACGTTTGGTGTTTGCGCTCGGCGTCGTCGTTTTGGGGTATCCGGGATTCGGGTTTTGGGCGCCGTTCGCCGGTTTGCTTTGCGCGTTCGACGAACTCGAACGTTGGAAAGCGCCGATTTTGCCGAAAAAACGGGGAAACGGCGAGGTTCTCGCCGCGAACGCGACGCCGACGGCCGCCGAGATCGACGCCAAACGCTCCGCCCGTCGCCGACGGATCGCCGTCCTTTTCGCTTCCGTCGCGCTCGTTCCGTTGTGTTGGTATTATTTGTTTTTCTATACTGAAGAGAAATTCTGCAACGTTTTTATTCAAGGATTGATTGAAGACGTGCGGTACGACAAAAATTGGATTACCGGAACGTTTGTTTACGGTTTCCTTGCGGCGACGCCCCTTTTTTACGTCGTCGCTCGTCCGGCGGTTCTTTGGCGCGAGCGTTCGGCGAAACGCGTTCGCAACGGCGGTCAAGCGAAAAAGAATAAAACGGGCGAAACGGCGAAAACAAGCGAGACGGGTAAAACGGATAAAACGGGAAAATCGAGCGCTCCGGGCGACGTCGAACGGGAGGAACGTGCGCGTCGCGTCCGCCTGCTCGCCGCGACGATCGCGCTGATCGGCTTGGCGACGTTCGCGCTTTCTTATCGAACGACCTGTTTTTTGGCGATTTTGAAGGCGAATCGAGCGTTGACCGAAGGCGATTGGGCGCGAATATTGGAAATTGAAACGAAAATTGCGAAACCGAACGAGCAGTGCGTCGCGCTCCGCAACCTGGCGCTTTTCGAAACGGGCGAGCTTGCGGAAAAGGCGTTCGAGCGCCCGATCGCCGGGATTTCAACGTACGACGTCGATCGCGCCGATTACGAGGCGATGAGACGCGGCGGCGCTTGGGCGAAATTCAAATTTTGGCTCAACGAAAAGAAAATGGCGACCGAGAGCAACGCGCCGCGCGCTTTGAGCGAATTGATTTTTTGTCATTACGGCAACACGAACGTCGCCGCCCGCGTCGCGACCGACAATTTCGTCGCAAGCGAAGGACGCTCCGTTTCCTTTTATAAAACGTTGGCGATCGGCGCGATCGTCAACGGCGAAGACAAGGTCGCGCGGCGTTATTTGAACGAATTGGAACAGACGCTTTTCTATAGCGATTGGGCGCGAGCGCGGCTGGCGTTCCTCGACTCGCCCGAGTTCCGCGAAGACGTCCGCGATTTTTGGAACGATCGCGAATACGGCGCCGCGGCGAAAAAGCGTTTCGAGGAGACGGCGCCGAACGCGGCGACGCTCGACGAAGCGGCGAAGCGTTGGAACGTCGCGCCGGACGCCGTCGCCGACGTCGCCGAAAAGGTGAAAAAAGCGCGCGAGTTGCGTCCCCGTAAAAACGAGGCGACCCTGAGCTCGTACCCGAATTTGACCTTTTTGCTCGGCGTTTTTAAAGACGAATACGACGAGGCGGCGCCCGCGACGCGGGAGTTGCTGTTGATCGCCGCGCTCCTGCAAAAGGACGGCGACTATTTTCTGAAACACGTCGATAAATACGTCGCCGCGCGGCCGAACGGCAAAGCGCCGAAAGCGATCGAGCAGGGGCTCGCGGCGTGGCGGCTGACGAAATTTGGCGACGACTGGCAAACGGCCGAGGGATGCGCGTACCCGTTCGCGCCCGAAACTGTCGCTAGCTTAAACGAATTTGCGGAATTTCTTGACGTCGTGAAGACGCCCGGCTCGGCGCAAGCGCAAGACGCGATTCGAGAATATTGCGGCGGCTTGTATTGGGGGTACCTCGCCGACGATTCGGTGTTCGGCGGAAATTGAGGATTTGGCGAAATTGCGCGAATCCTGACGACAAAAAAACGGCGCGAGGCGTTAAAATATGGAAAACGAAGAAAATAAAAAGAGTGAAGAAAATGCGAACGTCGGGGCGACGGGGCAAAATAAAACGACCGGCGAAACGCGACGACCGGCGAAACGTCGAAGCGCGATCGTCGGCGCGGCGGTCTTGCTTGTCGTCGCGGCGGGCGTTTGGGCGGCCGGGCGAACGCCGAGTTTGCCGAAAAATTGCGAAACGGTCGATAGATTTCCCGTAATTTACCCGGATTACGAGGGAACGACGATCCCGCCGAACGTCGCGCCGCTGAATTTTTACGTTGAAGAAGACGGCGAACGTTATATAACGAACGTTTATTCGAAAAACGGCGCTAAAATTGTCGTTTCCGGACGTTCGGCGCGCTTTCCGTTAAAAAAATGGCGGAAACTTTTGGAAGCGAATATCGGAGAAACGCTCGTTTTTGACGTTTATGTGCGAAAAGATGGAAAGTGGAGCCGTTTTCGAAGCGTCGAGAATGAAATTTCCGCCGATCGAATCGATCCCTGGCTCGCTTATCGCCTGATCGAACCGGGATACGAGTACGGACATCGAATTTCGTTGCGGCAGCGGAATCTTGAAACGTTTGAGGAAAGCGACTTTTTCAACAATCGCGCTTTGGCGACGTCGCCGTGCGTTAATTGTCATTCGTTTCAAAATCGCGAAACGGATCGATTTTTGTTTCATTATCGGCGCGCCGACGCTCCGGACAAAGGAGGGACGATTCTTGTCGAAAACGGCGTTGCGACAAAGGTTTCGGCGAAATTAGAGGACGCCGGAATCTCTTGCTCGTATCCGGCTTGGCGGCCGACCGGCGATTTGGTCGCGTTTTCAACGAATCAAACGCGGCAAATTTTTCATTTGACTTCGACGCAAAAAATCGAAGTTTTTGATTTGCTTTCCGATTTAGCGCTTTTTGACGCGAAAAACAACGAGCTGCGACGTTTAACCGCGACGAACGATATTTTCGAGACGTTCCCGAGTTGGGCGCCGGACGGTTCGGCCCTCTATTATTGCGCGGCGAAGGTCGAGACGAAGACCGCGGAGAGCGACACTAAAGGACGCGAAAATGAATTGCCGAAACGAATCGATGAAATTTGTTACGATATAATGCGGATGAGTTTCGACGAAAAAACGCGGACTTTCGGCGAGCCGGAAACGGTCGTCGCGGCGTCGGCTCGGGGGCGGTCCGCGCTTCATCCCCGGGTTTCTCCGGACGGAACGACGCTCGTTTGGACTGAAGCGGCGAGCGGAACGTTTCCGATCTGGCGCCCGGAAGCCGATCTTTTCGCAAAAAATTTGGCGACCGGCGAAGAGCGCGCGTTGACGAATGCGAACGGCGAAAACGCCGACAGTTATCACTCGTGGGACTCGAGCGGACGCTGGATGGTTTTTAGTTCGCGACGCGAAGACGGCCTGTACACTCGGCTTTATTTTACCCATTTTGATGAAAACGGCCGGGAAACCAAGCCGTTTGCGTTGCCCCAACGCGACCCGCTGCGCAATCGCCGACATTTCAAGTCGTACAACGTGCCGGAGTTGATAACGGAGCGGATAAAAATCTCGCCGCGGACGTTGATCGACGCGGCCGCAAGCGAAACGGTGAAAACGAAAAACGCGCCGCTCAAAAACGATTGAAACGGCGTAAACGTTGTAAAATTGACGTTTATAAAATTGGAGCGCGAAGCGTCGCGGAGGCGTTTCGCGTTGATTTTTAAAAAACTGGAAATTTTTTGGATTTTCCCCCTTGCGGAAAAA
>CAZIJJ010000031.1:8546-22252 GCA_964539525.1 uncultured Planctomycetaceae bacterium | reverse complement strand
AATTTATCCGCCTCGGCGCGCTTTTCGGAGGCGGCGACCGAATCGACCTGCGCTTCCCGCGCTCGACGCTCGGCGTCCGCCAGACGTTCGATCGTCCGCTTTTCCGTCTCGTACTCCGGTTTGCTCGGCATGAGCGCGATCGCTTCCTCGATCTTTGCGAGCGCCGCCGCGTAGTCGCCCGTTTCCCGCGCTTTCACGGCCTCTTCCCACAGCCGACGCGCCTTCGCCGTATTCACGTCCGCCAAGACGAAATGCGTCATATTCCCGCTTAAATACGGGGTTTGCGTCGTTTCGTAATCTCTGCGATTCGACGTTTCGCGCTTCGTTTCCGTCATCGCGCGCTCCGCCGCTTCCAGGAACGTTACCACGCCGTCCTCGTTCGCGTCGCCAAGTTCCGTCAAACTTTCGGCGAACATGCTCGTGAAGACGCCGTGCCCTCTCTTGGGATCTTCCCAACTGAACTCGCCTTCGCCGCAACTTTGCAGGATCGCGACCCCGGGCGGCGCCGTTAAATTTCGCAACGACTTCGAACGCGCCAGGGTTTTCGTGCCGCCATCGCGCTCGACGCCAAGCTCGCGTCGTCGAGGTTTTCCCGGCACGCGTCGATCAGCGCCCACTTGAACCGCGCCTTGCTCTCCTTCAAATCGTCGAACAGTTTCGACAGCGACACCGTCGTCGAGAAATCGACGACCGTCGAGGGATCGGGGATCGCGTCCTCGGGAGCGAAACCGACGTAAGTCGAGTAACCGCCGTAGTTATCCGTTTGGAAACCGTGGCCGGTAAACACAACGAAAATCATATCGTCCGGGCCGGATTCCTTTAAGATCCACCTTAACTCCGCCTCGATGTTCGCCTTATTCGGCGCAAATCGCAGTTCTTTCCGCCCGGCTTCGGTCGTCAGCGCGACGATATTTTCCGGCGCGAACCCCAATTCGAGAAGGCGCGAACGCATCAGCTCGACGTCCGCTCCGGCGAAGCGCAGATCGCTAAATCTTGCGTAATCGTTAACGCCAACCCAAACCGCCCGTCTTACGCATGTTTTCTCAGGACGCATTCCGCGCTCGCCGGCGGCGTCCGCAAAATCCTCGCCCGACTCGCTTTCGTCGACCGGCGCCGCCGTCAGCCCGAGCGCGACGTCGACCCGATTTTTGCACGCGTCGTCCAACGAAGAATAAAGATATTTGTACGCTTTGCCGTCTTTTCCGCGAAAATAGACCGTTTCCGGCTTTTCGACGTCCGGCGCAAACTCTTTATTCGTCCGGTTTACGTCGAGCGTTCCGGTAATAACGACCTTTCCGCGCCAATTTTTCCACTCGATCGGGGCGCCCGTTTGAGCGAACGCCGCGAACGCGAACGCCGTCGCGACGAGCCCGAGCGCCGCCGCTAAAATTCGATTTCTTTTACTCATTTCACCCATTTCGCCTGATTTAACGTTTGATTTGACGTTTCGCGTCGACCGAAAAAAGAACGCGAACGGTTTTCCGGTTCTATTTTCTCATAATCGGCGAATTTTCTCGACGCCAGGAGCGGCGTTTCACGAAAATTTTGCGCAAAAAACGACAAAAAAAAGCGACGAACGCTCGTGCGCTCGCCGCTTCTTCACTTAAATTAACGTCGCTTCGTTCGCTCAGCGTTGCGGACGTTCCATCTTTCTAATCTTCACGTTGCGGAAGACGACCGGTTCGTTCCCGTGCAGACCCTGGAAGCCGATGTAACCGGCGTTTTCCGTTTCGGCCGGGGCCTTGTTGATCAGCCAACCATACGGTTTCGTACCGTCCGGGTTTTCGTCGGCTTTCGTCCATTGGCGCTTGTTCATCATCGTCGTAAGATGGCCGTTAAGGAAGACGTTGATCATCGGGCCCATGCAAACGATCGTCATGCGGTTCCATTCGCCCGGCGCTTTGCAGACGTTAAAGCCCGGAGCGCAACGCCCGTAGATCGCGCCGCAGTCGCTCATGTCGACTTTGCGCCCGAACGAGTCGAAAATCTGAACTTCAAAGGAATTCGGAATCCAGTTTTCCTTGTCGACGCATTGAATGACGACGCCGCTGTTCGCGCCTTTGGTCGTTTTGAATTCGAAGTCGAGCATGAAGTTTTCATACTTTTCCTTCGCCCAGATCGCGTTGTCTTTCGTCGCTTTCATGACGCCTTCGTCGTCGATCGACCAGATCGCCGGATCGTATTCGGCGTTTTCGAGCTTATCGCCGAAGAGCGAAACCCAGCCTTCGCCTTCCGCTTTCGGTTGCGTCGGCGCCACGATCTTCGCGTTGCGGATCTTCATCGGCGAGTTGCCGTGCAGGCCCTGGAAGCCGATGTAGCCGAACGGTTCGAACGTCGAAAGCGAACGCCCGTGGAATTTTTCTTCGATATCCGTGCCGGAAGGACTCTTCGCGTTGTCCGTCCATTCGGCGGTGTCGATACGGTTGATCATTTCGCCGTTGAGTTCGACGACGATCACGCGGCCGAAGCACGAGACGCGCATTTTATTCCATTCGCCCGGTTTTTTCGTAACGTTTTTGCTCGGCGCCTGGAACCCGTAGAACGAGCCGCAGGAGTGGTAGTCCGGCGTTTGCCCGGCGTCGTCGAGAAGTTGAATCTCGATGGTGTTCGGGATCCAGTTCCCCTTGTCGGAGCATTGGATCAGGAAGCCGCCGTTGGTGTGTTCGGAGAGGTTGAACTCAAACTCGCAAACGAACGACGAATACTTTTCTTTCGTCCAAATGACGGCGTCTTTCGTCGCGACGAGTTCGCCTTCGTCGTTGAACGACCAAACGCCTTCCGGGAAGTCGCCGTTTTCAAGTTTTTCGCCGAAGAGCGGAACCGCTTCGTTCATCCGACCCATTCCCGGGCCGAATCCGAAACCGCGCGGGCCGCGGGGGCCGCGTTCGCCTTGTTTCGGAGCGTCTTTCGGAGCGTCTTGTGGCGGTTGAGCGCAGGCGACCGTTCCGCAGAGAACGAGCGCCGCCATCAGAGAAGACAACGTTTTTTTCATCGAGACAATCCTTTCATAAAATCCGATGAGTCGAGCGAACGAGCCGAAAATCGACGCGCCCGCCAAAGGATCCGGCCGCCTTCCGACTTCGCGAAAAACGGCGAGAAAACTTCCCCTTATTTTAACACATCGACGGCCGACGCGCAAAGGCCGACGCCGAAAAATTAACGTTTTTAACGCAAAAAATTCCATTTTTCGCCGCGACGCCGCCGTTTTAACGCGACGACTCCGCAATTTCTCAACGTTTTTCAATCGCCGTTCTTTAAAACGAAACGCGCCAACTTGCGTCCCGGCGAACTCAACGGGTAAGCGTCCAATTCGGCGCGCGGAACCCAACGAACCTCCGCCGCGACGCGCTCCGTCTCCGGCGTTTCCGCCCTTTTCGCCCCCGTTTTTTTGGGGCGAATCCGCGACGCCCCGGCGTCGAGCCCGTCGAAAAGCGTTTTTTCCCGACGCGGCGTCGTCCCGGCGAGTCGGCAAAAGCGAAGCGTTATCCTAAACCGCGTCGCGGCGTGCTTTACCGTATGCACGACGCGTCCCGGCCGGCGGTCGAGCGGCGCCGCGCCGACTTCCTCTTCCAAAAACCGTTGCAACCGGTCGCAAAGCTCGACGTCGTCGGAAAAATCGAGCGCGTCGCGAAACGCCTCGTTCGCAATCTCGAAACGCGGAAAATCCCAAAGTCCGGCCCAAAGCGCGTTTTCCGGACGCCGCGTCAGCAAAACGTCGGTCGGATTCCCTTCGTCGCAACTCGAATCGGCGCCGATATTTGCGTTCTTCGCGACGCTTTCCCCGCCGAACAAATCGCGGCGCTCGATCCAAAACGCGACGTCGGTTCGAGCGACCGTCGCCGCGTTCTTTTTCAAAACCGGAACGACGTTTTGCAGATCGCGACGCCGACTTTCGCAAAGCTCGGCCGCCGGGCAAACGTCGCAACGCGGGTTCGTCGGCGCGCAAACCAAGCGTCCCCAATCGGTTAACGCGCCGTTTAAACGTCTGTAAACGTTCGGTTTACGTTTCGACGTTTCCTCCGGAAGCCAAGCGTCGGCCGCTCGCCAAAGGATCGCTTGCGCCGCCGCGGTCGTCGTTTCAAGCCGCAAGCCCAAAAGCCGAGCGTGCAACCGCGTCGTGTTCGCCTCCAAAATCGGCGCCCGCTTGTCGAAACCGAACGAAAGGATCGCTCCGGCGCAGTACCGCCCGATGCCGGGCAACGACAAAACGTCCTCGAAACGCTCCGGAACGTCGCCGCCAAACCGCTCGACGATCGCGATCGCCGCCGCTCGCAACGCTCGCGCTCGACGATAATAACCCAAGCCTTCCCAATACTTTAAGACGGTCTCTTCGTCGGCGTCGGCGAGAGCGGCCGCGTTCGGAAAGCGTTCGAGAAACCGCGAAAAATACCCCTCGACCGTTTGCGTCGTCGTCTGCTGGAGCATAATTTCGCTGACCCAAACGCGATACGGCGTCGGCTCCGAACGCCAGGGAAAAACGCGGCCGTTCTCGTCGAACCAACGCAAAAGCGCGGCCCGCGCCCGCTCGAAATCAAACGCCGCCAGGACGTTCCGCGCTTCCGACGCCGCGGCGTCCGTTTCGGCGTCGAGCGTTCTTTTCGTCGTTCGTCGCAAACGCTTCTCCTCGCTCAACTTAACGCGACGCGTCAACGTCGGAACATCTTCATCTGCCGCAAACCGCGCTCGACGTCCGCCTTTTTCAGCGCCTGGCGTTTGTCGTAATTCTGCTTCCCGCGACAAAGCCCGAGGAGCAGTTTCGCCCGGCCTTCTTTGAAGTAAAGTTTGAGCGGAACCAACGTCAGCCCCTTTTCGAGCGCCCGTTTCGCAAACCGTTCGATCTCGCGACGGTGCAACAGCAACTTGCGGTCGCGCTTGCGTTTATGATTGAAGCGGCTCGCGTCGATGTACTCCGGAATATCGCAGTTGACGAGAAAAACCTCGTTCTTTTTGATCCGCGCGTAACACTCGGCGAGCGAAACGGTTCCGCATCGCAAACTTTTCACTTCGCTCCCGACGAGCTCGATCCCGCATTCGAGCGACTCCAACACGTCGTAATCGTGCCGCGCCTTGCGGTTTTCGCTGACGACGCGTTCGATCCCGTCGTTCTCTTTCTTTGTTTTCTTAATCTTCGCCATCTTCTCTTAATCCGCTAATTTATCGTAAAAACGCGAGACGCTCGTTCCCGCGCTTCGTTTGCAAGTCATTGCCGTCAATAGGGTTTCATCCAACCGAAATTAACGGCGACGTCGTAAAGCCACGGCGCGACCCACGGATTCCACGTCGGAAACGCCGCCGACGCCGCCGACCAAAAGAGCGCCGCCAACGCGACGCCGCGCCAAAATCGCGATCTCGCCGCCCGGTCGACGATCGGCGACAGCGCCGGAACAAAAAGCGGAACCAACGGGAAAAACCAGCGCGGCCAGCACGACATGCCGCCGTAATTGCGGTCGCCCTGATCCCGCGTCAAAAAGAACGCGAAAAAAACGAGCGTCAACGTCGCCGCGCCGACGCCGAACGCGCGCAACCCCTTGTCGGTTCCGGGTTTAAATATCCAAATACCGATTCCGAGAACGCTCAGAATCCAAATCGGCGTCAGCGAAAAAACGCCGCGCGACCCGACCGTCGAATGAAACGCGTAACGTAAAATCGACGGCTCGCCGCGGTCGATCCCGCCGCGATTCGCCCAATGACTCAACCGGGCGTTCTTCGCGTCGCGCGGTCGCCCCGCCGGATAGTAATTATAGTAATACCAATCGTTTGCGTCAAAAAGTTTTTTCGGGTCGACGCCCGCTTTCTCCGCTTCGGCTTTCAGCGCCATGTGGTCGCGCTTGCAAGAATAAGCGGGCGAAATCGAACCGTGCGCGACGCAATTCGTCGCGACGAACGCCGCCGCGACGACGAGCCCGCAAGGAATCGCGACGCAAACCGTTTTCTTCGGACGCTTTACAAGCAAAAGTCCGCAAAGAAGCGCCGCGAACGCCAACGCCGGCAAGTCGCAAGCGACGGAAAACGCGCCGAAAAATCCGGCCAACGCGTAATAAATTGGGTTCGTCTTCCCGTCGCGCAAAATTTTGAACGCCGCCCAAAGCGCGATCGAAATCGACGCAAACCCCGGCAAATGGTTGTTTAGCGACGCGACGAAAGTCAGCGCAAACGTCCCGAACGTCGCCGCCGCAACCGCGTAAATCCGGCCCCAATCGGTCTTTCCGACCGATTCGACAATCGACGCCAAACAGAAAAACGCGATCCCGAGCGGCGCCAGCTGGTAAATAACGAGCAAAATCCGCGTCGTTTCGAACGGTTTTTTCGCAAGCGACAACCCGAAACAGCGGTGCAAAACCCAATACGGCGCCGCCATAACCGTCGGCAACAACGGCGGTTTGCTCGAATAAAGATACCCGGACGCAGGATCCGACGGGTCGTAAATTTCGTCCGAAAGCCCGTGTTTCACGACGTCGATCGAATCCCAGCCGGGCGTTTCCCAAGCCTTGTCGATCGCGTACGGAACGAGTTCTTTGCGGAACCGCTCGACGCGCGGATCCGCCGCCGCTCGCTCCGCGTCGAAACGTTCCGGACAAGGGCTCGCGCAGTTGCGTAAAACTTCGCCGGGAGCGAACTTAGCGACGAGTTCTTTCGCGGAGTCGCCGCGCGCTTCGCCGCGTTTTTTTCCCCCTTTGGGAGGAAGCGTCGTCAACGCCGCGCGACGTTCCGCTTCAACTTCGGCCTTCGCCGCGTCCTTATAAATCGGAACGTAACGATAAACGCGGGCGTCCGGCTCGACGAGCGCTCGAATCGTCAGCCAACGACTGCGGTCGTTCGCGCTCAGCGTCGGGCGCGCTTTGGCGGCGTCGCGCAACGCGGCTTCGTAAACGCGTTTCAATTCGACGGCGACCCGCTCGTCGGAAACGCCCTTCGCTCGAAGCTCTTTCTCCTTATTTTGCAACGTTTTAGGAATTTGCGCCAACCGGAGATTTTGGATCGCGCGATCCGGAACCGAATCGACGGCGACGATCTTGCCGAACCCAACGCCGAGCGCGAGAAAGATCAAAACGGCGTAAATCGAGCGGCGCGTCGCGGCGCGGTCGTCGACGACGGCCGACAAAGCCCGGACGGCCGATTCTTGCGAATCGTCGGAAGCGGCGTCGCGAGTTGTTTCGTCGGTCATCGTTTTCTCCTTTTTATCCTGCTTTACCATCTTAACGCGTCGCGCAAGCCCCAACCGTCGGAACGGCGCGCAACTCCGGCTCCTCAATTTTTCCAAACCGCCTATTTTAAAAAATCAACGACCGCGTATCCAAGTTTGTTGCGTTCGTCGCGGCGTCGTTTGCGTCGGCCCGGTCGGCGCGACGGTCGTTTGCGCTCCGGCGGCGGCCGCCGTCTCGATCAACCCGGGAACAAGCGCGGCGTCCGCCCCGGACGCGGGATCGGCGAATCCGGCGCTTTCGTCGGAAAAAAGCGTCGTTTGCGTCGGCCCGAGCGTCGTCGCCGTCGCGCCCCCGCCGAGTCCGCCCCCGGCGAGACCGCCGACCGTCGCCGAACCGAGCCCGTTCGGATCGGCGTCCGCGTTCGGATCGCCGACCGTCGCGACTCCCGAAAATTCTTCGGTCGAACCGACGGGTTCCCCGAAAACGCCCCCTTCGGCGTTGAGCGCCGCCGCCAATTCGGAATCGATTTCGTTCGTCGGGCCGCCGACGCCGCGCGTTCTCAATTGCCGCCGCGCGGCCGTTCGTTGCGAAGCGCCGCGCCCGGCCGACGCTCGCGTCGCCGCCGTCCGTTCGACGCCCTCCCGAGTCGCCGCCGAACGCCCCGCCGCGTCTCGAGTCGCCGCCGTTCGAGCGCCGCTTTCGCGGGTCGCCGCCGTTCGCTCGTTGAAAGTCCGTTGTTCCGGCGTTCGACGACGAACTTCGCGAGCGGCTCCGGTCGCGTAAGGATTCGCGCCGGGAGTTCGCGGGCCGGGAAAACCCGCCGTTCGAGCGCCGCCGCGTCCGCCGACCGCGACCGCGCCTTGCCGAACCGTCGCCGGTCGCCGCCGCTCGACCGTTCGCGCCCGTCCGAGCGGAGTCGTCGGCAAATAAACGACCAGCTCAAAAACTTGCGGTTGCGAAAGCCCGAGTTCCGCCGCCATCGTTTCCAACGTTACGTAAGTCCCGTCGTTTGCGTAATCGACGCAAATTCCCTTTTCGTTAAAAGTCGCCGCCGCAAGAGAACTTGCCGTCGCGTCGCCGTCCAAGCCGAACCCGTCGCCGAGCGCCGACGCGCCGCCGAGTCCGCCCGCCAAATCGGTTTGCGCCGCGCCGTCGGGAGAAGACGCTCCCCCGTCAAACGTGGAATTTCCCGAAAAATCGTTCGCAGACGCGCCGGACAGTCCGCCGCCCAACCCGCTCGAAACGCCGTTTCCGCCCGCTTCGTCCGTTCCAGCGCCGGACGCGGTTGAGTTCGCCGAGTTTGCCGAACTTGCCGGTTTCGCGGCGACGGCGACCAACGGCGGCGCGGTTTGAGCGAGCCGGATCGCGGCCAACGGTCGATACGAGTTGAAAACGTCGACGCCGGGCCCGGTCGCGGCGGCGGTCGGCGGGCCCCCGGTCAACGAACCGACAAGCTCGCTTGCAAACGCGGTCGAATCGCCGGACGCGCCGGTCGACGCGTTCGCGGCGGAAGCGACGGCGCTCGGCTCCGGCGGAATCGGCAAGCTAAAAAGCAAGGGCGACGCGCGGTAAAGATCGACGTCGTCGAGCGGCGCGAGCTTCAAATCGACTTTGATCGCGATCGGAAGCCCGCCTTTTTCGATGCTGTCCCAGGAATCGAGCCAATTTTCGCCGTCGAAATAACGAAATCGGCAGTCGAGCGCCTCCGGGGCCCAAGTCGTTCCGTCGTCGGCGTCCATCGCGATCTGCGCCGCCGTCAGCGGAACCGAATCAAACGGATTCGTCTCTTCGACGGCGGTCGGATCGTTCGCCGACGCTTCGAGCGCGCCGGTTCCTTTTCCGGCGACGAGCCCCGAACCCGCCAACGTCGTTCGCGACGCGTCGGGCGGCGCCGAAAGCGAACCGCTCAATTCCGAAACGGCGCCGCGTTCCGCCGCGTCGTATTCGTCGAACGGGTCGCCGGTCGCCGCGACTTCGGCCCCTTCGACCGGCGTTTCGAAATCGAGTTCGCGCCGCGACAACCCGAATTTTCGCGTCAACGGACGAACGATCGTCGTCCCGTCGGCGTTCGTCGTCCAACCGTCGGCGATCGTTCCGGTCGCGCCGTCTTCTCCGGTCGCGCCGAACTCCGCGTCGAGACCGGTTCCGCCCGCCGGGGAAGAAAGGGTTCCGGTCAACTCGCTCCCGCCGCCGCGCTCGGACGCCGCGTCGAATTCGGCGTCCGCGGAGCTTTCCTCGTCGTCGAGCGGCTCCAACGCGTTGAGCGGAACGAACTCGTAAAAAATCGTCTTCAACTCCGGAACCTGCCGCGATTCCGCCGACTTCGAGCCGCCTTCGGCGACGCGTCGGTTTTCCTCCGGCGTCGCGGTCGTCGCGAAAAGATTCGGCTGAACGACGTCGATCTGCAACGATCTCGAATCGCCGCGCAACCCGAAACGGCGGATAAATTGGCGATTCGGGTCGTCTTCGACCGCCTGAATCGGGTCTTGAACGGCTGCGCCCAGATCTTCGCTCAACATTTGCGAAATCGACCGCGCCAACAACGCCCGGCTCACCCGGCTTTCGGCCGTCGTGTAACTGCGCGAATGCAAGCGGACGACGGAGCTTACCCCGGCGAGCAAAACCGCGATCAGCGCCAACGCGAGCAAAATTTCCAGCAACGTAAACCCGACGCGAAAACGTCGGGAAAAAAACGAGCGCGTCAAATCGGAGCGTCGAATCGTCGAGGTCATTGAAAATCGTTTTATCCGTTGTTTTCTGTCGTCGGCGCGTCGGCGATCGCAAGTCGACGCGGCCCCGACGCGCGGCGTCGCGCCGCCGTCGATAATATCCGTCATTAATAATATAACGAAAACGGCGAGAAAAACCAGTCGCGGCGCGAAAAAAGCGTCCAAAAGGAGGAAAACGCGCAAAAATCCGCTCGTCGCGGCGCTCCGTTCGCGCTCAAAACGACGTCGGCGGCGCAACGGTCGGCGCGAACGCGTCCGCCGCCGCGTCGAGTTCGGCGAAAGGCGACGGCCCGGCGTTCGACGCGGCGCCGCCCAAAGATCCCGAAGCGCCCAAACTTCCCGAACCGTTCAAACCTCCCAAACCGCCCAAACCGCCTGTTCCACCCCAATTATCCAAAACGTCGAACCCGTTCGCGCCGCCCGTTCCCGTTTCCGCGGAGCCGAACCCGCCGAGTCCGCCCGCGACGCCGCTTCCGGTTCCGGTTCCGTTCGCGACGTTCGACGCCGGCAGGTCGGCGGCGGTTCCCTCGACGGTCGAAACGGTTCCGTCGAGATTGCGCCGAACCGTTTGCATTCGGACGTCGGCTCGACGCGCCCATTCCTTCAAAACGCAACGCCGCCCCGCTTCGAAGGAACGGGTCGAGATCGTCCGCGTCGGATCCGTCGGATGCGGCGTTTCGATCGTCTCAAACCGGGTCGCGACGATGCGGATCGCGACGAGATTCGAAATCGGCCCGTCGAGCAACTCGACCCGCGCCGTCCAGTTCGGAACGTCCGGAAACGGGATTTCGACGCCGAGCGAAACGACCGCGTCGCCGGCCAAAATCGAGTTCATCAGGTTTTGGCAAGCAAGCTGAACGCCGGTTTCCTCCTCGACCAACTCCGCCTGACGCGCCGTCGTCGTCGAAAGCGCGGCGACGATCGCAAGCCCGACGATCAAGATCGCGAAAGAAACGAGAATTTCGAGCAGGGTAAAACCGCTCCGATTGCCCGTTCTCCGCCGTTGCCGCGTCTTTTTCATTTCACCCATTTTAACATTTTTTAGCGTCGTCATAAAACGCCTCCGGCGTTCGGCGCGAGCGCGCTTTCGTTTTGCGGACGGTCGGCGGCGCTCGTCCCGGTAGTCGGCGGATCGAGCGTTTCGGACGTCGCGGATCCGGCGGCGGTCGACGTCGCGACGTCGAACCGATATCCGGAACGACGGGCGGCGGGCGGATCGCTTTCTTCGGTCGAAGCGAGCGGGTCGAGTCCGCTCGACGCGGCGCCAGGCGCTCCGTTTCCGGCGGCGAGCGAACCGGTTTTTCCCGTTCCGTCGGCGGCGAGCGAACCGGTTTTCTCCGTTTCGGCAGCGGTCGTCGCGGCGGCGTAAGGGTTCGAAAGGCGGAAAAGTTGCTCCGCCGTCAGCGCGGAACCGGCCGGATCGGCGCCCGGCGGCAGCGTCGAAATCGACGAAATCCGCGCGACGCCGGTCATTCCGCGAATCGCAATCTCCGAATAATAAGGGATCGAACCGACGCAAGCGATCCCGAAGATCGCCGACGAAACCCGACCGTTCGGGTAGAAAACGATCGGCTCCGACCAAACGTTCGACGCGTCGGGGCCCGACCGAGCGGCCGCCGTTTCGAGTCCGAGCGAACCGGCGAGTTCGTCGAGCCCGCCCGAAAACGCGGCGTCGGTTTCTTCGTCGAGTCGCGGCGCGGCGAACGGCGAATCGTCGGCGAGTTTCGGCGGGGCGGCGAGCGAACCGGTCAAACGCGACTCGAAAGTTCCGTCGCCCAGCGCGTCGTCGACCGCCTCCGCTTCGGTTCGGTCAAGTCCGGTCGCCCGGCGCGTTTTCAAATTCAACGGCGTCGACGCGGAGATCCGCATAAAGGTGAAGACGACGTCGCCGGACGCGGCCTTGCGGAAGATGACGCCGTCCGGGCCGACGCGCCAAGCGAGCGTTTCGCCGCCGTCGCCGAGGAGCGCTTTTTCCTCCGCTTTCAACTCGCGCCAAGCCGTCGAAGACGCCGAGCCGGGCGCAAGTCCGGTCGTCGGATCGACGGCGAGTCCGACCGAGCCGCCGGACGCGTCCGTCGCGTCGCCGAGCGAAAGCGCGTCGAAAGCGGGGAGCGTCCCGGCCCCTCCGAACGAAGAACCGGTTCCGATTCCCAGCCGCTCCAAATCGGCGGCGACGTTTTCCGGCGAAAAAAGATCGTCGGCGTAATTCGGCGCGACGTCGGTTTCGGCGAGCCCAAGCAATCCGGCGTCGGTCGCAAGCCCGGCGGATTCGGCTCCGAACGCCGTTTCGGTCAGCGAGCCGCCGATCGCGTCGCCGTCGAACGCTGCGCCGACGTCGGTCGCTTCGTTTTGCCGGTAAATCGCCTCCTGCAACGCGTCGAGCGGGGCGATCTCGTAAACGCCGGAACCGGGCGCGTACCGAAAAATATACGGCGTTCCGGTTCGCATCGCCAAAAGCCGGGTTCGCCGCAAATCGATCTGCACTTCGACGACGCCCGCCTTGAACCGCGCTCGCGCCATTTGTCGCTGAAACGAAACGACGCTGATCCCGGCGACCGTCGTTATAATCGCCAGGACGATCAAGAGCTCCAACAAAGTGAACGCGCGTCGCATAAAAAACCGTTCGCACCGACTTTAACGAAAACCGCCGAAACGCCCTCGACCGCCGTCGCGATCTCGAACGTTTCGGGAAAACTGAAAAAACGGTCGAGCCGACCGAGATCGGCCCGACGTAAAAAGGCGGGTCAGAACGCCGGCTGCTGTTGGCCCTGCGCCCCGGTCGCCGCGCCCGGAGTCATACCGTTCATGCCGCCGGTCATTCCGTTCATCCCGTTCATGCCGCCGGTCATATCCATACCGCCGGTCATGCCGTTCATACCATTCATGCCGCCGGTCATCCCGTTCATACCGTTCATACCGCCGGTCATATCCATCCCGCCGGTCATACCGTTCATACCGTTCATTCCGCCGGTCATATCCATACCGCCGGTCATCCCGTTCATGCCGTTCATGCCGCCGGTCATATCCATACCGCCGGTCATCCCGGTCATCCCGTTCATCCCGTTCATACCGTTCATGCCGCCGTTTTGGAGTTGTCCGTTTTGTTGGAAACCCGCCGCCTGCGCCTGGTTCGCGGCGCGCATTTGGCCGGACATATCTTCCGGATCCCAGCTGATGATGTCGTCGCCTTCGCCCTGGTTGTCTTCGCCGTCCGGGCCCATCGACCAGATCGCCGGTTTTTTACCGTCGCCTTTGGTCGTCGGCCATTCGTATTTGATCGGGTTGTTCCACGGGTCGATCAGGTCTTTTTCCTGGACGAAGGGTTCGGTGATCTTACGTTTCGGACGCATCGCGACGGCGCCTTGCTGCGTTCCGTTCATATTCATCGCGCCGTTCACGCCGGTCATGTTCATACCGCCGTTCATCCCGCCGGTCGCGTCCATGCCGTTCATGCCGGTCATATTCATGCCGCCGTTCATGCCCGCGTCCATGCCGTTCATGCCGGTCATATTCATGCCGCCGTTCATGCCCGCGTCCATGCCGTTCATGCCGGTCATGTTCATACCGCCGTTCATGCCCGCGTCCATACCGTTCATGCCGGTCATACCGTTCATGCCGCCGGTCATCCCCGCGTCCATACCGTTCATGCCGGTCATGTTCATACCGCCGTTCATCCCGCCGGTCGCGTCCATGCCGTTCATGCCGTTCATATTCATGCCGCCGGTCATTCCCGCGTCCATGCCGTTCATACCGGTCATGTTCATGCCGCCGTTCATACCCGCGTCCATACCGTTCATGCCGGTCATGTTCATGCCGCCGTTCATGTTCGCGC
>CAZIJJ010000031.1:1200-8446 GCA_964539525.1 uncultured Planctomycetaceae bacterium | reverse complement strand
CCCGCGTCCATACCGTTCATGCCGGTCATGTTCATGCCGCCGTTCATGTTCGCGCCGTTTTGTCCGACCGCGCCCATGTTTTGCTGCTGCATTTGCATTTGCTGCATCGCGGCCGGGGCGTCGGGATTGTCCAGACCGGCGAGGATGTAGAGCCCTTCGGCCATCGTCGGGTAGTTGCGGAACTCCATTTTGAATTCTTCGACGGCGGTCGCGAGGGTGTTCGTAACCTGAACCGTCGCGGCGCGAACGAGGGCGCGTTTATAAGAGTTCCAAACGGTCGTGCCTAAAATGCCGATGATGACGATAAGAATCGCCAACACGATCAAAAGTTCCAACAGCGTAAAACCGGATTTCCTAGAATCCAACGACGCGACGCGTTTCATAGCGGCGGTCTCCTTCAATAATCGTTCGTTCTTTAATAAGGGGGGAATGCCGCGCTGTCCTTGCGCGACCGTCGACGGTCGAACCCGCGACGCGCTAAAATCGAATTTCGAGATTCGCTTTATTCGAAAGGCTCGAACGGAGCGAGAGCGCGTTCTCGTTTCAAACGCGCCTCGCCGGTACGATTATAACCTTTTTTCCGCTTAAAGAAAAGAGAGGTTTTCGCGGATATTTCCAAAATTATCGAAGAATCGAGTTTTTTTCGTTCGGTTCGCGTCGTCAATCGTAATTCACGTCCGGGTGAACGTCGTAAACCTGCGACGGAAACGACCGTTGCACTTCCCAGCCGATCGGCCGCGTCGAAAGGGAACGGGGCCCGACGTTCGCGTTGATATACGGATCGCCGCCGTCCGGGAAAGTCGCCGCCCGCATCGCGCGCTCTTCCGCCGACGGAGCGCGAAGCGTCGGGAACCAAAAGCGGTCGTTCTTCGGATTTTCGTTGAGCGCGGCGCACCCGGAACACGCGCAAACCGCCCCGAGCGAGAGCGCCGCGATCGCGCTCCGTCGCCCTTTATTAATTAATAACGACAAAATCGAGTTTTTCGCCGTTCGCATCGTCGCGTCCTTTCGTTGTCGAGCGTTCTTCCTGTTCAAGTTTGTTCGACGTTTCCGTCCGACGTCGCCGCGCCGTCTCGACCCCCGCGCGGCGTCCGTCCTCTCGTTAAAATCGACCGACGACGGCGGAGTCTCGACGAAAACTTAATTTAACGTTTTTTTCCGAACGCCGCAAGGTTAAACGTTAAGTCGGTCGCGGTCTTTTTTCCGATTTTAACGGCCGAGCCGACAAAAAATTCCTTCCCCGACGGAAAGATTCGACCGCTCCGCCGACGTTCCCCCGACTCGCGACCTAAATTACCTCGACGGAACGCGGCCGCGTCGACGCCGCGCCTTTTCCAAATCCCCCAATCCCCCGCTCCCCCCCGGTCGCGCCTTATGAAAATTTTCAACCGAACCTTAGAAACGCCCCGTCCGGAAAAATCGGAAAAACTTCGACGCTTCGACCGCGAGCGCCTGGAATCGCACCTGGCCGTTTCGCGATACGGCGCTTTTCGCCTCACCGACGCGATCCGCCCGTCGTTCGATTTGGCGATCGTCCCCGAAGAAGGCTGGCGGTTCGACCGTTACGTCGACCCGGAAAGCGGCGCCGGCGTCCCCGTCGCGATCGCGGCGGTCTCCCGTGAAAAACTTTTCGACGTTTTCTTCGCGCTCCTCGACCAAACGAGCCCGACGCTCGACGTCGTCGTCGAATCGAGCCATCGGCAAAACGGAACGCGCGCGGCGTTTTCGAGGGAAAGCGTCGACCTGCCGGTGCTCAAAAGCGTTTTTTGCGATTACGAAGACGTTTTGCTCGACGACGGGTGCCTGGGCGTCGCCGCGCTCGACTCCGAAAAACCGCTCGAAATCCAGTTCGACGAACACAAACTTCTCGCGGTTTACGGCGACGACCTGAGCGACGCGGTCGAAACTTTCGCCAATTTTAACGTTCCGCGCAAGCCGTCGCTCCGCTTTTTGAACGAAGCCGAACACATTCATTCGTCGCGGCAGTCGTTTTGCCGCCGATTCGACGCGCTCAAATTCGATCTCGGCGCCGAATGACGAAAAAAATGGGATTATTTTGGAAAAATTGAAGAAAAACGGGAAAAAGGGTCTTCTCAAAAAGAAAAAAAGCGCTAAGATGTATTGCGTAACGCGGAAATGGCGGAATTGGCAGACGCGCTAGGTTGAGGGCCTAGTGGGAGTTAATCCCGTGAAGGTTCGAGTCCTTTTTTCCGCATTGAGCTCCGAAATCGCAAGGTTTCGGAGCTTTTTTTCTTTCTTGCCCGCTTTCGCTCAATCGAAAAACCGGGAAAAAACGGCGGCAAATCTCCCGTTTTAGCGCCCGCTCTTCGCGTCGACGAAAAAATTTGCGAAAAAAGTGGAAAAAGAGAAAAAACGGGCTTGTCAAACGTCGGAAATCGGTTAGAATAATCGCATGAGTCGCGGAAGTGGCGGAATTGGCAGACGCGCTAGGTTGAGGGCCTAGTGGGAGTTAATCCCGTGAAGGTTCGAGTCCTTTCTTCCGCATCGAGCCCCGAAATCGCAAGGTTTCGGGGCTTTTTTTCTTTCTTGTCGGTTTTCTCGACCGATTTTCCGTTCTCTCGATTTTCCGATTTTCGAAAAAAACGCGATTCTTTCGCGACGCGTCTCGGCGGCTTCTTGTCGACGCGACAAAAATTGCTACAATGAACGACGAAGCGTCGGCGTTTTGCTCGACGCGCTCCCCTTTTTGAATCGAAAGCGAAACGATATGAAACCGAAAATCGGCTGGATCGGAACCGGCGTGATGGGCGGCGCCTGCGCGGCTCGGTTGGCGGCGGCGGAATACGAACTCACCGTTTTTACGCGAACGCAAACGAAAGCGAAACCGCTTCTCGACGCGGGCGCCGTTTGGGCCGACTCGCCGCGCGCGGTCGCCGAACGAAGCGACGTCGTCTTTTCCTGCGTCGGGTATCCGCGCGACGTTCGCGAAATTTTCTTCGGAACCGACGGCGTTTTCTCCGCTTGGTCGACGCTCGACCCGAACGCGGACGCCGCCCGTAAAATTTTCGTCGACATGACGACGAGTTCGCCGGAACTCGCGGTCGAGATCGCCGACGCGGCGGAACGCGCCGGTTTCGACGCGCTCGACGCTCCGGTTTCCGGCGGCGACGTCGGCGCTCGCAACGGCTCGCTTTCGATTATGGTCGGCGGCGCCGCGACGGCGTTCGAGCGTTTGGCCCCGATTTTCGCGAATCTCGGAACGAACGTTCGTCGCGCGGGCGGCCCGGGCGCCGGTCAGCGAACGAAAACGACGAACCAAATTTTGATCGCCGGGAACATGATCGGCGTTTGCGAAGCGCTCCTTTACGCTTACCGCGCCGGGCTCGATCTCGACGGCGTTCTCGCGTCGGTTTCGTCCGGAGCGGCGGGCAGCTGGTCGCTGTCGAATTTGGCGCCGCGGATCTTGAACGGCGATTTCGCGCCCGGTTTTTACGTCGAACATTTCGTTAAAGATCTCGGGATCGCGCTCGACGACGCGGAGCGTCTGCGGCTTTCGCTCCCGGGCGTCGCGTTGGCGCGCCAACTTTACCTGGCGTTGATCGCGCAAGGCGGCGAACGTCTCGGCACGCAAGCCCTGATTCGAGCGTTGGCGACCCTTTCGAACGTCGACGCGTTCGGCGTTTCGGCCCGCTGAGTCCCGTTTTTCTTCCCCTGTTTCGCACGTCCACTTTTTCCGAAAGGTTTGCCATGACAAGCAACCAAGACCGCTCGGACGTTCTTTGGAACGTTCCCAATATTTTAACGACGGCGCGCGTCGTCCTTGCGCTCGTGATCTTCGCGCTCCTTCCGTTCCATTTTTACGCGACGGGGCTAGCGCTCTTCGTCGTCGCGGCGCTGACCGACTTCGTCGACGGCTGGTGGGCGCGCCGTTTCAACCAAAAGACGCGATTCGGTCGAATTATGGACCCGTTCGCCGACAAGCTCCTCGTCTGCGGCACGTTCATTTATTTCGCGGCGATTCCGGAGCTGCACGACGTTCGGCTCTTCGCGAACCCCGACGCCTGCGGCTACCCGATGGCAAAGATTCCGCTCGGCCTGGCGACGTGGATGGTCGTCGCGATCGTTTTCCGCGAGATGTTCGTTACGATGCTCCGCTCGATGGTCGAGGCGAGCGGCGGCGACTTCTCCGCGAAATGGGTCGGCAAATGGAAGACGGCCTTGCAATGCGTCGCGCTCCCGCTTGGGTTCGTTTACCTGATCGTTTTGCGACGCGGCGGCGAAGAGGCGATCCCGTTCGCGCTTTCGGCGGCGTTCGTCGTTTCGCTTTACGCGGTCGTTTTTCTGACGCTGTATTCCGGTTGGATTTACGTTAAAGCCGCGTTGCGCCCCCGTTCCGCGGCGGCGTCCGAAACGGCGTCCGAAACGTCCGACGCCCGCTGACGGGCGGCTTTCCCCGCGCGGCGTTCGATCGGCGTCGACGCCGCCCTTTCCCGTTTTGCAACGAACCCGAAACCGCTCGGGTTCTTTTTTTTCCCTCTTTCCGACCTTGTTTTCCGATGCAAAATTCGACGACTTTTTTATTCCGTCTCGCGCCCCTTTTCGGCGCCGGGGACGCGTCCCCGAACGTCGCCTTGGCCCTTTGTCTCGGCGCGCCGATTCTGTACTTTGCGTTTCTCGTCGGCTCGCGGCGGCTCGTCGGCGACATTTTCAGGAACGCGTCCCCGGCGCAGTCGCCGAAACGCCTCGTTCCTTGGAGCGTCGAAACGGCGTTCGTCGTTTTCGTTTGCGGCGCGATTCTCTTTCCGCTTTTCGCCGTCCGCGCGATCTCGTTCCTTCCGAAAAGCTGGTTCCCCGATTTCGCAAGCGTTCAAGTCGCCGCGACCGCCCCCGAACTCGATCCCGAAACCGCCCCCGACGTCGAATCCGCAAGCGGCCCCCGTTCCAACCTTGCGACGCAACACCCGCTCGCCCGCCTTTTGATCCGCTCCCATTCGACGCGTTGGGCTTGCCAAACGTTTTTCCTCTGCTTCTTCGTCGCGGTGATCGCCGCGCCGTTCGCCGAGGAATTTCTCTTCCGCACCCTCTTCCAAGGAACGCTCGAAAATTACGCGCTTCAAGCGATCCTGCCCCCGCCCGGAACCCGGCGCCGTCCGTTCGCCGACGAAGGTTCGGAAGCGTTCCCCGCCGACGTTCCAAGCGCGACCGAATTTCGCTGGACGGACGCGACGACGCCGATGGAACGCCGCGCTTTCTATTTCCGTTCCGTCTTCGCGATCCTCGTTCCGGCCTTTGTTTTCGGCTTGATACACGGCGGCGCTCCGGAAACGCCCGAAGAAGCCCGCGATCCGGAAACGCTGAACCGCCTTTTCCAAACGATGCTCGCCGCCGGGGTCGCGAACGTCGCGGCGTTGGTTTTCGGCCTGCTCGTTCTCCGTCGTTCGTCGGGCGCGACGACCGGCGACGTCGGACTCGGCCCCGAATTTACTTACAAAGCGGGACGTTGTTTCGCGTCGTTGAAGCGATTCGCATTCGACTTTTATCGGGGAATCGCCGCTTTTGCGTTTATCGCGCCCGTCGTTTTCGGCGCGAACGCGGCGCTTCGTTCGCTCTTTCCGAACGCGATCGTCGATCCGCTCCCCATCTTCCTTTTCGCGCTCGCCGAGGGCGTCGTTTACTGGCGTATTCGCCGATACGCGACGGTCGTCGGAATGCACGTCGCGCTGAACGGAACGAGTTTCGCGATCCTTTGCTCGTCTCTTTGACGGCGATGTTTCACGTGAAACGTCGTTCGGACGCCCGTTTTCCCCGTCTTGCTTTTTTCTTCGACGCGCCTTGAAGCGACCGTTCCCGCCCGATCCCGCCGCGGACGGTCGCTTTTTCTTCCGCCGATTTTCCCCGACACCCCGGCGAACGGGCCCCCCGTCAAGAAAAAAAACGACGCCCCGAAGAGCGTCGTTCTTTATCGTTTTACGTTCGCCCCCGACGGAGCCTTAGAACGCCAGTTCCCCGAGCGTTTGCGTCGGGATCGTTCCCAACGCGTCGACGAACGAATGCCGCGAGCCGAGAACCGGACGAGAATTCAAGTTCAACGTTTTCCCGACGGCGTTCGGGAAGAGCCCGTAACGAACCGGCGCGACGCCCTGCGCGTCGGAACGCGTTTCCGAAACGTGCCGATAATATTTCAGCGCGAAGTCGGTCGGGTTGTAAACGTTCAAGACGTCGGTCGGCAAACTCGCGCCCCGCCCGTAAACGCCGCGGTTCTCGAAAGAGCCGAGGTCGCAAGCGGCGGAAACAAGGATCAGCGCGAGTTTGCGGTTCCCGCTCTTTTCGACGTCCGCTTCGCTCGAATACGGCTCGTCGACGTCGGCTTGCGCCGTTTCCTCCTCCGCGTCGTCGGCGTCGTCTTGCGCGACGAGAGCGCCGGAGACGGCGAAAGCGAAATCGTCCGTTTCGTCGAACGCGGCGTTCGCGACGGAACGTCCGGAATCGGTCGCGAGCGTTTCCAACGCGGAGCCGACGACGCGGGCGCCGAAACTGAACCCGACGAGCGCAAGGTCGGCGTTCGGGTCGAGTTTTTCAAGGAAGCGCGCGAGAGCCCGACCGCTTCGTTCGGCGACGCGCGCTTTCATTTGCGCGTCGACGCGGATCCGAGCCGCGTCGCGTTCGGAGTTCCATTTCCAAACGACGAGTCGGAAAGCGCGGTCTTCGCCGCCGATTCGGCGCGCGTTTTCAAGGGTCGCTTTAAAAATCAGGGCGTCCTGGGTCGCGTCGATCATATCGGTTTGATAGCCGTGCGCGTAAACGATCTCGGCGACGTTCGGATCGGCGGTCGCGTAAAAATCGTCGACGCTCTTTGCAATCCAGGCGTTGCCTTCGAGCTTGAAGAGATAGAACTCCTTCCCGGATTCGCCGACGATCCAGCATTCGGAGGCGCCGCGCTCGACGACTTTCGCGTCCGTTTCCTCAACGACCGGCGAATCTTCCGCAACCGCCGTTTCTTCGACCGCCGGCGAATCTTCCGCGACCAACGTTTCTTCAACCGCCGTTTCCGCAACGACCGGAGCCGCTTCTTCAACGACCGACGTTTCTTCCGCGACCAACGTTTCTTCAGCCGCCGTTTCCGCAACGACCGGAGCCGCTTCCGCAATCGCCGTTTCTTCAACGACCGACGTTTCTTCGACCGCCGTCTCCGCAACGATCGGAGCCGTCTCCGCAATCGCCGTTTCATCGACGACCGACGTTTCTTCGACCGCCGTCTCCGCAACGATCGGAGCCGTCTCCGCAA
>CAZIJJ010000031.1:0-1100 GCA_964539525.1 uncultured Planctomycetaceae bacterium | reverse complement strand
TCGCCGTTTCATCGACGACCGCGTCTTCCCAAACCGGCGCGGCCGTCGCCGCTTTCGACGCGTCGATTTCCGAATCGTCGACGCTCGAATTTTCGCCGAAGAGCGCGTCCAAATCGACGATCTCCGCGTTCGAAGCGCTCGTTTCCGCCGTCGAATCGACGACGACCGCGTCCGCGACCGTCGTTTCCTCAACGCTCGGGGCCGCGTTCCAAATCGCCGTTTCCTCGACGACCGCCGAATCTTCCGCAATCGCCGTCTCTTCAACGACCGGAGCGTCCGAAACCGCGTCTTCGGCGAAAAGACCGTCCAAATCAACAACCGCGACGTCTTCCGCAATCGCCGAATCTTCCGCAACCGCCGTTTCCTCAACGACCGCCGAATCTTCCGCAACCGCCGTTTCCTCGACAACCGGCGTTTCCTCAACGGCCGGAGCGTCCGAAACCGCGTCTTCAGCGAAAAGACCGTCCAAATCAACGACGGCGACGTCTTCCGCAACCGCCGTTTCCTCGACGACCGCCGAATCTTCCGCAATCGCCGTTTCTCCAACGGCCGCCGTTTCCTCCACGACCGGGGCGTCCGAAACAGCGTCTTCTGCGAAAAGGGCGTCCAAATCAACGACGGCGACGTCTTCCGCAACCGCCGTCTCTTCAACGACCGGAGCGTCCGAAACCGCGTCTTCAGCGAAAAGACCGTCCAAATCCGCGTCGTCCGCCGCAATCGGGTTTTCTTCAACAACCGCCAAATCTTCCGCAATCGGCATTTCTTCAACGGCCGGAGCGTCCGAAACCGCGTCTTCTGCGAAAAGGGCGTCCAAATCAACAACCGCGACGTCTTCCGCAATCGCCGTCTCTTCAACGACCGGAGCGTCCGAAACCGCGTCTTCCGCAAAAAGACCGTCCAAATCCGCGTCGTCCGCCGCAACCGACAGTTCCTCGACGACCGCCGAATCTTCCGCAATCGCCGTCTCTTCAACGACCGGAGCGTCCGAAACCGCGTCTTCCGCAAAAAGACCGTCCAAATCAACGACGGCGACGTCTTCCGCAATCGCCGTTTCCTCGACGACCGGAGCGTCCGAAACCGCGTCTTCCGCAAAAAGACCG
>CAZIJJ010000030.1:0-27037 GCA_964539525.1 uncultured Planctomycetaceae bacterium | reverse complement strand
CCCGAAGTCCCCGAAGTCCCCGAAGTCCCCGAAGTCCCCGAAGTCCCCGAAGTCCCCGAAGCGTCGCTCGTTTTTTCGCCGCTCGAATCCCAGGCGACGAGCCGAGCGCGCCCGGACGCCGCGCCGCCGCTCCCCGCGACGTCGGAATTCCCCGCAAAATCGACAAAACCCGCCGATTCAACCCGTCCGTCCGAAACGCCGCCGTTTGCGCTTTCTCCGTCGTTAAAATTAGTCGCAAAACCCGCAAAACCGGCGTTTCCGGCGCGCTCGTTATCTCCGACGGCGCTCGAACCGAGACGGGGCAAAAAACCGCCGCCCTCGCCGCCGATCGCGCTTCGCTCGAACGTCCCGACGCTCGCCGCCAAGACGACGCTCGCGACGACCGCCCGCCGCGCCGCGCCTCGTTTTAATCCTTTTATTTTACGCATTTCACTCAATTTAACACGTTTTTTGCCGAACGAACCGGCGTTCGCCTTCGTTTGTCGTCATTTTTCCGCGCAAGTCGGAAATCTCGGCGATTATACCGTCGAACCCGCGGTCGATTCAACCCCAAAAAACCGTTGCGACGCGTTTTTTCGTTAAAATCTTACGTCTTTTCGCTTTCCCTAATCCGCGCTCCTTTCCCATTTTCACCAACAAAAAAACGCCGCCTCGACGTTCGCGACCATTCGCAAACGCCGGACGACGCCGCCGTCTTTTCGCTATTTTTGCTATTTTAACAACGTTTTCGCGCCGAAGCCGCCCGCGTCTCCCGACGTCGAGCGGCCCGGCCCTTCCAAGCGATCAAGGCGCCGCCGTCAACTCGGCCAATTTGCGCCCAAGTTCCAGCCGAATCGCCTCGAACTCCGCCGGATCGCTCATGTACCGCGTCGCGAACCGCCCGCAACCGCATTGCAACGGCAGATAATTCAACGCCCGGTCGAGAACCGCCCGCGCCTCGGCCCGCTCCGCCGAACCCGGCTTCGTCTTCGTCGCGATCGCGTCCCGCAACCCGACGAGCCAGCCCGCGTCCTCGACGCCGCGTCGCGCCTGCTCCGAACGAATCGAATCAAGAATTTCGCCCGGTCGCCCAAGCGGATCGCCCGGATAGAAGATATATCCGTCGCCGTTCGGATAACGCACGTAATACCGAACGCCCGGCTGATCCGATTGCGAAATATAGAGATGCGACGCGGAATCAAACGGGTTGCAGGTATGCCAGGTCGCGCCCCAGAACTCGTACGCCTCGGCGCCGCGAGCGACGCAAGTATACGGCAACAGCCGCTCGACGGCGTTGTACGGCGCGTCCAGACACATTTGCCCGTCGGTCGTCCACCAAATTCGGCCCCCGGCGGCGCGAATTTTCGCCAACTCCGCCTCGCCGACAAGCCCGTAATGGCCGACGCCCCAAACGTCAAGATACCCGAGCCATTCCGGCACGAAAACCCACGTGCTGCAATAAACCGGGATTTTCGGATCAACCTCGTGAATCATGTCGCAAATAGCCTTCATTTGCGCGATAATCTCTGGTTTCGAGTAAAACGGCTCGTCCGAAACGTACAAAACAAGATTATCGTCCCAGCCTTTGCTCTTGACGTGTTCCCAATAAAGGCGCAGCTTCGCTTGGTACGCTTTTTTATATTCGGGACGCAAAACTCCGCGATCGACGTTCTCGTACGGATATTCGCCCTCGTAAGGCTTTTCGCCGTCGATCTCCTTCGGCGGCATTCCCCAACCGAAAAGATAGAAATCGTTCGGAAAATACCCGGCTTTCGCGCCAAGTTCGTCGAAAAAGCGGCCCGTTACGCGGTCGTATTCGGCCCAATCGGCGGACGCGACGCCCGTTTCTTTATCGTACGAGAATTTCGGCGCGACGGTCGGCCCGTCCGGCGACAACTTCCGCTCAAGGAGTTTTTCGCCTATTTTCTCCAATTTAGCGGAACGCGTCCCCTCGCCGTAAAAATCGGCGGAAATCCGGGCGTCGTAAATCGCCGAAACGTCCGTCTCCGGCGCCTCGAACGGCAAAACCTCGACGCGGTACGGAACGACGCGCGTCGTTTCGTCTTGCGCTGTTTTTGTCGAATTTATCGATTTTAACGCGTCAAAATCGACCGGCGACGCGGCGTTTCGCGCCGATTTTGCCGATTTTGCCGATTTTGCGCCGACGTCGCGCAAGATCAACTCGCCGACGTAAACGCCCGGGACGGTTTCCGGCGTCGTTCGGAAGCGGAGCCAAATCGCCCGAGTCGAAAACGCGTCGACCGGCGCCGCGCCGACTCTCGCCAACGCGTCGACGACGAGCGAATCGTTTTCCGACGCGGCGTGACGCCGGTCAAATTCGGCGAGTCCGGCGGCAAGCTCGGCGTCCGACGTTTCCGATTTTGCCGTTTTTTCCGATTTTGCGGCGACGGGGATCAACGGATCGGGCCAAAATCCGACCCAACCGTCCGATTGCGGCGACGCGGTCGGGAACTTGCGCTTCGTTTCGAGCCCGGTTTCCTGATAATACGAACTCGGATAATCGACAATAACGTTAGAAACGGCAAAGACTTCAGGAGCCGCAAGCGCGACCGTTCGCCCGTCCGCCGTTTTCAACGTCGGCGCCGCCGCGACGATTTCGAGCCGCTCGTCCTTCGCCGAACGAATCGCCAGCTGAATCGTCTCCTCTTCGTCGAGCGCAAGCGCGCAAAACGCCGGATCTTTCGCGCCGACCGGCTTTTCGTCCGCCGCGAACGTCGTGTCCGGGAAAACTTTAACGACCGCCGGAACGTCGAAGACGCCGGTTCGCCCGCCGCAGAACGCGAACGGCTCGGCGTTCTCGACCGGCACGACGAAAACGGAGTCGTACCGCGCCGTTCCCCGATTTTGGCTCGTCAAATGCAGTTCGAGAAACGCGCAGTCGTTCGCCGTTCGGATCGCGCCGGTTTTAAGGCTCCAATCGGTTTTGCCGCCAACCGACTTCCCGAGCGCCGCCATACCGCCGTCGACAAGCGTCATGTCGGCGCGTCTCGAGTGAACGTGCAGGTCGTACGACCCCGTCGCCGAATCGGTCGCGACGACGTATCCGAGCAAATAACTCCGGTTCGGCTCGACCGCGACCCGCCGCCGCCAACCGCGCCAACGCATTTTCGCCGTTTCGTCGACCGAAATTTCCAACGCTTTTTTCCCAAGCGCGTCGACGCCCGGCTCGACGACTTTATACGAAACGCCCGGTTCGGCGGCGTCCCGCGACCAATCGGACTTGCCCGACGGAAGCGTCGTCGCGACGTCGAACGCCTCAAAATCGCCGTCCGCGACGATATTATTCTCCGCAAGGAACGCCGGAAGGGTCAAAACGGCGGCGACTTTGCCGGTTTTGCCGGTTTTTCCAGCGGAATTTTCGTTATTTTCCGCAACATCGGCCGGATTCGCCGTTTGAAGCGTCGTTCCGGGGAACGCCTGATTCGCAAGATTCGCCCCTTGACTCGAGCGGCGCGCGGCGGCGTTTTTGCCGTTTTTACTGAACCTTCCCCTTTTATCAGTTTTGCCGGTTTTCTCAACGACGGCGAAGACGTTCCGCGCCCCGCCGACGACGTTCGCTTCGAAAAAGACGGAACCGTCGAAAAAGTTGAGCGGCGTTTCTCGACCGTTTAAGTCGAGAATAACGAAATCATCCGCTTCAAGCGTTCGTCCCCAACGCGTTTCGATCGCCGCCAAGTCGAGCCGAATCAGCCGCCGCCCGTCCGCCGACGGCGTCGCGACGCGGATAAGAACGCAACGATCGCCGGAATATTGCGGAATTTCCGAACTCGCCGACCGTTCCGAATCTTGCGTTTTTTCGGAATTTTCCAATTTTAACGATTTTTCAAGGGCGATTCCAAGCCGCGCCGGTTCAAATCGCTCCGCGCCCCGCGTCGCGTTCGGGTCGGCGCTCGGATAAACGGTCGGAGTCGCCGGAATCGCGAACGTCTCCCCGACGCGGAACGGCGGGGCGGTTTTCGCCGAGTCGGCGGCGGGTTCCTCGATCAACTCGATTTCAACCGCGTCGAACCAAGCGGTTCCGGTTCCGCGCAAAACCGTCCCGAATTCGAGCCGATCCGCGTCGGCGGGAACGACGTAAACCTCCGAAAGCTCCGTCCAGTCAAAATCGCTTTTATCGTCAAAACCGAGCAGCGGCGCCGAGATCATCGAGTTTTTTTTGTTCCCGAAATGCAGATACCAGCCGACCGTTCCGCGAACGTTTTCGCCGCGAACTCGTCCGGTAAAGCGGTACTTGCGCCCCGGTTCGACGGCGACTTCCGTTTGCCGAGCGGCGATCCAAGACGGTTTCGCCCCGTCGACGACGTCGCAACGGACGCATTTTCGTCCCGAAAACGGGTTTTCGTCAACCCAACGCATCGCTCGCTCCGCGTCGGCGGCGTCGAATCGCCAACCGCGCGGAACGTCGCCGTCCCCCGCTTCAAAATCGGGATTCGAAAGTCGGCGCCGAACTTGCGAATATTGATCCGGATGCGCCGTCGCGCGGTCGTTCCCGAAAAAAACGAGATAACGCGCCGTCTCGCCCGCCGGAACGGTCGCCGGAATCGTCAACGCGGCTCCGGCGCCGATCTCTCCGCGCTCGACCGTTTCGCCGTCCTTATTAATAATATTGAAAACGAACTCGACGCCGTCCGAATCGCAAAAGCGAACCGACTCCACCCGTTCCCCGACGAGCGGCGCGGCGCCGTCGACCGGTTTCTCCGGCGTCCCGAGAATCGGAATCTCGATCGCCCGCTCCGACCAATCCCGTTCGGTCGCGTTTTCGACGAAAAGCTCGAACGCGCTCGACCATTCGCCCCCGCCGTCGCGACAAAGCCGCCCCGAAATCGCGCGAATTTCCGGGGAAGCGTCGGCGCTCCAAACCGCCGTCGTTCCAAGCGCTCCAAATCCGAGCGCCGCTCCGATCCCCAACGCGATCGCCCCTCGTTTTAATCGTTGAACTCCACGCACTTTGCGCCTCCTTTGCATTTCACCGTTTCGCCGTTTTTTCACGCTGTTTTTCACGCTGTTTTTCACGCCGTTTCTCCGAACGCCGAGCGCCCGGAGCGAAACCGCCTCGCCGATTATATCGGAACCGAATCGGCGATTCAAGCGTTCGTCGCCTAAAACTCGAAAAAAACGGAAAATCGCCGAAAACGACGCCGCCGCCCTTCGCCGCCCTTGCGAAGCGTCGCGCCGCCGTTATAATAAACGGACAAGGTCGCCGAGACGGCGGAAAACGCCAAAATCGGCGCCAAAAATCAAACAACGCGACGCGAATATTTTTCGCAACGTCGCCGCGTTTCCGAACGGTCGCAACCCGTTCGAATTACCAAAAACGCGCCGCAATTCGATTATCGCTCCAAAAGCGCAATTTCGTTCCGGCGTTCAGAAAATCAAACCCTCTCGCGGCGGAGCGCCGACGGCAAAGATGATCACGATTCCCGTTGAATTAAGCGAAAGAAGTTACGACATTCAAATTAAAGAGGGCGCGCTGGAGCGTTCCGGCGTCGCGTTGGCGTCGTTGGGCGACGTTTCCCGCGTCCTGCTCGTTACCGACGAAAACGTCGACGCCCTTTACGCCGAAACTGTCGCGGCGGCGATCGTCGATCGCGGGCTCGATCTCGACGTCGTCGTCGTTCCGGCGGGCGAAGAAAGCAAGTCAATCGAAACGGCGTACTCCCTTTGGGAACGTTTTCTCGAAGTCGGGGCCGACCGGCGCGCGGTCGCGGTCGCGCTCGGCGGCGGGGTCGTCGGCGACTTAACCGGTTTTGTCGCGGCGACTTACGTTCGAGGCGTCCGCTTCTTCCAAATCCCGACGACGCTCTTGGCGCAAGTCGATTCCTCCGTCGGCGGCAAAACGGCGATCGACTTGCCCGGCGGCAAGAATATGGTCGGCGCCTTTTGGCAACCGAGCGGCGTCCTGATCGACCCCAACGTTTTGACGACGCTTCCGGTCGAACAATACCGCGCCGGGCTCGGCGAAGTCGTCAAATACGGCGCGTCGCTCGACGCCGATTTTTTCGCCTTTTTGGAGCGCGACGCCGAAAAGATCGTCGCTCGCAACCCCGAAACGCTCGGCGCCGTCGTCGCGAAATGTTGCGAAATTAAGGCGCGCGTCGTTTCCGAAGACGAATTTGAAACGACCGGGCGCAGAGCGCTCTTGAATTACGGGCACACGTTCGGGCACGCGTTCGAATCGGCGCTCGGATACGGCGAACTCGCGCACGGCGACGGCGTTTCGATCGGCTCGCTCGCCGCCGCCCGTTTGGCGCGAAGACTCGCGCAAAACGGCGATCCTCGTTTCTCCGCGATCGACGGCGCCTGGATCGCGCGACAAACGGAACTCTTTGAACGGCTTGGACTTCCGACGTCGCTCGCCGTCGTCGGGCGGCGGATCGGCGACGCGCCGGAAACGTCGGTCGAGCGGCTCGTCGACTTGATGCGAACCGACAAAAAAGCGGAGTTCGGCAAGTTGAGTTTCGTTCTCCCGACCGGGCTCGGCGAATGCGTCCGACTTCGCGACGTTTCCCCCGAAGACGCCGCCGCCGCGTTGGTCGAATGAGCGCGTCCCGAAACCGTCGGGCGAAAAATCGTCCGCGAACCCGCCGTTAAAACCGTCAAAATCCGCGCGGTCGGAGCCCTCGTCGCCGTTCGAGCGCTCCGTTTCCAACGGTTCGACCGATTTTAACGATCCCGCAACTTCGGCGAACGCGGACGGTTCGGCCGATTTTAACGATCCTGCAACTTCGGCCAAAAGCGTCGGCGCTCGAAAAACCCGCGCGGCGATTTCGGCGCTCCCGCTCGACCGCGAAACGGCGATTCGGGAAGCGGACGCCCGACGGGCGCGATTCGTCGCCGCTGTCGCCGCGCTCGTTTCCGTCGTCGCCGCCCTCGCGACGTTCTTCGACGGCGACGCGAAACGCCGGTTCGACTCGCCGCCCGACGCGCCTTCGTCGCCGAACGCCGCGTTCGATCCGACGCCGCTCGCGTTGGCCGACGCGGTCGCCGCCGAAGTCGAAAAAGCGACGCTCGCCGCCGCCCGTCGTCGCGAAATCGTCGAAACAAGCGTCCGAACCGCCGCGGAAGCCGCCGATTCTAACGATAAAACCGGTTCTAACGCCGACGTCCGCCGCCCCGACGCCGAAACGCTCGTCTTCGTCGTCGAGTTAAATTCCGCGTCGAAAGCGGAACTGACGAACCTGCCGCGCGTCGGCGAAAAACTCGCGGAGCGAATTATCGAACGCCGCGAAGAACTCGGCGGCTTCCGCAAAGTCGACGACCTTCTCGGCGTCAAGGGAATCGGCGAAAAAACGCTCGACAAAATGCGTCCGTTTTGCGTCGTCGCGCCGCCCGACTCCGCCGAGTGAAGCGTTTTCGCGCGGCCGATAAATTTCGCGTCGCTTTTCAAAACTCAGCGACAAAAATGGCGCGACGTCCGCAAGACGCCGCGCCTTCGATCAAGCGGCCGCGATCGTTAAAACCGTTAAACTCCGCCGTCCCGCCGCTTCGTCCGCGACGCGTCCGGTTCCGTTCGCAACGATTTTAACGACCGCAACGTTTGTTTTTCGCCGTTCAGCGATTCAAAAACGCCCAAAGTCTTTCCGGATACTCGAAATTCGGAACGATCGCGTCGGCCCCGGCGTCTCGGAGGAACCCGCGCTTGCGCTCGTCGACGCCGATCCGCTCCGCTTCGTTCGACGCGACGCCGACCGCGTACCCGCCGACCGCCTTCACGGCGGCCATATCGAAGCCGCCGTCGCCGAACCCGACCAACTCGTCGCCGCTCCAGCCGTTTCTTTCAAGCAACGCCGCCAACACGTCGTTCTTTTCGCAAGGGGTTCCGTCCTCGCGGGCGCCGAAGATTCCCTGATCGAAATACTTCGTCAGCCCGAGCCGCTCGCATTCGGAAGTCAAGCGTTTTTCGTCGGTTCCGCTCGCCAGGCAGAGCGCGACGCCGTTCGCTTTCAAAAGTTCCAGGAAGCGGATCAACCCCGGCAAAACCAGGTCGTCGACCGTCTTTTCGCCGGATTCGAGCCCCGCGAACTTCGCCGCGACCAAACGGTCGAGCGCGACGTCGTACTCCTCTTTATAAACGATCGGCGCTTTCGGCGTTCCGCCCCGTTTCAACGCCTCTTCGACCAGGCGTTCCCCGAGCGCGATCATCGGCCGCCCGGTCTCCTTCTCGACGTACGCCCGCACAATCGGTTCGACTTCCTCCGCCGAGACGCCGGGTATCTCCGCCAACGTCGCGCAAGCCTCCGCCGTAACCGCGTCCTGCCAACCTTGCCGCAACGTCGCGACCGTTCCGTCGAAGTCGAAAAACGCCGCCTTAATCTTCGTTCCCGCCTTGCGATAACGCAAGACCTCGACGTCGAAATTCAACGGCGCGACCCGCTGCATCAACGACACGATCGCGTGCTCGTACAGCATGTGCATGTCTTCGAGCTGTTCCATCGAATCGGTCGGCGCGATAAGGATTTCGTCGCAAAACGCCTTCATTTTTCCGCCGTCGCGCCCGCCGAAACCGATCGTCGTCAGCCCCATTTCCCTCGCGGTTTGGAGCCCTTTCACGATGTTCGGCGAGTTCCCGCTTCCGCTGAAAACGATCAGCAAATCGCCCGGATCGGCGAACGTTCGCAGCTGAATCGAGTAAATATCCTCGTACGCAAAGTCGTTCGCCAAACAAGTTACGACCGGCGTCGAGTCGTTCAGACAGACGGCGCGGAACCCCTCCCGACCGAGAACGCGGGCGCCCTTCGCAAGATCGTTGCACATGTGCGACGCCGTCGCCGCGCTTCCGCCGTTCCCCGCCGTGTAAACGCGCTTCCCGCTCTTCTTCGTCGCCAAGATCAACCCGGCGATCTTCGCCAACGTTTCAAAGTTGGTGCGCATAAGATCGGTCGCGACCTGCCGCGCGTAATCTTGCAAAAAAGCCGCCGCTTTGCTTTCGGAGTAATTCATCGGGTCGTCCTTCCGTCGTTTCGGGCGAAAATTTTCGAGAAAATGAAAACGACCGTTCGTCGACGCGGAAAAACCGCCGAACGCCGTTTCTTCCCATTATATACGAAACGCGCCGTTCGTCAACGCGGCGCCCCGTCTCGACGCGGAAAAATCGCCCGCCGTCCAAAGAAAATCGCTCGTTTTTCATTATTTTCAAACGACGCCCGCCGTCGCCGCCCCGTTTTAACCGTCGCCGCGTTCCGCTTCGATTTTATCCACATTTTTCAAACAATTCAAACGCCGGCGTTTTTCCCCCTCGCTCGCCGCCGATCCCAAAGAAAAACCGCGCTCCCCTCTTGGACGCTCGCCAAAATCAAGTATAATGAGGGCGCTGGGTAATCGCGACGCGACGTTATCCGGCTAGCGTTCGCGCTCGGTTCGTTTTCGCCTCGAAACGCCGACGCGCCCTCGACCTTGCTTCGCTCACCCCTGAAATCACGAACGGAACCCGACGATGGCGCCGCATTTTATCTTTGAAATGAATCGCGTTTCCAAGCGATTCGGAGACAAAACGATCCTCCAAAACATCAGCCTCTCCTTCTATTACGGCGCGAAAATCGGCGTCGTCGGCGAAAACGGCGCCGGGAAGTCGACGCTTTTGAAAATTATGGCGCAAATCGACAAGGATATCGACGGCGAAGTCAAGTTCGTCAAGGGCATGACCTGCAAATACGTCGCCCAGGAGCCGGAGCTCGACCTCGACGCCACCGTCCGCGAAAACGTCGCGAAAGCCGTCGCGCCGATCCAGGCGAAGATCGACCGCTTCAACGAAATTTCGATCCTGATGGGCGATCCCGACCAGGCGGACAATTTCGACAAACTGATGGAGGAAATGGGCGCGCTCCAAGAAGCGATCGACGCCGTCGACGGTTGGGAACTCGACCGCAAAATCGACGTCGCCGCCGACGCCCTCGTCCTTCCGCCGGACGACGCGATCGTTCGTCAACTCTCCGGCGGCGAGCGCCGTCGCGTCGCCCTTTGCCAGGCGCTCCTCGAACAACCCGACCTCCTTCTCCTCGACGAACCGACGAACCACCTCGACGCCGAAACGGTTCATTGGCTCGAAGGCGCGCTCCGCGACTATCGCGGCACGGTCATCGTCGTTACGCACGACCGCTACTTCCTCGACAACATCACGAAGTGGATCCTCGAAATCGACAATTCGCGCGGTCTCCCGTTCGAAGGCAACTACTCGTCCTGGCTGGCGCAAAAAGCGGAGCTTCTCCGCGTCGCCGAAAAACAGGAATCGCAACGGCAAAAGACGCTCAAGCGCGAACTCGAGTGGATCCAAACGGCGCACAAAGGCCGCCTTCAAAAGAATCAGGCGCGCGTCAACTCCTACGAAAAACTCGCCGCCGAGCAAAAACTCGACGACAAAAGCGACGCGATCATCCAGATCGCCCCGGGCCCGCGCCTCGGCGAAAAGGTTCTCGTCGTCGACGGCCTCTCGAAAAGCTACGAAATCGGCGGCGTTAAAACGACGCTTCTCGACGACGTTTCGTTCATCGTTCCCCGCGGCGCGGTCGTCGGAATCGTCGGCCCGAACGGCGTCGGCAAATCGACCCTTTTCCGCATGATCGTCGGCGACGAAACGCCGGACGCCGGAAAAATCGAGCTCGGCGAAACGGTTCAGCTCGCTTACGTCGACCAGCACCGCGACGCGTTGAACCCGGAAAACACCGTCTTCGAGGAAATCACCGACGGCCGCGACCGCGTCGAACTCGGCCCGATCGAGATGAACAGCCGCGCTTACGTCAGCCGCTTCAATTTCCGCGGCTCCCAACAACAGCGTCTCGTCGGCGTCTGCTCCGGCGGCGAACGAAACCGCGTCCACCTGGCGAAGCTCCTGAAACGCGGCGGCAACCTTCTCCTTCTCGACGAACCGACGAACGACCTCGACGTCGGGACGATGCGGGTGCTCGAACAGGCGATCCTCGAATTCCCGGGTTGCGCGCTCGTCGTCAGTCACGACCGCTTTTTCCTCGACCGCATTTGCACGCACATTCTCGCGTTCGAAGGAAACGGCAAAACGCGCTGGTTCGAAGGCGACTTCTCCGCTTACGAGGAAATGTTGCGCGCCGAAGACCCGAGCCGCGTCGAAAATCGCCGTTCGAAGTACCGCAAAATTCCGCAAATTTGACGCGTTTTCCCTATTTTAACGCTTCAACGGCTCAAAAAAGCGCCGCGTCTCGAAAGAACGCGGCGCTTTTTTCGCCGTTTTCTCCGACGCGGCGTTAAAATATATCGATCAAAAGGATTTTAGTGCGTTCGCGCGCCCCGATCGAACGCGGCGTTCCGGCCGGAATCGCAAGCGCTTCCCCCGCCTCGAGTTTATGCTCGACGCCGTCGACCGTTATCCGCCCGACGCCCTCCAAGCAAACCGCCAGCGCGTCCGCCTCGACGACGTCCGTTTCAAGCGACTCGCCCCGTTCGATTGCAAGGATCGACAGACGCGCCCCGGCGTTCGCCGCCAACGTTCGACACGTCGTTTCGCCTTCCAAATACGACGCTTCGTCGGCCAACCGAAAAACGGCGCCGATCTCCAAATTTTTAAACCGATTTCTCACGTTTTCACCCTTTCTTGAATTTCGCGACGCCAACCGTCGACGCCGCCGGCGCGTTTCGCCGTTATTTTTTAACACGAGCCCAGCAAATTAGCGAAAATACGCAAAATTTTCACGCTCGCAATTCAAGAAAGCGCGCCCTTATTTTCGTCGCGTCTTAACTCAACCTCCCATTTTACCCACATAGCGACGGCGTTCGCCCAATAAAGCGTCCACATAACGAGCGTCGTTCCGGCGTTTTCCTCGCCGCCGACAAAAGCGCGGATCCACATAAAAACCGTTACGGTATTCACCGTCAACCAGATCGACCACTGCTCCACGAACCTGCGGATCGTCGCCAACATCGCGACGACGGAAGCGACGGTCGTCAACGCGTCGACAAAGGGCGCGGCGCCGCCGATCCTCCGCAACAATTCGCCGTAAATCGCGGTTCCGACGCCGATCGCAACGACGCCGAACGCGACCTCCTTCCGGCTCGCGCGGCGCTTGCGGGTTTCGCCGGTTTCGACGTTCATTTCGCGATTCCAGCAGTAAAATCCGAGGATCTGCGTCGGCAAATAATATCCGAGATTCAGCGTTACCTCGCCGAAATACCGCGCTTTAAAGGAGATATAAGAATACGCCAGGACGTTGACGACGCCGAAAACGAACGCGCTCGTCTTCCCCTTGCCGGCCAAAACAACGTAAGCGACGCCGCAAACCGCCGAAATGACGCCAAGCGGCCCTTCGTTCCAATAAAGCGAAAGCCCAAAAATCGCCGCGCAACACGCCGCCAACCAGGCGACTTCCCAAACGCGCCAGCCGCGAACTTCGTTTCGCAACCAAATCCGCACGGCGCGACTCGCTTTTCGAACCGTCTCGTTCGCCGTCTTCATCGTTCGCCGTCCAACCGCGCCGCGCCGCTCGAACGCGCCGACCTCGAAAAAAAGCCGCCGAACGCGTCTCGAACGCCCCGTCGCGACGTCCGCCGCCCCTTTATCCGCCGATTTCCGCCGTCGTCGACGTTTCGCCCAACCGCCTCAAAACAGGCGACTTAACAAGTAAAAAGAAGGTGCGGGTAAGAGGACTCGAACCTCCACGCGCGAAGCGCATCGGAACCTAAATCCGACGTGTCTGCCAGTTCCACCATACCCGCGAAGCGCGCCGTCGCTTCCACGACGCCGCTTCCCTCATTGTAGCGCCCTTTTTCTTTTTGGCAAGCGGGGGCGTCCAAAAACGTTCGCCGGACTCCGGCTCCGACGGTCGCCGTTCCAACGTTATTTTTGCGTCAAAATATAAATTAACGCGCCGAGAAGAGCGACGATCGCGGCGATCAACCCGGCGATCGCGACGAACGTTTTCGTCGCCCGTTTGCGCCGACGCAACGCCCGGGTCTCGCCGTTCGAAACGAAGCGCCGCGCGGCGTCCGAATTTTGCGCCGCCTCGGCCAAACTTGCGAAAGCGGACGCCGCCGACCCGCCGTCGAGATCGATCGTCGCGCCGTCGGGCCCGACAAAAACGCGCTCCAACTCCGGAAAGACGTTCCCCGCCTCCTGCCAAGCGGCCCAATCTTCCCGCCAAACCAGGGTTTTCGGGCTGATCCGCCGCTCGTTGATCCAAGTTCGCAAAACGTCGCCCGTCGCCGGCCCGTACTGCTGATTGTCGAGCGTTCGCACGTACCACAAAAGCCGGGCGTCCCGCAACGGTTCGCTCAAGTCGTCGAAACGTTCCGCCGAACGCCCGTCGACGGCCCGCCGCAACACGTCGCCGAGCGCCGCTTCGGCGCGGGCTCCGCCGAAAAACCGTTCCGTCGCCGCCTCGTCGGTCGGCTGTCGCGACGCCGCGCGATCCTCCGCCGCGGCGACGTCCGAAGCGTCCGTCCCCCGAGCCGTTTTCGCCGACGTTTCCGACGTTTGCTCCATTTTTTCCGTCGCTTCCGGCGTTTTCTCCGCCGTTTCCGCCGTTTCCGTCTCCGACGTCGGACGCCGACGCGACGATTCGCGAACGCTCTCCCACGGAATCGCCATCCGCGCTTGACACTTCGGACAAACGCCGATTTTTCCCGCCAATTCCGATTTTACGTTCAATTTATGCCCGTTCGGACAATAAAAACGAATCCCCATTCTCGTCGCCCTTCCCGCTTCGACGTCGCGAGCCGTCGACGCGGCGCGTTTCAGCTCGCATTTTCCGCAAAAACGTTAAAATCGTCCCTCTCAAACAAGCGCGACCGCGCCGCTTCGTTATCATTATACGTTCTTTCGCCGAAAATTGGGCGAAAATCGCGATAAAAAAACGAAAGCGCGGCCTTTCGCCGCCGGAATATTCCGAAAAATCGGCGTTTTCCCCCGCAAAATAGGCAAAACGCAACCGTTCGCCGCCGCGAACGCGCTTCCCGTCAAGGAAAAGCGGCAAGTTCGCGACGTCGTCCCGCGCTTCCGTTCGACGCTTCGGCGTCTCGACTCAAATTTCGACCCAGCGTTCTTCCCGGGCGCTTTGCAACACGGCGTCGCACACTTTTTGCGTCCGAACCGCGTCGCGGATCGACGGAACCGGCGCGACCGGCGTTTCTCCGGCGAGTTGCAAAAGGAAATCGGCCGTCTGATTGATAAAGTAGTGTTCGTAACCGATAACGGTTCCCGGAACCCAATATCGATCCATGTACGGATGTTCGGAATTTGTAACGAGAATTTTTTGCCAACCGGTCAGATGATCCTCGACTTTGCGCCCGGTCTCGGGATCGGCGTATCGGAAAAATTGCAGGTATTCCGGTTCCTCGAGGTTGAAATAACACGCGCCGTTTTCGCCGTTAATCTCCATCGTATTGAAGTTTTTGCGCCCGCGAGCGTACCGCGAACTTTCGAACGTTCCCGTCGCCCCGTTTTCAAAGATCGCGAGGAACATGCAAGCGTCGTCGATCGTAATCGGCGTTTTCTCGCCGGTTACGGCGTTGACGCGTTCCTTGATAAAGATCTCGGTATGCGCGCAAACCTTCTTGATCGGGCCGTTGATCCACTCGGCGCAGTCGATCGAGTGCGCGAGCAAGTCCCCGGTAACGCCGCTCCCGGCGATGTTCGCGTCGAGCCGCCAAAGGGACGCGCCGCCGACCGGCACCTTTTGGCTGATCGTGTAATCCTGATTGTACGCGGCTCGATAATGGAACGCTCGCCCGACGCGTCCTTCGTCGACCAGCCGCTTAAAAAGCGCGATCGACGGGTTGCGCCGATAACAAAACGAAACCATCGACGCGACGCCGGCCTTTTCGACCGCTTCGGCCATCTCGACCGCCTCGGCGTAATTCATCGCGAGCGGTTTTTCGCAAATAACCGTTTTTCCGGCTTTAGCGGCGGCGATCACCTGATCCTTGTGAAGGAAATTCGGCGACGCCACGTCGATCAAATCGACGTCGTCGCGCTCGATCGCCTTGCGCCAATCGGTTTCAACGTCTTCGTAACCCCAGGTTTTTCGGAATTTTTCGAGCTTTTCCCGGTCGCGTCCGCAACAAACCTTCAAAACCGGCTTATAAGGCAAATCGAAAAAATGCCCGACCTGGTTGAAGGCGTTCGAGTGCGCGCGCCCCATAAACCCGGTTCCCAACATGCACACGTTCAACGTTTTCATTCGCGGTTCCTTTCGCAACTTCGGTTAAAAAAGCTCGGCTTTCGCGTTGCCGTTCGACAATCAAATAATCAAAAAACTCCAATAAAAACGGATTCGCAAGCGTCGCGACGCGTCCCCGTTCGACATTTCAAATGGTTTTCAAAAAATCAAAGAAGCGTCCGGTCGCCGTCCCGCGCCGCCGCTTCGATCCAAACGACGTCGACGACAAAATCGTCGTCTCGCGCCGCGCCGCTCGCGCTTTCCTTCAGGATACCGGAAGCGGAACGCAATTGCAAGTTTTTTTGCGAAAAATCCGACGATTTCTTGAAAAAAGGTCAAAAAAATTCGTTTTCGCCGCCGTTCGCCTCCGCTTTCGCCCGTTTTTCCTTCCCGATCGACGTTTTACCGACCAGTTCACCGCGACGCCGCGCCGCCGACTTCTCGACGAACGTTTTTCAAAATCGCGCCGCCCCTTGCCCAAACGCCGCACCCGTATATAATTGAAAAAAAGGCGGCGTTCTCGTACGCCAATCGTACTTTAATTCAACCTCGCGGAGGAAAAATCGCCATGCGCATAACGCCCTCGATACCGAAAAAAGTCCTTAAAATCATCGAACTTCTCGAAGCCGGCGGCGCGTCGGACGTCCTTATCGTCGGCGGGTTCGTTCGAGACTCGTTTCTCGGCGTCGAATCTAAAGACGCCGACGTCGAAGTTTACGGCCTGAGTTACTCGCAGATCCGCGATATTTTGGCGCCGTCGTTTCAAGTCGATATCGTCGGCCAGTCGTTCGGCGTCATGAAAGTCGGCTGCGACGTCGACGTCGCCCTGCCGCGGCGCGAGTCGAAAAACGGCGTCGGGCACAAGGGTTTTTCGGTCGAAACAACCCCCGACATAACGCCGCGGGAAGCGTTCGGACGCCGCGATTTCACGATCAACGCGATCGGAATGCGGCGCGACGGCTCGCTTTGCGACCCGTTCGACGGCGTCGGCGACCTGAAACGCGGCGTCCTTCGAGCGCCCGGCCCCGCGTTCAAAGACGACCCGCTCCGCGTGTTGCGGGGAATGCAGTTCGCCGGCCGTTTCGGTTTCCGCATGGAACCGCGAACGATCGAATATTGTCGCGAAGTTTTTTCGGAATTTCCGACGCTTTCCCCGGAGCGAATTTACGAAGAATGGCAAAAATGGGCGCTTAGAAGCGTTTATCCCGAATTGGGCCTCGAAACGCTCCGCGAAACCGGGTGGATCGCCGCTTTTCCCGAGTTGGAGGCGCTCGTCGGTTGCGCGCAAAATCCGGAATGGCACCCGGAAGGCGACGTTTGGACGCATACGAAAGCGGTTTGCCGCGAAGCGATCCGCGCCGCAAACGATTGTCGTCCGGCGCTTTCCGAACTCGAACGCGCCGCCGTCGCTTTCGCCGCGCTGACGCACGACTTCGGCAAACCGAGCGTTTCGATCGTCGACGAAAACGGCGTCGTCCGTTCCCCGGGCCACGCCCAAGTCGGCGCCGCCCTCGCCCGAACGTTTTTGGAACGAATGCGCGCTCCGCTTAAGTTGATCGAAACGGTCGAAAAGCTGGTCGTCGAGCACATGGCGACCAACACGCCGCCCACGTTGCGCTCCGTTCGACGACTTTCGAACCGGCTCGAACCGGCGAACATTCGCCTTTGGGCGCTCCTTTGCCGTTCGGACGCCCTCGGTTGCCTTGCGCCGTCGCGACACGAAACGAGTTCCGCTTACGCCGCGCCGTCGCAAGCGGAACTCGCGACGGCGCAAGGGGTTGCGCCGTTCGAAAACAACGCCGGATCGCAACGCGAAATCCGCTTTAAAGCCGACGTTTGGCTCGATCTCGCCGCCCGTTTGGACGTCGACGATTCCGGCCCGTCGCCGCTCGTTCAAGGCCGCGACCTGCTCCCGCTCGGCGTCCAACCGGGCCCGACGATGGGCGAAACGCTCCGGCAGGCGTTCGAAGCGCAACTTGACGGCGAGTTTGCGACGACCGAAGACGGCGTCCGTTGGCTTCGCGAACGCGGTCTTGTCGACGCCGTTTAGTTCCGTCGGCTCGCAAATCGCGAATTTTGTTCGTTAAAACCGGAAAAATCGTTTCATTCCCTTTAAAATACCGCGAACACGGGAGCGCGAAAGGGTTTTCGCTCTTGAAAAAGCGCGACGCCAGGTTATAATGTTGTCTAAACGACGCGTTTTTCCTATTTTCACCAATCGGACTCAACGCGTTGTTTTCCTTATTCGTTTTAACCGTCGCCGTCCGCTTATTTCCCCTTGCCGCGTCCTTTCGCAATGCCTCCCGTAACGTCCGCCGAATTTATCGATTACCTGAAACGCAGCGCGCTTCTTTCGCCCGGCGAAATCGACGTCGCGACGGCGGCGATTCGTCGCGACGTTCCGAACGCTTTCGACGACGCGGCGCGGCTCGCTTCGGAGTTCGTTCGTCGCGGCCTGCTGACCGAATGGCACGTTCGCCAACTTCTAAAGCGCAAATACAAAGGCTTTTGCCTCGGGCGCTACCGAATCCTGGGCCGTCTCGGAACCGGCGGGATGAGCTCCGTTTACCTTGCCGAACACGATATCACCAAGCGTCGCGAAGCGGTGAAAGTCCTTCCGAAAACGAAGGCTGAAGGCGAGTATTTGAAGCGTTTTCACCGCGAGGCGCGGGCGCTTGCGTCGCTCTCTTCTCCTTACGTCGTAAGCGGTTACGGCGCCGACGAGCGCGACGGCGTCCATTTCGTCGCGATGGAGTATTTCGAGAGCTTGAATCTGCGCCAACTTGTCGAAAAGCTGGCGGCAAGCGGCGAAGCGTTGCCTTACGAGGACGCGGCGTCGTACGTCCGGCAAGCGGCGCTCGGGCTGCAGCACGCTCACGAGCGCGGTCTCGTTCACCGCGACGTCAAGCCGGAAAATATTTTAGTCGACGAACGCAAACGGGTGAAAATCATCGACTTCGGACTCGCGCTTTTCGTCGGAACCGCCGTAACGCCGGGAAGCGAAAAGCGGATTCTCGGCACCGCGGACTACCTGGCGCCGGAGCAAACGGTCGACAGCCACAATCTCGACGCCCGCGCGGACGTTTACGGACTCGGCGCGACGCTCTATTTTTGCCTCGTCGGGCGCCCGCCCTTCCCGGACGGCTCGGTTCCGGAGCGGCTCCTCGCGCACCGTCGCAAAGAACCGACGAGCGTTTTCGCCGAACGACTCGACGCCTGGAACGATCTGCTTCAAATTTGCGCGAAAATGATGGCGAAAAACCCGGACGACCGCTTTCAAACGGCGGCCGAAGTCGTCGACGCGACGGAGCGATGTTTGACGCGGCACGGATTCGCGCAACCATTCGATTTCGGACGGCGCGACGCGGAGTTTGCGAACCTCGGCGACGGCGATCTCGGAGTCGACGTCGAAGGGCTTTTTCTTTCGAGCGACGCCGCGTCGAAGCTCCCGGGCGCGTCGAAACTCGACGCTTCGAACAACGCGGAAGTCTTGTCGTCAAAGCTTTTATCGGCCGACGACGATTCGTTTTTGAAGTCGATGGGATTCTGACCCCTCCGCCGCCGCTCTCGTTTTTTCTCTTTTAGCCGCTTCCGGTCGCGCCCGACGTCGGTTCGAGCGACAAAAAAACCCGTTCCCCGACGAAACGGGAAACGGGCTTCAAACTCGTTCGCTAAACGGCGTTAAACGTCGAAATCAGCGGGGGTTGAGTTCCTTGTATTTCGCCCAAACGTTCGGATCCGGTTCGAAGAGCGCGGCTTCTTCGGCGGTCGGCGGGGTCAACGGGCGAACGACGCGGAAACCGACGTAAGGCGCTTCCGTCATCCACCAGATCGATTGCGGGAACATCGGGTCTTGCGCTTTCCAGTCTTTCGCGGAAACGATGCGTTTCGCGCTGCGGCAATCTTTCGCTTCGTGAGCGCAGGAACCGCCGCGGGCGATCTCGCCGAACATCGCGTAAACGGAGAGCGCTTTTTTCGGCGTCACGAACGGGGCGTCGACTTTGCCGCCGGCGAATTTTTTATACGCGCCTTTGTCGTATTGGTCCATGACCCATTCGCAAACGTTGCCGTGCATGTCGTAGAGGCCCCAGGCGTTCGGTTTTTTCTGCATGACCGCGCTGTAGCCGTCCGGGCTGTTGCCGAGGTGCCAAGCGTAATCGTCGATCGCGCTTTCGTCGCCGAATTCGAAGTCGGTGTCGGTGCCGCAACGGCAGGCGTATTCCCATTCGATTTCGGTCGGGAGTCGATAATAACGCCCGGTCGTGGCGGTGAGCCATTTGCAGTACATTTGCGCGGCGTAACGGGTCATGCCGGAAGCCGGGTGATCGCCCTTGCTACTGTTGTTGTAGCTGATCGTGCCGATCGAGTACGGCGGGGTCGGCGCGGCGAGAGCGTCGGCGACGGCGTCGCGGTCGGAGGTCGATTCAACGGCGCCCGACTTGCGAGCGTTGGCAAGATAAAGGAGCCCGAAAAGGCCGTATTCCTGCCAGGTAACTTCGTGTTCTTCCATCCAGAACGGCGCGACGGTCGTCTTGAAAGCCGGGGCTTCGTCTTTTTCCCCGCTGTCGGAACCCATCGTAAATTCGCCGCCCTTGATCGGGATCATCTTGATTTTAAGCGTTTCGCCGGCGATGTTCGTTTGAATGGTTTCTTCGTAAACCTTCATATCGGCTTCGTCGGTCGCTTCGGCGTCCGGGTTGGCGACCGGGTTCGCGAGCCATTCGGTCGCGTTTTTATAAGCCGGATTGCCGCTCAAATCTTCTTGCGCAAAGCCGACGGCGCCGCACGAGGTCGCGAGGGCCAACGCGGCGAACAAAATACGTTTATTCATTGCAACTCCTCAAAATACGCTTCTTCGAACGCCCCGGGGACGCCCGGCGCGACGCGGCGTCAACCGCTTCGACGCTAACATTTCGTCGACGGAGCCCGCGCGTTCTTCGCCGTAAAACCCTCGGCGAAAACGGTTTCGAGCCTTGTCGTCGCATTGCCGTTCGACGCGCTTCCGACGCCGCCCGCGCCCCGCCCGAAACAAAGAAAGCGCCGGGAGGGCCGACGACGCGACGCGCCGACATATCCCCTATTATAACCGAATTTTTCGCGATTTCAACCGCCGCCGCGTCGCCTCCGCGGATTTTCCACAATTTCTCGCCCTTTTTTAACGCCGTTAGTCCGAACGACCGTCGCGACCGTTTTTTTCGAAACTTTCCTTTCAACCGTTTCAACGCTTAAAACCGTCGCGACGCGTCCCCAAAAACGGCGCCCGCCGAAGTCGCGTCGACCCGAGCGAGCGCCGAAAAAGCGAACGCGACGTTTTCCAACGTTACTTAACGCGCTCCAACTTCAATATCGACGGGGTTTGCGTCGTCGTCAAACGCGGAATCGTCGGCAAGCCGTTTTCGTCCGCGACGATCTCCCCGGTCTTGTCGCCGAACGTCCAACGCAACTTCTCGCCCGGCTTGACTTCGAAGCGTTGCAGGCGGCGCAACGACACGTCGGCGGTCGATTCGCTCGGAACTTCGAAGATCTTCGAATCCAACTCTTTAGCGGTCGTCAAACGGAGTTCGATCTCGAAACGATCCGCCTCGTCCGCGACGTTGCGCCAACGGAAAAACGCGCCCCGTTGCCCCGCCGGAGCGTCCGCGGCGCATTCCGGCCAAGGCGACGTCGAGTCGCTCGTCGCGTCGACGAAGACCGGAAACGCCTCGTTTTTGCGGATCTCCGTCCAAGGGAACGTGTTCGTTAAGTCGTTGTATTGAGCGATCTTAGCGTCGTTGTTTTCGTGTCCGAAATTTCCCCAGTAAGCGATCAGCGAATAACGGCGGCTCGACGCGGCGGCGAACAACTCTTCGCGCCCCAACGACCAGGAGTCGTTCGGCGCCGAATAATCGATGCAAACCGGCGGATCGACCGGCGTAAAGTCTTTATATTTCTCCGGTTGCGTAACGCCCAAACGGTCGAGAGCGTGCCGCGCGCCCGCCGGAACGTTCGCCTTGATCGCCGCGAACACGTCGCCGTTGCTCAAACCGATCCCCAAAGTTCCGCTCCCGCCCATCGAGTTGCCGCAAAGGTAAACGCGGTTCGGATCGCAACCGTAAGTCTCGACGGCCCAAGCGATTGAGTCGAGAACGCGTTTTTCGACCGGCTGCTTTTCGACGCCCGAGCGCTCGGCGTTGCTCGGCGAAATTTCCGGCTCGTCGGCGCGTCGCCCGCCCCACCACCAGTCGGTTTCCTTGTTCTCCCAGCAGTCGACGAAGATTCCGTAAAAATCGTCCGGAACGCGGTAAATATCGTGATTTCCGACGGTTAGCGTGCAGTCGAGCGCCGTTTTCGCGGAGTGTCCGGCCGAATGCAACACGACGTAAAGCGGGCGCCCCGTCGCCGGCCCGGTTTTGGGGAACACGACGTAAAATCGATCCGTTTGCGCCGGGTTTTTCCCGCCCCATTTCGCCAACTGACCGTGTTCGTAAAGCAAGGTTTGACGGTCGTTAAAGACTTCCGCTCCGACAAGACGCGGCGTCAGGCGCTCCGCTTTTGCGCGTTCTTTGAGCGCTTCGATTCGAGCGCGGTAACGGGCGAAAATTTCTTCGCGGGTCGTCTGTTTGTCGCCTTCGTAACGCCCTTGGAAAACGCGTAATTCCATCGCTTTAGGATCGTTCAACGCCGTCGAAACGCCGTCGAGCGTCGCCGCGAGTTTTTCGTCGCCCGGCAAATACGGGATCGCGAAGTCGATCAGATCGGCGGCGATCAGAAAATTATCCGGCTCTTCGGCGAAGGTCTCGACCGGCGGCAACTTGTCGAGCGACGCGCGGCAAAACGGCTTCATCCAACGAGTAAAGTCGGCGAAGAAGAGTTCGAGTTCGGCTCGACGCGCCGCTTTCCAAACGTCGTCCTGCGACAGCGCGTCGAGCGCCGTTTCGATCGCGGTCTTTTCTTCGACGACGGCAGCGAACAGCGCGGCGATTTTGTCCTGTTCGAAGTCGGTCGCGTAATACTTCTTAATCATTGTGCCGCCGTGGTTTTCGTCGAAAATCAAACCGGAAATCCGGGCGCGGCTAAGGATGGCGTCGGAGACGAACGCGTCCCAATCGTTCGACGCGGCGTCGGGCGCCGGGTCGTCGAATTTCGGGAATTTAACGGTCGTCAGCTTAATAAGATCGCGGCCGCAAGTCTTTTTATTAGCGTACCATGCGCGTTGCAGATCGGGGTCGTCCGCCGGATAATCGGGCAAGACGAAGCGTTCCGCAAACGCCGCGTAATCGTCGCAATAATCGGGCGCCGTCTCCGCAACCTCTTGCGCCCAAACGAGTTGCGCCGTTTGCAATCCCGGGAGCTCCGCCGACGTTCCGTAACCGAGCGCCGCCGACAAAAGCGCGAGCGCCGCGACGGAAACGCCGCCGCTTCGTTTCGTTAAAAGGCTCATTTTGTCCTTTCCCAACTTTCTAAAGTATTGCGTTAAAACAAGTTGTCGACGGCGCGTCGGATTCGCCGCGTCGTCGTTTTTTCGCGTTGAAACCGCTATTTAACGGCTCGATATTTCAAGATCGTCGCGTTCGGGGCGCTCTCGATTTCGATCAAAAGCCCGACGCTCGAAAGTTCGCGGCCGGAAACGTTTACGCTCGCTCCGGTATCGACGTTTTCCACGCTGTAAGTCGCGTTTTCGTCGAGCCCGCGCAACCGAAATCTTCCGGCGACCATCTTCGAATCGGGACGGCGGAACATCTGAACGACGCCCGACTCGTCCGCGTCGCGGTGGAACTGCCAGCCGACCCAAACGTCCTGCGCGGTCGAAATCGAGGTCAGCGGGTAGTAGTCGGCGCCGAAGTACGGAGCGACCGTATCTCGCCAAATCGCAAGGTTTTTGCGCACGGCGTCCCAATCGGCGGAGTCGTCGCGGACGTCGTAGCAGAAATTAAGATACGGCGTGAAGATCGAGCGGGTCTTGTAGTCGTCGAAAGCGCGCGTCGCCGAACCGAAATACGGGATCCACAACGCCATGCCGTACGTGTGAATCTGCTGCCCGACCGGTTCGAGCAGGTAATCGCTGCGCAAAAGCGGAACGGCGCGGCGCAACGTTTCCAAGTCGTTGCGGCGTCCGCCCGAAGCGCAGGAATCGACGCGCAGGCCCGGGTTGCGTTCGAGAAGCGCGTCCCAATACGCAAGGTAGCCCTCGACGTAACGAATTTCGCTAATTCCTTGCCGATCCTCGGGATCCGCGCCTCGCCAGAAACTCAACGGGTCGACGTTAAAATCCTGGCGGTAGAAATCGATCCCCTCTTTTTTGAGGATCCCGTCGACGCGCTCGACGAGCCATTCGCGCGCTTCCGGATCGCCTAAGTTAAGCAATCCTCCGTTTTTACCGCCGAAGATCCATTCGGGGCGATTCTCCGAAAGCCAGGTTCCGGCGTGGACTCGCTCCGGCTCGAACCACACGATCGACTCGACGCCCTTCGCGCGCCCGCCGTCGGTGATCGGTCGAAAACCGCCCGGAAAACGCGTTTGGTCGACTTCCCAAGTTCCCGTTTTAGTCCAGTTTCCGTCGCACGGGTACCATCCGGCGTCCATCCACCAGTAATCGAGTTTCAGGCCGCGTTCGAGATAAAGATCGATGAATTGCTTTTGCGTTTCGGTCGTCGCTTTCGTCATTTCGGCGAAGAAGTGCGAACTGCACGCCGCAAGGTGCGACTCGACGATCTTACCCTTTTTATTTTCCGGGTTAGCGACGTCCGGAACGCGCGGAACGTTCCATTCGATCATCCAGCGGCGCCAAATGTTTTGCGCGGAAAACCAATCGTCGCGGAACCACGGCCCGACGACGGCGATCGGCGTTCTAACTTCTTCTCCCGCATGGAGTTTGAAACGCGTTAACTCCTGCCCGGCGACGACGCGGGTTTCGAGTTCGCCCAACCGCTCAAAGCTCGCCGCCCACTGACCGGCCCAACCGAGAACGACGATCCACCCCTTTTCGAACGATTCGAGGTTAAAATACGGGGCGTAAGCGTTCGTCGGACGCCCGCCGTTCGTCGCGACGTTTTTGACGTCGCCCGGATTCAAAACCGCGGTCAACGGCATGTAATCGTCGACGCGGCAAGGACTTCCGACAGTGTAACGCAACTTAAATTCGCGCTCGTCGTTCCATCGGGCCGCGTCGCCGAAGTTCGGATCCCACCCGCTGATCGGACGGCGCCCGAACGCGTCGCGGCCGAAGATCGCGTCGATCGGCTTGACGTTTTCGACGATCGGCGAATCGGAATCGGAAAGGTTTTTGAACCTAAGCGACCATTCGACAAAGGGATACGCGACGTAATCGATCGCTTCGCAACGGACTTGCAAACGGTCGCCCGGCTCCGTTAACGTCAAGCGGCGCAAGACTTTGCCGTCGAGTTCTTCCCGCGAGCGCTCGACTTTCCAATCCTTCAAAAATTCGCGCGACGACTTGCCGTCGTAAACAAACGAAAACGGGAAATCGACCGCGAACGTTCGGTCGTAAGTCGCGGAGTCGAACATTTCTAAATCGCTCAAATAAACGACTTCCCCGTCTTCAAATTCGACTTTCGCGTCGGCCCAGTTCGACTGATCGCAAGAAATATCCCCCTGCGGATCGACGAGAAGCGCGAACTCCCGAACGCCGTCGAGGGCAAGATCGACCGCGGCCCCCGCTTGTCCGCCGGTCATCAGCTCGCTTTCGTAAACCTCGACGTCGTTTGACTTAACATAAAATTTAACCGACCCGCCGCCGCCCGCCGTTTCCACCGCGTTCGTATCGATCCCGACGACCGCCGAAAAGCGCTTCGCCTTCTTCGGAAGCCGAACGACAAGCTCGCTCGGCGCGTGGCAGTAAAGTCCTTTATCAAAGGCTTTACCGCCGATCTTCAACTTTTCGCCGAAGCGTCCGTCGAGCAAAACCGGATCGTGATTTTTGAGGACTTCGACCCCGACTTCCGGCGCCGCGACGGGCGCCGCGTCGATTCCGTCGAATTTCGCGCCGATCCAACGAGCTTTCGCCGCCGCTTCTTTTTCGTTAAGCGTTTGAAATTTCGCCGCTTGCGCCCAATTCGTCCAAGCGCCGCAAATCGTCGCCGCGACGATAGCGCCCCCAAGGAACGCGCCCGCGCTCCGCCGTCTCTTTAACCGCATACTCCCTCCGTTTAGCGTGAAAATGAGAGCGCCGAAACGCTCGATTTATAGGCCGAACGGCGCTTTATGTTTCGCCTCCGCCCGTCGCGAACGACCGGAATCGCCCGCCGACGAAGCGCCGAAAACGCGCTGAAACGCCCGCTCCGACCGGGATTCGTCCAGTATAACGCCTTGAAACGCAAAATTCAAGAAGGCGCGTCGAAATTTTCGCCGCAAGACGCGATTTTTCGGAAAAAGCGAAGCGTCCGAGCGCGATTGAAAAACGCTCGTTTTCAAAATAATCAAACGTTTCGTTCCCGCCGACGCGAAATCGCCGTCCGACGCGCCCTTTTCCCCCGGCGTCGTTTATTTTAACGCGCGACGCTTTTTCCGCTTTTTCCGTTTTTCCGCCGTCGCTTCCGACGCTGCTTTTCGCCGTTTTAGTCGTTTTCGCTCAAACCGCGCAAAAAACTCAACTTAAACTCGTTATTTCATCAAAAATGCCGTAAAAACAGCGATTTATGGTTGAAAAAGATTCGCCCGTCTGATATGATAGTCTTGCGGGCAACCGCCGCGTTTTTGCCGACGATTGGGCGTCGCGACGTTGACGCCGATCGGCCCGTCGAAATGCTCCGGTCGCGCAACGTCAAAACGCGTCCGGCGTTGCGCGCCGAAAAACCGCGCCGCCGTTTCTCATTTGATAAAGGATTCAGCCATGAAATTTTGTTTGAAATCGTTTTTGTTCGCCGCGCTTTTGGGAACGGTCGTCGCGTTCGACGCCGGGTTCGTCGCGAACGTTCAAGCGCAAGACGCCCCCGCCGCCGAAGCCCCCGCTCCGGCGCCCGCGCCCGCCGAAAATCCCGCCCCGGCCCCCGCGCCCGCTCCGGCCGAAAATCCCGCTCCCGCCCCCGCCTCCAATCCGGCCGCCGTTCTCGACCTGGAACGAGCCGCTAAGGCCAAAACGCCGGAAATCTTCGAGAAATTGACGTCCGACAAAACGTTTTCGCGACGCATTCCTAATTATTGGAACACGCTCAAATTGACGAAACGGCAAAAGAACGCGATTTATGCGTTGCAGCAAGAATATTTCGCCGAGATTATTTTGCTCCAAGCTCGAATTGAGCGCTTGGAAGCGGAACGAGACGCTCGTTATCGCGACGTGCTGACGACCAAGCAACGGGAACAACTCGACGAGAAGCTCGCCGAGGTCGAAACAAAGCGCGCTGCTAAACAGGAAGCGAAGGAAGCCGCCGAAGAAGCCGAAGCTGAAGCCGCGATTCAATAGTCGCGCCTGAAAATAGGTAAAATCGAGCGGTTCTTCCGACGGAGCCGCTCGATTTCTTTTTTCTTGCCCGCGTTTCATCGCTTTCGCCAACGCCTTTTGCGATCTCTTTGTCGCTCGATTTTTTCTTAAACATTAACGCGTCGCCGCGACGCGATTTGAAGCGCTTGCCGCCGGAGTTCCGCAAGGATTTGCCGGCGTTTTTCTTCGACCTAACGATAAAAACCGACGCGCGGCCTGATCGAGCGCGTAAAAAGAGACAAAACAAGCGAGCCGCGCAAAGTTTAACGGCTGTTTTTGCGCGAACTTGGGGTTAATTGGCGAAAATCCGTTGGAGGTAACGTTGGTTTTGCGCGAATCCGCCCCGCCTGGTTAAAACGGCAACGGTCGCGCAAGTTTTAACGGCAAACGGCGGACAATCGGAGGTCGGCGAAACGGGGGAAAATATTGGGGGCGGCGGTGAAATTTGGGGAGTTCGGCGGAACGCGGGGGTTGCGTTGAGTTTAGCGGCGGATTTGCGCGA
>CAZIJJ010000029.1:0-30676 GCA_964539525.1 uncultured Planctomycetaceae bacterium | reverse complement strand
AGTCGGCAGTTACGCCCCGAACGCCTGGGGGTTGCGCGACATGCACGGGAACGTTTGGGAGTGGTGCTCGGATTGGAAGGGCTACAACGACTACGACGGGTCGGATCAAACGGATCCGACGGGGCCGTCGAGTGGCTCGAACCGGGGGTTGCGCGGCGGCGGCTGGAACTGCGACGCCGGGAACTGTCGGTCGGCCGGTCGAAACTACCGCGTCCCAACGTCCCGGAGCCTCAACTTCGGCGTTCGGATCGCCTTAGGTCGCGCTTTGTCGGAGGAATCGTCGCCCGCGTCGTCGCAAAGCTCCGGGGCGTCGGAAACGAACGGGGAAAGTTCGTCGACGGCGTCGAGTTCCGAAACGCCGGAGGATTGGTCGGGGAGTTGCGCGGCGGGGACGGCGAAGTCGCTCGATATCGAAGGGGGGAAATATACGTTCCGTTATTGCCCGGCGGGGACGTTTACGATGGGGAGCTCGGAAAGCGAGGAGTTGAACTCTTCCAGCGATGAAACGCTGCGCAAAGTAACGCTGACGAAAGGCTTTTGGCTCCTTGAAACGGAAGTGACGCAGGCGATGTGGAGATCGGCGACGGGGGAGAATCCGACGACGTTTGACGGTTGGAAAGGCCCGAAGAAACCGGTCGGCAACGTTTCCTGGGAGGATTGCCGGGAGTTTATCAAGAAGCTGAACGCGAGCGGTTGCGCTCCGGAGGGGCTCGTGTTCCGTCTTCCGACCGAAGCGGAGTGGGAGTACGCTTGCCGCGCCGGGACGAGCGGGCCTTACGCGGGTTCCAGTTTGGGCGCGTTGGGGTGGTATAAGAATAATTCCGGCGGGAGCAATCACGACGCGGGGGAAAAACGCGCGAACGCCTGGGGATTATACGATATGCACGGGAACGTTGAGGAGTGGTGTTCGGATTGGTACGGCGCCTACGACGCGTCGTCGCGGACGGATCCAACGGGGCCGTCGGGGGGCTCGAATCGGGTGTTGCGCGGCGGTTGTTGCAGCTACGGCGCCGAGGACTGTCGAGCGGCCTACCGGAGCTACGACGACCCGGCGAGACGATCCGGCTTCTACGGCGTTCGGATCGCCTTAGGGCGCGAGCTCTAGCCGGTTCGGGGCGCTCCGCGTTCTTTCCGGTCGAGCGCGAACGCGTCGGGGGCTTTTAGTCGCGGCGGGCGAAATCTGGCGGGGGATCGAACGGGGGGCGGGGCTCCCTTTCTTCAAATTATGGGCGGCCGCGACGGAAAACTCCGGAGCGTCGGAAACGACCGGGCAAAGTCCGGACGGGGTCGACGCTCCGACGGCGTCGGGGGGGCGGCGGAATTGGGGGACGAAAGCTCGAACGTCCAAATTTCGCCGCCGTCCGAATACGGCGCGATTTCTTGACGTTGGCGCTGGAATGTTTTCTTGTCTTGAATTATAATAAATCGCGTCGAGTTTTCAAACGCTGAGAGACGCGTTTTGTTGAAATGTGTTTCAGAAAAGAAAAGGGAAGATGAAATCAATGGACGATACGGCGAACGAAACCCGCGGTTGGTCGGAAAATTACGAGGCGGGAACGGCGAAATCGCTTAACATTGGGGGGTGAAATATACGTTCCGATATTGCCCGGCGGGAACGTTTGCGATGGGGAGCCCGAAAAACGAGAAAGGGCGGTTAGACGATGAAACGCAACGCGAAGTAACGCTGACGAAGGGCATTTGGATGTTGGAAACGGAAGTAACGCAGGCGATGTGGAAATCCGCGACGGGGAAGAATCCGAGCGCGTTTTCTTCGGGCGGTTCGTGTTCTTCCGACGTTATCGGGATGGATACGTCGAACTTCCCGGCGGACAGCGTGAGTTGGGAAGACTGTCAGGAATTTGTCGAGAAGTTGAATTCGAGCGGTTGCGCTCCGGAAGGTTGGACGTTCCGGCTTCCGACCGAAGCGGAGTGGGAGTACGCTTGCCGGGCCGGAACGACGACGCCGTTTTCCTGGGGATCGGCGTTGAACGGCGACGTCGCAAACTGCGACGGAACCGAGCCTTACGGAACGTCGAAGACGGGCGAATTTCTTGAACGAACGTCGGAAGTCGGCGGTTACGCGCCGAACGCCCGGGGGTTGCGCGACATGCACGGGAACGTGGAAGAGTGGTGCGCGGATTGGCACGGCGCCTACGACGCGTCGGATCGGACGGATCCGACGGGGCCGGCGTCGGGGTCGAACCGGGTGTTGCGCGGCGGCGGCTGGAACAGCGTCGCCGAGGACTGCCGGTCGGCCTGCCGGAGCGTCGACGTCCCGACGGCCCGCGACTTCGACGGCGGCGTTCGGATCGCCTTAGGTCGCGTTTTTTCGGAGGAATCGTCGCTCGCGTCGGCGCAAAGCTTCGCGTTGTCGGAAACGCCCAAGCAAAATTGGCCGACGGCGTCGGGGGATTGGTCGGAAAGCTACGAGGCGGGAACTTCGAAGTCGCTTGATATTCAGGGGTTGGAATATAAGTTCCATTATTGCCCGGCGGGAACGTTTGCGACGGGGGGCCCGGAAGACGAAGAGGGGCGCTCCGACGATGAAACGCAACGCGAAGCAACGTTGACGAACGGCTTTTGGATATTGGAAACGGAAGTAACGCGGGCGATGTGGGAATCGGCGACGGGGACGGATCCAAGCGAGAATTCTTCGGCCAAGAGGATTCGCGGGATGGACGCGTCGAACTTCCCGATGGAATGCGCGAGTTGGAAAGACTGCCGGAAGTTTGTCAAGAAGCTGAATTCGAGCGGTTGCGCTCCGAAAGGTTGGAAATTCCGTCTTCCGACCGAAGCGGAGTGGGGGTACGCTTGCCGGGCCGGAACGACGACGCCGTTTTTCTGGGGATCGACGTTGAACGGCGACAATGCGAACTGCAACGGAGACGTGCCTTACGGAACGTCGACGAAGGGCGAATATCTTGCGCGAACGCCGGAAGTCGGCGGTTGCGTCCCGAACGCCTGGGGGTTGCGCGACATGCGCGGGAACGCTAAGGAGTGGTGCGCGGATAAGCATGTCGGCTACAAAGCGTCGTCGGGTTTGCGCGGCGGTAGTCGGAGCGGCGCCGCCGAGAACTGCCGGTTGGCCGACCGGAACGATAGCGACCCTGCGGCCTCGGACGGCGCCTACGGTTTTCGGCTTGTTTTAGATCGCGTTTTGCCGGAGGAATCGTCGCCCGCGGCGTCGAAAAAGCCCGGACAAAATTTTTCGACGGCGTCGGGGAATTGGTCGAAAAATTACAAGGCGGGAACTTCGAAGTCGCGCAATATTGGGGAGTTGGAATATAAGTTCCGCGATTACCCGGCGGGAACGTTCATGATGGAGAGCTTGAGAGACGACGAAGATTACGACGACGAGGATTGCGACGACGAGGATTGCGACGACGAGGAATCGCTGACGAAGTGGTTGGAGCTCCTTAAAACGGAAGCAACGCAGGCGAGGCGGGAAGCGGCGACGGGGAAGAAACCGAGCGGTTTTTCTTCGAACGGGGGGAGGGCCGACAAGGTTCGCGGGATGGACGCGCCGAGCTTCCCGGCGGATAGCGCGAGTCGGAAAGACAGCCGGAAGTTTGTCAAAAAGCAGAATTCGAGCGGTTGCGCTCCGGCCGGAGGGGCTCGTATTCCGTCTTCCGACCGAAGCGGAATGGAAGCGCGCTCGCCGGGCCGGAACGACGACGCCGTTTGTCAGGGGAACGAAGCTGAACGGCGACGAAACGAACTGCGGCGGCAAATATCCTTACGGAACGTCGACAAAGGGAAAAGATCTTAGGCGGCCGACGGAAGTCGGCGGTTGCGCGACATGCGCGGAAACGTTCGGGAGCGGCGTTCGGATCGGCGCGACGACGATGTTGAGTCGTCGCGGGAGGAGAGCGGGTGTTGCGCGCCGGGCGCCGTCGGTCGGCCAAGCGGGACGGCGACGAGCCGATAAACCGGGGGGACTACGTCGGCGTTCGGATCGCTTTGGGGCGCGCTTTGCCGGAGCGATCGCCGCCGGTTTCTCGCGAACGACCGCAAAGCGCCGGAGCGCCGGAAACGACCGGGCAAAGTCCGGGCGGGTTCGACGCTCCGACGACCTTGGAGCCCTCGACGGGGAAACTACGGTTTCGCGTCGACGGGAACGAGGCGGTCGCGCTCGATAAATTCGAAGCCGACGACCGGCGCGTACCGCAACGAAGTAACGCTTTGCGCGTCGAAATCGCGCCAATACCGCGGGAGCTCCTCGATATTGCGGCGAATTTCGTCCAAATCGAACGCGTAAACGGAGTCGGACGCGGCGACGTAAAGCGTTTTTTGAGAATCGCTTACCGATAAATCGTCGACTTGACGCGAAAAACGCCAAAAAAGAGGGTTCCAGCCGGCGAGCGGCGATTTTCGGTCGGAAAAGAATTTACTTTGCGATTTGACGCGCTCGGCGGGGCGAATGAAATCGCTTAACGTCTTTTGCGACGTCGTGTAAACAAGCGCGAACATTTGCGTCGCGTCGTCGTAACGGTAAAATCGCAAAACGCCGTCCTTTCCGGCGACGACGAACGCTTCGGCGTCGTCGGTAAGTCGCAACGGCGCGAGACCGGAAACGCTGGTTAAGTCCAGCCGCGTTCGGTCGTAGAAATCGAGTTCGATCGTTTGCGCAAGGTTGCGCGTCGCGACGTTCCAGATCCAAACGCGATCCCCAATACCGGTTTGCAACAGAAAACGACCGTTGGACGAGTAGGCGAGCGCGCCGCTTTTGCCGTTTGCAATGGTTAACGCGCCCGTCTGGTCGGCGAAGAACGCTTTTTGCGACCAAACGACGTCGTCGGGCGCGCCGGGCGCCGCGTCGAACGGAACGAACGCGACGCCGCCGTTCGTTTCGAGCGCCGCCAACTCGCGGGAGTCCGGACGAAACGCCAAATTGGAAAACGTTTCGCCCTCTTTTTGCGGACGCGCGGCGAGGCGCCAACCGGCGTCGGTTTCGGCGAGCGTCAGAACGTAAAGCGCGTTGTCTTTGCCGATCGCCGCGAACGCTCGACGGTTCGGAGCGACGGCGACGCGCGTGAAACCGAGCGTCAAGAACTCTTCGGGCGTAATTTCGTCGTCGGGCGGCGGCGAAAGCGCGCTGAGTCGCTCTAAAAGACGGTCGAATTCGTCGTCGGGATAATTGCCGTCGGGATATTTCTGGTTAAATTCCTCCATTAAACGTTCCGTTTCCGCTTGAATTTCGGGCGAAACCGTTTTCGCCGCCTGTTCGCGCTTCGTCTGTTCGAGGGCCGCCAACCTTTCGGGCGTCGCTCCGGGCGCGCCGCGATTCCAGTCGACGCCGGTTTCGACCGGGGCGCCGGTTTCGTCGATCGTCGAAAGGAGACCGTCGCGGTCGAGGAGCAAAAACGTTTCCCGCGGCGCGTTCGGCTCCGTCAAGCGTTGGAACCATTCGACGAAATCTCGTTTGTAAAGTTCCTGATCGCCGTCTTTTACGACAAACGTCGATTTGTCGACGCTCGCCCAAACGTTGGGGCTCGACGCTTCGTCGACGCGTTTCGCGCCCCGTTTCGCGTCGAGAATCGTCGGTTTTTCCGGCGACGGGCGGAAGTCCCAACGCTTCAGGAAACCGTGCGAATCGACGGTGATGAGTTTGTCGGAACGCGTGAAATATGGTTCGACGTGTAATCGCCCGGACGGCCCGGCGCCCGCGTCGGCGACGACGAACGTTTCGAGCGGCGTAAAGCGGCGCGTTTCCAAAAGAATCGTTTGACCGTTTCCTAAGGCGACGCAAAGCAGGGCGTCGTCTCGCGACCAGGCGAATCCGGTTGCGAGACGCGAGTAATCGGCGGTCGGAAATTCCAGCGGGTCGGCGGCGTCGCGGCGTTTGGGCAACGGTTTCGTAAATTCGGCGGAAGAAAAGAGAACGCGTTCCGTTTCGAGGTCGAAGATCTCGAGTAAGCCGTCGCTGAAACCGAGCGCCAACCGGCGGCGGTCGCTCGACAACGCGTACGAACCGAGGAAGAATGTTTTGGCGTCGGCGGCGACGGGGCGCGACACGGGAACCGTCGCGATTAGTTCGCCCGTTTCGACGTTGTAACGAGCGATCGAACCGTCCCCGCGGAGTTCCAGGGCTTCCGTTTCGTTGATAAATTCGAGGCCGCGCGTTAGTCCGCCAGACGTTAGTTCGAGGTCGGACGCCGGGGTTGGGGCGGGAGCGTTCCAACGCCTGATTTCAGCGCGCGTTTTCCAGTCCCAAAGGATAAATTCCGTTTTGCACATCGATTTGCCCAGCAAAAACGAACCGCCCGGCGACGCGGCGAGCAACGACAAATTCGACGTGTCGTCCGCGAAATTCGATCGGTCGAACGCGTTTTCGAGCTTGCCCGTCGGTTCGGGAACGCCGTTTTGGAAGAAGAAAACGTCGCCGCTGGAAAACGCCGCCGCAAATTCGTCGCCGGTTTCGGGGATCGCGAAGGAAGAGGCGAGCGCGTTTCCCGCCAGAACGAACGACGATTGGGGGTCGGGATACGGCTCGTATTCCGTCGCGACGCGGAGCGTTGTCGGATCGAACGACAGGAGCGGCGAATAACCGAACGTCCCGACGACAACGCGGTCGAATTGCGGAACGTATAGGCTGCAAGCGGCCGACGCGCCGGGGAGGCGGCCGGCGAGCAAGCCTTCGGAACGCGCGATCGCTCGACGTTGTTCGAGATCGTAAATCGCTAAGTTGTGCGAATTTTCGGAGACCGCCAGGAACCGTCGCGACGGCGAAACGTCGACGGCGCGCGGGAACCGGGACGGCTCGGCGTTCGCGTCGCGCAGTTCGACGTTCGTCGGGACGCCGTTTTCGTCGCGTTTCGACAGATCCCAAACGGCGCCAACGATCGTTGAAACCGAGCGTTAAAAAGCGGTCGGCGTCGAGCCGGTAGACGCCCGCGAGATGATTGAGGGTCGACGGCGCGTCGACCCGTTTATTTTGCGCCGGATCGGCCGGTTCCCGTCCGACGTAAATCGGCTTCCCGGCGGCGACGTCCCAAACGACGAATTCGCCGCTTTCGTCGGAGGCGTAAAGCGTTTGGCCGTCGTCGGATATTTCAAGCGAGCGAAGCAGACCGCCGTACGAAAGATCGGCGTCGGCGCTTAACGGCAGGTCGAGCGTTTCGACCGCGTCCGTCTCCGCCGACCAGCGCCTGAACGAACCGTCCGGCGCGGCGCAGAAGAGCGTTCGCCCGTCCGGCGTCGTTTTGACGACCGGAACCGCGTCGCCGACCGCGTCGCAAAGTTGGACTTTTCGCAAGAGCCGTCCGTCCGGAAACGAATAAAAAGACGCGGCGCCGGACGCGTCGGCGACGACGAGCAGGGGCGCGCCGTCGTCGGACTCGGCAAAGCGCGGCGTTCCCCAGGGAACGCGGTTTTGCGTCGGTTCGGAAGCGCGGAAGTCGGCTTTAGTCGTCGAGATCGCCCCGGTTTGGTCGAAGCGCAGGAAAAAGACGACGCCGTCGTCGCGGCAAAGGAGGAAACGCGACGCAAGTTTCGGATCGGCTTCGGTTTCGGCGACGAACGCCGGGTTCGCGACGAGCCGCCGCTCTCCGTCGTAATCGTCGACCGGGAATTGCGCGACGGCCGCGAAGACGTCTTTTCCGTTTGCGTCAAGGGCGAAAACGTTTACGGTAAGACCGAGCGTCGCGAAGTAGTTTTCGTCGGCGGAAAACGCGACCGAATCGACGATAAAACGGCGCGGACCGGCGGCTTCCAAAAAGATCCCGGAACGTTCCGCAAGGCTTTGGCTCGTCGCGGTGAGCGCCGGCTCTTTGAGGAAATCGCGCAACGCGACTTCGCCTTGACTCCACTTGGCGTCGGCGACCGGCGCGACGGCCTGCTCGATCGCCTGGATTCTCGCGACGTCGAGATCGGCGCGGGCGGATTCGGCCTCCGCCAAGGCGGCGTTTTTATCGGCGCGGGCGGATTCGGCTTCCGCTAAGGCGGCGTTTTCATCGGCGCGGGCGGATTCGGCTTCCGCTAAGGCGGCGTTCTTTTTGGCGTTGGCGCGGAAGGCGAGGATCGACGCCAAAACGACGAAAACGACCGCGCAACGCTGAACAAAATTCAGGAAGAGTTTGCGCTTCAATCCGACGCGAAACTTGCGGACGTCGAGCGCGTCCGGATCGGCTTCGGGACGCGACGAGCGGACGCTCTCTTCCAAGGTCTCGGCGGAAGCGATCAACGACCGCGCGACGCCTAAGTCGTTGGATTTCAACGTGGAATTGCAGAAGACCGCGTAGGCGGCCCGTTCCGCGGCGACGGCGTCCCAAAAGAGTTGCGAGCGTTGTTCGTCGCCGTCCGAACGCGCCGTTTCTTCGCGCAGAAGCCGCAATTCGTTCGTCGTTTGAATGAGCCGCGTCGCGTCGAAAGCGCCGGAGCGTCCGGTAAAGAGCGACGCAAACTTGCGCGCCGCCGACAAATTGGGAGCGTTTTCGACTTCTCGACGGAGTCGCTCGAACGAATCTTGCGCGGCGCGGAAACGTTCGCCCAAACTGGCGCGGCGGCGGTAGCGTTCCAACGCGTCGGCAAATTCCGCGGCGTTCGCGTAACGCTCTTCCGGAGCTTTGCGCAAGGCTTTTCGAGCGATTTCGACGAGTTCCGGCGGATTGATCGCGCCGGTTTTCGGACAACGTTCGGGAATCTCCGAAACGTTGGCGGACGGTATGTCGACCAACGAGGCGCGCAACTTGCCTTTTTGACGGCAAGCTTCCTGATAAGGAGCGCAAGAGGCGAGGAGGCGAAAAAGGATCCCGCCGAGCGTGAAAACGTCCGTCGCGCAGGTGATCGCCGTCGCGTCTTGCAGACACGTTTCGGGCGCTCGATAATGATCGGTGCCGCCCACCGTCTTTTCGGCGAGATTGGGATCGTCGAGCCAAAGCGCCAGTCCCCAATCGACCAGATAAATGTCGTTGTAACGCCCGTTGTTTTCGCCAAGCATAACGTTTTCGGGCTTTAGGTCGCAGTGAACGATGCGTCGGCGCTCGTGGGCGTACGCGACGATCCGCGAAACGGCGATCAGAATCGCAAGGTTTTCCTCCAACGACAGATCGTCTAAAAGCGAGCGCCAGCTTTTGCCGTCGGCGATCAGGCGTTCGACGAGGATCGGCGCGGTAACCTGAGAATCTTCGTAAGATAAAATCTGCGGAATGTTTGGGTGCGTAAGTTGCGCCTGTAAAACGACTTCCGATTTCAGCTGCCGACAGATTTGGGAAGAAACGCGATCGGCTTTCAGGAGCTTGAGCGCGACGAATTGCTCCGTGCTTTTTTGTTGCGCGCGGAAAACGTCCTTAAATCCGCCGAAGCCGATCTTTTCTTTGAGCTCGTAGGTTTCCGACGTCGTCAGAGTCGTGGACGGCGACGCGGTTTTCGAGCCGTTTCGCATTTCGGACGGCGTCGCCGAGCCGGCCAACGAGGTGAGAAAGGGCCGGTTCTCGTCGATAAAGTCGCCGAAGTCGGGAAAACGTTTTTTAAGCGCGTCGACGGCTTCGTCGGTCGGATTTTCCGTCATTTGAACGAAGATCAACTCGGCCGTCAATTCCCGTCGGTCGAGCGGAAATTCGCGCGCTTTAAAAGCGTCGAAATAAAGGGAGATCCGCGATTCGATGGAAGGCGGGTCGGCGCTCGAAAGTCGGCGTTCGAACTCGTCGCCGATCGTCCGATAAGCGAGCATTCGGCGCTCGTCGTCCGAAAGGTTGGCTTGGAGGACAAAATCGATCAGCTCTTCGGGACTTCGGTCGCCGCGGGCCGCCCATTCGTCGCTTAGTTTAGTGATCGAGGAGAAATTTTGCGAGCGTTCGGTCATAGTCGTGGATTGGGAAAGGCGTTGAGGGAAACCGGTGAAAGCGTCGCCGCGCAAGTCGTCAACGGTCGGACGACTCGTCTTTCGTTAATTGGGCGATTTTTTCGGCGAATTGGTCGTCTTCGACCAAGCGGGCGAACTCCGGTTTCGTCTTGGCCAACTCGCGGAAGGCGGCTTCAAATTCCCGGGGCGTTACGTCCAGCGCCCGCATGATACTCGACGAAACGCAACGCAATTCCGACAGTTGCAGGTCTTGGATAACGGTTTGAGCGGAACAACCGTCGCGACGCGCCGCCTGGATCCTGCATCGCAACATGTAAGCGGCGATCTCTTTGCGACGGTGGGTTACGATGTTGTAACTTTTGTTCAGTTTGTCCGCGATCTGCAGGTTCGTGTAGCCTTCGCCCGCCAATAATACGATTTTTTGGTCGAGTTGGTCGCGCTCGTTTTGGGGGGCGCATAGGCGAGGGTAATCCGCGAGAACTTCCTGCAGACTTACGGATTCTTTTTCCAGATCTTCGATAAACGTGTTGTACGAGCTTTCGGCGGGCGCCGGAACGTCGAGGTCGGAGCGCTCGTCGTCGTTCGGATCGGAGAGGGAAACCGTTTTTCCATTGCGGCTGAGTTGGCGGAGCAACGTCGTTTTGGCGACGCGGTACAGGTAAGCGAGGAAATTTTCTATTTTCTCGATATTTTCCGGGGAGTTGGCGTACATAACCAGCGCCCGGCAGATAGCCGAGTCCACAACTTCCGTGGTTTGAAGGTGTTGCGCGGAAGGCGAGAAAGCGCGGTGAACGCGCGATTTATAATCGGCGACCGCGTCGGAAAACAGCAAAGTTAAGAATTCTTTTCTGACGTCGGGCGTCGCCTCGAAATATTTTTTTGCGAATAATTGTTCAAAATTGACGGGCTCTTGGGCGTTGGAAGGTTGGGCGTTGTCGGACATGATATCCTCCGTAACTTGGCGGGGTGGGGAAATGGGGCCGTCGAGCGCGACCGAAACGAACGCGCCGATCGCCGGTAAAAATAACCGTCGTTGCTATTGTACATAAAACTTTGAAAAATTTCCAACAAATTTTTATCTTTTTTTTCTAACCAAACGAATTTTTTGAATCTATCTGATTAGTAAATTGGAAAAGCGGCGTTTGCGTTAAAATCAAACGTTCGTTTCAACGCGCGCCGCCGCATTGATTTTACCCGGGGAAAGACGATGATAGAACAAAAAGGCCTTTTGGACGCGTTGGAGCGGATCGTTCCCGATACCGATATCTGGCGAGAAATTCGCGCTCGCCGCGTCGAAGAAGCGGGGCGTCGACTGTTGCTGGCCGGCGACCGCGAGGGCGCGTTGGAGAAATTTCGAACGTGCGTGAAAGAAAAAAAGGCTGTTTTTATCGAGCGGTGGAACGCCGCGAAGTCGAAAAGCGACGCGGCGTCCGTCGCGGCGAACATGCGCGAGTTGGCCCGAAATTATTTGGGAATCGCCATTTTGGAGCGTCGGGCGAAACGCTTCGACGCGACGCGCGCCGCTTGCGAGGCGGCGATCGAAATTCTCGACCAAACGGAGACGGCGACGGAGGACGAAAAAGCGCGAGACGAAAGCGCCGCGATCCGCGAAGAAGCGGCGCGACTGCTGGAAAATTGCGAGTAGTTCGGGCGTTGGAAACGTGGAAAACGAAACATGCGCGATTTTGAAGAGACGTAAAAGAGAAAGGAAGGCGTAAGATGTTGCTAGTCAGCCTTTTGGACCTTGGATGTAAGGTCAGGAGAATACATAAAATTATGGAATTGCCCGGCAATCCCGTCGGTAAAATGAGAGCGGTCGATTTTTTGTACGGCGACGGCGATATCGACCGCGACGACTTCAAGGAATTAACGTCCGACGTCGCGGACAATCTTAAGGAATTGACGTCCAACGTCGCGGAGTTTTTATCGACTTTTTTCTGACGCTTTCGCCGAACGTTTGTTCTCCGTCGGACGGAGCGGCGCGGCGAGCGTTTGGCGATCGAGAACGCCCCCCTTGATTTTTCGCGGGAGCGGCGTATAATCGCAAGTTGAAATCGACGATTTCTCTCGACGCGGCCCCGTTCTCGACGCGGCCCCGTTCGCGGGCGCTTTCCAACGGTCGGCTCCTCCGGAGTCGGGAATGGAACGCGCCCGACGTTCCGAATCGGGCGAAAACGTCGGGCGGCGCGTTGCAAAACGCCTTACGACAACGGTTTAGCTAAGAATAAAAGGTCTCGAAAATGGAGCGAGAATTTTTCATTCCCCAAGGGTATCGGTTCGCCGGGACGCATTGCGGCGTCAAGCCGAACACGACGAAACTCGACTTCGCGCTCGTCGTTTCCGATTTGCCGGCGACGGCGGCGGGCGTTTACACGCAAAACTTAAATTGCGGCGCTCCGGTGGTTTACGACCGTTCGCTGACGCCCGGGAAGGGATTCCGCGTCGTCGCGACCAACTCCGGCGTCGCCAACGCCTGCACCGGGGCGCTCGGACTTGAAAACGCGCGCAAAATGGCCGAGCTCGCCGCCAAAGCCGTCGGCGCGACCGGCGAACAGGCGCTCGTCGCGTCGACCGGCGTCATCGGCGTTCAACTTCCGATGGAGCGCATCGCCGAAGGCGCGGCGTCCGCGGGCGCGTCGTTGGGGGCGACCCTCGACGATTTCAAGCGGGCCGCGACCGCCATCATGACGACCGACACCAAAATGAAAATCGTTTCGCGGCAAGCGGTTGCGAAGAACGGCAAAGTTTATCGGCTCGCCGGGATGTGCAAAGGCGCCGCGATGATCGGGCCGAATATGGCGACGATGCTCGCGACGCTCATGACCGACGCCGCGATCGAACCGGACGACGCGCAGGCGATGTTGAAGGAAGTCGTCGACGAGACGTTCAACTGCGTCAGCGTCGAGGGACACACGAGCACGAGCGACAGCGTCGTCTTTCTGGCGAACGGCGCCGCGATCCCGGAACCGTTGTCCGGAGAGGACTTAACGGCGTTCAAAGCGCTTCTTCTCGATCTTTGCCAGGAGCTGGCGCCGATGATCCCGGGAGACGGCGAAGGCGCGACGCACCTTATTACGATCGACGTGTTCGGCGCCGCCGACCGCGAATCGGCGAAAAAATTGGCGCAAACGGTCGCCAACGACGCGCTCGTCAAGACGGCGATTTGCGGCGCCGACCCGAACTGGGGCCGGATCATTTCCGCGACCGGACGCTGCGGCGTTCCTTACGACCCGACGAAAGTTTCGCTTAAAGTCAACGGTTTCCTGCTTTACGAAAACGGAACGCCGCTCGACTTCGACAAGGAAACCGTTTCCGCGTCGATTCGGGACAATCGCGACGCGTCGTTTGAAATTTTCTTCCAGGAAGGCGACGCGTCGATCCGATTTTGGACGTCCGACCTGACTTGCGAGTACGTGCACCTGAACGCGGATTACACGACTTGACGCAAACGTTGCGATAAAACGACTTAAAGAAACGGAGCCGGCGAAAAAACGGCTCCGTTTTTCGTTTGTTTGCCGAGCGACGCGCTAAAATTCTTCGGAGCCCTGACGGGCGCGGAGGATGAACGCGTCGAGCCCCTGCGTTTGGCAGACGGAAATAATCGTTTGAATGAAGCCGGTTTCGAGCTGCGCGTCGCCGCGAACGATTATCGTTACGTCTTTGGCGTCGACGCGGCGGATCGCCTTCAAAACGCGGAGTTCTTCTTGCAGCGCCTCGGCGAACGACGACGCGTTGGGGGAACCGCCGTCGTCGAGCGAGCAGGGAAGCGTCCCGAGCAAAAGCGAGCGGTCGCCGAACGCCTGGATCGCGATCTGCTCCGGCGGCGCGGCTTCGGGCGGCTGCGCCAGTTCGCTGATCGGGAGCGCGATCTCTTCGTTTTGCTCCGCTTGCGAAAAGTTCATCACCAACGTGAAGAACGAGATCAGGAGGAAAACGACGTCGATCATCGACGTCATGTTCGGCGCGGCATCTTTCGGCTGCGGGCGGACGCGTTCTTTACTCATTTGCGTGTCTTGCGTATTTTAACCCGCTTCGAGAGCGGGGGAAAAGCGGAAACGAACCGGACGCGGCGCCGGGAACTTGCGCGGACGCCGCGGAACGGACGGCGGGAACGCGGGTTACGACGGCGAGCCGGTCGGGCGTTGCGGAGCCGACGCGCTTCGCGGCGCCGCGACGTTGGAAAAGCGACTCATCAGGTTGTCGGAAAGGATCGAAACGTCGAGCATAAAGCGCGCCAAACGGTTCTTTAGGAAGTCGAACGCGGCAAGCGCGGGGAGCGCGATCGCAAGGCCGACTTCCGTCGTGAAGAGCGCGGTCGCGATGCCTTCGGCCAACTTTTGCGGAGACGGCGCCGCGCCGCCCGCCGCGATCGCCTGGAACGACGCGATCATCCCGACGACCGTTCCGAAAAGCCCGACCATCGGCGCTAAGTTGCCGATTAGCGCGAGATAGCCGATCTGGTGTTCGAGCCGCATCGTTTCTTCTTCCTGGACGTCGCGCATCGCCTGCTCCGCTTTCGCGTAACCGCCCGACGTCTTCGACAGCCCGATCGCGAGCGTTTTGCCGAGGATCGACTCGTCGTCTTTGGCGAGTTGATAAGCGTCCTGAAAACGATTTTCGTCGAGAAGCGCCCCGAACTTCGCCGCCAATTCCTCCGGCGCGACGACGTCCCGTCGCAACGCGAGAAAGTTGACGACGACCAGCGCGACCATCGAGAGCGAAAGGAGCGCGAAGACGACCGTAAAGAAGAGTCCGAGCGAGCGGAACATCCAAACGAGGTAATTTTCGCCCTTGGGCGCCTCTTCGCCGTCGGCGGATCCGGCGTCGGACGCGGCGGTTTCGACGGCGGCGCCGGACGCGTCGGCGGCGGGAACCGGAGCGGGAGCGGGGGCGGCGCCGGACGCGTCGGCGAGCGTCGCGTCCGGGCCCAAATCGCCGAAAAGATCGTCGTCTTGCGCGACGGCGGGAACGGCGGCGAACGCGACGGCGAGGAAAACGGCGCAAAGCGTCGCGAAAGCGGCGCCGAGTCGACTCGAGCGGTCGACGGCGAAAACGGAGCGGGACGGGGACGCGAGCATCTTGGCCTCCTGATCGAAGGAACAAACAAACGGACGGACGAGCGGCGGCGCTCCGACGGTTCGACGACGGAGGCGCGGCGGTCGACGAGGGCGCGGCGTCGAGTCGCGTTTTAGTTCGAGCGGTCGACGACGCGTCGATATTCGATATCATAACCGATTTTGCGCGGCGCGTAAAGAACCGGCGGCAAATTTCGGCGGAAACGCGGCCCGGTTCGAGCGAACGGAACCGATTTTGCCGATTCGAGCGGCGGACGAGCCGGACTTGCGGCGGGGAAAACGGGGGCGGCGTTACTTCGGCGCGGCGCCGACGTCGATTTTGAACCGCTCTTTCAACGTTCGTCGCGCTTTGTCGGCGCGGTCGGGCCGTCCGACTTGCGTCCAAAGGGGGACGAGCGCCTTCAACGCTTCGGCGCGTCGCGCTCGAACCGACGGGTAAAGGAGTTCGACGTGAAGGTAAGCGACGATCGCGTCGCGGGGACGACCGGCGGCGACGCGGATTTCTCCTTGCGCGACGTAGATCGCGGCGTTGGTCGGGAACGCGTCGCGCGGCGTCGCGGCGAGCGCTTCGGCGAGCGTTTTTTCGGCGTCGTCGAACCGTTTTCGTCGAGCGAGAACGCGAGCGGCGCCGATTTGCGCGAGCGTTTTGACGGCGGCCGTTTCGGGGGCGTCCGCGAGCGATCCGGCGTCGTTAAGTTCGGCGAGCGCGTCGGCGAAGAGCTTTTCGGCGTCGTCGAGCCGGGCGGCGTTCGATTCCGCGTCGACGAGGGCGAGTCCGGCGCGAGCGATCTTTCCCCGGGCGCGAACGGTCGGGGAAGCGGCCTGTTCGAGCGCGGCGAATTGTTTTTCGGCTTCGGCGGGCTTGCCGGTTTTCGCGAGGAGTTCGCCGAGAAGTTCGACCGCTTCGTAACGCCGCCAATACGTCGGCGATTTTTGGACGAACGCGAGAACGGCCCGGCCGCCGGTCGCGAGTTTTTCCGAACCGGCCAACGCGAGGCGACCGGTCGCGAGCGCGCGGAGCGATTCGATTTCGGCGGCGACTTCGGCGCGAGCGGAACGAACGTCGGCGGCGGAAATTTCGGCGAGTTTGGCGAGCGCTTCCTCGTATTTGTCGAGTTCGACGTCGGCGCGGGCGGCGGCGAGAACGACCGGTTCGTCGTCGTATTGCGTTCCGAGAACGGCGGAGGTCGCGAGCGTTCGCTTTTCTCCGTCGACGTCGAGAACGATCTCGTCGGCGGAGATCGACGTAATTTTTCCTTCGAGCGTCGTTTCTTCCGGCGTTCCGTCGGCTCCGGGCGCGAGGAAACGAACGGCGTCGGCGCGGACGACCGCCGGAGCGGCGCAGGCGGCGGCGAGGAGCGCGGCGCCGAAACGGAGCGCGAGCGTTGATTTTCGTTGCATCGGCTTAGATTCCTTGATCGTTGTTTTCCGGCTTTTCGGCGGGGTTGGCGCTCGTCGGCGTCGGCGTCGCGTCGGCGACCGGTTTGCCGACGGAACGCAAACTCGTCGGGGTCTTAACGCCGCGCAGTTTTTGGAAACCGCGATAAGCGGCGTCGAATTTTGCGAACGTCGCCGGGCCGCCCAAATCGGGGCGAACCTGGCGGAGGCGTTCGAGTTCCGTTTCGGCGTCGCGGCAACGCTTGTCGCGATCGGCGGGTTCGAGCGTTCGCCGGGCGTCGAGATAACGGCAGCGCGTCTTCTCGAAACAGGCGTCGTAAAACGCCGAAACGAGGCGCGGATTCGACGCCGACGCTTTGGAGAGTTTCTTGACGAGCCCGTTCCAACCCCAAGCGCGGGAACGCCCCCGGTCGTCCGGAAGGCCGCCGACGATCGCTTGCGCGAAATAAGTCGAGTTTTTGCGACCGGCCGCCTGCAGCGTCCGCGCCGCTTCAAACTGAACGTCGACGTTCGTCGGCCGTTCGTCGAGAAGTTTGGCGAGTTGCGAAAACGCTTTCGTATAAGCCCCGGCGCCGCGGAGACATTCGACGATTTTCGTCGAGACGACGAAACGGGCGTTCGGCGTCGGCGCGGAGTCCGGGGCGGCGTCGATCCGACGCAGGATCGTCTGGTAAGCGCGCCCGGCTTCGGCGAAATACGCGACCGCTTCCGGAGGCGGGTCGCCGAACGTTCCGGCCAATCCGCGCCCCAACGACAAATAAGAGTCGGCGACCCAACGAAGAGCGGCGTAACCGTTGGCGTCGCCGCGACTTGCGACGCGTTGCAAAAACGTTTCAAAACTTTTCGTCGTCGCGGCGAGCTCCTCCGCTTTCGTCGCGTCGCCGCCGTCGGCCGCTTCTTTCAATTCGACGAGCCGCTCTTCGATCCGGCGTCCGAGTCGGAGATAAACGTCGGACAATTTGTCGGCGTTTTTCGGATCGCGAGCGGCGACCGCTTCGAGCCGTTCCATCGTTTTTTGCGCGTCGTCGAGTCGGGCGGCGTCGGCGGTGCGAACGCGGAGCGCAAGCGCGAGCGTCGCCGTTTGAAAATCGTCGTCGAGGAACGCGTCGTCGGGCGATTCGGCGGAAATCGCGGCGTTTTCTCCGTTTTCTCCGTTGGAAGCGTCGGCGTTCGCGGCGTCGTCGAGACGCGCTTCGACGACCGCGAGCGGCCCGAAATCCGGGTGCGTCAACCATTTTTCGGCGTCGGCGACGTTTCCGGCGCGCTCGTAGATTTGCGCGAGTTGGAACGCCGCGTAAATCGTTAAATAATCGGTTTTAGAACGGTTTTGTTCGGCGAGCTTCCGCTGCAGACCGGCGAGGAGCGTCTTTTCGGCGGCGGCGAGAAGTTCGGCGAGCGCGTCGGCGTCGGTCGACCGGTCGGCGTCGGCGTCGGCGATTTCCGCTTGCGCGTCGGCGTCGCGCTTCCGTTCGTTCCAAGTTTTCCAAAGGAGCGAGCCGAGCCGCAACTCCGCGACGGCGCGTCGCGGCGAGTCTTCCGGGATCCGCTCCGTCAGCGCCCGCGCTCCGTCGAGATCGCCGGCCGCGACCGCCGCGTCAGTTTGGACGAGCGTCGCTTCCTGAACGACCGCGACTCCCGCCGCGTCGGTCGCCGTTTTCCAACGCTCGTCGACGTAAGCGGCGTAATCGACGAGCTTTGCGGACGCCGCGTCGATCGTTTCGTCGTCGGCTCCGTCGGAGCGAAGTTTCGCGGTCGACGCTTGGAGGGCCCGAAGCGCGACGGTCGCGGCTTGCGGCGCGTCGGCGAAATCGGGGCGGTTTTTGACGAGTTCGTCGGCGGCGGCGAACGCTTCTTCGAAACGTTCGGTCGAGATGCAAAGTATTGCGAAACGGAGCTTTAGCGCGTCGGCGTCGGCGACCGGCGTCTTGTCGTCGACGTAACCGAACGCGGTTTGGAACGCTTGATAAGCGGTTTCGGCGGCCTGTTTCGACTTGGCTTGCGCTTCGGCGACGAGTTCCGGCGCGGCGTTTCGAGCGTCGCCCCGAGCTTGCGAGAAGATCGCGGCGGCCCGGGCGGCGGCGTCGGCGGCGCTTGCGAAGTCGTCGACTTTTTGCGCGAACGAAAATTTCGAGCGGTCGAGCCCTTCGAAAAGCGGATGTTTCAGAAGTTCCTCCGCTTCAAGCGCGGCGTCTCCGCGTCCGTCGGCGACGAACGAAAGCGTTTCGAGCGCGAAAACGACGACGGCGTTCGAACCGGCGTTTTTTTTCGGCGAATTGAGAAGTTTGCGCGTCGGGTCGGAAGCGTCGACGAACGTTTTGCGCCCGGCTTCGACGAACGCGTCGCGGTTAGAACGGCGCAATTCTTCGAGCTCGATCGTCGCTCGAGCGGTTAAAAGGTGCAAGCGCAACCCTTCGGCGCTTCGATAAAACGCGTCGTCGAGTTTCGCGTCTTTCCAAGCGCGGAATTTTTGCAGAACGCTCATCCGACGGGCCGGGTCGTCGCCCGAAAGCGCGATCTCCGCTTCGAGGAGCGCGGCGCGAGTTTTCAGTGACGAATATCGATCTTCGTAAGGCAAAACGGCGAGTTCCGAAAGCGCCGAGAGAGCCGCGTCGACGTCGCCGAGTTCGAACGCGATCCGCGCTTCGCCGAACCGCGCTTCGAACGCCGCCGGAAACTGGTGATATTTTTCGTAAAATTTTGCGAAATAACCGCGCGCTTTAACGAGGCCGTTTTTTCGCTCGTCGGAGTTTTCCGGGAACGTTCGCGCCGTTTGCGCCGCCAGTTTCGCGGTTCGAAACGTCAAGTCGACGAATTCGGCGCGGGCGGCCTGCTTGTCGGTTTGGTTCGCTTTTTTGTCTTGTTGAACGGCTTGGACGCGGGCTTGAGCGGCTCGAAGCGCGACGGACAAGGGGGCTTTCGCGTCGGAAAACGCGACCCGCGCGGCGAGGAGCGCTTGCGATTTCGCGTCGTTCGAAACGTTCTTTTTCGCGGCGTCGGCGAGCGAGCGTTCCCCGGCGTCGATCAGCGTTTGAGCGAGCGCGGCGTTCGCGGCGGCCGCGTTCGGCGAATCGGGGTTCGCCGCCAAATAACGTTCGAGCGAAGCGCGACCCTGCGCGGCCAAGTCGGCCCGCGCGGACGCCGGAGCGGTCGAGAGCGATTTCAACGTCGCGACGCCGAGACGAAAATCGAGTTCGGCCGCAAGTTCCGGCGGCGCGTCGCCCGACTGTTGGAGAAGACGCAAATAATCGAGCGCGACGTCGTCGTATCCGCGGTCGTCGAGCGCTTGCAGAAAACGTTCCCAATCTTCGTCGGCGGAGGCCGTTTCGAGGGGAGAAATCGCGATCCCGAGAAAAAAAACGGAGGAAATCGCGGCGCCGAGGGCTGCGCGAAGCGGACGTTCGGCGTATAATGGAAGGCGGACTCCGTCGCGTCGAGCGTCGGAGCGTTGAAAAAGCGCGGAAACAGGAAGTCGGCGGGACGCCGGCTTTCGTCCCGGCGCGTCGGCGCGAAGCGGCGTCGGCGGCGACGTTTGGGGGCGGTTTTCGGGAAATTTGGTCATTTTGTCATTATTAATATTAATTAATAACTAACGGGCCGACAAGCGGCGGCGAAGGGCGCGAAAAGCGGCGTTTCCGACCGAACGTTCGCCGAAAACGGAAAAGGCGAACGCGAACGAGCGCCCGTTTGTTAATGATACTCGATTTGGCGATGAAAATCAATCGTAATTTTGGGAAACGGAGCGTTCTTGCGGCGGCGTTCGCGGCGGTCGCTCTTGTCGGCGCGATCGGGCAAGACGCGGCGAAAGCGCAAAATAAAGAAGTTGGGCGAAAGAGCGAAATAGCGCGATCCGGCGAGATCGCGTCGACGGCGCCGACGGACGCTTGGGTCGAGGACGGTTTTCCGTTGATTTACCGGCGAGACCGCGTCGCGCTCGAAACGATTTGGAACGCGTTGGACGCGAGCGAAACGGAGCGGGCGGAAAAGGTTGGGGAAACTGGCGAAACAGGAAAGATTGGGGAGCCGGGAAAAGACGCGTCGCCGAACGCCGCCGAACCGTTCGCCGAAGCGGTCGACTTTCAACTGCGCCGTCAAGGGCCGAAATATAAGGGAAAGACGCTGGCGCTTCGCGGGCGGCTCCTCCGCGCCGTTTGGATCCCGACGTCGGGCGAGGTTGGAGAGGACGCGGCAAGCGGCGGGTTTTACGATCTTTGGATTTTGTTGCCCGATTCAAAACGCGACCCGGTTCGACTGCTGACCCGGCGCGCTCCGCCCGGTTTTAAGGTCGACGAGCGGCTCGAAAACTCGTCGGCTTATCCGAAAACGGTCGAGTATCGACGGGAAACGGTCGCGGCGAACGCCGTTTATTATCGGACGACGGCGTTCGACGGCGGGGACGATTTTTACGCGGCGCCGACTTTGGTCGCGGTCGATTTTCGTTGGAGCGGCGACGGGGACGCGTCGAACGACGGGGGCGAGCGCGGCGAAAAATCGGAGAAAAACGGCGGCGCGTTCGGCGTTCAACTCGGCGTTGGCGTTGGAATCGTCGTCGTTTGGCTGTTGACGCGGCGGAAATTGACGAGAAAATGGAGAAGACGGGAAAAACGGGCGAAGACGGCGTTCGATTTGCCCGATTCGATCGAGCCGTTCGCGGTTTGGATCGTCGCGGCGTCGGCGCTCGTCGGGGCGGTTCGCGCCGAAACTCCGGAAATTGGGGGAGACGCGAAAGTTGGCGAAGTTGGCGAAACGGCGAAAAACGACGACGGCGCGGAGTTTTGGAGCGTCGCGACCGGCGTCGCCGCCGACGCTTGGCGGCTCGAAACGGGAACGGGCGAACCCCGACCGGCGCTCGATTCGGCGGAAGCGGTCGAACGGCGGCGAATCGCGGTCGCGGTTTTCGAACGGTTGGCGCGGCTCGTTTCGCCGTCGACGTTGGCGGCGCGATTTGGGGGAGTTGGAGACGTTGGGAAAAACGGCGAAAACGGGGAAGATAAGAAAGCCGGGGAAGATGAAAACGGGCGACCGGCAGCGCTTGTCGGAACGCTCGGCGATTATGTCGCGACGATTCCGGTCGATCGCCCGGCTCCGGTTGCGTCGGCGAGCGTCCGGTATTTTTGCGGAACCGCGCTGCAAATCGACCGGTTGCCGACCGGCGCGGACGAAGCGGCTCGAATCGGCGGCGACGCGATCTATCGGGTCGTCGTCGCGCTCGATCCGGCGGAAAATGGAAAAGATGGGGAAAATAAGGAATCCGTCGAGCCGGAAACGCTCGTCGTTTATTCGCCGAACGTCCCGAAATTCGCCGCGCCGTCGAGTTTTTTCGACGCGAACGCGAAAAAAATAAAAGCGGGCGACTTGGGTAAGCAAGGGAAATTTGAAGGAACGGATAAAACGGGAAGAATCGGCGAGGCGGACGGCTTGGAGAAGACGGGCGAAACGGAGAAAAACGGCGTCGGGGAACGCGTCGGCGGACTCGGCGTTTTGTTCGGGCGGGAGACGACCGGCGCGGTCGCGTTGGCGGCTCGGGTCGGTTGGTTTCCGTCGGACGCGGCGCTGGGGCGGCTCGGCGTCGATCTCTCGGCGTTCGAAGGGGTTCCGGTTTATCCGATTCGAGCGTTGGCCGCCGAAAAAGACCCGGCGCGTCGTCGAAAAATCGCCCGGGCGCTCCGTTGGACGACCGCCGATTCGCGTCCGTTTTACGAAACGCTCGCCGCCGTTCGCCGCGACGGAAAAATGAGCGAAAAGTGGATTTTAACGCCGGACGACGCGTTTTCGTCGGAGTTGGGAACGGTCGTCGCGCTTTTCAATCGGCCGGAGGAAAATCAAGGGCGCGTCGTCAAACTTCGAGGGCGCGTTCGGCGGGCAAATCTCGTTCTCGTCGACGATCCGGACGTCGTCGCGGCGACCGGAATCGACCGATATTACCAGCTTTACCTATTTTCCAACGATTCGCAAGGTTGGCCGCTCGTCCTTTGCGTTCCGGAACTTCCCGATGGATTGAAAACCGGCGGCGGAGGGGAATATCGACGCGAAATCGAATTTATCGGCGCGTTTACCAAAACTTGGGCTTACCGAACGTCGGCGCAAAAAACGCAAACCGCCGAAATTGCCGAAACTTCCGAAAATGCTGAAACGTCCCAAGACGCCGAAATTCCCCAAACCGCTCAAACCGCCGAGTCGAGCGGGCCCGGCCCTTGGGGACGCGTTCCGGTTTTGATCGGGCGGGTCGTTCGGGTCGTTCCGGAGGCGCCGGAGAGGAAGCCGCCCGTTTCGTCGACCGCGCTTGTCGTCGGATTCGCGGTTCTCTTCGTCGCTTGGCGCGTTTTGCGTCGTCGGGCCGCCGCGCCGCCGCGGACGGGACGGCTCTAAATTGGAAAAGACGGGTAAAATGGAGAAAACGACGGTTTTGCGCAAGATGAACGCGTCGCGGGTTTTGGGTCGAAAAAAGGAAAATTTTGCGAAAAAATCGTAAAAATTTGCGTTATCTCGCCGAAAGTTGGGCGGACGGACGTTGACGCGACGTTAATCTTAAGGTAAATTATAGTTTGCGCCGACAGTTCGAGACGGAACGCGCGTTCTGTCGTCGAGCGACGTCGCGGCGCCGCCGGTCGAAAACGTCGTCGCGCGGCGGCTGAGACGCGACGGCGAGAAATTATCGTTTACGTTCACGCTGTTTTGAAATCGTCGACGAAACGCGCCGGTCGCGAACGCTCGATTTTGAATCCGCGACGGATTACCCGCTTACCGCTAAGGAAAACGTTATGAAGCAAACGTTGCTTGCTTTGCTGCTCGCCTTGACCGCGACGGTCGGTTTTGCCGCCGACATTACGCCGGAAGGGATGAAGCAGTTGGAAACCGAATGGTTGTTCCAATGCGATAACGAGCCGACCTTTGAAAAGGCGAAGCTCGAAATCGGATACGCTCGCGCCATTGCCGACCGTATCGTCGCCGACTACGAAGACGAAGTCGACTTTGCCGCCGACCTCGCGGCTCTCGACGAACTCGAAAAGAAAATCGACGCCGCCGAAGAGACCGAAGAAACGGCCCGCGAACTGTATATCGCCGTTCGTAAAGTCAAACGCGATATCACGTTCAAAAACCCGTTGATCGATTTTGAAAAGATCGTCCTGATCGACAACCCGTACCCGAAAGGGAAACCGGGCGACGCCACCGACGAGTGGGGCCACGAAGCGCGCCACCGCAACGGTTTCATGGCGGAGCCGGGCGGGCGCATGTTGATCGTCGGGTTGAACCCGGGCGGCGAAGTTTTCGACGTTCTGAAAGGGAAAGAAGGGAGCTTCTGGCGCCCGGACGTCTCCTACGACTGCTCGAAACTGCTGTTCAGCTTCCAACCGAAAGGCGAAAAGTCGTTCCACCTCTACGAAGTCAATATCGACGGTTCCAACCTGAAACAATTGACGTTCGGCGATTACGACGACCTCGACCCGATCTACACGCCGGACGGTAAAATCACGTTCTGCTCGAGCCGCCAACACTCGTATGTTCGCTGCATGCCGATGACGCACTCCTTCGCGGTTTCGCGCTGCGACGCCGACGGCAAGAACATTTACGTCGTTTCGGCCAACGGCGAACCGGAGTACCTCCCGAGCATGCTCGAAGACGGTCGCGTCATCTTCACCCGTTGGGAATACACGGACAAAGCCCTGTGGCGCGTTCAATCCCTCTGGTCGATGAACCCGGACGGCACGAACCAACAAACCTTCTACGGCAACCAGTCGACCTGGCCGGACGTCCTCACGGAAGCTCGCGCCATCCCCGGTAGCAATAAGGTTATCTTCACCGGCGTCGGCCACCACGCTTGGTTCAACGGCGCGATCGGGATCATCGACCCGTCCGAAGGCCTGAACTACCCGAAAGGCCTCGACCGCGTTACCCGCGAAGTCGCCTGGGCCGAAGTCGGCAACGGGCCGGAAGACCCCGCCGCGAAAGTCGATTATCACGAATCGGGCAAAATTTTCGCCTACAAAACCCCGTATCCGCTCAGCGAGGAAGTCTTCCTCGTCAGCGCTCGCGAAGGCGGCCACCTTTACAGCGGCGCGCACAACGACTGGTTCTTCCGTCTTTACCTGATGGACGTGTACGGCAACAAAGAATTGATCTACCGCGGTCAATACAACGCCTATCACGCCATGCCGATCGTTAACCGCGAAGGCCTTTACCCCGTCAAACCGGACGTCGTCAAATGGCCGAAGATCGGCTCGGGCGAAAAACCGGCGCCGGGCGTCCTTTACAGCAACAACGTTTTCGAAGGCACGGAACAATTCCCGGAACTCAAGAAAAACGGGAAAGCGATCCGCATCGTCCAAATGGACCCGAAAACGTACACCACCTGGAATAAAACCGTCCAACACGACGGCCCGGCCGTTTCCGTCTTCCAAGCCGAAGGCGTCAAACGCATCATCGGCACGGTTCCGATCGAAGAAGACGGCTCCATCCGTTTCGAAGTTCCGGCCGGCGAAGCGCTCTTCTTTGAAATGCTCGACGCCGAAGGCCGCGCGATCCACGTCATGCGCACGTTCACGAACGTGATGCCGGGCGAAGAACGCGGTTGCACCGGTTGCCACGAATCCTCGATGGCGACGCAACAGAACTTCGCGCAGGAAGGCGCGCAAGCCGGCGTCGCCGCGACGAAAGCTCCGGCCAAACCGGTTCCGCCGTCCTGGGGCACGGAAGAATCGATCGGTTACAAACGCTTCGTTCAAGATCCGGTTATCGAAAAGTACTGCATTAAGTGCCACGGCGATCCGGAAAACAGAGCGTATCAAACGATCAACATGACTTGGCGTCCGTCCAGCAAAGGCTGGTGGGGCTGGGTTCACCACCGTCCGAACGACGTCAGCCCGTTCAACGAACCGTACATGACGTTCGTCGGCGGCGACACCCCGTGGGGCGGCGCGAAACCGCGCGACGAGCGCAACGTTCCGGAGAATATCGCCGGTTTGTTCATCGTCGAAGCTTACGGCCCGAACGACCCGGACAACCTGAAGACCCTCCCGCCGTACTCGGCTTACTCGCCGGTCAGCCGCCTCTACCACAACGCGACGAGCGGCGAACACCACGGCGTTAAGGTCGAAGGCGAAGCGCGCGAACGTCTCCTCGCCTGGATCGACTGCAACGGCCCGTACCTCGGCGACGAAGAAATTCGCCAGATGTACGACCCGGAAAGCGTCGCGGTCAGCACGATTCCGCCGATTCGTCCGCGTATCGCCACCGCTCCGCGCATCAATCGTTTCGACCTCCGTCAAGACGGCGACACGAGCAAGCTCGGCGAATTTAAGTGGCTGCCGAACCCGGACAAAGCGTTCGACCCGAACGCTCGCGTCGCGGAAGAACAACTCCGCGAAGCGAAGGAAGAGGCCAAGCTGGAAAACCTTAAGATCGAGCTGGTCGGCGCGAATTACGGGCCGGAAGACGAAGCGAAACGCATCGACGTTCTTCCGAAAGTGAAAGAATACTTCAACGGCTCGCGCCTTTTGTCGATCGTCGGCAAGTACAACGACCTTTTCACCGACCCGACTCCGAACGTCGTTAAGACGCTCCGCATCGCGTACACGATCAACGGCGGCGAAGTCAAGCACGCGTCGTTCAAGGAAAACTCGCTCGTGTTGCTTCCGAAATAAGTTTCCGTTAAGGAAGCGTTAAACCTGGGCCGGCGTTAGCGCCGACCGACGAAAACCGACGTCGATTCGTTCGACGTCGGTTTTTTTGCGTTCTTGATTTCCGCGTCGGTTTCGGCGCGTTCTTCGAAACGAGCGCGAAAAAAACAAAATTTTTTAGAATTTTCGCGCAAAAATTTCTTTTTTGGCGCTCTTAGCGTCGTAAGACAAGCCGCTCGTCGCCCAACGGAAGACGGCGGCGAACGTCGGTCGCGTCGGAATTTGGCGAAAGCGGAAATTTTTTCGCCAAAATCGGGGGCGCGGCGCCTCTTATAATTAGACCTGAAAGAACGGTCGGTTCCGAAAAGCGGCGAAACGTTAACGAGCGTTTCGAGACTTACCAGCGCCGCGTTGCAACGGCGCGTTCTCGGAGCGAACGGCGACGTTTCCTTGCCGAGCGTCGTTTCGTTTCGCCGCCCATTGGGAATCGATCGAGTTGATGAAACCGTTGTCGCGAAGGGAGTTGCGACGGCGGGTCGAGTTGGCGAAACCGTCGTTGCGAAGGGATTTGCGACGGCGGGCGGGTTGGTGAAATCGCCGTCGTGAAAGGATGCTCGGCGGCGAAAAAACGGGGCCCGTTCGACCTGGGGAAGTCGGACGGGCCCCGTTGCGCTTTAAACGCTTGCGGCGTCGACGGTTACTTCGTCAAAAGTTGACGCAAAACGGTTTGCAAAACGCCGCCGTTCTTGTAGTAAACGAGCTCGACTTTCGCGTCGACGCGGACGCAAACTTTGAACGTCGTCTTTTGTCCGAGCGTCGCCGGATCGGTCGAGGTCGCGACGACTTCGATTTCCGAACGCGGCTCAAAATCGTCGCTAAGCGTCGGAATATCAAAGAGTTCCGTTCCCGTCAAGCCGAGCGATTCGCGGGTTTGGCCGTCGACGAATTCGAGCGGAAGCACGCCCATTCCGACGAGGTTTCCGCGGTGAATCCGTTCGAAACTCGACGCGATCACGGCGCGAACGCCGAGCAACGTCGTTCCTTTGGCCGCCCAGTCGCGGCTGCTTCCGGTTCCGTATTCGGCGCCCGCCAAAACGACGAGCGGCGTGTTCGTTTCGCGGTATTTCATCGCCGCGTCGTAAACGCTTTCGACCGGGCCGTCGTTGGCCGAAACGCCGAGGAATTTCGTAACGCCGCCTTCGGTTCCCGGCGCCAACAGGTTGCGAATGCGAATGTTGGCGAAGGTTCCGCGGGTCATGACGCGGTCGTTTCCGCGGCGCGAGCCGTAACTGTTGAAGTCGCGGAACTCGACGCCGGAGTTCAAGAGGAACTTGCCGGCGGGAGAATCCTTTTTGATCGCGCCGGCCGGGCTGATGTGGTCGGTCGTAACGCTGTCGCCGAGAACGAGAAGCGCGCGGGCGCCGGCGATCGCGGCGGGCTCTTCGACTTCCTTCGTCATTTCGGCGAGGAACGGCGGTTCCTGAATGTAAGCGCTGTCGGCGTTCCAGTTAAAGAGTTCGCTTTCTTCGGTCGGGATCGCGTTCCAAAGCGGGTTCGAGTTGTAAACGCCGCGATAATTGGCCGCGTAAACTTCGGCGTCGAGCGCGTCCTTGGCGATGGCGTCGATTTCTTCGTTCGACGGGAAAATATCGGCGAGCGTTACCGGGGCGCCGTTTTGGTCGACGCCGAGCGGTTCCGTCGTCATATCGATATTCGTCGTTCCGGCCAACGCGAACGCGACGACGAGCGGCGGGCTCGCGAGGTAATTCGCCTTAACCAACGGGTTGACGCGGCCTTCGAAGTTGCGGTTTCCGCTCAAAACGGCCGAGGCGACCAGATCCGATTCGACGACCGCTTTCGCGACCGGTTCCGGAAGCGGGCCGCTGTTCCCGATGCAGGTGAGGCAGCCGTACCCGACGACGTTGAAGCCGAGCGTTTCGAGCGGCTCCATCAGGCCGGCCTTTTTCAGGTAGTCGACGACGACGCGGGAACCCGGGCCGAAGCTCGTTTTGACGTAAGATTTCGGGCGCAAACCGCGTTCGACCGCTTTTTTCGCGAGAAGACCGGCGGCGATCATCAAGCGCGGCGCGCTCGTGTTCGTGCAGCTGGTGATCGACGCGACGACGACGGCGCCTTGGCCGATTTCGTCGACGCCGGTCTTCGGAAGACGCGGCGATTCGGGGCAATCGGAACCGTCCCAAACGACCTTAACCTTTTTGTTCGCTTCCTCTTCGGAGAGGGCGAAACCGCGTTCGGAGATCGGAGCGCGGAGCGATTTTTGGAACGCCGACTTCATTTCGCTCAACGGGACGCGGTCTTGCGGACGTTTCGGCCCGGCCAACGACGGTTCGACGGTCGCGAGGTCGAGCGAGAGGATCTTCGTGTAATTCGGCGTCGGCGCGTTCGCGTCGCGGAAAAGCCCCTGCGCTTTCGAATAAGCTTCGACGAGCGCGACCGTTTCGGCGTCGCGACCCGTTTCGCGGAGGAAGTCGAGCGTCTTTTCGTCGATCGGGAAGAACCCGGTCGTCGCGCCGTATTCCGGGCCCATATTCGCCAAAACCGCGCGGTCGGCGACGGGAAGGCTCGTCGCGCCGTCGCCGAAGTATTCGACGAACTTTCCGACGACGCCCTCTTTGCGGAGGATTTGAACGATCGTCAGCGCGAGGTCGGTGCCCGTAACGCCCGCTTTGAGCGAGCCTTTCAACTCGAACCCGACGACTTGCGGCGCGAGCATGTAGTAAGGTTGGCCGAGCATGACCGCTTCCGCTTCGATCCCGCCGACGCCCCAGCCGAGGACGCCGAGGCCGTTGATCATGACGGTGTGGCTGTCGGTGCCGACGACGGCGTCCGGGAAGACGAGACCGTCGAGCCCGGCCGCTTTCGTTTCGTCGTTCGAAACGGTCGCCGCGACGCGAGCGAGGAATTCGAGGTTGACCTGGTGGATGATCCCGACCGACGGCGGAACGGCGTTGAAATTGTCGAGCGAGCGCTGCGCCCAACGAAGGAGCGAATAGCGTTCGGCGTTGCGTTCGAATTCGCGGTCAATATTCTTTTGGAGCGATTCGGAGGAACCGAAATAGTCGGTTTGGATCGAGTGGTCGACGACGAGATCGACCGGGATGAGCGGGTTGATTTTTTTCGGGTCGCCGCCGAGACGCTTCATCGTGGAGCGCATCGCGGCCAAGTCGACGACCGCCGGGACGCCGGTGAAGTCTTGCAGAATGACGCGGGCCGGTTTGAACGGAACTTCGAGCGTTCCGAGCTCGTTCGGCGTCCAACGCGCCAAATTTTCGACGTCGGCTTTCGTAACCGCGAATTCGTCGCAGTTGCGCAACGTCGCTTCGAGCAAAATGCGAATCGAGTACGGGAGCGCGGCGAGTTTCGTCAACCCGCGTTCCTCCAACGCGGCGAGGCGGTAGTAGCCGTATTTTTTGCCGCCGACGTTTAGAACGTCGAACGCTTGAAAATAATCGCGAGCCGAAAGCGCGTCGGTCATGCGTTAAACCTTTCTTAAATTGCGTAAGTTGCGTGTTTTTGACGAATTGCGCGAGTCGGCGCAGATTCTCCAAATTGTTTGTTTTGCCGTCGCGGCGTTTTCGGGCGCCGCCGAGTCGTCGAAAAACGGCGTCGGGCGAAAAAAGTCGCCGCTCGTTGTCGATATTGTACCGGATTTTCGCCGTTTGAACAGGACGGGGCGCGGCGGAAACGTTTCGTTTTGCGCGGTATTAATAAGGGGAAGCGGAAAAAAGACGCGAAAAACGACGTTGATTCCCGTTCTGAAATCGAACGCCGCCCGCTGAAACGACGTTTCGACGTTCCGAAGACGCAAAAAACGTCGGAGACGCCCAAAAGCCGCCAAGAAACAAAAAAAAGTCGCCGATTTCTCGACGACTTTTCAGTTGCGGGAGTAGGACTTGAACCTACGACCTCAAGGTTATGAGCCTCGCGAGCTACCAGCTGCTCCATCCCGCGGCCAAAATAACGACAAACGACAAAACGCGCTCGTCAAAAAAGACCCAACGTCTCAAAACGACCCGAAAAGAAGCCGCCGACGTTCGATCAGTTGCGGGAGTAGGACTTGAACCTACGACCTCAAGGTTATGAGCCTCGCGAGCTACCAGCTGCTCCATCCCGCGATCGAAAACTGTCGTCTCACCGACCGACGCTAGAATTATAACGCAACGGCGCGGCGAGTAAAGGGGGAAAATAAAATTTTCTCGAATTTTCTCGAAAAAAAACTCCGCGTCGATAAACCGGAGGGGCGTTTCGCGTCGACGTTTTCTCGTTAAACTGTTGTGAATAAACGGTTTAGCGTTTTATGGGAAATCGTGGAAGCGAGAAACAATGCGCCGCCGATGTTCCGGAAATGCAAACGGTAAAATAGGGGAACGACGCAAAACGACGAAACGCAGCGCTTTTTAACGGCGAGCGCCGGACAACCGCCGACGTCCCGACGAGCGTTCCCGACGAAGACGCGGTCGATCGGAATTTCGAATGGGCGGACGTCCGCGAAGACGACTTGGCGCTTCCGGTAAACGGGGTTCGTTCCGAAAAACGACCCGCCGACGCGTCGAGACGCAAGCCGATTTCGCGAACAATTCGCAATTGTCCCGGGACGCGAACGCGGAGGACGCTTGGATATTCGACGCGGTTTGGGCGTCTTAACCGACGCGATCGCGCCGGTTAGCGAGATCTGGGAGACGCGTGAAAGCGGCGGCGCGGAAGCCGAAAGCGCGTTGATTTTTAAAAAACTGGAAATTTTTTGGATTTTCCCCCTTGCGGAAAAA
>CAZIJJ010000028.1:0-31324 GCA_964539525.1 uncultured Planctomycetaceae bacterium | reverse complement strand
GTAAGAATATACCCGAGAATCAAAATCCCGCAACCCCCTTTTTCAAAATTTTCCCGAAAAAGTTTCCCCCCGCCCCAAAACCGCCGCCGACAATCCGCCGCAACGCGATTCCAAGATCGCCCAAACCTCCCTTTTTACGCCGTTTATCGTTTTCGAGCGTCAAACGCCGCCAAAATTCCGTCCGCGACCTTCCGCCGCCTTGGCGCGCCCCTTTTTTTATAGTATAATGACGTTTTCACGTCGTTTATTTTCCAACGGCGCATTTTTGACGCGTCGACGTTTTTTCCGGAGGTTTCCATGTCCGCCCGCTCCCGCCATTCTCGTCCGCAATCTCAAACCCGCAACCGCAAGCCTCGACTCGATTCTTCCCGCGCTCCGAAACCCGGGCGACCGCGCTTCGCCAATTCCCGTCAGGAACGCGCCGCCGCCAACTCCGTTTTCGCGAACGCGCCGGCTCCGGTCAAAAAATCGAAACCCGCCGACGCCGACGACCCGCTCGCCGAAGAACTCGGGCACCGCCTGCAAAAAGTTCTCGCCGCGGCCGGATACGGAAGCCGACGCAAGTGCGAAGAACTCATCGAAGAAGGACGCGTCGAGATCGACGGCGTCGTCGTTACGGAACTCGGCGTCCGCGTTTTCCCGAACGAACAGCGGATCCGCGTCGACGGCGAAGCGCTCCCGAAAGCGAAACCGGTTTACTTCGCCCTCAACAAGCCGAAAAACACGCTTTGCACGAACAGCGACCCGCAAGGTCGGCGGCGCGTTCTCGACTTCATCCCCGAACGCTTCGGCCGACTCTTCCCCGTCGGCCGTCTCGACCAAAACAGCGAAGGCCTTATCCTACTCACCAACGACGGCGCGCTCGCCGAACGCTTGACCCACCCGCGTTTCGAAGCGCCGAAAAAATACAAAGTGCAAGTCGCCGGACTCGTCGATCGCGAACTCGCCCGCGACCTCAAACGCGGCGTCCACATCGCCGAAGGCGTCGTTCAGGCGGACGACGTCGTTATTAAATCCCGCCACAAAATGAGTTCCATTCTCGAAATCACCTTGACGGAAGGGAAAAACCGCGAAATCCGCCGCATGTTGGCGCGCCTCGGACACAAAGTGATGCAACTGCAACGCGTTCAGGTCGGCTCGATCAAACTCGGCAAAATGGCGCCGGGAGAGTTCCGCCGCTTGACGCCGAAAGAAGTCGCCGAACTTTACCGAACCGCTCGAACGCCCAACGACGCCGCGTCGACCAAACCGCGGTTGCGCCCGCTCGAAATTTCCGAAATCGAAATGCGAAACGCGCCGGAAGAAGACGACTCGAAACGAACGAAAACCGGGAAAAAATCGAACGTTGCGGACGGCGAAAACGCGGATTCGACGCCGCGCCGTCGACGCTTCGACCCGAGTTTCGAACGCTTCGCCGAACCGCGACGCCGCGAAGCGAATCCGGAGTTCCGCGAAGAATTCCGCTCCGAAGAGCGCCGCGAACGCCGTCGCCGCGTCCGCGAAGAATTCGACGACGAAGAACGAACCGTCGGGCCGCGCAAGTTCGACCGTTCCGAGCGCGAAGGCGGACGCGATCGCTTCAACGCCGACGCCTCCGAACGTCGCGGCGGAACGAAAAAGCGTTTTGGCGGCAAACCGTCGTTCAACTCCGATCGCAAGCCGAACGGCGGCTTCCGCGGCGGGTCGAAACGCGGTCGCTAAAAAACGCAACCCTTTGATTTCGCTTATTTTCCGTTTCGTTTCCTTTTTCACATCCCCCTTTATTATTTTTAAACGCCGTCAAAAAAACGTCGAAAAACGGGCGGTCGCGAAACGCCGACGCTTCGCCCGTCCGCCGCGTTTAACGACGACGCAAACCGCTGCAACGCAAGGAGATCGGCATGTCGCACGATTGTATTTCTCAACGCAAAAACGTTTGGACCGGCGTCGGCGCGACGCTCGAAAACCGGCAAATCGCCGATTCGACCTGGAAGATCGCGATCGAAGCGCCGGAGTTCGCGGCGCGGGTCGAATCCGGCAAATTCGTCATGCTTCGCCTCGCGACCGGCGCCGATCCGCTCCTCGGACGCCCGTTCGCAATTTACGACGCCGACAAGACTTCGGGTCGAGTTGAAGTCGTTTACGCGGTCGTCGGCAAGGGCACGAAACGGCTGACGGAGCTGCGCCCGGGCGACCCGCTTCGACTTTGGGGCCCGCTCGGCAACGGTTGGGCGGAAGCGCTCCGCGGTTCGACGCCGAAACGTCTTGCGCTGATCGCGGGCGGCGTCGGGCACGCGCCGTTTTATCTCCTTATTAAAGAACAACTTGCGAAAGCGGCGCAGGATCCGGAAAACGCCCCGAAACTCGCGTTTGTTTACGGCGCGCGGTCGGCGGAGCGTTTGAGTTGCGTCGAAGATTTTCGTTCGCTCGGAGTCGACGTTCGGCTTGCGACGGAAGACGGAAGCGCCGGAACGAAGGGCTTTGTAACGGACGTTTTGCCGGAAATTTTTCCGGAAACGACCGCGTCGGAAGGCGTCCGTCTTCTCTGTTGCGGGCCGCGTCCGATGTTGAAAGCCGTCGCGGCGTACGCGGCGGCGCGCGGTTTCGGCTGTTGGACGTCGTTGGAATCGCCGATGGCTTGCGGTTTGGGCATTTGTTTTTCCTGCGTCGTCGACTGGCAAGCGGACGACGGAACTTGGGATTACAAAAGGACTTGCGTCGACGGCCCGGTATTCGACGCGTCCCGCCTCCGCTGGGATTGACTCCAGCGCCCCCCGCCCGACGTCCGCGTATTTTTTGAAACGTTCTTCGGAAAGTTTCGACCAATTACTCAGTTGAAAATACTCAGTTGAAAAGCGATGAAAAAGTTCGTATGAAAAAAAAATACAGACTGATCGATTTGTTTTGCGGTTGCGGCGGTCTCACGCAAGGCTTTATTGAAACCAAGCGTTTTAAGCCGGTTTTTGCGAACGACAACGACGCGGCGGCGCTCCAAAGTTACCGCGCCAATTTCGATCCGCAAGGAAAGCACAGCGTTTGTCAGGACGTCGTCGAACTTCTTGAAACGGCAAGCGACTTGATACCGCAAGCCGACGTCGTCGGCGGCCCGCCATGTCAAGGTTTCTCGCTTTTGAATAAAAAACGCGAAGGCGACAAAAGGCGCGAGCTTTGGCGGTATTACGTCGAAATTGTCCGCCTTTCCAACGCGCGCTTCGTCGTAATGGAAAATGTTCCGCAACTTATCGACTCGTTTGAATTTACGCAAATCCTTCAGGAGTTGCGCAATTTGGGTTTCGGACGTATCGTCGGACACGTTTTGAACGCCGCCAATTACGGCGTTCCGGAAATTCGAAAACGCGCCATTATTTTAGCCTCGAAAGACAACGTCGTCAAACTTCCGATTCCCACGCGTCTTTCAGCCGAACGTATCGAGCGAGCGCAACCGTTTTACGACTTCGCTCGCCCGCAAACTTGGCGCACCGTTGCCGACGCGATCTCCGACCTCCCAGAACCTTGCGGCACGGAAATTCGTTCGGACGTTTCCCCGCCGTTAAACCTGCACTTCGGCAGAACACCAACGGCGATAAGTTTAGAACGCTACCGCGCGGTTCCCCCGGGAGGCAATCGATTCGACCTACAAAAAAATCGTCCCGATATCACGCCGGCTTGCTGGCTTCGTAAAAAAGAAGGCGGAACCGATTTATTCGGGCGCCTTTGGTTTGACCGTCCGTCCGTTACGATTCGCACCGAATTCTTTAAACCGGAAAAAGGTCGTTACTTACATCCCGTTCAACACCGCCCGATTACGCATCGCGAGGCGGCGCGTATTCAGTCGTTTCCGGACGCGTTCATTTTTTGCGGCAATAAGTCGGAAATAGCGCGACAAATTGGAAATGCCGTGCCGATTCGTTTAGCAAGAGCTATCGCCGACGAAGTCGCCGTCTCCCTGGACGGCGCGACGACGCTCGAAGACGCGCAAGCGGTCGCGACGCTCTATCGCGATTGGCTCGGCGAAAAGATCAAGGTCGAATATCATGCCTAGACGTCCTCAAAAAAATTCGCCGGAAACATTGCGACGCGACTTAATCGATTTATTAGACGACTTCGAAAACCGTTTGCGGACAGGCGATCTACGCGAAAAAGTTTTGGCGCTCGTACCTGCGATCCATAAATTTCGCGACTTAGGCTCGTCGCTAATTCCGCAAGAGATTGCTCAAAGCGCGCAAGACAGGATTCTACGATACTTCCTAACATATCCGAACGAAATTATTGGCGGCGACGAAATCGCCGTCGTTTCCGGAATCCAAGAATACGCTCGACGCATACGAGAGCTACGCGTCGAACTAGGCTGGAAAATTTATAGCGGCGAGACGCTCAAGGAAATTTACGAAAGCGAAATATTTGACGCCGCGCTCCAAAAATTTGCGCATATAAAAAAGGACGAATACGCGATGACCGATGTTCGTCAAGATCGCGACGCGGCGTTTCGCTGGAATCGAGCCAATGCGATTCGTCGTGAAAAAACGTCGTCGCGAGACAAAATTTTAGCGTTTTTGCAAGAAAACGTTGAGCGACCGGTTTCCGGCGAAGAATTACGTTACGTCTCCGGCAACGCAAGCGAATGGGCGCGAAGGCTTCGCGAACTTCGTACGGAACAAGGTTGGTCAATCGCAAGCAAAGCGTCGGGACGCGCCGACCTTCCCGTCGGCGTCTATGTCTTAGAGAGCTTGCGCCAACTGCCGCCGCACGATCGAACAATTCCCGACGCCGTTAGGCGCCGCGTTTTGGAACGCGATCGTTTCCAATGCGTCGAATGCGGTTGGAGTTACGAACGCGCCTGTCCAGCCGACCCGCGACACAATTTAGAGCTCCATTACAAAAAGCCTCATGTCGAGAGCGGCGAAAACGTCGTCGAAAACTTGACGACGCTTTGCAACGTTTGCCACGATCGGAAACATGCGAAAACGCCGAAATAACGCGCTATAAATTCTTTCCAAACGCCGCGTCGGATTCGTCGTTCGACGGTTCGACGGCGGTTTTTCCACGTTTTTCACTTTTACACAAACCCTTTATTCGCAACATTTACGCTGTTCAGGAGGACTCGCTATGCAAAACGTCGTCGCGGCTTTTCTGCTCGCGCTCGGCGCTTGGAGCGTCGAATTCAACGAAGAGACGTCGCGTCTCACCATGACGCGCGCCGACCTCAACGTTCAAATTTCCGGCGAACTCGGGCTCGTCGTCGACGGGAAAAACTGGACCGTCGCCGCCCCGCGCGACGCCGTTCGCCACCGCCTCGCGCTCGTCGATCCGCAGGGAGAAGCGCAGGGTTACCTCGTCTTCAACGCCGACGGCGATCGGCTCGAAATCCTTGCGTATCACCGCACTCGGCAATTTTACCTCGGCGAAATCTCGTTCCGCGGCGACGTCGTTTTCCGCGACGATTCGTTCCCCTGTCGGACTCGCCCCCAAGTCGGAGAGCGCGTTTTGCCGCTCGCTACCGGCGTCGTCGACTCCGGAACGAACGATTCGCTCTTCGCCCGCGAAGAAGACCTGGCGCTTCGATTCGACGCCGCGAATCTGCGGTTGACGACGAAAAACGCCGCGACGCGGCCCGCCGACGCGCCGAATTTCATCGACGGGGCGCAGTACTCCGTCGAAGCGTCCGGGCGGATCCACGAAGCGGCGGAAGCGGTCTTTTCGATCGCCGTCGACAAGAATTACTACCAAAAGCGTTGGGTTCCGTATTACGCGCCGATCGACCGCAAGCGCTGTCCGTCGCCGCCGACCGGCTGGATGTCCTGGAACCTCTATTTCGACACGGCCGGCGCGGAGGAAAATCTCGCCGAAGCGCGCGTCGGGAAGAAATACCTGCAGCCGTTCGGGCTCGAGTTCTGGTCGATCGAAAGCTGGCAGGGGAACAGCGATAAGCTCCCTGTTTCCGGATTTTACAACTTGAATCTCGAAGTCAACGAACGGCAATTTCCCAAGGGGATGAAGGATCTCGCCGACGAAATCCGCGCGCTCGGTTTCCGACCCGGGCTTTGGACGGCGCCGTTCGGCACCGGCTCGAAGGAGTTCTACGAAGCCCACAAAGATTGGTTTTTGCACGATAAAGACGGGAACCCGACGCGCACCTGGAACGGCGTTTACACGATCGACCCGTCGAACGACGAGATGGTCGCGCACATGCGGCGGATCCACGAAATCGCTTCTAAAGACTGGGGTTACGAATTCTTCAAGATCGACGGCATGTCCGGCGCGAACTCCGGTTACTGCGCCCACTTCTTCGAGCGGGCCGACGTCCGCGCCGCGTTCGACAATCCGGAAATCGAAGCGCCGTTCGAGCGTTGCGTTCGAGCGTTGCGCGACGGGATCGGCGAAGACCGCGTCTTCCTCGCTTGTCAGGGGCACTTCACCGGACCGGAAGCGGCGTTCGCCGACGCGGCCCGCACCGGCGCCGACGTCGTTCACCCGAATCAACCCGTTAAATGGGAAAACGTTATGCGTCAGGCCGGGCGCACGCTGAACCAGATTTTCACGAACAACGTCGTCTTCTTTTCCGACCCGGACACGCTCCTCGTCAACGAGGCGCTGACGCTCGAAGAGGCCCGCGTCGCGACGACGGTCGTTTCGCTCCCCGGCCAAATGATGTTCGCCGGCGACAAACTCGCGGAACTGCCGATGGAACGCATGCGGCTTTTGCAGCAAACGCTCCCGGTGTGCGACGTCCGCCCGAACGCGCTTTATCCGTTCTTCGGCGCCGAGTTGCCGATCTGGAACCTCAAAGTCGGCAAGGACTTCGGCGTTTGGGACGTCGTCGCGCTCTTCAACTGGAGCGACGAGGAAACGACGGTCGGCTTTGATTTCGCGGAAATCGGGCTCGACGAAGCGCCGCGCGTCGCGTTCGAATTTTGGACGGCGACGTATCTCGGCGAAAACTCGAAACGCTTCGAAACGGTCGTCCCGGCTCGCGGCGTCCGGTTGCTGGCCGTTCACCGCAAGCTCGACGTTCCGCAATTTTTGTCGAGCGATCGGCACGTAACGCAAGGCGCGGTCGATCTTTGCGATTGCCGGTTCGACGCGGAATCGACAACGCTTTCCTCGACGTTGCGCCTCGTCGCGGAAAACAAAACGACGGCGCGGTTCCTCGTTCCGACCGGATTCGCTTTCGTCGACGCGTCGGCGCCGGGCGAAAACGGCTCGAAAATCGCGCTCGAAACGACGCTTCAAGACGTCGACGGCGGACAAATTTTGAGCGTCGGCGCGACGGCTCCCGAAAGCGGCGACTACTCGATCCGCTTGAAATTCGAAAAACGCTAAACTCTTTTGTCGCAACGCGTTAAAACGCAAAAACGCCGCGTCGACGCGAAGATCGGTCGGCGCGGCGTCGTTCTTTTTCGCTCGCTTTCGTCCCTTATTTTCCGGCCTCGAACGCCTTGCGCGATTCTTCGTAAATCGCTCGCGCGCGGCGCAACGGACGCAAACTTTCCTCGGCGGCGAGCGCCTCCAACATCGCGAAGTGAAACCGCTTCGAAATCGGGTGCATATTGACCGGGCGCTCGACTTCGCGACGGCGCCACCAGGCGAGAAGTCCGGAGTAACGGAAATCCTTCCTGTTATAGACTTTAGACGCGGCGATGCAGTCGCAGACCATTTCGAGCGCGTACTTGAACGGCATCGGGGCCGGCGTTCCCTTTTCGTCGAGCCAGTCGAGCCAATACTCGTAATGGTGCGCGTTGCGGCCCTTGTGATGGAGCCAGGCGAGCGAATAGCCGTTGACCTCTCGAGAAATCCCGACCGGCGAACGCTTGCCGTCGAAGTAACGAACCGACTCGAAAAACTCGACCGGCGAATATTTCGACCAATCGTGCATAAAGCCGCGCCAGGGGATCCCGGCGTAACAGCAATACGCGAACACGAGCGACTTGTGCCGCGTTATCAAACAAAAATGTTTAAACGCTCTCGTTATCCAGTTCATGTTTCGCCCCCTAACCGCCGTCGCGGCGCGTTTTGTCCTGCTCGAACGTCAAAAAAACCCGACGTCGCGGCGACGTCGGGTCGTTAACAACGCCTTGTCGAGCGACGGCCCGTCAAACCGCCGAGCGTCGCTCGCTCAAGTTTCGTCGATCAACGGTCGTTGCGCGGAATCGAAATCCATTCGAACCCGGCCCGTTCGCGGAGATTTTCGAGGAATTTCTCGTTGAAACGCGAAGCGCGAGCGCGGTTCAGGAACCCGACGGCGCTTTGAACGACGTAATCGTCTTCGATTTTCTTAAAGTCTTCGCTCGTCGCTTCCGGATCTTTTTCGACGATCTTCACGACGAAGACGCGGTCTTTCGGTTGGTTCGCGGCGACGCCGACTTCGCCGACGTTCAGGCCGAACGCGAGTTCGTTGAAGTCCCAACCCGGCGCGACGATCTCTTTATTGTCGCGGAACGCTTCGCCAAGTTCGACGCCCTTTTCGCGAATTTCAGCGAGACGAACCGGCGATTGCGACGCGAAGTTCGGCAGCGCGCTCGGCGATTCGAGGAAGCTGAACGACTCGGTTTCGACGAGGGTCTTTCCGGCTTCGGCGGCCAACGCGGCAAGATCGGCGCCGTCGGCCTTCGCTTTTTCGGCGAACGCGTCGGCTTTCGCCCGCGCGATCTTGGCGGCTTCGCGGAGCTTCCAAGCGGCGAGAACGTCGGCTTTAGCGTCTTCAAATTCCGGACGATTTTCCGCTTTCACTTCGATCGCGCGGTAGACGTAAGCGGCGTCGCCAAAGCCGAACTCAATCGTTTTCGGCGAAAATTCAAGCGGCGCGCTTTGGTAAATCGTTTGCAACTCTTGGAGCGGCAACGCGTCGGCGATATACGCTTCGTCGGCGGTCATCAAAACCGGGACGACTTCGCCCGCTTCGTTGGCGCTCGACGAGACGTAATAGGCGAGCCCGTTCGCGTCGGCGAAAGCTTTCGCGTCGACTTCCGGAACCGCGGCGACGTCGCCGCCCTTCGTTTTGGCGCTCGCGTATCCGCGATAATACGTTTGGAATTGCGCTTTCAATTCGTCGAGTTTCGCTTGCGCTTTTTCGCGAGCGAGCGTCCGGCGAATGCTTTCCTCGACTTCGGCCAACGGACGGTATTCCGATTCTTCTTCAGCCGGGGCCGCTTCCTCAGCCGGGGCTTCTTCAGCCGGGGCCGCATCCTCAGCCGGGGCTTCTTCCGCCGGGGCCGCTTCCTCAGCCGGAGCTTCTTCCGCCGGGGCCGCTTCCTCAGCCGGAGCTTCTTCCGCCGGGGCCGCTTCCTCAGCCGGAGCTTCCTCAACTTCTTGTTGATAAGAAACGAGAAGAATTTCCGCCGCTTTGTACGCGGTCGGCTCTTCCGCCGCCGGGGCTTCTTCCGCCGCCGGGGCTTCTTCCGCCGCCGGGGCTTCTTCCGCCGCCGGAGCTTCTTCAACCGCCGGAGCTTCTTCAACCGCCGGAGCTTCTTCCGCCGCCGGGGCTTCTTCAACCGCCGGAGCTTCTTCCGTCGCCGGAGCTTCTTCCGTCGCCGGGGCTTCTTCAAAACCGGAGATCAGCTCGTCCGGGAGAACCGTCGCGGAGGCGCCGCCGTCCGGAAGTTGGAGCGAATCGACGCTCGGAACTTGCGCTTCAGCGGCCGGAAGAGTCGGTTTTTTATAATCTTCGAGGTGTTCTTCGTAATATTTTTGGACTTCCGCGGCGTCGATCGCGTCGAGCGCTTCCGGCGTAATTTCGGCGCGGACGACTTCCAACGCGAGCTTCGTCGGCTGCGTGAAGCCCGGCGTCGAGGAAGCGGCGTTCGCGACGACGTCCTTATATTGTTCGTAAAATTTCTTCAGTTCGGCTTCCGACGGCTCCGCGACTTCGTCGACGTAATCGGCGGCTTTAAACGCGACGACGTTCGCTTTCGTCGAGCGGTTCGTCGCTTCGAACGCTTCCAACGCGTCGCCCGGGATCGACGCCAGCGCGGCGTTTCCGTAACGAGCGACGACGCGTTCGTAAGCGATCTGTTCTTTCAGGAGATCCAGGAGCAAACGGTCGTTCAACCCGCCCGCACGGAGGCAGCGTTGGAGCGTCTCTTTCGTCAGCGCGCCGCCGACGATCGTCTGCAGGTATTGCGTCGCCGCCGCGTCGTCCGCGGCCAATCCCTTGTCTTTAGCGAATTGCAGAATCAGCCAACGGTCGACGAGCGCCCGCGGTTCGGCCGAGACGTATTCCAGCTCGCTCGCCAACGCGTTGAGGCGTTGCGCCTGGGCGCCCTTTTGCGCGTCTTCCGCCGCCAGCATGTTGACGTAAATGTTAGCGACGTACTCGACCGGCGCGCCGTACATTTGCGCCATTTGGGCCGTTTGCGCCCATTTTTCCGGATCCAACGACGTCATCGCCGCCGAAGCGAAATTCGCCAGGCGGCTCGCCGAATCGCGCGCTTGCAGATACGAGTTGTAATCGAGCGTTCCGTACGCGCTCGTTTTCGCAACTTCGCCGACGAATTGCGGGCCGCCTTGCCCCGCGGTTCCGACGCACTGCAACATCGACCCCAGCGCGATGAACGAAAACATCGTAAAGAGGGTGAGCCCCGCCATCCAAGCCTTTTGATTGCGGCGGAATACACTAAAGGGATTATTCTTTGCCATTTGAACTGTCTATCCTGAAATGTCAACGAAACGCCCGACGACGCGCGTCGGAGTCCGCTCGACGCGTCGGCGGGGCGCCCGAAAAAAAGCGCGGCGCCGACTCGACGCGAAATCGGGTCGAAAATCGATTTCCGCGACGCCGTCCCGAACGACGCGTCGAAAATCGCTTTCGCTTCTCAAAAAATTGCGTCCGCTATTGCGACCGATATTCTAGTATAACGAAAATTTCTATTTTTTCAAACGCCGGTTTAAAAAAAATCGAACCTTTGTATTAAGTTTTGTATTAAATTTACCGATTATGTCAAGTAACCCCGGATTATTTTCCTGAAAATCCGCGCTTTTCACCCCACTTTTTTTAAAGAATTTTAAAAATCGCCCCAATCGCGGCGCGACGGCGTTCGACGCCGCGCCGACGCGGAGGTTCCGGCATGTCGCACTCGCACGTTTCTTTTCGTATTTTCGCCGACGGCGCGTTTCGTCGGGCGTTTCTCGGCGTCGCCTCGGCGTTTTTGTCGATTTCCGGCGTTTTCGCGGCGCCGCTCGACTCGGAGTCGCCGCGTTTTTCGAACGGGTTGCTCGACTTCGGCCCGTCGATCGTTGCGCCCGTCGACGACCGCGTCGCGTCGGAGCCGACCGTCGAGATTGAACCCGAACCCGACGAAACGGAGACCGTCCCGGGCGCGTTCGCCGAACTCGGCGCTTTCGACCCGACGCCGATCCTTGCGCTCGACGAATTTTCGCCGCTCGACGCGCCCCGCGCCGACGCCGTTCCCCGTTCGGAAGCGTTTTTCAACGGGTCGAGCGTCGCGTTCTCGCAGGACGTCGTCGTTCGCGGCTCGGTGCATCTGCCGGAGCTGAAATCGTTCCAGTTTTGGGGAAACGGCTACCTCGGAAGCGGCGAAATCCGCCCGGACAAATGGCGGGGCGAAATCGACGCGAACGCGACCGGCGCGCAAATCGGCGTCAACATGCCGACGGGGGCGCTCAATTTTACGGCGTATTACAACTACCATCGCAACCGTGTCAAATACGGCGGTAAAAGCGTCCGTCAAAACGACAATCTGATCGGCGCCGGGGTCTACCTTCACGCCGGCGGATTTTACTTCACCGCGTTGGGCAATTACGGCGACGACGGTTACAAAGCGAAGGGCGGCTCCGTCGGTTCCGCGTCCTACGACGGCTATCAGGCGTCCGGATATTTTGAAACCGGTTACGAAATGTACACGCTCGGGTTGTTCGTCCTGAAACCGTTCGGCTCGTACCAATATTCGTACCTAGAACACGACGCTTTCGACCCGAACTCGCTGCGCAAACTCGGCGACGACAAGCGAAATTACGACGCGTGTTACATGACGCTCGGCTCGCGGATCGACATGAACCTCGCCGGGCTCGACTCTTTCACGCTCCAAGGCCGCCTGGCGTGGGTCTCGCAACTCCGTTCGCAAAACGAGTCGATCCAGAACTTCTGTTTCGGCCGCGTCCCGGGAACGCTCGCGCCGTCGAGTCCGTATTATCAAGGCGAAGGCGCCGGCGACGACTTCTTTTGGGGCGGCGTCGGACTGCGGCTTTCGCTTTGGGGCGCGCTCGCGATCGCCGGGGATTACGACTGTCTCGTAAGCAAGGAGCAGACGTTCCACGTCGGCAGCCTGGGGCTTCTCTTCGGCTTCTGACTCGGGAAAAAACGGAAAAAAACGGCGAAACGAAAATCGACGCGACGACGCGGTCGCGTTTCGCATACTCAAGATCGACGCCTTATATCATTAATGGAACGCTAACGGCGCTCGGACGAATCTCGTTCGTTCGCGCCGGTTCCGTTTTTCGTCTTCACGTCTTTCCTCGAAGGAGCCGCCCATGCGCGACGAATCCGCTCGCGACGCCGATCTTTCCGACGTTTTTCATCCGACCGACGCTCCCGTTTCCGCGCCGACGATCGTCGACGCTTCGGCGCGAGAACGCTTCGAAACGCGGCGGAGTTGGACGGCGGCGACGCTTCCGGCGCTCGGCGTTTCGGCGTTCGCCTGCGCGTTTTTCGCCGTCGCCGCGGCGCGTTGGAGCGTTTGGAACGACGGCTTTCGAACGGCGTTTCTGATCGCGGCGACCGCGGCGGCGCACCTCGGCGGATCGTTCGTCGATCGGCGGGGGGGCGAGCCGTCGTTGGCGCGTTTCCTTTATTTTCTCGGAACGGCGACGTTCGTCGTCGGCGGCGTCGCGCTCGGGCTCGAGTTCGACTCGTTTTCGGCGCCGACGCTCGTGCGTTGCGCGGCGACGTTTCCTTGCGTCGCGGCGGTCGCGTTCGCGACGGCGCAAACGTCCGCGTCGCGTTCGCTTCATTTTTTAGCGGCGCTCGCGTTCCTCGCCGCGCTTGCGTTCGACGCGCCCGGCGTCGGCGTCGGGACGTTCGTCGGTTGCGCGCTCGGCGAATATTGGGCTTGGCGTTTCGGCAGTCGTCTGATCGCGACCGTTTACTGCGGCGTCGGCGCCTGGGCGCTCGTTTCGACGGCGCTTTCGTTTCCGACGGGCGCGACGGCGCTCGCGCTTCTCGGGACGCTCGGGCTTTTTTTGCGTTGGTTCGGAGCGGCGTTTCGGAGCGTTCTCGGCGCCGCGGTCGGGACGTTCGTCGCGCTCGGGGCGCTCGGAGCGGCGGCGTTTTCCGCGCCTTGGCGGACGACGTTTTCGACGTTCGGCCTCGACGGCGGGACGGCGGCGCTCGTCGCGGCGGGTTGCGCGTCGGCGGCGTTCGTCGTTTTTTCGGTTCGTCAAATTCTCGACGGGGCGCGACGCGACGCCGTTCGTTTCGCGGGAACGCTCGTTTTGTTCGGGGGTTGGCTTATCGCCCAAGGCGCGGTCGTCGCGACGACGTTCGCCGAAGACCGGACGGCGCTCGGATCGCCGTTGATCGCGGCGCTGGTTTTCGCGTTTCTCGTCGTCAAGAGCGGTCGAGCCCGTTCCGGTGTTTTCCGTTTCCGCGATCGCGACGGCGAAACCGCTCCGAACGACGATCCGGAATTTGACGACGCGTTCGACGCCGAAGCGCGCGCCGGAGCGACGACGCCTCTGTTGTCGCCGCTTTCCGAAACGCTCGACGAATTTTGGGAAGCCGCCGCGAGTCGTTTGCGTTTTCCGGCGTTCGTCGCCGCGCTCGGATCGCAGATCGCCGCGCTCGGGCTCGTCGGACTCGGCTTTTTAGCGCGTTAACGTTCGCCGTCGAAACGTCGAAACGCCCAAGCGAGCGGGCCGCCGACCGGGCGCCGTCCGCCCGTTGGACGCGGAAAAAACGAGGCGGGCGACGCTCCGAAGAAAATTTTAAAAAATTTTTAAAAAGCCGCTTGACGTTTTCCAGATCTCGGGTAGAATGACGGCATAAGAGTTAAGGGGACGGTTAAAGCAAACAACCCTTCCTCCTTAACAATGAAAAGCGAAAGCTTTCCGATATCGCCCGCGTAGCTCAACTGGCAGAGCGCAGCATTCGTAATGCTGAGGTTGGGAGTTCGATTCTCCCCGCTGGCTTTCAGCCGTCCTTTTGGGGACGGCTTTTTTATTTCTTGCGCGTCGGCGTCGGTTTTCTTTCGACGTTTTGCGTTCCGCCGCAAAAGGGTTTCGTCGTTTTTTCGCCTAAAAAGTCGCGCCGGGGGCGGTCGCGCTCCGCAAAAAATCGCGTATAATAGCGGAAAACAACGGAGGCCGTCGGAACGCCGTCGACGCGGCTTCGAAAGCGACGCGTTCTCGCCTTTGCGGCGATCGCGTCTTCCGCGGCGAAAACAGGGGGTTCAGATGAAAGCGATCGTTCTTTTTTCCGGCGGTTTGGACAGTTTGCTCGCGACGCGCCTTCTCCAAGAGCAAGGCGTCGAAGTCGTCGGGCTGAATTTGATCACGCCGTTTCACGATTGTTCGCAAGAGGCCGCCGAACGCGCGAAAGAGCTCGGGATCGAACTCGTCGTTCGCGAATTGGGCGAAGATTACATGAAGATGCTTGCGAATCCGCGCTGGGGGTACGGTTCGAACGTCAATCCGTGTCTCGACTGCCGCACGATGATGTGCGTCGAGGCGAAAAAGCTGATGGAGGAAATCGGCGCCGATTTCGTCGCGACCGGCGAAATTTCCGGCCAGCGTCCGAACAGCCAAAAAATCCACCAGCTTATGCTGATCTCCCGCGAATCCGGGCTCGGCGGAAAACTCGTCCGTCCGTTGTCGGCCAAGGTGTTGAACCCGACCGAACCGGAAAAAGACGGCTCGCTCGACCGCGAAAAACTCCGTTCCTTCACCGGACGCGGACGCGGCAAGCTCGTTTGGCTGGCCCGCAAAGATTACGATATCAAAACGATTCCGCAACCGTCGACCGGATGCGTCCTTTGCGAAAATTCGTATTCGCCGCGCGTTCGCGACATGCTGAAATACAAAGCGGCGCCGACCGTTTGGGACGCCCGGCTCGTCGCCGCCGGCCGTCGTTTGCGTCTCGACGAAAACGCTTATTGCGTCGTCGGACGAAACGGCAAAGACTGCGACGCGCTCGACGCGGCGTACGCCTCGCCGAAGCGCTCGCGTTGCGTTCTGCTTTATCCGGGCAATTATATGGGCGCGTCGGTTCTCCTCGTAACGGACGAAGCGCCCGAATTCGGCGACGAAGAGCCGAAAATTTCGCCGAAATTGGCCGAATATATTAAAACCGCCGGAAGCCTCGCGCTCCGTTTCGCCAATCCGGCGAAATACCGCGAACCCGCCGAAGGCCCGACCGCGCGCCTCCATCTCGGCGCGACCGTTCGAGAAATTGCGCTCGCGGAGGATCCGGCCGTCGACGCGATCCCGATCATTAAGGAAGCGGACGGCCCGAAAAAAAGCGACGCGGCGATCGAAGAAACGACGGAAAACGCCGACGCCGACGAATAACGTCAAGCGACGCGGCGGGCGGCTCGCTCGACCTCGGCGTCGTCAACCAAAACGAAAAGGGAAAAACGTTGCAAAAAGAACCTTGGTACCGAGACGGGCTCCGTTTCGGGTGCAAACAGTGCGGCGGCTGCTGCGGCGGCGAGCCGGGTTACGTTTGGGTAACCGACGAGGAAATCGCCGCGATGGCGAAGGAGCTCGGCGTTACGAAATTCGAGTTCGAAAACGCGTTCGTGCGGCTGATCCGCGGCAAAAAAAAGAGCCTCGTCGAACGCTCGAACGGCGACTGCGTCCTCTTCGACGAGAAAAAACGCGGTTGCTCCATTTACCGATCGCGTCCGGTTCAGTGCCGAACGTGGCCGTTTTGGGATCAAAATATCGACCGCCCGTCGTCTTGGGAAAAAACGGCGAAATTCTGCCGCGGTTGCGATAATCCCAACGGAAAACTTTATTCGCTCGAAGAAATCGAAAAAGAACGCGGTCAAAAATTCTGACGCCGACGAGCCCGAGCGGCGCTTCGCCGTCGAATTTTGAGCGAAAAAAAGGAGCGGCCCAAACGACCGCTCCGTTTTTCGTCGTCGTTCCGTCGAACGCCGCGATCAATCGACTTTGATTTCCTCCCATTTTTGACGCTTTTTCGGAAGCGCGTTCATTCGATTGGCGACGAATTCCGCGACGGTTTTCGAAACGCCGAACGACTCGACCGTCAAAAGCGCGACGCCCTGCTTTTCCGTTTTCAGCGCGACGATCGGCGCGACTTTTTCCTCCGGCGGAAGCTCTTCGTCCGCCTTGCCGCCGATTTTCTTCTGAATTTTCTTCGCGTCCTCGAACTTGTCTTCCGTCATTTGCCCGACGAAAACGACAAATCCGCTGTTTTTGCCCTTCGCTTTTTTGCGATACGCTTCGAGCGAAGTCAACGCGTTGAATTTTCCTTCGTCGTTCGACGCGTCCGGCGAAAGGAGCGCGAGCCCGACGACGTTTTGCGCCGCGTCGCCCTTGCCGTTCCAATCGTCCCTCGCCCAGGCGGCCGCCAGAGCCGCGCCGAGTTCCGCGCCGACGAGAATCGTCTTTTTAGCGTTCAGCAACTCTTTATTGTGCAAATAAACCAAAAAGCCGAACCAGACTTCTTTATCGTACTCGATCATGCTGCGAAGATCGTCGTTGGTGAAATTCTTCATCGAGTACTCGCGAGCCTGCATCATTCCGCGCGGGCCCCGGGACATGTCGTTGACGGCGCGTCGAACGCTTTCGCCGCACCCCCGCAAGTCCGGAACGATCACGGCGCACCCCTGCTCGGCCAAAAATTTCGCCAGGGGGTCGAAATCCTCTTTTTTGCCGTCGCGACCGTGCAGCAGGATCGCCGCCGGAGCGTCCGCGTTCCCGCCGCCCTTATAATAATTGCAGACGAGCCGAACGCCGTCCTGAGTCGTAAATTCCGATTGATTCAAGCGCGTCGGCTTCGTCGGCTCGGCGCGTTCCAACGCCTGTTCGAGCGGGACGCGTTCGTTCTCCCGATTCCGCTCGCCGTTTTGTCCGCCCTGTCCGCCCGGCTGTCCGCCCTGACCGTTCGGCGCCGGGCCGCCCCGACGTCCCCAACCTCCGGGCGCGGCGTCGCCGTTCCATCGGGCGTTCCAACGTCCGCCGCGATCGGGTCGAGCCGCCGCTTCCGGGCCGCGGTCTTGAGCCGCGACAAACGGCGCGTCGAACGTTCCGGCGACGCCGAACAAAGCGGCCCCCCCCGCGACGCACAAGCGCAACCAGGCGGCGCCCGCTCGTCCTCGTCGATTCGTTCTTTTCATTCGGAGTCTCTCCTTCGTCGTTCGTTCGACGCGTTCCGGCGTCGGCGCCCGCCCGTCGAGCGATCCGCTCCGCCGTTTGTCGATTCGTTTTTCAATTTTCGTTCGTCGTTCGAACGCGAAACGACCGCAAGCGCCCGTTCCGCGTTCGCCGTTCGACGACGCCGGTTTCCCGGGCCGCCGATTTCAGTCGAGCAACGCCAAACGCGCCGTTTTACCGCGGGCAAACGGCGCGGCGTCGAGTTCCGCGATCGCGTCGTCGAGCGCGGAGCTCGACGCGGCGTGCGTCAAAATAACCAGCGACGCCCGCGGATTTTCCGCGTCGGAACTAGCGTACTGGATCATCGAAGCGATCGAGATGTTCCGCCGCCCGAGCGCGTCCGAAATCGCCGCCATCACGCCCGGCCGATCGTCGACGAGAAGCCGCAAATAAGCGCGACCTTCGATTTTTTTCGCGTCCTTCAACGGGGTTCTTTCGCGTTGTTCGCTCCAAAGATTCAGCGAGTTAAAGGTCGCCTTCGTTCTCCCAAGCGCGGCGTCGATCACGTCGCTGCAAACGGCGGACGCGGTCGGTCGCCGCCCGGCGCCCCAGCCTTGATAGAAGACCTGGCCGACCGAGTCGCCGACGATCTCGATCGCGTTGAAAGCGTTCGTAACTTTCGCCAACGGCGACGATTCCGGCACCAACGTCGGCGACACCTTCAGCTCGAGCCCTTCGTCCGTTCGCTCCGCGACGGCGAGCAGGCGGATCCGTCGGCCGAGTTCGCGAGCGTACCGAACGTCCAACGCGTCGACGACGTCGACCCCGACGCGCGGGATCGCCTTCCAATCGACGTCGGCGCCGAACGCCAACTGCGCCAGGATCGCGAGCTTTTGCGTCGAATCCGTCCCGTCGACGTCGAGCGTCGGATTCGCTTCGGCGAACCCGAGCCGCTGCGCTTCCTTGACCGCGTCCTGATAATCGGCGCCGTTTTCTTCCATTTGCGACAAAATGAAGTTGCAAGTGCCGTTGACGATCGCCTTGATCGATTCGATCCGATTCGCGAGAAGCGACGTTTGCAACGACGCCAAAACCGGAACGCCGCCGCAGACCGACGCTTCAAACCCGATCGTCCGCCCGAGTTCGCGCGCCTTCGCGAACAGTTCCGGCCCGCAATTGGCAAGGAGCGCTTTGTTCGCGGTAACGACGTCCTTCCCGGCTTCGAGCGCCCGCAAAACGACCGTTCGGGCGACGTCGACGCCGCCGATGAGTTCGATCGCGATCGAAATTTCCGGGTTGTCGAGAATTTCGGACATGTCGTCGGTCAGGACGCCCGGAGGAACCGCGACGCCGCGGTCGGCGGTCGTATTTCTATCGCAAATCTTCGCCAGCTCGATTCTCTTTCCAATCGTGCGAGCGATCATGTCCGCCTTGCCGAGCAAGATCTCCGCGACGCCCGCGCCGATCGTCCCAAAACCGATCAAACCAACTTTCACCGAATCCATCGATTTTCCTTGTTTGCTCCGCCGCCGCGAACGCGCTTCGCCCCCGGTTCGTCCCGAGTCGTCGCCCCGTTCGCGTCGACGGTCGATAAAATTTCTTTTGAAGTCGCCGCGGCGATTCTTGACCGCGTCGAAAATCTGTTGTATCATAAACGGCGGTCGGCGTTCGACCGTCGCAAGTCGGACGCGCCCGCTTCGAGCCGTCCGACGTCGCCGAACGCGCCCCCGATCGTCGGCGTTCCTCGACGCGTTCCATTATACCAAGAAATCCGCTTCGGCGGCGCCCCGGGTTGGCCAAAAATCGCAAAAATTTACAAAAAAACGTCAAAAATCGTTCGTTTTTCCCCTTTTTTCCCCTAATTATTATCGCGTCGCCGAGCGCGGCGCGTTCGCAACGAGGCTTCCTTTGTCGACCAACGTTTCCCCGTCTTTCTTCATTTACCTAACCTGCCAGCGCGGTGCCGAGCCGGCGTTGAAAAAGGAGATGGAAAAGCGACGCCCGAACTACCGCTTTTCTTACTCGCGCCCCGGTTTTTTGACGTTCAAACTCCCGGAGCCGGAGTCGCTCGAACGGCGGCTCGCGATCGACGTTCCGACGTTGCGAACGGTCTTCGCCCGCTCTTGCGTTCATTCGTTGGGAAACGTCCTCGCGAAAAACGCCGCCGCGCCGGACGGTTCCTTCGATCTCGCGGCGGCCGTCGCCCGGGTTTGGGAACTCGCCGGATTGGAATTTGGAGAAGACGCGCAAAATAGGCGGCCGAACGCCCCGGCGCCGACGCTCGCCCGGATCCACGTTTACGAACGCGACCGCTTCGCCGTCGGGACGCGCGGTTTCGAACCGGGCCTGACGCCGCTCGCTTACGACCTGCACCGCCGAATTTACGACGGCGCCCCGGAGCGGTTCCGCGCCGCGTTCGGGCCGAACGCCGACCGCCTCGACGCGCCGGGAGAGCCGGGCGAAATTTGCCTCGACGTCGCCGTCGTCGACGAAACCGAATGGCGCGTCGGTTTTCACCGCGTTTCGGACGTTCACTCGCGCTATCCGGGCGGCCTGTTCCCGCTCGAACTCCCGACCGACGCGGCGTCCCGAGCGTTTTTGAAGTTCGAAGAAGGGCTCCGCTGGGCCGGATTCCCGATCGGCGTCGGCTCCCGTTGCGTCGACGTCGGCGCTTCGCCGGGGGGCGGATCGCAGGCGCTCCTGGCTCGCGGGGCCGAGACGTTCGGCGTCGACCCGGCGGAAATCGACCCGCGCGTCCTGGCGCACCCGAATTTTACGCACCTTCGCGGCAAAATCAACCAGATCAAACGTAAAACGTTCCGCAAATCGCGCTGGTTCCTGACCGACATGAACGTCGCGCCGAACTACGCCCTCGACGCCCTGGAAGAAATCGTCGGACGGGGCGACGTCGCGGCGCGGGGGCTCCTCTTCACGTTGAAATTTTTCGACTGGAACCTCGCCGATCGCGTCCCGGAATACCTGGCGCGCGTCAAAAGTTGGGGGTTCAACCGCGTGAAGGCCCGCCAACTTCAGTACAATCGTCAGGAAATTATGGTCGCGGCGCTGAAAAAACCGTTTCACAAATAATCGAACGCCGTCGTTTTCAATTTACGGCGAACGCGAAGACAAGCGGAGGCGTTTATGCGGATTATAACGGCGCGAAGCGGAAAGCGACGCCGGAAAAACGCGATCCAAACGCCGTTCCCCCCTGTCGGACGCCGACGAACGGGTTATAATTAGCGAAATACGGAAATTATTGCGGTCGCGTTAGTCGCAAACTTTCGCCGTCTTGCCTATTTTAAAGTCGGCGGAGCGTCGAACGCGGCGTTTTCGCGCCGGCGTCCGCCAACGAAAAGGGGCGCCGCGTTCCGTATTCGTCGCGTTAAATTCGCCGTTCGCAAGAATTCGATTATTGGGACAGATTATGGACACGTTAAAGGTATTTTCCGGAACCGCCAACCCCGCGCTGACTGAAAAAATTTGCAATTACCTCGATTTGGCGCCGGGTCATATTAGCGTTCAAAAGTTCCCCGACGGCGAGTCCTTCTGCCGCATCGAAGAGGACGTCCGCGGCAAAGACGTTTTCATCGTGCAGCCGACGTGCCGCCCGGTCAACGACTCGCTGATGGAACTCCTGGTGATGATCGACAGCTTCCGCCGCGCGAGCGCCGGTCGCATCACGGCGGTCATCCCGTACTTCGGGTACGCCCGCCAAGACCGCAAAGACGAAGGCCGCGTTCCGATCACCGCGAAACTCGCCGCGAACCTTCTCGAATGCGCCGGGGCGAACCGCGTCGTTTCGATGGACTTGCACGCCGCGCAAATTCAGGGTTTCTTCGACATCCCGCTCGACCACCTCAGCGCGTCGCCGGTCTTGGACGACTACATCATGAGCCTCGGTTACGCGCCGGAAGAATGCGTCGTCGTCAGCCCGGACGCCGGAAGCATTAAGCGCGCGGTCAAACACGTTACGGCGCTCGGCGGCAGCTTGGCCATCATCGACAAACGACGCCACAGCGGCGAAGAAGTCGAGCAGGCGCACCTCATCGGCGGCCCGATCGAAGGGCGCGTCGCGTTCCTTTTCGACGACATGATCAGCACCGGCGGCTCGATCTGCGGCGCCGCTCGCGTCGTCAAGGAAATGGGCGCGACGAAAGTTTTCGTCGCCGCGTCGCACGGGATCCTTTGCGGCCCGGCGATCCAACGCATCCAGGAAGCGCCGGTCGAAAGCGTCGTTCTTTCGGACACGATTCCGCTCCTTCCGGAACACGAAATCCCGAAAATTAAGGTGCTTTCCTGCTCGGCGGTTCTCGGCGAAGCGATCAAACGCATCCACTGCAACCAGTCGGTCAGCCAAATTTACAAGAACTTCAAGTCGAACGTCGGCCAATATTTCTGACGCCGTCGCGGCGCCGCGATCGCGTCCCGCTCGACGTCGGCGTCGGGGGGGAGCGCGCCCCGTCGCGTCGTTTTTCCGCAAGACGACGCGGATCGAAGGCGGCGAAAACGCGGAAAGTTGTTCGCCGCCCCGATTCGCTCGGTCGAGTCGGGGGCTTGGGCGAGCGCTTTCCGGGAAATTTTTTGTCGTCGCCCGACGCGCAACGTCGGCGCGGCGAACGTCTTTTTTCGCGCCGATTCTTGACATTCTCGCCAAACGCCCGATAATAAAGGAGCGAGCGTTTCGTCGTTTTCACGTTTTGTCGCGTCCGTTCGCCGCGTTTAAGCGTTTTCGTTTTTTCAGGAGTTTGCCGAATGTCCGATATATCGTTTTCCGCCGCTTTCCCCGCCGCTCGTCTGCGCCGTCTCCGCTATCATCCCGGCGTTCGCCGTTTGACCCGCGACACGATCCTGTCGCCCGACCGCTTCATTTTGCCGCTTTTCGTCCGACCGGGCGTCGGCGTCCGCGTTCCGATCGCCGCGATGCCGGGCCAATATCAGCTTTCGATCGACGAGCTCGTCAAAGAAGTTAAGGAAATCGAAAAACTTGGGATCGGCGGCGTCATGCTCTTCGGAATCCCGGAGACGAAAGACGCGGTCGGCTCCGACGCGATGTGCGAACACGGGATCGTCGCCGAAGCGATCAAGGCGCTGAAAGACGTCGTCGGGAAAGATTTTCTGATCGTTTCGGACGTCTGCTTCTGCGAATACACCGACCACGGACACTGCGGCGTCCTGAAAAAATGCGGCCCGGGCGAAAACGATTGGGACGTCGACAACGACGCGACGCTCGCGAATCTCGTCAAGCAAACGGTCGTTCACGCCGCGGCGGGCGTCGACATGGTCGCGCCGAGCGGCATGATGGACGGAATGATCGGGGCGATCCGCCGCGGACTCGACGAAAACGGCTTCGACCGGATCCCGATCATGAGTTACGCGGCGAAGTACGCGAGCGCTTTTTACGGCCCGTTCCGGGAAGCCGCCGAGAGCGCGCCGCAGTTCGGCGACCGCCGCTCGTATCAGATGGATCCCGCTTCGGCGCCGGGTCAAGCGATCCGGGAAATCGAGCTCGACGTCGCGGAGGGCGCCGACGTCGTCATGGTGAAACCGGCGCTCCCGTATCTCGACGTCATTCGGATGGCGAAAGACCGTTTCCCCGGTCTTCCGTTGGCCGCGTACAACGTTTCGGGCGAATACAGCATGACGAAAGCCGCCGCCGCGAACGGCTGGATCGACGAACAGCGCGTCGTTTTGGAAACGCTGACCTCGATCCAACGCGCCGGAGCGACGATCGTCGTTACTTATTGGGCGAAAGACGTCGCGAATTGGCTCGCGTAACCGCCGCCCGTTCGACGGTTTAGCGTCCGACGTTGAATCGCGAAAAGCGCTCGCGTCGCAAACGGCGGGCGCTTTTCCTTTTCGCCGTTCGCCTACTTCCGCTATTTTAACCGCTTTCTCTGTTTTTACGTCGAGGAATCCGCCGACGGGCCGTCGTTTCAGGCGGTTTCGCGCGGCGTTTCGTTCGTTTTCGCGGCGTCGGTTCCAGATTTGCCGGAAGCGCCGTTTTTTCGTTCTTGCCGATCCGTCCAAATTCGGAACGCCTGCGCCAAAACGATCCCGGTCGTCATACAGCCGAACGTGTACGACGCGCAAAAGAGCGACGCTTCCGGCAAATCGGCGAAATATCGCGCCGCCAACGCCGTTCCGAGTCCGGCGTTCTGCATTCCGACTTCGATCGTCAACGCTCTCCGCATTCCGCCGTCGAGTCCGAGCGCCGCGCCGCCGAAATAACCGGCCAGGTATCCGCCGAAATTCAGGAAGGCGAACGCGCCCAAAAGCGCCGGGGTCAACGTCGACAGCGACGCGGCGTTTTTCGCGACGACCGCCGCGATGATCCATATGATCGCGACGTTCGCGACGATCTCCGCGAACCGCTCCGACGCCTTTCGCCATCGGGACGACGCCCGCGCCAGCCCAAATCCCAGCCCGACCGGCGCGACGACGGTCGTCAGCAAATTCAACATCGCGTCGCCGACCGGAAGCGCGATTTTTTCGCCGCTCAGAAAAAACGACAACGTCAGCGGCACGACGACCGGCGAAAGAAACGTCGCCGACGTCGTCAATCCGACCGAATAACTGACGTTCCCCCGCGCCGTCAGCGTCAACACGTTCGACGCCATCGCGCCCGGCACGCAACCGGCCAGGATCGCGCCGACGAACGCCCCGCCTTCCAAATCGAAAATTTTCGCCGCGCAAAACGCCAACGTCGGCATCGAAATATACTGAATCGCCGTTCCGCCGAGCGTCTTCGGCCAACGTTTCGCGACCGCCTTCACTTCGTCGAACGGCAACAGCGAGCCGACCGCCGTCATTGTTACAAAAATCAACGCCGACATGCCGTTCGCGGTCAACAGGAACGGATTCGCCGCGTCTTTTCCCGCCAAAGAAGGCCAAAAGTACGCGACGACGCAGGTCGCGACCAGCCAAAGAAGCAAATATTTCGCCAAAAGACGTTTTACCGAATCCATCGCCGCGCTCGATTCGTCAGGAAATGCCGCCGTCGAACCGCTCGTCGTTCGACCGCCAAGAAAAAACTCGACGGCGTCGCGACGTAAAACCGATTTTCCGTCGTTGCCAACGAATCGATTTCCCCGTCGCCGCGCCGCTCGCCTTTGAGAAACGCCGTTAAACTCGCCGTTTCCCGCTCAACTTCGCTCTTTTAACAACGCGTTTCCGCTCCGTTCGCTCAGTCGCGAGCGCGGATCGCCGACCCGGTCAGGCCGGAATACGAAACGCGGTCTTCCGGATGCCAAAGGGGAAGGCCCTTGCGGACGCGCTCGGCCAAAACCTGAACTTTCGCGGGCGAACCGGCCGGAGCGTCGGTCGGGCAGAACTCGTCGGTAACGCAGGGGACGAAATCTTCGTCGTGCCCGGTTTCCATGATCGCGTCAAACACGTTGCGGTTGCGGCGTTTCGGTTCGTCGCGACGCGCTCCGACGCCCATTTCTTCAAACGAGCCGAATTCTTGCGGACGCACGGTTTCCTCGGGGCCGTTCAACATGATTTTTGCTCCTTACGCTTGCAAAATATTGGCAAAACAAACCGCGCTCGCTCGGAGGCGTTTTGTTTTTATTCTTTTTTTTCAAATAATCGAACGTTTCGCTCGAATCCGGAGGGCGCGCAAGTCGCTCGCTCGCCGTCGCTTCGTCTCGCAACGTCGGGCCGCTCGACGAAAAATAAGAAACGCCCGCCGATCCGCTCGACGCGAAACCGACTCGATAAAATTCTCTCGTTCAGAAGGGGGAAGAACTCGACTCGCGCCGAAGTTTTCGAAATAACGCCGCGTCGCCCGCCCTTAATTTTTCGCGCCGTCCTCTCAATTTCGCGTTCCAACCGCTCGAAACGGAGGAAAGCGACGGGGGAAAAAAGCGGAAAAACCGAGCGCTCACGCAACGTTTCTAGATTATACGCGAAACGCCGCCCAATGCAAGACCTTTTTTCGAAAATTCCGGAAAAATTTCCCCGAAAATTTACAAAACCGCTTAAAACCCGCCTTCGCGGTAGAAATTAGCCGCTCAAAACTCGTTTTTTCCGTCGAGCCGCGACGCCGTTTTTTCCCGAGTTTTTCGCTTTTTCCGCCCGCCGACGCCCGTTTCCGCGCTCTTCGACGTCGAAAACCTTCGCGCGCCCTTCTTTTTTTCGCCGACTCGCTCCGCGCCGGGCTCGACGGCGACCGTTTTCGAGTAAAGAGCCCGTTGACTGCGATAAAGCCCGACCCGCCCGGAAGTCGCGAAGGCGACGCCGCAAACGATCGCGAAAAGCAAGGCGTTTTGCGCTCCGAAAAGTTCGACGCTTAAAACAATCGAAGTCAACGGGCAATTCGTCGCGCCGCAAAACACGCCGACCATTCCGAGCGCCGCGCCCAACGTCGGGTCGACGCCGAGCGCCGAAGCCGCGACGCAACCGAACGACGAGCCGACCGCGAAGATCGGGACGATCTCCCCGCCCTTAAACCCGGCGCCAAGCGTCAACGCGGTCAAAATCGTTTTCCAAAAGAACGCGTCCGGAGCGGAACGCCCCGCCAACGCCTCCTCGACGAGCCGGATCCCGGTTCCGTTGAACGCGGACGTCCCGAGCGCAAGCGTCGCGACGACGACGCAAAGTCCGCCGAAACCGATCCGCCAATAATCGTTCGGAAATCGAGCGAAAAACGACCGCGTCGTCCCCCGAACCGCCGCGCAAAAAAAAGCGCAAACGCCCCCGCAAAACGCGCCCAACAGGAGCGTTTTCCCAATCAACGCGACCGACGTCCGCGGAAAAACCGGCAGCTCGTAATGAAACGGCGCCAACCCGAACGCCGCCGGAATCGCGCTCCCGACGAGCGCCGCGATCGTCGCCGGCAACAGCGCCGGATAATAAACGACGCCGACGCAGGCGATCTCCAACGCGAAAACCGCCGCCGTCAACGGCGTCCCGAAAACCGCCGCGAACCCGCCGCTCATTCCGCAAACGATCGCGATCCGAAGCGTCGTCGCGTTCCAACGAAAGAGCCGCCCGGCCCCCAGCCCGACGCAGCCGCCCAACTGCAGCGCCGCCCCCTCGCGGCCCGCCGAACCGCCGCAAAACTGCGTCAGAACCGACGTCGCAAAAATCAACGGGCCAAGCCAAAGAGACGCCTTTTTCTCCGACGTCAGCGACGCGACGACGCGATCCGTCCCCGCGTCGACCGAAAGCCCCGCCGCGTTGTAAAGAGCGACGATAATCAAACCGACCGCCGGCAAAAGAAGGAGCGAGCCCAAAACTCCGGCCGCGCGCTCCGCCGCAAAAAAATCGCTCGCCGCGTTCATCGCCGCCTGAAACGACGCTCCGACGACGCCCGCCGCCAATCCGACCCCGACCGCGAACGCCGTCTGCTTCGCCAACGTCCAATGAAGCCGCCCGAAACGCCGCGTCGACTCGCCGTCTCGCCGCAACGCCTCCCGCGTCCGCTCGAGCGGCGTTTTGTCCCGCTTCGAACTCGACGGCGGCGGCGCGTCCTCAAGCCCCGACGAACGAACGCGTCGCGTCGTCTTTCCGTCGTTCGAGCCCTCGCATCTCCCCTTTTCCAATCTCGACCTCCCCCCGAATCGCCGCGTCCCGACGCCGGCGGCAATCCAATATACCGCCGTTTCTCAAATCGACAAGCCCCCGCGCCCGCCCCTTTTTTCCGCTCCCAACGCCCCGTTCGGAGAAACGCGAAGGACGAAGGGAACGTTCGTATCGAAAAAAACGAAAAAAAATCGATAAAATTCGAAGAAAATTCCGGTTTCCCCTTGAAAACGCCGCCGCGAAAAAATACAATGAGAAGCGCGACGCTCGATTTTCCCCTTCGGCCGCCGTCGACCGCGTCGCGCGCCCGTTCCGCTCGCCGACCCGATCGCCGCTTCGGAACGCCGTCGCCCGACGTTTTCGCGCTTTTTGCCCGAAACGTCGCCGCTAAATTGCTGGAAGCTATTTTTATTTCGACACAACTTATTCGTCAACGCCGGCGACGGCGATCGTCCCGCCCCCCGAAAGCGCGAACGTTCGCCCCGAGTCGACCAAGGGCGTCCGAGGAGAAAAATATGCTAACGAGAAAAGCTCTCGTAGACCACGCGATCCAGTTCAAAAACCCGGAACGCGTTCCCGTTTGGGTCGACGGCGACAACATCGGGCTGAGCGATATTTTGACTTACGACCTGTCCCTGCCGGATCCGAACGACCCGACGTTGAGCGAATGGGGATTCCGCCGCGTCCGCCGCCCGGACGGCTCCTGGGTCGTCCCGGTCGAACCGACGCTCCCCGAATGGCGGCAGGTCGACGTCTACCAGGCGCCGCCGCAAGACGTGAAACGCCGTTTGGCCCGCGTCCCGCAAGCGGCGAAAGTCTGCGGCGACCGGTACCGACTCGCCAGCTTCGGCCTGAGCGGCTACTCCGTCTACTCCGCCCTGCGCGGCGCCGAACTCAGCGCGGTCGACTTCCTCATCGAAACGACCCGTTTCATGGAGCTGATGGAGCTGATCTTCGAGTTCGAAACCGATATGTTCGACCTCCTGGCGCGCAAAGGCTTCCACGGAATCGAATTTTGCGACGACTGGGGGCCGCGCAAAACGTCCCGCGTCACGCTATCCCTGTGGCGCTGTCTCCTTCGGGAACACTACGCCAAACAGTTCAAACGGGCGAAAGAAGTCGGCCTGCACGTCTGGTTCAGCGCCTCGGCCGAATGCGCGGAGTTCTTCGGCGACCTGCGCGAAATCGGCGCCGACGTCGTTCGCGTCGAAACGCAGGCGACGACGGAAAGCGCGTCGCTCGGCCGCCTGCACCGCGGCCGCCTCTGCTTCGCGACCCGCGTCGACGAACTTTACGGCCAGGAAACGTCGCCCGAAACGATCCGCAACGTCCGCGAATGCCTCGGCGTCCTCACCGGCGGCTTCATCGCCACGATCGGCGCGAACGCTTCGCACGAAAATATCCGCGGTATTTACGATATCGTTAAAGAATTTAAAAACGCTTAGACCGTCCCTTTCGCCGCGTCGCCCGACGTTTCTTCGAGCTCGAAAACGCGGCGCGGCGCCCTTCGCGTCGCTTTCGTTCTCCGCTTAATTAACAAAAACTCCGTTTTATCGACAAAAATTGGGCGGCGGCGGCTTTTACCCCCTTGACGTTTGAAAAAAATCGGGTATGATTCGGGTTCCAAGCGGACTTTTATCGGCGAATTTTTAGCGCCCCCGCCTCGACGTCGGCGGTTAAAAAGTCGCGGCGCGAAAATCGCTTTGACGATATAAAGCGTAGAGAGAGTTTATCAAAGACACACGAGAGAGTTCCAATGCCGACAATTAATCAACTGGTGCGTAAAAACCGCAAACAACAACACAGCAACACGAAGACCCCGGTGCTCGAAGGCTGCTCGCAAAAACGCGGCGTTTGCCTCCTGGTTCGCACGATGCAACCGAAAAAACCGAACTCCGCTCTTCGTCGCATCACGCGCGTTCGTCTCTCGAACAACAAAGAAGTTACCGTTTACATCCCGGGCGAAGGCCACAAACTCCAAGAACACTCGATCGTTCTTATTCGCGGCGGCCGCGTTCGCGACCTCCCGGGCGTTCGTTACCAGGTCGTTCGCGGCACTTTGGACGCGACGGGCGTCGAAGGCCGTCGTCAAGCTCGCAGCCGTTACGGCGCGAAAAAGAACGCCGCTCCGGCGAAAAAACGCTGATAACGACGTTTTGCGACGAACCGTTTTCCGTTCGTCGAGCCGTCGCGCGGCGGTCGTTTTCGAGTCGCCGCGCAACGACCGTTCCCCGTTGTCGGGCGGTCGTCCGAACTTAACAGACAAATTAACGCGTGAAGTCCTGCGAAACCCCGGTTTCGTAAGCAACGTCGCCCGGCCGTTCAGGCCGTTTGGAGGCGGAGTAACGGCGGTTGTTTTTTACCGGCGTTCTGTTCTCTCGCTCTCTCGTCGCGCCCGTTGCGTTCCGGACTTCAATTTGAAATCATAGAAAGTGTGAAACGCAATGGGTCGTATTACCGCCAGTAGAAAACAATTGAAAGGCGATCCGGTCTACGGTTCGCTGTTGGCCAGCAAATTCATCAACTGCCTGATGTGGGACGGCAAAAAGACCGCCGCGCAAAAGATTTTCTACGACGCGTTGGAGATCCTCCGCGGCAAGACCGACGAAGTCGAACCGCTCGAAATCTTCACGACGGCGCTTGAAAACGTTAAGCCGAGCATCGAAGTTCGTTCGAAGCGCGTCGGCGGCGCGTCCTACCAGGTTCCGATGCCGGTCAAAGCGAACCGCGCTCAATCCCTCTGCATCCGCTGGATTCTGATGGCCGTTCGCGACAAGAAAGGCCAACCGACCGCGCAAAAACTCGCCGCGGAGCTCTTCGACGCTTACAACAAACAAGGCGTCGCCTACACGAAACGCGAAAACGTCCACCGTATGGCGGAAGCGAACAAAGCGTTCGCCCACTTCGCGAACTGATCGCCGACTTAGCGCGCCGCGTCGTTTCGAATATTCGAGACGCGGCGCGTTTTTCGACGCGACGCGTCGAGCGTTTCCGCGATTTCGGTCGGGAAACGCTCGACGCTTTTTCTTGGTTTCAACTATTCGGCGTTTTCGTCGCTCGTCGCGGCGGCGCTCCAAGCGGTCGTTCTCGCTTCGCGCAACGCTTCGTTCGCCCAATCTCTCTCGCCGTACAGCTCGAGAAGCGCCCGCCTCGTCTTTTCGGCGGTCTCGGGATCCGTTTCGGCAAGGGCGACCGCGGCTTCCCAGCGCTCGGCCAAAAACTTCGCGTCGTCGGCTCGCGCTTTTTCGCGCTCTTCGACGAGTCTTTCGAGCCGCCGCCGCGCGACGCCGAGAAAAGCGTCGACGAACTCTCGTTCGCGCAATTCGCCGTCGTTCGTTTGCAGCGGTTCCATTTCCAAAAGCGCGACGAACGCCTTCAACTTAACGACGCCGCCGTCCGGATCGTCTTCCGCGACGCGAAGCGCGTCAAAATACGCCCGTTCGATCGGGCCGACCGCCCCTTCGCGACGCCGTCGTTCGAGCCGACGTTCCAAACGCCGCTCCGCCGCTTCGGCGTCCAAACGTTCGAGATATCCGCGCGCCGTCTCCGAACGGGGATCGTCCGGATAAAGTTCGACCAACTTGCGCAAATCGTTTTCGGCTCGTCCCAGCGCGACCGCGAAACCGACGTCGGGAACGCGCAATTCGGCTTCGATCCGTTCGTAAAGCGCGTCGGCGCTCGGCTTTTGAAAAATAAAACACAAAAATGCCGCGATCCCGAACAACAGGCCGCACAACGCGGAAATTTGCCCGATCTTCACCCACATCGGCTTCTCCGCCCGTTGCGGCAACGCGTCGAGCTCGCCTTCGGCGACCGGAGTGAAGCGCGATCTTTTAAATTTTTCCAACGGCGTCGCTTCGACGTCGTCGAAGTCGTCGTCTTCAAAGGAGCTTTCCCGTTCCTCGTCGTTTTTTTGCGTCGTCGCGTCTTTCAGCGCTTCTTCGCCGACGATCTCGACTTCGGTCGACGCTTGAAAATCAACGGTAACGTCGTTTTCGAACGCGATCGCGGCGTCGATCGTTTCGTCGCAATCCGGCGGAGCCGCGCTTTTCGCGACCGCCGTCGCCAAATCGAAACCGCCGTCGTCCGACGTTTCGACGTTTTGCGCGACCGCCGTCGCCAAATCGAAACCGCCGTCGTCCGACGTTTCGACGTTTTGCGCGACCGCCGTCGCCAAATCGAAACCGCCGTCGTCCGACGTTTCGGCGTTTTGCGCGACCGCCGTCGCCAAATCGAAACCGCCGTCGTCCGACGTTTCAACGTTTTTCGCAACCGACGTCGCCAAATCGAAACCGCCGTCGTCCGACGTTTCGACGTTTTTCACGACCGCCGTCGCCAAATCGAAACCGCCGTCGTCCGACGTTTCGGCGCTTTTCGCAACCGCCGTCGCCAAATCGAAACCGCCGTCGTCCGACGTTTCGACGTTTTTCGCAACCGCCGTCGCCAAATCGAAACCGCCGTCGTCCGACGTTTCGACGTTTTTCGCAACCGCCGTCGCCAAATCGAAACCGCCGTCGTCCGACGTTTCGAC
>CAZIJJ010000027.1:0-38396 GCA_964539525.1 uncultured Planctomycetaceae bacterium | reverse complement strand
TTTTGACCGCTTCGGCGAGCGACCCGGAACCGGTCGCCGCGTTGTTTGTAAAGTAGCGCGTTGACATAATTTAGACTCCAACTGGGAAAGAACGGGCGAACTTTGCGTTCGCAGTTTTAACCGGCGCCGCGTTTGTTGCGACGCGTCCGAACGGATAAATTACAACGAACGGACGGAAAATTTCAACGCCAACGCCTCCAATGAGAAGAATTTCCAACGAAAAAAACGAAGAAAAACGTTTTAACGTTCTTAAAACGAAGGGCGCCGTTGGAATGAAGTCGGCTCGATTTCGGGCGGAAGAGACGGGCTCGCGATCGCTCCGTTGGCGAAGGTCGGCGAATAAAAAGAAACGGAAATGACGGTAACGCAAGCGTTTAGAACGGCAAAGAGAAACGGAAACGCCGGCGCTAATCGTCGAACGGCGCGAAAAAACCGCCCGACGGGGAACGTCGAGCGGCTTGCGGGACTGCTTTTGCGGTTCGTCGTCGGCCTCGTCGGAAGCGAATCCGCCTTGAAACGTCGGAACGCCGAGTTCGGACGCAAAACCGAGTCGGCGTCGGCGTTAACGACGCGTCGAGTCGTTCGGCGCTTCGAGTAAATTGGGCGTCGACGTCTTCCGGCGTTCGACTTCTCCGTCTTCTCCGTCTTTTTTTGTTCCGTTTTCAAAAATTCGCGCTTTTACTTTGGCGACTGCGGCCTCCCATTCTTCGACGATTCCCGACGCGGCGTAAAAGCCCGACGCGGCGACGAGCAGCAACGGCGTCGCGGTCAAGACCAGAACCCACGCCGACTCCGGATCGCACAAACCGACGAGAATTGTAACGCAGCCGACCCCGCCGGCCATGAGCCCGGTTGCGATCGCTTGAAACTTTTGATTCTCCGCGTCGCTCCGCGTTTTCCCGATTTCTTTGACCGCCATTCGTTCGGCGTATTTGTCGAGAACTTTCGCCGCCGTTCCGGGTTCGCCGTCGACGAAGACCGCCGCTTCCGCGTCGATCGCTCCGGCGCGCCAATCCGCCGCCAAGTCGTCGAACGTTCCAACGACAAGCCCGCCGTCCCGCCGTTGGTAAACGACTCGATATTCCAATTCGTCCAATTTCAGCCATTTCGTCCGGGTTCCCCCGTTCGACTCGTTCGTTTTTCGCGCCTTTTGCCGTTTTGCGTTAAGTCCTGTCAAACCAAAGAGAAACGCCGTTTAAACCGACGCCGCAAGCGTTTCGGACGCGGCGAAAACGAAACGAAAAACGGAAAAAACGAGCGAAATAAAAACGCGTCTCGACGATTTCGCAACAGCGACGAGCTTCGAAAGCGACGCCGCCTGAAAAAACGCTCGACGCGGCGAATGAAGAGACGAAAGAAGCCGGGGACGGTTCGGCCAACTGGCGACGCGTCGGCGGCGGGCGTTTCGGAAACCTCGTTTTCAAAGCCTCCAAAAGCGGAAAAAGACGCCGCGTTCGTTGGGAGACCGATAAAATGAAAACGCAAAAAAAAGCCTAAACGCCGGGGATATCGACGTTTAGGCAAGTGGCTGAAACTGGACTTGAACCGGTGACCTACGGCTTATGAAGCCGCCGCTCTAACCAACTGAGCTATTCAGCCTTTTCGTCGTTGAGAAGAAGGACAAGCGGAAGTTAACGACTTGACCGCCTCAACACACGTAATCTTACCACGCTTTTGCGATATGTAAAGAGCTTTTAAAAAATTTTTCTCGATTTTTTTGCGAAATTCGCCGGAAAAAGCGCCGTCGGGGCCGTTATTCGCGTCCGTCGGCCGCTTCGCTCACGATCTGAGCCGCCGCGGCGCCGCGGAAAAGACCGGGACGGCAAAGGTAACGCGGCTCGCCGTCGAGAAGTCCTAAGAAAAGCGCGTTCGCCGGGGCGTTCGTCGTCAGCACGTCGCCCGGTTTCAAGGCGCGCCAAAAATCCGCCGACGCTTCGCCGCGTTCGACGACGACCGAAAATTCGAACGTTCGCTCCGACGGCGGAACGGCGCGAGGCGTTTCGAGTCGCGGCGAGCAAGAACGGGACGGCTCGAACGTCGCGGACGACTCGGAAGGGGCGAGGGGGGCCGACGAAGCGACCGCGGCGTCGGCGAGCGGCGAGAGAAGACGCGTCGGAAGGGCGATCGTCCAGGGAAAAACGCGGTTCGCAAGGCGAATTTGCCGCCGTTCCCAATAAACGAGGTCGTCGTCGAGCGCGAACGCGTCGCGGATCCCCGTTCGAGCGAACGAAACGGGCCGCCAAGCGTCGACCGCCGGTTCGAGCGGGGAAAGCGCCGCGAAACGGGCGAGCTCGGGCGAAAGCGCGTCGAGTTCGAGCGGCGTCAAGGGAACGTTCGCGTCGGCGTTAAAGCGAGCCCAAAGCGCCTCGTTTGCGCAAATCGCCGAAACGTCGAAGCCGAGCGCGGCGTCGAAAAGGAGGCGGAAAGTCGTCGGCGCCGCGACGAGAAGGAACCGCGCGCCGCGACCGTTGGCGAATTGGAGCGTCTCCGCGGAGCGGGCGTCTTGCGAAAACAGCCGCTCGAAATCGTTCGGCGTCGCGAAACCGAAGCGGTCGAAAACGACGTCCGCCGTCGACTCCGTCAAGCGCCGCGCCGCCGTCGCGAGGACGGGCGCAAATTCGGAAAAAAACGCCGCGTCCGGATCCGTCGCCGAACGGGAAAACGCGGACTCCGACGTCCGACGCGAAAAGATCGGCGCGAAAAACGTCGCGTTCGGGAAACGGTCGAGCGAACGCGAAGGGGTTTGCGGACGAAAATCGGAAGCGGGCATCGAAGAACGCGGGGAAAGGACGAAACGGAAGGGCGCGAAAAGCGGTCAACGGCGACGATTTTAACGAATATTGCGGTTCGGCGCAAGAGCGTTTTCTCGACGTCGCAGGGAATCGGCGGAATCGGCGCAAGGGCGACGACGCGTCTTGACTTGCGCGGCGAGTTTTTTTAAAATGGGGCGTCGATCCCGGCGTCGAGCTTTTATATAATGAAAAATGTCTCGAAAATAAAGGAGAACGGCGGCGAAAAGGAAAGGTCGGCGAATTTTTGCGAAAAATTTCGATAAAACGAGCTCTTGAGAACGCCCGTTTTACCTTATTAATATATATTGGCGAAAGCGCGGCGTCGAGACGCGACGAAACGGCGCCGACGCGGAAAACGTCGAAGAGAAACGAAAGGAAACGACGACGATGAGTAAAAGGAAGATTTGGAGAAACGCGGCGAGTTGCGTCGCGTCGGCAAACCGCGCGATTTTTGCGGCTTTTGGCGCTTTTGCCGTTTGGGGGACTTTTGTCTTTTTCGCCTCTTTTGACGTTGGAACGTTCGCCGCCGACGGGATCGCCGGGAAGGGAAAAGCCGAAACGCGAGCCGTCGCGGTCGTCGCGGGCGCCGGATACGACGCGGTTTGGACGGCGGCCGAACGGGTCGCCAAGGAGTTGAAATTCGCCGAAGCGGTCGAAGCGGCGCGAGCGATTTACGGCGACGTTCAAGGCGTCGACCGCTCGAAACCGTTCGGACTCGTCGTCGCGACCGACGGCCGGGACGTCGTTCCGTTTGCGTTTTTGCCGATCGAAAACGTTGAAAAACTGGAATTTGTCGGCGCTTCCGACTTGAAAGCGAAGATCGAAACGACGCCGAAGGGAACGTTTTTCAACGGCGCCGGGAAGCGACTCCGCCTGCTCGAAGAGGGCGGTTGGCTCTTCGTTTGCGAAGCCGGGAAGGAGAAAAGCGTCGCGACTACCGATCCGACCGCTTGGCTCGGCGCCGACGAGACCGACGCCCTTTTGAGTTTCGACGTTGATTTGACGGCGATTCCGCAAGAGCTGTTCGAAGCCGGGTTCGCGGCGTTGCGACAAAAAGCCGCCGAAAGCGCGCCGGTCGACGACGAAACCGCGCTCGAACAATTCGACGCGACGCTCGATTATTATTCGGCGACGTTCGAGGCGCTCGAACGGATCCGCTGCGAACTTTCCGTCGATTCGGCGACCGGCGATCTCGTTTATCGTTGGACGATCGATTGCAAAGAGGGGTCGGCGTTGGCCGAAACGTTGGCGGGCGCCCGGGACGCCGAAACCCGTTGGAGCGCGATCGCCGAGACGCCGAACGCCGTTTTCGCCGCCGTCGAAGCCGGGAAACGCTCGGCGTTCGACGGCGAGTTCCTTGCGAAACGTCAAAAACTCTCCTTCGACAACGCGAAAACCGCGCTGGAAATCGGACTTGACGACGAGGACGAGCGGGCGTTGGCCGAAGAGCTGATCGCCGCTGTCGAAAAGTTCGTCGCGTCGTCGACGGACGACGGAACGTTCGACGCCGCTTCCGCGTTCGCTTGTTCCCCGGTCGTTTTTTCTTCGGCGTTCGCTCCGGCCGACGGAAGGGAGTTGACCGCCGCCGCGCGGAAAATTTTTGACAAATTGAAGAACGACGACCCGAAAAACGCTGAAAAAATCGAGAAATTCGTTAAACTCGACGCGGAAAAGGTCGAAGGATTTTCCGTTTCGAAAATCGACGCGCCGACGACCGGCCTGAGCGAAAAAGCGCCGGAAGCGTTGGCGGCGTATTGGAGCGACAAGACGTTTTCCGTTCGTTTTGGAACGAGCTCCGACGCGGTCTTGCTCGTCGTCGGGATCGATCCCGAGGAAGCCGACGCCGAATTTGCGCGGATCGCCGCCGCGTCGAAGACGAAGGTTCCCGCTCCGAAACGCGCTTCGCTGGTCGTCGCGCCGTTGGGGCGTTGGGCGCTCGACATGATCGGCGAATCGGAGGATTTGACCGTCGCCGGTCGCAGAACGTTGGAGCGGATCGCCGAGGCGGACGACGTTCGTTTCGACGTCGAATACGCGATCGACGGGAACCGGCTCGACGCGCGATGCGTCGTTAAATCCGGATTTTTCCGTTTGATCGGCGACGTCGTTCGGATCAATCTCGCCGCGAAACTGGGTTCCGGCGGCGAAGGCGAGGACGTCGACGATCTTTTTGAAGAGGAATGACCGCCGATGCGAGAAGACGCGCAAACCGGGGAAAAGGAATCGGTTGAAACGACGGGACAAAACGGCGAAACGGCGCGGAACGGACAAGCCGGACGGGTTGGGCGAACGGGGCGAACCGCCGAAGACGTTCGTCGAACCGTCGCGCCCGAGCGCTTTCGCGTCGTGTCGGCGTCGGGAACGATTTCGGTCGGCGTCGGGAACGGTTCCGAGCGGAAAACGCGGTCGACCGCGCCCGTTTCGTCCGTCGAATCGGAAAAAAAGCCGACGCCCGCGTCCGACGAGCCGACGAAACCGGGAATTTTGGCGATTTCTGCGGGTTGCGTCGACTCAAACGACTCGACAAATTCGGACGATTCCGCAAAATTGGGCGGTTCGGAGGATTTGGGAAGGCCGGGCGGTTCAAATAATCCGGGCGATTCGGGCTGTTTAAACGGCGAGTCGCGGGCGGCCGACGATGAATTTGATGACGAAAACGCTTTTTTCGCGAGCTTTTCGAACGGCGCCGACGCTTCCCGAGGGACGGAAACGTTCGACGACGCGTTCGCCGGCGGTTTGCGTTCGATTTTCGACGCCGAGTCGGAAGACGACGAGGACGACGCGACGGCGAAAGACGGCGAGTCGGACGCCGAGCGGTTTCAGCGCGATCTCGAACGGGAGCGGCGCGAGTCGCTCGACGGCGTCCTTCTCCAAAACGACGCCGATTTTTTGCGCGAAGCGGGGGAAAAATACGAGCGTCCGCGCGTTTCGGACGCCGATTTCGAACGAAAAAGCGGGTCGGCGGCCGGTCGCGTCGGTGGGAATGGTGAAAATGGGGAAAATAGCGAAAGCGTCGAGGCGGTCGAAGGGCGGCGCGTTCCGATCGGGCCCGCGTCGATTCTCGAAGCGATGCTCTTCGTCGGCGACCGGGAAAATCGCCCCTTGACGTTGGCGCGAGCGACCGAGCTGATGCGGAACGTTTCGGAAACCGAGGCGCTCGAAGCGCTCGCCGATTTGAACGAGCGGTATTGGCGCGACGGGGCCCCGTATCGGATCGTTCGCGACGGCGATGGGTTCCGGATGGCGCTTCGGCCCGAGTTCGACGCGTTGGCGGCCCGTTTCGTCGGCGGGAAAACGAAGGAATTTAAGTTGACGCAAACGATGATCGACGTGTTGGCGCTGGTCGCGTACCGGCAGCCGATTTCGCTCGACGAGATCCTCGAAACGCGGAACAACGCGACCGGCGCTCTTGCGCAGCTCGTCAAACGGGAACTCGTCGCGCAGGAAAAACGGGTCGTCGACAAAAAAAAGGTCGCGTTTTACTCGACGACGCCCCGTTTCTTGCGCTTGTTCAACTTGGAATCGCTCGACGATTTGCCGATCGTCGGCGACGTCGATTACCGTTGAAGTCGCGGCGGTCGAAAACGGACGACAAACGAGCGAAGACGGCGAAAACGACGGAATTTTTTCGGCGTCGCGTTCGACAACGCCGACGTCGGAACGCGTGAAATTGCAAAAATGCGGATGTTGGGTAAAATGGGCGGTTTCGTCGTCGGTCGGAGGGCGGGGAATTGGCAAAAAAATTTTTTTTTGGCGCAAATTGCTTGCAATCGGACGTCGCGTTTGGTATAATCGCGGACGTTCCGAGAGCGTTCGGCGTCGGTAGCGGACGTCGGATGTTGGAATTTTAGAATTTTGAGGAATATAACGCCGCGGAAACGGCGATTTTTTGACTTCCGCTCCCCCTGCCGACGTTTGGGCGGTATTAATAAGCGATATATTAATAAAGGGGAAGCGCGCCGGGGCCGGTTCGTCGCTCTCGATTTTTCGGAGCGGGGCGAACGGGCGACGGGCGCGTCGCGTCGAAGCGTTAAAATCGCGCCGTCGAAGCGGTTGACGACGAAAGATCGAATCGTCGCAGGCGCCGAGAATACCCGTTGATTTCGACGCGCCGTCGACGCCCGTTTGCGAAAGGAACGAACGATATGCAACGTCAATGGACTCGCCGCGATTTTATGACGACGACCGCGCTCGGCGCCGTCGCCGCGACCGCCAGTTTTAACGGTTTTTCGGGCGCCGCTCGCGCCGAAGAAAGCGCCGCCGCTTATAAAACGCGGCTTCACAGCGCTTTCATTATGGAGAAAGCCGACAAAAAACGTTTCGAAGAATTGGCCGCGGTCGGGATCGAAGGCGTTGAAATTTCCGGTTGGAACGTCGACGTCGCCGAGGCTCGCGAAGCTCGCAAAGACGCCGAAGCCGTCGGGATCCGCATTCACTCGGTGATGCGCGGTTGGACGAACTTTAACAACGCCGATTCCGCGAAAGCCGATATCGAGTCGGTGAAGCGCGCGTTGTCCGCCGCCGCCGCGTTCGGCGCCTCCTCCGTGTTGCTCGTTCCGTGCCGCGTCGGCGACCCGGGCCCGAAACCGTGGGATTTCAAAATCGATTTCGACCCGAAAACGTTGATGGTGAAATCGGTTTGCGACGGGGACAACTCCGCGTTCGCCGAGTACATTAAGTTGCAAAACGAAGCGACCGAAGCGACTTACCGCTGCATGGAAGAGATTCTTCCCGTCGCGGCTTACGAAGGCGTCGTCGTCGGTATCGAAAACGTTTGGAACAATTTGTGGTGCGCGCCGGACTTCTACGCCGCGTTCGTTCGCTCCTTCTCGAACGTTTGGGTCAAGGCCTATTTCGACCTGGGCAACCACGTTAAGTACGCGAAAACCGAAGATTGGCTCCGCGCGCTCGGCAAAGACGATATCGTTAAACTGCACATTAAAGACTTCCTGCTCGATAAATCGAGCCCGAGCGGCGGCTCGTTCCCGCCGATCGGGAAGGGCTCGATCGACTGGAAATCGGTGCGCGATTGCATCGAAGAAATCGGTTACAACGGTTGGGTTACCCAAGAAGCCGGCGGCTACACGGATAAGAGTTACGCCCAGATCTTCGCGGACTTCTTCGCCGGGAAACCGTTCTCCGTTCAACCGGACGCTTGATTCGCGTTCGCGTCGGGCTCGACGTTCGCCGCGTAGAAGCCGGCGCGTCGAGCGTAACGCTTAAAAAACGCCGCGCGCCGTTCCTGAAAACGAACGGTCGCGCGGCGTTTTGTTTTTTCCCGACGCGGAAGCTCGAATAAAAAAACGCCGCGATCCGTAAAGAACGCGGCGCTTTTTGTTTCGCTTGCGTTAAAACAGACGGTTTGGCGAAAATGCGCCGTCTGTTTTAACGCGGAGAACGCGTCGTGCGAAAATCAGTCTTCGCGGACGGTCGGAACGACCCAAACGTTGAGGGACGTTTCGACTTCATGGCCCAAGTAAATGCGAACTTTGTATTGCGCCAATTCCTTGAGCGGGCCTTCGAGGCGAACTTGGTCGGTCGAGATCGAAAGACCTTCGAGTTTGAGAGCGTGAACGATCTCTTCGGCGCCGACCGAACCGTACAGTTGACCGTCGGCGTTGGCGTTCGCTTCGATGCTGACCGTCTTTTCGGCGATGAGATCGGCGAGTTCGCGCAAACCGGCGAGACGTTGTTTTTGGATTTCGAGCAACATCGCCTTGTGTTTTTCGACCATGCGGCGGTGGTGATCGGTCGCGAAGGTGGCGAGACCTTGCGGAATCAGGTAGTTTTTCGCGTAACCCGGTTTAACTTCGACGACGTCGCCTTGTTTGCCAAGGGAGTCGACCGATTGGATCAGAAGGAGTTGAATGCCGCCGTTCGGGCCCTTCGGCAAACGTTTGCCGGTGCGGTAGGCGTTGCGAGCGCGTTTATTGCGTTGTTGTTGCATGATTAAACCTGCTTATATTTCCTATTTTGTTTTATTCCCATTTCACAAGCGTCGAAACGCTCGTTTTTCTCGTCGTCGCGTTTTCCGATTCGTTAGAACGGAATGTCGTCGCCGCCGTCTTGCGAAAAATCGTTGTAATAGTCGTTCGAACCGCCGCCGGAAGGCCCGGAACTCGGAGCGTTCGAGCGCTGCGGTTGTTGACGCTGATACGACTGGCGATAGCCGTCCTGTTGGTAACCGCCGCCTCCGCCGCCCCCGTCTCCGCGGGAGCCGAGAAGAACGGTGCGTTCGGCGACGACCTTCAATTTGGTGCGACGCTGTCCCTCTTGTTCCCAAGAGTCCATTTTCAAGCGTCCTTCGACGAGGATCTGCGACCCTTTGCGGGTGTACTCGGCCAAAACTTCGGCGCTGCGCCCCCAAACGGTAATATCGACAAAAGTCGCCTCTTCGATCCAATTTCCGTTCGCGTCTTTGCGACGGTCGTTGACGGCCAAGCCGACGTCGAGGACGGACATGCCGCTGGGGATCGAACGCAGTTCCGGGTCGCGGGTCAAGTTGCCGACCAAAACGACTCTGTTGTAACTAGCCATATCGCTCGCTTTCGTTAAACGAAATTGCGCAAACGCGCGATCTTACGGGAAAAACGTTCGGTTTGCGTCGTCGAGACGAGCGCGAACCGATATTCGACGCGACGCGAATCGCTTCGAAGCGGATCACTCTTCTTCGGCGGTCTCTTCTTCGGCGTAAACGTCGGCGGCCGGCGCGGCGGCTTCCGCTTCTTCGCGTTGAGCCGGGCTGGCGAGCGCGTGTTCGACGAGCGCGTCTTCAAGGCGCGGGTCGATCGTTTGGAGAAGGAAGCGAATGACGTTGCCGTTGAGTTGGAATTGGCGATTCAACTCGACGAGTTTGTCGGTTTGCATGCGGAAATAGGCCAACCAATAGGTTCCGCGGCGATGGTTTTTGATCGGATACGCAAGTTTGCGTTCTTCCCAAAGACGGCTGACGCGAACGACGCCGCCCAAGGTTTCGATCGTTTTCGCGATTTGGCCGGAAACTTCTTCCGGATTACGGGCGTAGGCTTCGGAATTCAGAATGAACAAGCCTTCGTAAACGTGTTCCTGAGTCAATTTACTGCTCCTAATATATGCGACGACTTCGAGATTCTCGAAAGTCGTTCTCGTCGCGCGGACGAGTTTATCTCATTTTCAAACGGTCTCGACGTTCGAGGCACGAAGCGGAGACCTTCCGTTTGGTTGAAACCGGTTTATTTCGAACCTTTGCTCTTTTTTGCGTCGGCGTTGAAGAGATTCATCGTCTCCTCGACGCCGTCGGCGACCCAGCGTTCGAGCGCGTCGGCGGCGGTTTTCAGCGCCAGATCGACCTCGACCCGCTCGTCTTTTCTAAAGGGCGTCAACACGAAGTCGACAACCTGTTCCTGCGTCGCGGGGCGACCGATCCCGACGCGAAGTCTTGCGAATTCTTGCGTTCCAAGTTTCGCGATCGCGTCTTTCAAGCCCTTTTGTCCGCCGGCGGATCCTTGCGAACGGACGCGGATCTTCGCGACCGGAAGGTCGAGGTCGTCGCAAACGACGATCAAGTCCGTCTTCGGATCGAGCTTATAGTAACGAACGGCGGCGGCGACCGAGTTTCCGCTAAGGTTCATGTACGTCGTCGGACAGAGAAGGAGGACGTTTTTTCCTCCGATTCGAGCGTCCAACGCGTCGCCCTGGAATTGGTTGCGCGGTTTCCCGGACGCCCAGCGCGACGCGAGTTCCGCAAGAACCATGTACCCGACGTTGTGCCGCGTGTCGCGGTACTTCGAGCCGGGATTTCCTAAGCCGACGATAATTTTATCCGGTTTCATTTCGTTTTTCGGGGGCGCCCTGAAGACCTTGAACAAAGTCTCGAGCATTGCGTTAAACTCCGAAAATTACTTCGACGGTTCGAAGCGACTCGCGGCGCGACTCGGAAAAAAACGAGCGGGCGAGCGCGGAACGCCGAATCATTCCGCTTCTTCCTCGGCCTTTTTGCGACCGATGAGTTCCGGTTCCGCGCCTTCGGAGGCTTCTTCGTCGGCTTCGGAAACTTCAGCTTGTTCGAAGCATTCGACGACGACGGCGTCGGCCGGAGCGAGCGCCTTCACGCCTTCCGGAAGGACGACGTCGGCGACGCGAATTTGTTGGTTGAAACCAAGTTCGTTGACGCTGACGGAAACGCGTTCCGGGGCGTTCGACGGGTCGGCTTCGACTTCAAGACGGTAGAGAACTTGTTTGACGACGCCGCCTTCTTTGACGCCCGGCGCTTCGCCGCGCAGTTCGAGCGGGAGTTCGAGTTGGACGCGTTCGTGTTCGCTGACGCGGGTGAAGTCGACGTGAAGAACCATGTCGCCCCAAACGTTCCATTGAACTTCCTTGATGAAGGCGCGTTCGTCGACGGCGCCCGCGAGGCGAACGAAACGGTTGCCGAGACGGATCGCGGCGTCGAGTTGTTCGGCCGGAACGGCAAGATTGACGACCTCTTTCTTGTGTCCGTAAAGAACAGCCGGGGTTTTGCCGCTTTCGCGAAGGCGACGATTTCGACGTTTGCCGACTTCTTCGCGGCGTTCGACCGATAAAGTCAAAAATTCGACCATGTATATTCCTCTTCGAGGTAAAAGCTAAGCCGCTCGCCATTCGAAAACACGCGTTTCGTACTCCGAGCGGTCGATCTTTTGCGTGTAAAATAATACCTATTATCGCGCGATTCTCGTTTCCCGCAACCCCCCCTTGCGCGGCGTTTTTCAATTTTTTTATTTTTTTCTTCGTTTTTTGGCCAAATCGCGAAAACCGTCTGAAAATTTTTTCTTATCGCGGAAGGACGGCCTGAAAAAGACGAACGGTCGTAACGACGACGGCGATTTTGACGACAAAAGGAACGACGGCGGCGAGCGAAGGCGGAGAAATTTCTTTTTTTTAATTTTTTCGGCGACGGCGCGGGTCGAAAACGGCGTATTAAGCGTTAGAAGGGCGCTGAAAACGAGAAAAAAGCCCCTAAAACGTCCGTTATCGACGCCGCGACAAGAAAACTTTAACTTTTTTTCGCTCGTTGGCGGTTGGCCCGCTTGCGCGTCGCGGGGCTTTGTGATAGAATAACGGGCGTTCCGACCCCGGCGCCGCTTTTGAACGTCGCGTTGGGCGGATAATATCGATTTTATGCGGAAGCGGCTTTCGCCGCGTTGCGAACGCCCCCGTCGCGGAGCGCGAAGATCCGCTCGAATTCCTATTGGTCGTCACCCAAGAGTATCAAGGAATGCAAGTTCTTGTTGCGGGAATTCGAGTTTTCCAATCTCTTCGCGTTTCCGCGACGGGTTTTTTCGTCGCCGACCGCGTTGGCGCGCGATCGATTTCGGCGTCGACGGCGAGCGCGTCGCTCTTTCGTCGTCGCGTCGGTAGAGTACCTATTTTCGACGATTCTTTCAAGCCCGGTTTTAAAAATTTCTCGCCCGGTCGTTCGGCGTCGACGACGACGTTAAAATAGCGAATATAAGCAAGCTGGGTTGGCGGCGTCGCGTTTGCGGCTTGCGTTTCTAAGGGCGACGTCGGATAAATCGCGTTAAAATCGGCAAATTGCGGGGAATAAAGGAAACGCGGCGTCGACGCTGAAAAAGAAAAAAAAGCGGCCGGCGGAAAAAAAACGGGCGACGCCGAACGATTCGGGCGCAAAATTTGCCCAATTTCTCCAAAACAAAGCGGAATCGCTCGAAAGTGTCCGGCGATCTTGATTTTGAGCGGCGAAAAAAACGGCGACGACGTTTTTGCGGCGCAAAACGTTTGACGTCGGCGGCGCCGTCCTTTATAATGGCGTCGAGCGAGCGGATCGACGGCGTCGACGCGGCGGTTCGGCGGTTCGATTCGCGTTGAAACGAGGAGAAAAACGATGCGAGTTTCGGCGATTTTGTCATTATTATTAATGGGGGGCGTTTGCGGAGGCGTTTCGGCGGCGGTTTTACCGTCGATTTCGGCGGCGGCTTGGGCGCGGGAAAACGCCGCGGCGACGGCGCGTCGCGACGTCGAAACGATCGTTCCGGCGTCGGACGAACGGGCCCCGGCGTCGGCTCCGATCGCGTTGGAAAAGCGGAACGGAGCGTTTCTCGGCCCCGAATGGCTGGCGGATTTTGCGACCCCGCCGCGCGAGTTTCGGCCGTTGCAAATCGTTCACGGACAAGACTTGACCGATATTAAGACGGTTGAATATTACCGCGACCAATGCGGGCTCGGCGGGCTTGTCGTCAACGTCGGCGGGGCCGGTTACGTTCGCGAGCAAGCGAACTGGGATCGTTTCGTCGCCGGGTTGCGCAACGTCAAAGCGGCCGGGATGCGCGCCTGGATCTACGACGAAGAAGGGTACCCGAGCCTGAGCGCCGGGGGCGTCGTGATGGAGGGGCGCCCGGAACTTTGCTCGAAGGAATTGGCCTTCGACCGCGACGCCGCCGAACCGTTCGTCGTTCGCGATTGTTACGAGTTCACGCATTCGAGCAACAACGTTTTCGCCGCGCGAAAGTACCCGAATCCGCTGGATCGAGCGGCGACCGAGCGCTTTCTCGACGTTACGCACCGTCGATATCGCGCCGAAACGGGGGCGGAGTTGTTCGAATACGTCGAGGCGTTTTTCACCGACGAACCGTCGATGATGGCGGTCAATCTCGGCGAAATTCAGGAGGATATTCGCCGCAACGTGCGGACGCTCGACCCGCTCGACCCGAACAAAAAGAAGCTTCCGGTCGTTCCCTGGTGCGACGATTTGGAGGAGCGGTACCGCGAAAAATACGGGGTCGAGTTGCGCCCGAATTTGCGTTCGCTTTTCGAAGGGAACGAGGAAAACGACCGCGCCGTCCGCCGCAACTTCTGGTCGCTCGTCGGCGAACTCGACGCGGAGCGTTTTTATAAACCGTTGCAGGATTTTTGTCGCGAAAATAGAAACGGCCCGGTCGCTTCCGGTCATACGCTTTACGAGGAAAATATCGCCTTGCACGTTCCTCTTGACGGGAATAAGCTGACCGTTTTAAAGACGTTCGACCTGCCGGGACTCGACATGCTGAATTCCGATCCGCACGCTTATTTTTGGGGATGCTGGCTCGCGGCGGCGTTTCCCTGTTCGGCGGCGGAATTTGTCGGACAGCGGCGGGTTATGACGGAAGTTTGCGATTTTTCGCAGATTCACGGCGAACAGAAAAAGCCGTGCGATCTGCCGGCGATGGAAGCGACCGCGACGTGGCAAGCGGCGTTCGGCGTTACGGAATATACGCTTTATTACGGTGTTAACGGCGGCGAAAAGGCGCCGGATCGAAACGAGGCGTCGCACCGCGATTATTGCCGTTACGTCGGACGGTTGAACGCCGTTTTGCGCGACGCGGCGCCGGTTCGGCCGGTTTTGCTTTACTATCCGATCGAAGAATTGCAAGCCGAATATCTTCCCGTCGCTGAAAAATTTGAAATTGCGACGCAAAGCGAAAAATCGCGGCAGATTTTCGATTCGTTCAACCAACTCGGCGAGGCTCTTTCGCGGGCGCAAATTTCGTTTTACGTCGTCGACCGCTCGACTTTGCGGAGTTTGACGAAAAATCCGGCAAACGCCGAAGAGGCGGCGCGTCTCGCCGGGAAGTTTAAGGGCGTTGTTTTCCCGCGTTGGTCGGAAAAAATCGAGTACGATTGGGACGACCCCGATTTTCGCGAACTTTGGATCGCGGACGAAGAGCCGATTCATCGTTGGGAGCAGATTCGACCCGCGACCGCCGATTTCGCCGGGGAACGCCTCGTCGCGGAGCCGGCCAACCCGGATTTGATCGCCGGAACTTTCGAACGCGAGGGGCGGACGATTTTCGTCGTTTCGAATCCGACGACGAACGATTGGCGCGGTTCGTTCCGACTCGTCGGCGGGGAAGACGCAGGGGACGCGGCGGGGCGTTGGACGCTTCTCGACCCGAAAACCGGGGCGGTTGAAACGTTCGCGACCGTCGACGGGGAGTTTCCGGCGGAGTTGGCCGGGCGAAGAACGTTGATTTTTGTTGCGCCGGTGAAAAATGAACGCGGAAACGTCGCGGAACTTCGAACGCTTGGCGTCGATAAAGTTTGCGCGGATTGCGTAAATTAACGGCGTCAAGCGTTGGGAATGGGCGGCGGAACCAAAAAATTTGCGCTTTTCGGGAAATTTTGCGAAAAAAGGGGCGCGTCGTCGATTTTCCCCCTTGGCGGCGCGTTTCGACGGGATATAATAAAGGCAGTTCGATTGCGTTTTGCCGAAAATCGCAAAATTTTCTCCGGGGGCGAACTGGGTTCGACCGGGCGGGCGAAGCGTGAGTTGCGCGTCGAGGTTGATCGGTTGGCCTCGTAAAAAGCCGATTATAAATTTCAATTGCCAACAATCAAGTGGCTCTGGCCGCCTAAGAACAGGCGACCCCGGGTTTGAGGCTTCGCCGAAGAGCTGAAAAACTCGGTCGATAATTTCGGATCGTCGCTCGTCGCGCCGAACACGCGAGCGGTTAAATTTTGCTTTCGGATCGTTTCCGAGAAACCGTCGTCGATAAGGGGTTGAGGGGACTAAATTTTAAAGAATCGACTATGCGCGTAGACGCTCTCGTAGAGACGTCGCGGGACGCGGGTTCAATTCCCGCCGCCTCCACTTGTCGAACGTCGAAAGATTTTTGACGCAAATTTTGAAAGAAACGTCGTCCCAGCGGCGTTTCTTTTTTTATTTCTTGCCGAACGCGACGTGATTTTTGAAAAAATAGGTAAATTGGCAAAAATGGCGAAACGTCGCCGCGACGAAGCCCCGCTCGAAACGAATTGCGCTTGACTCGTCGGACGAAATTTTGGTAAAATGGGGAAGCGGTCGTCCGTTGCGACCGAACCGGTTTGCGCGTTTTACCTATTTTGAGCGTTGCGATGAGAAAGTTTTTGCGAAACCTTGCGGATTATAGCGTTTATTTGCTCGTTCGCGTCGTCATTTGCGTCGTTCAGTGTCTTTCGCTCGACGTTTGCCGTCGCGGGGCCGAGGCGTTGGCGTTCCTTTTCGGCGATTTGTTAAAGGTGCGCGGTCGACTTTTGGAGACGAATTTGTCGAACGCGTTTCCAAAATCGACGAAAAAAGAACGGCGCGAAGAAATTCGGCGGATGTGGACGCATCTTTTTTTGATGGCGGCGGAGGTTGCGCACGCGCCGCGGGAGTTGCACGAGTTAAACTGGTGGAAATCGGTAAAATTGGAAAACCCGTATTGGATGCTGAACGCGCTGCTCGACGACCGCCCGTTGATTTTGATTACCGGACATTTTGGTAATTTTGAGATGGGCGGGTATATTTTGGGGCTTTTAGGATATCCGACGTTTTCCGTGGCGCGGCGTCTCGATAATCCGTATTTGAACGATTTTATCGGGGATTTTCGCGGGCAAACGGGGCAATTTCTCATCGATAAAAACGAGGGGTACGAGGAAATTCTCGACGTTTTGCGCAACAAGGGGACGATGGCGTTTTTGGCCGACCAATCGGCGGGGCGCAAGGGCGCTTGGATCGATTTTTTTGGGCGTCCGGCGTCGGCGTTCAAGGCGCCCGCGTTGCTTAGCGTCGAGTACGACGCGCCGATGTTGGTTTGCGCCGCGACGCGTCGAGACGACAAACCGATGCATTTTGTGTTAAAACATGTCGATTGTATCGATCCGCGCGATTTGCCCGAGGGAATCCGCACGATCCAGCAGATAACGCAGTGGCACGCGTCGCGCTTGGAAGCGGAAATTCGCCGCCAACCGGATCAATATTGGTGGTTGCACAACCGCTGGAAGACTTACGGGCGCAATTTCGATAAAAAGTGAAACGGCGCCGACGCCGTTGCGCGCCGTTCGAGACGCTAAATATAGAGCGCGAGCGGCGTTTTGAGGCGGCGAAGAAGAAATTTGAGAAAATTTTGAAATTTCCCCTTGCGCGTTTCGGGTTTTGTGATATGATATATTGCGTTGAGGGGGTGATAAGGTTGCTCTTCTCAATCGCTAAGCCCTGATAGCTCAGTTGGTAGAGCAAGCGGCTGTTAACCGCTGGGTCCTAGGTTCGAGTCCTAGTTGGGGCGCTGAAAACTCCGTTCTTTTGAGCGGAGTTTTTTTGTTTCTTGACGCGACGGCAAGGGAACGCGCCCGGAACCGGCGAGCTGTTGGGCGAAAATTTTCGCTCGACCGCAAGACGTTTTCGGCGGTTCGAGCGGTTCGAGCGGTTCGAGCGGTTCGAGCGGTTCGAGCGGTTCGAGAATTTGGGCCGACTCGGGCGGTTTGAACGGTTTCGACCGGTCGGGGGAGCGCGACGCGGCGTTTTCAAAAAATTTGGAAATTTTTTGAAAATGGGGCTTGAGGTTTCGCGTTCTTCGGCTATAATCACTTTTGTTGTTGGGGGACGGATAATCCTCCTAACCGCCAAGCCCTGATAGCTCAGTTGGTAGAGCAAGCGGCTGTTAACCGCTGGGTCCTAGGTTCGAGTCCTAGTTGGGGCGCTGAAAACTCCGTTCTTTTGAGCGGAGTTTTTTTGTTTCTTGACGGCGACGAACGCCGGACGGCTTGCGCGGGTCGGCGTTTTCCCGGGAACGGAGCGCAAAAAACGCCGTTTCTCGTCGGAAATGCGGACGAAAAACGGCGTTTGCGAAAAATGTCGCGAACTTAGCTAGTTTAGGGCGACTTTAACGCGTCTCGGCGACCGGTTCGAGAACCATCGCGTCTTCCGGCGCGAGTGTCGCGGTCAGTTTGCCGTCCCGAAGTTCGAACGTCTTGCCGGAAACGCGGTCGACGAGCGCTCCCACGGGGTCGAGATAGCGGCGGCCGGCGGGCGAAAACGCGATCTCAAACGTCCTTTCCTCCTGCGAGTCGTTAAGAACGGTAAAATAACACGACTTTTCGGACGATCGCGACGCGGCGTCAACGGCGCTCAATTGACCGAAACGCTCGACGTAAACCTTGTCGTCGTTCGATTTCGCGCCGGTTTGCGCCTGCCAGCCCGCCTCCGCCACCGCCTTGCAAAGCGGCATGTACTTCTTGAAAAGCGGACGATCGCGCTCGAAAAGCGTCGGATTTGAAAAATAATGCTTCGTCGACGCGTCGGCGCTGAAAAAGCCGGGGAACATCCCGTACGCAAGAGCGCGTTTCATGTACTTTTCGACGCAATCGGCGCCCAATTCATCGAAATTGGTGTTCATAAGAAAACAGTACGGCTTTCCGTAGCAAACCGCGCGGCGGTAAAGAAGATCCGCGTCGCTCATCGGCGACCACCGGCCGTTCCAGTTCCAGTTCGTTTCCGTTCCAACGACGTCGAGTTGCGGCGCGAGCCAGAAAAATTGACCCGGCGTCGAGTTCGCCATCGCCAAACGGTTGCGGGCGCGAACGTCTTTCGCGATCCGGGCGACGTATTCGAAAGCGATCAGACCGCGGTAAATCGCCGGGCGCTTCGTTTTCGCGTCGAAAACAAGGGGCGTCCGCATCCCGGCGAAGTGCGAGCGGTCGAAATCGAGGAGCGCGGTAACGTAACCTTCGCTCGAATCGATATATTCGCCGTCGAGGCCCGGGCGCGACTGCGCGGCGGCGAAGTCGGCGGGCGTTCGCGAGTTCGAAACGGACGACGGCGGAAGCGGGGCTCCGTAAAGCTCGTCGGCGATCTTGTCGTTCCATTTCGTTTCGAAGCCGCCGAGCGTCGGGGTTTTCGCGTCGCCCAATTTGCCTTCGTTCGCTAATTTGACTAAGCCGGGCGCGTCGTTGAGGCTCCAAACGGCGCCGTCGCACCAAGGCGTGTCGAGGAAGATCGCGCAAAGTTGACCGTTTCGGTCGCGATGACCGCAGGAGAGAAGCGCTTGCGCGGCGGCGACGCCGTCGGCGGCCTGTTTTTTCGCGATTTCAAGCGCGGCGGCGACCGTTTTCGGCGTTTCTTTCGGGAGCGTCTGCCACCACGTCATCGGCTCGGTGTAACGGAACGTCGTGATCCCAAGGGAATCGTCGAACGCGACTTCGTCGTTTCCTTCTTTAAATTGGAAGCCGAAGTCCTCCGGATTCGGGACTTTAGAGATCGGCGCGAACGGCATCCAGTTGCCTTGATTCGGCGCGCGAACGACGAACGCTTCCGGGAACGCCCGACGATAGGCGTCGAGGAGCGCGCGGAAACCTTCGCCCGGTTCGGCCGTCGCGGAGAGAAAATGGAAGCGCAGTTCGGCGGTCGGTTTTTCCGGCGTCAGCGCGACGTCGAAAGCGACGTAAAGCTCGTTGGACGCGGCGTTAAAGGCGATTCGGTAAAACGCCGGATAATCCGGATCGACGCCGAAACCGAACGCGTCGGCGTTTTCGTCGGAGCCGTCGAGCGCGACCTGCGGCGCGTAAAAACCGCCGATCGGGTAATGCGAAAGCCGCCCGCCGCCGATCTCCGGAACCGAGCGCGACGCGATAAACTCGCCGTCTCCGGCGATCGGACGCGAGCGTCGCGGGTCGTCGAGCCAAACGCAAGCCGGCGTTTTTTCCGCCGATCCGGCTTGTTCGAATTTGGGAACGCTAATCGAGCAAACGAACGTCAGCGCGCGGTCGACGGGAGCGAGATTCTCCAAAACGACGTTTAAGCCGTCGATCGCGACGCGGACGCCGTCGACGTCGCCGCTTTTTTCAACGCGCAAAAAGTCGCCGTTTTTCGCGGCGTCGCGGAGAAGGAACGTCGGCGCGCCGAGCGTCGGACGGGGGCCGGGTTTCGTCGCGCCGGTTTGGGCGTCGCGCTCGACCGGAACGCCGTCGAAAAGGTAAAAGTCGCTCGACAACTTCATTTCGCGCAGTTCGAGGTCGCGGAACGACGCCCGGCCCGAGCGGTTGCGGAAAAGGCCGTAAAAAGCGACCGATTTAATCGGTTTTTCCGGAAAAATCGCGAGACGTTCCTCCGTCCAATCGGCGTCGCCGACCGCGAACGGGGCGGTTTGGCCCCAAAGCGCGGTTCCGTCGGCGTATTCGAGGTCGATATAAAGGGAATAATCGGCGCCAACGGAGCCGCCGACGTTTTCGGCGCGGCTCCAACCGGTCGCGACGATCGGCGTCGCCGTCGTTTGATTCAGCGCGTAACGGCGCGACACGCCGAGCGTTTTGTCGGTCGCTTCGCCGGCGTCGCAGACGTAAACGCCGTCGATTTCGACGAAACCGTCGCCGTAAGGGCCGACGCCGGTCGGTTCGACGAGGCGGAGCGCGTCGGAGGTTTTGAGATTAATGACTTTTTTCGCGACCGGAGCGGGAGCGGCGGCGGACGCGTTCGGAAGGGGACGGGCGAGAAAAACGGTCGCGGCGGCGCAAAACGCGGCGAGAAGCGACGCGCCTTTTCGGAAATTTTGTCGCATCGGACGGCCTCTTGAGGGGGAAATGTCGACGGGAAAACGGAAGGCGATAAAAAAAGGCGAACGCTTCGCAACGTTCGCCTCAGGTCGTCGGCCTCCCAACCGCTTGCGACGGCGGCGTCGAAACGCGCCGTCGATCGATTTGTTTGACGGGAAACGTCGGTTCGAGCCCGACGGAATTTCGTTCGGAAACGCTCGGTTCGAGCGTCTCGCGACGGAAATCGACTCGAAGCGCCGCGCCGAACGCTCGACGCGCCGCTAAAAATCGAGTCGAACGCTTATTTGACGCGGTGCGACGGGTTCTTCGCGTTTTGGCGTTTCATCAGCCAAAGGAGGAACGGGGCGCAAATGAAGATCGAGCTGAACGTGCCGACGACAATACCGACGCTCATCGCGAACGCGAAGGTGTGGATCCCGGCGCCGCCGAACGCGTAAAGAACGAGCGCGGTGAAGAGCGTCGTCAACGAGGTCAACAAGGTTCGGCTCAAGCACTCGTTCGTCGCGCGGTTGAGGATTTCCTTCGTCATCGCTTCCGACTTGCCGCGAATTTCGCGGACGCGGTCGAAGAGGATGATCGTGTCGTTCAGCGAGTAACCGATCAACGTCAGGAACGCGGCGACGGTCGCAAGGCCGATCTTGAACTGCGAAATTCCAAGGAAGCCGAGGAACGGCGCGAGCCAGTAGCTCAACCCGATCAAACCGAGGGTGAAGGCGACGTCGTGAATAAGCCCGACGACCGCCGAGATCCCGAAGACCGCGCGCTTAAAGCGGAGCCACAGGTAAGCGACGATGCAGACCAGCGAGCCGAGAATCGCCAACATCCCTTGAACGCGAGCGTAACCGGCGACGGAACTACCGACCGTGTTCGACGCTTCGAAGGCGGATTGTTCGGCGACCGCGGCGGAAACGGCTTTCGCGACCTGGTCGACCCAAGCGGCGTCGTCCGTGTCGAAGCGAACCGTCCATTCGGTCGCCGGAGCGGTCGGATCGGCGGCGTCGGCTTGTTCGTCGACGGAAACGGCGACCGCGTTTTCGGCGTCCTTGGCGAGTTCGTCTTCAAAGTAACCGAGAACGACTTCGCGGCTCAGCGGCGGATTCACCGTAACGACGACCGGGATTTGCGGTTTCGCGGTCGTCGAACCGGTCGGCGTCACCTGCTCGACCGCGCCGACGGCGAAGTCCAGCGAGTATTGGCGAAGTTTGCCGGCGAATTTTTCCTTCAGGAGGTTTTCGACGTCCGTCTGGAACTCGTCCGCGGTTTTGTCGGCCGGGCACGACGCGCTGATCGAATAGCACGAGTGGGCGGCGACTTCGTTGCCGTCGCGGTCTTTCGCCAGCGTCAATTCGCCGACGGAAAGGTCCGGAAGCTCGTCCAGGTTGGCGCGAATTTCCGAAATCTCAACCGGTTCGGTAAAGACCGTTTGGATTTCGACGCCGCCGACGAAGTCGACGTCGAAAATGCCCTTGCCGCGAACGACGACGGCGAGCAGGCCGACGACGATGATCGCGACCGAAACTTTATACAGCTTCAGACCGGGCGAGTAGAAGTCGATGTTGCGACGCCCGATCGGTTTCAAACCGGGGAGGATCGGGGAAACGCAGCGTCGGCCGATCCAACCGGCTTTTTCGGCGGTTTCGAAAATGATGCGGCAGACGTAGGTCGCGGTGAACATGCTGAACAAAACGCCCAGGAAGAGCGTAACGGCGAAGCTCTTGATCTGCTCCGAACCGACGAGGTACAGGATCCACGCGGTGAGCATCGTCGTGATGTTCGAGTCGAAGATCGCCGTGAAGGCGCGTTGGTACCCGTTGCGGATCGCCATGCGGAGCGCGGCGCCGCCGTTGAGTTCTTCGCGAATACGTTCGAAAATCAAAATGTTCGCGTCGACCGCCATACCGACGGTGAGAACGAGACCGGCGAGACCCGGGAGCGTGAACGCCGCGCGCATCGCGATCATCACCGCCATGATCAGGCAGAGGTTCATCACGACGGCGAACGAAGCGATCATGCCGCCGAAGCCGTAGTACGCGATCATGAAGAGGAGGACGAGAACGCCGCCCCAGATCACCGCGTTTTTACCCTTGGCGATCGTGTCGGCGCCGAGCGTCGGGCCGGTAACCATTTTCGTGATCGGTTTTTCCGACAGCGTGGCCGGCAAAACGCCGGAGTTCATGACGGAGATGAGGTCGCGCACTTCCTTTTGGATGCGGATGCGATCTTCCGCCGTCAGGTTGTCGCCGAAGTTGATCGAGCCGCGATCGGCGATCGTGTCGTTGATGTTCGGCGCGCTGTAAAGGCGGTCGTTCAGGACGACGCCGAGTTGGCGGCCGACGTAAGCGTTGGTCAAAACGCGCATCCGTTCGGCGCCGTCGCGACGCATCGAGAAGACGATTTCCGGCTGGCCCATCGAGCCGATGCTTTCCTGAACGGTCGACATGTGGCCGCCGGTAACGTCGTATTCGTCGGCGAGGTCGAGGACGAGAACGTCGACGTTCGGTTGCGATTGGCCTTCGACGGCTTGCGCTTGCGACGGACGAACGACGTTGACGCCCGGGCGGACGCTGTCTTCCTGCGTCGGGTCGACCGGAAGCCAGGTCGCGCCTTTGACGCGGGCGACGGAGTTCGCGTCGGCGTCGAGCGAAACGCTCCAAGCGGTCGCAAATTCCGGATTTTGCGCCAACGCGACGACGGCGCGCTCTTCTTCGTCGCTCGTGTTTTGGGCGGCGAGAATGCGGAATTTCAGCTGGCCGGTCGAGTTGACGACGCGTTCCAAACGAGCGACTTCGGCGTCGTCCGCTTCCGGAATGGTGATCTTCACTTCGGTGTTCGCGCCGAGTTCCTGGATCGAAATTTCGCGGACGCCGGACGGGTTGATGCGGCGGGAAAGCGCGTTCTTCAGGAGCCCCATTTGCTCGTTGTTAATCGTCGCGCCCGACTTGGCGGTTTCGCCGTCCGAAACGGTCGGGGCGACGGAGTAAACGAGGATCGAGCCGCCGCGCAGGTCGACGCCGAGGTTGACGCGCCCGTTGGCCAAGCCGAGGATCGTCGAAACCAACGCGCCGACGAAGCAGAAGAAAATGATGAAGTAGCCGGTTTGAAATTCGGGCAGCCGGAACTTTTTCGCGCAAAAACGAGCGAAGAGCCAGCCGCCGACGAGGATCAAAACGAGAAGCCCGACGACGAGCGTTCGTTCGGCGTTGCTTCCGGATTCCGACGCGACTTCTTCGACGACCGGTTTGGTCGCTTCGATCGGAGCGGCTTCTTCGGCGGCCGGAGCGGTTTCGACCGGAGCGGTTTCGACCGGAGCGGTTTCGACCGGAGCGGCTTCGACCGGAGCGGCTTCGACCGGAGCGGCTTCTTCGGCGGCGGATTCGGCCGTTTCGACCGCGGCGGCTTCTTCGGCGGCCGGTTCGGCGGTTTCGACCGCGGCGGCTTCGGGAGCCGCTTCGTCTTGCGCGAACGTCGGCGCGGTCGCCGCCGTCAACGCAAACGCGGAAAACAAAATAAGACCGAGATAAAAGGGTCTTTTCAGGGTGTTGTTGCGAGTCATTGGTTAAATTATTGTTGCGCTAATCTTACAGGGTTTCCCGAAACGGCGCGCGCGGCGGCGTCGGGCGAAAAGTTTGTTCGGACGCAAGGGGGGAACGAACGGCGGCGAACGGCTCGCGGGGCGTTCGTTCGTCGAGGAACCGCGTCGGGCCGATTACTTTTTCTTCGTTCCGTCTTTCGCGGCGTCTTTGTTGTAAACAAAGTAGATCGCGCCGATCGCGAAGCGAATCTTCGTCGAATCGTCGACGCGGAGAACGACTTCGCCGCCCTCTTTGTCGATCGAGGAAATCGTTCCGATGATCCCGGCGGTCGTCATTACTCTGTCGTTGATCTTCAGCGAGTCGATCAGCTTGCGCGCCTGTTTGTCCTGCGACCGTTTCGGCAGAACGATCAGAACAAACATGACGATTAACATAACGAACGCCATCATGACGACGGTAAACGGGCCCGAGCCCGCCGGCGCGTCGTTCGCCAACAACGGCGAAAGCGTCGATAAAGTCGATAAAACGGTCATCGCGATTCCTATCGAGGGAACGAACGCCAACGAACGCCGCGACGCCGCGGACGCTCGAGCGCGCTCTTGAAAACGTGTCTTTGAGGAAAGAGTAACCTTTTTCCATTAAACTATAATAATAAACCTTCTTTGCGGGGACTTCAAGCCCGCGCGGCCAGAAATTTCCCCTTTTTCCCTTATTTTTCTTCGACTTTTCGAAAAATTTTCCCAAATCGCCGCCGAATCTCCGATTTTTGCCCGTTTTTCCCGCCGCTCGCCCGCGATTTTGTCCGCGTAAAAGAGCGAAAACGCGCGGTTGAGTTAAAATAGCGAAACAAAAACGACGTCGACGGAGCGAAGCGCGCGAAATTTGCTCTTGCGTCGCCGCGCGTTTTGCGGTACGATAACGCCCCTTCGAGGCGCCGACCGTCGCCGAAATCGCGGCGATCCGCGTAAAATGAGACGTTGACGAAAAATGGGAAAGCGGGGTAATCTCGCGATCCAAGGCGAACTCGAAGACGCGGCGCCGAGCGTCGCGACGACCGACGAAGGAGCGACGTGTTGAACGGATTGGATGGATTGAACGGATTAAACGAATCGAGAGAAAAACGTCCGATTTTCTTTTGCGACCGCGCGGCGACCGAGCCGGGCGTCGCCGGTTTGCGTTTGCGCTGGTTGTGCCGCCGCGATTTCGGCGCGCTCCTGGCGCTCGAGCGGGAAGCGTTCGAGTTTCCCTGGACGCGCGACGAGTTCGAACGCTGCGTCCGAACCCGCAATTTCGGCGGAATCGTCGTCGAACGCGATGGCGAGCCGATCGGGTACCTTTGTTTCGAGGTGCGTCGGCGGTCGATCCGGGCGCTGAGTTGCGCGGTCGCGGAGGCGGAGCGGCGCCGCGGGATCGGAACGCTCTTGACGCGGGCGCTGATCGGGCGGCTCGACGAACGGCGTTCGGAGCTCGTTTGCGTCGTGCGGGAGCGGAATTTGACGGCGCAACTTTTCCTGCGAAGCCTGGGGTTCCGGGCGGTCGCCGTGCGGCGCGGGTATTACCTCCGAACGAACGAGGACGCGTATCGAATGACGTATCGGGTCGGCGGCGTCCGACGGGAAACGACGCGGGAGTCGAGCGTTCGTTGAACGCGGCGAAACGGGAACGACGCGGGCCGGGCGCTCGCGTTTTTTTTGCGCCGTTGGGATAAAATGGGTAAAATGTAAAAGTTGCGCTGAAAGAAAAAGACGGCGAACGGCGAGGATTGGCGACTTTCGGCGGTTTGGGACGATTGACGGCGTCGGCGTAAAACGACGAAACCGACGCGATTTTGACGGTCGCGTCGGCTTAAACGGTCGCAAGGGCGGCGTTTAGAAGAAGGAACCGGCGCGGAGCGTCGGCGGCCCGGCGTTAAGATCGGTTCGTTTGGAGGCGCGTTTCGACGTTTCGGCGGAACGGGGCGCCCGCGCGACCTTTGCGACTTGCGCTTTTTGCGTTGTTTGAGCGACTTGCGAAGTTTGCGACGTTTGGGCGGCTTGCGCCGTTTGCGTCGACGTGTTTTGTTTGTTCGCGTCGCCGGAACCGTCCGAAAGTCGGGACGCGGCGTTCGCGTTTTTCGTCGTCGGCGCTGCGGCGACCGTTTCGCTTGACGCGGCGGCGGTCGGCGCGATCCATTTGACGTTTCCTTCGTCGACGATTTCGCGTCGCGGCGCGGCGGCGGGCGACGATTCGGCGACGAGCGTTTCGTCGGCGTCGGGGCGCGAGAAAAGGACGACTTCGTCGGCGCCGAGCGTTTGCGGAGCGTTCGAAGTCGCGCCGTCGGTTTGCGTCGCGTCGTCGAAGAACGTCGGTTCGGGGAGCGTCGGCGCGGCGTTTTCGGAGTCGGCGGCGTCGTCGGTCGCGGAGGTCGGGGCGACGAGCGTCGTTTCGCTTTCGAACTCGGCGATTTCGTCGGCGCTTTGAGTCGCTTCTTCGGCGTTTCGTTCGAGCGCGGCGCGGAGTTCGGTCGCTTTTTGAGCGAGCGCGGCGTCGGTCGGGTTGAGTCGGCCGGCGATCGTCGTTTTGTCGAGCGCTTCTTGAACGTTTCCGGCGCGTTCTTGGAGAACGCCCATTTTGTAAAAGGCGCGATAATCGTTCGGCGCGGCTTCGGCGACTTCTTCGAGGATCGCGTAAGCGTCGTCGTCCCGTTCCTGCGCTTCGAGAAGGTAAGCGATTTCGAGTTTCGGCTCGATCGAATCCGGGTTGCGATCGCGCCAATCTTCGAGCGTTCGCAACGCTCCGGCCGCGTCGCCGCGAGTCGAGGCGCTCGTCGCAAGACCGCGATAACAGCAAACGATCGTTTCCGGCGCGGCGTTTCGTTCGAGCGCGGCCCAATACGCGTTTTCGGCTTGCGTCAAAAGAGCGTAATCGCCGGTCGCGAGCGCTTTGCGTTGGTAGGCGGCCCCGAGATTGTAAAGCGTTTCGGCGGAATCCGGGTTTTCGGCGAGCGTTTCCTGAAAGACGGCGATCGCCTGGTCGTAATCGCCCGCCGCGTACCGTTCGACGCCCTGCGCGTTGCGCGACGCGACGAGACCGCTTGGCGACGCGCAACCGGTCGCGAGGCCGAAACCGAGCCCGAGCCCGAGAAGCGCGCCGAGTGCGGCTTTCGCAAAAGGAGGGCGAGACGGCGAAACGGGGTGCGGCGTGCGAAACATGGCGGCGTCCTTGCCGAGGAGCGTCGTTTCCGGCGAGAAACGGCGACGCTCGACGCGTATAATATATGTTGACAAAAACCGGCGAAATCTTGTCCGAAATCGGCGGAAACGATCGCGAATTGGCCCGAACTGCGCGCGTCGCGGCTTCCTTGCCGACGGCGGCGCCGTTAAAATCGGACGCGTCGCGATAAAACGTTCCGATTGTAACGGTTTTTTGCGTCGAAATCAAGAGCGTTTTGAAAAATCGTCGGTTTCTCTTGCGCTTCGAGCCCCTTTTCGGGTAAAATAGTAAGCGGCGGCGGGCGCGGCATCGAGACGAGCGCGGCGAACGATTTTGACGTTTGGGCAAAATAGCGAAAAATAAGCGGAAAAGGCGGGGCGAGATGGAGCGCGTTGCGAGAAAACGGGCGATTTGGACGCGAGTTTGCGGGGGCGCTGCGCTCGTCGCGGCGCTTGTCGTCGCGCAGGGGAGCGGCGTTGGAACTCGAACGAGCGACGCGGCGCCGCCCCGTCGAACCGCGCCCCGAACGAGCGCCGCGCGGAACGCCGTCGATTCGGCGAATCCGGGCGCTTTGGAGGAAACGGGCGATTCGGTGAATCCGGGCGCTTTGGAAAAAACGAACGGTTTGCGAAATCCGAGCGGTTCGGAACGGTTGGGAAACGCGGGAAAAACGTCGGCGAGCCGAAACGCCGCGCGGGCGGAGACGAACGACGGCGCGCTCCCGGCGGCTTGGGGAAGCTCCTTTTTTTCGCCGGAGGAAGAGCGCGACGCGGCGGCGCTTTGGAACGACCCGAACGAGGCGGAACGGTTGAAAAAACAGGTTTTCGACGCGGCGAGACGACGGCGGGAAACTTGGCCGAAATTCCCGGCGATCAACGAAAAACGCGCGGCGGAACTTGGGATCCGGCGAATTGAAGGGAAAAACGTAACGTTAACGACCGACCTGCCGCCGTCGCCGGGCGTCGACCAGATCCCGGCGGCGCTTGACGCGGCGATACCGCATATTTGTCGCTTTTTTAATGTTGACGAACAAAAATTTGAAAATTGGAAGATAAACGCTTTTTTGATGGGAAACGTCGATTCGTTCATCGATATCGGCGTTCTCGACGGGCCGCCGCGTTTTCTTTACGGTTATTCCGTTTGCGATCGAATTTTCGCTAAAGATCAGAAAATCGAATATTACAACCGATTTCTGCTCTTGCACGAGTTGGTTCACTCCTTCATGCACGAGGTTTTCGGCGACCTGCGACCGCGTTGGTATTCGGAGGGTTCGGCGGAATATTTGGCGCTGCACCGCTGGAAACCGACGGCAAAATCGATAGAAATCGCCCAATTTCAAACCGATCCGGACGCGACGCCCGGTTTCGGCCGCTTGCAGGAGATCCGCGAGATCGTTCGTTCCGGGAAGGCGCCGACGTTGCGGGAGATCCTGGCGTTCCAACCGCGCGATTACGTTCGCGTCTCGACTTACGCTTGGAGTTGGGCGCTCGTCGCTTTCCTGAACGAGTCGCCGAAATACCGCGACGTCGCCGAGCGTTTGCCGTATTGGTCGACGCACTCCGACCCGAGCCGCGTTTTCGTCGAGACGCTCGGCGACCGTTGGGGGGAGTTTGAAAACGATTGGGCGGATTTTGTCGGTCGTATTGATTTTAAGTACGATTTTGAGACGACGGCGATCGAGGCGACGCCGGGGCGACCGTTCGACGAAGCGGCGGCGGAGACGGGGGGCGCGGTCGTCGTCGAAGCGGCGGCGAATCGCGGTTGGCAAAATTCCGGCGTCGCGCTCGAAGCGGGGACGACGTACCGCTTGGCGACGGCGGGACGGTTCGCGTTGAACGTCGAGGAAGCGGGGAAAAAGTTGGAGTTCGAGGCGCCGGGCGCGACTTTCCGGTACGTCGAGGGGGCGCCGCTCGGGCGTTTGCTGGCGGTCGTCGTTCCGCTCGAATCGACGACGTTCGAGGACTTTTATTCGTTAAAATCGGCGGACGGGGAAAGCGCGGCGAAATTTGACGGCGGGTTGATGCGGGCAAACTCGGTAAAACGGGAAAAATCGGCCCCGCGCGGAACGCTGGAACCTTGGGACGCCGCCGTCGGGTTCGAAACGGCGGCGACGACGCTGACGCCGGAACGCTCCGGGACGCTTTTTTTCCGCGTCAACGACGCTCCCGGCAACCTTGCGAAAAATTCCGGACGGGTTAAAATTCAAATAAAACGCGCCGCGTCGAGCGAAAATTAGCGGGGTTGAATCGTCGGTGTAAATTGGGTAAAATAGGAAAACAGTTGGAACGGCAAAGGTTCGCCGACTCGGGGGCACCGGGCGCTCGCGGGGCGAAGCGGCGAACGGAATCCCAGGAAAAAACGAAAATTCAGGAGGCGCGACGATGAAAAAATTCGCGGTGATTATCGCGGCGGCAGGGAAAAGCTCTCGTTTTCGCAAAGGCGGCTCGCCGTTGGCGTTGAACGCGCCGAAGAAACCGTTCGCGCCGCTCAAAGGCCGCGCCGTTTGGCTTCATTCGGCGGAGCGGTTCGCGCGGCGGCGCGACGTCGCGCAGTTGATTTTGGTCGTTTCGCCGGAGGATCGCGCCGAGGTCGAGCGGAAGTTTGCGGCGGAGATTTCGCTTTACGGGATCGACGTCGTCGACGGCGGCGCGGAGCGGTTCCTTTCGATTGAAAACGCGTTGAAGGCGACGAAGCCGTCGGTCGATTTCGTCGCGACGCACGACGCGGCGCGGCCTTGCGTCGGCGACGGCGACGTCGAGAACGTTTTCGCCGAAGCGGCGCGAACCGGCGCGGCGATTTTGGCGACTCCGATCGTCGGCTCGATCAAGCGGGCGCGTCCGGCGGCGATCGGCGGGAAGTCGGAGACCGAAGCGATCCGCGAAAAGCTGGGGTTCGGCGCCGACGGCGAACGGCTCGCGATCGACGAATCGACGCCGCGCGAGAACCTTTGGGAAGCGCAAACGCCGCAGGTTTTCGAGAAATCGCTCCTCGAACGGGCGTTCCGGGAGCGCGACGCGAATTTTCAACCGACCGACGACGCCGGGCTCGTCGAAGCGCTCGGCGTCGAAGTCGCGATCGTTCCGGGTTCTCGAACGAATATCAAAATCACGTCGAACGAGGATTTGGCGATCGCCGAAAAGTTCCTGGAAATCGTCGCCCGTCGCGACGCGAAACCGCGTTTCTTTTGACGGTTCCGACGGCGGACGAACGGTCGGCGCGGAAAGTCGGCCGTTTCGGCGTTAAAATAGGAAAGACGGGGAAAACGGGTTAAGCGCCGCGGCGGTTGCCGTACCACTCGAGTTGCATTCTCGGGCAGTATCGGTACCCGCGCGGCCCGGCGTAAGCGTTGATCCACTCCGCTTTTTCCCGCATCGTCGCGACGTCGATCGCCATCGGCATCAGGAGGACGCGATCGGCGCGAACTTCGCCGAGACGCTCGAGGTATTCTTCGATTTCAAGCAGATCTTCCGGCTCGTCGACGACGAATTTCAGCTGGTACGGGTAACGGTCGATCAACCGGCGGACGATTTCCGGACGGTCGCGGTTCGTTTCGTGCAGGCGCACCGCCGATTCGAGCGCGCCGCGCGGCGTCGAGTTCGAAAGTTTCGGGCTGATCGACATCAAATCACAAGCGACCGGAAGATCGAGCGTTCCCGCCGTTTCGATCGTGATCGTCAACTCGCGTTCCGTCAGCGCCTGCGTCAGCGGGATCAGCTCGGAATACATCATCGGTTCGCCGCCGGTCAGAACGACGTGTCGGCAGTTGAACAGAAGGACGCGTCCAACGATTTCCTCGACCGAAAGGTCTTCGCCCTCTTCGCGCCGCCACGAAGCGTAAGTCGTGTCGCAAAAAGAACATCGGAGGTTGCAACCGGTCGTTCGCACAAACGCGGAAAGGACGCCGGTCCAGAGGCCTTCGCCCTGTTTCGATTGAAAAATTTCGACGACGCGCATAATAAAGTCGAGCGGATCTAAAAAAACGGAATGCGAAAAACGGAACGACGAACGACGACGGATTTTAGGAACGGTTTTCGTCGCGGCGACGGTTTTTCGCGTTTTTGTACGCCGGATCGTCGACGCCGTAAACGCCGCGGAAGAGCGCCGCCGGGTATTTTTCGGCGTTTTTGCGCGACTTCGCCGCGAACGCCGCCGCGAAATCGATCCCGAGTTTGTCGCAAAGGTTGAGCAGGTAGCTCGCGACGTCGGCGATTTCTTCGGCGACCGCGTTCAACGCCTCCGGGTCGTTTTTGACCGCGAACGATTCCTCCGGCGTCGACCATTGGAAACGCTCCAGCAACTCCGCCGCTTCGATCGCAACCGACGCCGCCAGGTTTTTCGGCGTGTGGAAGCGACCCCAATCGCGTTCTTCGGCGAAGCGGACGACGAGCCGTTTTAAGTCGGCGACGGTCGTCGTTTCGTCGGAAAAATCGGAGATATCGGAAAAATTGGACGCGTTCATCGGATCGAAACGGAAGGCGTGCGGGGACAATAACGTCGGGACGCGTCGGCGACGGGCGTCGACGCGTTTCGAGAAGCTAAGGGACGGCGAAAATCGGCGACCGCGTCAGGCGATTTGCGCTTCTTCCCAATCCTGGCGGGCCAAACCGGCGGCGCCGACGTACCCGGCGTCGTTCCCCATGACCGCGTAATCGATGCGCAGGCGCTCGGCCAGGTGGAGGAAAATGCGGGAACGCGTTTCGTGTTCGATCGTTTCGAGGAAGATGCGTCCGGTCGCGGTCGTTTTTCCGCCGAACGTCATCGCGCCGCCGATGAGGATGCAACTCGGGTCGACCGTGTGGATTAGGGAGATCATCCCGTGCGAGAGGTAGCGCGCCGTTTCCTTGACGATGCGAAGGGCGACTTCGTCCCCGGTTTCCGCTTCTTCGAAGACCATTTTCGGGATTTCGTCGTCGCGTTTGCGGGAGCGGACGCGTTCGGTCAGCGACGTTTTAAATTCCGCTTCGACGTATTCGATCGTGCGGTTGGCGACGCCGGTCGCGCTGGCGTAGGCTTCCAAGTGGCCGCGTTGGCCGCACTTGCACCAACGGGCGTTTTCGGACGTGTCGATCAGGTTGTGTCCCGCTTCGCCGCCGTGGCTGTGCGTTCCGTTCCAGACGTGGCCGTTCAGGACGACGCCGCAACCGACGCCGGTGCCGAGCGTCAACAGGATCAGGCCTTCTTCGCCCTGGCCGGCGCCGACCCAATATTCGGCGAACGCGGCGGCGGGGCCGTCGTGAGCGAAGGTAACCGGCAAGCCGCTGTATTCGGCGAGTTTGTCGCGGATCGGGAAGAAATTCCAACCGGGAAGGTTCGACGGGCGCACGAGCATTCCGGACGGGATGTCCATCGTGCCGGGGGAGCCGAGCCCGATGCGGGCGACGTCGGCGGGCGTCAAACCGGCTTTTTCGATCGCCTGCAGAACGGCGTCGGCCATTCGTTTCGTCGCGTCTTCCGGCCCGCGTTCGACAAGCGTCGGGGTCGTAACGTAGGAAAGCGTTTTCCCGGCGTTGTCCAGAACGCCGACTTTGATGTTGGTGCCGCCGAGGTCGAGGCCGACGAAATTCAGTTTTTTCTGATTCGAAGAATTGACCATGTGAACGTTCGCTCCGTGAGGTTGCGCGAAAAAAACGTTCGAGGAAACCGCGCCCCCGAACGCGTTGCAATATTTATTGTTTCGGTAAAAACCGAGGCGAAGAAAAGAAATTTTGACAAAAAAACGACGCGACGTAAAAATTTCCCTTCGGTTGGCGATGAAAAAGCGCGCGGTTATGTCGAGTTTGCCGATTTTAGCGAACGCTCGACGACGCAAGTTACCGCCGATTCGTATTATACCCGAAATTTTCGGCGTTGGGAAGGGGCCGTCGGCGGCGTTTTTTCTTTTTGAGAAAATTGCGTTCGATCGGCGATTTGTTCGCGCGGTCGCTTGCGGGACGGCGTTTTTTGCGTACAATGGGGGAAAAAGGGCGGTTAAGTCGGCGGAGTCGCGGAAGGAGAGGCGTTGGAGACGAGAAGAAACGGCGGGGCGGAGGCGTTGCGACGCGTCGTCGAGACCGCGTTCGAGTTGGTTTATCCGCGTTCGTGTTGGATTTGCGACGAGCGGATCGTTTCGACGCGGGCGGACGGCGGATTCGGCGGCGATTCGAGCGCGTTTCGCGTTCCGTTGTCGGCGTTGGTTTGCGAGGATTGTCGTCGGGAGGCGAGCGTTCCGGCGCGGACGTTTTGCCGTCGTTGCGGGCGGGTCGCGCTTCGGGAAACGGCGCGGGGCGACGACGCGTTGTGTCGGCGTTGTCTTCGTTGGACGGGGGATTCCGAGTTTGCGTTCGACGAAGCGCGTCCGCTGCATTTTTATCGGGGGACGACCCGGGCTCTCGTGTTGCGATTGAAGAGGACGCGCGAACCGACGTTGGCGGAGATTGCGGCGCGGCTTTATTTTGAGGCGCGTCGGCGGACGTTGGCGGCGTTTCGTCCGGACGCGGTCGTTCCGGTTCCGATGAATTGGCGTCGGCGGTTTTTGCGGAGCGTCAATTCGCCCGATTTTTTAGCGTCGGCGTTGGCGCGGGAACTCGGCGTTCCCTGTTGGGCGAAGACGGTTCGTTGGGTTCGCGCGACGCCGCCGCAAACGTCGGTCGATTGGGAGGCGAGGCGGGAAAACGTCGCGGGCGCTTTCGCGGTCGTCGACGCGAAGGCCGTTCCGCTCGAACGTTTGAAGGGGAAGCGGATTCTGCTCGTCGACGACGCGTTCACTTCCGGGGCGACGGCGAACGAAATTTCCGGAGCGTTGAAAGAGCGCGGCGTCGAGGCGGTTTGCGTCGCGACGTTGGCCCGCGCCGGGTTGGGGAAGTCGAAACGACGCTCTTGACGGGCGGTCGCGCGGCTTTTTATTCTTTCGTTTTTCATTCAATATCGACGTTAATATCGGCGTCGCCGACGTCGACGGTATTAATGTCGGGAATTTTGAAGAAAGGGCAATTCGAATGAAACTTTTTTATTTGGGCAAGCGAATCGCGGCGGCTCTTTGCGGCGTCGCGGCGGCGGTCGCGGCGTTTTCGTCGTCGGCGGTTCGAGCGGCGGACGAAGGCGAGCTGCGCGCCCCCTGTTATCCGTTGATTACTTGCGATCCGTATTTTAGCGTTTGGTCGAACGTCGACGAATTGGCCGACGCGTTCCCGGTTCACTGGACGGGGCGCATTCACGCGCTGACGTCGTTCGTTCGCGTCGACGGCGAAAATTACCGCCTGATGGGACGCCCGACCGAATTTGACGAAAAAGCGAAAAAGGCGACGCAAAAATCGGTTTCCGTTCGAGCGACGAAAACTGTTTACGTTTTCGAAGCGGGCGGCGTCGAGGTAACGCTGACTTTCCGTCGGACGCCGTTGCCGAACGATTGGGACGTTTATTCGCGTCCGGCCGCTTACGTCGTTTGGAAGGTCGCGTCGACCGACGGCAAAGAGCGCGAAGTCGCCGTTTATTACGATCAGACCGCCGAGCTTTGCGTCGACGACGCGAACCAGGAGGTCGCCGCCGGGCGGTTGGCGACTGAAAAACTCGACGTCCTCCGTTTTGGAACGACCGTGCAGCCGATCCTCGAAAAGAGCGGCGACAACCGTTGCATCGACTGGGGAAGCCTCTTCCTCGCCGTCGAAAAGGGCGCCGCGAAAACCGCGATCGCCGGGCACGTCGACGCTCGAACCGCGTTCCTGACGGACGGGTCGCTTCCGAGCGACGACGAGCGCTTCCCGCGTCGCGTCAACGACGATTGGCCGGTTCTGGCCGCCGCGTTCGACTGCGGCAAAGTCGGCGCCGAAGCGGTGGAAAAACGGGTTGTCGTCGCTTACGACGACGAATATTCGATCGAATTTTTGGGCCAAAAATGCCGGCCGTATTGGCGCCGAAACGGGCTCGAAGCGCTGTCGATGCTCGATTTGGCCGCCGCGGAATACGCCGATCTGACCGTCCGTTGCGACGCTTTCGACGCCGAAATGGTCGAAAAAGCGACGGCGGTCGGCGGCTCGAAATACGCTTCGCTTTGCTCGATCGCTTATCCGCAGGCGGTCGCGGCGCACAAACTCGCCGTTTTGCCGAACGGAAAGACGATTCTTGTTTCGAAAGAGAATTTTAGCAACGGTTGCGCGGCGACGGTCGACATTCTTTACCCGACGTCGCCGGTCTTCGCCGTTTACGACGCCGGGCTCCTGAAAGCGACGCTGACGCCGGTTCTCGAGTACGTCGCGTCGGGACGCTGGAAGTTCCCGTTCTCGCCGCACGACGTCGGGACGTATCCGAAATTGAACGGTCAGGTTTACGGCGGCGGCGAAAAAACCGAAGACAACCAAATGCCGGTCGAAGAGTCCGCGAACATGCTGATCGTCGCCGACGTCGTCGCGCGCCTCGACGGAAACGCCGAGTACGCCGCCGAATATTGGAGCATTCTTGAATCCTGGGCCGAATATCTGCTCGACAAGGGGCTCGACCCGGAAAACCAGCTTTGCACCGACGACTTCGCCGGACATCTTGCGCGCAACGCCAACCTTTCCGCGAAGGCGATCGTCGCGCTGGCGTGTTTCGCCGACCTTTGCGAACGGAACGCCAAGCCGGAGCTCGCTAAAAAATTCCGCGCCAAGGCCGAAGAGTTCGCCGCCGAATGGGTCGAACTGGCCGACGGCGGCGACCGCTACCTCCTCGCGTTCGACCGCAAGGATTCCTGGAGCCAAAAATACAACCTCGTTTGGGACAAACTGCTCGCGCTGAACCTCTTCCCGAAGGAAGTCGTCGCGAAAGAACTCGCTTATTATAAGACGAAGATGAACCAATACGGGCTTCCGCTCGACGTTCGCGCCGATTACACGAAGCTCGACTGGGAAATCTGGACGGCGACGATGGCCGACGCCCGCGCCGATTTCGACGCGTTGACCGCTCCCGTTTACGAGTACGTCGATAAAACGCCGTCTCGCGTTCCGCTTTCCGACTGGTACTTTACGAGCGACGCGAAGCAACGCGGCTTCCAAGCGCGCGCCGTCGTCGGCGGCGTCTTCATTAAGCTCCTGGAAAACAACGAGAAGCTGACGAAGTAACCTCCGCGGCGGCGAAAGCGAAACGTCGGCGCTTTCCGGCGCTCGTTCGTTCGAAATTTCGATTCGAACGGGCGTCGGAGGCCCCGTCGAAGGAGGCGGAACGGGGCGAGCGCGGTTTTTTTTCCGAAAAGCGAATTTTTTCGACAGATTTCGTAAAAAAAACGCCGAAAAACGCCGATGACGGTATCGGCGTGATTCAATGAAGACGCGTTGCGATGAAAAATGTTTTTTGAAACGAGAACGCGTCGAAGTTGTGGAAAAAAACGAAAGGATTTTCGATGAAACAAGAATATTTTGTCGACGGAATCGGTAAGATTCACTTCGCCGGAAACATGGTTCGCTTCGATTGCGTTACGCTCCAACCGGGCGCGGACGGCGAAAAGCCGACGTCGGAAGAAGCGTTCCGCGTCGTCATGCCGCCGCAAGGTTTCCTGGCCGCGTTCAACAGCATGCAACAGCTGATCGACAAACTCGTCGCCGCGGGCGTTCTCCGCAAGAACGACCAGGCCGCGATCGGCCAATGAGTCGGCGAACGGTTTGAGCGGCGAAGCGCGAACGCGTCGCGCCGTTTTGAATCCGGGTTTTGACGCGAAAAAACGAGCGTTCGACGCGAGTCGGCGCTCGTTTTGGCGTTTCTTGCGGCGGGAACGTCGACCGCGGCGTCGCTCGGGCGGCGAAAGGGGCCGGGACGTTCGCAAATATTACCGCAAATTTTAAATTTTTGTTTGAAATGTCGCCGCGCCGACGTTAAAAACGGGCGCGGCGGTCGGGGCGATCTTAACGCCGACGACGGATCGGATCCGCTTTCGGCGCTTCGCGCGGCAACGCGGGTTGGGCGCTCGCCTCCGGCTCGGCGTTTTCCGGCGTTTCTTCGTCGGCGACCGGTTCCGCCGTCGACTCGGCGTTTTCGTCGGCGACGGGTTTCGCTCTCGTTTTCGAAACGGCGGGGTTCGGCGCGGACGCGACGCTCGGACGGGCTTCCCAAATCCAGCCGTTCGGTTGGAAAAGAAGACCGCGACCGAAAATTGCGCAAACGGCGAAGACCGCGTAAACTAAAAGGGCTTTGCCGAAATTGCAGTCGAAGAAAATCAGCGCGCCGAACGAGCCGACGACCGCGATCGGGATCAAAAAGAGCGTCGCCGTCAAGCCCTGATTCCCCAAAAACGCGACGAAAATTTCAAAAACGATCCAGGAAGCGCCGAAAACGAGCGCGGCGAAGAGCGATTTTTGCGTCAATTCGCCCCCTTCGAGTTTTTCAAGGTCGTCGGCGTCGCGAATCAGCATGTAACCCAAGCGGGCGATCGGGAAGGCGATCCCGAAAACCGCGAGCGCGCCGACGATCCCGCTCAAAACCGCCGAATGGACGAGCCCGACGCAGAACGCCGCGCCGAAAACGATCGCCGCCCCGAGCGCCGAAAGAAGGAGCCCTTTCGTCGAAAAGTCGAAACGGTTTTGCTCGATCGGCCGCGTTTCCTTGCCGACGCGCGTCGTTTTTCCCTCTTGAACGACTTCGTCCGGCGCGTGAACGACGACTTGAACCTTCGGGATCTCGATGATGTGTCCGCACTTCGGACAGGGGCCCTTCTTGCCCGCGAACTGATCGCCGACTTCGAACGACGTCATGCAGCCGGAGCAGATAACTCGAATCGCCATAACACTTTCCTTTCGTTGGCAAGGGGACGGAAGCCGCCGCGTCGGAGCCGGAGCGGCCCGAAACGGTCGCGCTCTTTCATTTTAACGGGACGGCGCGAAAATTTCAAGCCCGATTTCCGATCGTTTCGCGATTTCCGACGGCGTCGGCGACGCGGCGGGCGGACGATCCGACGTTAAAACGGGTAAAATACGAAGAATCGGCGGCGCGTCAAGGTTTCAAACGCGAAAGCCCGCGTCGCGCCCGGCGGCGATTCAGCGCTTCGAGGCATTTTGGGACGGCGGCGAGAAGCCGAACGATTTGGCTCGCCGTCGTTTCGAGCGCGGCGGCGGTCGCCGGAAGGTTTTCGTCGTTCGCCTCGAAAACGTCGAAGAATTCTGAAACGAGAATTGCGTAATCAAAACTCGTCGGCGCGACGCGAATCTTTCCGCCTTGGAGCCGCTTGAACCAACGGAACGGCGGGCGCTCGGCGTCCGCGCGGGGAGTCGACGGAGCGCCTGAATCGCCGAAATCCCCTATTTTGACTTTGTCGGCGAGCGGTCGGGGCGGAACGGGGGTTCGAACCGTCAGCGCGATCTCGATCCGGAGCCGTTCGAGCGCGATTTTGCGATTTTCGATTTGATAACGTCGCTCGGTCGCTTCTCCGACGAGCCCGGTCGGCGGATGATAAAAGCGAACCGCGGTCTCGACTTTGTTGCGATTTTGCCCGCCGGGCCCGGATCGGCGCAAACGCTCCGCGCGGCAAACGCGCTCGAGCGCTTCCGGTTCGAGGTAAACCGGCGAACGCGGCGAGTCGGCGGGGAGCGCGGGGACGGGGCGAGGAACGGAAAACATCGGCGGTTGGGGAAAATGCGCG
>CAZIJJ010000026.1:15594-40412 GCA_964539525.1 uncultured Planctomycetaceae bacterium | reverse complement strand
GAAAGAAGCGAAAGAAGCGAAAGAAGCGAAAGAAGCGAAAGAAGCGAAAGAAGCGAAAGAAGCGAAAGAAGCGAAAGAAGCGAAAGAAGCGAAAGAAGCGAAAGAAGCGAAAGAAGCGAAAGAAGCGAAAGAAGCGAAAGAAGCGGGTTTTAACGAGGCGGACGAAGCGTCGGCGGTCGGCGAGCAGGGGAAGCAACGCGACGCGTCGGGGGCGGGCCGGGCGCCGTCCGTCGAACGCGAGCCGTTCGGCATTGAAAACGGGACGGGCGCCGTCGAACGGTCGGAAGTCGACCTTGACGAACTTGAATTTTGGCTTGATTTGGAGTTAACGGACGACCGGTTCGACTCCGACGTCGACCTACGACTCAACGACGGATTGCTTTGACGGCGCCGGGGCGATTGCGTCGGCGCGGAGCCGGGTTGAAGAGCGCAAAAAACGATTGAAATTCGGAAAAAAAACGAGCGAATGTTGGCGAAAAATTGGATATTAACGATTTTAACGAGACGAACGAAGCGTTGGCGGTCGGCGAGCAGGGGAAAAAACGCGACGCGTCGGGGGCGGGGCGTCCGCCGTCCGTCGAGCGCGAGACGTTCGGCGTTGAAAACGGGCCGGGCGCCGTCGAACGGTCGGAAGTCGACCTTGACGAATTTGAATTTTGGCTTGATTTGGAGTTAACGGACGACCGGTTTGCCTCCGACGTCGACTTGCGACTCGACGACGAATCGCTTTGACGGCGCCGGTTGAAGAGCGCAAAAACGATCGAAATTTGGAAAAAAACGGGCGGACGTTGGCGAAAAATTGGATATTAACGATTTTAACGAGACGAACGAAGCGTTGGCGGTCGGCGCGAAGGGAAAAAAAACGCGACGCGTCGGAGCGACGGGGCGCAAAAAACGGTCGAAATTTGGAAAAAAACGGGCGGGCGTTGGCGAGACGTCGAGGTTCGGGACGCTTCCGGACGTCGAACGAAGCCGATTTTCATCGGGGCGAAGCGTTGAAGCGTTGAAATTCGAGTTTTCGAACGACGAAATTTTTGAAATTTTCCCGACTTGGCGTCGCCGAACGGCCGTGTTTGACGTCGCCGATCGGTCGCGGCGGGCGGGCCGGCGGGGGGGAGGAGCGCGAAAAATGAGCGAAATTTGGAAAAAAACGGGCGAACGGCGACGAATCTCGCGGGTTTGCCGTCGTTTTTCGCGGATTTTTTTGCGGATAAAAAAAGAGACCGAAACCGTCGCGACCCGTAAATTTACGAGTGAAACGACGATTTCGGTCTCCCGGATCCGCCAAAACTCAGGCGGACATTATACCAGAACTAAAATTCCTTGCAAGCCATAGCGCCGCGGCTGCTGACGCAGCCGCAAGATAAATTATACCAGAACTAAAATTCCTTGCAAGCCATAGCTTAGTTTTACGTCGTCGAGCTCGAGCCCGTATTATACCAGAACTAAAATTCCTTGCAAGCCATAGCACCAAAACGTTTTGCCTCACCGTCGACTGCATTATACCAGAACTAAAATTCCTTGCAAGCCATAGCCCGGCGACGTTAGAAGAATATTTCGGCCTAATTATACCAGAACTAAAATTCCTTGCAAGCCATAGCAACAAGCTCGAAAATATCGACGGCGCTAATATTATACCAGAACTAAAATTCCTTGCAAGCCATAGCTTAGTTTTACGTCGTCGAGCTCGAGCCCGTATTATACCAGAACTAAAATTCCTTGCAAGCCATAGCACCAAAACGTTTTGCCTCACCGTCGACTGCATTATACCAGAACTAAAATTCCTTGCAAGCCATAGCACCAAAACGTTTTGCCTCACCGTCGACTGCATTATACCAGAACTAAAATTCCTTGCAAGCCATAGCAACGCCGTCGGCGTTTCGCACGCTAACGCGATTATACCAGAACTAAAATTCCTTGCAAGCCATAGCAGGTGCGCAACTCGTTGAAAAATAAGAGGAATTATACCAGAACTAAAATTCCTTGCAAGCCATAGCCGATCGATTGCGTGATCGTCGACGAAGCGCATTATACCAGAACTAAAATTCCTTGCAAGCCATAGCAGCACGACGACCGAGTAGTCGGCGGCGAACATTATACCAGAACTAAAATTCCTTGCAAGCCATAGCAGTTTCGCGCCGCGGCGCGCCTTGATTTTTATTATACCAGAACTAAAATTCCTTGCAAGCCATAGCTTTAATAACGTCGGCGTCATTGTCGCTTTCATTATACCAGAACTAAAATTCCTTGCAAGCCATAGCTCTAGCGCTTCTGCTAGCGGCACCCGCCCAATTATACCAGAACTAAAATTCCTTGCAAGCCATAGCTTTAATAACGTCGGCGTCATTGTCGCTTTCATTATACCAGAACTAAAATTCCTTGCAAGCCATTAGCGCGCGAACGCATTATCGAATTATGACGCGATTATAGCGTGTTACATCTTATTGTAAATTGAAAATTTTATGTTTATTGAGCGTTAATTTGCTTTTATATTATTGTTGTATGATAGTTAAATAAACAGATTTTCTTAGATTATTTAGCGTTGAATTGAATTAGATTGACGACGAAATTACCGCGGATCGCATCGGACGTTTAGGTCGCGTTGGAATATCTTCTATTGACGAGCGACAAACCGCTTCAACCTGCGCGAAGCTCTTTAATAAGGTGCGTTGACGCGTTGCTATTTCTTGCGTAACCTGCGTGATAACAGTATAATGCGCGTATGAATACCGACTAAAAAATACAATGACGTCGTCGTTTTCGACGCGCGTTCGCGAGAATGTCAACGCGACGCGTTAATGTTTTACACGCAATGATTTGCGTTGTAAAGGAACGATTGCGTGAACGGCGCGCATTGCCTCGTTGCTTTGCGTCTTGCTTTGACGGCGGGCTGAGAACGACGTTATATCGAGCGCGTTGAAACCGCTTGAAAACAAGGGGGATTTGTCGACGACGATTTTCGATTTTGTTGTTGGCTTGACGTTCGGCGTTTGCGTTTCAGGTTATCGGACGTCGGCGACGTTGGTGATTATCGGCGCAACTGTTGATAAACAAATGGTTTGCGCGTTATCGTTGGCGTGGCTTTAAATAGCGAACTGTTAAATGAAATGTTCGCCGGAAAACTCGAACGCCGCGTCGTTTTGGAGACATTGATAAAACTTGCGACGATTGGGGGTAACTCGGTTAGCGGTCGGCAAAAATTGCGTTTGTTTCGCGAAACGTCCGAGGAAAAACCTGTCGCTTTCGTCGTTTCGATGCGGAAGGAAACCGCGCGTGATATTGACAAAGAGGTTTCGATTCATAACGCGGACGAGCCTTGTCGCAACGACGTCGCTTCAACGCGTTTTGAGTTTACGTCGTCGCATGAATATCGCGGTTTGCTTTACTCTTTTAACTTGCGGCTTTTCAAGTTTGGCGCGTTGCAAAACGCCGATGTAACGAAATAATTTTTTGTCTATAAATGGATCCAAATTTATTTGCGTTTTGTAATAATATTTTGAACTGGAATTTACATAAATTTTTATAATGATCAAAGGCGCCGCGCTTTCAAAAATTCGCGAAGAAGGCGCGGTCGAGCAAGGAAAAGTCGGGAAGTTTGAACGATGCGCAATTTTAACCGCCGCCTTAACAAATTTTTTGCTGAACTTAGTAAAATTTATCAACGTTATGAAGGAGGTTGGCTACGAAGCATGCAAATAAAACGAAGTTCGCTTGAAGCTCGAAGATTGGAGCGTCGTATAAGGGGAGTTGATGGACAACGAAGTTGAAACTCCAATGAAAAAGTTTGCGCGGAAACGGGAAAATCGGAGACGCCTAAACAGTGAAATTGCAAGGTTTAATGTTATTGCGGAGAAATTTTGCAAAGAAAAAGTTTCGAAGACGACGGAGGATATGCGATCAAAGAGCCGCGTCGCAACGGCGGCGTCTAATGTTAGGCGAATGAACGGCAAATACTTAGATTCAGCGTCTAAACAACCGCCGGCGCGCAAGAATATTTTATTCAAGATTGACCGTGGTTTTGTTAAGTTGCGTCTCGCTTCCGGCCTGTTTTTATTTGCGTCAACGCAGCGTCGAAAATCGAGTCCGAGAAGTTCGACTTAACCGGAAACGCCGACGTCCGGCGCTTGGATCGGATTTTATGTCGTAATTTGGCGACGCCAAGGCCCGGGGCTGAAAAAAATGCGATTTTTGCGTCGCGCGGCGTTTTCGCAAGAGTCGGCGGGAAAAAATTTAACGCAGGTTGGACGTCGGACGTCCTACCTGAGCGTTGGCGGGCGCTCGGTCGGTCGTTGGGAGTTTCGTTTCGTCGCCGGACGGTTCGGGAGCGCAAGAGCGTCGCGGCGAGAACGTTCGACGGCGGGGACGGGCCGATTTTGTCGCGTCGTTTGGAAAGTCGTAAACAACGAATTAACGTCGGTTAAACGCGGACGGAGACGGCGTTTTCAGGCGGCGAAATTCCGATCGATCGGGGCGAAACGCTTCCGCGTTTTCAACGTCGTCGGGGCGATTTTGAGCGGCGAGTCCGGCGTAAAAGCGGTCTTTAACGGCGAAAACGGCGTCAAAAATTTCCAAACCGGGCGCTTGACGAGCGAATTGGGCGGCGGTATAGTTTTCACTAGGCGCGACGAACCTTGAAAAGGGTTTCGTTTTTCAGCGGGCGCCGCGCGACCGTTTGGCGGGGCGTCGACGGGCGCGTTCGCGAGTTGGGTCGAGCCCGTCGATTTGCCGTCCCGGGACGAAGAGCCTTGGCGCCGGCGTTCGGGACGCTTTCGCGCGGCGGAGTTTTCGGAGAGGCGGTAACGTCGAGCGGGAAAACGTTGTTGGTAAGTTTGTGCGCGACAAGGGGTTGGCGTTGAAACGTCGCGGCGTTTTTCAGCGTCGAAAGTTGAAAAAAACGCGAACGGGCGCTTCGACTTAACGCCGAGCGGGTTTTAAACAAAGAAAGGGGAATCATGCCCAACATTATGGACGGCGCGCCTTACGCAGTTTCAAGACGCGATTGGCGCTACGCGTTGAATCGGCTTCGAGCCGTCGTTCGCTGGATCGATCGGGGACGCGCCGGCGATCCGCTCGACGACGTTTGGTTTGATTTGGATTCTCGCGTTTTGGAGATCGGCGTCAAGCCCGCTAAAGGAATTTTTCTCGGGGAAGCGCAAGAGTTCCATCTTGTCGACGACGAAAAAGAAATTTTTGACGCGAAGAAATTTCAAGCGATTTACGAGGACTTCGTTAAAAAAGGTTTCTTTATCGAAGACGATTCCGTCGATATCGACGAGCATCCGCTTCAAGGTTGCGTCGACGCTCTGCTAAACGGGCTCCGCGCCATTCCCCGGGCGAAGCGGTTGAAGACGGCGATTTGGTCGTCGATGGATTTTAAAAGATTTAAATGTTTTGAAGCGAACAAACGCGATCCCGAATACCCGGCGCTCTTTATGGAGCTTCGAGAGATCAACGAAGATTTGGATAAAATACCTACTTGCTGGACGTTTGAGGAGATCAGCGAGACGTTCGACGTCGTCGCGTGTTTGAAAGGCAATTTGCTCAAACCGGGAGGGCCCGTCGATTACGTTTGGGAGAAGTTTTTGGCGGCTGACGCCGACGGCAAGGGCGACTGCTTTTGCGCGGTGTTGAATCGGGGGTTGAACAAGGCCGAGGTCGTAAAGTCCGCCAGAGACGTAGAAGTTTATTATCCGTTTTATGGAGGCAGTTTCCACAAAATACGCGAAGTCGTGGCGAAACCTTACGAAGTCAAAAATATCGACGTGTGTAAAGCGAGTTTGGCCAATATGTTATGGGTTTCGGTTCAACCGCGTTGCGCGGACGAAAGAGGCGAATGGGGATGGAGTAGAAGCGCTTATTAGCGCGGAGGAAGAACAATGGCTGAAAAAAAACTACACGTCCTTCCATCGTTTATTGCCGCGATGATCGAAATACGGGCGGAAGTAGACGCGGGAAAAATCAAGGACGGTTATCTTTTTTACGATCCTGATTCGTACGCCGTCCGGTTCGGGTATAGGAAAGAGCTGTTTGACAGCCCGCCGATTTGCATGCTGTCGGACGTCGACAAAGGCGAAAGTTACGCCGACCTTATTAACGAGGCCGGAAACGGAATGTCGTGTCGGGGGCTTATGGAATATTGGGAACAGATCATAGGCGACTTCGCGCAAAAAAGCGGCGTTCGCGTCAAAGACAGGAGCGTATGGGAAAAAATAAAATGGACGACGCTTCCGCTGAGTTTCAGACACAAATCTTTTGCGCGAGACGTCGTCGAATATCTGGCCAAAACCGAGGCCGGGAAATGGAGAGACTCGCAAGCCGTTTATTATTGGCCGGAAAAGAAGGAATTTTGGTTGAAGCGCGACGACGGCTCGAATTGCGATTTAGCGGAGTTGAGCGACGACGAGCTCGCGTTCGCTTTCATGCGCGTCGGGCGTCCCGCGGAACTCAGCCCCGTGAAACGGCGTTATTACGAATACCTGGACGGATCGGTCGATGACGCGACTTTAACGGCGTGGGTCGAGTTTCTGAAAGAGACGGAACGACGGTTTCGGGCGAAATGGAATCGCGCCCTGAGAAAAAGGAAAAAGGGATGACTTTTGCGGCGCCGAAACCGACGAAAATCGCCGCGCCGTCGACCCTGCGACGCGGTTTGTTCGAGGGACGGCGGCGCGGCGGAGCTTCGAGTCGGCGCGCGTAACGCCAACCTTTGCGAGCGTTGACGTTAAGCGGTCATTCGATCGCGATCTCGACGACCAGCGCGGAGTACGACGGCGCTTCGACGACGATCTTGCCGTCGACGATTTTCGCTTCGAGCGGACGCGGCGCAATTCGGTCGGGAACGTCTAAGTCGTTGCGATGAAACAGTTTGGATTTTGCGTCGGCGGCTTCCGGGGAAACGACCGTCGCTTTAACGGCTTTCGCTTTTGCGTCCGCCAACGCGACGCGATATTCGACGGCGGTTTCGCGGTTGTTTACGGCCTTGAAATATAACGTTTTACCGTCTTCCGATTTCGTTGCGACGGCGTTGACGAGCGGCGCCCGGTCGTTCGCGTCGTCGGTTTCCAATTTCAGCTCGACGCGGTTCGGAGCGTAGGATTCGCGCCAAAGTTTCATAACGACGTAATTCGGGGCCGGGAACCATTGGTCGTTGTCGAAATTGACGAACGCGTTGTCCCAATCGTTCGCCGAGACGTGCCGCAGGAAAAGCGCCGGGGACGCGATCTCCAAGACGTCGCCGACGCGTTCGAAACAGTTCAAAATTCCGCCTGCGTGCAGGCCGGTTCGCCAGTCGGTCGACTGCGCGTTCCACTCGGAGTCGAACATCTTAACCGTTTTATTCTGCGACTTAGCGATCATGTCGCGACGCGATTCGAAGAAGCGTTGGTTTTCCCAGGGGTTCGTCGCGAAGCCGTTCGGGTCGTCGTAACGGTGCGTCGAAAGGTAGTCGAAACATTCGCCGGCGCCGTTCAAAACGTCGGAATCCCAACGGTCGCGGTCGCCCGCCCAGGAGCCGCAGGCGATCGTTTTAACATTCGGGTCGATCGCTTTCCAACGCGGAACGAGTTCCCGAACGATCGAAACGTAACGCTCCGACGGGAAGTCGTCGGCGCGGATTTCGTTGTCGATTTCCCAATATTTGACGCCGTAAGGTTCCGGATGACCGTTCTTAGCGCGGACGGAGCCCCATTTCGACGTCGCCGGGCCGTTGCAATATTCGAACCAGTCGACCGCCTCCTGGATCCAATCGACGTCCTTGACCGATTCGCCGACCGCGTCCGTCCATTGCTTCGAACCGACGTTGACGACGACGATCGGCTCCGCGCCGACTTCGCGGCAGAACGCGATGAATTCGTCGATCCCGAAAGAGTTTACGTCGACGTCGTTCCAAAGTTCGAGCGGGTATGAAACGCGGTCGTCTTGCGGGCCGATCCCCGATTTCCAGCGATACGCCGACGCGTAACATCCGCCGGGCCAACGAATTAGCTTCGGTTGGATCTTCTTGATCGCGTCCAGCAGATCGGGGCGGAAACCTTTCGAATTTTCGGCCCAGGAACGGGGAAAAACGGAGATTTGGTCGACGTCGAGCGTCGCGCCGTCGGCGGGGGCGAACGTCAATTTGATCGAGCCGTCGTCGGTTGTCGCGGGCGCTTTGAATTGACCGTTAAACTTGACCCAGCCGTCGTTTGCGTCGACCGCGAACGCGTCTTCGGCCGCCGTTTTGTCCGCTTCGACCGACGAGGCGAAAGTTGCTTTTCCGGCGCCGCGAGCCCAGAACGAATAGTCGTAAGTTTCGCCCGCCTGGAACGCGAAATTCGATTGTGAAATCGAACCTAACCCGTTGAAACGAAGATACTTCGCGCTGTTGCGAGCGTCGCCGGTTTCGCGTTCGGCGTCGCCTTCGACCGTCCAGAAGCGAACGTCGGCTTGCGATTTTCGAATCGCTTGCGGACATTCGCAAGTCGAGTCGTAAAGCGTTTTGCGACTCATGTCGCGCGCAAAGACCGCCCCGAATTCGGCGCGAACGTCCCAGGTTCCGACGCCGACGCAACCCGATTTCGGCGCGTCGTCGTCGAAGTCGGCGACTTCGAGAATTAACTCCTGATCCATAAAGACTTTAATGTTGGCGCCGACGACTTGAACGCGAAAGTCGTAAATTCGCCCGATCTCGATCGGCGGGAGCGGTTTGCGTTCGCCGACCGTAACGCGGCGTCCGTTCGTCGCGGGCGTTTCCTTCTCGACGGCGACGAATTGGTTGCCCCAACCGCCGATATTCGCCCAATAATAGCTCGACCCGTCTTCGGCGGCGCGGAAGATAATGAGAAAACCTTCGGAACCCTCGAGTTTTCGGGCGGTTACGCGAACGTCGTAATCGGTCCAAGGCGCGTCGCCCTGCAATTCGGCGCCGAGAAGAAGACGGCGGTCGACCGCGCGGGAGTCCTGCTTGATCACGCCGTCGGTCCAACTCCAACTTGGATCGGCTCCGGCTTCGAGGGAACGGTTCCAGACAAGTTCGCCCCAAAGTCCGCCGTTGCAAGAGTTATAAATGTGCTCGAGGAAGTGCGAATAGATCTTTTCGTCGATTTTATTGACGACGTTTTGCGAAACGATCGTCGATTCGATCGGGTCGGCGGCGAAAAGAAGCGGCGCCCCCAACGAAGCGGCCAGGAACGCGAGCGAAGCGAACGGTCGTCGGAAAATTAACGAACGAAGCGATTGTTGCGACATAAAACCTCCCGCGTCCGACGAGCGGCAAACTCGACGGAACGTTGCGTAAAATAAAAAGACTTTGCGGAAAATGCCGAAATTAAAGACGTTTCAACGTCGGAACGCCCCTTGATTTAACGAATCTTAACAAACGCGGCGGCGAATTTCAAGCGTCGCGGCGCAATTTTTCGAAAATTAACGATTTTTTCGACGGCTTTTTCCGAAAAGTCGAAGCGGTCGCGGCGGAAAGTTGAAAAAATTGGCGAAAAATCGGGAAACGTTGAATAAAAGGTCTCGACGCCGGGAATTTTTGGAGTAAAATGGTTAAGAATGCGCCGATTTTTCCGTAAAGGAACGCCGATTTTAACGGTCGCGACGGCGGACGGCGCTTTTCGCGCTCTCGAAGCGGCGAAACGGCCCCTATAGAATAAGGGCGAAATCGCGTCGGACGTTTTGCGTCGGCGCTCTTTAAACAACGGTATTTCAACGGGTTGCAAGCGACGGCGGCGAGGCGGTTCCGCGTTCGGCGTTGGAAAACGTCGGCGGACGGAGGATCGACCGGGCGTTTCGCCGCTCGACGACGCCGCGTTTTTCGGTCGACGCAAGTCGGCTTGTTAGAAAGGGTTCGCAATGTACGATAAATGGCTTTCCGATCGTTCGCGCAAGTTCGATTCGTCCGGCATCCGCAAAGTTTTCGACCTCGGCGCCAAGCTGGAAAACCCGATCAACCTCTCCATCGGCCAACCGGACTTCGACATGCCGGAGCCGTCGAAAGCCGCCGCGATCGAAGCGATCAACGCCGGAAAAAGCGGTTACACGCCGACGCAGGGGATCAAGCCGCTTATCGACCGCATTCAAGCGAACGTCGACGCCGAATATAACGACCCGAACCGCAAAACGTTCGTTACCAGCGGAACGAGCGGCGGGCTCCTGCTGGCCGCGCTTTCGTTCGTGAACCCCGGCGACGAAGTGATCCTTTTTGACCCGTATTTCGTGATGTACGAGTCGCTTACGAAGATGGTCGGCGCGACGCCGGTTTGCATCGACACGTACCCGGATTTCAAGTACGATCTCGACAAGGTCGCCGCCGCGATCACGCCGAAAACGAAGATGATTATCTTCAACTCCCCGGCGAACCCGACCGGCGTCGTCGCGACCCGCGAAGAAGTCGAGGGAATCGCTAAGTTGGCCGCCGACAACGATATCCTGCTCGTGAGCGACGAAATTTACCGTTGCTTCTCGCACGGCGCTTTCACGTCTCCGGCGCGGTTCAACCCGCACACGCTCGTTTTGGACGGGTTCAGCAAGTCGCACGGGATGCCCGGTTGGCGCGTCGGTTTTGCGCACGGCCCGGCCGAGATGATCCAGACGATGCTCAAGTTCCAGCAATACACGTTCGTCTGCGCTCCGCACGCGGCTCAATGGGCCGCGCTAAAGTCGCTTGACGTCGATATTTCGGAACACGTCGAAACGTTCCGGCGCAAGCGCGACATGCTGATCGAGGGCCTTTCCGATCTTTACGACTTGGGCAATCCGGTCGGCGCGTTCTACATGTTCCCGAAAACGCCTTGGGGGACGGGAACCGAATTCGTCGAAAAGGCGATCTCGAAGTACAAGACGCTTATCATCCCGGGGAACGTTTTCAGCCGTCGCGACGAGTGCTTCCGTCTCTCGTACGCCGCGAGCGTCGAGACGATCGAACGCGGTATCGACGCGTTGCGCAAACTGGCGAAAGACCCGAATTGACGGTTTTTCCGGCGTAAAATACGAAACGAACGCGGACGCCCGATCGTCAAACCCTTAAACGACGGCGTTTGGGGGTTCCGCGTTTCGATTCCGTCGGATCTTTCGACGCGCTTTTTAAGCTCGGCGGTCTTGGCGACCTCCGGGCCGTTCGGCGTTTCTTGCGGCGATCGGGAAGGGCGCGTTTTATCGGCGATCATTTTAAAAGGAGACGCGAACGATGCGAAAAGAACGAAACAGGAAACGGCGAGCAATGAATCGACGAACGGCGATAAGTCTTTTAAGCGCGGCGCTTGCGTTGGGCGTCGGAACGGCGTTCGCGGCGGCGCCGTCGGCGACGTTGGTCGGCGATTGGCGGGTCGAAACGGAGGTCGCCGGAAAGAAGGTCGCTTTCGACGTCGAGCCGACGGTTTGGAAGACGGTCGTCGACGAGAAGTACGACGCGTTGCCGACGTTCAATCCGGCCGCCGCGCCTTGGACGAAAGGGGAAGTTTTGCGCGCCGTCGACGCTTGCGAATGCGCCGTCGCGGGAGCGCTCGACCCGGCGTCGGTCGTCGTTAAGTTGGCGGCGACCGGCGAAACGTTGGAGCGCGGAAAGGATTATCAGTTCGACGAAACCTGGGCGGCGCTCGGGCGGCTCGACGGAGGAAAAATCGACGCAAACGCCGCCGTTTTAGTCGGTTATCGTTGCGTCGAATCGCGGATCGACTCGTTCGTTTTGAACGCCGACGGGTCGACGCGGGTTCTTCGGGGCGAGCCGCGCGTTTTGTCCCCGCAACCGCCGACGCTCGAACCGGGGCAAAAGCGGCTCGTCAATGTTTACGCGACCGGCCCGATCGCTAAGTTGAGCGCCGAGAACGTTTTCCCGGTCGACGAAGCGTTCGCGGAAACGAATCCGGGGGACGCCGACGAATTTATCGCGGGCGTCGCTCGATTCAACGCCGACCCGGCGAACGACGTTCCGGCGGTTCCGAGCGTCTCCGACGTCGGCGCGGCGAAGCGGTTCCTGCCGAAAACCTGGGCGAAACTGGCGGCCGGCGAAGAGGTGCGGATCCTCGCTTGGGGGGACAGCGTTACTGCGTGCGGGTTCCTGCCGGACGATCGGCGTTGGCAGGTTCGGTTCGTCGAGCGTCTTCGCAAACTCTTTCCGCAAGCGAAGATAACGCTTGAAACCGAAGCGTGGGGCGGGCGCAACAGCGACTCGTACCGCGCCGAACCGCCCGGGAGCGAGAAGAATTACGCCGAAAAAGTTCTGGCCCTCAAACCGGATCTGATCGTTTCCGAGTTCGTCAACGACGCGCATATGAACGAGGAAATCGTCGCGCGGCGTTACGGCGAGATGCGAGCCGATTTCGAGAAGATCGGCGCCGAATGGATCGTCGTCGGCCCGCATTACGTTCGCCCGGACTGGATGGGGCTTGCGTCGGAACGCGATTGCGACGTCGACCCGCGCCCGTTGATCCGGGGGTTGCGGGAATTTTGCGCGAAAAACAACGTCCCGTTCGCCGACGCGCCGACGCTTTACGGCAAATTGCACCGCGCGGGCGTTCCGTATTTGACGCTGATGACGAACAACATCAACCACCCGGACGCGTTTGGAATGGAGCTTTTCGCGATCGCCGCCGCTCGACTCTTCGAAACGGAAGAAACGAGGTAACGTCGTAAGCAAAGCGACGACGCGGTTTAAGGTTGGAGCGCGAGAAGCGGCTCGTTTTAAGGTCGACGCAAGAAAAAGCGTCGGCCTTTTTTGTTGTCCGCGAATCTGTCAAATTTTGTCGGATGTAACGTTTATCAGTCTCCAAGCGCGTCCGACGGTCTTAGATTAAGTGAAATTTTTTCAAAATTCTTTTACGCGGCCCGTTGTTTTTTTCGATAAACGGTACGGAAAGATTTCCCGAACGATATTAAACAAACGGCGAATTTTTTCGGAAAAAGAAAGCGCGAAAGCGGATCTTGTCGCAAGGGCGGCGAATTTTTCGCGCAAGTTTAACGTCGCGCCGACGGAACGGATCGCTTGACGAGCGGCGACGCGCGGCAATTGAGGACGAGACGTCTACGGAAGGACAATTTTTATGCAAATCGTTAAAAATAAAGGTAATTTGATCGCGCTCGCTTTGGCTCTCGGTTGCGTCGCGCTCGCGAATCCGATCCGTTTGTTCGCCGACGAACCGGGGCATGAGCATACGGCGCACATCTTTCAGCTTATGGCCAACGGCGCGTACATTATGTGCAACGGCGGCGGGGCTTATTATTCCGTCGGTTCTCTTGATCTTGCGATGCCGCTGGGTTCCGATAGCGTGTATATGCGCGGACAAGACGCTTTCGACGAAGGGGCGTTAGACGCGGCGGAGGCGGCGCAAGCGCAGCGCGACGCGGTTTCCGATTCTGACGACAAATCGTCGGACGGCGGCAATGAGCGCGTTTTGTGGGCGACTCCGTTTTATTCAAGCTACAGCGGACACAGCAACAACGGTTCGATGCTTCTCGTAAACGCCGAAGATTTTACGATAAAACGCACTGGGATCTTGGCGGGGATGACGAAAAGTTACACGGCTCGAACTTCCGCGGGCTTTCTTGTCGGTTTTTCACAAGGGAAAATGTCGCAAAATTTTATTTTTACGTATTATAGTAATTCTTTTAACGGCGCGATAGATCAAAATATGTTGGCGATGTTAAACGTTAACGATTTTCAATTTGGCGGTAATTTCAAACACGCGTTCGAAAACGAGTGGACGTTGGACGTTAACGTGCTCGGCGGTTCGCAGTCTTACAAGTGGAATCGTCATATGCATTACTATGGCAACCAGACGCCGGGTTGGGTCATCGACGAGTATTACAAAGGAAAAACGACCGGCAACACGTTTTCGGCCAACATCGCGCTGTCGAGGAAGTTTGATTTGGATAAACAATGGTCGGTTACGCCGTGCGTTGGATTGGAGTCGGCGCACTCGTGGTTTTTCGTCGGTAAGGAAACTTCGGGCGACACGCATTTTGAAACGATAAATATCGCGTATCGTCGATACGGATTGTTGGAGAATATCCAATTTAGCCGCAATACGGCTCGTTTCGGCGCGACGGTCGCCTACGACGCCGATAATTATGGGTTCAACGGCAAGGCTTTTTATGGAACTGTGTTGGGCGGCAACGACTCGACGACCGCTCACGTGAGCGACGGCGGAACGACCGAGTTTGTGGGCGAGGGCGGCGGTTTTGGCGTCGATTCGTTGAAGTTGGGGGGCGGCTTCTGGGCGACGCTCGACGAAAAAAAGACCGCTTCTATCGGCGGCGCTTACGACGCGACGATGTATAAACGAGCGATTTCGCAAACCGTTAGCGGCACGTTTACGAAAAGTTTTTAACGCTCGTCGAGCGGGAACGAGACCGCCTAAACGCTTGTCGCGACGGTCGGGGCGTTTAGGCGTTTGCGATTTGCCGGGACGCGTTTATAGCGTCGGCGCCGTAAACGAACCGCCCGAGTCGCTGACGGGAGAACTCGACCTTTGCGTCGAGGACGTCGTTGCCGGGACGGAGCGGATATCGACGTTGCGCGTCGGCGTCGCCGCGGAGCCGACGATCGCCGTTTCCGCGAACCGGCGCGACCAAACGGCCGCGTCGACCGAAATCCAAGTCTCGTCTTTCGTCGGTTTCGAGTTCCAGGAAACGACGCGGGCGCGTCCGTTCTTCACTTGATCGACGACGAGAAGCGAACCGATGTTGAACGCTTGACCGCTTTTGCGTCGGCTCGCTGTCGCCGAAGGGTAAACGGGACAGGCGTTTAGCCGCGCCATCGTCGGTTCGTCCGGGTCGCTCGCGGCGAACAGAACGAGTTCGGCGCCGATCCGTTTGAAGTCGGCGAGGGCTCCGGCGTAGTCGCCTTGCGCTCGACGGGCGTAACCGCGGAGGTTGCGCGCCAAGCGGTTGCCAGGCTGCGTTTTCAGAACGAAATCGAAGACGTCCTCGACGAGCGGATAGTCGCCTTTGTCGTCGCGGCTTTTGAGTTCCGATTGCGTTTTGACGAGGTAATCGCCGGCTCGAGCGGCGAAGAGCGCGTCGCTTTCCAACGCGAGCGTTTCCGCGTCGAACTGTTCGGCGAAAAGATCGCGCGACGTCAAAACGAGACGGTCGACGCCGTTCGGGTTCTTCGAGTCGTTCGCTTCGTAAAGTTCCGGAGTTTGAGCGCGACCGAGCGCCTGCGCCGCGCGTTTCGTTCGCTCGTTGGCGTAGTTGTACGCTTCGATCAACGTGATTTGCCCGTCGTAAGCGCCTGTTAAGTCGGCTTTTCCTTCAAGTCCTTCGAGAAAATAATGGAAAAACGCGCCGCGCGCCCCGCCGGTTTCCGTTCTGATTTCGCTCGCGTACTGCCCGAGACAGCAGCTCGAAATGACCGCCAAATTCAGGTGTTCGCGCCCTCGAAGCCGCTCTTCGAACTCTTGAAGGAAGTCGGTTTCGCGGTCGGTCGGCGCTTTTTCGCGGCAAGCGTCGAAAATTAAGACTTTGCGACCGGGCGTCTTCGAGAGTTTGTCGAGAATCGTTGAAACGGAAATCAAACCTTGCGCTTTCGCGTTTTGCTCGAGCGTTTCCGGCGTCGCGTCGCTTAAATCGGCTCCGGTCGCGTCCTGCGGACAAAGAAAACTGCGGCTGAGCGCGGCGATCCCGTGCGTCGCAATGCAAACGTAAAGCGCGTCGTTTTCCGACGTTAGATTCGAAACGTCGTCGAGCGTTCGTTCGAAATTGGCGCGCGTCGGGACGAGTCCGTCTTCGCCTTCGATAAGCGAAAAGACGCGGCCTTCGAACTTCGGCGCGTTGAACCAACGGTCGCGAAGCGCCGTCATGTCGTTGACAGCGCCCGGCAAGTCGCTGAAATTTTCTAAATTCGGGAACGTTTCGACGCCGAAAAGGATCGCGTAATCGACGCCTTGGCTCGAACGGGCGGGCTCGGCGGTTTGAGCGCGCGGCGAAAAGAAAATAAAAGCGATAAACGTAAAAACAAACAAGAACCAAAGGCGATTCACCGCGACCTCCTTTTGGCGACTTCGGCCGCGACCTGTTGGAACGATTTGACGGAAAGATCATAGGGCTCCGCGACGCCGTCCGCGCGGAGACGCAGCCAACGGACGCCGTCTTTTTCGATTATTTTTTCGGTAAATCGCCCTTCGACAAGGGTTTCCAACGGAGGGCGGCGTCCGTCGCGAAACGTCAAACGGGCGTAATCGCTCGGTTCGAACGTCCGAAACGCCCGCCGAAACGCTTCGACCGCCAGCTCGCTCCGCCCTCCGCGCTCGATCGCGGCGCCGACTCGAACGAGAAGCGTCGGGGCGCGACCGGTTTCGCTTTTTGCGATCGCGTCAACGGAAAATCTTGTCCAAGTCGTTGAAACGACGGCGTTTCCGACGCGACGTCGCGGAGATATTCGAGCGTTTCGAGCGCGGTAACGATCCCGTCGGCGTTCAAAACGTCGGCCTCTCCTTCGAACGCGTTTGCGAGCGCGCCGAAAAACGTCGCGTCGTCTTGTCCGAAGAAAAGCGTTCGAAAATACGACTGCGGGAAGTCTTGTCGGCGGCGCTCGATCGTTTCGTCGTCGTCTTGCGTCGCGTCGCCGTCGAGCGCGAGCGAGCCGAGATTGACCGCCGAACCCCGTCGCGTCGCTTCGGAATTAAGGTTAAAGAAGAAAAGGGCGCGTTCGCAGGGCGATCCGACGTCGCGGACGGCGGCGATAAAGTCGTCTATTTTAACGGGTTGCGACGTTTCGGAAGCGTCCGGAAGCAGGAGCGCGTCCCCTTGGGTTTTGCCGCCGAGAATGAAGCGGAGTTCGACCGGTTCGGAAGCGTCGGAGCGCATCGCGGGCAGTTCCAACGTTTCGCTCGGCGAATCGGCGTCGCGGAGCCAAGCGAGCGTTTCGCGGAGGACGTTTTCGGTCGGGCGCCGCGTCGGGCTTTCCTCGAAGGGCGAAAAGACGACGACGTTCGACGGGCGGTCGCTCGCCGCGCGGAGAACTTCGGCCAAGCGTTGAAAATGTCGGACGCTCGGCGAATCTTGTTCGTCGCCGGTCGCGTAAACGATTAGCGTCCAACGGTTTGCGTTCGGCGCGAGCTCGTCGAGCGTCGAGTCTTGCGCCGTCGCGGGAAAAAACGGGGAAAACGCGAGCGATGAAAGAAGAAAAACGACGAACGCCGGGACGCGTCGAGACATAGCGCGGCAAATCTCCTTAAATAAAGGGTTGCGATTGAACGACGGCGAAACGCGGCGCCGCGCCGTTCGAGCGGAGCGTCGGCTCGAACGGCGGGCGAACGCCGCGACGAAAAGCGGGCGAAACGGCTATCGATTTTCCGTAAGTCGTTGAAATTCCTCGGTCGGCAGATAGTAAATTTGAAGCGTCGTGTGAATTTGGTCTTCGACGAGGGCCGCGTCGGCGAGATCGACGTCGAATTTTTCGCCCGCGCCGGTAACGACGCTCGGCGGCGTCGCGCCGCGCGTTTGAGCGACGGCGGCTTTCGTTTCCGCGACGATTTCGCCAAGTTTCGCGTCTTCGCCCCGAACGACGACGCGCAAATAAGCGTCGACGTCGTTTTCGGTCAGTTGATAAACGGACGAAACGGCGCCGGGGATCGGCTCCCAAGTCGCGTCGGCGCTTGTTTTACGTTCCCAACGGTAACGGAGGTTCGCGCCGGAAGGCGAGACGAGCGCGGCGATTTCGCCGACGTCGCGGCCGTTTTTTCGCGCCCATTTCGGCTCGTAAGTCGAAAGCGCGAGCGTTCGCTTCGGAACCGAAAAGATCGCGGTAACGACGCCGAGTTCGCTCGTTTCGACGCCTTTGGAGACCGCGAGCGCGTCGAGCGAATACGCTTCGATTTTAAAGGGGCGGATTCGCGCTTTGGCGACGCCGGCTTTTTTGTCGGTAAATCCTTTGACGGCATGCGTTTTCATGCGCTCCAAATACCAAGGGCGCGCCTTTTCGGGATCGAGAACGCGGGGCGCCGATTCCGTCGTCGAGTCGGGATCCGCGGCGGCCATATTTCGGTTTTCCGGCCGCGTTTCCGAAAGGGTGTTCAAGCCGTCGACGAAGAGGCGAACGTAACAGCCGTCCGCGTCGGCGAAGCGGTTGGTCAAAAGAATCTCGTAAGTTTCGCCGACGTCGAGCGGAACGTAACGCTTGCCGTTAAACGTTTTGCCTTCGCGGAGCTCGAATTGGCCGCGAGCGTTTGCGACGCGAATTTGCGCCTTAAACGGCGATTCGGGGTCGTCGATCGGATTGCGTTCTTCGCTGATTTGCGCGGCGATTTCCGCGGATTCGTCGTAATCGGCGAGCGAAACGGCGCCGTCGTCGGAGAGAACGAAACTTTCGGTCGAGGAGGCGTTCGGCGTTTTTTCGGGGGTCGCGTCCGCCGGTCTTGCGACGAAAGCGTCGCCGAGAAGGGCGCGGTCTCCCTTGGTCAGCCAAATTTTTTCCGAAACGAGGTTCGTCGATTTTTTCAGTTTTCCGGACGCGCCGTCTTTTTTGAAGGTCGTCAACTTGATCCGAAGCGTCAGCGTCGTCGGCGACGAGCGAACGACGCTTCCGGAAACGGCGGCGTCGAGCGATTCGTCGGCGGCGAGTTGGTCGAGCGCCCGCGCGTCGTCGAGATCGACCGACGTTTCGACGATTTCGCAAAGGCCCGCGTCGTCTCCTAAAGTCAGTTCCGTCAAGAGGTTGGAAACGACGGTTTGCGGAAACGTCCCGTAAGTCGCCGCGTCGACCCGCGAGCCGCTCGACGCGGTTTTGAACGCCGGTTCGAACGCGACGCGAACGTTTTCGGCTCCGAGTTCCCGCGCGTGTTTTCTCAATCGGCGATCCAAAAATTCGGCGCAGTACTTCGTCGCTTCGGGCGCTTTGCGGGCGGGGCGGGGGAGCTCGAAGGTCGCGTTGGCGGCTTCGTTGTAAAGGATCGGCGTTTGACGCTCCATCCGATAAACGGGCGAACTCGAAACGTTTTCGACGCGGTCGACGACGTAAGTCTTTAATTCGTCGAGCGTTATCGAGAAGTCGCCGTTTTCGTCGGCGTATCCGGAAAGCCCCTTGACGAGCCAATAGGTGAAGAGCGAACTTTTTTGAGCGTCCCAAAGCCAGCTTTTTTGCTCTTCGGAACTGCTCGCCAAGACGGTAACGCGCGACGCGGCGTCGACGTTTCGCGAAGACGGAACGACGAACTCGCGAACCGGCGACGCGGAGACGATCTCGTCGTCGAACGTTCGCGAAACGGCGCCGGAATGACAGGCGTCGATAAAAACGACGCGATTTTTGCAGTCGGCCGCTTCGAAGCGTTCGCGGATCCAGGAGAACGGAACCGCCGCGTCCCGATAACGGCGCTCGACGGGCGCGTCGAGAAAATTCAGCATCGGAACGTAAAGTTTGCCGGTTGTTACGTCTTTGACGCCGTGTCCCGCTAGGTAAAGGATCGCGGTTTCGTCGGGGCGCAACCGGGCGCACCAGTCGGCGACGTCCCTTTCAAAATCTTTTTTCGGGTCGTCCTGATTGGCGCGCGTTACGTCTCGCACGATTTTCGTTTCGCAACCGAAAGCGTCGAGCGCTCTTTGCAAGGCGGCCAGGTCTTCGTCGACGTATTTGAGCGGATTGCCCGAATAACTTTCGAGGCTGACGAGGAGCGCTCGCGTTTTCGGCGAAAAAACGGGCGCGTCCGCGGCGACGGCGAAGACGGCGGAAAAGAACGGAAAGAAAGCGATAAGCGCCGACGTCGCGCAAGTTAAAAAACGCATGCGAAAGGTTCCTTTAGCAGAGTCGGGGCGATCGGGGAACGGAAGACGCGGCGTCGCGTCGCTTGAAACCGCGATCGAGACGAATTATCGAAAAAACAACCCGTTTATTGTCTTGGCTTTGATTATTATAACGAAAGAAGCGGCGTCGTCAAGCGGGCTGTTCGGAGAATCGGGAAATCGAGCCCGGCGCCCCTTTCGGAACGCCCGACCCGACTTTCGCCGCGGTTTATTCGGCGGCGTTTCGAGCGGACGGCGTCGACTTCAAGCCCGTCAAACGTTCGAAACCGCGGCGCCGACCGAGGAAGTAACCGGCGAACAACACGACGCAGGCGAGTCCCCAGGAAAGCGGGTAAGAAAGGAAGATCGTTTCGAGCGACGGACGCGTCGGAAAAACGAACAGAATCCAAAGGACGCGCAGGACGCAAACGCCGAGGAAGATCGCCAACGTCGGGAAAAGGGAATACCCGAGCCCGCGCAAGGCGTTGCCGCAAACGTCCATCCCGCCGCAGAGAAAATACGTCGACAGCAGAATAACGATGCGAATTTCACCGGCGCGGATCGCCGCCTCGTCCGGAGTGAAAACGCTCAAAAGTTCGCGTCGGAAAAGGAACGCGCCCCCGCCGAGAACGAGGCAGGAGACGACGTTAAGCATAACGCAAAGCGCGACCGCCCGTTTGACTCGCGAATACGAACCGGCGCCGACGTTTTGGCTCGCCGAAGTCGCCGCGGCGCTCGAGAGCGCGTTTTGAGCGACGTAAACGATCGACTCGATCTGCAAACTCGCCGCCGCGCCCGCCATCGCCGTTTCGCCGAGCGAATTGATCGCCCCTTGAACGACGACGTTCGAAAAACTGAAAAGCGAACCTTGGATTCCGGCCGGGATCCCGATGTAAAGGAGCGCGCCCAAACGCTTTCGGTCGATCCGCAAGTCGCGATAATCGAAGCGGTAAGCGGCGGTCGAACGCGCCAGCAAACGGAGCGTCAAAACGCAGGAAACGATCGACGCGACGACCGTCGCGACGGCGACTCCGGCGACGCCCCAGCCGAAAAAGACGACGAAAACGAAATTCAAAACGACGTTCAAAATTCCGGCGATCGTCAAATAATAAAGAGGCCGCCGCGCGTCGCCGACCGCTCGCAGAATCGCCGCCGCGCAGTTGAACAGCGCCAACGCGGGAAAACCGGCGAAATAAATTCGCAAATAGAGCGCCGCCAAGGGGATAACTTCGTCCGGCGTTTCCATCATCCGCAAAATCGGAACCGAAAAAACGGCTCCGAGCGCGCCGAAAATCGCCGAGCCGATCGCGATCGTCGCAAACGACGTCCGAACCGTTTCGCGAAGCGCCGCGTCGTCCTTCGCCCCGTAAAACCGGGAAACCAAGACGCCGACGCCGAGCGTCAGCCCGCCGATCAGGCAGACGAGCAACGAAACGAGCGACGCGTTCGAACCGACCGCCGCCAACGCCCGGTCGCCGACGTACCGCCCGGCGACGATAAGATCCGCCATGTTGAACGCGATTTGCAGAACGTTCGAAAGCGCCAAAGGGATCGAAAAAAGAATAAGTTTCGGCAACAACGCGCCGACGCTCATGTCGATTTCGGCCGACCGGGGTTTCGAGAGCGAGCCCCAGGGAAAATGAAGACGGCGCGAAAAACGGAAACAATGCGGCGACAAACGGCGCCTCCTGCGGGTTAATGTGAAAGTTTGACGGCGTTAACGAACGTCGCGGAGGAAAAGGCGGAAACGCGATTCGAATAACGCGCAAAAATCGACGCTCGAAAGCCGAACGGAGCGGTCTCGAGCGCCGAAAAGCGCGTTAAGCGACGGTTTCTAAACGATTTCCCTCGTTATTTGGCGACGAAGTTCACCATCTTTCCGGGAACGATAATCTTCTTGACGATCGTTTTTCCTTCGAGCGCGGCGGCGATCTTCGCGTCGGCCAACGCGGCGGCTTCCGCCGTTTGCGGGTCGGCGTCGGCGGGAATCTCGATTCGCGAACGCGTCTTGCCGTTGATCTGAACCGGAACGACGACGGAACTTTCGCGGAGCGCGGCTTCGCTCCACGTCGGCCACGGCTCGTAAGCCAGCGTCGTCGCGCCGCCGAGCAGACTCCAAAGTTCTTCCGCCAAGTGCGGCGCGAACGGCGAAACGAGCAGAACGAACGTTTTCATCGCCGACTTCGGTCGGACTTCCTGACGGCTGAAGAAGTTGGCGCACTCCATCATCCGCGCGATGGCGGTGTTGAACGACAACGCTTTAACGTCCTCCGTCGTCGCTTTGATCGTTTTGTGCAGGACGCGGTTTTGCTCTTCGGTCGGCTCGACGTCGCGCACCGCTTCGTGAAGTTCCGTTTTTTCCGGATTTTGCGAAACGATCATGCGCCAAACGCGGTCGAGGAAGTTGCGGACGCCGCCGACGCCGTCCATGTTCCACGGTTTGACCGCTTCGAGCGGGCCCATGAACATTTCGTACAGGCGGAGCGAGTCGGCCCCGTATTGCGCCACGACGTCGTCCGGGTTGACGACGTTTCCGCGGCTTTTCGACATTTTCTCCGATTTGCCGACGACGACGATCGACGAATCGGACGCGAGAACGTAAGCGTCGCCGTTTTTCGCGACGTCTTTGGACGCCAATTTGACCGTCTTAAGCGCGGAACCGTCCGCTTTAAGCGTCGCGGCGCAGGTCGCTTTGTCGACGTCGACGTCGCGCGCCGAAACCCAGGCGCCGTCCGCCGTTTGGAAGGCGGAATACTCCATTTCGCCGAGGATCATTCCCTGGTTGACGAGGCGTTGGAACGGCTCTTTCGTCGAGACGTAACCGAAGTCGTACAGGACTTTATGCCAAAAACGCGCGTAAAGCAGATGCAAAACGGCGTGTTCGGCGCCCCCGACGTAAAGGTCGACCGGCGCCCAGGCCTTTTCGATCTCCGGGTCGACGATCGCGTCGGCGTTTTTCGGATCGAGATAGCGCAGATAATACCAGCAGGAGCCGGCCCATTGCGGCATCGAGTTCGTTTCGCGCTTGTACTTTTTGCCGTCGCGCTCGACGTAAAGCCAGTCGGCGGGCGCGTTTTCGAGCGGCGGTTCCGGCGAGTGTTTCGCCGCGTCGAAAACGAGGTTCGCCGGAATGTCGAGCGGGAGTTCCTCCGGTTCGAGCGCGCGCACGACGCCGTTCGGCTCGCCGTCCGGGCCGAGTTCGCGAAGAAGCGGGAACGGTTCGCCCCAGAAGTGCTGGCGGCTGAAGAGCCAGTCGCGGAGTTTGTAATTGACCGTTTTGCGGCCGAGTCCGGACGCGTCTAAACGCTCGGAAATCAACGTTTTAAATTCGGCGGTCGGCGTTCCGTCGTATTCGCCGCTGTTGATCGCGACGCCGAGTTCCGTAAAGGCCGTTTCCATCTTCGCGACTTCTTCCGCCGAGACGCTCGAATTCGGGGCCGGCGCGACGACCTGGCGGATCGGAAGATCGAACCGCTTCGCAAACTCGAAGTCGCGGACGTCGTGCGCCGGGACGGCCATGATCGCGCCGGTTCCGTAAGACGCCAGGACGTAGTCGGCGATCCAAACCGGAATCGCGCGGCCGTCGACCGGGTTTTTCGCGTAAGCGCCGGTGAAAACGCCGGTTTTGTCTTTCGCGAGGTCGGTGCGGTCGAGATCCGATTTGAAGGACGCCTGGCGCCGGTATTCGTCGACCGCGGCCTTTTGCTCCGGCGTCGTAATTCGTTCGACGGCGGGATGTTCCGGCGCGAGAACCATGTACGACGCGCCGTAAAGCGTGTCGGGGCGGGTCGTGAAAACGCGAAGAACGTCGTCGCCCGGCTTGCGCGGGAAGGACGACGCGGCGCGGCTCGCTTTCCAAGCGTCGAAACCTTCCGGAGCGCCGATATAGAAGTCGACTTCGGCGCCGACGCTCTTGCCGATCCAGTTGCGTTGCAACGCTTTAACGCCTTCCGACCAATCAAGGTCGGCGAGGTCTTCTTCGAGGCGGTCGGCGTAAGCGGTGATGCGCAGCATCCACTGGCGAAGCGGGACGCGCTTGACCGGGTAGCCGCCGCGTTCGCTGACGCCGCCGACGACTTCTTCGTTCGCAAGGGCCGTGCCGAGTTCTTCGCACCAGTTGACCGGCGCTTCAATTTGATAAGCGAGGCGGAAATCGTCGACGTAGCGGCGAACCGCGTCTTCGCCTTCGGCGCGCGTTTCGTCCGGGATCGGGAGCTCGTCGATCGGGCGGGCTTTCTTCGCGTCTTTGTCGTACCAGGCGTTGAAGAGAAGGAGGAAAATGCGCTGCGTCCAACGGAAATAATCGACGTCGGTCGTGGCGATTTCGCGATCCCAATCGTAGCTGAAACCGAGCGCTTTCAGTTGGCGGCGGAAGTTCGCGATGTTGTTTTCGGTCGTAACGCGGGGGTGGATCCCGGTTTTCTTGGCGTGTTGTTCGGCAGGGAGTCCGAACGCGTCCCAGCCCATCGGGTGCATGACGGCGTAACCGTTCATCCGCATGAAACGGCTGTAAACGTCGGTCGCGGTGTAGCCTTCCGGGTGCCCGACGTGAAGCCCCTGCGCGCTCGGGTACGGGAACATGTCGAGAACGTAAGCCTTTTTGCCGTCGACGTTTCCGGGCATGTCGCTCGGAAGACGCGGCGCGGCGAACGTTTTATTCGTTTCCCAATAGTGTTGCCATTTCGGTTCGACGACGGAAGGATTGTATCTTGTCATGACGTTGAGTTAAGGTTGGGCGACGCCGACGTCGCGACGGGTGAACGGTGAAGGAAAAAGCGGCGAACGCCGGTCGATCTCGACGCTTGCGACGCGGGGAACGGTTCGACGAACAATCGGTCGCGCCGCTTTTCGACATTATACGCCGAAAGCGCCGCGAGCGCAAGGGGGCCGTCAAACGCTCGACGCGTTTCGCGGAGGTTCGGGCCGGACGCCGCGGTTCGGGACGTTCGGTCGAGCGGTTCCGTCGGCGACTTGCGGGCGGTTTCCGGGCCGATTTCCGGGACGGTCGGCGATCGCGGGTCGATCGAATCCGGGCCGGTTTCCGGGTCGGGGCGCGTCGGCTCCGGGTCGATTTCCGGGACGGTCGGCGATCGCGGGTCGATCGAATCCGGGCCGGTTTCCGG
>CAZIJJ010000026.1:0-15494 GCA_964539525.1 uncultured Planctomycetaceae bacterium | reverse complement strand
GACGGGGGGCGTTGGCTCCGGGGCGATTTCCGGGGCGTCCGACTCCGGGGCGAGGCGGGGCGCCGCCGGGACGGGTCGCGGGGATCGGCGTCAAACCGCCGGGACGCGGGCCCGGGGCCGGGCCGTTCGGTCGCGCTCCGCCGGGGCGGTCGCCGGGAAGGGGCGTCAAACCGCCGGGGCGAACGGTCGGTCGATCGAAGCCGGGTCGGTTTCCGGGGCGAGAGCCCGGGCGGTCGCCGGGACGAGCGTCGTTCGGACGGTAACCGGGGGCGGGAGTTCCGGGACGATAACCGGGGGCGGGAGTTCCGGGGCGATAACCGGGGCGGTCGTTCGGTCGCGCTCCGCCGGGACGATAACCGGGAACGACGCCGGGCGCGACGCCGCCGGGACGCCAAGCGGGAGACGCGGGGGGCGTCGGGCGCGGCGGGCCGGGACGGTAACCGGGGCGCTTGTCGAACGGAACGGGCGCGATCTCGCCGCGACGACCGCCGAAAATAAGTTCGAAGATCGGGTCGCGGGGCGGTCGGGCCGGATCGACGAAGAAATCGGTTCCCCACCAGGCGTCATGCGGGCGGAAACGCGGGTCGACGTAACGCGGGCCGTCCGGACGGCGATTGAATCCGATGAAGAAATTCAAACGCTCGTTAAAATAGGAAAAACCGAAACCCGGCGCGACGCCCGGGGGCGGGCCCCAGGGGTAGTAGCGCGGCCAGGGGACGAACGACTCGACCCAAACGCCGCTCCAAGGGCGGTACGTCCAAGCGCGGGAGGCGAAAAGTTCCCAACTCGGTTCGTAATAGACCGGAACGCGGTAGTATTCGTCGACGTAATCGGCGTAATAAGCGTTGTTTTCGTAACGGTCGACGTAAACCTGAATCGCCGCGTCGTCGAGCGGGGCCGGAAGATCGGAGTCGGTCAGGATCGCGACGCCTTCGTCGGCCGCGACGTCGGTTTCGTCGAGAACGTATTCTTCGGGGAGCGGTTTGACGAATTCTTCTTGGAGCGGGTGCTGACCGAGCCAATAGACGCGTCCGGTTTTGTCGTCGACGATCGCCGCGACGACGTCGAGCCGGCCGGCGCGAACCAGATCCTGAACGACCGTCGATTTCAGGAGGATCGTTTCGAGCGACTGCCAAACGATCGCTTCGGAAACGACGTTCGCAAGCTCGTAGCCCTGCAGATCGGGGTAAGCTTCTTTGGCGCGAGCGACGGCCGGGCCGATCAGATTGTACGTTTTGAGGTCGTTCGGGACGGAGTCGTCGATCGCGAGGCGCTGGTCGGCGGAGACTTTCGCGGCTTCCGCCTTGGCGCGTTTTTGGAGCGAATCGAATTTGCGAACGAGATTGGAAACGTCGCGGCTCGGGTAATGTCCGAAAACGACGAGAAGGGGCGTTCGCAGGTTGAGGACGCCGTATTCGACCGCGGCGAGATCGTCGGCGGCGACCGCGCCCGCGGCGATCGGCGTCATGTAGACGTCGCGATCGGTCGTTTGCGTGAGGGCGTCCGGTTTGGTCGGCATGTCGGACGCGTAAAGGATCGTGGCGATCGGGAAGCGTTCGTCGTCGGTCGAGAGGCGCGGCAGCGCTTCGGCGGCGTCGGAGCCGGCTTTCAGGTAACGGGCGTTTCCGGCGACGAGTTGGCGGATCGCGGCGTCGGCGGCTTCGGAAGCGAGCGGCGCGGAGGCGGCGAGCTCGGAGGTTTCCGCGGCGTCGTCGTCGGCGTCGGCGACCGTCGTCGCGACGAGCGTTTCGTCGCCGGGAACCGCCGGAAGGACGAGTTCGGGATCGGGATCGGCGGTCGGCGTTTGGGCGAGCGCCCGCGTCGACGGCGAAAAGGCGACGGTCGCCGCCAGCAGAAGAATAACGGCGCCGTTGGGAAATCGGTTCATAACGGGCTCCTTTTTGTTGCAAAAATTATAACGAACGCCGAAAATCGGGCGCGAAGATTGGGCGTCGCCGTCGGCGTTATTTCTATTGTAACTTTTTTTGTTGTCGGCGCAACGGGCGAACGGCGTTTCGAGACGAAATCGGGCGTTTTTCTCGCTTTTCTCGAGCGTTCGCGGAGTTCGATTGGAACGGAAAAAACGATTTTAAGGATTGGGAAAACTTCAAGGCGCAAAACGGGTTCGGCTCGTCGGCGGGGCGCGTTTTGCCATTAATCTATAGGGATGGGAACGGACGCCGCAAAAACGCGTTTTTTTCTTCTTTTTGAGAAAAATTTTTAAAGATTTTGCGATCTTTTAGCGGAGAATTGGGAGAATTTTGCCCCGCTTGACGTCGGCGCCCTTGATTAATTCGTCAAATTCTTTAAAATGGAAAGCGTTGCGCGCGTCGTCGACAATTTTGGGGAGCGTTTCGATTTGGGTTTTCGACGTTTCCGACCGGCGCGCCGTGGATTTTTTACCCTGTGTTGAATCGCCGTCGACCGCGGTCGGCGACGGGAAAGAGAGGCGGACGATGTCGAGTCCTTTGATTATTAGCGTTTCCGGGTTGCGCGGTGAAATTGGGGCGACGTTGACGCCCGACGTCGCCGTCCGTTACGCGTTGGCGTATTCGAAGTCGGTCGCGTCGGACGGGCCGTTTGTGATCGCTCGGGACGGCCGCCGGAGCGGGTCGATCTTCGCCGACGCGATCTGCGCCGCCTTGAACGCCGTCGGACGGTCGACGCTCGACGCCGGGGTCGCCGCGACTCCGACGGTCGGCGTCCTGGTTCGCTCCTGCGGCGCCGCGGGCGGAATCCAAATTTCCGCGAGTCATAACCCGAAACAATACAACGGGTTGAAACTTTTCTCCGCCGAAGGGCGCGTCGTTCCGAAAGCCGAGGGCGAGAAGGTTTTGGAGGTTTATCGAGCGATCGAAGCCGGGAAGGAAAACGCCGCCGATTGGGTCGACGTCGAGCGGTTGGGCGAGCGGATCGCGATTGAAGATTCGACGAAAGCGCACCTTGACGCCGTCTTGAAAACGGTCGACGTCGACGCGATCCGGGCGAAAAAATTCCGCGTTCTGCTCGATTCGAACAACGCGTCCGGGAGCCTGCTCGGGCGTCGGTTGCTGGAAGAACTCGGGTGCGACGTCGTTATTTGCGGCGAGACCCCGAACGGCGATTTCCTGCACACGCCGGAGCCGACCGTCGACAATTTGCAGACCGTTTTCGAAAAAATCGTCGAAGCGAAGGCCGCCGTCGGTTTTTGTCAGGATCCGGACGCCGACCGCCTGGCCGTCGTCGACGAAAACGGGCGGTATATCGGCGAGGAATACACCGTCGCGATCTGCGCCAAAAACCGGTTGCAAAAAGCGAAAAACAACGGGGAATCCGGCCCGTTCAACCTGACGATCAACTGCGCGACGAGCCGGATGACGATCGACGTCGCGGAAAGTTTCGGCGGCGCCTGCTTCCGATCGCCCGTCGGCGAGGCGAACGTCGTCGATCTGATGAAAGCGAAAAACGCGATCTTCGGCGGCGAGGGAAACGGCGGCCCGATCGACCCGAGCGTCGGTTTTGTGCGCGACTCCTTCGTCGGTATGGCGCAAATTTTGGAGGCGATGGCGCGAGAAGGGAAACCGGTCTCCGCCTTGGCCGACGAGATCCCGGGATACTCGATCGTCAAACGCAAGCTCGGGCTTCCCGCGGGCGGGTTCGACAAAGTCGTCGAAGCGGTCGCGGCGGCGTTCCCGAACGAGGAGAAAAATTTCGAGGACGGATTGCGGATCGATTGGCCGGACGCCTGGGTGCTGGTTCGCCCGAGCAATACGGAGCCGATCTGCCGCGTCATCGCCGAAGCGCCGACCGCCGAACGGGCGAACGAGCTTTGCGACCGCGTCGAAGCCCTGATGGGGTAACGCGAACGCCGAAACGATCGAGCGTTTGATTCTTTGATTTTTGAGCGGCCGGCGCGGGCGGTTTTCCGCGTCGGTCGGTTTTCGTAAACGTTCCGGACGTTCGCGCGGTCGGAGCGGTGGGACGATTGTTGATTTGGGGCGCCTGGCGCGCTTGGGAGCGACGTTGATGAAAATTATGGTGGGATGCGATCACCGCGGAATCGAGGCTCGAATAAACTTGGCGCGGGCGATCCGCGCTTGGGGGCACGAGGTCGTCGAAGTTGGGCCGACTCCCGACAATCCGGCGGCGGTCGATTATCCGGACGTCGCCGCTCCGGTCGCTCGCGCGGTTTCGGAGGGGAAAATCGACCGCGGTATCTTGATTTGTGGAACGGGAATCGGAATGAGCGTCGTCGCGAACAAATTTCCCGGCGTCCGCGCCGCGCCCGTCGCCGACGTCTTCACCGCCGAGTTGAGCCGTCGTCATAACGATTTGAACGTGCTGTGTTTAAGCGCCGAACTCCTCCCCGCCGACGCGATGATCGACGTCGCCGACGCGTGGTTGCGAACCGAGTTTTCCGGCGAGCCGCGGCACGCTCGTCGGTTGGGCCGCGTCGCCGAGATCGAAAACGAGCAAATTGAGTTGACGAAACGTCTTGCCAATTGACGTTTTCTTGATTTTTGTCGAAAAGCGGCGAATTGCGGCGGCGATTTTGGGCGGCGCGTCCCGACGGGCGCCCGTTTCGGAGCCGGCGGCGACCGTTCGGTTTTCCGGTCGTCGCGGGGCGAAACGGGAAGGGCGTCGGGCGGCGACCCGGGCGTCGGCGCGTCGTCGCAACGTGAAAAGCCGCGGGCGAAAGGAGCGAAGATGGCGCGCAGATCGTTGGAACAGGAGTTGGCGAAACAGCTCGTCCGATCGTTGACGGGGAGACGCGGGCGCAAAAACGGGCCGAAAAATCTCGGCGGCGTTCTGATTATTTTGATTGTCGTCGCGCTATTTTCGCTTCTGCAGGAACGCGGCGTTCGGTTGGACGGCGGCGGTTCCGGCGATTCGCAAACTTCGGCGCCGAGCGCGTCGACGGAAGACGGAACGCGAGCGGCTCCGGACGTCTCGAACGATTTTGGGTCGGAGCCTCCCCGGTCGACGAAAGACGGGACGCGAGCGGTTCCGGACGTCGAATACGGCTTCGTTTCGCGTTGCGTCGACGGCGACACGTTGATCGTCGAGTTCGACGACGGAGCGACGGAGCGCGTGCGGCTGATCGGGGCGAACACGCCGGAAACGGTGAAGCCGAATTCGCCGGTCGAGCCGTTTGGCCCGGAGGCGTCGGCGTTTACGAAGCGTCGCGTCGAGGAGGCGGGCGGCGCGGTTCGTTTGGTCGCCGACGGGGATCGCCGCGACAGATACGGGCGGCGTTTGGCGTTCGTTTATTTGGCCGATTCGGAAATCTCGTTGAACGAAGAACTTACGCGCTTGGGTTACGCAAAGGCGCAAACGCGTTACCGTTTTTCGAAGGAGATGAAACGAAGACTGACCGCCGCCGAGGAAGCCGCGCGACGGGAAGGGCTCGGGATTCACTCGTTATAAACGCTTGAAAAAACGGCGCTTGCGAGTTTTCGGGCGCCGCCGATCGAAATTGCGCGGTCGCGGATTCGGGCCGCGCGTTCTTTGTTTTTGCGCCGTCGAGTTTCGTCGGCGACGTTCTAACCGGTTGTCCGACAACGCGTTGCGAAAGGCGGCGCGGTCGGCGTTTCTTTCGGTTTTTCTTCGTTCGCCGTTCGAACAAGATTTCGTCGGCGCGTTCCGACGTTCGGGCGAAAACGAAAAAAGCGTCGGTCGGCAAGAACGAAAAAACGCCCGCGAAAACCGGTTTCGCGAGCGTCTTTTTTAAGCGTTAAACGCTTCTAACCCTTGCGAACGCGTCGCTTGCGATCAAACGAACGGCGCGTTCGCGGAAGAAGCGGCGATCAATACATGCCGCCCATGTCCGGAGCGGCGGCGCCGGCTTTGTCCTCTTTCGGCATGTCGGCGACGAGCGCGTCGCTGGTCAGCATCAGGGAGGCGACGCTCGCGGCGTTTTGCAACGCGGAACGGGTAACCTTCGCCGGGTCGATAACGCCCGCTTCGACGAGGTCTTCGTAAGCGTCGGTCAGCGCGTTGTAACCGAAGTTGCCGGAACCTTCGCGAACTTTTTCGGCGACGACGCCGCCGTCTTTACCGGCGTTGCCCGCGATCTGCGTGATCGGAGCGGCGCAAGCGCGGAGGACGATGTTGTAACCGACGCTTTCGTCTTCGCCGAGTTCGGCTTTGACGACGTTCGACGCGGCGCGGAGAAGAGCGACGCCGCCGCCCGGGAGAACGCCTTCTTCGACCGCGGCGCGGGTCGCGTGCAAAGCGTCCTCGACGCGGGCTTTCTTTTCCTTCATTTCGGCTTCGGTCGCCGCGCCGACGTTGATCTTCGCGACGCCGCCGGCGAGTTTCGCGAGGCGTTCTTCCATCTTTTCTTTATCGTAATCGCTCGTCGAAACTTCGATTTCGCGACGAAGTTGGGCGATGCGGGCCTTGATTTCGTCCGCGTTTCCGCCGCCTTCGACGATCGTCGTCGCGTCTTTCGTAACGACGACGCTCTTGGCCGTCCCGAGATCCGCCAACGTCAGCGATTCGGGGCTGCGACCGAGGCTTTCGAAGAGGACTTCGCCGCCGGTCAAAATGCCGAGGTCTTCGAGCATCGCCTTGCGGCGGTCGCCGTAACCCGGCGCTTTGACGGCGCAAACTTTCATCGTGCCGCGGAGGCTGTTGATGACGAGCGTCGCCAACGCTTCGCCGTCGACGTCTTCGGCGACGATGAGGAGCGGACGCCCGCTGTTGACGACCGCTTCGAGCGCCGGAATGAAGTCCTTAATGTTCGAAATCTTCTTTTCGAAGAGAAGAACGTAAGCGTTTTCGAGAACGCATTCCATTTTTTGCGGGTCGGTAACGAAGTACGGCGAAAGATAGCCGCGGTCGAATTGCATCCCTTCGACCCATTCGACTTCCGTCTTGAGCGACTTGCCTTCGTCGACGGTGATGACGCCGTCTTTGCCGACTTTTTCCATCGCGTCGGCCAGAAGACCGCCGATCTCCGCGTCGTTGTTCGCCGAAATCGAGCCGACTTGCGCGATGCTCGTCTTGCTGTCCTTCACCGAGATCGCCATCTTTTTCAGTTCGGCGACGACGTCTTCGACCGCGCGTTCCATCCCGGTCTTCATGTGGAGCGGGTTGACGCCGGCGACGACCGCTTTCATGCCTTCGTTAAAGATCGCTTCGGCGAGGATCGTCGCGGTGGTCGTGCCGTCGCCGACGACGTCGCTCGTTTTCGACGCGACTTCGCGAACCATGCGGGCGCCCATGTTTTCGTAAACGTCTTCGAGGTCGACTTCTTTAGCGACCGTAACGCCGTCCTTCGTAACGAGCGGCGAACCGAAGCTCTTTTGGATAACGACGTTGCGACCGCGCGGGCCGAGCGTAACCTTGACGGCGCGAGCCAGTTTCGAAACGCCGCGACGAAGAGCTTCGCGAGCCTCTTGATTGAAAGCGATCATTTTCGCCATGGTAAACTCCTTATATATCGATTTTTTGTCTTTTAAATTCGTTGAATCGCGTCGGTCGGCGGCGTTAAAAACGTCAAAAACGTTAAAGTCGCCGGTTCCCGAACGCTTCGACGGCGCGACAAGCGGGCGGCGCTCAGGAAATGATCGCCAAAATGTCGCTTTCGCGCATCAGAAGGAATTCGTCTTCGCCGAATTTGAAATCTTCGCCGGCGTAGGACAGGAAGAGAACGCGGTCGCCTTCCTTGACGGTGAATTGGCTGCGTTCGCCGTTTTCGAGAACGCGACCGTCGCCGACGCTGACGACGACGCCGCGCGCCGGTTTGTCTTTGGCGCTTTCCGGAAGATAAAGGCCGCCGGCGGTTTGCGTTTCGGCTTCGTCGCGACGAACGACGACGCGATCGCCGAGGGGTTGCAATTTCATACCGCAGCATTTTTCCGTCGCGGCTTCGCCGCACTTTTTCTTGGCCATGTGGAACTCCTTAGGGGGTGTTGGCGACGTCGCGCGCTTTCGACTCAAAACGGAGCGGAAGCGCGTCAAAATCGGGCGTTCGGCGAATTTTCGCGACGCGGCGAGCGACAAACGCGGCGCTCCGAGCCGACGTCGGACGCGATTCGACGGGGCCGAATCGGAAAACTCGACGTAAACGTTATAGGTTAAAAACGTTCGACGGCGAAACGTCGCGCCGTTTTTTCAGCGCGAACGGTCGGAAAGGTCGTGAACGAAGTTCCGCGCCGTCTGACGCTAAAATATAACGCAACTTCGGCGCCAAACCGTCGCTCTTTTTACGTTGTACGCGAATTTTCCTCAAAAAACGCTCCTTTTTTGGCGTTTGCGGGCGTTTTTTGAGAAAAAAAACGATTTTTTAGCGGTTCGACGCGTTGCGAGGCGGGCGAGTCGGCGATAAATTTGGCAAGCGGCGGCTCGTTTCGCGTCATTTTGGCAGGCGGAGGGCGGCGCTCTCGACCGTTTTTGACCGATTGGGAGGAAACGGCGAAAAGCGAACGCTTGAAAAGCGCAAAATTGGCAGACGGCGAAAAATAGAAAGAACGCGTAAAATCGGACGCCGCGACAACAAAAACGACAAAAACGTCGAGCGGGGAAAACGCCGCTCGACGCCGTCGGCCGATTATTCGAGGTCGAGTTTGAAATTGAGATCTTTTTTCTTAATTTCGATCTCCGGCGCGTCGGTTCCGGTCGGGCCGTATTTGACGATCATTTCGGCGAACTCGTCCGGAACCGGTTCGGTTTCGGGGTTGCCGTTCCAATAAATTTTGACCTTGCACGGCCCGGCTTTGACGCCTTTTTGCGAAGCGGTGTGAACGACTTCGAATTTGCCGCCCGCCTGGATTTGGCCGAAACTCGGGCGCCCGCCGTCGGTCGGTTCGAACTCGACGCGGAACCCGGTCGGGATCGGCTCGCCCCGGTAGGTCGCGACGCCGGAGATCGGGACGAGCGCATAAGGGGCTTTCGGGGCGCAGCCGCTGACGGCGACGACGGCGGCGGTCGTTAAAGACGCTAAAAAAACGCGGCGATTCATCGTTTTTCACTTTCTTTTATTCGTTATTAATTAATGTCGGCGAATTAATGCGGATCAACGCGGAGGACGTCGACGGGAAGAGGGGAGCGCGAAGCCGCCGTCGACGTCGAACGCTCCGCGAAAACGAAGCGTCCGGCGTCGACGGGAAACGGCGATCAGAAGAGCGCTTCGCCGCCGCCCGCGTTCGCTCCTCCGCCCGGGGTCGCTCCGGCGTTGGCGCGAGTGAAGGTCGCGTAATAGACGTTGGCGTTGCAGGTTTCCGAAATGAAGCGGACGCCGCCGTCGGCGAGGGTCGCGTTCAAACCGCCGGGGTGGAAGGCGCGCGGCGTGCGGGTCGTTTCGTGGTACGTCAAGCAGTTCGGCGGAATGTTCATTACGTTGTTATGCGTGAAAATTCCGTAGCCTTCCGACCAGTGGCCGACCAGAATGAACGGGTTCGCGCCCTTGCTTTGTTTCCGGGCGTTCGGGAGCGTGACGCCGGCGAGTTCGAGCGACAGAAAAGTGTGCGACAAACCGTCCGTGATCGACTGCATGCCGCAGTCGCTGTTTTGCCAAAAGAGCCCGAAAAAGGGGCCGCGATCCGAGTTGGCGTTGGCTTTGATCGGCGCGAAAGAATCGGTCGACGTGCGTTCCGGGAGTTCGGCGCCGCCGTTGACGCAGTAATCCTTTTGCGATCCTTTCAAGCCGGGTTGCGGACAAGACGGACAAACGAGGCAAGACGGGCAATTTGAACCGGCGACTTTGTTCGTTTCGTCGCCGCACGTTCCGCTGCTTTCGTGGCCGTAATTCCCCAATTCGACGTAACTTGCGTAAGCGCGCTTCGTGAAGTCGACCTGTTCGTAGAGCGCGTTTTGTTCCAGGAACGGAAGGATGAACGCGGCCCAACCCATCATGCCGTGGTAGACGCCGCCCGCTTCGCAACCTTTGCCCGCGCCGCGAAGGTCGGTTCCGTTTTGGCCGTTGAAGAACGTGTTCCCCGGCGGGAAGGAATTGTGCGCGTCGTGATAGCCGTGCATCGCCAGGCCGATCTGCTTCATGTTGTTCGCGCATTGCATCCGCCGCGCGGCTTCTCGAGCCGCCTGAACCGCCGGCAAGAGCAGTCCGATCAGAATGCCGATGATAGCGATGACGACAAGGAGTTCGACGAGGGTGAAACCGGACGACGCGGTTTGCCCCCCCCCCCCAATTTAACATAGCGCCGAGTTTGTCTCATGACGTAACCTCACAACGAAATGCATGTGATAAAATGGGATAGATGTAAGCGCCGCTTGAACGAAAATAAACGGCGAAGGCGAAAGGCGCGTTGTTCGCTTCAACGCCGTTTCCTTTCGCCGCCGTCGATTTTACCCGTCGCGAAAACGGAAGTCAAGTAAATTTTCAACAATTTTGCAAGTTTTTAACAAATTGTTGCGCTAATGATTGCGACTAACGGCTTGTTTGAAAACAAAGAAAAATGTCTCGTTAATTTTCTTTTCAAAAACGCCGAAAAAAACGATTTTGAGGACGCGGGAAGACGTTTCGCCGTTTCAAGCGCGGTCGCTTTCTTGCGCTTTTTGACGGAGCGCGGTCGAGGAAACGTCGTCCAAAAACTCTTCCGCCGGGACGAATCGGCAAAGGGAACGCAAGCGCTTCGGGAGGGGGAGCGCCGCCGGTTCGACGACGTTCCCGTCGAGTTTGCGCGAGAAAACGAGGAATTTCGCGCCGAAAGAAGCCAAGCGCTCCAAAACGGCGTCGCGTTGCGAAGTCGAGCCGTTTTCGTACTTTGCGTCGCCGAGCCGAACGATCGAGTCGGTTCCGAGCGCGAAAGTCGAGCCGGGAAAAAGGGCCGCTTTTTCGACGAATCGCGGCGCGTTCGTTGTCCAAATCGGAACGTTCGGCGCCGTTTTTTCGAGCGCCGAAACGCGTCGCGCTATTTCGAGGACGTCGAGCGGCGGCTTGTCGACGTTGCGAACGGAAAGTTCGAACGCGACCGGAGCCCCGGTTTTTTCGGCGGCCAATTCGGCGACGCGGCGGTGCGCCCGATGCGGCGGGTTAAACGAACCGGGATAAATCGTTTCGTTGGAAGGGTTTGCGAGCGGTTCGGCGTCGCGGATTCGGTCGACGGCGCCGCCGTTGAAACGGAGCGCGGCGACTTTCGGGAAGGGGCGCGGAAACGCCGTCGGGTCGAGGTCGAAGAGGAACGCCGAGCCGACCGCGTCGAGCGTCGTCCAAGAAATCGACGCGGCGTCGCCGGGGCCCAGCGGCAACAGCTCCGACGGCGGAATCGGCGCCGAAAATTCGCGCCAGGCGGTCGGCGCGAGCGACGGAAAGTCGGCGTTAAGTTCCGAAACAACGGGAGTTGCGGCGGCTTCGTCGGCGCCGAGCGCGGCGGTTCGGTCGACGGCGTTTTCGGAGGCGAAGAGCAAAACGGTCAAAATGAAGTCGGCGGCGAGACGCTCCTCCGCGGCGCGATCGCGGGCGCCTTTTTCGAGCGTCAACGTCGCGGAAAACGTTTCGAAAAGCGTTGCGACCGCGCAGAAAACCCGGTGTTCTCCCCGTTTCGGACGGTCGGAAACAAGGGACGCCGTCGCTCCGACGCCGACGAGCGAGAACGCGGAAAGCCCGGAAATTTCGGCGTCTTTGATTGTTTTATTTTTGTCACTGTTTTCTTTTGCGGAGGCGAGTTCGTTCGCCTGTTCCGCCGCGGCCGTCGTTTGAGCTCGACGTAGCGCCGCGGACGCCAATAGGCGCGCCGTTCGCTCCGATGCGTAATTTTCGGGACGAAAACCTAAAAACGCGTTCGTCGCTTCGGGCGAATACGGGATCGACGCCTGTAAAAAGGAACGGGAAGCGCCGGGGATTGTCAGATAATCGGACAAAAACGCGGAGCCGCCGCCGGAAATCGAAAAATCGTAACGCCAAGGCGTTTGGCGGAGACGTTGGAAAGCGGCGAGACGAGCGGTCGAACGGGAATCGGCGGGGGCGGTCATAACGATTTTAACGGTAAAAACGGGTTTGATTTTCAGAAAACGTCGACGATAATCGATGGCGACGCTTCGGCCGCGTCTTTTTATCGGCGTTTTTTCCTTTATTTATTCCCCTTATTATTAATGGGGCGCGAATTTGCGGGGGCGAGCGAGGGGCGTTTTTCGTTTTTTCGACCGTTTTCCAAAAAATTGTGAAAATTTCTTGACTTTCCGTTTTCGAACGGTTAGAATAGGGCTTTCTTCCGGGTCTCGACGTCGTCGGATCCGGCGCGAGGACGATTTATTTTTTCGAGAGGTCATCATGAACAAAAAGACGCAAATTTCTCGACGCAAGTTCATCGGCGCGGCGGCGGCCTGTTCGCTTCCGCTTTTCGTTCCGGGACGCGTTCTCGGCAAAGACGGTCATTTTCCGCCGAGCGAGACGATCAACGTCGGCTTGATCGGGTTAGGAACGCGACGCAGCAACGTCGGCGATCGGCCGGGCGCCCGATTCTGCGCGTACTGCGATATTGACACGCGCCGGTTGCCGAAAGAAGAGAACGGCGTGAAAACGTTCCAATATTATCAGGAAATGTACGACATGCCGGAACTCGACGTCGTTTCCGTCGCGACGCCCGACCACTGGCACACGCGCATGACGATCGACGCCTGCAAAAAAGGGAAGGACGTCTATTGCGAAAAACCGCTCACGTTTTCGCTGATGGAAAGCCGGCAGATCGTCGAGGCCGCCCGCAAGTACGACCGCGTCGTGTCGAGCGGTTCCCAACGCGTGATGGAAGACTACGGCCACTACATGGCGCCGATTATTATGTCCGGCGCCATCGGCGAAGTTAAGGAAATTTACGCCGGTTGCGGCGGCGCGCCGTCGGAACGCACCTACGATCCGGAGCCGTGCCCGAAAGAACTCGACTGGGACGCCTGGGTCGGCCAGGCCCCGTATTTCGAGTACAGCAAGCGCGCGATCGACCCGATGACCTGGCGCTACAACACGGCGTTCGGCACCGGCGGACTCGGCGACTGGGGCGGCCACAATTTCGGCGGCGCCCTGTATTCCTGCGGGATGGATCACGTCGCGCCGAAAGAAATTTTCGCGCCGCGCACCGAAGGAAACCCGACCGACGGCGTCATGATTCTTATGGAAAACGGCGTGAAATTCTATCACACCGGCGGCGGCATCCGCATCGTCGGGACGAAAGGCGTGTTCGAGCACGGCCGCAACCCGCAACTCCGCCCGTTGAAAGCGGTCGACGTTCGGCGTTACAACGGCGGCGCGGACAACATCGCGGACGATTTTCTTTACTGCGTCCGTCGGCGCCTGCGTCCGTTCCAGGACGTTTTCTACGGCGCGAACGTTTCCGACTACGGCCACATGTGCATCATCGCTTATAAGCTCAAACGCCATCTCGTTTGGGACAAGGAAAAAATGGAATTCGTCGGCGACCGCGAGGCGACCGCGATGGTTTCGAAGGTTCAACGCGCCCCGTATCAAATCGAAGTTTGACCGCGGCGAGAGAACCCCTTTGAATAAATTGAAAATCGAAACTAGAAAGAGATAAGGTTGCGTAAGATGAAAAAATATTCGATTCTTTTGGCGCTCGCGTTGGCGCTCGGTTCCGCGAACGTTTACGGAGCCGATTTCGGCGATCTGCTCGCCCGTTTGAATTCCCGCGATTTCTCGGCGGAGCGCGACGTCGTTACCGGCAAGGGCGGCGTTTACGTCGGCGAATTGGTCAACCCGCACTCCGAAACGCCGATGTTCAAGGCCCGCGACGAATACCGCCAAATGATTTTCGACGCTTTGCAAGCGAAGGACGACGCGAAAATCGCCGACCTTTGCGCGTTCGCCGTCGACGCTTTGAAAGCGGACGTTTCGGACGAAACGAAAGTTTGGCTTCTCGAACAACTCGGCGCGATCGGGACGGACGCGCAGGTTCCGGCGATCGCGGAATGCCTCAAAAGCGACAAACAACGGGTCGTCGACGGGGCCGCCGCCGCGCTTGCGAAGATCCCGGGCGACGCCGCTTTGAAAGCGCTCGAAGCCGCGTCGGACGTTCCCGCCGCCGTCGCCGCGCTGACCTGCCGCAAAGCGCCGATCTTCGACTTCAAGTCGGTCGAGCCGAGTTGGCCGGCCGCCGTTTCGAAGGCGCCGGAAGCGGACGTTGAAAAATGGCTCGCGAAGTACGACGAACTCGACGATTGGACGAAAGAGCAAACGCTCGCCGGGCTGACCGCTCGCAACGACAAGAAATATCGTCCGTACGCGCTCAAAGCGTTGAAATCGGAGTCCGCCGACCTGCAAAAAGCCGGTTTTCTCGCGCTTGAAAAGATGGCGCTCGCCGAAGACGCCGTCGTTTTCGTCGAATGGCTGAACAAAGACCGCGCTCTTGCGACCCGTTTGGCCGGATTCGTCGTCGCCGACGGATTCGACGACGCGCTTCTGGATTGCCTCGGCAAAGCGTCGAACGATCAGGAATTCGGCGATTTGGTCGCGATCCTTACCTATCGCGCCGTCGACGTGCGTCCGGCGATCTTCGCGAAAACGACCGCCGCCGAGTGCCCGGATCGTCTCGCGCTGATGGAACGCGTTTGCAAACTCGCGACGACCGACGACATGCCGAAATTGCTCGAATCGGTCGCCCGCTTCCCGCGCGGAAAAGAACGCGACGCCGCGTCGAATCTCGTCGCCGCTCTTTGCGCTAAGGACGCGACTTCCGTTCTGGCGTTGGCCGACAAAATGTCGCCGGCGTTCGTTTATCCGATCGCCGCTCGCGTCGGGGGCGACGCCGCGAAAGCCGCAATCGAAAAGGCGCTCGACTCGAAGGACGCGAACATGCGCGCCGTCGGGTTGGCCGCGCTTAACGTTTGGGCCGACGGGCAGTTCGCCGCGAAAATGGAGGAGATCCTCAACTCGAACGCTTTCGCGCCGCAGCAAAAGATCGCCGTTTTGCGCGCTTACATTCGCGTTGTTTCGTTGCCGGACGACGAAATTGGGATCAAACTGACCCGCGAAGAAAAGCTGGCGAAGTTGAAGGTCGCGTACAAAGGCGCTTCCCGCGTCGACGAAAAGAAGCTCGTTTTGTCCCGTTTGGCCGCGAACCGTTACGAAGATTCGTTCAAATTCGCGATCGAGTGCGCCGCCGATAAAGACGTCGCCGAAGCCGCTTACGAAGCGATCGTCGCGCACGCTCACGACACGATTCTCCGCAAGCAGTTCCCGGAACTCGCCGAAAAAGGTTTGAATATCGTTATCGAAAACAGCGCGAATAAAGATCTCGTCGAGCGCGCCAAGACGTACAAAGGCCGCATGGAGTAAGCGTTAACCGACGAAAAGACAATCATTGCGTCGTTTTTAGGCGTCAAGTTTGAACGCTGAAAGGGCCCGTCGAGCGCAGAACTCGGCGGGCTTTTTTGCGTCCCAACGAATCCGCGGCGGACGGACTTCCGCGATTTTCGAACGAAAGCTCCTAGGATCCGGGGAAGGCCCGTCGACAATCTTCGAGGCTTTTTTTTGTATTTCTCGAATTTTGCTTTCGTATTTTTCGATTGCGTCGGCGTTAAAATCGGGAGAATCGGAAAAAGCG
>CAZIJJ010000025.1:0-48913 GCA_964539525.1 uncultured Planctomycetaceae bacterium | reverse complement strand
CGCCGCCGAAAAAGCCGCCGCCGAAAAGGCCGCCGCCGAAAAGGCCGCCGCTGAAAAAGCCGCCGCCGAAAAAGCCGCCGCCGAAAGGGTCGCCGCCGATAAAGCCGCCGCCGAAAAAGCCGCTCAAGCCGCCGCCGCTCAAGCGGACGCGGAAAAAGCCGCGAAGGCCGCCGCCGAAGCGCGTCGTTTCGCCGTCGGAGACTCCGGCGCTTACATGACGGTTATTCCGATGAAAAAATTCTCGGTTTCGACCGCGCAATCGCTCGTTTTGGCGACCGTCCCGGGCGTCGATCTTTCGGTCGACTACGCGGCTCCGGCGCTGATCGTTTACGGTTCGAAAGCGAACGTCGAAGCGGCGATCGCGCTCGTCGAACGCCTTGAAAGCAACCTCGACGTCGTTCTTGAGATCGTTCCGGTCGAAAAAGAGCTTCCGGCGGAAGTCGTTACGGCGCTCCCGCGCGTCGAGCCCCGCGTTTCGGCGACTTACGACCGCGCCAACAAGCGTTTCCTCCTTTCCGGCCGTTCGACCGACGTCGCGCGGTTGAAAGCGTACATCGCGCAGATTCAAGCGGAAACGACGAGCGAAGTCGACGGCGTTTACTACCTCGACGTCGAACGCGACGTTCCGGGCGAACTCCAGGAATACGCTCGCAAAGCGGTTCCGGGCGCGGAGATCACGTATAATTCGTCGAGCCGCCGCTTTACGATCGTCGGCACGCCGACCGAGCAGCTCGCGGCGACGAAAATTCTCGTCGACGCGGTCGCCAACCTCCCGGCCGAAGACGAAACGCGCTATTACCGCTTCGACGAACAGGTTCCGGATCGCATGATTAACATGCTCCGCGAACGCGTCAAGGGAATTAAGGAAGTCGTTCGCGACGAGTCCAACTCCGCCGTTTTGCGCGTCGTCGCGAAACCGTTCCAACACGACGAGTTCGCCGCCGCGATCGAAAAGGTTAAGGCCGAATACCCGTTCGCCGACGAAAACACGTTCGTTTCGTACCCGATCGCGGACGAAGTTCGCGCCCGGTTCGACCAGGTTCGCGACGATTTCGTCAAACGCAACGGCTCGATCCGGATTTTGAACGACGCCGACAACGACGTTCTGTCCGTTTGGGCGCTCCCGACGCAACACGCGGCGCTGAAAAAATTGCTCGACGAACTCGGCTCGCTCGAAAAACCGGTCAAAGAAACAGCGACGCTTTACCGCCCGAAACACGTCGACGCCGCGACGCTCGTCTCGCTCCTGCGCGACCTGCACGACGACGTCGTCGTTACGAACGACGAGGTCAACCGTCGCCTGTTGCTGCGCGGCAAGCCGAGCGACCTCGAAGAAGCGAAAGCGACCCTGGCCGCGATCGACGTGAAAGACGAAGACGGACTCGTTCGGACGTACAAGTCGTACCCGATCAAGGGTTTCTACAACCACGACGGCGTCGGAAACTACTACTCGCCGTCGTATTACCTGCGCGAACTGTCGGCGCTCGTTCCCGCGGCGAAGGTCGTTTACGATTATTACAATCAGGCGCTCGTCGTTTGGGGAACGGAAGAAGAGCACGCGCTGATTAAGGAAGCCGTTTCGAACCTTTCGGAAAAGGATCCGCTCGACAACCGCATGTCGCGTTGGCCGGTGCGCCGCGCCGCGTACTGGACGCTCCTTTCGTCGATCCGCTCGACCGTTCCGGGCGCGACCGTTACTTACGAATCGTCGTCGGAATCGATCATTATCAGCGCGAAAAATAAGGAAACGCTCGACGAAGTCCGCGAACTTCTCGAGATCCTCGACCCGGAGGAAGCGTCCGAGTTCGACCCGATCCTGAACTATTACGACGTCGGCGCGAATCCGACCGACGACCTCGTCGACGCGATCCGCGAACTCGTTCCGAACGCCGCCCGCGTTGAAATCGACGCGAAAAACCAACAGCTTCTCGTCATCGCGAAGCCCGCGGAACACAAGATCGTCGCCGCCAACGTCGCCAACCTCGCGAAAACCTACGGCTCGTCCGACAAGCGGATGATTCCTTACCCGGTTTACGGAATGGAACTCGACGCCCTCGTCGACTCGTTGACCGAAGCTTATCCGACCGCGACTTTCGAAGCGGACGAGCGCGGCCGACGCGTCGTCGTTCGCGCCACGCTCGACGATCACGTCAAAATTTCCGACGAAATCGAAAAAATCAACGCTTCGGAAGTCGACCCGGACGACCCGAGCGCCGTTTACGCGCCGGGCCCCCGCGTCTCCGTTTACACGGTGAAAACGCCGCAGGCCGCGACGCAGCTCCGCGGCGTCGTCGACGAGCTTTTCCCCGGCGCGGAAGTTTTCGCCGGATACGGTTTCGTTCCGCCCGGAACGGAACAGAAAATCGCCGTTCTCGCGAACGGTCGCGAACAGAAAATGATCGCGAAAATCGTCGAAGAACTGACCTCGCCGGGCGACGACGAACGCCTTGAATTCGCCGTTTACCCGATCGGCGCCGTCGCGGCGGAAACGATCGAATCGCTCGTTGAAAATTTGATTCCCGACGCGATTTTCGTTCCAACGCTGACCGGCTCCTCGCCGCAGGCCCGCTCCGCGTTTATGCAGGGTCGAGCGCAGGCTCGCCAGACCCGCATGCAACGGATGTACCGCGGCGGCTCGCCCGATCAGGCGTACCCGTTCTACCGCGTCGACCCGACGGACAAGACCCTTTCGCTCTTCGCGACCGCCGAAGATCACGAAGCGGTTAAGGACGCGGTCGGCAAACTCGCGACGTTGGCCGGCGACGAAGCGAAAACGACGTCGAAAGTTCGCCGGTTCGAAGACCCGGTCGCTTACGCGCTCCTTCCCGCGTTCACGCAACTTTACCCGGCGATCGTCGCGACGCCGACAAGTCCTTACGAACTGATCCTTTACGGGCCGGAAGCGGAGCTCGGGAAAGCCGACGCGTTCTTCGAAGGGTTCGACGAACGCGCGGGTCGGATGCGTTTGATCACGCTCCCGGCGGAAAGCCGTTACCTGCGCGACCGGTTGATCAACATCATTCGCGCGAACTTTTCCCAAAGCGGAATCGGCGTTTACCCCGGCGCCAACGGCGATCAGCTGATCGTTTGGGGCCCCGAAGCCCTCTTCGATCGCGTCGATAAGTTCGTCGAGGAAATTTGCAAAACGCCGGAAGCGACGTACCGAACGTTCCCGATCGTTCACACGACGATCCCGGAAGCGGCGGCGTTTCTCGGCCGCGTTTGCCCGAACGCCGAAATCACGCCGGACGCGATCCGCCGTCAAATCGTCGTTTACGGTTCGCCGGATCAATTGACGGCGGTCGAAAACGCGTTGAAAACGATCGACACGCCGACCGACGCGTCGGTCGAACGCGTCGTTCGCAACTACGTTTGGCCTTACTCCGGCTCGTTCTGGAAGACCTACGCGGAGATCGCGTCGACGTTCCCCTACCCGCAAACGATCCTGTCGCAAAGCGACGATTATTCGGAATTTGTCATCACCGCGACCGAAGAGACGCACGAAAAAGTCGCCGCTTACGTCGAAGCGCGCCGCGCCGAAGCCGCCAAAATGGCGCCGTCGCTTAAATCGTACTATCTGACCCGCGTCAATTTCACGAAGCTCGTTCAGATCGTTCCGACGATCGTTCCGGGCGTCGCGATTTACCCGGGCAAAGGCTCGAACGAAATTTTTGTCGTCGCGAGCGAAATCAACCACGAAAAATTCCTCGAAACGCTGACGCAACTCGAAACGATTCCGGAAGATAAAGATATCGACGGAATCGAGCCGAAAATTTACCAGGTCAGCGCGCAGGGCGCCGCGGCCGCGATCGGCCTGTTGACGCCGCAGATCCCGGGCGCCGTTATTTACCCGATCAGCGGCTCGCGCCTCGTCGTTTGGGGCTCGGTCTCCGACCACGAACGCGTCGAAAAGGCGCTCGAAGTCGTCGGCGAAGCGTTCCCGAACGTTACGCTGAAAAAATACCCGCTCGTTTACCTGCGCTACGCCGACGTCGTCAACTTTATGGCGACGCGTTTCCCGGCGCCGGAAGCGGTCTTTTACGCCTCGACCGACGGCTCGCTGATGTGCCAGGCGCCGGAAGTCGTGCAAGCGCAAGTCGCCGAACTTCTCGCGACGCTCGACGTCGAAGACGGCGAAGCGTCGAAAGCGGTTCCGCGCGCTTACGATATCAGCGATATTCCGGTCGCGTCGCACGCTTACGTCTCTTCGGCGTTGGCGCGGATGGCGCCGGAAGCGATCCAACTTCCGACGACGACGCCCGGTTTCCTCGTCGTTTCGGCCCGTCCGGCGATCCACAAACAGATCGAAGAACTCGTCGCCGAAATGATCAAGGAACGCCCGACCGCCAGCAAAACGCTCGTCGCTTACACGTTGCGACGGCTGACGTTGGCGCAACTGAGCGCGACGATCCTTCCGGTCTATCCGAACGTTAAAATCGGGCTCGGGACGACGCCGAATCAGGTCGTTATCCTTGCGAAAACGGACGAGCACGAGAAGATCGCGTCGATCGTCGAAGAGCTCGAAAACGCCGCCGACGACCAAACGACCTCCATTTACCAACTGCAGTACGCGGTTCCGTCGACCGCTCGCCTTTCGATTCTCGCGCTCCACCCGAACGCGACGATCGTCGCCGACCCGCCGACCGCCGCGCTCCTCGCGACGACGGGAACCCGCAAGCTCACCGTCCAGGCGTCGACCGAAGAACAGGCGCAGATCGCCGAGCTGATCAAGAAACTCGACAACGCCGACGACGGGCAAACGACGCAAATTTACCGTCTGAAATACGCGATCCCGGCGATCGCTCGAGCGTCGATTCTCGCGGCTTATCCGACCGCGACGATCATCGCCGACCCGCCGACGGCCGCGCCCCCGCTCCTCGCGGCGTCGCTCGCCCGCACGCTGACCGTTAAGACCGTCCCCGGCGATCAGGAAAAAATCGCCGCGATGATCGAAACGCTCGACGTCGGCGACGACGGCTCGACCGCCCGCGTCTATCGAGTGAAAAACTCGCAGCAGGACGTCGTGCGCCGCGCAATTTTGCAAATGTACCCGCAAGCCCAGATCACCCTCGACGCTTTTTCGCGCTCGCTTCTGGTGAAGGCTTACGAAAGCGACCACGCTAAGATCGCGGATCTGATTCGGGAAATGGACGAACGCGATCCGGAACGAAACACGACGTTCAAAATTTTCAACGTCGGCTCGCTCGACTTCAACCGTTTGATCCGCCCGCTCAATAACTTTTACGCGAACGACGTCGCGTTCCGCGCTCAGTTCGACGAAGCGCAGAAATGCCTTATCGTTCGCGGCACGGCGGTTCAGCACGCGACGGTCGAGCAGTTGATCGAAGAGGCGCGTCAAGGCGGTCTCGCCGATCCGGAATCGTACATGAAGTCGTACACTATTCAAAATCCGTCGGTAACGGCGTCGCTGTACTCGATCTTCTACGAACAGGGCCGCGACGTCAACATGTACCGCGACTACTCGACCGGCAAGCTGATCGTCGTCGGGCGTCCGGAAGAGCACCAAATGGTTCAGGACGTTCTCAGCGTGCTCGAACCGGAAGAAGAAAAGACGGAGCTCGCCATTTTCGACCTGCTTTACGTCGACCCGGCGACCGCTCAACAGGCTTTCGGGATGATCGAAACGGAAGGCGCCTACGCCGACGTGCGTTACGACGCGAACGCGAACCGTTTGTTCGCGCGCTCGACCCCGGCGATGCTTGAAAAGATGCGTCAAGTGTTGATCCAAATGGGCGAAAAAGGGCTCGAAAAAATGAAGCCGTTCGTCGATCCGAACGACCGTTCGGACTCTTCGGCGGACGACCGTCGAGTTTATCTCCGCAATCGCGCGGAGCAAACGGACGCCGAGCCGTCCGACGAACGGATCGACCTTGGCAGTCTGAAGCCGATCGAAAGCGCCGCCGACGCCGCGCAAGCGGTCGAGCCGACGCCGAAAGCCGCGTCGCAAGGGGAACCGACGAAATCGGCGGTCGCGCCGAGCGTTAAAATCGAGTCGACCCCCGCCGGTCGCGTCGTTACGATCCAGGGCGCGGACGCCGCGAAAGTCGTCGGCGAAGCGGTCAAACGTTGGACGCGCGAAAACCAGGTGAAGGTTCTCGTCGGCGACGGCGGAATCGTTCAGGAAAAAGCCGCTCCGGCGGAAACGCCCAAACCGGTCGAACCGGCGGCGGAAGAAAAAGCCGCTCCGGCGGAAACGCCCAAACCGGTCGAACCGGCGGCGGAAGAAAAAGCCGCTCCGGCGGAAGCGCCCAAACCGGTCGAACCGGCGACGGAAGAAAAAGCCGAACAACCGGCTCCGGAAGCCCCGAAAACCGCTTCCCTCGTTTCCTCGCTTTTTTTTTCGGCTAGCCGCTCGCTCCTGAAAGGAGCCGCTTTCGGCGCGCTCGTCGCCGACGGCGAAACGACGGCGGAAACGCCGGACGCCCCGGAAGCGGAAACAGCTCGCCCGATCCCGGAAAACGCCGTCGCGACCGACGTGCCGGGCGTTTACGTCGTCCTGAACGACAACGGCGGCGCGACGCTTTACTCGAGCGACGAAGAAGCGCTCGACGAGTTCCAACGCCGCTTGACCGCCGTCGTCGACGAAATGAAAGCGGCGGCCCAAACGCAAACGGTCGACGCGGCTCCGGTCGACGACGAAACCGAAACCGACGCGGAAGCGGAAGACGACGCGCCGCAATTCGACGATCCGTCCGACCCGCGCTCCCTCGGTTATCTTTCGTACATGACGCCGGAAAATCGCGCCAAAGCCCGCGAACGCGTCTTGATGGAAAGCCGAAACTACACGGTTTACCGCGTTGAAAACGTCGGCGTCCAACAACTTTTGCCGCGTCTGCAAACGTACATGGCCGACCGAACGCAAAGCGCGACGCCGTATTTTTACTACCAATCGTCCGGCGTCAACATCGCCAACATGCAACAACGCGTTCAACTGTCGTTCCAACCGGACGCCGCGCTCAACACGATCACCGTGTACGGCTCCAAAGCCGACCGCGACGCCGCCGGGGCGATGATCGTCCTTTACGACTCCGTCGATCTGTTCCCGCAACCGATCACGAAGCCGTATAAAATCAAAGTCGCCAACACGTCCCCGACGCGCATGGCGCAGCAGGTGCTGAACGCGTTTTCGCGCAAATTTCAAACAACGCTCCTGCCGGGCAACCAGTCGCCTCGTATTTTCCCGAACGTAACGACCGGAAACCTCGAAGTTTACGCGCCGGAAAATTTGGCGAAGGAAATCGAAGACTACGTCAAGGAAGTCGACCGCGAAATCCTCGAGGAAAACATCCGCAAGGTGCGCGTCGTCGAACTTAAAACGATGAATTCGACGGTTTTGACGCAATACCTGCAAAGTTTGCGCTCGCGCCAAACCAACGCGACGATGCTCACGACGCCGTACCTCGGCGCGCAAACGCCGTTCGTCCCGCAGATGAATCGCGGCGCGGGCATGACGCCGCGATTTTACCCCGGCATGGGAGGCGGTTACGGCGGTTATCCCGGCATGGGCGGCTACCCCGGCATGGGCGGTTATCCCGGCATGGGCGGCTATCCCGGCATGGGCGGCTATCCTCGCAACCGCGGCTTTTGATCGTTTCGTCGCAAGCGTTCGATCGCTTCGTTTGCCCTTCGAAACCGCGCCGTTCGGCCGGCGAAATCGGCTCTTTTCGAGTTCGTTTTTCCGCCCGAGCGGCGTTTTTGTCGTTTTTCAGATCACCCGTTTTTTCTATTTTCCCCACTTTAAGGAGTTTTCGCCGATGCGTCGCGAACCTTACGACGTTTCCGATTTCGGTCGGAACCCGCTGATGTTTTATTACGAAGTTACCCGCGCCTGCGATCTCGTTTGCAAACATTGCCGCGCGTCGGCGCAGGAGTCGGCGGCCCCGGACGAACTTTCAACCGAAAACGCGCTCGCGCTCCTCGAAGACGTCGCCCGTTTCCCCCGCAAACCGACGATCTGCTTCACCGGCGGCGACCCGCTCAAACGCGCCGATCTCTTCGAACTCATTCGTCGAGCGACCGATCTCGGGATCGGTTCGGCGCTGACCCCGAGCGCGACCCCGTTGGCGACGTTCGACGCGTTCCAAAAAGCGAAGGAAGCGGGCGTCTCCGCAATCGGAATCAGCCTCGACGGGCCGACGCCGGAAGTTCACGACTCGTTCCGCGGTTTCGAAGGCAGCTTCGCCAAAGCGCTCGACATGATGAAATACGCTCGCGATCTCGATCTTCCGGTGCAGGTGAACACGTCGATCACCCGCCGCAACGCGCGTTTCATCGACGAGATCGCCGACTTGCTCGAAGAAACCGGCGTCATGATGTGGTCGGTCTTTTTCCTCGTTCCGGTCGGCCGCGGCGTCGAGGAAATCCGCATTTCCCCGCCGGAATACCGCGAAGTCTTCGCGAAACTTTACCGCCATTCGCTTACGAAACCCTTCTCGGTCAAGACGACCGAAGCGCCGCATTACCGCCGTTACGTCTTGGAGCAGGGAGGCGACCCGCTCGCCGCGCCGAAAAATCGGCCGAAATTCCCGAACTCCCAGTTCGCCGCGTCGATGAAGACGAACCCGCAGGACGCGCCGATCGACGAAAAAGCGGACGCCGACGCCGAAAAGATCGGCCGCTCCCGTCGTTCTCGGGCGCCGCTCGGAATCACCGACGGACGCGGGATCATGTTCGTCGGGCACAACGGCGACATTTTCCCGGCGGGTTTTCTCCCGATCGTTTGCGGCCGTTTCCCGAAAGATTCGGTCGTCGACGTTTACCAGAACCACCCGCTTTTCAAGGCGCTTCAAGATCCGGACAATTACGGCGGCGTCTGCGGCAAATGCGATTATCGCCGCGTTTGCGGAGGAAGCCGCGCTCGCGCTTACGCCGTCGGCGGCGACCCGCTCGGGCCGGAGCCGGACTGCGATTTCGAAAAACCGTAACCTCCGCCGTTTCGGGATTTGCCGTTTAATTCAAACGTCCTGAAACGCGAAACCCCGCCGCCTTGGCGCGAAGCTAAAGCGACGGGGTTTTTATTTGCGAAGCGACGAAACGCCGAACGTTTTTATTACCGCTTAACCGGTTGCGGGCCGAAACGGTTCGGGCCCGGCGTCGGCGCGAGCGCCGCCATAACCAACAACGCGACGCCGCCGACCAACGGCGCCAGCATCAGGAACAGCGTCCAGGGAGAAAACCCCGCGTCGCGCAAACGCCGCGCCAACGACGCCAACGCCGGAACGACGAACGCAAGCATAACGACGTTGCCCGTAGTATGCAAGGCGATCGCCGCAATGATTAACTGCCAGGCGAAAAACATCCAGAACTCGGCTCGAGAAGCGCGTCCTACGAAGCGGCAGTATTTCGTCATGGAGATTTTCAACGCGTCGACGAAGTCTTTCGGTTCAAAATCGGGCTTATCCGGCCACTCTTTCGTATCGCCGCCCCAACAAACGGTCTGCGCCTGCATAAACGCTTCTTCCTGCTCTCGCGTCCACGGCGATTTTGCGCCCCAACGCTCCACAAGATCCGCAAAAAAATTATCGGGTCGCTGATTTTCCTGCGCTTGATTTCCCTGCGCGCGTTCGGACAACGCCGTTCCGCAGTCGCAACAGAATTTGGCGTTTTGCGGAACCGCGCGCCCGCATTGAGGACAAAATTTAGCCGTCGCTCGACTCCTAACGCGAATTGTCAAAAAAATCGAAAACGTTCGTCGCGTTCAAAAACGCCGAACGTCGTTATTATAATCCAAAAAAATAAAAATAAACAACCCGCCAAATTAAAAAAACGCCCGCCGCTTTGGCGCGAAACCCAAGCGACGGGGTTCGTTTTTCTCGTTAAACGACGGCGTTTAGCGTCCGACGTTCGACGGATTCAACCGCTTGCCGCCGAAGCGGTTCGGGCCCGGCGTTCCGCCGACGAACGCCGCCGAAATCCCCAAAACGAGTTGCCAAATCACCGCCGAAACGATCAGTCCCGCGCCAAGGCCGCGATTGATCATCGCGATCGCGAGGGTCGGGTCGGGATGCGCCAGGAAGCCGCCGGCGACGAAGAGCGCCCCCCCGACGAAAAACAAAACGATCGGGCCGAACATCAGTTTCGCCGACCAACCGAAATCGTGCAACCGCCGCCCCATAAGCGCCAACGCCGGAAGCGCGAGCGATAATTTTATGAGCCCCGAAACGCCGCCGACCAACGGCGACGGCTCGCCGCCGCCCGACAGAGCCAAGGCGACAAAATTCAAAACGGTGTCGATCAACCCAACGGCAACGCACCAGCCCCAATACTCGGTTCGCGTCGCGCGGCCTTGAAAATTGCAATAATTACTCAAACAGTAAACGAACGCTCCCCAAAAACTCGGCCCGACGGTCGTTTCGGACGCGCCGTCCCAACCGGCGTTTTCCGCGACCGGAGCGCCCGGATCGTAAGGGTTCGCGGCCGCGCCGCCATCGTATTCGCCGCCGGTCAAAGGGGTTCCGCAAGCGGCGCAAAAAGCGTCGGTCGGGCCGAGGGCGTTCCCGCATCGAGGACAAAAATTCATCGTTTTTATTCCTTTTTTCAATCGTTGTTGTCGTTCTTTCGCAACCGACGTCGGCTTGCTCGCAATAATTGTACCGCGTCGTCGACCAAAATCAAGTTTTATCGCGCGATTTTCCCGCAAACGAACGTTTTTCGGCGCTTTTTTCAAGGTTCGGCGCCAGTTTCGTTCCCCCCCCCTTTTTTTTATTGCAACGCAAAAAACCGCCGCGGCAAACGTTGTCGCGACGGTTTTCAAAATTTTATCGTTTTTCAACGGCGAACGCCGGATCCGCTCACGCGAGTTTGCGGCAAATCGCGTCGGCCATTTCCTGCGTTCCGACGGCGGTCGGGTCGTCGCGGTTCGGTTTCAAGTCGTAAGTAACGTCTTTTCCTTCGCGAATGACTTCGGCGACGGCGGCTTCGAGGCGGTTCGCGGCGTCCGTTTCCTTCAGGTGGCGGAGCATCAAAACGCCGGACAGAATCAAGGCGCACGGATTGACCTTGTTCAAGCCCTTGTATTTCGGCGCGCTGCCGTGCGTCGCTTCAAAAACGGCGCCGTTGTGCCCGATGTTCGCGCCCGGGGCGACGCCGAGGCCGCCGATCAACCCGGCGCAGAGGTCGCTCAGGATGTCGCCGTACAGGTTCGGAAGCGCGACGACGTCGTAAAGCTCCGGTTTTTGGACGAGCTGCATGCACATGTTGTCGACGATGCGGTCTTCGAACTCGATTTCCGGGAAGTCTTTAGCGACGTTGCGAGCCGTTTCGAGGAACAAACCGTCCGAAAATTTCATAATGTTCGCTTTATGAACCGCCGTAACCTTTTTGCGGCCGTTTTCGCGAGCGTACTCGAACGCGGCGCGAACCAGGCGATCCGTTCCGGAAACGCTGATCGGTTTGATCGAAACGCCGGTTTCGTCGTACTTGGTCGCGATCTTGCGGCCCGGCGCCAGACGGTTGATCTCGTCGACGATTTCCTTCGTAACTTCCGACCCTTTTTCGAATTCGATCCCGGCGTAAAGGTCTTCGGTGTTTTCGCGGAAGATCACGAGGTCGACCGGCACGGAGCTGAAATAGGAGCGAACGCCCGGATAATATTTGCACGGACGCACGCAGGCGAAAAGGTCGAGTTCCTGACGAAGGTGAACGTTCAGACTGCGGAAACCGGTTCCGACCGGCGTCGTGATCGGCGCCTTCAACGCGCAACGGGTGCGGCGGATGCTTTCCAGGACTTCCGGCGGCAACGGATTGCCGGTCTTTTCCATCACGTCGATTCCCGCTTCCTGAACGTCCCAATTAATCGCGACTCCGGTCGCGTCGACGCATTTGCGGGCCGCTTCGGCCAATTCCGGACCGACGCCGTCGCCGGTGATAAGCGTAACTTCGTAAGCCATTTCGTTCCTTTCGTTCGAACGTCCGTTCGAAAAATATCGTCTCCGCTCGCCGAGCCGCCTCCCGGCAACTCCCGGACGCGCCGCGTCGGCGAACCGCTTGCGTTCATTGTACCCGAAAGCGGCGTTTCGTCAATCGCCCCCGAGGCGTCCGCTTTCGCCGCTCCGCCCGCTCAACGGAACGCGTCCGCCTTCATCGAATACGGCAGTTCGCCGGGTCGAAAATCGTCGCGGACGTAAAAGACGCCGCCGACGCCGACGATTTTGTTCGCGCGGTAATTCACTTCGCGGCCGCGTTCCATCGACACCGCGATCATGTCCGCGGGATTCGTGCCGGGCGAGCAGAACTGGCAGTGGCCGAGCGTGCGCACCAGATTGAAATCGGAGATTCCGGCGTGCCGTTTCGTCGGATACATGTACCCTTCGACGTAAACCTTGCGGCCGTTCAGCGCGGCGATCTCCGGCGCCACTTCGCCGTCCTTCGTCAGCGCCATCGAATCGAATTCGACGATCTCGTATCCGGGCGGGGCGTTCGTGTAAAAAGAGTAAACGCGCCAGGCGGTCGCCGACAACGCCAAAACGACGCTCAACGCGGTCGCGGTCGTCGTCAGCGCAAAACCGCCGATCTCCTCCGGCGCCCGCGCGATCTTTCGCAACCCCAGCGTCCCCAGGACGACGCCGACGAGCGCGACGACGATAAACGGCGTCCAAAAAAAGCCCAAGATCGAAACGATCGCCGCGACCAACGAGCCGACGCCCAACGTCGCGATCTGTTTATAGTCGACCGTCTCCTCGATCGGCGCGACCGCCTCGACGTCGCGATACGCTCCTTTGAGCGCGTCGTCAAAAATTACTTTCATCGGTTTCGCTCCGCCGCGTCTAACACGCGGTCTTTTAAGAAGTTAAGTAAAGCGAAAGCGTCGGGAACGCGCTTCGAACCGGTCTCCAAGCCGCCCGAAACGCGTTCCGTCGACGCTCCGATCCGCCGCGGATCAGGTTTGCAACGACTGCGCGACGTCGGTGCGGTACGCGATCACCGCCGGCAGGTATCCGACGACCGACGCCAGGCCGATCAGCCCCGGAATCAACGCGAGCTCGACCGTTTGGAAGTCCCAAGGCCGCACCATCACGTTCGAATACGCCATGATCAGCGGCGCGAGCGCCCCGATCGCCAGGTGCCCGATCAACGCCCCGAAGAGCCCGCCGCCAAGCGAAAGCAAAATCGATTCGAGCAGAATAATCGACATCACCGTGGAACGCCGAGCGCCGAGCGCCCGCATGATCGCGATCTCCTGCCGCCGTTCGTTCATCGACGTGTAAATGCTAACCATCATCCCGACGCCGGCGACGATAACGACTTGAATCGCGAAAACGATCAAAACGCTTTGAATGTTCCCGATCACGTCCTGGAAGAACGCGGCGATCTCCCGCACCGGCGCGACGGCCTGCGCTTCGAGAAGCTCGCCTTCGATTTTCGCCGGAAGCGCGGTAACCGCCGTGTCGACGATCTGCACGCGGTCGGGCGTAACAAGGTCGCTTTCGTCGATTTCGAGACCCGGCCGACTTTCGGTCGCGGCCTCGACGGCGCTCGCGGTCGCGGCGACTTCGACTTCGGCGTCTTTCGTGATGAGCAGAATCGCGGTCAAGCGGCGCTTATGCCCGCCGTGTCCGCAGTCTTCGCAAACTTCGCCCGGCGCGTGTTCGTGCTCGTGATCATGTTCGACGTCGGCTTCGGCGGTCGTTTCGTCGATTCCGAGTTCGGCGCGTTTGCGGGCCAGCTCTTCCTCGCGGAGCTCGTAATTGACCGTTTCGGTTCCTTCGCCGCGTTCGTGCTCGCGGTAGAAGCCTTCCAAATTGACGAAAACGGCGCGGTCGTTCGGGCTTCCGGTGTGATCCAAGATTCCGACGATCTTAAACGGTTCGTGCAAATCCTCGTCGCGGGCCGAATTAGCGTGGCCGAAACGCACTTCGTCGCCGACCCGCAACTTGTTCTTTTTCGCGACCGAATAGCCGACGACCGCCGCGTAATAATCGACGTTGCGGAAAAATTCGCCCTTTTGAAGCGTATACGGTTTTCCGTCCGATTTCGTTACCGAACGGAAGTACTCCGGCGTCGTCGCGACGACCGGCGCGCCCTGATAATTGTCGCCGCGAGCGATCGGAATCGCCGTTTTCACCTCGGCGGAATAGCGCGACGACGTCATCAAATCGTAATATTCGTAAGGGATCAAACCGACCGGATCCTGATTGTAAAAGACCGAGCTCAAAACGAGTTGCAGTTTGCTCCCCTTGGCGCCGACGATCAAGTCGTACCCCTGGGCGCCCTGTTGGAACGATTTTCCGACGACGCCGTTGATCACAAGCACCGTAACGACGAGCGCGACGCCGAGCGCCATCGAGAACGCCGTCAACGCCGACGCCAACGAACGGTGCCGAATGCTTTTCCAAGCGATTTTCCAAAGACTCATGTTGCCGCCTCAAGTAATAAGGGCCGTTCGACCGACGCAACGCCGCCGGTCGCTTCTGAAAAACAGGAAAAAAACAAGGCGCGACGCGACGCAAGCCTCCGCCCGACGCGCCGAAACGAATCATTCTTCCGCCGAATCGTCCGCGCCGTCCGACTCCGCGTCGAGCTCGACCGTCGGCTCCTCGATCTCGAACGTCGAGGCGCCGAGCGTCGTTTTCGGCGTCGCGTCGACTTCGTCGCGGGGAATGCGGTTGATCGCGACGATCGCGTCGTCGACGTCGACGTTCATCAAGCGGACGCCCTGCGTGTTGCGCCCGGTTTCGCGGATCTCGTCGATCGCGAAGCGTTGAATTTTGCCGCGCGCGGTGATCGTCATCACCTCGTCGCCGTCGTCGACGCGCAACACGTCGACGACTTTGCCGTTGCGCTTCGTCGTCTTGACGTCGAGGAGTCCGCCCCCGCCGCGTCGTTGCGTTCGATAGCGTCGGTTCGAGGCGCCGTCGGCGTTTTCGTCGGAATCTTCCGCTTCCGGCGTTTCCAATTCGGCGTCGTCGACCGCGTTCCCCGGATCGGCGCCGGCGGCGGTCATTTCGAGCGCGTCGCCGAGCGCTTCCAATTCCTCGGAACTCGTCGACGCGGCGTTCGGGCCGAACGGCGTTCGTTTTCCGTAACCGTTTTCACAAACCGTGAGCAGATAGGCGTTTTCGTCGGCGACGGCCATCCCGACGACGTAGTCGCCCGGACGGAGCGAAATCCCTTTGACGCCGCTCGCCGCGCGCCCCATCGGCCGGGCGTCGGACTGCCGGAAACGAATCGCCTTCCCGTTGGCGGTCGCCAACACGATCTCGTCGCCGGGCTCGACGACCGCGACGTCGACGAGTTCGTCCCCTTCGCGCAGTTTGATCGCGATCAACCCCGCTTTGTACGGGCGGCCGTAAGCGCTCAAATCGGTCTTTTTCACCAGGCCGTTTTTCGTCGCCATGACGAGGAACGCGCCCGGTCGGTCGAAATCTCGAATCGCGCGGCAGTCGGCGACTTTTTCGTCGGGATCGAGATTCAACAGGTTGACCAGGTTGCGCCCTTTCGCGTCGCGCGCCAACTGCGGGATGCCGTAAATCTTTTGCCAATAGCACTTGCCCTTGTTCGTAAAGAAGAGCAAATAGGAGTGCGTGCTGGCGACGAAGAGATGGCGCACGGGATCTTCCTCGTCGGTTTTGGCCCCTTTGAGCCCTTTGCCGCCGCGCCGTTGCGCTCGATATTCGTCGAGCGCGGTTCGTTTGACGTATCCGTTCGTCGTGATCGAAACGACCATTGTTTCTTCGTTGATAAGGTCTTCGTCCGCGACGTTTCCGACTTCCTCGAACGCGATCTCGGTGCGGCGTTTGTCGCCGAACTTCTGCTTGACCTCTTCCAAATCCTGACGAACGATCGCCAAAACGTTCTTTTCGTCCGACAAAATGCGGCGGAACTCGGCGATATCGACGAGCAGCGCGTTGTATTCGTCGGCCAACTTTTGTTGTTCGAGGTTGACCAACTGGCCGAGCGTCATGCGAAGGATCGCGTCCGCCTGCACCGGCGTGAGCGAGTACGTTTCCTTGACGCCGCGCGTCGATTGGAAAGACTCGAAGCCTTCGTCGCCGAGCGCTCGATTCAAAAGCGCGGCCGGGCACTCGATTTGCATCAAACGTTGCTTCGCCTCGAATTGCGTCGACGACGTGCGGATGACGCGGATCACTTCGTCGATATCGGCGTGCGCGATCAGCAGGCCCTCGACGGTGTGCTGACGCTTAATCGCTTTGTTTAAAAGGAATTGCGTGCGCCGTCGAATCACCGAAACGCGGTGGCGCAGGAACTCGACGATCAATTCCTTAAACGTCATGACGCGCGGTTTGCCGTCGACCAACGCGAGCAAAATGATCGAGAACGAGTCTTGCAGCGGCGTGTACTGGTACAGCTGGTTCAAAACGACGTGCGGGTCGGCGTCTTTTTTCAGCTCGAGCACGAGACGCACCGGCTCTTTCAGGTCGGACTCGTTGCGGATCGACGAAATCCCGACGACGCGCCCTTCGTTGACCATTTCGGCGATCTTTTCTTCGACGCGGTCTCGAGCCTGCTGGTACGGAATTTCCGAAACAATAATCCGGCTTCGTTTTCCCTTTTCTTCGATGCGAGCGCGAGCGCGGACGACGATATTTCCGCGACCGGTCAGATAACCGCGTCGAATGCCGCGAGTTCCGCAGATAACGCCGCCGGTCGGAAAGTCCGGGCCGGGGCAGACGCGTAGCAGTTCGAACGGCGAAATGTCGGGATCGTCGATCGTCGCGATCGCGGCGTCGCAGACTTCGCCGAGGTTGTGCGGCGGAATGCTCGTCGCCATCCCGACGGCGATCCCGTTCGCGCCGTTGACGAGAAGGTTCGGCGCCTTCGCCGGCAGAACGGTCGGCTCCATCCGCGTTTCGTCGTAAGTCGGCACGAAGTCGACGGTGTCGAGGTTCAGGTCTTCGAGCAACGCCATCGCCATACCGGAAAGACGCGCTTCGGTGTAACGCATCGCGGCGGGAGGAAGCCCGGCGATCGACCCGAAGTTCCCCTGTTTGTCGATGAGAACGTGCCGCATGTTCCATTCTTGCGCCATGCGCGCCAACGTCGGATAAACGACCTGCTCCCCGTGCGGGTGGTAGTTTCCGCTGGCGTCGCCGGAAATTTTCGCGCATTTGACCCGTTGCGAGTGCGGCCCGAGCCCCAGGTCGTTCATCGCGACCAGAATACGGCGCTGCGACGGTTTCAAGCCGTCCCGAACGTCCGGGATCGCGCGGCTGACGATAACGCTCATCGCGTAAGTCAGGTAACTGCCCTTCAATTCGTCTTCGATGGCCAGCCGAACGAGTTTCGAGCCGTCCGGCAGGACGAGCTGACCGTTGGCGTTCATGATCGGACGGAGCGGGCGCAACGGCGTCGACGGCGTTTCGGAACCGCCTTCGCCGTCGAACGAATCGCCGTCGACGTTATCGGCGTTCGAGTCGTTCGCGTCGGAACGTTCGTCGTCGTTCGATCGCGCTTCGTTTTCCGAATCTTCGCGGAATTCCGCGTCGTCGTTGTTTTGATTGTCGTCGGACAAGGGAAAGCCTCCTCGCTGATGGGGTCGGACGGACGCTTTCGTCGAGAAGCGGTTCGGCGTTTCGCTCGTTTTCGAACGTTGTTCGCCTTCGAAAACCGCCTGAATTTCGCAAAGCGCCCAAATTCCGGCGCTCGCCCGTCCGACGAAAGCGACGCGTCGAAACGGAACCGAACGTCGTCGCGTCGACCGCCGCCGTTTTTGCCCGAGACGCGCCGAAGCGCCCCGAAAAACCGACGAGCCGACGTCTCAATTATACCGGAAACCGCCGAAATTTCAACGGACGGGGCCGCCTAAATTCCAATTTTACCCCGATTCGACGCGCAAAAAACGCAAAAAGAGAAAACCTTTAAAGAAGAAACGCCGCCGAGAAAAAGACTCGACGGCGCGTTTCAAAACCCGGACGCGTTAAGCGTCGGAACTCGAAGCGTCATTCGGCGTGTTCGGCGACGTCGATCGTCGTCGTTTTGTCGCCCGGAACGGCGATTTTCAGCGGCGACGCGTCTTTCGTCGTCAACGCGATCGGGACGATCTGCGCCATGGAGCGAATTTCCGCTTCGCGTTCGGCGTTGTATTTGTCGATTTCGCCGCGCGACATTTCGCCCATTTGCTCGATCGTCAGCTCCGGCATGGTCGGAACCGGGTCTTTGCGGAGCGTAACGACGAACGACGCTTCCGGAGCGCCCGGCGCCGTAAAGTTCGCGAACGTCGTTTGAACGACGCACTTGCCGGACGCGTCCGTCTTGCCGCCGACGATAACGCCGCTGATCGGGCTTTCCGGAATCAACGAAACTTCGACGCCTTCGATCGGCGCTCCGCCGTCGACGACGACGATTTCACAGCTCGACGTTTTCGGAAAACCGCTCGGCTTGCCGGAACACCCGGCGACGACCGCCAACGACAAGGCGACCAACGCCGCGCAATAAAGATTTTTCATTCGCTTATTTCCTTTTCGCTCTGTAACGTTTTTACCTTAAAAAACGAGCGCCGCCCGGATCTCCGAACGGCGCTCGACCGGCGTCGCGGTCAAAACGCGCCGCAAATCGACCGGACGTCGCCGCGACGCGCTTCGTCAAACGCCGTTATTGAAGGTCGGTTTCGCCGCCGGCGATCGTGCCCATCGCGCCCCAGACGCCGAACGGGCTCTTGCCGGAAAATTCTTTCCCGTGCGACGCGGCGGAGGTCGAATAACCGGAGCCGTTCACGTCGGCGTCCATGTCGCCGCAATCGATCGTTTCGCTGACGAAACGCACCGAGCCGTCGACCATCGCCGCGTTGACGCCGCCGCTGTGGTTGCTCGACGCGGAGCAGATCCCGTAGCCCCAACCGCTTTGCCCGGCGCCGCTCCCGTAGTTGCGGGCGTTCGGCGAGTTCGGCGGCATGATCGTTTGGAAACCGGTAACGCTGACGTTTCCGTCGGCGAAGTTTTGGCCGCGTTCGAACGTGGCGGCGGTTCCGTCGAAGATCGTGCGGTCGGACGCGTTGACCTTATTCAGGATGTTGCGCGGACGAACGACGTCGCCGGAACTCAGAACCATCACGCCGCCCTTCACTTTGTTCGTTCCCTGCGAGTCGCCGCAGACCGTTTCCGAATAAGCGACGGTGTTCGAGGTGCCGTCGGTGATCGCGCTCATCGCTCGGGTCGTAACCTGGCGCGAATCGGCCGTGGATTGGCTCCCGAGACCGCCCGGATAGAAGCCGCGGGACGTCGTCGCCGATTCGTCCGTTTGGCAAATCGAGTCGCCCCACGAGCCGACGTAGTTCGTCTTCGCGGCGTTGTTGACCCAGGTCGTCGGCTGTTTCGAATTGCCGTCCGACGGGCAGAGGAGGTGCGTGAAGGTTCCGCTGAACGCCGAATCGTTGTTCCATTGAGCGTTCGGGACGCCGTCGGCGATAACTTCGTTGTAGAACGCGGTTTGCTCGGTGTACGGCATCAGCCAGAAGAGGTGGCTGGCGTAGTTGAAGGTTTCGAGAGAGCCGCGGCCGCGCGCCGGCGGGAACGAGTTGTGCGCGTCGTGGTACATTTGGCACGACAGCATCAACTGCTTCAGTTGGTTCGTGCACTGCATGCGCCGCGCCGCTTCGCGAGCCGCCTGGACGGCCGGGAGCAGCAACCCGATCAAAATACCGATAATCGCGATAACGACCAACAACTCGACGAGGGTAAAACCGTGCAGTTTACCCCCCCCCCCCCAGTTTAACATTCGTTCTCATATCCACAGTTCCTTGCGCTTTCGCGCGGAAAATAAAAAAAGCGCCGCGACGCTTTTTTGCCCAAAGCGCGCTTCTCGTTCGTTCGTCGCCGAACTTCCGACGACGATTATTAAACGCGACGACCGGTCGAAAAGTTCCGGCGTTCGGCAAAATCGCGAAAAATTTCCGTTTCGACGCAAATGGGACGCTAATAAAAAAGCCGCGTCGACGCCGTCCATTATATCTTGCGTTTCAAAAATTGCAACGGGGGCGCCGTCGACAAAAAAAGAGCGGAACTTTTGCCGTTCCGCTCTCCTTTTCAGCCCGCGATCGCGCCGTCGAAACCGACCCGACCGCGTTCGTTAGACCGCCGAGATTCGCGCCGCGTCATTCGGCGTGTTCGGCGACGTCGACGACCAACTCGCCTCCGCCGGCCGCGACGGTCGCGGTCAACGGGGTCGCGTCGTAATTTCCGAGCGCTTTCGGGACTTCGCGCGGCAGTTCGTCGCACTTCGCCTTCCACTCTTCGAAATACTCCGTCCGTTCGCCGGGAGACATCGCCGCCATTTCCGCGTCGCTCTTCCAATGGTCGACGACCGGGTCTTTAACGCATTGAACGCGGTACTCGCCCGCCGGGGCTCCGGCGGCGGTGAAGTTTTTGAACGTCGTCGAGATTTTCGCGACGCCGCTCGAGTTCGTCGTTCCGGCGACGGCGCCGACGCCGCTCGAGTCGGAGTGCGCCAGCGTTACCTGAACGCCTTCGATCCCTTTGCCGCCGTCGACGACTTTCACCGTAAAGGGGTGCGTTTCCGGAAACCCGTCCGGCGCCGTCTTGCCGCATCCGACGAAAACCGCGCCGCCAAGGATAGCCGCGCAAAGCCCCAACCAACGTAATTTTCTCATCTTACGTCTCCTTTTCGTTAAGCTTTCGCCTTGAGCGTCATTGCGTGTCGGTTTCGCCGCCGGCGATCGTGCCGAGAGCGCCCCAAACGCCGAACGGGCTCTTGCCCGTGGGGTCGCGGTCGAAATACCACGTTTCGTTCAGGTTCGACCCGCAGTCGATCGTTTCGCTGACGAACCGGACGGAACCGTCGGCCATCGCCGCGTTGACGCCGCCGCTGTGGTTGCTCGACACGCTCAAGTACGACGGGTCGCGGCCCGGGTGGCTGGCGTCGAACGTGCAGGACGGCGAGTTCGGCGGAAGAACGGTCGTGAAGCACAAAACGCTCGGGCGCCCGTCGGTGTAGTGTTGGCCGCGGCCTTCCCAAACAAACGCGTTTCCGTTCATGACCGTGCGGTCGGTCGCGTCGACTTTGGCCAGACAGCCGTTCGGAGAGGTCGGCCAATCCATGCTAACGATCCCGCCCTTGACTTTGCGGGAGCCGCCTTCGGTCGCGACGACCGCTTCGGAGATCGCGATCGTGTTCGAAGAACCGTCGGTCAACGACGAGAAATTATTGCACTTAACGCCGCGGGCCCAACCGAAGCAACCTTTGAACATCCCCATAGAGCCGGGGAAGAAACCGCGCGTTTGGATATCGTTTTCAGCGACGTTGCAGACGGCGTCGCCGAGCGAGCCCACGTAGCTCCCGCGTTGGCCGTCGTTCCAGAACGACGGTTCCGCCGCGCCGCCGTCGGACGGGCAGCCGAGCATCGAAACGGTAACGCCCTTGAACGGCGCCGTGTCCGTTTGCCAGGCGTGCGACCAGCCGACGAAGCCGTCTTCGATACCGCCTTCAGAAATGACTTCCTGCCAAAGCGCGTTTTGTTCGATGAACGGATAAAGCGCGACGTAAAAGCTGGTAACGCCCCACGCCGCGGTATATTGCTCGTTCGCCGCGCCGGTGCGCACCGGCGGGAAATTGTTGTGCGCGTCGTGATAGTTTTGCAACGCCAACCCGATTTGTTTCAGGTTGTTCGTGCACTGCATGCGCCGCGCCGCTTCGCGAGCCGCCTGGACGGCCGGGAGCAGCAACCCGATCAAAATACCGATAATCGCGATAACGACCAACAACTCGACGAGGGTAAAACCATATAAATTACCCCCCCCCCCCATTTTAACATTCGTTCTCATTTCCACAGCTCCTTGCGCTAACGCAAAAACGTCAAAAAAGCAAAATTCGCGCGAACGATCGCCGCGCTCCACTTATTGGATCGCCGCCTTGAAATCGGGTCGTCGGGACGGGTCGCGGGCGGCGTTCTCCACCTTGCGTTGTCTCTGTTAACCGATTATACCGTTCGGCGAACGCAAAATCAATAAAAACAACAAAAGAAAAACAGTTTTTTTTTAGACGAGCGGTCGCGGCGACAAGTTTCTTGCGATTTTACGGGAAGCAGCGATTTTTACAAAAACGCCGCCGTCCGAGAAATCGAACGACGGCGTTTCGTCAAGCGGCGGGCTCGACGCGGGTCAATTTTCCGCGTCAGCCGTTTTTGCCGCAGCAGTTTTTATATTTTTTACCGCTTCCGCACGGACACGGTTCGTTGCGTCCGACGCGCGGCTCTTTATTGCGGATCGTCTCGACCTTTTGCTCTTTGCTCGCTTCGATCGCTTCCTCCTGCGCGGCGCGTTCCTCGTCCAGCGCCGAGGGAGCGGCCGGACGCGTTTCCCTCATCGCCGTTCCGGCCGACCACACGGAGCCGATGAAGCCCTCGTCGAGTTGTTCGACGCGATACACGAAATCGGTAACGCGTTCGAACACGCCGTTCCACATCGCTTCGAAGACGCGCATCCCCTCGCGTTTGTACTCGACTTTCGGGTCGACCTGGGCGTATCCGCGGAAACCGACGCTCGCCTTGAGGTGATCCATCGTCATCAGGTGCTCTTTCCAGGCGCCGTCCAGGACGCCGAGGATCAGCGACCGTTCGATCTTGCGCATTTCCGGGTTGAACTCGTTTTCGATGATCGACTCGACGCGGTTTTCCAGGAGCAACACGTCCCAATCGGCCAGCTCTTCGACGGTCAGGTTTTGCCCGAGCTCGCCGTTCAGCCACTCGCAAAGCGACTTCAAGCCGGGCGCGTCGCGTCGAATCTTGCGAATATCGCTCGACGAGATCCGTTCGTTGCGGGCGATCTTTTCCTCGCGCTTTTCGCGGATCTTCTCGACGTCGACGTTTTCTTCGGCGAAAAGTTTCGACATGCGATCGCGCATTTCGACGCGGTACGGCTCCGCTTTTTCCGACGCGGCGCGACTGATCGCGAAGAGCGTTTCCTCGATTTCGCGGCGCTGTTTGTTTTTCAACTCCTCGACGTCGAGCGCGACGCCGAAACGACGCGAGATCCATTCGGCGACGCCGTCGCGGTCGTAATGTCGACCGTTTTGGTCGTGGACGGTGAAGTGCGTCAAGCCGGCCAACACCGGGAACCGGGCTTCGCGCTCGCGGTATCCTTCGATCGCTTTTTCGCGCGCCAACTTCTTAAATTCCGGGGCTTCCAGCTTCGTCGCTTCGTTTTCGTCGATCTCGACGCCGAATTTGTCGCGCAACCAGCGGCAGGCGGTTTGGACGCCGTAATTCGCTTCGAGGAGCGGCGCGCCCGCGTCGAGATTCGCCGAGTCGCAGAATTTATTCGCTTTCTCGATGAGGAATTCGGCGACGCCGTCGCGCCCGATCTTTTTCAAATCGACGTCGCGGATCGCGGCGTTCCAGCGCGCGTTCGCGGCCTTCGCCAACGCTTGCCAGTTCCATTCCTCTTCCGGCGCGTCGTCGGAAAGATTTTCCTCGACCGCGTCGAGAGCGTGCGTTTCGGACATGCGCCGAGCGTAATCGGTCGCAAATTCGCTCGCCATTTTCGCGTCCATACCGCGGAACTGCTTCGCTTCGAACTCGACGTTCAAAACGCGTCCGGCGTAAGCGGCGTAGGCGGCGGCCCCGTAAGTCGGCGCCAGAAATTCTTTCAGGTAGCGTTCGAGTTGCGCGTCGATCATTTCCTGAACGAAGTCCTTCGTGTTCCCGCCGTCGAGAATGCGCTGACGGTACGAGTAGACGCGCTTGCGCTGCATGTCCATGACTTCGTCGTACTCGAGCAGGCTTTTGCGCGTGTCGAAGTGGCGCTCTTCGATCTTCTTCTGCGCGCCCTCGATGCGTCGCGTAACCATTTTGCTTTCAATGGCCTGGCCGTCTTCCATGCCGAGACGCGTCAGGATATTTTTGACCCAGTCTCCGGCGAAGATGCGCACCAAATCGTCTTCGAGCGACAAATAGAACCGCGCGACGCCGGGGTCGCCCTGCCGACCGCAACGCCCGACGAGCTGCAAGTCGATGCGGCGCGCCTCGTGCCGTTCGGTGCCGATGATATGGAGCCCGCCGAGTCGGCGCACGAGTTCCCCTTCGGCTTTCATCTGCTCGCGGTTTTCGATCTCGTTCACAAGCGCGACCCATTCGTCCTGCGGCACGTCGAGCCGCGTCGGGTACTTCGTTTGGAAGATCGACCAGGCAAGGGTTTCCGGGTTCCCGCCGAGAATGATGTCGGTTCCGCGCCCGGCCATGTTCGTCGCAATCGTAACGGCGTTCATGCGTCCGGCCTGCGCGACGATTTCGGCTTCGCGCCCGATATTTTCCGGTCGAGCGTTCAAGACCTGGTGCTTGACGCCGCGTCGGTTGAGCATTCCGGAGATCAACTCGCTCTTTTGAATCGAAACGGTTCCGACGAGGATCGGGCGACCTTTGTATTCGATTTCGACGATTTCGGCGCGCGGGACTTTCAGGACGTCCTTCGTTCCCTTGGCGATAAATTCGACGACGTCTTCCGACTCTTTAACGATCGTTCCGAACGCTTCCTCGCCGTTTTTGAGGATCAGGACGTCCCACTTGTGAACGCGTTCGATCTCGTCGACGACGGCCTTGTATTTTTCCGCTTCGGTGCGGTAAATCAAGTCCGGCTTGCAAATACGTTGCACCGGTCGGTTCGGCGGGATCGCCAGCACGTCGAGTTTGTAAATTTTCCAGAACTCGCCCGCTTCGGTCATCGCGGTGCCGGTCATGCCGCCGATTTTATCGTACAGTTTGAAGAAATTCTGCAGCGTGATCGTCGCCAACGTGCGGTTTTCTTCCTTGACGCGAACGCCTTCCTTCGCTTCGACCGCCTGGTGCAGACCGTCGCTCCAGGTGCGCCCCTCCATCAAACGCCCGGTAAAGTCGTCGACGATAACGATTTCGCCGTCTTTAACGACATAGTTGACGTCGCGTTTGTACAGATGCCGCGCCTTCAAAGCGTTGTCGATCAAATGCGGCCAGTGCATGTTCCCGACCGTGTAGAAACTCTCGACGCCGGCCAAATGCTCGGCGCGACGCACGCCTTCGTCGGTCAGGTTCGTCGTATGATCTTTCTCGTCGACCTTAAAATCGACGTCCTTCACGAGCTGAACCGCGATTTTGTCGGCGGCGATATACTTCGACAAATCGTCGCGAGCCGAACCCGCGATGATAAGCGGCGTCCGCGCTTCGTCGATAAGAATATTGTCGACTTCGTCGATAATGGCGTAGTGAAGCCGCCCCTGCGACTGTTGCGCGTCCGGCGGGAAGTTCGAGTCCGCCCGGCGCGCGTACCGCATGTTGTCGCGCAGATAGTCGAACCCGAACTCGTTGTTCGTGCCGTAAGTAATGTCGCAAGAGTACGCCTTTTGACGATCCGCGGTCGACATGTTGCTCTGGATCGAACCGACCGTCATGCCGAGCGACATGTACAGCGGCCCCATCCACTCCATGTCGCGGCGCGCCAAATAGTCGTTGACCGTAACGACGTGAACGCCCTTCCCTTCGAGCGCGTTGAGATACGCCGGAAGCGTCGCGACGAGCGTTTTCCCTTCGCCGGTCATCATTTCGGCGATCTTGCCTTCGTGAAGAGCGCATCCGCCGATCAACTGCACGTCGTAGTGGCGCAATCCCAAAACGCGACGCCCGGCTTCGCGGCAGACGGCGAACGCCTCCTCGAGGAGATCGTCGAGCGTCTCCCCGGCGGCGAGCCGTTTGCGGAAGAGGCCCGTCTGCTCGCGCAACTCCTCGTCGCTCATCGCCTGGTATTTCGGCTCGAGGGCGTTGATCGCCTCGACGCGCGGCTGAATTTTCTTCAGCGCTCGAGCGTTCGACGAGCCGAACAACGACGTGATTCTATTTTCCATCCAACGCGAGACGCCGCCGAAAAAATCGCCGACGCCCTCAAGGGAATCTTGCAAATCCATATTAAACCGATTTTCGCTGGTCTTCCGACGCGCGCCGTCGTCGGACGTTCGAGTCTCCTCGAAACGTCGCCGAAACCGCCGTCGGGCGTCAAATTTTATCAAATAGTCGACGACGCGCTCGTCGCCGCGGAACGCTCTTTTCGTCGCTCCCGTCGCTCATGAGCGCGCTCTCTTTTCGAAGGAAATTTTGCCGCAAAATCGCGGCGTCGCCCCAAAAGAGAAAAAACTTTATTAATTTTACCTTTTTTAGGCGCAAAGGTCAAGGTCTCGTTTCGACAAATACGGCGTCTTCCTCATTTTCGACAAAAAAAACGCGACGCCGAGCCCTCGACGTCGCGTTTTTCACGCGATTATTCGCTTATCGACCTCCCGAAACGCGCTCGTCAACCGACGCTCGCGCTCCGAGACGCTCGTTTTTCCCTTCTCAGAAATCCCAGTTTTCGGTCGAGAAGAGGTAGTCCAGCGCGTCCGCCTCTTCGATCCGGTCGTCGCCGCGCCCGGCTTCGCGCTTGATCTTCACCTGGTCGACCGCGAGGATCGAGTAAAGGTTCGCGCCGTCGACGTCCATCGTCGCGGAATCTTGCGCCAAAACGAACGCGTCGTCGCCGATCGTGTCGTAAAGGTTCGCGATCAACTTCCCTTCGTCGGAACCGAAAACGGCGACGTTCGAGAAGCCGTTCAAATTGCGGACGAAGGAAGAACCGGTCAAGGTCGCCTGCGTCGCGCGGCCGTCGAACGCGTTCGAACCGGAACCGGCGAAGAGCGAAGCGCGGTCGGAACCGCCGTTCCCGAAAACGTTCGTCGCGTCGAAACCGCTCGCGCGGAGAATCGTTCCGGCCGCGTAAACCATCTCGGTCGACGTCGCGTCGGCGACGACCGAATCGTCGCCGCGCGAACCGTAAACGTTCGCGGTCGCGGAGCCGACGCCCTTAACTTCGACCGTTTCGAAACCGAACGCGACGATCGTCGATTTCGCGGTCGCCGCGACGACGGCGTTTTCAGCCGCGTTGAGAGCGGTCGCGCCGTCGATCTTCGCGACGTCGTTCCCGGCGCCGCCGTCGATCCGAACGTTCGCAAAGTTTTTCAGTTCGACGCCGTTCGTCGAAACGGTCGTCGCCGTCGCCGAAACGACGTCGTCGCCGTCCGTCCCGCGTAGCGTCGCGCTCGCTTTGCCGCCGCCGAACGCCGAAACGGTCGCGAAACCGTCGGCGACGAGCTCGAAGCCCTTGGCCGAGGTCGCTTTCGCGGAGTTCGCGGCGAGTTCGACGGAATCGCCGGCCGCGGTCGCGACGACTTCGAGCGCTCCGCCCGCGCCGTTAAGCGCCGCCGATTCGACGTTCGTCGCGACGATCGAAATCGCGCCGGCGACGTTGACGACGCCGTTCGTCGCGTCGACCGAAACGTCGTTCGCTTTCGCCGACTTGTAAACGATCGAGTCGTTCCCGCCGAGCCCGTCGATAACGATCGCGATCGTTCCGGCCGGGACGTTTTGCGTCTTGCCGTTGATCTTGATCGTCGCGACTCCGGCGGCGTTCGTCTCGACGACGATCTCGTCGTCGCCGTCCGTTCCGGTCAGTTTCGCCGTCGTCGACGCGATCGAGCCCGCCGCTTCGACGAGTTCGCCGTCGTCGACCGGACGATAGAAGCCGTTCGACCCGCTTTCGTTCGCGGCGTTCGACGAATAACGTTCCGATTTCATCGTAACGATCGTCGGGTCGCCGGTCTTCGAATGAGAGGCGCCGGTCGAGATCAACTTATGGAAGACCAGGTAGGGCCCCATGTATCCGTTGGCGGTCTCCTCGTTGTCGTCGTCATCGTCGTCGTTGTTGTTTCCGCCGGTCGTCCCGCCTTCGTTTTCGTCGTCCAAAGCTTCGGCGGCGTCCGGGTTCGGGCCCTGCCACGCGACGACGAACTTCGGCGCGGAATATTCGCCGTCGTTGACGACGACCGTTTCCCAATCGAAGAGCGCGATCGACGAGCCGGTTTGGCTTCCGGCGGTCGTCGTGTTGATCACGAATTCGCCCGCGGTCATGTCGTCGACAAACGCGTAGCCGCGCGGGAGTTTTTCGTTCGCGACGTTGACCGGAACGCCCGCGTTGTTGAAGACGCGAACGCAAATACCGTCGTCGTGGCGGTCTTCGCGAAGATCCGAGTCGTAGTTGAACTCTTCGGCGTCGAACGACGTCCAGGAGAACCCGACGCCGTCGCTGTTCGCGTCGACCGAAGGCTGGTATTGGCGGTGCGCGACCGTCGTGTTGACCAGCGCTTCGCCGTTTTTGCCGAGGAAGCTCGCGGCGGAGCCGTCGGCGTTGTAAGCGCGGGCGTAAACGTCGGCGCCGTTCGCTTGAATCTGGTCGGAAACCCAAACGACGTAATATTTTCCGTGCGCCTCTCCGCCGTCGTCGACAACGGCGATTTGCGGCGTGTACTGGCCGCGCGTCGTCGTTTCGTTGACGCGAGTTTTTCCGACGATTTCCGAAACGACGTATTCGCCGTCGCGGTTTTCGGCGACGAACGCCCGTTGGTAAATTTCGCGCGTCAGGGTGTCCGGATCGGCGACCGTCCACGCGACGACGTATTGCATCTTGTCGCCGATCTTCACGCTTTCGACGTCGAAGGTCTCGATCGACTGGTTGCCGTTTTCGGCGACGGTGAAGACGTCGCTCACCTGCTTGCCGTCGACGGTGTAGTAGACGCCGCACACTTTGTCGGCGCCTTCGCGCGTCGTCGCGCCCTGGATCCACGAGATCAGAACCAGACCGGTCGCTTCGTTAATCTGAACGTCGACGTTCCAGCAACGGATCCCCTTGCGTCCGGCGATCTGGACTTGCTTGGCTTGGGAAGCGCCGCCCGGGTAGAAGCGAGCGCAAACGCCGTTGAGCGCGTCCTGACTTTCGCCGACCCACGCGACGACGTAGCTTCCGCTTTCGGTCAGCGCGATATCCGGGTCGATCTGGTTGCCGGTCGAATAGGTGTTGACGCGCGTTTCGACGCCGTTCGGCGTGCCGTCGGCCTTGAAGCGGCGCATCACGATATCGGATTGGATCCGATAAACGACGCCGTCGATCGTAACGGTCTCGTAATATCCGTACGCTTCGGTCGTTTCATCGTCGGAGGTTCCGTTGTTGTCGTCGTCGCCGGTCGCGCCGCCGCCCGTTCCGCCGGTCGTTCCGATCTCGTACAGAACCTGCGATTCGGCGACGATAATGTAGCCGTCCTGGTTGGACACGACGACGGGCTCGCCTTGCCCGTAGAGCGCGCCGGCGAACGATTCGACGTCGTCTTCCGGAATGTAATCCTGATCGGCGCTCGTTCCGACGCCGACGTTGAAGCGCACCATGAAGGCGCCGCCGGCTTTGCCGTCGTAGTTGCCGTCGAGCCGGTTCGAGAAGGCGTCCGAAACTTTGTCGGAAAGCGTCATCACGTAAGCGCCGTCCGGCAACTTCTTCTTGAAGACGATCACCAACTCGTAGGAATTCGTTTGTTTTCCTTCGTCCAGGTCGCGGTAGCATTGATACAGCGGATCGCTGGGGTCGAGCCCGAGTTTTTCCAGGTATTCGTCGACGCGGGTCGAAGCGTTGTAACCGTAAATAATGTCGGCGACGTAGTCGGAGGTAACCGTTTTGCCGTCGTGCGTCAGGCTCCAGTTGCCCAGATTCAGGACGCTCTTGCTCGACTTGAGTTCCTTCGACTTGTTGAGCGCGTACCCGAACAGGTCGTCCTGCTCGAACTCTCCGGCGCGAATTTCCGTGTTGTACAGCGCCGAATACATGTATTCGCTGAACGAGTAAATAAGCGAGTGCGGCGCGTAACCGGAGGCGAAGGAAACCTGGTTGCCGTACAGCGAAACCTGTCGTTCCTGTTCGTCCGCGTTTTCAAACGCCGCGTTCGCGCGGACGACGTAAGGCGGAAGTTCGTCTTTCGGCAACGTCAAAGCGCGCATGCGCACGACCGCGTCGACGCCCTCGCGGGGTTCCGAAAGGTCGGTCCAAACGAAGACCATGTCGCCGTTGGCGTCGACGGCGACGGAGCCGCCGAGTTGGTCTTTGTCGTCGTAGCCCTGCGCCAGATAGTAATTGTCGCGGGTAACGCGGAATTCCGACCCGATCGCTTTTTCGGTGATCGCGGTGATTTCGACTTCCTCGGTCGTCGCGTCGTCGTTTCCTTCATCGTCGTCGTTGCCGGCGTTCGTTCCGACGTTCACCGTAACGGTAACGTCTTCCTTAACGACTTCGTAACGGCGCGCGTAAATGCCGTAATTGTCGGCGACGTCGGAGTTTTCGTCGTTCGACGGATCCTGGTAGCTTTCGTAAACGACGACGAAGTTGCCGACGGCGTCCATCGCGACCTGCGAGTGGATCTGGTCGTAGGCGGTGTACTCGTTGACCTGGAACACGTTCCCTTCGATGAAGAGAGCGGAGTTCGGATCGCTCGAGAAGACGCGCCCGAAAACGCCGCCGAGTCCGTTGTTCGACGAGCCGGTCAGGGAGTCGCCGTTGCCGTCCTGGTTGTATCCGGTCCAGGTAACGACGAAGTTTCCGGTCGAGTCCATCGCGACGCTCGACCAAATCTGGTTCCCCTTCGTCCAGGCGTCGTCGGTCGCCGCGTCGTCGTCTTCGTCGGCCTCGACGGTGAGCGTCAGATCGGTGTTGACGAGGAACTCGCCGCCCAAACCGCTCATGATCGCTTCGTTAATCCAGTCGATATAAGCCGACACGCGAACGTAAACGCCGTAACCGCCGGCCAGCGTCGGGGTTTTGCCCCAGGAGCAAACGCCCGCGACCTTGTTATTAATAAGGGCCGGCCCGCCGGAATCGCCTTCCGCGGCGCCCGCTTCGTCTTCGCCGAGCCCGCGGTTGACGACGCCGTAGTAGTTGCCAAAATAGTCGTTGGCGGCGCTACCGTCGTCCACGTCGTAAACGAGCACGTTGACGTTCGGCGATTCGGCGAATTCGGCGCCGGTGAGTTCGAACACGTTGTCGCCGTAGTGTTTCACGCCGGAAGGACGGTCTTCGGCTTGCTCGGGCGTTTCGTCGGCCTCGCCGTAAAGCCCGTAGCCGACCATCGTCATGCGTTGGCCGATTTCGTCGGAAGCTTCGTAAAGCTCGTATCCCTTCAATTCGGACGGCGCGGCGTTCTTCAACGTGATAACGGCCAGGTCGACGCAATCGTCGTTGATCGGGTCGCCGGTGTAGGATTCGTGAACAAAAATGTCCGCGACTTCGATATTAACGGCGCCGTAAGACGTGTGGAAGGTAACGTACATCGGCGTTTCGTCCAGGTCGACGACCGTGCCGTCTTCGTTGCACACGACGTGCGCGGCGGTCAGGACGTGCATGCCGGTCGTGAGGAGCGAACCGGAACCGGTCCAGGCCGCGTCGTCGTCGTCGGTTCCGCCTTCCTCGTCGTCGCCGCCGACGTCCAGGCCGCCGACTTGAATGTACGCGACGGAGGAATACATGTCGCCGGTCGCTTCGTAACTGTCGATATCGCCGTTCGTAATGATCTGCGGGGCGCGTTCGTCCGCGACCGGGGTCAGGTCTTCGACGGTTCCGACGGTCTTCGAAACAAGGTGGTTCGACGCGAACTTACGGGCGTAAATATTCGATTCGACCGCGGAGTCGCCGTCTTGTCCCCACGACGTCCACGAAACGACGAAGCCGCCGTCGCGCTCCATCGCGATCGAAGCGAAGCGCTGGTTGTTCTCCGTCGTTTCGTTGACGGCGAATTCCGAGCCGGTCTCGCCGAGCTGACGCATCTCGACGTTGCAGATCAGGTCGCGATTTCCGACGTTTTGAGCCGTCCATTCGGCTTTCATGAGGTCGACGTAAGTCGCGGAATACGTTCCCTTGAACTCGATCGAAATCTCGCCGACGCCGGTAACGGCGACCGTAAGGTCGTCTTCCGTAACGTTGGGAAGCCCGGCGGCGCGCATCGAGTCGAGAAGAGCCGTTTCGATGTTTTCGGCGTTCTTCTTCATCTCGACCGTCAAGTCGATCGTCGCGCCGAACTTCACGCCGTCGATCTCCCCGCTCAAGCTCAGCTTGTCGCCTTCGAGTTGGATCGAATCGCCGAAAGAAAGCGTTTGAATCGTGTTCGAATAACCGAAGGAGGAGCCGTCGGTCATGAAGCGGCGACCGTAAACGCCCCAGCCGCTTCCGTCCTGGCCGTAGCTTTCCCAAACGACGACGACGTCGCCGTCCGCGTCCATCGCGACCGCGGCGTATTGCTGGTCTTTATCGGTTTCGATGTTGACGCAAATCGCTTCGGTCTTGCCGTTAAGCTTCATTTGGCCGCCGTTGAAAGCGTACTTCGCCATGTAGACGTCGCGGCTACCGTCCGCTTCCTCGCCGTTGGAGATCATATCCCAAACGACGACGAATTCGCCGCGGTCGTCGATCGCGACGGACGCTTGGCGCGGGTCGGCAAATTTTTCAGTCGCTTCGCCGTTCGCGGTCGAGGAAACGAGCTCGTAAACGGTTTCGCCCTTCTTATTCGTCGTCGCTTCGTATTCGGCGGTCGCTTCGAAGACTTTCACCACGACGTTTTCGACCGATTGATCGACCACCTGTTCGCGGACGCCTTCGGCGTTCATGACGTAAAGCGCGCGGTAGGCTTTCGCCCAAACGGTTTGCGTAACGGTCTTAACGCCGGTCGTCTCGTCAATCTTTTCGAGGGTCTCGACCCAGGTCGAAACGAAATCGCCGTTGGCGTTGCTGGCGACCGCCTGCGCGGTGTTCGGGCCGTAGTCGCTCGTTTCGTTCAAAATATTCGAGCGCGTAACCTGTTTCAGCGACGAGTAATCGGCGTAAACGATCGGCCCGTAAACGCCGTCCTGACGCGACGGAGCGTTCGGATCGTATTCGACGTAATCTTCCGGAATGTAGTTGTCGCGTTTGAAGGAATCGCCGTACTCGAATCCGAGGGCTTCGTTCAGACGCGTAACGCTGAAATCGAGTTTCCAATCGCGTCCGTCGAAACCGGCGCCGCTTCCGTCGACCGCGTAACCCTGGCTGTAAATCGCGTTGCGGGCGATATCCTGAACCATCGCGCTGCAGACGAGCGTGTAGTTGCCGTCGTTGAGTTCGCAACCTTCGGCGAAAGTGATCGCCGCTTCCCAACGGTTCGTTCCGGAAGCGAGAACGCCTTCGTTGATCTCTTTAACAGGAACGCCGTTTTCGTCGACCGTTTCGCGCGCCAACGACTGCGAAACGTTCAGCCCGAAGACGACGCTTTCGATCGCGCCGGTAACTTCGACGCCGTCGCGCAAAAGCTTCCAGTTCGCGATGTTGTCGACCGCGTGCAGACGGTTGTAAGCGTTCGTTCCGTCGCCGACGGTCAGCATGTTTTCGCTGAACGAAACGACGACGTCGCGGAGCGCGGACGTAACCATTTCGCCTTCCTGAACTTTTTCGCCGTTCGGCAGCGAAACGTTGACGACGGTCGGGCCGGCGGAGTCGGTCGACTCGACGAAATTACGAACGTAAATGTGCGTGAAGGCCGCGTCGATCGGGTTGCCGACGTTCGGATAAGTGTTGTAAGCGTTGCGCGGATCGGAGTCGGAACGAACGCCCCAAGCGACCGTCAAATCGCCGCTCGAAGTCGCCGCGAGCGCCGGGTTCGTTTGCGCCGTGCCGAGCGAGCCGTTGCGTTCGACGTAAACGCTCGCCGCCCGCCCGTAGTTGATATCGGCGACCGTTTGGTTGAGGAACTTGACGGTCGTCGGTTCGAGAACGTCTTCGTAATCGATGTAAAGCGGCGTGTCGTGCAAGGAGTTTTGCGCGACGATCTGAACGACGAAATAATCGTCGATCGTGCGTTGAACGACTTGCTCGACGTCGTTGACGGTAACGGTCGCGGAGTACTCGAACGATTCGGTGAAGATATCGAGCTCGCCGAGCGTGCCCTTATAAAATTCGACTTCCGAAAGCGGCACGTAGCGAACGATAAACGCGTTCGGATCGCCGTTGGCCAACGTCGAGGCATTGAGCGCGTCGGCGACCGCCTGCGCCGCGGCGAGCGGATCGGTAATATATCCGTAGTCGGCGTCGTATTGGCCGCTCAGATCGACGGCGATCGTTTCGGCGGCGACCGGCTCGTTGTTTTCGGCGTTGTCCTGACGACCGATCGTCAAGCTCGTCGTAGCCGTCGCGACGTAGCGGTTCGGGAAGGCCAGGTAGAAGCAGGCGTTCGAACCGTCGCGGAGGTTGCTGACGACGCCGAAATTCGCGTCTTCGGCGGAATCGTCGGCTCCGGCGTAGTACTTTTGACCGTAAATTTGGAGGCTGACGTCGTTTCCGTTGTTGCGCAACGGAGACAGCAAGGCTTCCAGGACGGCGTGCAGACGCGTGAGCTGCTCGTCGGTAGCGCCTTCTTTTTGCGCGACGACGAGGAAACGACGCTCGTAGGAATCGACGTCGACGCAATCGACGTTCGCGACCTCGTACTTCGGAACGGCGCCGAATTCGACGAGATCTCCGTCGGAGTCGTAACCCCAGCCGAGCGCGAGTTTGACGAACTTCGCCAAGTCTTCGTTTTTGTCTTCGTAAGCGATTTTGCCGTCTTGATAGCGGATCGCTTTGTTTTCGTAAACGAGGTTCGCCTTATCGAAATCGCTCCAAGCGAGTTGGATCGCAAGGTCTTCCGAACTCGCGACGCGGCCCAGGTAGTCGGCGGTCGTGAAGGCGTTCGTAATCGACTGGATATCCAGCGAGTTCGAGCCCTGGAACGCGATGAAAACGTCGCCGTCCGCGTCCAAAGCGATCGACGGGTTCCCCTGGTTGCCGGGTTTGTCCGTCGTATTTTCCGCGACGAGCGTCGTAACGAACGAGCTCGTTTCGCGCGAACCGACGTGGATCACGTCGCCGTCGACGACTTCGGCGTCATCGTCGTCGGTCGCGGCGTCGTCGCCGTCGCCGACGACAACCTCGTCTTCTTCCATGTTGCCGGTGAGTTCGTAAACGGCGCTCGCGTAGTTCACGTTGGGCAGCGAGGCGAGCGTTTCGTCCAAAACGGCGTTCGCGGCGTCGTCGCCGTCGTCCGCGGCGGCGCCTTCCTGGAGGGAATAAGCAATCCCGAAGCGCGCGGAGTAGTCGCCCGTTTTCTGGTCGACGAGGCTGTAAGCGAACGAAACGGACGCGCCGTAACCGCCTTCGGCGACGACTTCGCAGTCGACGACGAACTTCGCGCTTCGCGGTTCCAAAACGGAGTGATAAAGCGTCGTCGCGCCGTTGTTCGAGGTGTTGTAGTTCCAGGCGACGACCGCGAACCCGTCGTCGCTCATCGCGGCGTCGGCCGGGCCGTAGTAGTTCGTGCCGATCCGACTCGAAGCGAGCGTGATATCGCCGGTAACCGGTTGCGCCAACGAGTCGAATTGCCGCGCGTAAATTCCGCCGAAATAGCTCGATTCCTGCGATTCCGTCGTCCAGGCGACAATAAACGCGCCGTCTTTGTCGCCGGCGATCGACGGGTCGGTCTGCCGTCCGTTCGTCGAAGCGTTGACGACAAATTCGTTCGCAACCGGCGCGACGCACTGCACTTTCGCGGCGTCGTTCAAAGCGAACGGGTCGGCGACGAACGTCGTTTCCGTCTCGCCCGCGTCGTTCGTAACGACTTGATTATACCCGAGTTTGCCGCCTTCGGCGCCGTTCGCGTAGAACGTCAGCTTATCGTAGGCGGGATCGTTTTCGTCGACGTAGCCCTGAACAACGAAGCGACGCGCCATAATATCCGACGAATTATAAGGTTGCGACAAATCGTCGTTTTCGCTTTCCCAGGCGACGACGAAAGTTCCGTCGGCGCTCATCGCGACGTCCGGTTTCATTTGGTTCGTCCGCCCGGTTCCGACGTAAAGCGGGTCGCCGTCGCGGTCGGAAACGACGTAGCCGTCTTCGTCGACGACAAATTCGGCGACTTCGGCCGCGTTGACGCGGAAAACGGAGCTGCTTTCCTTGACCGTTTCGGCAACCCATTCGCCTTCAAGGGTTTCGTAAGTCGAAACGCCGCCGGAACGCGTGGCGTAAGTCGCGGCGGTAACGATCAACGCGTCTTCGTTTTGCAGACCGTTCGCGCCCGTGAACGTAATCTGGAATTGGTTCGTCGTTCCCGCGACCGGAACGACCGAAACTTCGATCGTCGGAATTTTCGCCTGCATCGTCCCGTAAGATTGGTCGGACGAATAAGCGCGAGACGGTTCTTCGACGTAAGTGTAGGTGTGCGTCGCCTCGTCGTAGATGTAACCGCGAGTGATCGGCGCGTAAAGCGTGGAGCCCGAAACGGCGTTGAACGCGTTTTGGATGTTTTTCGCCGTCGTCCAAGGGTCGGAAGAAACGGCGATTCCGATCGCCGCGCCGCCTTTTTTCGAATACGTCGTAACGTCGCGGACTTCGTCGACGGTCGTAACGACGCCGCTGGCGAGTTCGTCCGATTGCGCGTCGAGTTTGGTTTGCAACGTTTTAACGACGGCCTTTTTCCCCTGCGTCGCGATCGTTTCCTCGATCGTTTGCATGTACTTGTCGCCGAAAACGTTCTTCAAGATCAGCTTTTGATACGTCGAGCAGGCGCGCAGGTCGGAAACGTCGAAATCGGTCGCGCGCACCATGTCGAGGAGGCCGTTCATGTCGCCGTAATAGTCGTTGCGGACTTTGATATCCGAAACGTTTTGGCCGCGGAAGTTTTTATCGGTTCCGAACGTAATGTCGAAGTCGGTTTCGCTGACGGCGACGACGACGGCTTCGGAGTATTCGCCGCCCGGAATGGCTCGAATCGCGTCCTGGAGTCTTTCGGCGTTGTCGCTCGGCGTCAGGGCCGCGTCGTGTTCGAAGAGGATCCAGGTCAGTTCGCCTTCGGCGTAGAAGCCGAGGTCGAAAGTCGAGAGCGAGTTCGACGTCGGGTAAACGTCGTCGCCGGCGTTTTGAGCGAACGCCGACTTATAAATCGAGAAACGCTGCGTTTCGTAAGCGTTGTAGATCAACTCGAACGAACCGGACTGCACCTTTTTCGTCTCGCCGTTCAAGCCGGTGATTTCGGTTCCGGGCACGAGCTCTTCCGGAATCGTGATAATCTGGACTTCGTCGGTCAGGTAGCGCGCGTAAATATTGAGGTCTTCGACGTATTCGCCGTTTTCGTCGAGCAGGTACGGGCTGGATTCGGGATCGGTCGCGTCGTAAGCGGGATTCTTCAGACGGTCGGCGCCGGTCCAAGCGACGACGACGTCGCCGGCGTTGTTCGAGTCGACGGCGATTTCGCCGCGCACGTCCTGCCAGGCGTCGTTGACAAGAATATTGTCGGTCGTTCCGACGGTCAAACTCAAGAGTTGTCGTTCTTCGAGTTGGTCGATCAAGAGTTTCGTCGATTTCTGCGCGCGCGCTTTTTCAAGACGCTTTTTCGCAAAACGTCCCGTCAACAATTCGGCGACGCCCCAAACTTTATTTTTCCGCGATAACGACATATGTGTCACCTGTCTCAACAATGTAATGTGAAAATAAGCTCGCGCCTAAGCGCGAATCCGCGCGTCGACTTCGTTCAAATCGCGTCCAACTTGAATCGTTTTGCGAACGAGTCGCTTCGCAGTCGAACTTTTCGACCGCTTCGAGTCGCCGACGACTCGCGGTCAAGTCGCTCGACCGCGTTTCGAACGTTCGTCGTCCTTTTCCCGACTCCGCCTTCTCGACGCCGTCAAGAAAGCGAAAAAGGGAACTCGTCCCGCGTCCCTCTCGGCGAGAGGCGCGACCGGGTCGAGTCGAGAATACGTCTCATTCTCTCTAATATAATCAAAATTAGCGTCCGCGTCTATTTCAGCTTCGCAAAAACATTTCCTTTTTTCCTTTTCTTTCTTCGCAACGCAACGGTCTTGCGGAATATTTGGCTTGCGCCGACTCCGCCGCGCCGCGCCTTTTCGCAAAAGAAAGCGATTAGGAAAGCGGGAAACAAGAGGCGAACTTTAACGAAAAAACAAGGAAAACCGACGCCGCGTTTCGCGACGGTTCCTTTCGTCGGGCGTCGCGTTTCGCAACGTCTTCGCCTCGAAAAGAAACATTTTCGCGGCTTTCCTTGAAATTTCTAAAAAATTTTGATAAAATTAATCGTCGTTAGTTCCTTGAAATTTTCTTTTTCTTCGGTTTTGCCCGCGTCGCCGACGAGTTCCAACGCTCGACGCCGAACGCGACGCGCCCGAATTGAGAAAATCAACGTCGAGACGCCGACGTTTTCCCGCTTTTCGCCGAACGAATCCGCGTCGCCGTTCGCTTGTTTTAGAAAGGTTTGCGATGCCGTCGCGCTTTCTTCGTCCGACTCTCGCGGTCGGAACGCTTCTTGTCGTCTGTTTCGTCCATCCGTTCGCCGACGTTCGCGCGAAAACGGCAAATTTTTCGCATTTCGTCGCAATCGGCGTTCAACGCGACGATTCGAACGCTTCGAACGGTCGCGGCGTCGAAACCGATTTCGGCGTCGACGCAAACTCGGCGAAGTCGTCCGATTTTAACGTTTCTTCCAATTCAACCGACGACGCCGATCGGCGAAACGGCGACGGCTCGTCCGACGCGGTCTGGTTCCGGCTCGACCGCGACAGGCGCGGCCGCCCGACGCGTCTTTCGACCTCGATCGTTCGTTTCGAAGGAACGTTTCGAACCGCCGACGGCGCGACGCGACCGGTTTCGATCGATCTGATCGGCGCGATCCACTTTGCCGAACGCGATTATTACGAACGACTGAACGCCGAATTTAAGAATTACGAAACGGTCGTTTTCGAACTGATCGCCGAAAAAGGGTTCGACGCGAAAGACCTCGCCGTCGTGAAAGCGAAAAAAGCCGAAAAAAACGACGCGTCTCTTCTCGGCGCGCTCTCCTTTTTCCAGCAAAAGCTCGGCGACGCGCTCGGCTTCGTTTATCAAATCGACGGCGTCGACTACTCCGCGCCGAATTTTAAACGAGGCGACGCCGACGCCGACGATTTTCTCGTCCGCCTGACGACCGGCGACGACTTGCCGGACTTCTTCGCAAACTCCGCGTTCGACTCGCTCTTCGCGTCGAACGCCGGGCGCTTCGAAGGCTGGGCGCTCGCCTGCGCGTTGGCTAAAGACAAGCGTCTCGCGCTCCGCCGACTCGTCGCCGACGAACTTGCGGAAACGGAACTCGTCGTCGATCCCGACGCTAAGGAAACGGCGCTGATTCATTTCCGCGACGAAATCGCGATCGGCGTCGCTAAAAAAGAACTCGAAGCGGGAAAATCAAAGATCGCCGTCTTTTACGGCGCGGCGCACCTCGACGACCTGGCGCGGCGAATCGAAGCGACGTTGGAAGCTCCGCGTCGGGCCGAACCGCGCTGGATCCCGGCTTGGACGATGGAAGCGGCGGCGAAATAAAGAAATAAAGCGTTCGGCGCCGACGCGTCCGCAAAATTCGCAAAAACGCGGTCTCGAGCGCCCGCCCGAGCCGCGTCTTTACGTTCGATTCGTTCCGTCGAACGCTCAGCGAACTTCGTCCGGAACGATAAAACCGTCGCCGTTTTTGTCGAGCTTGCCGAAATAAGCGACGCCCGCCGTCGACAGCGTCGGCGCGAACTCGCGCAACGTCAGCTGCCCGTCGCCGTTGAGATCGCGAGCCAGGAACCAGGCCGGAACGTTTTTCAACGCTTCGGGCGGAGCCGCGTATTCGCGACGCGTCGTCGAGTCGATCTCCGACAGGAGAACGCCGAGCAACTCTTCGTCTTCGACGCTTTCGAGCGCTTTATTTTCGTCGACAAAGAGCGCGAGCGCCTCTTCGTCGGTCATCTCGGCCAGCGCGTTGGCGTTTTTCCGGTCGGTCTCGGCGGCGTCGACGGCGTTTTCGCGACGCAAACGAGCGGAAGCGGGACGAATGCGCGTCTCCTTGTCGTCTTCAAGAACGACGCGGTTGGCGACGAACGACGCGCGCTTCGGCGTCGGATCGTGAATCGTGCGGCCGTCGGCGTAACGCGCCAAATAGAAGAGGATCTCCTGATCGGTCAGCGTCCAGTCGCCGTTCAGGTCGACCGCCTGCGCGCCCTTGATTATGTCTTCCCATTCGTCCCGTTCGAGCGCGCCGCTTGCGTTTTTGTCGTATTTTTCGATCAAATACCGGCAATAAAAGCGCAGCGCCAACGGAGCGGTCGGGACGAGCGCGTCGTCGCGACGCGCCATCGACAGGCTGTAATATTCGTTTTCCGTTTCCGGGGAGTACCGTTTTTCGCCGGCGGCGTTGAAATTCGGAACGGTTCCGGCGTTGAGCGTCGCTTCGGCGGCGGCTTTTTCCTCCTCGGTCATTTCGGGCATTTCGGTCAATTCGCCCGCTTCCGCGGCGGCGGCTCGAGCGGCGGCTTCCGCGGCGGTCTCGCCGGGACTGAAATCGCCCCGTTCCCACTGCGCCCAACGTTCGGGGCCGACCGTATTTTTGAGATTTTCGGCGAACGGCGAGTTGCGCGCCTGCTGAAAACGCTCCGGCGTCATATTTCTAACGAGCTCTTCCGGCGAAAAACGCCCGCGACCCTGCCGTCCGTCCCCGGGTCGATTTCCATCCGGTCGATTTCCGCCCGGTCGATCGCCTCTCCGCCCTTCGCGTCCGCCCGGGCCGCCGGGGCCGCCCCCTTGCGGAGGTTGCGCGACGACCGTCGTTCCGTCGAACGGCGTCGAAACCGAAAAATCAAGCTCCGGCGAAACGCACCACAGCGCCGCGGCGACCGCGGCCAGCGTTCGAAAACAGTATTTACGCGACATAATAACAATCTCCGCGACAAAAAAACGTTCGACGTCGAAAGGAAAAGCGACGAAAGGGCGCCGCGACGGCTTGAATCGCCGACGTTCCTTATTATAATAACCAGTATACAGGATAGCGCGACGTTTTACAAGTTGGGGCTCGCGTTTTGCTCGGTCGAAAGGACAAAATTTTTTCACGAGCCGTCGAAATTTTTGAGAGGAGGCCGCTCCGATGATCGTTTTTGCCGAAAAACCCGCCGACGTTTTAAAATTGAACGCCGTTCAAATGCGCATCGCACGCGCGGCGCTCGCCGGCGGCGAACGTCTTCAGCAGGCGACGCTGAACCAGCTCGGCGCGCGGACGGAAGAAATCGCGCTCGTCGCCGTCGCGGCGAAGCTCGGCGTTCCGGTCGTCGACGTCTCGAAATCGGAGATCCCGGCGGACGCGCTCGAAAACTTTCCGATCAAGCTCGTTCACCGGCGCAACGTTTTTCCGCTCGGACGGCAGGCGGACGGCGCGCTCCTCGTCGCGACGCGCAACCCGTTCGATCTGGCGCCGATCGACGAAATTTCGGCGGCGACCGGACTTCCGGCGATACCGGCGCTCGTTCTCCCGAACGAGTTGGCGAAGTTGATCAAATCGCGGCTCGGCGTCGGCGCGGAAACGATCGACGGCCTGATGGAGCAAACGGAAGACGTCGAAGTTCTCGAAGACGTCGATTGGGAACAGGGCGGCGACGCGTCGGCGGCGCAGGAAGCGTCGGTCGTTCGGCTCGTCAACGACATTCTCACCGAAGCGATCGAATCCGGCACGAGCGACATTCACATCGAAGCGCAGGAAACCGGGATGAAGATCCGGTACCGCATCGACGGCGTCCTCCAAACGCAACCGACGCCGCCGGAAATCAACCGCTTCCAATCGGCCATCGTCAGCCGCCTTAAAATTATGGCGCGTCTGAACATCGCCGAAAAACGGATCCCTCAGGACGGGCGCATCAAGATTAAAGTCTCCGACCGCGAAGTCGACCTGCGCGTTTCGATCATTCCGATGCTTCACGGCGAAGGCATCGTCATGCGTATTCTCGACAAAGACCGCATGAACTTCACGCTTCGCGGGATCGGGATGGACGAAGACGTCTACCAGACGTTCGGAAAATTGATCTCGCTCCCGCACGGCATTATTTTGGTAACCGGCCCGACCGGCTCCGGTAAAACGACCACGCTTTACAGCGCGTTGAACGAAATCAAGTCGGAAGCGACGAAAATTATTACGACGGAAGACCCGATCGAATATCAACTTAACGGCATCAACCAAATTCAGGTGCACGCGAAAGTCGGGCTGACGTTCGCGGCGAGTTTGCGGGCGATCCTGCGCCACGACCCGGACGTCGTTCTCGTCGGGGAAATCCGCGACTTCGAAACGGCGGAAAACGCGATTCAGGCGTCGATGACGGGCCACCTGGTTTTCAGCACGCTCCACACGAACGACGCGGCGGGGGCCTACACCCGTATGATCGACATGGGCGTCGAACCGTTTTTGGTCGGCACGACGGTCGAAGGCATTATGGCGCAGCGTCTCGCCCGCCGTTTGTGCAAACATTGTAAAGAACCGTGGAAACCGCGCCCGGACGAAGTCCCGGACGACTTCCCGAAAGAATTGCTCGAAACCGGGACGATCTACCGCCCGGTCGGGTGTCGGGAATGCCGGGAAACCGGATACGCCGGCCGCGTCGCGCTTTACGAACTGCTTATCCCGAACGACGAGATCCGCCGTCTGGCCGGGGAAAAGGCGCCGTCGGCCGAGGTGAAAAAGGTCGCTCGCGCCAACGGAATGGCGACGTTGCGCGACAACGGTTGGAAGAAAGTCGGCCTGGGGATCACGTCGGTCGAGGAAGTCGTTCGCGTCGCCAAAGAAGACTGACCCGTCGAAACGCCGTCCGCGTCGGGCCGAACGGCGTTTTATTTTTCGACGCTCAAAGGCCGAACGGCTCGACGGCGCGCTCTAAAATACCGTGCAAAAACGCGATCGCGGTTCCGTAATTCGTTATTGGGACGCCCGCTTCCGCCGCCCGGGCGAGCCGCGCCGTCGTTTCGCGCCGATTGATCGAACAGCCGCCGCAGTGCAGGATTAAATCGAAACGCCGCAACTCGTCGACCGTCGGAAAATCGCGTCCCTGCGCCCGTTCGATCCGCAACGTTTCGCCGACGCGCGCCCTCAGCCAACGCGGAATTTTGACCGTTCCGATATCTTCTTCGACCGCGTGATGCGAACATGCTTCGGCGATCAGAACCCGGGAATCCGCCGTCAATTCGTCGATCCGCCGCGCGCCGTCGACGAACGTCCGCAAGTCGCCCTGACGTCGAGCGAACAGGATCGAAAACGACGTCAACGGGATCGAACGCGGAACGATCCGCGCGACCGGGCCGAACGCCTGCGAGTCGACGACGACCAAACCGGGAGGCGTTTTGAAGCGGTCGAGCGCGGAAGCGAGCCGCTCCGGTCGAACGACGACGGCGCAACATTCCGCGTCCAAAAGATCGCGGATCGTTTGAACTTGCGGCAAAATCAGCCGCCCTTTCGGCGCCGCCGCGTCGAGCGGAACGACCAAAACGACCGTTTCGCCCGGCGCGATCAGATCGGCGATCAACGGCCGCGGCGCGAAAAAATCCTCCGGCGCCAACCTCGTCAACGCCTCGCGGATCCGCGGCGAGCCGCTCTTCCCGTTCGCGTCCCGAAGCGCCGAAACCTCGACAGCCGTCAAACCGCGCCTCCGAACCGCCGCGACCGCCGAATCGCTCGGCGTCGCCAAATCGACCTTATTCCAAACGACGAGTCCCGGAACCGCCCGCCGCGCCAACTCGTCGGCGATCTTTTCCTCGAACGGCCCCCAGGCGGATCCGCCAAGCGACGCGTCGACGACGATCAGCCCGACGTCGACGCGGTCGAAAAGACGCTCCGTCTTCGCGACCCGCTTTTCCCCGAGCGCGCCCTCGTCGTCGACTCCGGCCGAATCGATCAGCAAAACCGGCCCGATCGGCGCGAGCTCCATCGCCTTTTCCAACGGATCGGCCGTCGTCCCGGGAACGTCCGAAACGATCGCAAGTTCCTGTCGCGTCAACGCGTTGAGCGTCGACGACTTTCCGACGTTGCGCCGTCCGAAAACGCCGATTTGAAGCCGAACGCTCTTCGGCGCGGAAAAAGTCGCCGTCATTGCGATCCCCACTTTCGATAAAAACGCGTCGACGCCGCGACGCGTCGCGCTAAAAAATTTCGCTGAAAATTCGCCCGTTTCCGCGCTTTCGCCGAAACGTTTTCGCTCGAAGCGCCGTCTTTAATAGTCGGTCGAGTCGACGGCGTTTTCCCCTTTATATTATACGCCGCCGCGCTCCGTTCGAAGGGGGCTTCCCCCCCGTTTTACGAAAAAAAACTCAAAATAACGACGAAAATCGGTTCGCGCCCCGTTTCCAAGAGGTTTCGTCCCCGGTATAATAAAGGGACGTCGGTTTTTCGTCTTTTCGCCGCGGAACGCGTCGGAATCGAGAAACTTTTTTCACTCGGCGACGTTTATATAGAGAGAAGATAAAAAAATCCTGAAAAACGCTCCCTCCGTTCGTCGTTCGCGACCCGCTCCCGTCGCAGGGTCGCGAGCGCCGGGCGTTCGTCCGTTTCGTCCGACCGTCGACGAAACCGCGACGTCGAGAAAGTCGCGAGCTTTTTCTTCCCCGTCGCCCCAACGCCAAGGAACCCCCGTTTTGTCCGACGCTTCCTCGCTCAACGCCGTCGCTCCCGACGACGAAGACGCCCGCCTTATGCTCGCCGCGCAAACCGGGGACGCGCTCGCTTTCGAAGAGTTGATGGCGCGCAACCAGGCGCGCGTTTGCGCTTTTCTGCAACGTCTCGTCGGCAATCTGCAGTCGGCGGAAGACTTGACGCAGGAAGTCTTTATGCGCGTTTACAAACATCGCGAATCGTACCGTCCGGAAGCGCGTTTCTCGACTTGGCTTTACCGCGTCGCGCACAACGTCGCTTTCAATTCGCTACGAGCGAAAAATCGGCGGCCGGAACTCCTTTTCGGCGGCGCGGCGGGCTCCGGCGCCTCGTCGTCGCTCGGATTCGTCGTCGAGGAAAATCTTCTCGCGCAAAGCGGAGCGACCCCGACTCGCCGCGTCGCTCGTCTCGAACTCCAAGCGATCGTTCGCGACGCCGTCGATTCGCTCCTTCCCCGGCAACGCGAAGCGCTCCTTTTGGCGCGGTTCGAAGGAATGAGCTGTCAGGAAATCGCCGACGTGATGAAACTGACGCCGAAAGCGGTCAAGTCGCTCCTTTGCCGCGCTCGTCTGAATCTGCGCGCCGCGCTCGAACCTTACGTCGAAGAAGGGAAACGCCCGCGATGAACTCTCCGTCTCCCCGCGACGACGCCCGCTCGCCGTCTCCGTCCCTTTCGTCCCCTCCGTCTTCCCCGTCCCCCAAAACGTCGTCGACGACGAAACCGTTCGATCCGTTCGCGACGCCGGACGACGAGCTTCTCGAACGCGACGCGGAACTCGATTCGCTCGAAGAAGAACTCGACCCGTTCGACGAAGAAATCGCCGCTTATCTCGGCGGCGAACTCGACGACGACGCCCGCGCCGCGTTCGAACGACGACTCGACGACGAGCCGGAACTTCGAGACCGCGTCGACGTCGAGCGCTCCGTTTGGAACGCGCTTTCGCTCCTCGACGTCGCCAAGCCGAACGAGCGGCTGACCGAATCGACCGTCGAACGGCTCGAAGCCGAAACGCAAACGGAACTTCGAACGCTCTCCGCGACGTTGCGGCGACGGCGGTTCGTTCGCTTCGGCGGGATCGCGTCGACCTCGATTCTCCTCGCGGCGCTCGGGTTCGGCGTTTGCTCGACGCTCTTTCCGGACGTCCGAACGCGACGCGAACGCGACTGCCGCGTCGTCGAACGGCTCGCGCAACTCGAAATCGTCGGCGACTTCGATTATTTGACGGCGCTCGACGCGTCCCAACTTTTCGCCGCCCCTCTCCCGCGTCCGGCGCAACCGGACGGGCCGCCGGAACCGCCGGACGCGTCGCCGACGCGGCAAAAATCGTTCGAAGAATTGTCGCAAGACCGCGTTTTTTACCGGTTGCAACAAAAATTCGAGCGGCTCGACGACGAAACGCAAAAACAGCGTCGCGCCCTTTATCGCCGGATTGTCGACGCGCCGAACGCCGACGAGCTTTGGCGGCTTCTCGACCGTTATTGCGCCTGGTTCGCCGCTTGGCCGAACGACGACGACCGCGAAAAACTTCTCGCCGCGCCGATCCCGGAACGGCTCGAGATCGTCCGCCGTCAACTCGCGTTCGCTCGCATGTTCGCCGAACGACGACGGGGCGGCGGGCCGCGTTTCGCTCAAAATTCGCAACGCTCCGGCTTCCCGGGCTCGCCGGGTTCGCCTCGTCCGAACGAAAGCGAACGCCGCGACGCGTCGCCGCAAATCCGCGCCTTCCGCAACGCGCTTCCGGAAGAGTTGCGCGACGTCAATCTCGACGCGGTCGGCGAAAAATACGACGAATTTCTCCGCGCTCGACGGGGATACGGCGGCGAACGTTCCGCCGCGCTCGCCTTTCTGACCGAAGAATCGGCCGAAAAAATCGTCGCCGCGCTCGATGAAAAAGCGCGCGTTTATCTTCGCAAACTCGGCGAAGAAGAGCGTTCGGCGGCGCTCGGATTGCTCGTTACGCTCGCTTTTTGGGAACGCGAAGAACGTTCGTTCAAGCCGACGCGTCCGCTCCAAAACGACGACCGGGCGAACCGTTCGTTCGGCGCTCGGCCTTTCGAAGAGCGCGACGCCGTCCGCGAACTTGCCGAAACGCTCCGCAATCTTCCCCCCGAATTTCGGGATTACGTTACGGCGCGACCGGCCGACGAGATCCGCGGGTTCCTTTGGGCGACCCATTGGCGGTTCGCAAACGTCGGTTTCCCCAACGGAAAACGCGACGGCGCCCCCGCTCCGCCGGACGGTTCGGCTCCGCCGTTCCAACCGCCGAAACCGCCGGAAAAATAACGAAACGGCGTCGATTTCTCCGCCGATCTTTCTCGCGTCGAAATTATTTTCGACGCTTTTTTTTCGCGCTTTTTCGCCGTCCGACGCGTCTTGACCGGGCGAACGACGGAGCGCGAATCCTTTCAATTACTACAATCGATACATTCCGTTCGTTTAAAGAAATTAATCAGCCAAATTCGCCTATTTTCTCTATATTATCATTGCGATTCCTTGAAAAGGGAGTATACTTAATCTCAAGATAAATTAGAGCGAAGGGGCGAGCCGTTTTCGTTCCAAAATTCCGCAATTATACCGATTTCAGCGTTGTTTACTTGGGTGACGACTTGCAACGACGCGAAGAGCAACGGGGTCGAAGAAACTCGTTTTTTCGGCTCCGTTCTTTTTTTCGTCCGTTTCTTTTTTCGGGCGCCCGCGGTCGGTTTTCCTCTCCTTGACGTCTTGCGAAAAAGCGTTATATTTTTAAGAGCGCGTTCGACGTAAACGCGCTCCGTTCCCGCCGCGTTCCGCCGTTCGTTCAACGTCGGCGCCGCGTTTTGTTTTCCTCGAAAGACAGCGAGCGCTTATCGATTCGCCCTTTTTCCTTTTAATTGACCCGCGTCGAGGCCGCGTCTCGCCGCCTCGACGCTACTCCAACCGCGGCTCAAGCCGCCGGAGACGCGCCGATGAGCTCCTCGAATCCCTTGTTGCTCCCGGAACTTCGCCAGATGATCGCGTCGAACGACGCGGAGGAAATGCGCGTTTTCTGCTCGGCGCTCCACCCGGCGTCAACGTCGGAATTTCTCAGTTCGTTGGACGCGAGCGAGATTTGGACGATCCTTCGCGAAGTCGACGCGACGCTCCGCGCCGAAATCTTCAGCTACTTCGACGAAGATCTGCAAGTTAAGATCATCGAATCGTGTCCGCGCGAAGAAATCGCCAAGCTCATCGAGGAAATGCCGTCCGACGACCGCGTCGACGTTCTCGACGAGGTCGAGCCCGACGCGTTGGCCGAAATTCTCCCGCTCCTTTCGACGGAAGACCGCGAAGACGTCGAGCTTCTGCAAAGTTACGAAGACGACGCGTGCGGCGCCGAAACCTCGTCCGACTTCATCCGCCTGCGCGAAGGAATGACGGTCGGCGAAGCGATCGCGGAAATCGGCGCGCAAACGCACCTGATGGAAACGGTCTACTACCTTTACGTCCTCGACGCGGAAGAGCGGCTCGTCGGGATCGTGTCGGCCAAAGACCTGCTCCGCCGCATCAACCGCCAGGACGAGCCGATCGACGGCTTCATGAAGTCGAAAGGAACGCTCGTAACGGTCGAAGCGACGGAAAAGCGCGAAGAAGCGATCCGTCTCGTTGAAAAATACGACTTCGTCGCGATCCCGGTCGTCGACCGCGACGCCAAAATGCTCGGCGTCATCACGCACGACGACATTCTCGACGCCGCCGTCGAAGAGCTGGTCGAAAACGCGCACATGAGCGCCGCCGTCGATCCGCTCGGCGACGAAACGTATCTCGACGCCAACCTTTGGACGCTGGCGCGCAAACGCTTCATGTGGTTGGCGATTCTCCTTTTCGGCGCGATCACGACGGCAATCATCCTGAAATTTTTCAACGGCGTTACGGAGCGAATCGTTTGGCTCGTCGCCTTCCTCCCGATGGTCGTCTCGAGCGGCGGAAACTGCGGCGGTCAAGCGGCGACGCTGGTCGTAACGGCGTTGGCGACGGACGAAGTTTCGCTCGACGACTGGAAGCGGATCGCGCGTCGGGAAACGGCGATGGGCGCGATTCTCGGCTTTCTGATGGCGCTTTGCGGTTACGTGAACGCGATCCTGATCTACGCGTTCGGCGAAGGAAGCGTCGGTTTCGGCGATTTGTTAATCGTTCCATTGGCGGTTTTTTGCGTCGTTTTTATCAGCAACCTGGTCGGCGCGCTCTTGCCGTTGCTCTTCAAAAAGATGCGTCTCGATCCGGCGTTAATGAGCAACCCGTTCGTCGCCGGCCTTTCGGACGCGCTCGGCACGTTCGTTTACCTCTGGCTGGCGCTCGTTCTGATCATGCCGTTCGTTTCCTGACCGCCGACGCAAACGGCCGCGCGGCCCTTCAAGACCGCGCGGCCGCCCCGATTCCCCGACTTCGTCGGCGCCGGTTTTCTCCGTCTTTTCTCCGTCTTTTTTTCGTCTTCCTTTTTTCCGTTTTCGTCGGATTCAATCTCGCCGCGAAATCGCCGTCGGCGCCCGAAAGACGGCGTTCGAGGCGCCCGCGCGAACGCGCTCGATCGCAAACGCTCGACCGGAAAGAACGCGAAGC
>CAZIJJ010000024.1:27609-49572 GCA_964539525.1 uncultured Planctomycetaceae bacterium | reverse complement strand
GCTTCGCGTTCTTTCCGGTCGAGCGTTTGCGATCGAGCGCGTTCGCGCGGGCGCCGCAAGCCCCGCCGAACGTCGCCGAGCGTCGACGCGTCGGGGCTTTTTAGTCGTGTCGGGCGAAATCTGGCGGGGATCGAACGGGGGGCGGGCGTCCTTGCTTCAAATTAGCGGCGGCCGCGACGGTTGAATAGCGTTCAAAAAGCGTTTCCGGACGCGTTTTTTGGGGGCGGTTCGGTCGCAAGGGGCGGGAGAAAAAATTTTTTTTCGTCGGGGGGTTGGCGCTTTGAATTTTTTTGTTATAATACCTGTGGAATTTGATTAAGGGCGCGCTGAGTTCGCTCCGCCGCGCTCGTCTTTTTTTTTTCGCTTTGTCGCGAGATCGAACGTTTAACGGGCCGCTTGAGGGCGCCTCGTTACGGCGGTAAAAAAAAAACGACCGACGGCGTCGGAACGTTTGACGGGATCGGAAAGACGACCCGGAACGCTTCGGCGTCGGCCCGCTGAGAACGCGGGATTTGGAAACGACGTTTTGAAATTTGTCGCCGCCTTCGCTTCTTTTTCTTCGTTTCGACGAAGGTTCTAAAGCGCCGCGGTCGCGTTTGAAGTGCAACCTATAATATTTAGGGGGTTTACGTATGACGAAGCACATTTTTGTTACCGGCGGCGTCGTTAGCTCGCTCGGGAAAGGGTTGACGAGCGCCTCGATCGGGATGCTCCTTGAAAGTCGCGGCCTTTCCGTTCGGATGCAAAAGCTCGACCCTTATTTGAACGTTTTTCCGGGGCTTTTGAGTCCGCAGGAACACGGCGAAACTTACGTTCTCGACGACGGAAGCGAAACCGACCTCGACCTTGGGCACTACGAGCGTTTCACGAACAGCCCGTTGTCGAAGGACAGCAGTTGGACGACCGGGAAGATTTATCAGCGCGTTCGAGAGAAGGAGAAGCGGGGCGAGTACCGCGGCAAGACGGTGCAGGTGATTCCGCACGTTACGAACGAGCTCAAGGCGTGCGTCGCCCGTTTGGCCGGCGAAGACGTCGACGTCGTCGTTACGGAGATCGGCGGGACGGTCGGCGACATCGAGGGGCTGCCGTTCCTGGAAGCGATCCGCCAGTTCGGGCTTGAAGTCGGCAAGGAAAACTGCGTTTACGTTCACCTGACGCTGATTCCGTATCTTAAAGCGTCGCGGGAACTTAAAACGAAGCCGACGCAGCATTCCGTCGAGCGGTTGCGTCAAATCGGGATCCAGCCGGACTTCATCGTTTGCCGCACGGAACAGCCGATCGCGCAGGAGGAATGCGACAAAATCGCGCTTTTCTGCAACGTGCCGAGCAAGTGCGTCGTCGAGGAGCGGGACGCCGATTTTTCGATTTACGAAGTGCCGCTTTCCCTCGCCGAACGCAATCTCGACCAGATGATCGTCGATCGGCTCGGGCTGACGAAGGCGCGTTCGAGCGCCGACTTGGACGGTTGGCACGAACTGTTGCGCACGTTGCGCCATCCGAAAACGGAGGCGACCATCGCCGTCGTCGCGAAGTACGCCGAGTTTAAAGACGCTTATAAATCGATTTACGAAGCGCTCGTGCACGCCGGGATCGCCAACGACGCGAACGTTCGCATTTTGCGGATTCCGAGCGAAAGCGTCGAACGCGAAGAAACGAAGGCGATCCTCGAAAGCGTCAACGGAATCCTCCTGCCGGGCGGTTCCGGAGAGCGCGACTTCGAAGGGAAAATCGAGGCGATCCGCATCGCCCGCGAAAACGGCGTCCCGTTCTTCGGCATTTGCAACGGCATGCAGTGCGCCGTCGTCGAGTACGCGCGCAACGTGCTCGGGATGAAAAACGCCAATTCGACCGAGTTCGACAAAGACGCGACCGACCCGGTCGTTTGCCTGTTGAGCGACGGAGAAAGCGGAAGCCCGGACGTCGAAATCGGCGGAACGATCCGCAAAGGCGCGCACGCCACGGCGCTGTTGGCCGGTTCCCGCGCGGCGAGCGCCTACGGTCGGCTCGACGTTTCGGAACGCAGTTATCACCGTTACGAATTTAATTACGAGTACCGCGATCGCTTCATCGACGGCGGCTTGACGATTTCCGGTTCGAGCCCGGACGGCAAACTCGTGGAAATTATCGAGATCGAGGATCACCCGTGGTTCGTCGCGGCGCAATTTTTGCCGCAATACCAGTCGAAACCGACGAAGCCGCACCCGCTTTTCACCGCGTTCGTCGCCGCCGCCGCGCGTCGCCGCAAGGGCGCGACGGAGTGAGCGCGTCTTAACGCAAGTCGCGACGTTAAAGCGTTAAAAACGAAAGCGCGTCGGAGCGGACTTCGGTTCGCCGGCGCGTTTTCCCACTTTTGAAAAACGAGCGAAAACAATGGACTTTCTGCAACTCAAAGACAAACGATTTTTGATTTTTGGCGTCGCGAATAAGAAAAGCGTCGCTTACGCGGTTGCGAAAATGCTGACCGACGAGGGCGCGGAATGCGTTTTCGTCGTGCAAAACGACGCGATTAAAGAGCGGGCCGCCAAGCTTTTTCCCGGCGCTGCGTTCTTTACCTGCGACGTCGAAAGCGAAGAGGATATCGCCGCGCTTCGCGTCGCGGTCGGGGAAAAGTTCGATTCGTTCGACGGTCTGTTGCACTCGATCGCGTTCGCGGATTACTCCGAAGGGATGAAGCCGTTTCACGAGACGCCGAAACGCGCGTTTTTGCAAGCGCTTGACATTTCTTGCTTTTCGTTGGTCGAGATCGCCCGCGCCTTCGCCGATATTTTGAAGCCGAACGCGTCGGTCGTCGCTATTTCCATCTCGACGACGCGGATGGCGAGCGAAAATTACGGTTACATGGCGCCGATCAAAGCCGCGCTCGACTCGTCGTTGGCGTTTTTGACGAAGTCGTTCTCGGCGTTTTCGCAGATCCGCTTCAACGCGGTCGCGCCGTCGCTCCTGAAAACGTCGGCGTCGGCGGGGATCCCGGGCTACCTGGATTCGTATCTCTTTGCAGAACAGGCGATTCCGCGAAAGTCGGCGGTGCAAACGGACGAAGCGGCCGCGGCGGCGGTCTTCCTCTTGAGTCCGCGTTCGAGCGGGATCGCGGCGCAAAAGATCGTCGTCGACGCCGGCATGTCGACGAATTATTTCGACAAAGCGATTATCGACAAAGTCGTCCGCGAATGACGGGCGCAAGCGGCGCGGCGGGACGTTTCGAAAAAAAAAGCTCGCCGCTTCTCTTTCAACGACAAGAGTTAGCGCGAAAAATCGGGAGGCGAAAACGATGGGGGAAACGAAAGAAACGTCCGCGGCCCAAGCGGAGATCCGAACGTATCGCGGGCGCCGGGTCGACTCGTCGGCGCCGGTCGAAGTTCGCGTCGCGGGCGGAAAGATCGTTTCGGTCGAAACGCTCGACGACGCCGGGAACGCTTGCGGCGACTTGCCGACGATCGCGCCGGGACTTTTCGATATCCAGGTCAACGGGGCGGTCGGCGTCGAGTTTTCGTCGGTCGGGCTCTCCGAAGACGGCGTCGTCGCGGTTCTCGATAAAATGTTGCGCGACGGCGTTTTCCGATGTTGCCCGACGTTGACGACGAACGCTCCGGAAACGATGATCGGCGCGGCGGCGAGGATCGCGTCGGCGTTGGACAAACGCCCCGACCTGCGCCCGACCGTTTGGGGAATCCACCTCGAAGGCCCGTTTATCTCGACCGCCGAAGGCGCCGTCGGCGCGCACCCGAAACGCTTTTGCGTCCCGTATTCCCGCGAGTTGTTCGAGCGGATTCAGGACGCGTGCGGCGGGCTCGTGAAACTGGTTACGTTGTCGCCGGAATATCCCGGCGCCGGGGAGTTCGTCCGCTTTTTGCGCGATCGGGGCGTCGTCGTCGCCGTCGGACACGCGAACGCGACCGGCGCGCAGATCGACGAGGCGGTTTCGGCGGGCGCGACCCTTTCGACGCACCTGAGCAACGCGACGCGGCATTTGCTCCCGAAATGGGAAAACTACCTTTTCGGTCAACTTGCCGACGACCGGTTGGCGGCGAGCCTCATCGTCGACGGTTTTCACATTTCGCCGCAACTCGTCCGCATCCTGACGAGAACGAAGGGGCTCGACCGAATCGTTCTTATCAGCGACCAATCGCCCCTTTCCGGCTTCGCGCCCGGACGGTACAAGACGGAGCTTTGCGAGCTGGAAATCCAGCCGAACGGGAAGGTTACGTTGGCCGGCGACGCGAATTTGCTCGCTTGCGCGTCGTTTCCGGTTTCGCACGGCGTCGCGAACGTCGCGGCGATCGAGGGTTTGTCGCTTGCGGAAGTTTACCCGTCGGCGACGACGATCCCGGCGCGGCTTCTCGGAGCCCCGCTCTTTAGCAACGCCGACGAGAACGAGCGGGACGGCGAAAACGTCGATTTTCTTCGAGTCGGCGCCGACGCGGATTTTCTGCTTTTCCGATTGGTTCCGGCGACGTTCGGCCCGCTCGGTCTTCTCGACGGCGCGTCGTTCCGAACCGGGCGTTTCGACTTCGAAAAGATCGTTTGGCGAGGGCGGGAAATCGTTTGATCGGCGAACGTTGCGAAGAAAAAAACGGAAAAACCGGCGCCGCGTTTCTTGAAAGGACGCGGCGCCGTTTTTTTTAGGGCGAACGCTCGACGGCGGCTTTTCGACGTTTTTGGGGGTTTTGTCGAATTTAAGATATCGGTAAAATTTGCAAAAAAAGCCGTTCGACGCGTTGATTAGCCCCGGTCGAGGCGCTATAATGAACGGCGACCGAACGTTCGCGGACGAGCGGCGATCGCTTCGTCTCGTTTTCAACAAGCGAGACGCCCGTCCGACAAGCGTTTGCGTTCGGTCGCGAGGGGTTGCGCGTTTTCGTTCGGATCGGCGGAGCGGAATCGACGAGGAAGAAAACGCGAGCCGGGTAAAATTCTTTTATGGAGCGAAAGGTTATTTATGACGCGCGTTTTTAATCGAACTTCGAAATTTCGCGGTTTTACTTTGGTGGAGCTTTTGGTCGTTATCGCGATCATCGGCATTTTGATCGGGCTGCTGTTGCCGGCGGTTCAAGCGGCTCGCGAAGCGGCTCGCCGCATGCAGTGCACGAACCAGTTGAAACAGCTCGGGTTGGCTTTGCAGAATTACGCCGACTCGAACAACGGCTCCCTGCCGTACGGGAACGGAACGTTTTTGGGGATGAACCGAACCTCCGGCGGGCCCGCCTGCGCCGGCGCGATCATCTTCCTTCTGCCGTACTTTGAACAACAAGCGCTTTACGCCGAGTTCCTGAACGAGACTTCGACGACGACCAACAAGGCCGTGTATCACCTCGACGTCTTCAAAATGGCGAACCGCGGCGGCCCGATTCCGTCGACGACCTGCCCGTCCGACGGGAACGCGACGCAAAGCTCCGACTCCGGCGGCTCCGGTTCGTACGGTTGCATTCGTCAGTCGTATCTTACCTGCTGGGGCGACAACATGGGCGACTCGATCATCGGAACCGGATCGGCCGCCGACTTGACGGACTTCCCGAAAAGCCCGTATCGCCGCGGCGTCTTCGGCAACTGCGTTTGGGGTTCGCTGGCCGCCTGCACCGACGGTACGAGCAACACCCTGGCGTTTAGCGAAACGGTCGGGCGCGACAGTTACAACTTGAAGGGTCTGGTGCTTATCGGCTCGATCGGCGACAAAGCGACCGGCAACGCGACGCCGTGCGTCAATAAGTCGACTTACTCGAACGACGGAAGAACTTACACCGGCGGGTCGCTCGGTTGGTACGACGGGTACCGCGGCGCCATGTTCGGCTTCGGACACGCCCGTTACTCCGGGTTCAACACGATTCTCCCGCCGAACTATCCTTCGTGCGCGGCCGGTTGGGAAGTTCCGAACGGCTGGGGCGCTTTCGCTCCGTCGAGCAACCACTCGGGCGGCGTCAACTGCGCGCGGCTCGACGGCTCGGTCGTCTTTATTTCCGACACGATCGACACGAACGGTTCGACTTCGAACTGCGTTACGAGCGGCAAATCGCCGTTCGGCGTTTGGGGCGCGCTCGGAACGGTCAAGGGCGGCGAAACGGAAACCCTGTAATCGCAACGGATAAAAAGACGAAAGGAAGAAAATCGATGCGGATCTCGAAAAAACAAGGCGTCGCCGCGGCGCTTGTTTGCGCGTTGGTCGCGACGGTCGGATGCGGCGGAAAGCCGAAACCGGATGGAATGCCGGAGCTGATCCCGGCGACGATCGTCGTTACGCAAGACGGCGCGCCGTTGGCCGACGCGACGGTAACGCTCGTCGACGTCGACGGAAATTGCAAATGGGCCGTCGGCGGGAAAACCGACGCCAAAGGACGCGCCGCGCTTCGCACGCACGGCGATTACGTCGGCGTTCCGGAAGGCGTTTTTAAGGTCGGCGTTACGAAAGTCGATATTCAGGTGAAAGAAGGCGCCGTCGACGAAGAGGGGAACCCGCTTCAACCGACGCCGGAGCAACTGAAAAATCCGGCGCTTCTCGACGCGCGTTTCGTCGAGACGACTTCGGTCGTTCCGGCCGAATACGAAGACGCGCAAAATTCGCCGCTCGAGGTAACGTTCTCGAAATCGACGAAAGAAGCGGCGGTCGATATTCCGACTCCGTGATAAACGCGGGGCGGCCCGACGCCGAATTTTAACGGCGACGGTTTTTTCCGCGACGGCGACGCTTGTTGAAGGCGTCGGCGTCGCGGTTTTTTTTCGAGCGACCCGTCCCGCGGAAGGCGCGCCGAAACGGCGTCGGGTTCGTTTCGGGAAAAGCTTGCGAAAAAGAAAAAGAAAACGGCGCGGCGGCGGACGTCTGAATTTTGAGCGGGTTTCAACTGTCCCGCTCTACGCCGCGCCGCGAAGCGTCGGCGATCATTTTTTCGGGCGACGACGGATCCGCTCGAACATCTCCGCGACGCGTTCGACGACAAGCGCGTTGATTTCGTCGGCGGAAAGCCCGGCGTAATCGGCGGGCAAGATCGGGGCGCCGAACTCGACGCGGACGCGCGGTTTGAAGAAAGACGGGAATTTTTTCGTGCGCGGGAACGCCTCGAACGCTCCGGCGATCGCGACCGGAACGAGCGTCGCCCCGGCTTTGGCCGCCAACGTCGCGTAACCGGACGTGAAGGTTCCCAACTCGCCGTCGTAACAGCGTTGGCCTTCCGGGAAAATGAGGACGGCCTCGTTGTTTTTGAGTCGGCGCATCGTCTCCTTAATTCCTTGATAGCCAAGACCTTGCGTTTCGAGCGGGATCGCGTCGACCGAGTCGATCAGCCAACCGAACGGCTTAAATTTGAAGAGCGTTTTTCGCGCCAGATAGTTCGTCATGCGGAAATAACCGCAGCCGATCGCCGGCGGGTCGAGGAAACTTTGATGGTTCGCGACCAACAGCGTCGGGCCGGCGCTCGGAACGTTTTTGGAATTCTTGTATTGGATCCGGAAGAAAATTTTCAAACCGAGGTAAAGCGCGCCTTGGCAAAAGTGGTACCAACAGGCGTGTTTTTTCGAAACGACGCGCTTTTTCGACGGGCGTTGCGCGGTCGGTTTGTTCGGTTCGGACGCGGGGGCTTGGGACATGATCGCGGGAAGTTTTGATTAAATTTTTAGTGAAACGAAAAACAAACAAACGGCGGCGAACCGTCGTTCAAGAAATAAACGAAACGCCGCGTCGACGCGATCAAACGTCGGCGGCGTTTCAAGTTAAGGATCGAACCGGGAAAGGTTACTTCGTCGCGTCCGGCCCCCAATAAACGGAGGTTTCGATTTTGCCGGACGCCGGGAACATGTCGCGTTCTTTCAAGCGGGCGGCGAGTTCCGTCGCGTTGTTCGCAAAGAGCGGCGAAATTTCGACGTCGACTCCGTCCGCGACCTCGACGCCGAGGTGGTTGAGCCAACGACGGTAAAGACCGGTCATGTGTTCGCGCACCGTTTTCGGCGTGTCTTTCGCTTCGCGCGGATGGTTTTTGAGCGGGCCGAAGTTCGTTTCCTCTTCGATCTCGACGACGATCGGGTTTTTGGCGAGCGGGAGAAGGTCGAAGATGAATTTTTCGTATTTGATGGCGTTCGTTTCCTCCGGTTTGATTTTGACGCCGAAGAGCGGCGCGCCGTTTTCGTCTTTCGCGTCGCGGTCGAGAACGACGTGCGGAATCTTTTTCTTCGCCAGGTGGTAGGGCAGCGAGCCCGAATACGACGCGTTTCTTTGGAGCAGGTCGAGGTTCATCATGTGAACGGCGATCGAGCCGGCCCAGATCGCGAGGGAGCCGTCCGGTTTGCGGCGTTCGCCCGCGGCGTCCGGGAGGTCGCTGTATTCGATAACGTGCAGTTTTCCGTCGACCATCACCATATTGCCGACGCGGTCTTTCGGGTTTTGTTTGCGAACGACCTGCGTCGCAAATTCGGAGCCGCTCAGGACGTGGTAGCCGATAAATTCCGGGCTGCAAATGTCGACGATCGGGTTGTCGATCTGGAAGTAGAAAATTTCCTCGACGCCGCGATTTTTCAACTCGGTCAAAATGCCTTTTTCGCGCACCGTCGGGAGGGGCGAGTCCGGTTGCGGCGCGTTGATCGCGGCGAGCATTCCGCCGTGGCCGTCCGGACTGCGGGCGATCTGGCCTTTTTCCGCGAGGAGAAGCTTGCCGGAGTCGAAGTCGACCGACGGCGTCGTGCCCTGGCAGAAGATGAGAACGTCTTCGTCGGCGAGCCCGAAATTCTTGTTTTCTTTGAAAAATTCGATCGTTTCGAGGTGCGTCGCGGGGCTCGTCTGGACGCAGAACGGCAAGCGCGTTCCGTAGCGGGCGGCCGCGGCGCGGACGCGTTCGACGTGGATTTGGAAGAGCGTCGCGCCGGAGACGGCTCCGATGGGGTAAATCCCCTTGGCGTGGTTGAAGGCGAGACGCGTGCCCTGGCCGCCGGCGACGACGACGATCGCGATTTTGCCGGCGCGGAGGTATTCTTCGCCTTTGGCGACCGCTTCGAGCGGCGTGATTTCGCCGTCTTTTTTCTCGACGGAAACGGCCGGAGATTTCGGGAACGGCGAATCGGCGGCGCCGTCGAAGTCGCGCAGATCGCTCAATTTGAACGCGGTCGGCTCTTCGGCGCGCTCGGCGAGCGCGGCGGCGGCCGGCGGGTCGAACCGGTGTTCGAAGAGGCGATCGAGTTCGTTAAAGTCGATTTTTTCGATTTGCTCGCGCAACGAGTCCCGCTCGTCGGCGGTCAATTCGTCCCAAAAGGTCAAAACTTGTTCTTGGCCGAACGGCGCGAGGCGTTGGAGAAGCGATTCACGGACGGACATGCGATTTCCTTTTTCGTTGCGAGCGGTTGCGCGGCGCCCGCGAGCGCGGGAGGCGATTTCGCTCTTTGTCGCGGTTACGTCCTTTATTTTAATAAACGTTGATTTTTTTTCAAGGCGGGGGCGTCTTTTTCTCGAAACGGCCCGATTTACCGCTAAAATCGGCGCGACGCGTTCGTTCGGCGGCGGAGATCGGCGGGACGTCAAACTTTGCGGGTCGCGCGGGGCGTTGAGAAAGGTTGCGGGATTTTGCGATTGTCGGAGGAGCGCCCGGTCGACTCCGAAAAAAAGGGCGGCGTTTTTGGGTTGGGACGGTGGACAAATTGGACGAAATAAGTAATAATAGGACAGGGCGGCGTCTCGGCGCCGTTTTCCCGCGAACTTTTTGCGAATGCGACGACGCGCCGATCCGACGGTTCGAGCGGAGGGCGCGGCGTTCGCGCGGATTGACGCCTTTTTTTTATTTTTCACCGTCATTGCGAGGCGATTCCTATGGAGAGCGTATCCGACGTCGTTGTCGAGACGAAAAACCTGACAAAAACTTATCGAGACTTTTGGGGTCGTCAAAAAGTGCGCGCGTTGAAAGCGCTTGACCTCCAAGTAAAACGCGGCGAGATCTTCGGTCTTCTCGGGCCGAACGGCTCCGGTAAAACAACAACGATTAAGCTCCTTCTCGGGTTGCTTTTCCCGACGAGCGGCGAAGTCAATATTCTCGGGCGCCCGGCGTCGGACGTCGCGAAGAACGAACGCCTGGGGTATCTTCCGGAAGAATCGTATTTGTACCGATTTTTGAACGCGGAGGAAACGCTCGATTTTTACGGGCGGCTCTTCAACATCCCGGCGGCGGTGCGCAAACAGCGCGTCGCGCAGTTGATTCAGATGGTCGGGCTCGAATCGGCGAAAAAACGCCAACTCCGCGAATATTCGAAGGGGATGACCCGCCGCATCGGGTTGGCGCAGGCGCTGATCAACGACCCGGACTTGATCCTTCTCGACGAGCCGACGAGCGGGCTCGACCCGATCGGGACGCGCAACATGAAGAACCTTATTCTTCAGCTCAAAGAACAGGGGAAAACGGTGATCATGTCGAGCCACCTGCTCGGCGACGTGCAGGACGTCTGCGACCGCGTCGGCGTCCTTTATCAAGGCGAGTTGAAAGAGCTCGGCCGCGTCGAAGATCTGCTTAAAATCGTCGAGCAAACGGAAATTCGCGTCGACGGGCTCAGCGAAGAAGCGAAACGCAAGATCGAAAAGATCGTCGAAGAGGACAAGGCGAAGCTTATCTTTAGCGGCAACCCGACGACCTCCCTGGAAGACCTCTTCCACGACATCATCGCGGAAAGCGAAGCTCACCCGGGCAAGCGCGTCCGCGGAGGGGAGAACGCCCAATGATCATCGAGAATCCTATTCCTCCGTATCTCGAGTGGATCGGCAAGGCGACGCTGAACTGGCTGATTTCCGTCGGCTCGTTGGCGGCGCTCGCCGCGGTGATCGCGCTCGTATTTTTGACGATCCGCAAGGGCCCGAAACAAGCGTTTCCGACGTTGTTCGGCGGGATTCGCGGCGCTCTCGACGACCTGTTCCAATTTTCGTGGCGCCGAACGCGGGCGATCGCGTCGCTGACGATCCGCGAATCGATCCGTAAAAAAGTCGTCGTTGTGTGCGTCGTCTTCCTGGCGCTCCTGATGTTCGCCGGATGGTTCCTTGACCCGAACGGCAAAGACCCGGCGCGGTTGTGCGCTTCGTTCGTGTATCAGTCGACGACGTACCTCGTCCTGCTCCTCGCTCTTTTCCTGAGCGCGCTGAGCCTCCCGGGCGACTTCAAAACGAAGACGATCTACACGATCGTTACGAAGCCGGTGCGGTCGAGCGAAATCGTCCTGGGACGCGTCGTCGGATTGACCGCCGTCGGAACGGCGATCCTGGCGCTGATGGCCGTCTGCAGTTATTTCTTCGTGTCGAACACGCTCAACCACACGCACGTCGTCGGCCCGGAAGACCTCGTCGCGACGACCGAAGCCGATTGGTCGACGCTCCCGCCGACGACCGTCGTCGCCAAGGGGCAAACCCGCCTGGCCAACGGTCATAAGCACGAGATCGAGCAGTACGCCGACGGATCGATCCAGATCTTCGAAGAGAACAAACACTCGCACACGATCGAGCGCGTCGGCGACGGCGACCTCGTTCGCTATAAAGTCGGCGCTTCGCAAGGCGCGTTGCAGGCGAAAGTTCCGCGTTACGGAAAGATTAAGTTCCGCGGTGAAAACGGGTTCGAAAAAGAGCGCGGCATCAACGTCGGCGAAGAGTGGGAGTACCGGAGCTATATCGCCGGCGCCTCCGACGAAGCCGTGATTTGGACGTTCGACGGCGTTACGCCGGAGCGCTTCCCGCAGGGGCTGCCGGTTGAAATGACGATCAGCGTCTTCCGCACGCACATGGGGAACATCGAAAAAACGATCATGGGCGCCCTGTACGTCCGCAACCCCAAGACCGGGTTGACCGCCGAAACGAACGTGTTCAACTCCGAAAAATACACGACGAAAGCCCTCCTCGTCGACCGCGAGATCGACAAGGCGAAAGTCGAAGCGCGTCCGCGTTCCCTTAAGAAGATGGGGGACGAAGCCTCCTTCGACGCTTTGGCCGCCGTCGAGTTGCCCGCGAAGGACAAATACGACCTCTTCGACGATTTCGTCGTCGACGGCAAAGTCGAAATCTGGCTCCAGTGCCTGGACAGCCAGCAATACTTCGGCGCCGCGGAGCCCGACCTTTACCTCCGCGCGGCGGACGCCCCCGTCTTCGCCAACTTCCTGAAGGGGTACCTCGGGCTTTGGCAACAAATGGTGATCCTGATTTCGTTCGGCGTTCTTTTCAGCGCGTTTTTGAGTGGCCCGGTCGCGATGGCCTCGACGTTCGGAATCCTGATCGCCGGATTCAGCAAGACGCTTTTCGTCGAGATCGCCCGCTTGGAGGCGCTCGGCGGAGGCCCCGTCGAGTCGTTCAACCGGCTCGTTACGCACGAAAACATGATGTCCGACTTGTCGAACACTTTCTCGACGCACCTCATTAAAGCGTTCGACAGCGTGTCGGGCGTCTTCCTGAGCGTGATCGGACTCGCGCTTCCGTCCTTTAGCGACTACAACTTCTACGCGGACTGCGTCGCCAACGGTTACGACGTGCCGTGGAACGCCGTCGCCGTGCACATGACGACGACCGCGTCCTTCGCGATCCCGTTGTTCGCGGTCGGGTACGCGATCCTTAAGAATCGGGAGGTGGCGAAATGACGCAACAGAAACTGTTTTATCGCAAGATATTCTATCTCGTCGCGATCGCGGCGCTGATCGTTCCGCTGTATATCCTGGGGAACCCGTCGCGCAGCGGCGGCGAAGGGGGCGTCCTGGCGCAACGCCGCAACGACGAAGGCCTTTCCGAAGCGAAACTCGGCGAAATCGACCCCGCCGGGAGCGCGATGAAGTTGGCGACCTTCGGGATGCGCGGCGTCGCGATTTCGCTCCTCTGGAACCGTTCGCTCGAATACGAGAAGCGCGCCGACTGGGACGCCGTCGTCGCGACGGCGAATCAGATCACGACGCTCGAGCCCCACTTCATCACGATTTGGGACTTCGTCGGGTGGAAGCTCGCTTACAACGCGTCGGCGCAGTTCGACGACTACCGCGAGCGCTACCGCTGGGTCGTTCGCGGCTTCGAGTTCGTGCAGGACGGAACGGCGCACAACCAGAACGCGCCGAAGCTTTTCGTGCGCGCCGGGTGGACGATTTCGCAAAAAATCGGGATCGCCGACGAAAAGAAACAGTATCGCCGACTCTTCCGCGAAGACGAGGAACTCGCTTCCCGACAGCGCGCGAGAGAAGAGCGGTTGGACAACATCCCGGTGCTTCCGAGCAACCGCGACAACTGGCTTTTCGGCTACAACTTCTACAAACACGCCGAAAACCTGTACGAAAACCACGGCGGCGACATCGGAAACGAAACGCGCCTCCTGTTTTTCGGTCGCGCGCCGCTCAACCGCATTCGTTACGCCGAGTGGATGGAGATCGACGGTTGCGGGTTGAATAAGGAAAACGCGCCGGTCTTCGACGAGGAAAACTGCGCGAAAGCGTGGCGCGAAGCCCAGGAAGCGTGGGAAGAGTACTCGAACAAATACGTGTCGACGACGATCGAGGACAAAACCAATCCCGGAACGTACCGCAAAACGTCGCTGAACATCCAAAAAGAGGCGAGCGCCGAAATGGCGCGTCTCGAAGAGGAGATCGTCGCGGCTCTTCCGGAAGGCGAAACGCGCAAAACGATCGTTTGGGATCGTTGGCTCAACGAGCTGGACGACAAGCAACGCGCCTCGATGTACGAAGCGGTGCTTTATCCGTACGCGGAGACGAACTACAACCTCGGCCGCGTCGGTTTCGGCGCCCGCGTCGTGCGCGAGTATCTCGACGCCGAGGAAAAGAAAGACGACTCGCCGTGGAAAAATTGGCGAACCGACCTTTACGAGCTCCGCATGTCGTTTATCGACGAAGATCGGCGCGATTTGGCGCGCACGCCGCGGCTTTTGGTGCCGGATTCGGAGTCGAAAACTTACGGCGGGCTTTTCGCTCGTCTTGACGAATGGCGGGGCCGCGCGTCGTCGCTCCTGACGATCACGCCGGAAGTTTTGGCGTCGCGACTCTCCGGAGACGCTCGCGCCGAAGCGCAGGACAAAGTCGCCGAGATCGAAGCTCTTCGCAAAGAGGAGAGTTTTTCCCGCATGTTCCGCGACATCATGGGCGCCGACTTCCACGAGCGCGAAGTCGCGTTCGAGCAAACGCCGGAAGCGCGCGAAGCGCGTCGGCAACGGCGCCTGGCTCGCGACTACTTCGAAGCGGCGCGCGTCGAGGACGCGAACCGGGCGTTCCTCGCGTCGTTCGAGTCGTGGCGCAAGCTGTTGGAAGATCGCGAGGATTTCGCCGACCTGAAATATTTGCCGCAAATGCAAAGCGAAATGACGACCGAGCTTGAAAAGTACGTGATCGTGCTCGACCAGCTCGAAGCCGCCTTCCCGTTGGAGCACGCGTTCCAAAACGTGGCGCGGCGCGAAGAGGACGTCGTCGAGCGGTTGCGTCGAGCGAACGAAGCGGGCGTTTACATTCGCAAGCTTATCGACGACGGCAAAGTCGCCGAAGCGCGCGACGGCGCCGAAACGCTCCTGCGAACCTGGACGCACTTCATGGCGAACAACGCGCCGTTCGCTTTGGCGCCTATTCCGGAAACGACCGACGGCGTTTTCGACGCGGCGCGGCTTTTCGTCGAGGCGTGGGAAAAGAGCCCCGAATCCGAGCGCGACGCGGCGCGGCAGGCGGGCAAGTTCGCCGATTATCCGGCCAAGGACTTTGTCGAACTCGTTTTGCGGAAGCAGGATCCCAATTACGTCGAGATCCAACGCCTGGAAATGGAGCGTTTGACGAACGAAGAAAAAACGTTTGAAAATCTCGAAAAAGAGATCGCGCTTTGGACGAAGATCGTCGAACGCGCTCCGATCTTGAAGCTCGACGACGCGTCCGACGTCTCGTTTGAAATTCGAACGACCGTTCGAGACTACCTCCTCGAACTGAAAAAACGCGAGGCGCCGGAGCCGGAGGATTTCCCGTTGAAAGCGTTTGAAAACGCCGAGGAAAACGCGGCCCTCTGACGCGAAAAACCGGGCGTCCGACAAAATCGGGCGCCGGCGTTCGCTCGACGCGGCGTCGCTTAGCGGCGGCGTCGCGTTCTAACGGCGACGAAGGACGAAACGTCTTTCGCTCGTCGTTTTTCCATTTTTGCGGACTTTTAACGACAAAAAACGAAAAAATGTCGCGCCGCGTCTTTCGACGCGACGAAACGGCGGCGCGAAAACGAGAACGAAAGAGCGCGCGAAGAGCGCGAAACGACATGACGGTGTTGGTGGATCACTCTCGACGGCGCGTCGAGATCTTGGAACGCGCGTTCGAACTTTTCGCCGAGGAAGGGTTCGCGGGCGTTACCTATCAAAAGATCGCGGATCGGTGCGGCGTCTCGCGGACGTCGATTTACAAGTATTTTAAGGACAAAGATCAGATCTTCGTGTACGCGATCAAGCTGGCGACCGACAATCTTTCGGCGTCGGTCAGGAAAGTCGTCGACCGCGAAGATTGGTCGACGGTCGATAAAATTCGGCGCGTCATGCGATTGACGGCGAGAATCCTCGAGGAAAACCGCGTCTTCCTGACGGTCGTGCTCGACTATTTGACGTCGCTGAAATCGACGGGCGGCGACGTGCGGCGCAAAGCGAGGCGCCATACGTTCGGCTTTCGTTTTCTCCTGGGACGCCTGGTCGCCGACGCGATGGCAAACGGACTGTTGCGACCCGGCGACGCCCAGCTCGTCGCGGCCCGACTTTATTGCATCGTCGAGGCTTACGCGCTGAATTTGACCGTGATCGACGCGATGGACGGCAAGGAGTGCGCGCGGTTGATCAATTCGTATCTCGACGAGTTGCTGCCGATTTCCGAGAGCGGAACGAACGACCGCCCGTAAAACGAAAAACGCGGCGCCGACCGCGAAAAACGGCGACGTCGCGTCTTTTCGATGCGAAAAAGTCGGGGCGACACGATTCGAACGTGCGACCCTCTGCTCCCAAAGCAGATGCGCTAGCCAGGCTGCGCCACGCCCCGAAACGACTTCCCCCTCATTCTAGCGCTTCTCGACGCGGCGACAAGGGGGGAAGACGAAAAAAAGCGTCGCCGACCCGGAACGGTCGTTTTTTCCGACGTTCGGAGGAACGGACGAGCGCGTTTCGAGATCTTGCCGCCCGTCGACGCGGACGCGTTCCGGCGCGATTAAAGGAAATCTTCGTGGCGCATAACGCCCGATTCTTCCTCGACTTCGGCGTGCGTCTGCCAACGCCAGCGACGGCTCGGACGCCGTTTTTCCTCGCGGACGCCGTAACGCGGCGCGACTTTGAAGCCGAACGCTTCTTTGACGCGTTCGAAGATCGTCTTTTTGAGGACGTATTCGACTTCGATGATCTCGTAAGGCTTTTCCGCCTCGAGATAAAGTTTTCGAACGGAAATTTTGGGGCCGAACTCTCCGCCGCAGACGCTGCACGGCGACGCGTGTTTCGGCGCGCGCACGGCGTGTCCGCAACTTTTGCAGATGTAGCGGTATTCCCAAGGCCCGTATCCGTAACGCTTTTCTTTCATGACGCGTTTTCCAATTTTCGACTCGAGTTTTCACGAAGAGGCCGACCCGACGCGAGACGGCGTCGAGCGACGGCGCGTTTTGCGATTCCGACGCCGATTTTTCTCTATTATACCGAACGAAGGGGCGTTTGTCGAGTCCTTGCCGCCGTCCTTTGTCGAGAAAAAAACGAGTTCGGCGTTTCGCGGGCAAAAAAACGTTTTTTTTTCGCTTTTTTAACAAAATTTCGGCGTTTTTTTCGGTCGTCGCGGAGCGATTCGGCGTTTCGAGCGCTAATTTTCCGTTTGTCGGGGCGTTTCGGGCTCTACCGTCGAACGGAAAACGCGTTATAATAGAGACGACGGGCGTCGCGGGAGCGGCGCGAAACGGAGAAGAACGCCGAAAACGGACGAGAAAGGGGAGCGAAAGGGGGCGAAATGAGCGAAGCGACGACAAAGAAAACGGTCGCGAAAAAGCGGGGCGCGAAGGAAGAGCGTTTCGACGTCGAGCTGGGAAATCCTTGGTTGGCGGGCTTTCTCGCCTGGCTTGTTCCGGGGCTCGGGCATTGGCGGCAGGGGCGCCGCGCGAAGGCGATTATTTTTGCGGCGGCGATTTGGCCGATTCTGCTCGCCGGGCTTTGGATGGGCTCGTATTGGGAGGCGACGCCGAACGGCGAGTCGGCGCGGCGGCTTTTGATCGCTCGAAACGTGTACGCTTCCTGGCGGCAGGGGGACAAGCGGCTCTATTTCATTCCGCAGGCGGCGATCGGCGCGGTCGCGATCCCGGCGATTTGGCAAGCGCGCAATCCGGCGGACGGCGACGGCGTTTTGACGACGGCGTTCGCGCCTCCGCGGATCTCGAGCGAAGCGGCGACGCGTCCGAATCAGCCGAGCGCCGACGAGATCGTCGCGAATCTGCATTCCTGGCTCGACGTCGGGACGATCTTTACCGTCGTCGCCGGACTTTTGAATCTTTTGGCGATCTTCGACGCGGCAGGCGGCCCGGTTCCGCCGAGCGAAGAAGAGGAAGAAGACGACGGGGCGGACGAAAACGACGGCGAGGAGAAAACGAAGTGAGCGAATCGGAAAAAATGGAGAAAACGGAAAAAACGAAAGCTCCGTCGGCGGACGCCGTCGCGAACGGCGCGGAGGCGTTCGAGGGAACGATCCAGTTTCGCGTTCGGTACGCCGAAACCGACCAGATGGGCGTCGTTTATCACGGAAATTATTTTACCTATTTTGAAATGGGGCGCACCGAGTTGCTCCGCGAAGCGACCGGCGTCAGTTACCGCGACCTCGAGGAGAGCGCGACGAAAATGGTCGTCGTCAAGGCGGAATGCTCCTTTATGAAACCGGCGCGATACGACGATTGGCTGACGCTGAAAACGCGCGTTGTCCGAACGACCCGGGCGAGTCTCGAACACGAGTACCGGCTTTTCCGCGGCGACGAGCTGCTCGCCGTTGGAAAAACGAAGCTGGCGACCGTCGACGCCGACGGCAGGATCGTTCCGGTTCCGGAATGGATCAAGCGGTTGGAGAGCCCGCGTTCGAACGAGGCGGAGAAGATTTCGGCGTCAAAAATAAATTTCTAACGTTTTCCGGCGTTTCGACAAAAGTTGCGCGCGTTGAAACGACGATGAAAGGGGAAGTCGTTGGCGTTCGGCGAACGACGTTGGATTTCACGCGGAGGCGACGAGGCGACGGATGAGCGAAACGTTTTTTATCACCGGGGCGACCGGATTTGTCGGGGGACGGTTGGCGGAACGGCTGACCGAAAAGGGGAAGCGCGTCCGTTGTTTGGCGCGACAGAAATCGAATCGCAAGCGGCTGAACGCGCTTGGCGTCGAGTTTGTCGACGGCGATTTGAACGACCGCGAGGCGCTCCGACGCGGCGTCGAGGGCGCGGACGTCGTTTTTCATCTGGCGGGGCTGACGAAAGAATTGCGGCGAGGCGATTTCGACGCGGTCAATCGCCTTGGAACGCGGAACGTCGCCGAAGTTTGCGCCGAAGTCGCCCGGTCGAACGGCGGGAACGCCCCGACGTTGGTTTCCGTTTCTTCGTTGGCCGGCGCGGGCCCGGCGCCGAAAAGCGACGGTTCCGAAGCGGAGCGGGTTTTCGACGGGCGGCGTTTGAAGCGCGAAACGGACGTCCCGAATCCGGTTTCGCCGTACGGGCGGAGCAAGTTGGCCGGCGAGCGCGAGCTGTTGCGTTTCGCCGACGCGACGCCGACGACGATTTTGCGGCCGCCGTACGTCTTCGGCCCCGGCGACGCCGCGTCGACGCCGCTCTTTAAAATGGCGAAAAATCAGGGCGTCTTTTTGGTTCCCGGTTGGCTTAACCGCTTTTATTCGTTCGTTTACGTCGACGATTTGGCGACGGTTTTGATCGCGGCGGCCGAACGCGGAGAGCGCGCGGAGCCGACGAGTCTCGACCCGATCGACGGCGGCGCGACGTGTTCCGGGCGCGGAATCTATTTCCCGACGTCGTTTTCGCCCGTTCGGTTTTCGGAGTACGGCGCCGCCGTTGAAAAGGCGTACGGACGCAAAAAAACGCGGACGCCGAAAACGCCGCCGGTCGGCGTGCTGGGCGCCGGAATTTACGGCGAGATCGTGAAAATCGTCACGAAAAAAACGCCGTCGCTCGACTGGAACAAGGCGATCGAAGCGTTGAGCGGCCCCTGGATCTGCTCCGGGGAAAAGGCGGCGCGCGATCTTGGCGTCCGGCTCGAAACGCCGCTTGCGGAACAGTTTGCGACGACGGCCGAATGGTATCTCCGCGAAGGGCTGGTTTGACGGGCGGCGCGGCGCTTTTTTTCGTTCCGGCGCTTGACGAACGGGAAAGTCGCGTTAAAATGAAATACAACCGTTCGGGTAGAGATTAAGCCGCGTCGCGAACCCGGCGGCGTCTCTTGGCGAGCGGCGCGTTCGAAAAAAGTCGAGATCGAGACGACGACGCGAGTCGCCGACGGGAGGGAAAAATGCGTTTTGAAACGATGTTGGAGACGATCGGCGCGACGCCGCTCGCGCGGGTCGGGCGGTTGAACGAAACGGACGCCGTTCTTTGGGCGAAGGTCGAGGCGTTCAATCCGGGCGGGAGCGCGAAAGACCGCGTTGCGGCGGCGATGGTCGAGGCGGCGGAAAAGGCGGGCGTTTTGAAGCCGGGCGCGACGATTATCGAGCCGACGAGCGGGAACACCGGGATCGGGCTCGCGCTCGTCGCCGCGGTCAAGGGGTATCGGCTGATTTTGACGACGCCGGATTCGATGAGCGTCGAGCGGGCGAAACTTTGCCGCGCTTACGGGGCGGAGGTCGTTTTGACGCCGGGAGCGCTCGGAATGCGCGGCGCGGTCGAGAAGGCGGAAGCGTTAAAGGCCGAAATTCCCGGCGCTTGGATACCGGGACAGTTCGAAAATCCGGCGAATCCGGACGTTCATTTCCGAACGACGGCGGAGGAAATTTGGGCCGATCTCGACGGCGCCGTCGACGCGTTTGTCGCCGGCGTCGGGACGGGCGGAACGGTTTCCGGCGTCGGACGGTTTTTGAAGGCGCGGCGACCCGGCGTTCGGATCGTCGCCGTCGAACCGGATTCCAGCCCGCTTCTCTCCGAGGGAAAGGCCGGGCCGCACAAGATTCAGGGGATCGGCGCGAACTTCGTTCCGGCGAACTTCGATCGTTCCGTCGTCGACGAGATTCAAACCGTTTCGGCGGAAAACGCCGGAGCGACGGCGCGAGCGGCGGCTCGACGCGAGGGGTTGCTTATCGGGATCTCCGGCGGCGCGGCGTTGTTCGCGGCGCTGCAGGTCGCGGCTCGACCGGAGTTCGCGGGAAAGAACGTCGTCGCGTTCCTTCCGGACGGCGGCGAGCGCTACCTTTCGACCTGGCTGTTCGACGTCGCGGAGTAAAACGGGGCAATGTTTGACGGTCGCGACGACGGCGCGAAAATTTTTCGGCGCGACGCGTCTTCGCGGCCTTGTTTTCGTATTTTATTTCGCGGCGCCGCGCGTTATACTATTAATTAACGACGGCGACGAAAAAAACGAATATCGAAAAAACGAAAAACGAAGATCGAGAGGAATCGAACGATGCGACCGCTGGCCGAATACGAAAAGTTGACGAACGACGAACTCAGGGCGCGGATCGCCGCCGTCCGCGCCGAAGCGGGCGACCGGCTCGTCGTGATGGCGCACTATTACGCGCCGGACGAGGTCGTCGAACTGGCGGACGTTCTCGGCGACAGTCTCGCGTTGGCGAAAAAAGCGGCGGAGGCGTCGGCGGAGGCGGTTCTTTTCTGCGGCGTCTATTTTATGCTCGAAACGGCGGATATCCTGTTGAACCGACCGGAAAGAATCGCCGCCCGTTCGGGGCGCCGCGCGTTGACGATGGCGCCCGATTTGACCGCCGGATGTCCGATGGCCGACGCGATCTCGGTCGAACAGGCGGAAAATTGGGAACGCGAGCTTTCGGAAGTCGTTGATTTTAGCGAATTTACGCCGATTACTTACGTCAATTCGTCGGCGGCGACGAAAGCGTTTTGCGGCGCCCGCGGCGGCGCGGTCTGCACGTCGGCGAACGCGGAAAGAATCGTGCGTTGGGCGTTCGAACGGCGGCCGAAACTGCTCTTTATGCCGGATTCGCGACTGGGGCGGACGACCGCGCTCGCGCTCGGCGTCGCGCCGGAGGAGATCGTCGTTTGGAAGCCGGGCGAACCGCGCGGCGGGCTCGACGTCGAAGCGATTCGAGCGGCTCGCGTCGTTCTTTGGGACGGTTGCTGTCCGATTCACCAGCGTTTTTCGGTCGACGCGATCCGCAGGATTCGAGCCGAGGAACCGAACGCGCAAGTTTGGGTGCACCCGGAATCGCCGTTCGAGGTTACGGACGCCGCGGACGGACACGGTTCGACGACGAAGTTGATCGACGTCGTCGAAAAAGCGGCGGACGGGACGACGTTGGCGATCGGCACCGAGTGGAAGCTCGTCGACCGCTTGCGCCGTCTGCACCCGACGAAGAAGATCGTTTGGCCGGGAGACGTGCCGTCGATCTGCGCCGACATGTCGAAATCGACGTTGCCGCGCGTCGCTTGGGTTCTCGAAAATTGGCTCGCCGGGGAGCCGGTCAACGTCGTCGAGACGCCGGAAGAGCTCGCCGCGCCGGCTTACGAGGCGTTGCGCGTCGCGCTGTGATCCGCGGTAAAGTTTGACGCGTCGAATTTTGACGCCGGGGCCGTTTTCGGTTCCGGCGTCGCGTCGTTTTTGTCGATTTTGGCGGTCGCGTAAAAAATAACGAGGATTTTCGAACGATAACGGGAAAAAATCGCGGCGGGGTTCCTTGCGTTTTTTGTCGCTTCGCGGTAAAATGGGGGCGTTGGAGCGTCGACGGCTTGCGGCGCGCGCCGGGGGCCGCGTCGACGCGTCGTTTTTTTTATTTCGAGGAGCTTTTCGAAATGACGAACTCTGCCAAGAAGTTAAACTGGGGGGGGGGGGGAAACGACGCGGTTTT
>CAZIJJ010000024.1:0-27599 GCA_964539525.1 uncultured Planctomycetaceae bacterium | reverse complement strand
GTGTGTGTTTTTTTTTTGTAGGGTTGCTTTGGGGAGGGGGGGGCTTTGGGAACGTGGGAAGCGGGGGGGGGGGGGTAAGCTGCGCGGCTTTACTCTCGTCGAACTTTTAGTCGTTATCGCGATCATCGGCATTCTGATCGGGCTTCTGCTTCCGGCCGTCCAAGCGGCGCGCGAAGCGGCGCGTCGCATGCAATGCACGAACACGCTGAAACAGTTCGCGTTGTCGGTGCAAAATTATCACGACGTGAACGGTAGACTTCCGGCGTCGCGCTGCACGGCCGGATCTTACGGGCGCATGAGCGTAGGGGTCGACAACGCCGGAACGAACACCGGGTACGGGATCTGCTTCGCGGTTCTTCCGTTCGTCGAACAAAACGCGGCGTACAACGCGATCCTTGCGTCGGCGACGACCGGCACCCCGGATCCGTGGACCGATTTGGACGGCGGCGTTCTCGACGTCCAGATTTCCGCGTATCTCTGCCCGTCGGACGGCAATTCGTCGCAACCGTCTCCGGACAAATCTCACATTTGGCGCACGAACATCGCGCTTTCTCGCGGCGACGGCATGTGGGACTGCGAATGTCTGAGCGATTGGACGACCGCCAGCGACGTGCGGCCGCGTTCGCTCTTCAACCCCTTCGCCTGGAAATCGATGGCGAACGCGACCGACGGAACGAGCAACACGCTCCTGGCCAGCGAGCTCGTTTCCTGCGATTCCGGCAGCTCGTCGCGCGTGAAGAGCGGCGTCCTCGGCATTGGAAGCGCGACCTCCGTCGTTAGCGTCGACAGCAATCTGGCGTCGCGTTCGAACTGCTTCAACTCCCGCGCCGACGACGATACGACTTCTTACGACACGGCCCGATTCACCCCGGCGGCGGCCTGGCGCGGCGCCCGTTGGGCCGACGGACGCATCGCGGTTACCGGGTTCAACACGGTCTTCCCGCCGAACTCGCCGAGCTGCATTCACGGCACGATGGACAACAACTGGGGGATCGTCTCCGCCTCGTCGAACCACTCCGGCGGCGTCAACGCGGCGATGGTCGACGGTTCCGTTCGCTTCGTCAGCGAAACGATCGACTGCGGCTCCTATCTGACGGAAGCGCAAAATCTCGGCCGCGCGAAGAGTCTCTTCGGCGTTTGGGGCGCGATGGGCACCCCGGCCGGCGGCGAAACCGTCTCGCAATGACGCTTAACGTGGGAACGGGCGGCGTTGTTTCGCGGCGCCCGTTCGCGTTCTCTTATTAATATTGAACGGAGTTGATCGAGGAAAAAATGAAATCGACATGGAAAACGGGCGTCGCGATCCCGGCGGCGCTCGCGCTCGTCGCGGCGCTCGGGTGCGGCGGCGAAAAACTTCCGGAGGGAATGCCGAAACCGGTCGCGACGACGCTGACCTTTAAAGTCGACGGCAAAGGGCTCGCCGACGCGAATATCACGATGATTCCCGCCGACGAAGGCCGCTACGTCGCGGTTGGAAAAACGGACGCGAACGGCGTCGCCGAAATGAAAACCGACGGCAAATTCAAAGGCGCCGTTTCGGGCGAGTACAAAGTCGTCGTCGCCGCGAAAGACGAGATCGATTACGGCGAATTTGGCCCGCCGCCGACCGGCGATCCCGCCGCGCTTGAAAAGTGGAACGTCGCCGTCGAAAACGGGGGCGGAGCGGCGCAGTTTAAGCGTTATTCGCTTGTCGCGACGGAATTTGGCGACGTTGAAAAAACGCCGCTGACGGTCTCGGTCGCCGACGGCAAAGTCGCCGAAACGTTCGACCTCGGCGACTCGACTCGCGACGAAGTCGACGTCGAAGTAAAATAAGTCGAGCGCTTCGGTCGACTTGCGAAACGTCGCGTTTTCGGACGCGACGTTTTTGCGTTTCTTGCGCGTCTTTTCTGTTTTGCGTAATTTCTCGGATTTAGCGGCCGACTTGCGGTAAACGGCGCTGATTTTAACGATTAAACGCGATTTTTTTAAGAAAAACGAGGAATTTGTCGAATTTTTATGTAATAAAGCGCGTCCAACCCCTAGCGCTGTTCGCGTTTTGCGTTAGACTGGACGGGACGCGGCCCGGGCTTGCGGACGGCGGAAACGTCGATTCTCGACGGTCGCGGGCGAAATTGACTCCGTTTCGGCGAAAGTCGAACGGCGTTTTGAAAAACGAACGTTTCGTTGAAGCGTTCGACGAGACAGGCGCGGTCGGCTCGTCCGCCGCCGACGGTCGCCGGAAACGGCGGCGTTTTTTTATTTTGCATTCGAGGAGTTTTTCCAATGACGAATTCTGTTAAACTGGGGGGGGGGGGTAAACTGCGCGGTTTTACCCTCGTCGAACTTTTGGTCGTTATCGCGATCATCGGTATTTTGATCGGGCTTCTGCTTCCGGCCGTCCAAGCGGCTCGCGAGGCGGCTCGCCGCATGCAGTGCACGAACAACCTCAAACAATGGGGTCTCGGCATTCAAAACTACCACGACACGAACGGGGCGATGCCGGCCGCGCAAAGCTGGTGCGTCGGCGACGCCGTCTACGGCGGGGACGGCTACACGTTCAACTGGTCGGCGACCTTCAAAATCTTCCCGTACATCGAACAACAAGCGCTTTACCAAGCGATCTACAATCGTCGCCCGCACGTTTGGGAAGGGAACACGGCGCCGATGCCCGACGGTTCGACGTTCACCGGGTTGGCGACGGTCGTTTCCGCGGTGCTTTGCCCGTCGGACGGCAACGCGACGCAACCGGGTCTTAACGGCGGCGCCCGCACGAATTACGTCGTCTGCTACGGCGACTGCATCGACGCGAACCAGGGAAGCCAAAACAGCCCCGTTTATCCTCTGACCGCCGAATGGGACTGCTCCCGCCGCGGCGCGTTCGGGTGCGGCGCGTTCAAAAGCCTCGCTTCGGTTACCGACGGCACGAGCAACACGATCGCGGCTAGCGAAACCGTTACGAACCCGATGACCACGAACGGTTACACCGGTATTAAGGGCGGCGTCTATCCGGTTCGTCCGTCGAGCGCTTCGAGCTGCTACAACGACGCTCGCAGCACGGACAACCCGGGCGAAATGCCGCGCGGTTCCGAAGCCAGCTGGCGCGGCCACTGGTTCGGCGACGGTCGTCCGGTTACCGGCGGCTTTGTTACGGTTCTCCCGCCGAACGGCCCGAGTTGCTCGAACGGCGCCGGCGACGGCGTTTGGGCGATCGTTTCCGCTTCGTCGAACCACTCGGGCGGCGTCAACGCCGTGATGCTCGACGGTTCGGTTCGGTTCATCAGCGAAACGATTTCGACGAACATCACCGGTCGCGACAACGAAGCGGTTCCGTGCCAGGGCCCGATTTCCGGCAAGTCCCCCTACGGCGTTTGGGGCGCGCTCGGCTCGATCAGCGGCGGCGAAACCGACGTTCTTTGATTTGGAGGAAGTTTGACGATGAAAAACACGTTGTTCGCGTTCTTCGGCGCGGTCGCGTTGGCGGCGGTCGTCGGGTGCGGCGGCCCGAAAAAACCGGCCGACCTGCCCGATTTGTATCCGGTTAAAATTACGGTGATCCAAGACGGCAAGCCGCTCGAAGGCGCGTCGGTCATGTTGAACGACCCGGAACTGAAAGTCCGCTTCACGATGGGCGGCAAGACGAACGCTCAAGGCGTCGCGGAAATCAAAACCGACGCGCAATTCCCGGGCGCCCCGGTCGGCAAGTTCAAGGTTACCGTCGCGAAAGAAGACGTTCCGGAACTTCCGCCCGAACTGCAAGGCGCGCAACCGACCGATCCGACCGAACGCGCCGAATTCGACAGAAAACTGGCCGAGCACAGCGCTTCGATTTGCGACACAGTCGACCTGAAATTCAAGCGCATGAACACGACGCCGGAAGAAGTCGAAGTTACGACGAGCGGCGCCGAAAAGACCGTCGACGTCGGCGAACGCGTCGACGTTCCGTTCAGCGAATCCCGCGGTTCGAGCTCCTGACGCCGACCGCGCCGTTTCGGCTTTCGCCCGTCGGTTCCGACGGAACGAAGCGGTTAAACCGGCGAAAACGCGTCGAGTTTTACGACTCGGCGCGTTTTTTATTTCTTGCGGCCGAACGACGGGGCGGAAGAACGCGTCGAAGCGAAGCGTCGGGGAACGGACGGCGGAGCGGAGCCCCGGGGCGTCGCGGCGACAAAAAAAGACGCCGAACTTGCGGTTCGACGTCTTTTTCGAGCTTAACCGTCGTCAGGCCCGACGAGCGAGCGCCGACGAAGCGGAGAAAACGACCGGGGATTACTTCGCGTAATTCTCGACGGCGCCTTTGCTTTTGTCCGGATCGGCCGGGCGTTGCGGTTGGCGTCGCGGGTCTTTTTCGAGTTCGGCGAGGAGTTCCTGAACGCCGCGTTCGAGTTGCGGGTCGCGTCCTTCGAGCGCCGCTTTCGGATCTTGCCAAACTTCGATATCCGGCTCGACGCCGCGTCCTTCGATGACGTAAGCGCCGGTTTCGTCGTTCGTCGCGCTGAGCGGGACGTAAACCGCGCCGCCGTCCGTCAGCGGGCCGCGTCCGGAAATCCCGACGACTCCGCCCCAGCTGCGTTTTCCGATCAGCTTGCCGAGCCCGGATTTGCGGAAGTAATACGGGAAGATGTCGCCGTCCGACGCGCTCGTTTCGTTAATAAGGCAAACGAGTTTTGCGTCGCAGGCGACGGTCGGGTAAGTCGTCGGCGTTTCGCGAACCTGCGCGAATCGGGTTCCGAGGAGTTTTTGGTTCAGCCGCATGATGATCCAGGGCGAAATGTTGCCGCCGCCGTTGTTTCGGTCGTCGATAACGATCCCTTCCTTGCGGAGTTGCGGATAGTACCACTTGATGAACTCGTACGCGCCTTCGCCGCCCATGTCGGGAATGTGCACGTACCCGAGTCGGCCGTCGCTCGCTTCCTCGACGCGTTTTTTGCGTTCGAGCACGAAATCGAGGTAACGGAGCGAATCTTCGGACGTCAACGGGACGTAAACGGTCGTCCAAGCGTTTTCTTCGGAGCCGTCTTTGCTCAACGTCAGCGCGACTTGTCCGGTTTTGTGTTGCAGGAGACGATACGGGTTGTCGTTTCCGGCCAGTTTTTCGCCGTCGATCGCCAAAACGTAATCGCCTTCGGACGCGTCGACGCCGACTTCCGTCAGCGGGGAACGATATTTCGGCTCTTCGTTTTGGCCGCGGTAAATCTTCGCCAGGCGGTAAAGATTCTTTTCGGCGTCGAGTTCGAAGAGCGCGCCCGGGAGACCGCAAACCGGACGTTCCGGAACGACGTAATCGCCGCCTTCGACGTAAGCGTGCCCGATGTTCAGCTCGCCGATCATTTCGGTGAGGACGTAAGTCAAGTCGGAACGGTGCGCGACGTGCGGAAGGAGCGCGCGGTATTGTTCGCCGACGGCGTTCCAATCGAGGCCGTGCATGTTTTTGACGTAGAAGTAATCGCGGAAGCGCCGCCAAACTTCTTCGAAAATTTCGTTCCATTCTTCGCGCGGATTCAGGTCGACCGCCAGCCCGTTCGTCGAGAACGTTTTCGCGGCGCCCGCCGTCGGCGCGACGTCGTAAATTTTGTAACCGTCTTGCGAAACGAGGATCTTCGAACCGTCCGCCGAAACGGCCCAACCGCCGATTCCCGACGCGAAGTCGTTGACTTTCAACGTTTTAAGGTCGAACGTTTTCAGAACGGCTTTTCCGTCCGAGCCGCGGCCGTAATACGAGGCGGGGGTTTGGACGAAGAAAAGAACGTCTTTCGCGGCGCTCAGACCGCCGTAATTTTCGGACGAAATCGGGAGGCGAACGACGCGGCTTTCGATTCCGTCGAAGTCGATTTCTTTCGCTTCGTCGTTTTCTTTTTCCGCTTCGTCGGCTTGCGCGTCGGCGTTTTCGTCGACGTCTTCCTTAACTTCGGCTTCGTCGCTTTTCGGCGCGAAGATATTTTTCACGTCCTTGCGGAGCGCCATCGCGAAGACGCCGTCGAAACGGTCGCCCGCGAAGTTCCATTCGATCGAGCTAAATTGCGGGTGGAATTCGCGTTGCCCGACGAAGAAGAGCCAATCGCCGTCTTGCGACCAGGTCGGGGAACCGTTGTCGAACGTCGGGTCGGTAACGCGGATCGACTCGCCGTTTTCGCGATCCCAAACGGAGATCGCGCGGTATTCGTTTTCGGTTTTGACCGCGTAAGCGAGGTAACGGCCGCAAGGCGACCAAGCGGCGTCCGGGAATCCGGCGTATTTGTCGCGAACGACTTCGACGAGCTTGTCGCGGCTCGGCGTTCCGTCGTCTTCCGTTCGCAACAGGAGCGCCCAAAGGCGGTTTTGCGAGTCGCGGAAGGAGAGCGCGGAACCGTTCGGGGCCCAAACGAGCGAATCGAGCTTGCCGTTCGCCGCGTCGGTGAGTTGAATTTTGGCGTTTTCGCCCTTTTGATCGACGACGTAAACCTGATCTTCGCCGGTTTCGTCGGAGACGAACGCGATCCAACGGCCGTCCGGCGACCAAACCGCGCAACGTTCGTGCGCGCCGGAAGTTTGCGTCAAGTTGCGAACAAGGCCGTTTTCCAACGGGACGGTGAAAACGTCGCCGCGAGCGACGAAGAGCGCGCGCTCGCCTTTCGGGCTCAACTCGTAAGATTCGATTTTATCCGAAACGGAAACGCGCTTCGGTCGAGCGGCCAACCCGTCGTGCGGAACGACGATCGAGAGTTCGCGCGTTTCGCCGGATTCGACGTTGTAAACGCGCAACTCCCCGCCGTATTCGTAAACGATTTGGCTTTTGCCGTCGCTCGACGCCCAGCGAACGTCCCAGGTTTCGGAGTCGGTCAGCTTTTGGATCGGGTTTTCGACTTCTTCCGGAACGTACTTGTAAAGGTTGAGCGTGCCGTCGCGGTCCGAAACGAAGTAGACGCGGTCGCCGACCCACATCGGGTCGCGGTCGGTGCGCGGCGTCGTCGGAATTTGCGCAAATTCTTTAGTTTCGCGATTGAAGATCGTCAGATATTGCGCCCAACCGCCTTCGTAACGCTTCCAATGGCGGAAGTCGCGGTAAAGCGGCGAGTAAACGAGGCGCGTTCCGTCCGGCGAAAGATCGCCCGCGCCGGCGACCGGGGTTCCGATCTTCGTCGGAAGGCCGCCGTCGACCGAAACGAGGTAAATGTTCGTCAGCGAGTCGACCGAGTTCGAATCGCGTTTGGAGCGGAACATCACCTGCTTGCCGTCCGGCGTCCAACCGAGCGTTTGCGCTTCGACGCCGCGACGCGGAGCCGAGGCGAACGGGGTCGGGTAGTACGTCAGTTGGCGCGGTTCGCCGCCGGTCGACGGGACGACGTAGACCTGGTCGTCGCCGTCGTATTGACCGGTGAACGCGATCCATTTGCCGTCCGGCGAGAATTTCGGGAAGAGTTCCTGCCCGGCGTGCGCGGTGAGGCGAACGACGTTTTGGCCGTCGAGGTCGCTTTTCCAAATGTCGCCGGCGTAGCAGAACGCGACTTGGTTTTCGAAGACGTCCGGGTAACGCAGCAGTTTCGTCGGTTCCGGAGCCGGAGCGGCGTCGTCTTGCGCGAAGAGCGGCGCCGAGAGCGGCGCGGACGCGCAAAGAGCCGCGGCCAGGAGCGACGAAGCGAACGAGCGTCGTTTCATGCTGTTCTCCTTATCATTAATATAGGGGGGAAATTTTGTGGTTTCGTCGAAAAACAAGTCGAAGCGCCGAAGCGCGTCCGTCCGCTCAAACGCGGCGCGAACGTTCCGACTCTAACGATATTGTAAGATAAAACGATAAAAATAAAAGGGTGGAATTGGAGGATTTTGCAAATTTTGATAAAATAGTTAGATTCGGCAAAGAGAAAAGTGCGGGAAAAACGGCGAAAACGCGGCGTCGAGAGAAAATAAGAAAGACGCGAAAAAAGAAACCGCCGTCGACCGGCCGGAAAACGAACGGATCGACGGCGGCGAATCGGAAAGACGGCGGTCAAAGCGGCTCGACGCGGAGCCGTTCGACTTTCAACGCCGCGTCGCAAACGCGAACGCCGACGCGTCCCGCGACGAACGGGGCCGGGTCGACGCAACGCAACGCCTCGCCGCCGTCGACGAAAACGACGATCTCCGCGCCGCGAACTTCGATCCGCAGGTCGAACGCCCGGTTCGGCTCGAAACGGAACTCCTTGCTTGACAACTGTTTATAATTAAACGAGTGTTTCCCTAAAAAGATCGCGTCGCGCCGGAAACCGACGAAGTAGCCCTGGAAAAAATCGGTTCCCAACTTCGGCGAATCGTTCGGGCCGCCGAGCGCCGGGTTTTGAACGCGGAAAACGACGCCGCCGTTCGGGCGCTCGTCGAGAAATTCGAGCGTCGCGTCGACGCGGAAATCGCCGCCGTTCGGGTCGCCGTAAAGCCGCTTGCCGAACGGTTTGTCGCCCTGCGAAACGAGCGCGCCGTCGACGACCGCCCAAGCGCCGTCGGAGTAAGCCGAAGCGTCGAAGTCGGCGGAAACGTCGACGGCTTGCGAAACGTCGGAGCTCGGCGTTAAGTCGAGTCGCGACAAGAGAAACGAACCGGTTTCAGCGGCGATCGCGAGTCGGATTTTTCCCCGGGGGAGCGCGATTCGGCGGCGGATCGTCGTCGCGAAAGCGCCGTCTTGCGTCGGAGCGAGCGGCGTCGAGGCGACTTGCGAACCGGCGATTTCGAGCGTCGTTCGCGTCGGTTCGACCGTCGAATAACGGAGCGCGGCGTCGTAGAGCCCGGCTTCGGCGACGTCGATTTCGAGTTCGAGCGCGTCGTTTTGGGAAATTTCCGCGACGCGTCGACGTTTGCCGTCCGACGTTTGAATTTCGACGGGAGGGCGCCCGGCGAGCGTCGAGCGGTAGGCGAACGAAAGGGAGCCGGGAACCGGTTCGGCGAGTCGCGCGGCGCTTCGGCCTTCGGTTGCGGCGGTCGCGCCGAGGAAACCGAAAACGGCGTCCGGCGTCGACGTAAAATAACCGATTCGCCCGTTTCCAAGCGCGGCGTTTTCGAGTTCGGCGAGCTTGCGGTCGTCGACGTAAAACGCCCAACGGTCGCCGGTTCGCTCGATTTGAACGGAGCGGAGCGACGCGAACGAGACGGATTCGCCGAACGCGGGGGGCGGAACGGCTTCGATCGCCGTTTCCTCGCCGTCGACGACGAAAACGACGCGAACGCGGTTCGTCGCGCCGTCGATCTCGACGCGGCCGAAATTTTGAGCGTCCCGACGGGCGAAAAGGACTCCGGCCCGTCCGGTTTTCGTCGGGAGCGCGACGTTAAATTCGGCGGTGAAGTCGCCGTCGAGTTCGGAACCGCGCAAAAGGACGGCGCTTTCGGCGTCGAGGCGCAAAAAACCGTTTTCGATTCGCGGCGAACCGTCCGGCCCGACCGTTTCGAGAAGCGCGAGTTCGGCGTCGGTCGCGAACCAGGCGGCGACGTCCGGGAGCGGGAGCGTTTGCGGCGTCCGCGTCGGGCCGACGACCGAAAGAACGTCGCGGTTCAAAACGAGCCGGTCGATCCGGGCGTCGCGAACCGGCCAACCGCGAACTTCGCCGCGACCGATCAGCGAATGGTAAACGAGGTAATATAAGTCGAGATTCGGCCCTTTGACGACCGAGTTGTGCCCGATTCCGACCGGCTCGGTCTCCGCGGAAACGAGGATCGGATTTTCCGCGAGCGGCGTCAAATCGAGCGGCGACGTTCCGGAGGCCGCGTCGATTCGGTATCCGCGGCTGAAAACGTGGTTGCCGCAATACGTCGCGTAATAAACGCCGTCGACGCGAAAGACGCTCGGGCCTTCCGTCCAACCGCGAGCGTTCGCCCGGGTCGGGATCGGTTTCGGATCGACGACGTTCGGCGCCGTCATGCGATAGGCGAGAATCGCCGGGTCGGCCGCGGAGTAAAAATAGGCGTCGCCGTCCGCGTCGTCGAGAAAGACGGAGCCGTCGATCGAGAGTCCGAAATTTTCCGAAACGCGTTTGAACGGGCCGGTCGGCGACTCGGCGCGATAAAAGTAATGGCCTTGGCCCGCCGGCGACGTCGTCGCGTAAAACGCGTCGTTCCAACGGAAAACCTCCGGCGCGTAGGCTCCTTTCGAAGTCGGGTCGTCGCAGCAGACGCCTTCGTAGCGCCAGTTCGTCAGGTCGGTCGAGCTCCAGCATCGGACGCCGATTTGGTCGTCGCGGGAACTTGGGTAAAGGTAATAGCGGCCGTTGAAGCGCAAAACGAACGGGTCGCCGAAGCCGTAATCGGGCCAGGCGCCGGGCGTTTCGAGCGACGCGACGGGGTTGCGGTAAACGACCGACGGGGGCGCCGCGTCGGCGGCGAGCGGGGCGACGGCGGCGAGCGATAAAACGAGGCGGAGCGATCGGCGGAACATGCGAAGTCTCGACGAGAATGCGAAAGGTCGGAAAAAAACGGAAGAAAAACGGCGGAGAAATCGCGACGTCGCCGCGACTTCGCTTCCGATTATACCGCCGGTTTCGAGCTTTCGCAAGGAGCGGCGCCGTTGGGAGCGCAAGAAAAGACGGCGCGTCGGCGCGTTCGGATCGGCCCGACTTCGGAAAGGCCGTCGCGGTTTCACGGGAAAACCGCTCTCCAAAACGCGTCGACGCGTCGACGGACAAAAGACGCTCAACAACGATGAAGCGCTCGAACCCGTTCGGACGCTCCGCGAAGGGGCGCCGCGATCGGGAACGAAGCGGTTTGAGCGGCGTCGCGTCGGCGTCGCCCAAAGGTCGCTTGTCAACGGGTGAATATCAACGGGTGAATATCAAAGTCGCTTGTCAACGGGTGAATATCAACGGGTGAAAATCAAAGGAAAGTCGCGAATCATTCGGCGAGAAGGCTTCCGTCGAGAAGCGCTTCGTCGGCGTAGCCGTCCTCAACCGTCGAAAGAACCGGTTCGGCGAGTTCGGGCGACGCTTCGAGTTCGTCGTCGTCGACCGCGGCGATTCTGAAGTCGGCGTTGGACGCGCGGCGCTCGTTGAGGCGCGCTTCCCGTTCGGCGAGACGCGCTTCGCGTTCGTCGAGGCGAGCTTCCCGCTCGTCGGCTTCCCGGGAGCTCGCGTCGCGGTTGGCGACGGCGGCCGCGGCCGGGCCGGTCGGGGCGGAAGAGGCGTTCGTGTACCAGTCGCCGCCGAGAGCGCGGTAAAGCTGGACGACGGAGCCGGTCGCGTTCGCCTTGCTTTGGATGAATTGGAGGCCGTTGGTCAACAAACCGGCTTCCGCTTCCAAAATCGGCTGGATGTCGGCGATCCCGCCCTGGCGTTGCTCCAAGGTTTTGTGCAACGCTTTCAGGTACGCGTCGACGGCTTGCGCCAACGTGGCGTTGCGTCCGCTTTCGTTGACGTAGGTAACCAACGCGTTGTCGACTTCTTCCGCGGCCTTCAAGACCGTTTGGCGGTACGTCGCGATCAGCTCTTCCTGCATGAAGCGTTGCGCTTCGATGTTGAAACGATACTTCCCAAAGTTGAGAATGTTCCAACGGAAGGCCGGGCCGACGCCGGCGACGATCGAGTCGCTATCGAACATGTTCGAGAACGAGTTCGCTTGGAGCCCGAACGAGCCGCTGAGCGTAAACATCGGGTAAAGGTCGGCGACGGCGACTCCGACGCGAGCGTTCTGCGCGATGATCCGTTGTTCCGCGGCGCGAATGTCCGGGCGGCGGCGGAGCAGGTCGGCCGGGATGCCGACGAGGATCTGATCCGGCGTTTCAGGCACGAGCAGGTCTTCCAGGAGCAACTCGCCCATCTTTTCGACGAACCGTTCGAGTTGCGTCAAGTCGTCGCTGGTCAGGTATTCGCGGAGCTCTTCGCGAGCCGGGATCGGACGAGCGTCGGCCATCATTTCGTCGACGCGCCCCGGGGGACGTCCGACGAGAATGCTCAGCTGATTCAAGGTTTGCTGGTATTGCGTCTCCAACGCGACGAGCGTCGCGCGGGTGTTGTGCAACGGGCCGAGAGCGCGGTATTCGTCGAGCGCGGACATCGAACCGGCTTCGCGGTGGATTCTCACGTAATCGACGATGTACTCCTGGACGAGGATGTTGATCTTGGCGACGCGGATCTGATCCTGGCACGCGCGGGCGTCGACGTAGGCTTGCGCGACGTCGCCGATCAAAATAACGTAGGCGTCCCGATACAGTTCGCGTTGAACTTCCATGTCCGCTTCCGCGGCTTCGATCGAGCGTTGGATTCGGCCGAACACGTCGATTTCCCAAGCCATCGAAGTCGCCGTCGCGAAAACGCTTTGCGAATGACCTTGAGCCGTTTGGTGCGTGTAGGATCCTTCCTGAGCGACCTGCGGCAGAAGATTCGCGTTCGTCGAACCGAGCGCCGCGCGGGCCGCCTGAATGCGGAACATCGCTTCGCGCAGGGTCAGGTTGCCGGAAACGGCTTCGTTCGTCAGTTGCGCCAAGGTTTCGTCGTTAATCTGCGACCACCAGCTCGACACGTCGGCGCCGACTTGTTCTTGAACTTTGTCCGCCTCGGTTTGCGCGAACGACTCGTTCAGCTGAGCCGACGCGTTCGGCTTTTGATAATCGGAACCGACTTTGCACCCGCCGCCGACGACGAGAGCCAAGAGCGCGCCAAGCGCGATTCCGCGTTGAAAATAAGGTTTCATCCCTGATTACCTCTTTTTTTCCGTTGATGTGAAAGGTTGACCGAAGTCCTAAGCGGTAACAGTATCGTAAAAATATTTCGTAGGACTTTAACCGGATTTGGAGATTTTACCGCTGGGAACGACGGCGCTAAACGTCTTAATTTTCCGAAAACGACCGTATGTAGCGGTTGAGCCGAAAGGAGTGATTGAATTGATTTTGACGGCGACGTAGATTGGGTAAGATGAGCGGATATTGACGGAGCGCGGCGGCGGGTTTCGGTCGGTCGTTTTGCTTTGGAACTTGCGTTTATTTTGAAAAAAAACAGGAAAAATGGACGCGTCGCGACGACGGCGACGGAATAATTGGAATTTTTTAAAAATTTCTCGATTTTTTGAAAAAAAAAGCGTTATCTTCCCGAAGTTTTCGCATACCGCCGAAAAAGAGCCCGCTTCGACGGCGTTCGAGACGAAAAAAAACGGAATTTTTTCGAATTTTTTTGTTTCCCGAGGCGCGTCGAGCGGCGCGGTCGGCGAAAAACGCGGGTTCCCGGTAAAAATGGGCTCCGCGCCGCGTCGGCGGTCGACGCCGTGGGCGCCGCGACGGCGCTATAATTAATACGACGGCGCTATTGACGACGATTTTGCGGTTCGCGCCTCTTGCTCTTTTGGAAAACTCGGGTATCCTGTAAAGTTAGTTCGAACTTTTGTCTTTTGACGGTTGAAACGGCTCGCGTCGCCTCGACCGTCCCGGCGCATGCGCGAAACGCGACGAGCGCGCCGCCGTCGGTCGACCGACTTCGTTTGGGTCGACGCTTATTTTTATCGCGTTCGAAGGAGAACATGTGTCAAAATTATCGTTGATTCGCGGAACGCTTGCCGGAGCGATCCTTTTCGGAGGCGCCGTTGTCGCGCAGGCTCAGCCGGGGGCCGCGACGACCGCCAAGACGGTCGTCGTCGCGGAAGCGGCGGGTGAAACGGTTCCGCAAACGCAGAAGAAATACGTCGGCACGGTCGAGCCGATCGAAAAGGCCGCGTTGGTCGCTCGTGTCGCCGGGACGCTCCTGGCGAGGCAACGCGCCGCGTCGGCGCAGGGAACGGTCGCGGACGGCGTCGACGGGCTCTATTCCGACACGAGCGTCGTGGCGAACGCGCTTGAAAAAACGCTTAAAAATATGAACGACGCCGGGATTCTGGCCGATCTGCCCGGCGTGAAAACGGCGATGGAAGATTCGCTGAAACGCTTGCGGGTTTCGGACGCCGCGTCGAACGAAACGTTCGAAGAAGGCGGGCTCGTCGAAGCCGGGCAAAAACTTTTCACCGTCGACAAAACGCGCTACCAGGCGAGCGTCGGCGTCGCGATCGCGACGATTCAGGAGTTGGTCGAGCGCATTAAATACGCCCAAACGAATTTCGACCGCGTCGGCGCGCTGTACGCCAAGCAGGCCGGTTCGCTCGACGACATGCAGAAGGCGGAGACGGAGCTGCGCAGCGTTCAGGCGCAACTTGGTTTGGCCGCGTCGCAGTTGAAGCTGTCGGTCGACGATCTTTATCACGCCGACGTTTATTCGCCGATCGCCGGCCGCGTCGGCCGCGTCGAGCGAACGACCGGGAACTTCGTTTCGGCGAACGACGAATTGGCGACCGTCGTCCAGACGAACCCGATTTACGTTCGGTTTTCGCTCAGCGAGCGCGATTTTCTGTCGATGTTCGACGGCGATTTCGACAAGCTGAAGAACGAAGCCCGGATCGCGCTCAAACTTTCCGACGGCGAATATTATAAAAAGCGAGGAACCGACGAGATCTGCTACGGAACCGTCGCGATGCGCGACAACGTCGTCAAAACGACGACCGACACGGTCAAAGTTTGGGCGACGTTCGAGAATCCGACGTCGGAAACGGGCGCGGAAACTCTCGTTTCGGGGGGCGTCGTTACGGTTGAGTTGACGCGGAGCGAGGGCGAAAAAACCGCCGCGGTGAAACCGTCCGCCGTCATGTTCGACGAAGAGGGGTATTTCGTTTACGTCCTGACCGACGGGCTCTCGACCGACGAGCTTTACGACGCGATCGCCAAAGACGGGCGTTTCAAGGCGCAGATCGCCGAAGTCGAGAGCGGCGCCAAAACGCGAGACGAGTTCATGCGCGAATTCTACAAGCGTTACGAAACGGTCGACAGGATCACGAAAAAAGTGTTGCACGTTTCCGTCGTCGACGGGAAAATCGTCGACGAAGGGTGCAAAATGGTCTTGCGCCGTCCGGTCGTTCCGGGCCCGACGCAAGGCTCCGCGCAGGCGATCTACTCCGGGCTCGAACCGGGCGAAATCGTCGTGATGGACGGAACGCACAAGGCGAAACCGTTCGACGTCGTGCTTCCGGTCGCCGACGTCGCCGACGACGATTCCGTCGCCGCCGCGCCGAAAACGGACGAAGCGAACGCCGAAGACGCGGAAGCGGAAAGCGACGAGCCGACCGCGACCGACTCCGCCGCGTCGTCGGAAACCGCGTCGAGCGTTTTTTCGAAGGAAAATCTTCGCTTTTTAGCGACGGGAACCGTCGTCGCGTTTCCGCTCCTGGGGTTCGCGTTCTTCCGCGCTCGCCGTCGCGGCCTTAAGAACGAGGAGGCCGAACTCAAATGATTTCCGACATTTTTATTCAACGCCCTAAGCTTGCGATCGTCATTTCGTTGGTGATGATGCTTGCCGGCGCGATCTGCATTCCGATGCTTCCCGTCGCGGAGTATCCGGAGATCGCGCCGCCGACCGTCCGCGTTTCGACGAGTTACGTCGGCGCGAGCGCGCAGGTTATTACCGAAACGATCGCCGCGCCGCTCGAAGAGCAGTTCAACGGGCTCGAACACCTGCTTTATTACTCGTCGTCGAGCGACAACAGCGGCAACTACTCCTGCACGATCACCTTCGAATACGGCGCCGACCCCGACATCGCGCAGGTCAACGTGCAGAACGCCGTCAAGCGCGCCGAACAGGTGCTGCCGCAGGAAGTCAAAAACCAGGGCGTGCAGGTGCAAAAGCGCTCGAGCGACATCCTGTGCATGATCGCTTTCTTCACCGACCCGAAAGTCGCCCCGGATCGTTCCGTCAGCGACTTGAGCAACTACGTCCGCGCTAATATTAAGGACGACCTGGGCCGCGTCGACGGCGTCAGTTCGGCGGACTTGCAGGGCGGCTCGGTTTACAGCATGCGCGTTTGGCTCGACCCGTTGCGCATGTCCGGGATGGGCGTCACCGCCGCCGATATTTCGAGCGCTATTCAAACGCAAAACATTCAAGCCGCGGCCGGTTCGGTCGGCGTCGAGAGCTCCAACGATTTTATGCAATTTAAGATCAACGTGCTCGGGCGTTTGAAGACCGTCGAAGAATTTGAAAAGATCGTCGTCCGCTCCGACGCCGACGGCGACGTAACGACGCTCGGCGACGTCGCCCGGGTCGAACTCGGCGACGAAACGTACGCCGCGCACGCCGCGTCGAACGGCAAGGAGTGCTGCGGTCTTGGGATCAACCGCACGACCGACGCGAACGCGCTCGACACGATCGAGGCGGTCAAGGCGCGTTTGGCCGAAATTGAAAAACGGTTTCCCGAAGGAATTTCGTATCAAATCGTGTACGACCCGACGCAGTTCATTTTGCTGACGTTGAAGGAAGTCGTCGTTACGCTGATCGAGGCGCTCGTTCTCGTCGTGCTGGTTACGTACCTCTTCCTGCAAAACTGGCGCGCGACGCTGATTCCCGCGGTCGCGATCCCGGTGTCGCTTATCGGGACGTTCCCGATCATGATGGCGCTCGGGTACAGCATCAACCTGTTGACGATGTTCGGCTTGATTTTGGTCATCGGATCGCTCGTCGACGACGCGATCGTCGTCGTCGAAAACGTCATGACGAACGTCGAAAAGGGGATGAGTCCGCTCGAAGCGACGCGACACGGGATGCGGCAGATCACCGGCGCCGTCATCGCCACGACGCTGGTTACGGTCGCGATCTACGTGCCGATCTGCTTCTACGGCGGGATGGTCGGCCAAATTTACATGCAATTCGGCGTAACGATGTGCGTCGCGCTCTGTTTGTCGACCGTCAACGCGTTGACGTTGAGCCCGGCGCTTTGCGCGCTGTTGATCAAACCGGCGAAAAAACGGCGTTTCGACCCGTTCTTCTGGTTCAACGCGCCGTTGGAAGGTTCGCGGCGAGTTTATCTCGCGTCGGCGAAGTTTCTGGTGCGTCGCGGATTGATTACGGCCATGCTGTTCGGCGCGGTCGTTTTCCTGAACTTCAAACTGTACGGCATGATCCCGACCGCGTTCCTTCCGGACGAGGACAAGGGAACGATCATGTGCAACATCGAACTGCCGCCGGGCGCGACGCTCGCCCGCACCGACGCGGTCGTCAAGCGCATGAACAAAGCGATCCTGGAAATCGACGGCGTCGACAACGTGATGATCGTCAGCGGGTTCAGCATGATCGGCGGCAACGGCGAAAACACCGGGATGGCGATCGTCAAACTGACCGACTGGGGAAAACGAACGACGCCCGAGCTGCAGATCGACGCGATCATGGCGAAAGTCCAAGCGGCGTGCGCCGACATTCCGCAGGCGAAAATTATGTGCATGAAACCGCCGGCAATCATGGGGCTCGGGATGGGAACCCAGTTCGCGATCTGCATTACCGACGACTCGACGGCCCGCGATCTCTCGAACCAGGTGTACGCCGCGACCGGCCAGTTGATGAAAACGCCGGGAACGCTTTTCGCGCAAAGTTCCTACAACGCCGAAACGCCGCAGCTCGAGTTGGAAATCGACCGCGAAAAAGCGGAGCGAATGGGCGTGCCGATCAACACGATCTTCACGACGTTGCAGAACAAGCTCGCGTCGTTTTACGTCAACGACTTCAACCTTTTGGGCTACGTCTTTAAAGTGAAGGTGCAGTCGAAGCGCGACGAACGCGGCGCGATCGACGACATTTACAACTTGAACATTCCGAACCGATACGGCGACATGGTGCCGTTCAGCTCGCTCGGAACGGTCAAGCACGTCGTCGGCCCGCAGATCATTCAGCGGCACAACCAGCGCGTTTGCGCGAACGTTACCGCCGTCGCGATGGGCGTCAGCACCGGCGATTACATGAAGGCGATCGAAAACCTGGATTTGCCGAAAGAAAGCTACATGATCGAGTGGACGGGCATGAGCTATCAGGAGCGGAAAAACCAGGGGAAAATCGGCTTCCTGATGGCCCTGGCTTTCGCTTTCGCGTACCTGTTCCTCGTCGCGCAGTACGAGAGCTGGACGACGCCGATTCCGGTCGTTCTTTCGGTCGCGGTCGCGACGCTCGGCGCTCTCGGCGGCCTGTTGTGGGGCCTGGCGCATTACGGCTCGGCGATGGCGTCGGTGTACTCGATGAGTATTTACGCGCAGCTGGGCTTGATCATGCTCATCGGTTTGGCGAGTAAAAACGCGATTTTGATGGTCGAGTTCTCGAAAGTCGAACGCGAAAGCGGCGTCCCGATTCGGCAGGCGGCGTTGAACGGCGCGAGCCAACGTTTCCGCGCGGTTTTGATGACGGCGGTTTCCTTCCTCTTCGGCGTGTGGCCGTTGGTGATCGCGAGCGGCGCCGGTTCCGGGAGCCGTCGCGCCATTGGAATTACGACCTTCTCCGGAATGCTTCTGGCGACCGTCGTCGGGATCGTTTTCGTTCCGGCTTTGTATTCGCTCTGCGAACGCATGCGCGAGGGAACGGCGCGACTCTTCGGAAAAACGCCGAAGGAGCAGATCGCCGAGGAAAAACGACGCGCCGAACGCCGGGCGGCTCGAGCCGCCGCGGGGGAATCGGAAAGCGACGAAGATTCCGAACTCAAATGAGCGAACGACTTGCGTCGACGCGTCGTTTTCGGCCGTCGACGCGAGCCGATTTTTAAATTCGAACGCGCCCGTCGCGACCGAACGTCGAGACGGGCGTTTTTTTCGTTCGTCGAACGGAAAAAATAACGGCGAAATAAACGTTTTGCGTAAAATGGAGAAAATGGAGAAACGAAAATGACGAAAAAAGTTTTAATTTTGTCGTCGACGCCGCGTCGAGGCGGGAACTCGGACGTTCTTTGCGACCGTTTCGCCGACGGGGCGCGCTCGGTCGGGGCGGAGGTCGAAAAGATATTGCTTCGGGAGAAGAAGATCGGCGTTTGCGTCGGGTGCGGCGCGTGTTCGTTCGAGAAAAAGCCGTGTCCGCAAAAGGACGACGTCGACGAGATCGTCGACAAAGTCGTCGCCGCGGACGCGATCGTTTTGGCGACGCCGGTCTATTTTTACTCGATGAGCGCGCAGTTGAAAACGCTGATCGACCGTTTTTGCGCTCGTTACGAAGAGGTCGTCGGGAAGGATTTTTACTTCATCGCGACCGCCGCCGACGATTCTAAAGCGGCGATGGAGCGAACGTTCGAGGGAATGCGCGGGTTTCTCGACTGCCTGCCGAATTCGAAAGAACGCGGCGCGCTTTACGGCGTCGGCGTTTGGCGGGTCGGCGAAGCGGAGAAGTCGCCGCTTGTCGACGAGGCGTTCGCGCTGGGGAAGACGGTCGTCGATTGACGCGCCGAAAATCGGTGTGAATTTGATCGAAGCCGATTAAAAATCGTTAAAAACGACGAAACCGTTCGCCGCTCCCGGGATTTTGGAGAGCGCGAACGGTTTCGTCGATTCCAGTCGGTTCAAGACTGCCGGTCAAACGCCGCGTTCGGCGAGGAATTCGTCGAGAATCTGCGCCGCTTGCGCGACCAGCTCGGAACAGGGCCGCTTCTTGTAATATTCGGCGGTTCGTTTTTCCGGCGTCGGCTCGGACGTTTTTTCGGTCAGCCCGAGGAGTTCGCGGCAAACGATCGAGCCGTTCGACTCCCGAAAGCGTTTCGCCAACTCTTGCAAATCCCGATATTGCGCCGCTTTAGCTTCGCCTGCTTGCGGGTCGTCCGTCCCGTAAAGCGCGCCGACGACGAGAAACATTCCGGAGACCGTCCCGCAAACTTCCCGCAGACGCCCCATTCCGCCGCCGAACGACGACGAGAGACGCGCCGCCGTCTTTTCGTCGAGCCCGGTTTTGTCGCCGAACGCAAGGAAAACCGCTTGAGCGCAGTTGTACCCCCGTTCGAAAAGAGCGCGAGCTTTAACGGCGCGCGGCGAGTTAAATTCGGTCGGTGCGGGAGCGTTCGGCGTCGACATGACGGGGATCCTTTCGCAAAAAAAAAACGAAAAATAGGGGAAAAGCGTCGAGTTTAACGGCGCTCGATCCGGCGAACCGACCGCGACCGCGTCAAACTCGGCGTCGAGAGCGGAAAACGGGAACTTTATTTCGCGGCTTGCGCTTTTTCGTCGGCGTTTTTGAGGATCGCGTCGAAAAGCGTTTCGATTTGCGGCGCTTCGATCGACTCGACCTGGCCCGCGTCGCAGGCGGCGGCGATCTTCGGGTCGATCGGAAGTTTGACGACCGTTTTGATCCCGTGTTTTTCGGCGATTTCGTCGATCTTGCTTTTGCCGAAAATTTCGAGCCGCTTTCCGCAGTCCGGGCACTCGTAATACGACATGTTTTCGACGAGCGCGAGAACCGGAACGTTCATCGTTTCGGCCATTTTGATCGCTTTTTCAACGATCAGCGAAACCAGATCCTGCGGCGTCGCGACGACGACGATTCCTTGGAGCGGGAACGATTGAAAAACGGTCAGCGGAACGTCGCCCGTTCCCGGCGGCATGTCGACGTACATGAAGTCGACGTCGCCCCAAATGAAGTCGGTCCAAAATTGCTTCACCGCGCCGGCGATCACCGGGCCGCGCCAAATGACCGGGTCGGACGGGTTTTGCAGAAGCAGGTTGATCGACGCGGCGGAGATCCCGGTCGTCGTTTTGACCGGAAGGGCGCCGAACTCGTTCGCCTGAATGCGCTCGGTCAAGCCGAACGCTTTCGGAATCGACGGCCCGGTAACGTCCGCGTCGACGATCGCCGTTTCGTAACCGCGGCGCCGCGTCGCGCAAGCGAGAAGCGCCGAAACGAGCGACTTGCCGACGCCGCCTTTGCCGCTGACGACGCCGACGACGTTGCGCACCGAACTCATCTCGTGCGGTTGAGCCAGGAAAGATTGCGGCTCTTTGCGCGACGGGCAGTTTTCGCCGCACGAACCGCAATTATTCGAACATCCGCTCATTTTCTGTTTCCTTTTCTTAACGGTGTTGCGAGAATTGATTATTTGTTCGCGTCTCGTTCGTTCGCCGCGTCGAGTTTCCGGCGCGACGTCGGGCGCTCGGGCGTTTCCGGCGGGTCGAGCCGGGCGATCTTTTCGTCGACGAACGCTTGAATTTCAGCGACGAGGCGCCGCGCGACTTCCGCTTTGTCGCCGGAAATTTGCGCGAGCGTTTCGCCGTCCGCTTTCAAAATTTCGACGTTCGACTTCGTCCCGTTGATCGAAGTCGGGTCGTTGACGACGATCAGATCGCAGTGTTTGCGCTGTAATTTTTGGAGCGCCCGAACGCGGCGGTCGGACGTTTCCAGCGCGAACGCGACGAGCCATTGCCCGGGCGCCGCCGTCGGATCGAGCGAAAAATCCCGTTTCGTCGCGCCGAGCGACGCCATCACGTCCGGCGTTTCGCGCAAACGCAGGAGAAGTTCGCCGTTCGCTTCGGGCGTCCGAATGAAGTCGTTTTTCGACATCTTGTCGGTCAGAACGGAGACCGGGCGATAATCGCAGGGGGCCGCCGCTCCAATCGCGCCGACGCATTCCGGGAAAAGCTGCATCGCGGCGGTTCGCATTTCTTCGGTCGACACGACGTCGACGACGCGGGCGCCCTCGGGGTATTTCACGTCGACCGGGCCGCTGACGACGACGACTTCGAATCCGGCGTCGAGCGCGGCCCGCGCAAGCGCCGCGCCCATGCGTCCGCTCGACGCGTTCGTCAGGTAACGGATCGGGTCGAGATACTGCCGCGTCGGGCCGGAGGTGATCAAAATTTTCGGCATGTTCGGTCGATTTCGGCGTCGGAGACGTTCTATTAATAATAAGGGGGGGGGGGGGGAAGGCGCGAGGCGGCGCTCGAATCGGCGGCGCGACGGTTCGCTCGTCTTCTGTCTTCAATATACTTCAATTAGCGAGAACGTCAAGAAGAGCGGCGGCGCTCGCGGCGCGTTTTTCATTCGTTTGCCGTCGATTCGAAGGGAAAATAAGGAAAAAAGAAAAAGCGCGGAGCGAAAAATCGGTCGTCTCGACGCGAAACTTTGCGAAAAAACGGGCGGCGCTCCGTCGAACGCCTTGATTTTTGCGTCGAATCGGAAAATAATAAACGTCGGCGCGGCGTTCGGAACGCGTCGAGCGGCGCGAAAAAACGCAAACGGTAAAAACGTCGACAAACGGCGTTTTTGCCTGTTTGGCTGAAATTTTGACTTGAAAACGAGGAAATGGATAAAATGGGTAAAATGGAGAAACGAGACGGCGCGGCGAAAAGGAAAAAACGCTTTTCGCTGGGAGCGGCGGCTCTCGCGGCGCTCGCGGGCGTCGGGGGGAACGCCGCTTTTGAAAATCGCGCCGTCGCGCAGTTGCCGCCGACGTCGAATCGCGTCGCCGACGTCGACTCGGCCGTCGACGTAAACGCGCTTTTCGAGAACGATTTCGTCGTCGAGTCGTTCCGGCCGAACCTTGGAACCGCGATCGCGCCGAAACGAAACTCGTTCGTTTTTCCGAGCGACGAAGCGTTGAACGCCCGGCCGTTTACGGTGGAATTTTGGGCGCGGCTCGATTCGAAGGACGGTTTTCATATATTTTTGGCGAACGAGGAAAAATCGTCGCCCCGGCATTGGGAGCTGTACGCGTTCGCGGGCGTCGGCGATCTGGCGCTTTACGTCCCGGGGAATCCTAGCGGCGACACGATCCGCACCGGCGTTTCGTTGGCGGACGGGAAGCCGCGTTTCATCGGTTTGACGATGGACGTCGACGCGGCGGAACTTTTCGTCGACGGCGTTTCGGTCGCGCGGGCCAAACTCGACCGACCGCATTCGCCGACGCCGGAGGGGGCGATGTTCGCCGTCGGGTCGCTCGTCGACCGCTCGATTTATTGCGACGGCGCGATCGACGACCTGCGGATTTCGCGCGGGATCCGAAAGTTTTCGCCGGAGACCGTCCCGACGGAGCCGTTGCCGCTCGACGACGAAACGCTTCTGTTGACGCGGTTCGATTTGGAAGGGATCGGCTCGCTCGCCGAACGGAACGACGCGCTTCGCCGACGGCTCGCCGAGAGCGTTCCGAACGAGTCCGCGTCGCCGGTCGAGCGGTTCGCCGACGCGCCGAAATATTTGGTCGCTTCGAAGGATCCGAAAGCGCCGAATCAGATCTTGACGTTCGACGAACTCGGCGTCGACGGTTGGCTCGCGACCGCGACGGCGCGCGTCGAGGGAGCCCTTGCGGCGAAACTTGGCGGAAAGATCGAAACGTCGAATTGGGCCGCGCTCGATTTCCTGTTCCCGACCGGCGGGATCGAGCCGACCGTCAAACCGGGCGAAAAACCGGCGAAAAATATTCCGATTCAAGCGGTCGACAAGGCGCGTTTCGACGCCCGCGTTCGCGAAGTCGGCGTTAAGTCGTTCGATTCGAACGCGTTCCGACCGGGCGTTTTCGCCGCTTGGGGGGAGCGTTTTCTCGAACTCGAAAAGGAACTGAGCGGAGAACGCAAGCCGCCGCGCGGGGCCGCCGAGCAGGCGCTCGACAAAAATTCGCTCGTTTTTCCGGAAACGGAGAAGGTTCCGGTTCAAGCGGTCTTGCGGCGAACGCGGGCGCTGCTCGACGCCGACTCGTTTGTCGTAAACGGCGAAACGGCGGAGTTTAAAACGCTCGTCGCCGACTTCGAGCGCTTCGAAAACGCGGTCGCGGCGTCGTTGCGAACCGGCGACGCTTACCTTAACGACAAGGCGGCGACCGTCGCCGACTACTTCGTCGCCTGCGCGTTGCGTCGGCAATTGATGTTCGCGCAGGACGACGTCGCCGACCTCGACCGCGTTATGTTCCTGGCGCGCGGGTGTTACGCCGGGTCGCGGCTGACGAACGCGCGCAACAACGACCGGATCGGCGGGCACATGTCGACGCAAATTTACGGCTTCAACACGATCCGAGGAGGCGGAATCTTCGCGGTCTCCGATTGGAAGTCTAAAGAGCCGAAAATCAAAGACTTAATCGCCGGAAAAAAGGTCGTCGCGACGCCGATCTGCGACCGCCTGGCCGGCCGCGAATTGAACTCCGGATCGTTTTATAAGCCGGAGTTAAGTTACGACGGCAAAACGATTTACTTCTCCTGGTGCAACGCGCGGGAACACCGCTGGATCTGGACGCCCGAAACGACGTGGAAAATCTTCAAAACCCCGGTCGAAGGCGGCGCGATCGAGCAGTTGACCGACGGCTCTTACAACGATTTCGACGTCTGCGAGCTTCCGTCCGGGCGGCTCGTTTTCTGCTCGGAACGGCGCGGCGGATTCATCCGTTGTTTCGGCGAAAACGCGGCGCTCCGCGTTACGACGGCGGTGATGCACTCGATGAAACCGGACGGTTCCGACATTTACCCGATCAGTTACTTCGAAACGAGCGAGTGGCGACCCGCGGTCGACTCCAACGGCGCCCTCGTTTATTCGCGTTGGGATTACGTCGACCGCGAAAACTGCCTCGGCTCGACCTTCTGGACGTGCGCGCCGGACGGACGCAACCCGCGTTCGCCGCAGGGAAATTACCCGTTCCCTTGGGATACGTTCGAAGATTGCGAACACGGCGACCACCGCTTCGGCGCCTGCGAGTGCGCCCCGTCGGCCCTGCCGATGACGCAGATGCAATTCCGCCCGATCCCGGATTCGCACCGTTACGTTTTCACCGCCGCGCCGCACCACGGCGAAACGTTCGGGTCGTTGTGCATGCTCGACTTGCGCGTGCCGAACGACAATCACATGAGCCAAATTCGCCGCATTACGCCGTACGAAGCGTTTCCGGAGTCGGAGGGCCCGGATCGCGCCCAGTACCGATACGGAGCGCCGTGGGCGTTGAGCGAAGACCTGTATCTCTGCAACTCGTGGGAAGACCTGGTTTTACTCGACCGATACGGGAACGAGGAACTGCTCGTCGAACGCGAAATTTTGCCGATCGGGTACGACCCGCGCTTGCGTTTGACCGAGCCGATTCCGTTGCGAGCTCGTCCGAAACCGCCGGTCGTCGCGCAGCAAACCGCGCAGGGAGAAGACTTTGCGAACGCCGATAAAACGTCGACGATCGGCGTCGTCAACGTGAATTTGACCGACCGCCCGTTCCCGCAAGATCGACCGATTAAGAGTTTGCGCGTCTTGCAGGCGATCCCGAAGTCGAACCCGTGGATGGATTCGCCGTTCATCGGGTACGCGACGGAGAACACCCCGCGGATCCCGCTCGGGACGGTTCCGGTCGAGTCCGACGGGAGCGCGTTCTTCGAAGCGCCGAGCGGCAAACAGTTGATTTTCCAGGCGTTGGACGAAAACGGAATGGCCGTGCAGACGATGCGTTCCGTCGCGTTCGTTCATCCCGGCGAGAATCTGGTTTGCGTCGGCTGCCACGAGCCGGAGACGGAAAGCGTCGCGAACGCCGCCGACTCCGCGCAACCGCTGGCGTTTCGGCGTCCGCCGTCGAAAATCGAACCGGAGCGCGGCCCGGTCGAGCCGATCAACTATTATCGCCTGATCAAACCGATCGTCGAGGAGCGTTGCGTCGGGTGTCATATCGAGAAAAACGCCGGTCCTAAGTCGATGGAACACGAAGACTTGCGGCCTTACGTTTACTATTACAGCGGCTCGATGCGCGGCGGGCTGACGACGACCGGGCCGCACGGCGGGTCGCGTTCGCGCCCGGGCCGCGTCGGAGCGTCGGAGTCGAAGCTCGGGAAGATCCTTTTCGACGAAACGCATCGCGACGTCGTGTCCGACGCCGACCGGCGAACGTTTATTATGTGGTTGGACGCAAACGCTTTACGACTCGGCGCTTTCCAGGACGAGGAGGCGCAAAAACGCGGCGAGCTCGTGTGGCCGCTCGTCGACGTCGAGCCGTGCGATCAGTACGCGCCGTAAACGTTGTGAAATAACGGTTTCCGGAAAATCCGGAGCCGCGCGCGACAAAAAGACCGCCGCCGCGTCTTCGAAACGCGACGGCGGTTTTCACTTCTTGCCGTTCGTTAAACGAAACGGCGCAACTTGCGTTTTTACTCGACTTGCGTCGGGAAATCGACGACGACGCGTTTCCCCCGCGTCGTTTCGAGCGTCGCCCGAACGATGTAGGAGCCCGGCCCCGGGAAGAACGGCCGCCCGTCGTCCGGCGAAAAGACGAAATTCGCTCCTATCTCGTCCAGCGACCAGAAGTTAGGATCGACGAGAAGCGCGTCGCGAACGGCCGCCGCCGGAATTTCGACGTCGCGCCGCCAGTAACCGCCGTCCGACCCGATCGCGAGCCGCTCGGAACGCGTTCGCCAATAATCCCGGTTTTCGAAGAGCGAGTAGGAAATTTTCGCAACGTCTTGTCGTTTAAGGAGTTCGCCGTTCGATTTTTTCGCGATCCGCGCCGCGAACGTCGGCGTTTCATAAGCGCGGCTCGGCGTCGTTATGAAATTCGTTTGAACGACCGCGGCGAACCCGTCGGCGATAAACCAAGGCGCGAGAACCGTTTCGAGCCAAACGTTTTCCGGCGACGGCGTCCAGCGAACGCGATAAACGTATTCGTCGAACGTTTCCGGAACGTCGGTAAACTCGCCTCCTTTAAAGCTTTGCGCGACGAGTTTCGGCGTTTCGTCGCCGCCTCCGGAGCGCCAGATCGACGCGTCGCGCAACCCGGCGAAATTGTCGGCGTAAACGAGTTCAAAGGTCGCGCCGGAGGTCGCGTCGGCGTAACTCGGCTTCTCTCGAAGTTCGCTAAACGGTTGAACGGCAACGTTTTCCGTCGACCAATTTTCGACGCCGCCGTAAACGGGCGCCGCGACGCGGACGCGCCAGCTTTTGATTTCTTTTTCCCGCGGTTCGAGCCAGCGACTCGACGTCGACAGCCCGGTCGCGGAGCCGTCGACCGCTTCGATCCGATAGAGCGTCGCGCCGTCGCAGGGCGTCCAAACCCCCGCCGTTCCTCCGTTTCCGACGCAAAACGCCGGAGAGGACGGCGCCGGAACGCCGACCGAAATTAGCCGCGCCTCAACGGAGGAAAGACGTTCTCCAAGCGCGTCGTAAACCTCGACGACGGAAGGAAATGCGACGGAAATTTGAAGCGCGTCGCTCGGGAAATCGCGGAGTCGAGCCGAACGCGAAACGAAGAAAACGGCCCCTGCGCTCGTCGGCGCGCCTTCGAATTTCGCGACGCCGTCCGGCGTGAGCGCCCAATCGGAACCCCTTGCGAAAGAACCGTTTGCGTCGCCGCAATAATAGTAAGTCGGTTCCGGCTCGTAATCGGCGTTCCAGAAAACGAAGTAACGCGTCGTTTGACCGTCGACGTAAATCTTGAATCCGCCGACGGTTATGATCGACGGAATTTCGACGCGATAGAAGTTCCAACCCGCTTCGGGCGACGCGCAAACGACGGTTTTGAGCGTTTCGCCGTTCCAATCGGCGTCGGTTTCATAAACGGGTTCCGCGCGGTCGACGACGGGAACGTTCGCGTCGTAAATCGTTCTATAATCGCCTTTACCTTGGGCGTTGAAACCGTATTTCGCGAAGATCGGTCGAAGCGCGCCCGAATCGAGGCTTGGGCTCGTCCAACGGTAAGAGCCGTCGACGGCGGCGCCGCGGATCTCGGACGCGTCGAAGGCGACGGAAATTTTGACGTCGTTTGTCGACGCGTCGTAACTTTCGGCGCCGTCGTTGTTTATCGTCGCGCCGTTGTTTTCCCATTTCGCCCCCGACGCCAATTGAACGCGCCCTTGACCGACGATCCGCGAACCGGCGTTCGTGGTAAGAAATCGCGTCGCAACCTCCGCGTTCTCAACGCTTAGCGTCGCTCCGGCGGCGAGCGTCAGCGAGCGC
>CAZIJJ010000023.1:47364-50098 GCA_964539525.1 uncultured Planctomycetaceae bacterium | reverse complement strand
CGCCAAAACTCAGGCGGACATTATACCAGAACTAAAATTCCTTGCAAGCCATAGCTCCGAGCGGGCTTTTTTATTCTACTAAAATATTATACCAGAACTAAAATTCCTTGCAAGCCATAGCACGCACCATTCAGGTCGTCTAAGCGCTGTAATTATACCAGAACTAAAATTCCTTGCAAGCCATAGCAGTTTTACAACCGCGTCGCGGCGTCGTTCGATTATACCAGAACTAAAATTCCTTGCAAGCCATAGCGGTTCTCCGAGCTGAATGCGACCGTTTCTAATTATACCAGAACTAAAATTCCTTGCAAGCCATAGCTCGTTCCGACGCGGATAAGGTTTTAGTCGTATTATACCAGAACTAAAATTCCTTGCAAGCCATAGCGGACTCCGTCGATCGGCGCTTATCGAATTCATTATACCAGAACTAAAATTCCTTGCAAGCCATAGCCGTTCAAAAATTCCGTACGGTTTTCGCCCGATTATACCAGAACTAAAATTCCTTGCAAGCCATAGCCGAATCGTCGACGAAGCGGCGACGGCGATGATTATACCAGAACTAAAATTCCTTGCAAGCCATAGCGCCATTTTATTCGACGGATCCGCCTACCATATTATACCAGAACTAAAATTCCTTGCAAGCCATAGCCGCGTACGTCCTAAAGCGCTCCGTTTCGGAATTATACCAGAACTAAAATTCCTTGCAAGCCATAGCGACGCTAAAATCGCGGGGACGCCGTTCGAGATTATACCAGAACTAAAATTCCTTGCAAGCCATAGCACCGGCGGCGTGCGCGGCGTTCAAAAATTTATTATACCAGAACTAAAATTCCTTGCAAGCCGTCGTCAAGTGACGCGCTAGACGCAGGCGTCGCCAATTTTCGGTCGCGTTCGCTTCCACGCAACAGCGAGTTTCGAGTTAAGCGCGCCCGGTAGTCGGAGCGTTCCCGGAGAAATTTTAACTTCGATAAAACCTTTTATTTCCTGGGATTTCAAACCTATTAAATGCTTCCAATTTAAGTGGTCGTGCGCGGTAAATTTGCGAACGCTTCCCAGCGCGTCCAATACGGCGAATTAATTCTTTCGCGTCGAAATCGAACGAAACTGCGGATCAAGATTCCCGGCCTAACCGTCGGTCGCCAAAGCAATAAAACGCCTAAAGCGGCTGCGATCCAATATCGTTGCGCTTGAAGCTTTTTTCAACTTTATTTTCAAGTCACAAGCAATTTCGTCGACGCGCCGTTGCGTCAATGCCGACGGAAAATCCAAGACCGAGCGAACAAAGAATTGGATCGGACGATTTGAATTGAGATTTCTAATGATATCGCACGCGTTACATTTGTTTATTCGAATCAGATACATCGGGATAAACTTCGTATTTGCGCAACTTAGTTTCGAACGCGAAACCAAAATATTCCATTTCCGAATAATGTTTGCATGCGTATTTTTATTTAAGCTTTATATAAATTACCGTCTTTTCATAAACAATTTTTCTGCGGATCGTCGAGCGTTCAATTTTCATTTTCCATTCTAAGGCCTTTAATTATAAAACGCGCCAAACATAAATTATTTTTTAACCCGTTCGTAACTCCACTGCGAACGAACGTCATTTTATAACGTATTTAATCGTCGTCTGTTTTCCCGAATCAAAATTTTTCCAAAATTCGCTTGCAAGTTGGCGTTTACGATCCACCGTTTGAACATAAATCATTGTCGTCATGTTAACTTGCGTATTTAAAAGCATTATCATGCGACAATGTGAACGTCTTACGCCGAGATTACGTTTTTATTTTCGATCGAGTTTTTTTCAAGGCGAATCTTATATTTCTCGATGATGGAATCAACACTTTCAAGTCAGTCTTTAACTTGCAAGGATTTTTAGTTTTGGCATATCTTTTCGAGTTGTGCGACGTATCCTCTGTAATTGCGACGTTAACGTTTGGGGATCGTCGTCGCTTTTCCTGAAATTTAGATTGCGCGATTAATAGGCTTGGATTAATAGGCTTGGATTAATAGGCTTGTTGGTATTCGTTCAAGAATGGAGAGATCTGTCTTAACGAAGTTCTTCGGAGAAAACGGACGTTGTAGCGTTGCCGGCGCGGCGATCAGGTCGCGACTTTATTTGACGAAACTTCGGGTGCGAACGTCTCGATTGAGGTCTTTCGGAAATACTGGCGCAACGTCGCATGTTCGCGGGAACAGGCCGCCGACATCTGGGCGCGGCTCGACTTAAATAATCGGATCGAAAGCGACGTCAAATCGGCTTAGAACGATTGTGGATTCAAATGAACCGACGAGTTGGCGAGAACCGTGGTCTCGACCGCGGAATTGCGCCTACGCGAATATTTTCCGTTGCGCGTAGAGAGCGTGATAGCGAATGTTGCCGCATGTTGCCGCGACGATTGCGAGCGCGTTCGGCGGCGGTTCCGTTCGAATGGACGGATGCAAAATCGAACGATTTCGGCGACGTTCGCAACGCCAAATTTCAAGTGAAAAGGCGAGGGGATTCGATTTTTGCGTCCGAAAAAGCGTCCGACGTCGAAGGCGGGAGGATCGATCGCGTTGCGTCTCGGAAGCGGGCGTCGTTTGGGCGATTAACGTCGTTTGAGCGGTTAACGTCGTTTGAGCGGTTAACGTCGTTTGAGCGATTAACGTCGTTTGAACGGTTAACATCGTTTGGACGGTTAACGTCGTTTGGACGGTTAACGTCGTTTGGACGGTTAACGTCGTTTGG
>CAZIJJ010000023.1:12044-47264 GCA_964539525.1 uncultured Planctomycetaceae bacterium | reverse complement strand
GACGGTTAACGTCGTTTGGACGGTTAACGTCGTTTGGACGGTTAACGTCGTTTGGACGGTTAACGTCGTTTGGACGGTTAACGTCGTTTGGACGGTTAACGTCGTTTGGACGGTTAACGTCGTTTGGACGGTTAACGTCGTTTGGACGGTTAACGTCGTTTGGGCGATTTAAACGGTTGGGGCGGTTTAAACCGTTGGAAATATTTGTCGAGGTTGGGCGATTTGGGCGGTCGACGGAATTGGGCGAAAACGCGTCGGACGGCGAAGACGGCGAAACCGCGGCGTTAGGGGCGATTGGTTTGGCGGCGCGAAACGTTTCGTTGGGGGCGTCCGCGTCGCGGCGAGAAGGTCGCGAAGTTGGGGCGAGCGTTCCGGTCGCGTCGAGTTTGCCGGGCGAAATTGGCGGAACGGCGGGGGAAAGCGTCGACGCGACGGCGGTTTCGCGCCCGATTTTCGTCTCGCCGGAATTGGGGCGCGGCGTCGCTTCGACGATCCGCGCTCCGGGCCGCAAGTTCAGAACGCCGTCGACGACGTAACGGTCGCCGGGTTTAACTCCCGACGTCGCAATGATTTGCGTTCCGTTCTCCGTCTTGCGGCCGAGCTCGACCGTTCGCCGTCGCGGAACGTCGTTTTCGTCGACGACCCAAACGTATTGCGAATTGAGGTCGTTGCAAACGGCTTTGACGTCGATTAGCGTCGCGTTTTTCATCGGCTCGTCGGTCAGCGCGACTTCGCAAACGGCGCCGGGATAAATCGAGTAATCGGGGTTCGGAATTTCGCCGCGAAGCGCGACGACGCCGGTCGAACGGTCGATCTCGTTGTCGACGTAATTGACGACGCCGCGTCGCGGGTAAGCGCCGTCGGGGTCGACGCCGGGAAAACGCACCTCAAAATCGATATAATCGGGCAGGTTTTCCGCTTGCAACGCTTCCCGAAGCGAAACGTCGGCGTATCCTTTTTCGTTGTAACGCGAGCCGAGACGGGACTTTAACGCGTCGCGGCGCTTTTGCTGAAATTCGAGAAACTCGCGGTCGGTCGCGTAAAAGTAAACGAGCATCGGATCCATCGCGACGATCGTCGCCAAGACCGGCGGGTTGAGCGCGGAGCCGTCGAGGAACGTTCCGACCGGGTAAAAGGAGCGGCTGATCTGACCGCGGCAGGGCGCCCGAACGACCGTTCGCTCGAGTTGTTTTTGAGCGGAGGCGAGCGCGGCGCGAGCTTTCGCGGACTCGGCGTTCGCCGCGCGCCAGGCGGTTTGGCTCTCTTCGAGCGTTTCCTCCGTGACGACGCCGGCGACCGATTTGTCGTCGCGAAGTCGTAAGTTGCGATTGTGAGCGGCTTTAGCGCGGGCTTCCCGAGCGAGCGCCGCCGCGAGATTCGCTTTCGCCGCGTCGACGTCGTTTTGATAATCGAACGATTCGACGCGGAAGAGAACGTCGCCTGTTTCGACGAGGGCGCCCGGTTGAAACTCGATCGATTCGAGATAACCGCGGACTCGGGGGACGATTTCGACCGGGTCGATTTGGGTGAAACCGCGAAAACGGCGCTTCGTTTCGACGTCGGCGGTCGTCGCGACGGCGGTTCGCGCCGGGACGTCGAACGTTTGAGCGGCGGAGCGCGGTTTCGACGGTTCGGGCGAACGCGGCGATTCGTCGGCGCTCGACGACGGAGCGGGCGTTTGGGGCGTTTGGGGCGGCGATTGCGTTCGGGGTTGCGGAGCGGACGCGGAGATCGGCGGTTCCGACGAGCGGTCGCGACGGAAATGGACGCGGGAAAAGGCGACGATTCCGAGCGCCGACGCGAGAACGAGAAGGGCGAGCGCGACGCGGCGGGAGGAAAGTTTCATAACGGCGACTCCTGCGAACGAGCGGGGCGCGCCGAGCGTTCGACCGTCGAAAAGCGGCGCGTCGTCGTTGAATATTAACGTCGAAACGGAAAAGAAACGGGCGGGGGAAAATTATCGACGCCGTTCGGGAATTTTTGCGCAAGTATATAAAAAACGGCGTTTGCGAAAACGAACGAAACGTCGGCGTTGGGAAAAGCGTTTCGAACGAGCGCTAAATCGAGCGGGAAAAGAGAGGGAAGACGCGCCGGGACGACAGAATTTGACGGAAAAACGGCTTTTGATTTCTTTGAATATTAGCGCTTTAATTTTGTTTTTCAAAAACCGCTTGCGAACGCCGCCGTCGACGCGGGCGGGATCCCGGCGGCGACGTTCGCGAACGGGGAAAAACGACGATTTGATTTTTTGAAAAACGACGTCGATAAAACGAAGCGGCGACAAATTTTAACCGCGTTACCAGAATTTCAATCGCTCGACCGCTTTTTGGAACGAGTTTTTCGATTTTTCCGATTTTTTCGGATCCTCCGTCGGCGCGGATCCGGCCGGAGCGTTCGGCGCTCGACGGCGCGACTCGAGAAGCGGCGAATCGTCCGGAATCTGCTCGGCGAGAGCGCGCGGCCAATAACCGTCGAAAAATTGGAGCAGATCGAGCGCCCGATCTTGCGCGACGCGGTATTCGGCGACGCCGACGAGACGCGCCAACGCTTTTTGCTCCGCGTCGGCGAACGCAAGTTTGAAAAGCTTAATTTCGTCGAGCCAAACGGTTCCGGCGCCGAGCAAGTCGAATCGCAAGGACGTTTCGGCGAGTCCGTCGAGCGGAAGACGTTCGAACAAAATGACGTCGCGAACCCAAACGACGCCGTCGTCCGACTCCGCTCCGGCGCGACGCGCTCGTTCGAGAATCGTCGGCCCGACAAGGACTTGGCGCGAATAAGGCTCGCCGTCGAGCCGGCCGGTCAAACAGACGCGCAACGGAAGTTCGGTCGCGTCGGCCGGGACGCCGAAAGAAATTTGCGCGCAAAGTCGACCGGTCGTCGGCGCTTCGAACGGTTGCCCGACGACTCCGCCGGAACCGCCGTTCGACGAAAGGCGCAAACTCGCGCGGCCTTGACGAACGACCGTCGAGTCGAGCCGAACTTCGACGTCGGTCGGGCCGAAAGCGCGCCAACCGGGGATCGCGGCGGCTCCGGCGCTCGTTCCGGAGATCGAACCGGCGCGAGCGTCGACCGGAGCGTCGGAAGTCGCGTCGGCGCCGGGTTTGCGGAACATCCGCGACGCGCCGTCGAGCCCGAGCAGAAGGGGGCGTCCGGAAGCGTTCGCCGTCGAACCGGCGTTCGCGGCGTTTGCGGCGGCGTCGGCGGTCGAGAGCGCGAACGACTCTTCGAAATCGCCGTTGCGCGGCGGCGTTTCGATTCCGGCGCGAGCCGCCGAGACGCGGTCGACAAAATCTTGAACCGCCGACGCAAGCCGACCGTTCGGGCCGCAAATTTCCGCCGGGCGCGTCGTTTCGACCTTTTCGATCGTCGCTTTCGGGTCGCCGATCCGGAGCGCGACGAGATCGAACGGCCCGACGGTCGGCGACCAAACGAACGTTTCGCCGCCGATCGCGGGCTCGCCTTGTCGCGTTCCGGCGAAAAGTTCGAACGACGCGCCCGGGCTCCGCTTCATCGTCAGCTCGACGCCGAGATGGAACGGCGCCGCGTTCAGGAGGTAAACCCAAACGTCTTTTTCGTCGCGATAATAACGGACGACGAGCGGTTGCGTTGAGCGCGGCTCGCCGTCGGCGGCGTCGGTTCGCGGCGTCCAGGTTCGGAACGGAACGGCGGGGAGACGGCGGAACGCGTCGACGCAATCGCGGAGCGTCTCCTCTTGACCGAACGGAACGCGGGCGCCGCCGTCGAAAAGGACGAGCGCGTCGGCGGTCGCAAGCTGGCGGGCGAAACGTCGGCGGTTTTCGTAATCGGCGGGAAGAACGCGGTTTTCGAGTTCGACGACGGTCGGGCGGTAAGGACTCGCCGCGTCGAAATCGGGGAGGGCGATCCGCGTTCCGCGATGCGCGAAAAAAGCGCCGGGCGTCGCTTGACCGTCGGCGAAAAGCGCGATCGTTTCGGGCGTCGACAACTCGTCCGTTTCGGCGGTCGCGGAAAGGGGCGCCGTCGTCGCGACGATCTCCGGACGGAGAAGAACGATCGACGGATCGCCGGCGAATCGGGCCGGGTCGAGACCGACGCGGAGGAGCGCTTCCCGAACGCGCGGCGCTTTCGTCAACGACGGGTAAAGGAAAGAGCGGGCGACCGGGCCGTCGAGCGCTTCGGTCGCGACCAAATAAAGTCGGGCGTCCGGGCGGGCGGCCGCGAGCGTTCGACGAATTTCGCGATAAAAAGCGGCGGCGGCGTCGGCGCGCCAATCGAGCCATTCTTTAAGGCAAACGTCGCGGATAAATTCGGCGCGAACGCGGCGTCCGGCGCGATCTTTCGCCGCGAGAAGCTCTTGAACCTGGCGCCCGCCGCGCGCTTCGAGCGTCGCTTGAAGATTCGATTCGCGAACGAACCGGGCGATCGTCGCGTCGTCCATTCCGAAATAAACGTCGTCCGGGAGCGCGAGCCAACCGCCGGCGCCGACGTCGAGCGCGAGTCCGGCGAACGCTTCGCTTGAAGCGCAACGTCCGACGAGTTCGGCGATTACGTCGAGAACGGCGCGTTGCGTTTCCGGGTGCAGGAGGTTGTAATAGGGGCCCGTTCCGTCCTCCGCCTGACGGGATTCGACGAGCAGCCGCCCGTCCGGCCCGATCCATTCGATCCCTTCCGACGCGGCGCGTTCTTCGGCGGGAGCGTCGGTCGAGTGAATCGCGCGCAAGCGGGCTTCGAGCGCCGGGATCGGAGCGTTCAGGCGAACGAGCGGGATCAGGGAAACGCCGCGCGACTCGAATTTGCGCAACGCCAACGATAAAACGTCTTTGCGGGTCGAGTCGGCGCCGGTCGGGAGGAAAACGCCGCCGTCGGCGCGCGGCGTCGGCGCAAGGAGTTCGCTCGGATAAAGGGCGGTTCCGTCCGCGACGACGGCCAACATCGTCGCGTCGTAATTCGACGTTTGAAGGTAACGGAGCGCTCGCGACGTCGCGTCGTCGAACGTCGCCCAATCTTCGGAACCGCGGACGCCGAACGTCGACGGGCGGCGAGCGGCGGCGAACTGATCGCAAAGATTCGTTTCCGTCAGCGCGAGCCCGAAAACTCGACCGCGACTCGGCGGCGAAACGGTTTTCGGCTCGTCTTCGGCTCGATAAACGCGGATGTGTCCGAACGCGGCGGCGGTCTTCGTCGAGCGGTTCGTCAAAAGGATCGTCGGCGTTTTCGTTCGCGGCCAAAAAAGGACGGCGTAACGACGGACGACGCCCGCCGCTCGGTCGCCGAACGGTTCTTCCCCGACGGCGAAACCGAAATCGAGCGAAGTCGGAAAAAGACCGCCCGCGACGCTTGGTTCGAGAACGCAAACGCCGAGTTTTTGCGGAAAATTCGACGGATACTCGATTTCCAAAATATGCGGCGCCCCCGGTTCGCGGATCGGGATCGGAAAAGCTTCCCAGGAAACGGCGTTCGCGGAGGGGGCGGCGGCGAGTTCTTCCCGCGTCGCGGCGGTTTCGTTCGACGCGGTCGAGCCGTCGTCGGCGCCGGTTCCGCCGGTCGAAAACCAATCGCGGGGATCGAGCCGGAGATGCGGCGAGGCGTCGCGGCGAGGCGGCGTCCCGTTCGGGTCGAGACGCAAAAAGGACGTCGCCGGGAGGTGAAGACGGGCGATCTCTTCGGCGGCGAAGGGACGCGAGTTGCCGCCGCCGAGCGGTTTCGCCCAAAGATCGTCGACTCGACCCCAACCGGCGCGATCGATCGTCGACGCGGGCGCTTCGAAACGATCGGCCGCCCAACGGCGAGCAAATTCAAGCGCGTCGAAATCGTTTTTTTCGCCGGAACGACCGAAAAGAGGGAGCGAGCCGAACGACGTGCCCGTCGCCGGACGCGGCGATTGTCCCAAAATCGTCGTTTCCGTCGCGTTTTGTCGATTTTGTTTGTTTTGCGCCGTCGATTTGCCGAACGGCGCGAGCCCGACGCGGGGCGGCGTCAAACGCGGCGATTTTTCGCCGGAGGGCGAATTTTCGGATTTTGCGCCGTCGCCGTTCGCGTCGTGTTTGCGGAACGTCGGGAGCGAGAAGCGTTTCGAGAACGCGCCGCGCCAACCGGGATTCGTCGGGTCGATCGTTTCGAGAAGTTCGGCGCGGAGGTCGCCGTCGAAGAACGACGAGGAATCGGTTCCAACGGCGGTTTTTTTCGGGCGATCGGAAACGACGACGGCTTGCAGAACGCGGCGGGCGAACGGGCGGCCGTCGGCGGGCGCGAGCGAAAAGGTCGAGCGCGGCGTCGATTTGGGACGGAGTTCGAGCGCGATTTCGAAAACGCCCTCCGCTTGGGGCGCGGTCAAAGAAAAGCGGCGGGGAACCGGGTTCGCGGTCGAGTCGCCGACGATCGCGTCGTTCTGCCGGATTTCGGCGAGCGGAATCTCGACCGTTTCGGTTGCGAACGGCTTTTCGGAACCGCGTCGCGTCGCTTTCAACGTCAACGTCAAATCGCCGCCGAGCCGGGTCGACGACGAACGGGGCAAAACGGTCAGTCGGAAGGGTTCGCCGGGCGCGAAAACCGGGGAGTCGCCGCGCGGCGGAAGCGGAGTCGACGCGAGTCGGCCGCCGTCGGCGAGTTTTTCGAACCGCGCCGGGAGTTCGTCGGCGGGCGCTCGAACGATTTCGACCCGCGCTCCCGCCGCCTCGAACGGAATTTGCGTCGACGAGTCGATCAACCGTTCGACGAGAACCGTTTTTTCGAGCGTTCGTCCGGTCGCTCGATCGCGCAATTTGACTTCGAGTCGGGCGTCGCGGGGGGCGAAAAGCGTCGTTTCGAATCCGCAAAACGTCAGCGGCGCGACCGTTTGAAGTCCGACGCAGGTTTGCGCTTCGTCGGAGAAAAAGAACGACGTCGCGCAAGTCGGGGCGACGCCGAGCGGCGTCAGCTCGGAGAACGCGCCGCGGGAGAGTCGGACTTCGCCGTCCCAACTCGTTGGAGTCGCGCTGGTTAGCGAGAAGTCGACGCGCATCAAGCCGGGGCGAAACGGCGATTCGGCGGCGGAAACGCCGTCGGACGCGGGACGGGCGGCGCGGGTTGCGTTGGAAAGATCGTTAAAATCGTTCGAACCGTTTGCGCCGTCGAGTCCGACGACGACAACGAAAACGAGCGAAACAACGATCGACAAAACGGCGCGCGGCATTCGAACTCTTAACTTAAACGGGTTGGAGGGACGGAAACGGTCGGCGAACCAAGGACGGCGACGCAAAACGGGGAAAATAGGCGGAATGGGCGAAATAAACGAAAACGGTAAAAACGACGGCGGGGGAAAACGGGGAAATTTGGGCGGCGAGCGTTCCGAACGCTTCCGGAATTTTAACAAAAAACGGGGCGGGGCGTCCAGCCCGATTCGAGCGGTTTTCGCGACTTTTTCGTTTGAAGGAAATTTTTCGGGAAGCGAATCGACGGGTCGCAACGATAAAATCGGTTTTTTGCGTCGTACGGTTTAACAATAACGAAGCGGCGCGAGGTTTTTTGAAAAAAACGATTTTTTCGGTTGCGAAGGGGAAAGAAATCGCGGCGAATTTAACGGCGTTCGGGCGAAAAAACGGCGCTTGGAACGCGGCGCGTTCGCGTTGAAAAGGAAATCGGGACGCGGCAAAGCGGGCGGCGGAACGCCGTCGTTCGAGGCGGGCGCCGTTAATTAACGACCTTATTAATTAATATTGGCGAAAAATCGGCGAAAACGGCCGCCGGAAAGGGCGCGAACTCCGTCGCGAATCGGTGAAACTCGCGTCGGCGGCGCGGGGCCCGTCTTCGCGGCAAAGGCGAACGCGTCCGAAAGAACCCGCGCCGCCGCCGTCGAAAGGAGCGGTCGGAAGGTTTGCGCGGAATTTCCGAGAACTCCCGCGGAGCGAGCGCCCCCCCTTGACCGAATCGTTTAAACGGGTAGAATCGGCATTGATTCTGCGTTTTCGGCGATTTCCGTTCGACTCGTCGCGCCTCTGCGCCGCGGCGTCGAGTCGGTTGGAAGAACGCCTGCGACGGGGCGGACGTCGTGGAAGTTAGCGGACGCTAATTGCGGCGGATCGACGAATGCGAACGGCAAAAAGCGGCGCGTCGATTTCGGAGCGACGCGAGTAAGACGCGTCGAACTTTTTAATGGCGACGTTGTTTTGCGGACGAAATAACGAAACGGACGAACGCGGCGCGGCGGACGCGCAACTTCAACGGCGGAACGGGTTTACGCTTGTCGAATTGCTCGTCGTGATCGCGATTATCGGGATTTTGATCGGCCTTCTGCTCCCGGCGGTTCAGGCGGCGCGAGAGGCGGCGCGGCGGATGCAATGCCTTAATTCTCTCAAACAGGTAGGGATTGCGACGCACGGTTTTCACGACGCGCAGGGGCGGTTGCCCGCGGGCGGCGTCGCGGAAATTTACGGCGTTCCGGGGCACAAAGGCGGCTATTACAGCGGGCGGATCTTCCTTTTGCCGCATCTCGAGCAGACGGCTCGTTACGACGCGTTGATGGCCGATATGCGAAACAAAAATATCGAGGGATTCGCCGGCGTCATCGTCGGACGTCCCGCTTGGAACGACGGAAATATCGCGTTCATGACGTGCCCGTCCGACCCGAACGCCGACGGAAAGCCCGCCGATTGGCCGGTTGCGTCGCGGCTGAGCTTTTCGTTTTGTTACGGCGACGCCGCGATTCCCGACGTCGACGGAAAGTTTGAGTCGACTAATAGACGCGGGCTTTTCCGCAACGGCCCCGCCAAGCGGCTGAACGATTGCCTCGACGGGACGAGTTCGACGCTTCTCGGCGCGGAAAGTTGCATCGCTGCGAACTTTAACGAGCGCGACGTCAAGGGCGGCGTCGTCGAAATCGCGGAACTCGCCGTCGACGGAAGCGTCCGTCCGAGCGTTTGTTTGGAGCGCGGTTTCGACGCCGACGACCGGTCGCGTCTTTCCGGAACGACGCGTTATCTCCGCAATAACTTCTTTTACGACGGCGTGTTAGCGCATTCCGGGATCGTCGCGAACCTCCCGCCGAACTCGCCGATCTGTTATTCCGGCGGCGCGATCGTCGGCGGCGCGTCGAGTTTTCATTCGGGCGGCGTCAACGCGCTTTTCGCCGACGGTTCCGCTCGTTTTGTCGCCGAAACGGTCGATTGCGGCGATCCGAGCGCGCTCGAACAAACGTCCGGCGCGAGTCCTTACGGCGTTTGGGGCGCGTTGGCGACGCCCGACGGCGGCGAAACGAAGACGTTGTAAATTGCGAAACGGCGGCGTTTGCGGGCGCGGCGAACCTGAAAGTAAGACGAAACGACAAAGTTAGTGCTTTCAAAGTTGCGTGCGAAACGGCGGATGGAGAACGCAAATTGGGAAAAGTAAGGCAAGCCGACGGAGTTAACGTTTTCGAAGTTTCGGCGAAAACGGCGAAAACGGTTCTCGCGTCGACAAAATTAGAGGACGCGAATTTAACGTAAAAAGCGGAAAGAGGCGAAAATGGATAAGGTCGGTAAAATAAAAGGCGGGGGAAGACTTTCGCTCGTCGGTTTAGGACGCGAACTCGTTTTCTGGTTGCGCAACGCTCGATATCACAGCTTTTTACAGAGCGCGGCGCCGGCGGTTTTAGCGGCGTGTTGGGTCGCGGGAACCCCCGATTTCGACGTGGTTTTGGCGATTTTAGCGATCGTCGGGGTTTTCGCGGCGCACATGGGGGCGAATCTGCTCGACGATTATTTTGATTATCGTTGCGGAGCGGTAAAAGCGCGGCGGGAAATGGAGGACGGCGGGATGCGCGCTCGCTCGATGAAGTGCCGTTATTTGGACGACGGGCGGACGACGACGCGGCGGCTGCTTGCGGCGGGGCTTCTATTTTGCGCCTTGGCCGCGGCGGCGGGGGCGATAATCGGGCTTCGGCGCGGCGCTCCGATCCTGATTTTCGCGGGCGTCGGGGCGTTTTTGGCGTTCTTTTACTCCGCGCCGCCGTTGCGTTTAAGTTTTCGCGGGCTCGGCGAAGCGTCGGTCGGCGCGCTGTTCGGCCCGACGACGATGTTAGGCGTCGCTTACTCCGCTTGCGGTCGGTTCGACGCGGCGACGGCGGCGATTTCCGTTCCGATGGGGCTTCTCGTCGCGAATATCCTTTACGCGCACTCGATTCTCGATTTGGAACCCGATTTGCGCGCCGGAAAAAAAACGTTCGCGGCGCTTCTCGGAACGAAGAGTCGGGCGGTCGCGTTTTGCGGCGTTTTGATCGCGTCGATTTACCTCTCGATCGTCGTCGCGACGGCGTCGGAAATCCTTCCGCCGTCGACGCTTATCGTCTTTGCGACGCTTCCGTTAGCCGCGGCTTACTTTAGAGCGATGCGCCTTTACGCGGTCGATCCGGAGCGCAAGATCGAGCGGCGTTGGTTTTACGGCCCGATGGAATATTGGGACGTTTATTTGCAAAAAAACGTCGATTGGTTTATGATCCGCTGGTATTTGTCGCGAAATTTAACGATCGCGTTCGCGTTTTGCCTTTTGGCGGCGTTGGCGTTCGAGCGTTGCGCGGGTTGACGCCGTTAAACTTTGCGCGGATTCGTCGTTTTAACGCCGCGCGGGATTTTGTTCGTTGTTTTCAACTTGGTTAGCGGACGCTAATTTCGGGGCTTCGCGCCGCTTCGAAAGCCCGGGTTTCGCGCCGCGTTCATTTCCGATTTTGGTTCGTAAGATGGCGATATTAAAGCGTTTCGTTCAGCATTTGTCGTTTGTCCGCTGGTTTTTTCGCGTTCGCGTTTTGGGGCGTCGCGAGCCGCTCCAGTCGGTGGTTTTTATCACAAACCGCTGTAATTTGCGGTGCAAACACTGCAACGTCGTTCGAGAGCGCGACTGCTCGACGAAAAGTTGGGCTCAGATTGAGGAAGAGCTGAAAAAGTGCCGCGCGTTGGGGTCTCGTTTCGTCGATTTCGAGGGCGGAGAGCCGTTTCTTTGGCGCGACGGCGACAAAACGATCGACGATCTTTGCGCGTTGGCGAAGAAACTCGGCTTTTTTTCGACGACGATCACGACGAACGCGCAAATTCCGTTCGACGCGCCCAACGCCGATTTGATTTGGGTAAGTCTCGACGGCGTCGGCGCTTATCACGACGCCGTGCGGGGGCCCGGCGCGTTCGAGCGGTTGGAGCGAAACGTCGCGGCGTCGACGCATCCGTTTTTGAACGCGAATATGGCGATCAATCGGCTGAATTACGAATCGGTCGAGGACGTCGTTCGTTACGTAACGGAAAGTCCGCGATTTAAGTACTTATCGATTAATTTTCACACGCCTTATCCCGGCTCGGAGGAACTTGCGCTCGACTGGGAGACGCGTTGCGCGACGATCGACAAGCTCCTGGAACTGCGCAAAAAGGGCGCTCCGCTAATGAACTCGGCGCGCGGGATCCGCATGTTAAAGGACATGAACTTTACGAAGCGTTGCTGGATTTCGAACTTCGTGTCGGTCGACGGCGTTTTTCATAAAGCGTGTTTAGGCGAAGAGTTAGGACTCTGCGATCGTTGCGGTTTCGGCATGGCGACCGAGATGACCGGCGTTTACTCGCTCCATCCGGAAACGGTGATGGCGGGCCTTCGCGCCAGGATGTGACGCCGCCGAAACAAAATTCAAAAATGCGTAAGCGCAACGGAACGCGACCAGCATTTTTTGCCGTTGCGCCAAAGTTCCGGCTTCACACCGCTCTTTTTGAGCGCGTCGAGCGTCGGCGCCAATATCATCGCGTTCGCCCAAAGTTTGCTCCTGTCCTCCGTGAGAAGGAGAGGCTCCGGCAAACCGTCCGCTTCAAGCCAAATTTGGTAAACCTCCTCCAATTTCGGTTCCCGTTCCGATTTCGCTCCGGCTTCGGCGACGGCGTCGATGAAGCCGAGCGCGGCGCCGGTCTTCGCTCCCTTCGAAAAATCGTCCCAATCGCCCGTCTGCGCGACGACGGACGCTCCGCTGCTCGCGACGCCGAGCGCAAAGACGACCGCGCGGCCGACGGCGCCGAGCTCTTGCGGCTCCCGGCGGACGACTTTCAGATGAAGACGACGCAAGTCCTTATAAAAAACGACTTGCTTCTTCTTCGTCATATACGTTTGGAAGAACGAAACGTCCCGCGCCCCCCAAACTCGCGCCTCTTGCGGAAGCTCGGGAACTTTGGGCGCGGGCTCGACCGGCTCGGCTTTTTGACGCGACTTGAAAATTTCGGCGATCTTTCCCCAATGGAATTTTCCGCTTTTTTCATCGCGGCAGTCGGCTTCAAGTCCGAGCGCCTCCAGAAACGCCCGGTCTTCGTCGGTCAAATCGTCGGACTCGAGCTCCGGAGTTTCGCTCTTTTCGGCCGAAGACTCGTCCGCGTCGGACTTGGCGAGCTTTTCGCCGACGGCGCTCGCCGCTTTGCCGACGGCGCTCGCGGCGGTTCCAACGGCTTGAAACGCCGATCCGGCAAGCTTTCCGAAAATTTTTTTATCGGTCATTTTCACATCTCCAAGGCGGCAAGGAAGGCGAGGGGCTTCGTTCGAAAGCCCGGTCGAAGAACGACGATCAGTCGAACCGGAAATTTTCCGCGTCGGTTCGGCGACCGTCTTTCCAGAGCGCCGGAGTCGACCCGGCGGCGTCGATCGCGGCGAGGATTTCGCGCAACGTTTCGTTCGCTTCGGCGGCGTCGTCGGCCGAGTAGATCGTTTCTTCGCGGTCGAGACGCTCCGGCGCGCCGATCGAATACTCCGTTCGCGTTTCCTTCGGCTTCGACTCCTTCGCGTCGCCGGCGTCGATCGCGCTCTGAACGCCGCCCGCGACCGCGCCGATAAGCCCGCCGTTCGCCGCTCCGTTCAGCGCGCCCAGCGCCGTCCGTCCCAAAATGGAACCGACTTCGACGCTTGAGATTTCGCGAACGCTTTTTTCTATCGTTATATTTTTCAACGCGTTGAAGTAATATTTGCGCCCGTGTTTTTCGATTCGGTCTTCAAAAACGAGGAGATCGCCGCGATAAAACACGAGGGCCGTTTCCGGTTTTTTCTCCGGAACGAAACTTTTCGCGCTTTCGACGACCGCGTTGGCGGCGGAAGTCGTCGCGTTCCCGGCGGCGTTCGCCGCGTTTTTTACCGAGTCGCCGATCGAGCGAGCGAACGCGGAAACGCCGCGGAAAAACCCGGATCGCAAGCTTTCCTCGTTCGTTTTGCCGTCGTCTTTTTCGTCTTTTTCTTTCGTTTCGTCGCGTCCCAACGCCGCCGAAAGTTCGCCTTCGTCCAAGTTTTCCATCGAAACCCCATTTCTCCTTAAAGGCGCCGCGCGGGCGGCCGCCTTGCAACCGTGATTGTCGTATTCCCCAAGCGCGCTTCTTTCGCCGCCGACGATTCGCGATCTCGCCGTCGGCGACGAGCCCGAAAACGTCGCCGAAAAGGACGCGCGGAAATTTTCGTCGTTCGCCCGAGCCGCCCGATCGACGCGAAAACGTCGACGAGATCGCGTTTTCGGACTCGAACCCCTCCTCGCGTTCCCCTTGGAAGCCCGGCGGACTAAAATGAAATTTCGCGGCCGAAGATTTCCGCGGAACGAGAAGCGAACCGAACCTTAATACTTATATCGCGGAGATTGTTTCGCGTCAAGGGGGGGGATTTGGTTCCGGACGTTGAAGCCTTCTTTAAGTTTAAGGCGTTCATTTTTACGCCGTTTTTTCGGCGTCCGACGCAACCGCTCGGCGAAGGCGACGCGTTGAGAGAAAATTGCGCAAATTTCATTTTCGGAACTTCAACAGAGAAGGAGACGACGATAACGATGACGGAAAACGAACGATTAAAAGACTTTGCGGAGCGCGTCGCGTCGCCGAAAAAAGCCGCGACCGACGCCGGAAGCGTCGAGCAATTTTCGGCAAGCGAGCAAATCGCCGCGCTGGAATATTTGCGCAAACGCGGCGACGGCAAAACGAAAACCCGAGCGACGCGCGGAATCCGCTTCGGCAAATTCCGCAACGTCGACCCGAATTGACGCTATTCGCCGATTTTCGCCAACCGCGCTCGCGCCGCTTCGAGCGCAAGCTCCCGGACGACTTCCGCAAGTTCGCGCTCCGCGTCGACGGCGTTCAAAATTTCGCGGAACTCGGAGTCGGTGAAGCGGAGAATCGCGCGGTTTCGGCGGCGTTGCGATTCCGGTTTCGGCTTGCGCCCGACGCGGCGCGCCTTTTCCGTTTCGCCGACGAAAGCGGTTTCGTCGAACGGTTCGCCGTCGCGAACGACCGCCTTTTCGATAACGTCGCCGTCGAAGCGAAAGACGATTTTGTCGCCCGGTTTGCGCTCCGACGTTCCCGAATATTTCCCGACTTCCTCAAAAACTTGCGCTCGCAACGTTTTCGAAGGGTCGCGTTTGATTTTTTCAAACTCCATCGACGACCGCGCCTCCTTCCTCGCGTTCCGTTCGGAAATCGTGGCGCTTGGCGACGTCGGTCGTCATCGCCAAGCGGATTTTTTCCAAAAGTTCGTAGGTTTTCGCCCAATTCGGCGAGTGGTTGCGTTTCGGCGCGACGAACCGCATCGCGTCCAGCAATTCCGACGCGCCGACGCATTCGTGGCAAATCGCCTTGTTCATCAACGAACGCGTGTTCGTCGTGTTTCCGTATAATTCGCGTAATTCCTTGACCGGCATAACGTTCTCCAAAAAGGAACCCTCGCGCTTTGCGACGCGAGAGCCCTTGGTTAGGGATTAGTCGAGGTTTTCAAAGACGAATTTGACGCTTCGGTCGGGGAAATAATATTCCGTAACCATCCAGATGGAGCAACCCTTGCGGCGCCGCTTCGCGGTCAGGAGGGATTTGAATTTTCCGGCGAACGCGAGGCCGTCAAAAGCGACAAAGTAAACAAACTTATCCATAGTTATTACCTTTTGTAACCAAAAGCGTAAGAAATCGTCAAGGCGTTTGGAGAACCGTTCTCCTCCTTGACAATAATAAGTATACCCTATTTTAAGCGCCTTGCAAGAGTCTTTTAACTGTTTTCGGAATTTTCTCGAAAATTTTCGCCCAACCGAGCGCCGCGTCGCGGGTTAACTCCGCCATGGCCCGAGGTTTGTGTTTTAGCCGTCGCCGTCGGGCGGCGAAGAGGGGGAGACGATTGCGGAGCTACGGGATTGGCGAGCGTTAATCGTTGATTCCGAATCCAATCGCGGCGCCGAGCGTTTGCGACGGCTCGAAATTTGTCGTTGAGCGACCGCGCCGGGAGCGGAAAAGCGCCCGAATTTTGATCCTTCATTCTTCATCCTTCAGGGGTTTTACTATAATACATATCTGAAGGATAAAGGATCAACCTAGGGCTATAGCGGTAGGTTAATAGTTATATATTATTATCCCTCTTGAAAGCGAGGGATAAATAATAATAACCTTTACCCTCCGCGCTTGCGGGCGCCTCCCTTAAGCATGAAGGATTAAAAAGAAAAAAACGCGCGTCTCGCGGGGGAGGGAACTCGCCGCCGAACGTCGGAAACGGCGGCCGCCAAGAACGCGCGTCTCGCCGGGAGGGAACCGCAAAACCGCCGAAGCCCGTCTTCGAGCGAACGCGCGTCTCGCCGGGGAGGGCGGATTGATAAAATTAAGATGCCATGGAGCTCGAACCGAGCGGAATCGTCGGGGCGAAGAAAAGTCAGGCGTAAGATAACTTTCAAGCGAAATTTTACCGCTCCAAGGTACTACCCCCCGCTCCCTCCCCAACGAGGGAAGGGGAACGAGTCGGGGAGGGGTTAAGACTTTTTTTGAACGCGCGGTCGTTGAGGCGAAAATCGGCTTTTCGACGGTTTCGAGTTTAAGACGGAGGACTAGGAAACGATGGCAAAACGAGAAACGAAAATCGACGCCGAGACGCGTTTGACCCCGGAAACGTTGGCGCGACGGCTTTCGACGGCGTTCGGCGAAAAAATCGAGCCGGAACGCGTCGCCCAAATCGCTCGCGACGGCGGTTTGCTCGACGGCGAGAAAAAAATCGGTTTTTTGGATTATTTGGCCTTTTTGATTCGTAATACTTGACGGAGCGCGAAACGGAGGGAGTTTTGAAGGCGGATATTCGGAAGTTGAAGCCGGTCGAGGCGCTTCGGCTCGTCAATTCGCGCTCCGACGAAACGTTAAGCGAATCGCGGCTCCGACGCGATCGAACGCGTTTCGGCGATAAAATCGGCGACGGAGCGACGGTCGACCTGCTCAAGTACGCGGCGCGCTTAACGCTGCGATACGACGGCCCAAAACGCCTCGAACCGAAAGTCGCGTTCCCAGCGGGCTCCGTCGCGACCGGATACGAAGCGATCCGCAACGCCGCCCGCGACCGCGCGTCGGAGTCGGTTCGCGCCGCGCAGGAAATCGGGGAGCTGCCGCCGATCGCGGATCCGGAACGCCGCGCCAAAGCGGAAGAATCGTTTTTGTATTTTTGCCGGGCGTATTTCGAAAGCCTGTTTTACCTGGAATGGTCGGAAATCCACTTCCAGATCGTCGCGAAGATCGAGCGCGTCGTTCGCAACGGCGAGCGGTTCGCGTTGGCGACGCCGCGCGGGACGGGGAAAACGACGTTTTCCGTTCTGGCGGTTCTTTGGGCGGCGCTGACCGGGAAAACCGATTTCGTCGTTCTGATCGCCGCGTCGAGCGACCGCGCTCGGAGTTTGCTCGACACGATCAAGACCTGGCTGGAAACGAACCCGCTTCTTTTGGCCGACTTTCCGGAAGTTTGCGTTCCGATCCGCAAGCTGGAACGCGTCGCGCACCGGCAAAAGGGGCAGCGTTATCGCGGCGAGCCGACCCGTATCGAGTGGGGCGCGAATAAAATCGTTTTCCCGACGCTCGAAGGGGCGCGGACGTCGGGCGTCGTTATTCAATGCGCCGGGACGTCGGGCGCCGAGATTCGCGGCCTTCAGCACGCGCGCGCCGACGGAACGCTCGTTCGCCCGACGCTCGCTTTTGTCGACGACCCGCAAACGCGCGATTCGGCGCGGAGCAAATCGCAGTGCGACGTTCGCGAACAAATTATCAAAGCGGATATCCTCGGGATGGCGGGGCCGGGGAAAAAGATCGCGCTTCTGATCACGACGACCGTCGTTTGCGAAAACGATCTGGCTTGCCGTTTGCTCGATAGGAAGAAGAACCCCGACTTCCGCGGCGAAAAATATCGGCTTTTGGAGTCGCCGCCGAGCGCAGCGGCGCTTTGGGACGAATACCGCGCGATCCTCGAAGCGGAGCTCGCGAACGACGGCGACGGCTCGCAGGCGACGGCGTTTTACCGAGCGAACCGCGAGGCGATGGACGAAGGCGCGGTCGCGTCGTGGCCCGCTCGACACAACGACGACGAGCTGTCGGGGATCCAGTTCGCGATGAACCTGAAATTCCGCGACGAAGCGGCGTTTATGAGCGAGTACCAAAACGAGCCGGTCGTCGTCGACGAAGGCGAAGACGCGTTGAGCGCGGAGGAAATCGTCGCGAAAACGAGCGGATGCGGGCGCGGCGCCGCGCCGACCGAATGCCAGATCCTGACCGGTTTCATCGACGTTCACAAAGATCTTCTTTACTGGGCGGCCGTCGCGTGGGAGCGGGATTTCGGCGGAGCGGTCGTCGATTGGGGCGTCTATCCGGAACAGCCGAAGCGCGACTTTTGCCGCTTGGCGGACGCGTCGCCGACGCTTCTCGACGTTCATCCGGGGGCGGGGCTCGAGGGCGCGATTTACGGAGCGTTGCACGCGTTGACCGACAAGCTGGTCGGGAACGGCGTCCCCCGCGACGACGGGTTGATTATGCGTTTCGACCGGATCCTTATCGACGCGAACTGGGGACAGTCGACCGACGTCGTTTACCGTTTTTGTCGCCGGTCGTCGCACGGGGCGATTTTGACGCCGTCGCACGGCGTTTACGTCGGCGCGGCGAGCCGTCCGTTCGGCGATTACCGACGCAAACGCGGCGACCTGATCGGGCCGCATTGGCGCGTTCCGGCGGAACCGGGTTCGCGCAACGTCCGCCGCGTCCTTATCGACGCGAACTTTTGGAAGTCGTTTGTTCACGGTCGGCTCGCGACGCCGGAGGGAGACGCCGGGGCGCTCTCGTTGAACGGCGAGGAAAAGGAGCGCAAGATCCTTGCGTCGCACTTGACGGCGGAGTATCGCGTCGCCGTCAAACGCGAAGACTCGGAGCGCCGCGTCGACGAATGGAAAGCGCGGCGCGGTCGTCCGGACAACCACTGGCTCGACTGTCTGGTCGGTTGCGCCGTCGGCGCGTCGATGAGCGGGGCCGTTTTGCCGACGTCGCGCGGCGCCGAACCCGAACGAACGGAACCGCGCCCGGAGCCGAAGCGCGTTTCGTTCGCCGAAATTCAACGCGAACGCCGTCGCGATCGATAGCGCGTCCGCCCGGCGAAATCGGCGGTTTTAACGCTTGGGAGAATAAAAATGAGAAACAAAAAAAACGAAAAAAACGACGATAAAACGCTTGAAGAGTTCGCCGAACGCGTCGCCGCGCCGAAAAAGGTCGCGACCGACGCCGGAAGCGTCGAGCAGCATTCGATCGCGGAGCAAATCGCCGCGTTGGAGTACCTGCGCAAACGCTCCGGCGGAGGGGCGGAGAACGCGATGAAAAAAGTCGGGTTCGCGCGCTTCCGCCGCGCCGATTAAGGCGCGGTTCGGCGAAATTTTCAGTCGGCGGCGTTCTTTTGCGCGATCGCTTCCAAGACGAGATTGCGCAAGACTTCGCCGGTTTCGCGGGAGCCGACGAACGCTTCGACTTCGCGATATTCGGCGGCGTTGAAACAAACGGAAAAACGAATCGTTCGGCGCTCGCTCTCCGGTTTCGGCTTGCGTCCGGCGCGGCGTTTTTCCGCTTTGGCGCGCAATTTCGAAACTTCCGCGTCGCGCCAGGCGAGCAGTTCCTCGTCGGCGACTTCGAAATCGGGGTCGCGCAAAAGGTCGTCGGCGAGCATGTCTTCGACGGCGCAACCGACCGTTTTATTCGTCGTTTTCATCTTGGTTTTCCTCTTGGTTCGCCGTTTTAAAATCGTATCGTCGCGCAATTTCGTCCTTCATTTTGTCGAGAGTCGCGACGGCGCGTTCCCAATACGGTTCGAACGCCGGGTTTTTGACCTTCGCGCGATAAAGGTCGTCGACCAAACCGCATAGCTCCGCGCCTCCGGGCAGCTCCGCGCTGACCGCTCGGCGCAAAATGACGCGGTTTTTGCACTTCGGGCCGTAAATTTGCCCTAATTCGCGTATTCCCATCGTTTGCCTCCGTTTGTTTTTGCCAAAATCGCCCCGCCTCCTTTGCGGGAGACGGGACTTTCGGGGTTATCGACCGCGCTACTTGGTCAGCCGTTTCGTCAGCTTGATTCCGAGAACGGTTCTCGAATCAAACGTCAGACGAGCGACGAGGCTCTTAAAAAGAGCTCCGCCGTCGGGCATAGCCTTATAGGCCTCGCCACGCTTGGACGTCGTCAAGATCGCTTTGCCTTTCGGCCCGTAAACGCGGTAGATAATCTTAGCGCGAATCATTGTTTGTCTCCTATTCTGGAGGTGAAACTAGTCGCCGAAGAGGAAGGAAGTCTCCCTCTCCCCGACAAACACAGTATAACGCATTTAAAACAGATTACAAGGCGCTAGCCGCGTTTTCTCGAAAAAAAGGCTCGGTAATTTTCGCTTACCTTATTGCGCTTGACGACGTTGTCGAATCTCGCAAGATCGGCGACGACACTTCCGCCGCTTCGAACGATTTTCCGGCGTCGCGGCCTGAAATTTTTAACTTTTTTTTTCGGCTTAACCGTTTTTCCCGCGTCGTCCGACGTAATCGTTGCGACGGGCGGTTGGACAAAGACGAAGAAAGGGGCGGTTTTGGGGCTTTTCGGACGATTGATCAAACGACGGCGCGAAGAGGCGCCGGCGACGGACTTGAACGCTTCGTCGCTCGCCCGCTCCGGGTTGCGCGCGAGTTCCCGATACGACGCGGCGCGCCCGTCTCGCGACCTCGACGCTTATTGGAGCCGCGCCGATTCGCGCGGCGGCGACGCGGCGCTCGATCCGGAAACGCGGCGCAAACTTCGCGAACGCTCCCGGTACGAGTTCGCGAACAACTGCTACGCGCGCGGCGCCGGGCTCCTTTGGGCGAACGCGGTCGTCGGGAGCGGCCCGCGCCCCCAGCTGTTCGGCGACGACCGCGAGTTCAACAAACGCGTCGAATGGACGTTTTGCGAATGGGCGGAAGAGATCGGGTTCGCCGCGAAATTGCGCTCGATGCGCGTTTCGCGATTCGTCGACGGCGAGGCGTTCGCGCTTTTGCACGGGAATCCGAACCTTGCGGGCCCGGTAAAACTCGACGTTTCGCCGTTCGACGCGGAACGCGTGCGAGCGCTTTACGATTCGAACGACCCGCTCGACGTCGACGGGCTGAAAATCGACGAATACGGGAACCCGGTTTCGTACCGCGTCGCGGCGACGCGGCTCGGCGACCTGTCGGTCGATTTCCGCCGTCGCGGCTCGCGGCGGTCGGCTCCGTCGAGTTGGGACGCGGCGACGATCTACAAAGCGAACGAAGTCGTCCACTGGTATCGGCGAACCTTTTCCGAACAACGGCGGGGCGAGCCGGAGCTGGCCGTCGCGCTTCCGCTGTTCGCGCTTTTGCGGCGCTACACGCTGGCGGTCGTCGCGGCGGCGGAGATCGCCGCGGATTACGCGGCCGTCCTGAGCACGAACGAGACCGCGGTCGAGTACGGGGCGACTCCGCCGCCGTCGCCGAAGTGGTTCGACGAAGTCGAGATCGCGCGCGGTTCGGCGATGACGCTCCCGGAAGGGTATTCGCTGACGCAACTCCGCGCGGAACAGCCGACGACGACTTACGGCGATTTCAAGCGGGAACTGCTCGGGGAAATCGGGCGGTCGTTGCAGATCCCCGTAAATTTACTGCTCGGGGACAGCTCGAAACACAATTACGCGTCCGGGCGGCTCGACTGGCAGGAACACGCGCGGGCGGTTCGTCTCGAGCAACGCGAATGCGGCGTTTCCGTTTTGCGGACGATCTTCGCCGCCTGGTATCGCGAGTTCGCGTTGGTCGAGCGACAGCGCGGCCGGAGCGCGCCCGAAACGCCGCCGGTCGCTTGGAATTGGGACGGATTCGAACACGTCGACCCCAAAAAAGAGGCGGAGGCGCAGGCGATCCGACTGCGGTCGAACGCGACGAATCTGGCGATCGAATACGGGAAACTGGGGCTCGACTACGAAGACGCGCTACGTCAGCGCGCGAACGAGATCAAGCTGCTTCGCGAACTCGGGTTGTCGCTCGACGAAACGGTTCCGCGAACGGCGAAGAACGACGAAGAGAACGGAAACGAAGGAGAAGACGGCGACGATGCAACCGACGAAAATTAACCTGATTTGCGGCGAACCGTTGAAATTCGCCGCGCCGAACGGCGACGCTCCGGCGCGATTCGAGATCGTCGCCTACACCGGCGCCGTCATGGAGACCGACGGATACGAGCTCCCGGTCGTCGTCGATCTGAACGGGATCGAACTCGCCAAACCGAAAATCCCCGTTTTTCACGCGCATTCGTTCGCGCGGGGGATCGGACACGTCGAGAAGAGCGAGATTCGCGACGGCAAACTCGTCGTCGCGGGCGTCGTCTCGCGCCAAACCGAGTGGGCCGAAGATTTCGTCAAGTCGTCGCGCGCCGGTTTCCCGTGGGAGGCGTCGATCGGAGCGCGCCCGACGAAGATCGCGGAAGTCGGGGCGGGCGAGCAGGTCGCCCTCAACGGGCGAACGTTCGACGGGCCGCTTTACGTCGTCGAGGCGGCGAAACTGTACGAAATCAGCGTCGTCGAATACGGCGCGGACGGGGCGACCTCGTCGACCGTCGTTTGCGGGTCGACGCTCGAAAGGAAGGAGAAAAACCCGACGATGGAAACGAAAAACGGAAAAAAAGAATCCGAAACCGGGCCCGAGCGTTCGATCCGGGCGGCGCGCGAAGCGCAGGCGAAGGAAGTCGAGCGCGTCGAAGAGCTCCGCCGCCGCGCCGCGACGTTCGAACTCGGAGGGGAAACGCTCGCGACGGCGATCCGCGACGGCTGGGATCCCGATCGCTTCGAGCTGGAAGTTCTGCGCGCGTCGCGGCCGGTCGCTCCGCCTCCGCGGCTCTCGGGCCCGAAATTGTCGGCGAGCGCGTTGGAGATCGTCGCGCTTCGAGCGGGCGCGGCCGGGTTCGACGAACGGCGATATTCCGAAACCGACCTCGAAGCCGCCGATCGATACCGCGACGCGGGGCTCGAAGAGTTCGTCGAGCTGGTCTGCGGAGCGCCGCTTCCGCGTTACAAACGCGACGCGCAAGGCTGGTTGCGAGCGGCGTTCTCGACGACCGCGCTTAGCCATGTTTTGTCGCGAGCGGCGAACGCGGCTCTTTTGGCGGGTTTCGAATACGTCGAAAGCGAGTGGCGGCAAGTCTTTAAAATCACGTCCGTCCACAATTTTCAGGCGAACGAGCGGTATCGGCTGAGCGACGGGCTGAAATTCGAACGCCTTCCGCGCGGCGGCCGTTTGAAACACGGGACGGTTTCGGACGAAAAGTACGAGGTCAAAGCGGGGACTTACGGGATCATGTTCGCGCTCGAACGCGAGGATATTCGCAACGACGACCTCGGCGCGTTGACCCGGATCCCGCAACGCATCGGGATGGGCGCCGCCGACGCGGTGAACGAAGCGTGCTGGCGACTCTTCCTGAACCCGCCGAAAACGTCCGAAGGGAGGGATTTCTATTCGGCGGCGAACAAGAACCTGCTGACCGGGGCGAAGTCGGAGCTGACGCTCGACGCGATTTCCGACGCGCGCAAACAGTTCGCGAAGGCGACGCGCAAAAGCGGAGCGCCGATCGGCGTTCGTCCGTCGATCCTGCTCGTTCCGCCGGAGCTGGAAGACAAGGCGCTGATGCTGACGAAGGCGACGCAGTTCAACAACGGCGCCGACGGCGCGACGCCCGCGAACTACAACCCGCAGGCGGGGCGGTTCAAAGTCGTTTCGTCGAGCTATTTGAGCGCCGACGGCTGGGACGGCGCGAGCCCGACGGCGTGGTATCTGCTGACCGATCCGAACCGGCTCGCGGCGTTCGAAGTCGCGTTCCTCGACGGGAAAGATCAGCCGACGGTCGAGCGGGCCGACGCGGATTTCGACACGCTCGGCGTGCAGTTCCGCGGATACGTCGACTTCGGCGTCGCGGCGCAGGATTATCGCGGCGTCGTCAAATCGACGGGGGAGGCGTAATCGTTGGCCGACTCGGAACTTAAAGGGAACTTGCGCGTCGTCCGCCGGAACGACGGGAGCGGCGGCGAGCTGATCGTCGAATCGAGTTTGAGCGTCGACGGCGTCGCGTTCTCCGGCAAGCTGGACGTCGCGGCGGTCGCTCCGCTTTTCGACGCGTCGACGGGTTACGCCGTCGGCGACGTCGTCGCTTACGACGGGCGGTTTTGGCGCCGCGTCGCGGAGACGGCGGAACCGGGGGCGTTCGTCGAAGAGGATTGGGAGCGGAAAACGTTGATCGAATTGATAAAGGAGGCGTAAATGGTTGTCGCGGTGAGAAAATACGACGCGGGCGCGATCCCCTGGACGAACGATTCCGACGAAACGTTGGGGTCGGGCGCGATCGTGGTCGTCGGGGAGCTGGTCGGATGCCTTGTCCGGCCGACGGCGCCGGGGGAAGTCGGAACGTTGGAAACGGACGGCGTTTGGGAGTTCCCGAAAGGGGCCGACGAGCTTGCCGTCGGCGCTCAATGTTATTGGGACGCATCGTCGAAGACGATCGTCGCGACCGGGGACGTTTGCGTCGGGGTCTGCGTCGAGGCGGCGGCGACGAACGCGACGACCGTTTCCGTCGCGCTGAATTATCGGACGGCGTGATTTGACCCGGGTCGCGCTTGCCGATTACGAACCCGTTCCGGGCGCGAAGGCGATCCGCGTCGGCTATCCAACCGCCGTCGTCGTCTTCGATTCAACGGGTCGCGACGCGACGAGCGCTTTGCTCGCCGACGGAATCCTTGTTTACGAGGGCTCGGACGGCGCCGGCGGGGGGCTCGACGCGTTGGACGGCGCGTTTTCGACGTTTAAAGATTGGACGAGCGTCGCGTTGGTCGCGCTCGATTTGTAGCGCGGAGGACGAAACGACGGACGTTTTGCGAGAGGGGATCGAATATTTGGGCGATTCTTTGCGTCGATTTGCGGCGCAAGACGCGGTCGTCGTTCGCGACGGAAACATAATCCTCGAAACGCCCGTCGTTTTGGGCGCGACGCGCGTCGAGATTTACGACGAGTTCGGCGCGAAAACGACGTCGAGAAAAGTCGACCTGATTTTTTTCGACGCTCGTTTTTACCGCCCGAAACGCGGCGACGTTTATAAAACGGGCGGGCGTGCCTACGTCGCGACGCCGATTGGCGACGAACTTTGGCGACGCTGCGACCCGCTGGACTCGGCGATTCGGGTTCACGCGCAAGAGACGGCGAACGACGCGTTTTAACGGAGCGACGCATGAACGGCAAAACTTCTTCGTCTTTCGCGTTCGCGCGGTCGCTCGTTCGCGTCGTCGTCGACGAAATCGGGGGCGACGCGATCGTCGAGGCGACGTTCGCGCCGGTTTACGAAGTCGGTTCCGATCGGGGGCTGAAGATCGAGATCGCGCCGGTCGCCCGCCGCGTCGCCGCGGAGACCCGAGACGGCTGTCGGACGACGTTTTTCGCGCAGATCGCGATTCGGGAACGCGTCGGGACGGAGCGAGATTTCGAGCGGATCGACGAGCTGATCGCGCTTGAAGAGCGGATCGAAACGGCGCTTTTGCGTCGCCGCGTCGCGCTCGCCGACGATCGCGAGGCCGTCGTCGAAAGCGTTGAGACGAAGGCGGTTTACGACGCGGCTTCGTTGACGAATCAGGGCGTTTTCGTCGGCGTTCTGGAAGTCGTCGCGTCGACCGACGAGCTTTATTTTTATCGGGGGGCGGAGGAATGAGACGATTTTTCCTGGCGGCGGTCGCGCTTGCGATTTTGGGAGGCTCGTCCGTCGCCGCCCAGGCGCCGCGTCGCGTCGAGAATTTGACCGACTTGCACCGGGCGACGTTTCGGTTGCGGGCGGTCGACGCGTCGGGGCGAGGGCGCGTGGGGACGGGTTCCCTGAACGCGCTCGACGGCGAGCGGTACCTTGGGAGCACGAATTGGCACGTCGTGGACGGCTACGTCGACGTCGTCGCGGAGTTTTTTGGGGACGGGCGCCCCTTTTCCGTTCCGGCGCGCGTCGAATGGTCGCGCGGCGACGACCGCCCGACCGATTGCGCCGTCGTGTCGATCCCCGCCGACGCGCTGAGCGCTTACGCGCCGCCGGTCGTTCCGCTCGCGGGAGAGGGAGCGAGCCCGCGCGTCGGGGACGTGATCATTTCCTGCGGCTGTTCCGAGGGACGCGCTCCGTTTGCGTTCGTCGGTTGCGTCGAAGATTATTTCGGCAAGGTCGCGCTGTTTTATCCGGCCCCCAAAGGCGGTCAAAGCGGGAGCGCCGCGCTGCGATATTATCCGGGCGACGGCTGGCGGCTCGTCGGCTGGGTCGCGTACCGCGTCGGAGACGAGCGGACGAAGACGGAAGAGGAAATGCGCGGCGGGCTCGTCGGAGTCGACGCGTTCTACGCCGCGCTCGACGACGGGCGGACGCCGACGAATTTCGACGTTTCGCCGGAGAAACCGGGGCCGCCGCCGGGGATGATCTGGTGCGCTTGCGACGACTCGGCGCCGCTCGGAACGCCGCCCGGTTTGCTCGACGGCGCGGGGATCCCGTCGCTGGACGAGTTGGCGGAAGATTTTTACGCGAGGTTCGACGCGCTTTCGTCGGCGACGCCGGACGCGCCGCCGGTCGCGTTCGCGATCGGGTCGACCGATTCCGCGACGAAACCGGCCGCGTCGGGGACGCGAATTAGCGTTTTGTTTTACACGATGGACGGCTGTCTCGCGTGTCGGCGGGCGGAGCCGATCGTCGCGAAGTTGCAAGCGCAAGGGCGCCCGATCCGGACGTTCAACGTTTCCGATCCGGCGCTGAAAGCGGACGCCGGTCGGCGCGGCGTTTCGGCGTTCCCGACGTTCGTTTGCTACCGGAGCGACGACGGCGGCGCGAATTGGCGCGAGATCGCGCGCTTCGTCGGCGCGGAGCGCGATTTGGAATCGAAGCTGGAAAAGATATTTTCGCTAGGCGCGCAGGGAGGCGCGCCGGGAACGTCTCCGGCCTCGCCGTCGCGGCCGTCTCCCGGCGACGCGGCGCGGCGGCTCGCCGATCTGTATCGCGACTGTTTGCGGCGCGCTCCGTCGCAACCGTCGCCGGACGCGGATTCCGATCCGATCCTCGGCGGGCGCGTCGTTCCGGAAACGTTCGGACTTTGGGGGGGCGACCCGGACGCCGTCCAAAAGATCCTGGACGACCTTTGGGAAGAAAACAAAGCGGCGGTCGACGAAAGACTTCGGCGCCTCGTCCTCAATCTGGTCGCGCTCAACGGCGCCGTCATGTTCGCGGTCGTCTGGCTCGCGCTCAAACTTTACCGACGCGGAGAAGAGAAATGACGCGGACGTTCGCGTTTTTCGACGAAGACAAGATTCTCGACGCGGTCGACAAAGCGACGCGGCGCAACCTTTCGAAGTTCGGCGCCTACGTCCGCCAACGGGCGCGTCGGTCGATCCGCAATCGGAAAAAAGCGTCCGCGCCGGGCTCGCCGCCGTCGTCGCACACGGGGAACCTGAAACGCGGGATCGTTTTCGGATACGACCGAACGCGCGGAAGCGTCGTCGTCGGGCCGATCAAGAATCGCTCCGGGGTAGCGCCGCAAACGCTGGAACAAGGCGGATTTACGCGCGACTTGACGACGCCGGATTTCCGGATCGGCGCGAAAGCTCCGGTTCGGTGGGCGCGCGGCAAGCGGCGAATGATTTGCGTCGAGCTGGCGACGGAGCGCGACGTCGAGACCGCGAAGCGGTTCTGGGAAGAGTCGGGGCGACGCCCGGCGGCTTACGTCCGAGCGCGTCCGTATATGGGCCCGGCTCTCGACGCGGAACTTCCGCGAGCGCCGGAGCTTTGGCGGAATTCGGTCGTTCGGTAAAGACGAGATTCAAACGAGCAGGGAGACGACATGGCGGCGATCAAAACGATTGCGACGAAAATCATTATGGGACGCGACGGCGTCTTCGAAATCGACGACACGAAAGTCCCCGGCGTTACGTCGGTGTCGCTGACGTATCAGCGCGAATCGGTCGACGTAACGACGCGCGACGACGGCGGGTGGACGAAAAAATTCCCGGGCGTGAAGAGCGCGACCGCCGAAATCGAGCTGTTTCGCATCGAGGGGGATCCGACGCAAGACCTCTTTTGGCAGGCGTGGCACGCGGAGAGCGCCGCGCTCGAGTGCAAGATTTTGTCGAAGAAAAACTGCCGCGGCCTTTCCGGCGACTGGGTCGTTACGAACATTTCGGAAGATCAGGGGAAAGACGGCGCGGCGACGCATAAAATTTCGCTGGAAAATTTCGGCGAGCTGAACGAGATCGCCCCGTCGGCCGGGGGAATTTAAGTCGCAACCGCTTAAACGAAAGGACGGAACATGCGCGTTTTTCACGATTCCGATAAGAACCGATGGGAGCTCAATTTGACGCTCGGCGCCGCGAAGCGCGTCTTCGACGAGACCGGCGTCGACCTGCTGAATCCGACGAAAATCGGGCCGGACGGGCGGACGGTTTTGCAGAAGCTCGTTACGGGCGATCTGCTCGTCGGCGGCGTCGTCTTCGCGATGATCGGCGATCAGATTCGGGAGCGCAAACTCGACGAAACCGAGGTTTACGACGCGTTCGACGCGAAAACGATCGCCGCGATGTGCGACGCTTTTTTCGCGGAGCTCAACGATTTTTTTACCGCTCGAGGCCGCGATTATCTCGCGAAAGCGCTCGAAGAAGAGCGTCCGAACGCCGAGATTGTCGACCGGAAGATCGCGGCGGCGACCGGAGTTCTTGGAGCGAAATTGTGCGACTTGCTGGACGCGCAAATTGTCCCGGATTCCGAGAGCTGACGTTCGGCGAATTGTGCGATTACGCCGACGCGGCGAGCGAACGCGACTGCGCGCTCGTCGCGCGGATCTGCGCCGTCGTCGCGAACGCGCACGGCGCGGATCGGAGCGAAGACGACTTCAATCCGCGTCGCGTCGACGAATCGGACGACGAAGTCGTCGGCGATATGAGCGAGTTCCTTCGCCGAACGCGCGGCTGACGTTCGCCGTCTCCGAAAAGAACGGCGGCGCCGAGCGCGTTAGCGGCTCGTTTCGGGGGCGTTCGACGCGACGGCGGTCAGCGCGAGCGTTCGGACGGCGGCGGCGAGCGAGAGCCCGCGAGCGTCCGCGAACGCTTGAAGCGGTTCGAGTTCCGCGTCGTTCAGACGAACGAAGACCTTGCGGTCGCGCCGTTCGGAGTCGGCGACCGGAGCGCGCCCCGTCGCTTTCAGCCCGAGATCGCGGCGGATCGCTCGTTTCGTTTCCGCTTGCGAACGGGGGAGGGCGACGGCGAGCGCTTTCAAACCGAGCGCTCGTTTTTCGTCGCGCGAAAGCCGCGAATAATCGCGCATCATAACGTTGTCTCCGGTAAAGGTTTAGGGGCTAAGTCGTAACGGCGGGCGATTTCGTTGCCGAAAGCGTCGCGGAGGCGCCGCAGGTCGGCGCAAACCGTTTCGACGAAAGCGAGTTCGTCGTCTTCGAATGTTCGGCCGTTTTTCGCGTCGAGCCGCAGGCGTTCGAACTTCGACGCAAGGTCGAGCAATTCGGCGCCGCCGGGGAGTTCTTCGCGAATCGCCGCGTTGACCGCTTGCCGCGATTTTTGACGTTTGTATTTTTGCGTAAGGTCGCGTATGCTCACGGGTTAGGCTCCTTTCGTTAAAAAAAGCGGTTTCCCGCTCCCCGCTTGCGCGAGGAACGGGTCGCCGGTCGGTTGCGCGTTACCAGGGAGTCGTCGTCTTCGTGTAGACGGCGGTCGGGCCGGTCGTATACCAAACCTCGACCTGTTCGTAAACTTCGAAGTCGCTTTTCGACGCGCGCTCCGCTTCGCATTGCAATTCGGTTTCGCGTTTTTCCCCGGTTTCGTCGACGATGACGAACACTTGTTTCGTTTGCATTTTACTTCTCCTGTTCAGGATGGGTTAAAATTTTCGTTGGGGAAGACGTTCCCCCAATCGACAAACGTATTATAACATATTTTTGATAGCCGTAAAGAAGCAAACTTTATTTTTCTTCCGTTTTTTTAGCCTTTTAGACGTGGAGCGGCGAGGTTGACGGCGAGCGTTGGAGCGATTCGGGCGGGGCGAGCTTACGTCGAGTTAAGCGCCGACAATCAAAAACTTATCGCGGGTCTGAAGCGGGCCGAGGAAAGCGTCGCGCGGTTCGGGGCGAAGGCGTCGGAGATCGGAGCGACCTTCGCGACGTTGGGCGCCGCGGCCGCCGCGCCGCTTGCGTTCGCGGTTCAAGGTTACGCGGCGTTCGACGACCAAATGCGGGTCGTTCAGGCGGTTAGCGGCTCGACCGGCGAAGAGTTCGAAGCGTTGACGGCGAAAGCGCGGCGGCTCGGAGCGACGACGAGTTTCACGGCGGCGGAGGTCGCGAACGCGATGGCGGAACTCGGTCGGGCCGGGTTCAAAGCGCCGCAAATCGACGCGGCGATCGACTCGGTGATGAACCTTTCGCGGTCGACGCAAACGGAGATTCCGCTCGCGACGGAGATCGCCGGGAACGCGTTGCGAGCGTTCGACTTGGAAGCGTCCGAAACGGAGCGCGTCTGCGACGTTTTGACCGCGACGGCGAACAACTCGTCGCAAACGCTCGAAGACCTCGGGGAAGCGTTCAAGTTCGTCGCGCCGATCGCCGCCGACGCGGGTCTTTCGATCGAAGATTCGGCGAAAATTCTCGGAACGCTCGCGAACTTCGGGATCAAGGGAAGTCTTGCGGGTACGGCGTTTAAGAACATCCAGTTGAAGATGGCCGACCCGGCGGTTCAGAAAAGTTACGAAGAGCTCGGGGTTTCGGTAATCGAGGCCGACGGCTCGCTGCGGAACATGGCGGAGGTTTTGCGCGACCTCGGCGCCGCGACGGCTTCCATGCCTAACGCCGAAAAACTCGCGACTTACCAAAATCTTTTTTCGATGTACGGGCTCTCCGGCGGGATCAAGTTGACGAACGCGAACTTCGCGGGGATGTACGACGCGATCGACAATTCGCAAGGCGTCGCGGCGAAAACGGCGGCGACGGCGGACGCCGGGATCGGCGGGGCGTTCCGCAACGCCGAAAGCGCGATCGAAGATTTAAAACACGCGATCGGCGACGCGTTGGAGCCGACGCTGATGGAGCTGGCGGCCGACGTCCAGCGCGTCTGTTTCGGGACGAGCGCCTGGATCGCCGAGAACAAAGAGACGGTCGTCTGGATCGCGAAAGCGGCGGCGGTCGCGGCGGTCGCGGGGGGCGCCGTCCTTGCGCTGGGACAGGGCGCGAAAATCGCGTCGTCGACCTTTTCGGCGTTCCGTTCGGTCGGGGAGAGGTGCGTCGGCGTTTTGAACGCGTTGACCGGTTCCTCGAACGCCGCGACGCGAGCGAGTCGAGCGCGGGCGATCGCGCAAAAGAAGTCGGAGGCCGCGACGAAAGCGGAAGCTCAGGCGACGCGGGCGCTTAACGCCGAAACGAAGGCGAACGCGACGGCGCGGGCGCTCGCTCAAAAGATCGCGAAAGCGGAGGAACAGGCGGCGCAAGCGCGCTTTGTCGGCGAGCGGCTTTCGTACGAAGCGCAGGCGAACTCGATCCGCGGCGCTTACGAGCTTGCGGCGGCGCGACGGGAGGAGGCGACGCAAGCGCGGCGCGCGGCGGAAGCGACCGCGCAAAGCGCGCGCGAAGCGGCGAACTCGGCGATTCAGACGTCGCGGGCGGCGGCGTCAAGCGCGTTGTTGCGGCGTTCGTTCGCGGCGCTCGCGGCGTCGCTCGGCCCGACGCTGGCGCTCGGCGCGGTCGTTTACGCGATCAACCGGTTTGGCGAAGCGTCGGCGAAAGCGGCGAACGCGGCCCGCAAAGAGAGCGAAGCGACGGCGGAACGAGCGCGCTCCGCCGCGGCTCTTCGTTCGGAACACGAGCGGATGTTCGAGCGCTTGAAAGAACTCTCGAACAAGACGGAGCTGACGAACGCCGAGTTCGCCGAAGGGGCGGCGATCGCGAACCGGCTCCAAACCGCGTACGGCGATCTCGGGATTACGGTCGACGCGACCGCGAAGAAGTTCGGCGGTTTGACCGAAGCGGCGCGAAAATTCAACGAAGCGCAACTCGAACAAGAGCTTCGCGACAAACGAGCGCAACAAGAATCGTTGGCGAACGAAGACGCGAAAATTTCGCGGGAGTTCAAAGCGCTGCAGGGCTCCGGCGGCTTTTGGAAAGCCGTTGGGAGCTGGTTCGGCGGGCAGTCGCTCGAAGATCGGCACGCGGAGCTCGCCGATCGCCGCGAGGAGATTCGGACGGAGCAAGCGAATCTCGCCGCCGATATCGCGGCGCTCGAGACGCGGCTGAACGGAGCGCGCCAAGACTCCGCGCAAGCCGCGCAAAATCCGCAAGCCGCGGGGAGCGCGTCGGGGAAGAAAGCCGACGGCGAGGGGGGCGACGGCGCCGCGCTCGCCCAGGCGAAACAGACGTCCGACGATTACGAGGAAGGCATGATCGACGATCCGTTCGAAAAGAGACGGAAGGAGATCGCCGATCGGTTCGACGCTTACGCCGAAGCGCAAAAAACGATCGCGGCCGCGTCGAGTTCGCCGTACGCGGAATCGATTCGAGCGTCGAACGTTTCCGACGCGCAGGAACGCGCGGCGCGGGAGACTCGTCTCGTCGATTTCGAAGAGCGCCTGGCGGAGATCGCCAAGGGCTCGGGAACGACGGAGACGCGGCGCGACCTCGGTTGGGCGCGAGCGCGGAACGCGGCGGCGAACGCGGCGCTAGCCAACGCGACGACGGGGCGCTTTACCGCCGAAGAGAAGCGCGAGGCGCTCGACCGGAAAACGTCCGCCGACAAAGGGGTTAAAGACGCGGAAAAAGAACTCCGCGCCGCGAAACTTTCGAACGACGCGAAGCGAATCAAGGCGGCGGAAGGGAAACTCGCCGACGCGAGCGCCCGCGCCGACGCGGAAACGACGAATTACGCGTCGTTCGACGTCGAGACGGCGCGGGCGCTCGTTCGGCAAACGACGAACGACGTCAAGAGGCTCTCTTCCGAAGCGTCCCGCGAAGACGTCGGCGCCGCTTACGCCCGGTTCGTCGCGGCGAACAAGGCGCTCGACGACGCTTACGCGAGCGGCGACGAAAAACAGATCGCCGCCGCCGAAGAAGAGGTCTCGAACTCGCAGACCGCTTTGGAGACCGCGAACGCCGACCTTGCGGGGATCGTCGAAGGAGTGCCGGAGGCCCGGGCGGTCGTCGAGTCGAGCGGTTCGTTCAACGCGTTCGAGGCGGCGGGGCTCGGCGCGAACGATTGGGAAAAGACGGAGATGGAGAAGCAGAGCGCGCTTCTTCAAAAGATCGCCGACGCGACGGAAAAGACGGCGAAAGCGAACGACGAAGGAGACGACGACGCGATATGAGCGCAAGTTCTTTGACGATAGGCGGTTCCGACGTTTTGACCGTCGAGAAAAACGACGCCCTTTCGGTCGATTCGCTCGCGGTCGACGGGCGGCTTTACGGATCCGGAACGGTCGCGACGAAATCGCGGGCGCTCTTCGTCTCGGGCGTCGCGGCCGCGTCGATCGAGTACGTCTTCGAAGACGATCTGGTCGAAATCGGCGAAACGCTCGACTCCGGCGAGCGAACTTACGGCGCGTCGCCGCAAAGCGTTCGGAAGTACCGAATCCGCGGGACGGACGACCGTTTCGTCGCGTACATGCGGGCGATGAACTATCTAGCGAACAACTTCCAGCTCGACGCGAACGCTTTTCCGACGGACGACGGCTTGACGCTGACGTCGGCGACGCTGAAGCCGCTTTCGGGCGCGAAGGCGTGGGAGTTCGAAGCGACCTTCGCGACACCGCAAACGGTCGTCGAAGAATGCGATTACGAATTTTCGACGACCGGGAAGACGGCCCGTTTGACGCATTCGCTCGCGACGGTTTCCGCGACCCCCCGCGAAGGCTTCGAGGTCGTCGATTTCGAATGCGGCGTCAACGCGAACCGAAACGGCGGGTTCGACGGCTACGACGTGTTCGTCCCGCACGCGCAAACGACGATAACGCAATCGCTTCCGAAAGAGTGGCTCAACCGCGACATGCGGATCATGCTCGCGCGGCTGACCGGCTCGATCAACGCCGACTGGTTCGACGGATACGCGCCGGGCGAGCTCCTTTTCCTCGGCGTCAAGGCGAAGTCGACGCGGTTTGAGAATCCGTTGACCGGGCTGCGCGACTGGTACTGGCGCGCGACGTATTCTTTTGAAGCGTCGCCAAATACGACGATCCCGTTTGGCGAGGAATTAATCGAAAAGCGCGGGTGGGATTACGCTTGGCGCGCGACGCTCGAACGGGAAAACGATAAGACCGGCGAAAAAGAGACGTTCGTTCGGCAAATCAACGTCGAGCGCGTTTACCCGCTTTTGGAGTTCGCGGCGCTTTGCATTCCGGTCCCGGACTAAGGGAGAAATCGATGGCGAAAAACTTGTCGCGCCGCGAGTTGCAGGAAATCGTCGCGGCGTATAAAGGCGGGGAATTGGGCGGCGGTCGCGGCGGCCGCTTTGTCGGCGGCGTTTCGAGCGAAGCGGTCGTTCGCAACGCGACCGGCGCGCTTCTCCGTTCCGGGGCGCCCGTTAAAATAAGCGGTTTCGCGCAAGATTTGACGTTCGACGCGGCGCTTTCGCGGCTCTTGAACAACAAATTGACGCTTCGAGCCGTCGCCGTTTCGCCGGAGGACGCGCCGGAAACGATCGGCTCGACGTTGGAGCCGATCCGCGCCGACGGACTCGGGCGCGCCGAAGCGGCGATCTTCCCGGCGCGGGTCGCGTTTCCGGAAGGCGGCGACGATTGCGGGTTCGCGTCGGCGACGTTCGTCGCGGCGGAGAGCGGGCCGTTTCGCATCCTTGCCAAGTCGAAGCTAAGCGCCGACCGCGTCGCCGTTTGCGCGTTGGCGAAAGTCGTCGGGAACCCCAACGACAAAGAAAACGAAACCGGCGAAACGACGGTCGCGGGGGGCGTCCAAATCGACGTCGAGAAGAGCGAAACGGAAACGGAAAATGAAACGCGCTATACCGTTAATTGGCGGGGGTTGCGCGTTTGGAACGACTCCGCGTTTTGGCCGCTTACGCTCGACGAGAATTATCGCAAGGCGTCGTGGGTTAAACTCGACGATCCGAAACTCGGCGTCGATTACGGCGAAGCGATTACAGTCGCGCTTGACGACACGTTGGTCGCGTCGTGGGTGGAGCTGGAAGGAGACGACGCGGTCGATTCTTTGGGGCGCCCGATCGAAACGCCCGTCGTCGCGCTTCGCGTCGCGCCGGAGTACGTTTGCGACCGTTTCATCCTTTTGCCGTGTCCTAACCCCTCCAAAATGTTGAGTCAAAGCGCGACCGCGCTCGGATCTTACGAAGTCCGTCGCGTCGACGACGACCTTGCGATAGGGCGTCGAACCCGGCGTTCGCTCGGCGGCGACGCGACTATCGAACATGGCGAGGTTCGCGACGCGGCGATATGGGAAATTTACTGGCGCGGGTTTCGTTACGTCTCCGCGAGCGCCGGCTCCGGCCAACGATATTTAGCGCACGCGAAAAAACTATGTTGCGACGACAAATTTCTCGCGATGGGATCTCCGCTTGGCAGCCCGGTTGAGGACGATACCGACGGCGGGTTTTGCGAAATCTCTTGGCGGGGGTTTCAAGTTCAAAACGGGGGTTTGGCGACGGAAGTCGCCGCCGGAGAAGGCGTCAAAATTTCTTGCGTCGGCGAAACCGCGACGTTTAGCGTGTCGTTGAGCGCCGCGCAAAAAGAAGCGTTGAAGGGCGACCCGGGCGAAAAGGGCGACCCGGGCGAGAAAGGCGAACCCGGAGAGAAAGGCGAACCCGGAGAGAAAGGCGAACCCGGAGAGAAAGGCGAACCCGGAGAGAAAGGCGAACCGGGCGAAAAAGGCGAACCGGGCGAGAAAGGCGAGCCCGGCGAGAAAGGCGAGCCCGGCGAAAAAGGCGAGCCCGGCGAGAAAGGCGAGCCCGGCGAGAAAGGCGAGCCCGGCGA
>CAZIJJ010000023.1:0-11944 GCA_964539525.1 uncultured Planctomycetaceae bacterium | reverse complement strand
GGCGAGAAAGGCGAGCCCGGCGAGAAAGGCGAGCCCGGCGAAAAAGGCGAGCCCGGCGAAAAAGGCGACCCGGGCAAGGACGGAATCGACGGCAAGGACGCGGATTGGTCGACGCTTAACATTGGCGACGCGATTCGCAAACCGAAGCTCCGAAAGCCCGTCGTTACGGGAGTTGTCGACGATAAACCGCTCCTTTCGGAACTCGGCGAACCGGAAACGGTCGACGTCGTTTCTTACGTCGGGGAGTTTGTCGAGTCGGACGCGATCGCCGGGTACGACTCGCCGACGAAAGAATCGTTCGTGAAGACGTTGACTCTCGTTGAGAAAACGGTTGTAACCGACGCGTCGTTAAGTTTAAGCGAAACGGCGTCGTCGGGAGCGGTCGCGGTCGTCGTCGCCGTCGAATGTTCCAACGGAAATATTATTGAAAAGACCAAATACCTGTCGTTAAAATTAACGACGGAAAAGGTTAAGGTCGTTGCGGAAACGACGACCGGCGACGCGCTGACCGGGCTCGGAACGCCGAAAGCGTCGAACGCGGTTCAGCATACGAACGGGCCCGTCGCGTATGAAACGGTCGTAACGGGATACTCGAACGCCAAGACGGCGACGTTGAAAGCCGAAGGCGTCGCAATCGACGCGGAAGCCGCCAACTGCGTCGGATTGCCGAAAACTCACGCCGACGCAAATAAAATCGGGACGGAAGTCAAGGGAATCGAAGAAGTCGGAGGGGAGAACGAAACCAATGCCAACGCGTAATTTAGGGTCGTGCAAGTGTTGCCAAACTCGCTACGCGATCGGGTTCCGCGTCGTGGAAATCGGCGGCTACTTCGCCGGTTTGGCGGGCCCGATCGGGATGCATGTCGAGTATGAAGCGGACGGCGAAGTCGTTTTCCGCGTTGAGTTTAGCGACGGAGCGTTCGAGGATCGGGCGTTCGCGAGTTCCGTCGTTGGGAACGAAACGACCCCGTCGTCGACGACGCTTCGCGGGACGTTCGACTGGGAGGGGACGACTTATCCCTGGTCGCTCACGTGGGGCTGGGGCGTTTACCCGGGAACGTCGATTTACCGGCCGGTCGCCGAGTGCAACCAGTGGTTCGCTTACGGGACGCGCGCCGACGGCTATCAAATGCCGGATTCGGCGTTTAGCAATGTGCTCTGGACGTTCAACCGATGACGGCGAACGACGTAAATCGAGAAACGGCGGCGCTTTGCGGCTTCGCGACGTCGACCGGGGAGCGTTGGTGCGAGTGTCCTGTGGATTGCCGCGTCGTCGTCTGCGTTAATTTCAAACGGAACGCGGGCCTGTCGGCGCGTTCCGACGGCGCCTCGTTCCATACGTGCAAAGTCGACGAATACAACGAGCTTTTCCGACGGAGGAAAAACAAAGAGCCGATTCCCGCGCCGGACGGCGCGGTCTTCGTCCGGTCGAGGTACTGTTGCCGGACGCATTGCGTCGACTTCAAGGCGCGAGAAAAATAACGCCGCGTTCAAACGGCGCGGCGTTTCGATTATTCGGCGCTCTCCGGCTGACCATTTTCGCGACCTCGCGAAAATGATACGGCGCGGCGTTTCGATTATTCGGCGCTCTCCGGCGGGAGCGCGCTTAAAATCAGTTCGCGCAAGACTTCGCCGGTTTCTCGATCGCCGACGTAAGCGCGAACGCGGCGGTTTTCCGCTTCGTTGAGACAAACGCGGTATTTGTTAACGCGGCGTTCATGCGCGGGTTTCGGCTTGCGTCCCGCGCGGCGTTTGACTTCGCGCTGGACGGCGTCGAGTTCGGCGCGAAGCGCTGGCGTCGCATCTTCTTTTTGCGATTCGACGAAAGCGAGAACCGCGTCGACCTTCGGGTCGCCCGTCGCGTCCGCGTCGAAGGCGTTAATTTTTGTGTTCATCGTTTTGGTTCCAATTTTCAAAGTCGACAAATTCGTATTTTTTTAAAATCTCTTGCGTCGCGGCGTTGCGAGCGGCGAGTAAATTTTTGTAAACGCGTCCCCACGAATAACTTGTGTAACGCAAGGGAGCGGCGACGGCGAGCGCGTCGAGGATTTCGGCGCCGCCCGGAACTTCCTTGCGGATAGCGCGATTGACGGCGACGCGGGGATTTTTGGAGGGGTAAACGTCTAATAGTCTCGTCATTGGGGGCGAAACGTCCCGCCTTCGCGGGGCGCCCTTTCTTAGGCTTGGATTATTTTCGCCCGAGGCGCGTTTCGGTCGTTTCCGGCGGCGTCGCGCCGTATAAGTCGAATCGCGTCGCACATTCGTAATATTCGCACGGCGGCGCGACCTCCTTTTGAAGAGTTACAAAAAGAGCTTTCGACGCCGTGCGCGCCAAGAGCGTTTCGCCGCGCCGAATTTCGTACACGACGCGCCAAAAAATCCCGTCCTTTCGATAAGAGTATTATAGCCTATTTTGGGGTGATTGCAATGGTATTTTAATTAAATTCCCGAAATTTTCTCTTGTTTTTACGGATTGGCGAACGCCGAGCGCAATAAACAAAAATAACGAAAACGTTGCGAAATAACGACTTGCTATTTTCTTGTTTTATGGCATAGCGTAATTAACGAAGCGGCAAACGCAACCTAAGCAAAAACAAGAGAAAGGCAAGGCGAAACGATGATGCATCAAAAAATTAAAGCGATGGCGCTCGCGGTCAAAAACGAGTTTATCGACGCGCTTGGGGAGTCGGGTTTTTCGGTTTTCGTCGACGACGCGCTCGAAAATTTTCAGATTATCGACGTCGAAACGTTCGGCGAAGACTTGGAGCGCCAAGGCTGGTTTGAGATCGATACCGTCGCCCTGCTGATGGACGGGCAAGCGCTCGGCGCGACGGCGAAACTTCCGGACGACGCGGTTCCGGAAGTTCTTTTGACACGGATTTTAGTCGGGCTTTGCGACTTAATTTAACAAAAACGGCGCGGCGCGGTTGACTTTCCGCGCAGAGCGACATGCAACCGATAAGCGCAAGAGCGGGGCGGGCGAAAGGCGCCGCCCTTTTTATTGGCCGTCGCGTTTTTGGGGGCGGCAGATTATTTTCTTGAAATTTACCGAAAAATTTTCGAAGTCTATTTACATTTGCTTTAAATGCGCTATAATAAGTTTGCGGGTTGAAGATTGGCGACGACCCGCTTTTCACATCTCGCTTTCAAGGAGAAGAAAAATGAAGAACGAAGTCCTCCGAACCTTTGAAATTGTCGACAAAGACGGAACGACGACCGCGATTTACGACAACCTCTTCGACGCGTTCGCGGCGATTGTTGTCGGAGATTCGATTGTGATGGTGATTGAAACGACGAAAGTCGACGAGTTCAGGACTGTCCAAACGGTCGAAAAGACGCGGGTCTTCTAAGCCAACCCCAAGGGAGCGGCGTTCGGTTCGCCGGGCGCCGTCTCCCGATTTCAGGAGGAAACACGATGGGACGAGAAAAACTTTGCGAAATTTACGGCAACGGAAAAACGACGCAACTTCTCAACCGGGCCGTCCGCGCCGAAATTCCCGGCGGCGAACAGGTTTTCGAAGCGTTGAAAATCGCCAATAAACGCCGAAGTCAAGGCGAAGACGACGGGATTTTCGACTTGCTCAACGCCGCTCGCCTCGCGATGCGTTCGGCGATCGCTCAAAAATACGACTTTGCACCGCTCGAGGAAGCCGATGGAACCCTTTGAAATTGTCGCTAACGAATACGAAAAACGCGCCGAACTCGCCGGGAACGCCCGCGCGAAAACGACGCTTTTGGAACACGCCGAGAAAATCCGCCGCGCCGGTCGCAAGCGATTTTCCAGCGAGAAATTGCGCTCGCACCGCATCACCGTCAGCTTGAACGACGAAGAGTTGAAAGCGGTCGTCCAAGCGGTCGGCGACGCGGAACTCGCCGCCGGGTCGCGCGAACTTTTGTTGGAAGCGGCGCGGGCAAGGAACGCCGAATAAGCGCGGCGTTCAGGGGGCGTCGGCTTGCCGCGAACGGATGAAAGCGCGGATAACGTCGTTTTGGGTCGCGCCGTTGTCGTCGGCGACGCGGTCGAGCGCGTCGCCCGTTTCCGTTTTAAAGCAGCAACTTTTGGCGCCGCAACGCCTGGTAAACAAACGGCGCGTTTTCTTTAAGATATTGAACCGTTATTTCCTTGCGATAATAGCCGCCGATAAATTCCAGACGGTAGGCGCAATACGACGGAACGTTTAATCGCAACCGCTCGATCGTCGCCTGGATCTTTTCGCGGAACGTTTTGGGCGCCTTGGCGGACGGGCGAATGGAACCGTCAAGCGTTTTTAACTCGAACCACTCGTTTTTAATCTCAAACGGGTCGAGAACGCCCTCGTAGTCTCTTTTTCGGCGGTTAATCGCGGGCAGGGCAAGGCGGTAATTTGACCACTCGTAGGCGAGCCCCGGATATTTGCTTTTCGGCTTAAAGTGGTCGACGTCGCCTTCGCAGGGCGAACATTTAATATTCGTATAAGCGCAAAAACGGTAACGCGTTCGAAGCTCGGGCGCGACCTTTTTCCAAAGGTTGGGCAACTTGGTTTTCGGCGGAAGCGGGCTTGTCGCGTCGATTTGCAATTCTTCCAACTTTTGGCGACCTTTTTGGCGAACGTCGCGATCAAAATGCTCCGGTTCCGGTTGCGGCGTAACGCGAATCATTTTTTTAGCCACCCCTTTTTGTCGCAAAGAATACGCCAACGGACAAGGAACGAGTCCGCCGCTCCCAACGTTTCGCACAATTCCCGGTCGACGCGCTCGACGTCCGAACGCGGCGTCGCGTCGGTAACGGCCAACGCTTTTTCGATAATCTTTTCCGCTTCAAACGAGGCGGGGTATTTTAAATCGAACGCCGGACTTTGCAACCAATTCGACGCGTTCCCCATCTTCTCGAAGATTTCCTTTTCGAAAACCACTCGGCCTTGGCCGGCGGCGCCGCGTTGCAGGTCGACGTCGAACCAAGCGTCGCGCTTTTCGTCAAAAAGCGACTCCAACGACGCGAGGACAAGCGGGGAATGCGTCGTCGCCAAAAATTGAATATGCGCGTCAGACTCGGCGAGTTTCTCCAAAACCTTCAAAAGCGACGCGACGATTTTTCGTTGCCATTTGGGGTGCAGGTGCGCTTCGATTTCGTCAAAAAGGAAGGTCGCCTGCGTCGTCGGTTTTTCGCCGGTGAGTCGACAAACTTCGCGGTGCCCTTTCCACGCCCAAATCAGGATATAGGCTATCGACAGGACGCGCCGAACCGCCGTCGACGCAAGAGGCGCGAAGACTTCGCCATACGCCGTTTTGAGCGTTGGAACTTCGAGGTCGGACGTTATTTCCATCCGGCGCAACTCGCCCGGTTCGAGCGTTTCGTCTTCGCTCGACAACTCCTTCAAGACTTCGCGCAACGTCGCGAACGTTCGACCGTTTTCTTTTTGCCAACCCCACCAATCGACGAGCAGACCTTTGCAGCGCGTCTTGCCTTCGTATTCCAAACCGCGCCAAACTTGACGCGGCGTGAAGACGTAGGCGGGCGGCGCGTCCGTCGGCTCGTCGGCGCTTTTGGAGGTTTTCCAATAATTCTGCATCGGATCCCAAACGGCGAAACCGCCGTCGGCCATCGCGTAAATAACAAGGCCGGGATTGAGCGGGCGACCTTGCGGATTCGACCAAGTTTGCGTTTTGGCGTTAAATTTGCTCTCGTATTCGCGGCTCTTGGTTTTACCGTCCGCTTCGAACTTAATCGACGCGAGCTTTCCGGGAATGCGGGGGAGCGCTTTGAGATTCGTTAAAAGTCCAGGGTTGATTTCCGCAGGCCACTTCCGCGTCAACGACTGCCAAACGAGATCCAAAACGAAGCTTTTGCCGAGTCCGTTATCGCCTGTGAAAATATTGAGTCGAGGCGCAAAATCCAGTTCCAACGAATCGACGGGGCCGACGTTAGTCAAAGCGAGTTTCTTGAACATTAGGAACGCCCCGGGATCATTTTAACGGTTTGGGCGATTTTTTTTGGGGGGAACCGGCGTTGCGCCGCGCGACGCCTCTAGTATAATAACAATCGTCCCGATAGTCAATAGAATTTTAGTCTTTACTTTCTTAAAAAGACGGCGCAGCGCTCAAATCGCGGGGTTCTCATCGCAACGCCCTTGGGCTCGACGCGGAACAAGCTTCTGAAACGTCGGAAGATTCGGGGGAACCCCTCGGCGAAACGTTGGAACGCGTTGAAAGCGGCGGTTCCGGAGGTCGCCGACGTTGCGAAAATCGGCGTCGCGTTCGACGGCGACGAACCGAGAAGCCCGACCTCGAAGCGTTGGCGACGCTCGATCCCTCGTTTGCCGGCAAGCTGAAAAATTTGCTAAATTCCGCAAAAATCTAATTTAGGCGTTGACGCGCGGAGCGTCGAGCGTATAATATCGGCGTCAGATTTCTTCGTCCGAAGTCTGCCGAGAGCCGTCGCGGTCGGTTGGTCGCGGCGGCTTTTTTTGCGCTTTTTCGAGAAATTTCGCGACCAACTCCGGGTTGACGCGGAGCGTCGCCTCGCCGTTTGCAATCTCCGCGACGAGCGTCGTTTCGCCGTCGTCTTTCAGCGCCGAAACGATGAAATTACGCAACTTCGGCGAGTTTGCGTCGAGCGTCGTCGTTCGTTTCGTCGTCGATTTTGACGGTTCCTTTGCTATCTTGCCCGGCCCTCCGTCTTTATTATACGCGACGACGCCCCTTGTAAAGTCGTGAAAATTTGTCATAATCAAGCCAAGCAACGCGATTTAGCAGGCTCCGCGCAAGTCCCGGCAGATTCGCGAAGGAGGCTAAAAATGGCGACAATTCAAAAAAGAAAGAACAAGAAAGGAACGGTCAGGTACGAAATTCAATATTATAAAGACGGGGCGCGGAAAACGATTTCGCTCGACTCCGGATACGACGAGCGACAAGCAAAGCGCGTGAAAGCGCAACTTGAAGAGTTGCTCGCTTGCCTCGAAGCGCGGGCGAAACCCGACGCGTCGCTTGCGGCTTGGCTTGAAAATCTTGGCGACGACTTGCGCGAACGATTGGCGAAAGCCGATTTGTTGACGTTCGTCGAGCCGCCGACGCACGGCGAAATTTGGCGGCGGTTTTACGATTCGCCGCGATTCCAACGGATGGCGCCGAACACCGCGCGGAATTATCGCGGCGTCGCGGTTCGATTTTTCAGATTTTTCGACGAGTCGCGGCGCGTCGAAGAAACGTCGAAAGCCGACGCCGACGAATGGCGCAAGTCGCTCGTCGACGCGGGTTACGCCGAAGCGACGGCGGCGGGCGCGGTGAAATGCGTTCGTTCGGTCTACAATTGGGCGGTCGACGCGAATTTGCTCGAATCGCATCCGTTTACCGACGTTTATCGCGGCAGTTTTCAAAACAAGCGGCGGGAATTTTTCGTTTCGCGGGAGTGGTACCGGCGTTTGTTGGACGCTTGCCCCGATCAGGATTGGCGAACAATTCTCGCGCTGTGCCGAATCGGCGGGCTTCGCTGTCCGTCGGAGGTTTTGGAGGCGCGTTGGGACGACGTTAATTGGGACGCGGAGCGGTTCGCCGTCCGCGACCGAAAGCGCAAAACGACGCGGGTTATTCCGCTTTTCCCGGAACTTCGCGAAGAACTCGACCAACAGTTTTTCGCAACGCAAGGGAGCGATTGCCCGTATATCGTCGCAAACCACCGTTTCGACTCGAACAATCTCCGCACGGGTTTTTCGCGCGTCATTTTTCACGCGGGCTTGCCTCAATGGGAGCGGATTTTCCACAACCTGCGAGGCAGTCGGTCGTGCGAATTGTTTTCGGAACAACCGGCGCACGTCGCTTCGGCGTGGATGGGACAATCGGAGAAGGTCGCGAACGCGCACTACCTGCATCCGACGGACGACGATTATCGGCGAGCGCTGACGCTGAAACCGGAAACGCCCGGAACCCCCGACCCGCTATTTAGCGCGTTGGAAACGCGGTCGAAAAATCCCTGCGATCGCTTTAAAAATCCCTGCGAAAATCCCTGCCGCGTCGAGAGGGATTGAGAAGGACGGAGAGGGAACGAAAAACGCGTTTCGCTCGTAAAAACCCGGACGAAACGCGCTTAACCCAATAAAAAAAGGGCTTTAACGACGAATCGTTAAAGCCCTCAAAACGACAGACAGTACCCCCTAGGGGGGTGTTAAACCTTCGTAAAAACAAGGCTAAACTCTTGCGAGGTTGCGATTTGGTTGCAACGGCGACGGCGGGAACGCTTCCCGCCGTCGCCAACGTCGCTCTAGACGCCGTCCGCCGCTATATGTCGAACGGATTCGGGAGGTTTAACGCTCTGAAATCCATCGGGTTCGTTACGCGAAAACGATTGAAAATCGGCGCCGACCCCGCCGCGAGACGCTCTCCGGCGGAGCCCAGCAGCACCGGATCGTTCGTCGGGCTCCCGTCGACGTTGAGCGCCCGCGCCGTCGAGCCGGTTCGCGCGTCGACGTAGTAAAACCCCGCGTTCGCCTTCTCGACGAACCAACCGCGCGGCCTGTACTGCAGGCGGTAGCTAACGTCGTAGGTAACGTCGAAATTCGTCGTCGTCGACGAAAAGCTCACATCCGCGACCTTCACCGTCCCCGGCGCGAACCCCCAAATCGCTTTCGAGTTGTGCGCCTGAAAAAACGAGATCGATTTCCCGAGCGGGTTGCGCCGCTCCTGGCGCGAAAAATTCAAGTTCAGGATCCCGCTCTTGAAAATCAACGGATCCGAAAAAAACTCCCCCAGACTGTTCGCGTTCAGCTTGCCGTCGAGGTCGACCGCCGACGCGAAATCCTCCGTTTCAATCGACGCCGAGAAGCTGAGAAGCGTCGTCTCTTTCTCGTCGTTCGCCTCTTTCTCGCCGTCTTCGTCGCTCGCGTTCGAGTTCGACGCGTTCGAAAACTCGCCGCCGACGGCGTAGGTCGCTTCCCAACGCCAGCGCGACCCCGACGGCCCCATAAAACGCGGGGTCGCCTCCGTGAAGAACACGTTGCGAAAAACAACCCCGCTCTCGACGTAACGGTCGCCGAGAGACGGGAGGCGCCCGTCGTTCAAAATCGTCAGCGGCGGCTCGTCGGGGCGATCCGTCCAGACATTGTAGACGATCGTTCCGGAAACCTTCTTGACCGGTTTCCCTTTGAACCAGACGCCCGAAAACGTCTCCTTGACCTGCCGCCCGTCCGCCTTTAGCCTCACGTCGACGACGCTCATTCAGCCGCTCCTTTCTTCCGTCAATTCCCTGAAAACACAAAGCGACGGTCGCCGCCCGACATCGCCTGAAGATACGCGTTCGTCTGCGTCGTCTGGTAAAGGGACTCGCGCGCCGTGTCGCGAATCTCCGCCGTCGTCGTCTGGATCCGGCTTTGGTAGTTCGCCGTTATCCCGCGAACCTGCGCAAGATAAAGCGCCTCGCTTCCGGAGCTCATCGATTTCGCGAGCTCAACCTTGCCGCCGCCGCGCGCCAGCGACTTGGTCGCTTCTCCGAACTTCTTGTTGTTCGCCTCCATCGCTTCCCAATAATCGTCGGCGGCCTTGTTCTCGAGCGCCAGCCGCTCCTTCGAGCTGATTTCGCCCGCCTTCGCGGATTCCGCGATCGCCGCCATCCTCTCGTCGTACTTTTCGGCCGGAGTCTTTAGCGACTCCATCAGCGCGTCGACCCCGAGCTTCGCTCGCGCGTCGGAGCGTTTTTTCTCCGCCGCCTCCGCCGCTTTGTCGGTCTCCTCTTTGAGTTCCGCGTCGCGGATCTTGCGAAGCGCCTCCTGCGCCGCCGCGTATTCCTCCTGGGTGATTCGCCCCGACTCGAGCGCGTCCGCGTATCGATCCAGCGCCTCGCGATAACGACCGCGCGCCGTCGTTTCCTCTTCGGCGGCCGACTTGTCCAGCTCGGCCGCGCGATCGAGCAGGTCGCCGTAACCGAGGTCGCTAAGCTCGTCGGCTCGCGCGTCGTCGCGTTTTTTCTCCGCCTCGCGTTGGAGCCGCGAAAGCTCCTCCTCGTCGATCAGCTCCGATTTTCGCGCTTCGTTCAGTCTCGCAAGCGTCGCTCGATATTCGTCGTTCGCGCTCGTCGTCGCCTCGAGCCCGCCGATTTCCGCGCGCGCCGCGTCGCGCAGTTTTTGGACGGCGACGGCGTACTCCTCCTGATCGACGGTTCCCGCTTCGAGCGCGTCCGCCCATTTTTTGACGTTCGCGTCGTACTTCTCGATCGGCGAGACCCCCTCTTCGCCGTCGACTCCGGTTTCGCTGAAAAGCCGGTCGCGCGCCGATTTCTCGAGCGCCTCGACCGCTTCGTTGCAGCGGTCCTGCGTAACCTTGCCTTGCGCGAGCGCGGCGTTCCATTCGCCGATCTGATCGGCGAGCGTCTTTTCGGAGTCCTCGCTCGCCTGGCGCGCCGCGAGCGCGTCGGCGTATTGGTCGCGAAGCTGGTCTTGCGCCGCCGCGAAGCCGTCGCTCGAAACGACGCCCTTGGCGAGCGCGTCGGCGAGTCGTTTCGAGCCCTCTTTAAACGTTTCGTCGGCGGACTTCGGCGCGGTGAAATCGACGCCGAGATCCTTGGCGAGGTCGTCGCGAAGCTTCTTCTTCAGGTTTTCTTGCGCGGTCGCGAGATCTTCGCTCGACGCTTTCCCTTCGTCGACGAGAGAGCTCCACTTTGCGAGCGTCGCTTCGTAATTTTCAAGCGTCGCTTCGAGCTTCGGCTTCGCGGCGAACTCGGCCATCCCGGCGTCTTCCTGCGCCCAGCCCGCGAGTTCCGACTCGATCCGCGCGATCTCGGCGTTCAGCGCCCCGCGGGTTCTATCGTCGCCCGGGTTCGTCTCCGCGAGAGCGGCGCGAACGTCGGCGAGCCGCTCTCGCGCGATTTCCTCCCGGCTCCGTTGAGACTCGATAATCTCGGCGACGAACTCGCCGACTTGCGCCTTGCGCGCGTTCATTTCCTTTTCCGCGTCGCCGGTAAAAAGATTATCGAATTTGTAGCATATTTCGTCGATCCAGGTTCCGACGGCGCCGAACTGCTCGGAGTCGGCGACCTCGCGCTGCTCTTGCGTCAAGCCGTCCGAACGGATGCGCTCGAGCTCGCGCAACGCTTCCTGAATCTTCGCGCCGCCGCCCGACCCGCCGAACTGCAGCGCGTCGCCGAGCGTTTCGACCTCCTTGCCGGCGGCTCGCGCCCTCGTTTCGAGCTCCTTGAAACGCTCCGAGTACTCTTCGATCTCCGACGATTGCGACGTCCGTTTCCCCCCGAAAACGAGCGCGACTCCGGCAAGGACCGCGAACGCGACGTTCGCCGGGCCAAGAAACTTCAGCAGACCGGCGACGGCGGCCGCCGCCACTTGGGCGCCGCGAACCAGTTTGCTCGAAAGGATCGCGCAGAAATCCTCGGCCGACAGTTTGTTTTTCTCGAAAAGATCCGCGACCTTTTCGAATCGCTCAAGAAGGTCGAACGCGTCGGCGAGCGGCCCCGGCAACGCGGAAAACGCGTCGCCGACGTCGCGGCTCGCCCGCTGGGCGTCGTCGAGTTCCTTCGCCAGCCTGTCGACCGCGTCCGTCGTCTCGTTCAGCCCCTCGACGAGCTCGCCGGACGCGTTGCGAACCGCGCCCATCTCGTCGCGATAAAATCCCAGCGCGAGCTGCGTCTTCGCAAGGCCGTCGACGAAACCGCCCTGAAACGTTCGGATTCGCCCGAGTTCGTCGACGTATTGGCCAAGTTTGATCTGCGCGGTCGAAAGCCCCTCCACGCAGCGCCCGAGCGCGTTCGTCAAAAGCCCCTGCTCGTTGTAAACGAGTCCCAGGGCCTTTTGGTTTTTCGTCAACGTCTCGTTCAGCCGCTCGACGCTCTTCAAGAATTTAACGTCGATATCGGACGTGTCGACGGTAATCTTGACGCCGCTTGCGATAAAGTCCGACATAAAACCTCCGGCGACGATTTAGCGCGTCGCGACCGCTTGGTTCTTCCATTTTTCGAGCGCCGCCGTCC
>CAZIJJ010000022.1:0-52365 GCA_964539525.1 uncultured Planctomycetaceae bacterium | reverse complement strand
GACGTTTTTCGCAACCGCCGTCGCCAAATCGAAACCGCCGTCGTCCGACGTTTCGGCGCTTTTCGCAACCGCCGTCGCCAAATCGAAACCGCCGTCGTCCGACGTTTCGGCGTTTTTCGCAACCGCCGTCGCCAAATCGAAACCGCCGTCCGGGGCGCCGACGTTTTTCGCGCCGGTCTCTTCCAAATCGAAACCGGCGTCGGTCGAAACCGTTTCGTCGAACCGTTCCGGCGCCGCGCTCGAAGAGTCGTCGATCTCCGTCGTTCGTTCAAACGGCGACTTCGCGTCGTTTTCGCATCGCTCGTCGTCGAAAGAGCGATACGGAAGGTCGGGCGCCTCGTCGAGAGGCTCGACGGACTCGGGCGGCGGCGCAACGACGGAATCGTCGTCCTCCGAAATTCGGATCGAGCTGCCGTCGAGAAAAAAGCGTTGATTCAAAAACGGATTATCGTTTTCCAAATCCGACGCCGTTTTCAAAATGCCTTCGAGCCGCCGTCCGATCAAACGGGCGTCGCCGGGCCGTTTTTCCGGCGAAATCTGCAGAAGTTCCCGCAAAAACGCGTCCAAAACGTTCGGCGCTTCCGGCCGCACGCAACGGATCGACTCCGGCGTTTCCTCGCGATACCGACGCAAAAGCTCCGGCAACGATCGAGCGCGGTACGGCGGCGACCCGGTCAAAAGCGCGTACAACATCGCTCCGAGCGCGTACACGTCCGTTCGCGGCGTCAGCGGCCCCGCCTGCGCCTGCTCCGGCGCCATATACTCGATCGTTCCGACGACCTGGTTCGCCCCGGTGAGTCGCGAACTCCCGAAATATTGGGCGATTCCGTAATCGGTAACCTTCACGACGCCGTCGTCGAGGAGCAGAATATTCGCCGGTTTCACGTCGCGGTGAACGACGCCGCGGTCGTGAGCGTGCTTCAACGCTCGACAAACCGACGCGCCGATGTAAACGACTTCCTCCCAGGTGAAACGCCGCCCGCGCTTCAAAAGCGTCGCCAAACTCGGCGCGTCAACGTACTCCATCGCGTAATAAAGTACGCCGTCCTCTTGGCCGAACCCGTGCAGCTTGACGATGTTTTCGTGCCGCAAAAGTTTCAAGGTCGAAATTTCCGCCTCAAAACGCTCGCGCTCCGGTTCGAGCGGCGTTAACAGCGTTTTGACGGCGACCGTTTGGCCGGTCTCCTCGTGCCGAGCGCGATAAACGGCGCCCATGCCGCCCCGTCCCAGCAAACGCTCCAAAATGAAAGGGCCGAAACGATCCCGATGTTCCATGGCGTCCTCCAAATAAGGCAAGGAGTGAGAAACTCGCAACGCGCCGAACCGTCGAGCGCTCTCGACGCGAAAAACGAAGAAGGCTCAAAAAACAAGAAAACCGAAACGTCGAGCGCGCCGAAAAAACCGCCCGCCCGACGACGCGGCGAAAGTTCGCGAACGTCGTTATTTCGGCGGCGCGAACTTCACCTTGTCGACCATTTTAACGATTTGGCCTTCGGAATTCAAGTATCCGGCGACGGCGGTGATCGCCTGCACGGCGTAACGGTACCGGAGCCCGGGATCGCAATCGAGCTCGACTTCCAAGTCGCCGCGAAACTCCGGCGTTCCGGCGCCCGAAAACGCGTCCGAAAACGCGACGTCGTTTTGATTAATATACCGATAAACCGCCGAACGCAACGCTTTCATGTCGGCGAGCGCCGCGTCTCCGAAACGGATCCCGGAAAGCTCGCCGCGCGAATCGGCGGTCAGCCGAACGACGACCGGGGTCAATTCGTCAAAATTCGGCGCTTGATTCGACTGCGCTTCAACCGGCATCCGAATCGCAAAATCGCCCTCGACCTCCGGCGTTTTGTACGTAATCACAAAGAACGCCAGCAACAAGAAGACGACGTCGATCATCGACGTCATTTGCAGTTCCGTCTTTTTCAGTTTCGGCGCGACGCGTCGCTTGCTCATATTTCGGCCTCGCTCTTCCGCTCGTCGACATTTTTGCGCGAAACGCCGCCCGACTCGTCGCCGTTCCGCCGTAATTCGCCTATTTTAGTCGAAAGGCAAGCCCGTTTCAATACCGCCGCCCGACGTTTCGCCCAAAAAAGAAAAAAAAGCGAGCCGCGTCTTTTCCGCTCGACGCGACTCGCTTCGCTCGCCTTAACGATTCGGCGCCAACGCGGGAACCGCCGACGGGGGCGTTCCGACAAAATCGACCGCCCCGACGAACGCCGCGGAGTAGACCGGCGAACTCGACGTTTCCCGACGCGCGAACTCCGAAACCGGCGATTTTTCCGACGCGTCGCCGTCCCATTCCGCGGGGCCGTCGGAATTTTTCTTCGCTCCGCCGCGACGCCGCGCCGTCGAACCGACGCCGTTTTTCGCGCCGATCGCCGAACAACGAGCGGCGGCGGTCTCGCCGAGCGCGCCTTCGAGAAAACCGCTCAACGGTTTCGAACGCGCCGGATGCTGCAGTTTGCGCACCGCCTTCGCTTCGATCTGCCGCACGCGCTCTCGAGTTACCGAGAAGATGCGCCCGACTTCTTCGAGCGTGTACGCGTACCCGTCGGCGAGCCCGAAACGGAGCCGAATAATCTCGCGTTCGCGGAACGAAAGCGCCGACAAGGCCTCGTCGAGCCGTTCGCGGAGCGCCGAGCGATTCATCTCGACCAACGGGTCGTTTTTGCGCGGATCTTCGAGAAAATCGCCGAAAAAGCTTTCGTCGCTCCCCTCGACGGGCCGGTCGAGCGACAGCGGCGGGCGCGAAATTTGAATCGCGGCGCGAATTTCCGACGCCGAAAGCCCCGACAACTTCGCGATTTCCTGCGGCGTCGGCGCGACGCGGGTCTGCCGGGTCAATTCTCGCGACGCCTTGCGCACCGCCTTCAACGTTTCGAGCAGATGGTTCGGAATGCGGATCGCGCGGCACTGTTCGGCGATCGCCTTCGAGATCGCCTGGCGGATCCACCAGGTCGCGTACGTCGAAAACTTAAAGCCGCGCTTGTGTTCGAACTTGTCGACCGCGCGCATCAGGCCGGTGTTCCCCTCCTGAATCAGGTCGAGAAAACTCAGCCCCCGATTGCGGTACCGCTTCGCGATGCTGACGACGAGACGCAGGTTCCCCGCCGAAAAAGCGCGTTTCGCCGACTCGAAACCGCGACGTTTTTGCGCGACGAGCGCCAGCTTGCGGTCGAGCGCGGCGAGCGTTTCGTTCGCAAGGAGCCGCTGACGACGCAAATATCGAACGCAACGTCGATATTCGGCGCGCAATTCTTCTCGTTCGGCGACGTCGTCGAACGAAAAACGCCGCGAAGCGCCGGTCGCGGAACGCCAAACCGGAACGCCGCCGGCCGACGGTTCGCGACAGGAAACGGAGTCTTTCGAAGTCGAGAAAACGACCGGCTCGAACTCGGCGGGATCGGACGCCGAAGCCGCGTCGTTTTCGGAATCGAGCGCCGCCAAACGTTCGCGCAACTCCTTCGCCCGCTCTCGACGTTCGCGGATCTTCTCGTTGCGACGCGTCAATTTATCGAGAAACGGCGCGAACGACTGCGTTCGCAGGTCGAGTTCGTTCAGAAGTCGGAACGCCCGACGACGACGCGCCGCCAACGCCCGCCGACGCTCGACGCGCTCTTCCGGCGACAGCGTTCCGGAACGAAGCGCCAGAAAATCCTCGCGATTCTTCGCCAAGCCGCCGCGCAACGTCGCAAGCGCGGGGCCCAAGAGCGCGTGAAACCGCTTTTTCGCGTCCAAATCGGCGACCGAAACGTCGATCGTGCGGTCGAGTCGAGCGCGACCGCGTTGGATCTTCGTCAACAGCTCGACCGCGTCGCGAACGACCCAATCCAACTTCAAAACGGCGCGACGGAACGCTCGACGCGTCGTCTCGATTTCGCGGGCGGCGCGGCGTTCTTCCTCGCGGGTCAACATCGGGATGTCGCCCATTTGCACCAGATAGATGCGGATCGGATCGTCGAAGGCGTCCGCGGCGCAGGAAACGTCGTTTTCGTCGACGTTTTCGGCGTCGAAGACGTCGTAATCGGCGCAATAATCGTCGCGGTCGTCAAAAAAATCGTCCGCCGAAGCGTCCCGGTCGTCCGCGTAAGAAAAGTCGTCCAAAAACAACGCGTCGCTCGAAAAGGCGTCCGAGTCCATGAAAGACGGATCCAAACCTTCTTTATCGAAGTCGTCAAAACCGCGTTTCATCAAAAGTCGCTCCTGTCGTGTCGGGCGCCGCGTCGTCAAAAAATCCGTCGTTTCGGGAGACGTTCGTCGTCGAAACGAGCGGGGCGCGGCAAAAGCGGGAGAAAAAAGCTCCCGTCGTCGTTCGGTAAAAAAAGGCGTTGGCGCGCAAGACGTTCGCGAAATCGTCAAAATCGTCGCCGTTTGGCGTCGCAAGGCAAAATCGTCCCGGGGAACTCCTTTTCTTTCCCCTAATATCGGCGCTTCCGCGTCGTCGCTCAACGTCTTTAACCCAAACGCCGCCAAGACTTGAGAAACGCGCGCCGATGCAACGGCTTTATTCGCGAGAATCGTTATATTCGGCGTCGAAAAATCAACGCCGCCTTCTCGCCGCTCCTTTGCGTTCGCCGGCAAAAATTTCGCGTCTTTTTTATTCTCCGCATTTTAGCCAACTTGACGTTATTTTAAAACCTTTTTCCATTTGCGCAACGAACAGAACGAAAGAACGCGCTTAAAATTTCCGTTAAAAGGGTTTGCCTAACATATTTTTTCGTCAAAAACGGATTTTTCAGAACGCGACCGCGCCGATCGAGCGTTCCCGCGCGCTCGCCGCTCTCTCCAAAACGCCGAAAGAAAACCGTTTCCGAGCAAAACCGCGCCTCGCCCTAGCGCGAATCGGAAAAACGGGTACAATTGAGAACAAGATCGGTCGAACGCCAAAGCGAACCCAACGAGCGGCGTCCCGAGAGCGTTCGACCGCCGCGCGCCGCTTTGCTCGAAAGGAAATTTTATGCGAAAAATCGACGTCGTAACGGTCGACGGCCCGGCCGGAGCGGGAAAAAGCGTCGCGACGCAACGGCTCGCCAAGCGCCTGGGAATCGAATACCTCAACACCGGCGCCATGTACCGCGCGATCGCGCTTTGCGCTTTGCGGGAAGGAATCGACCTGACCGACGCCGACGCGTTGACGAAGATCGCTCGCGAACGCCGTTTGGAATCGAAGAACGGGCGCGTTTTTCTCGACGGCGAAGACGTTTCGGACGCAACGCGAACGCCGGAAGTTTCGCTGTCGGTCAAATATCCGGCCGGGGCGCCGTCGGTGCGAGCGATTCTGGTCGAAAAGCAACGGGCGATCGGTCTTTCGCGTCCGATCGCGACGGAGGGGCGCGACCAGGGAACGGTCGTTTTTCCGGACGCGCTTTGCAAATTTTACCTGACCGCGTCCCCCGAGGAACGGGCGCGGCGGCGGTTCGGCGAACACGCGCGACGCGGCGAAACGGTCGACTTCGACGAGCTGCTTCGTCAAATCGTCGAGCGCGACCGGCGGGATTCGGAACGCGAGATCGGCCCGCTCAAACGCCCGGACGACGCCGTTTTGATCGACAGCGACGGAAAAACGATCGAGGAAGTCGTCGACGAAATGGAACGGATCGTTCGCGAAAAACGCCGCGCCGCCGAACGCTGACGCGCGCCGCCGTTACTTTTCCGGTTCGGCGTTTTCCGAAGTTTCGACGTTTTCCGGCGATTTTTCCGGTTCGGCGTTTTCCGAAGTTTCGGCGTTTTCCGGCGATTTTTCCGGTTCGGCGCTTTCTTTTTTCGCCGTCGGCGCGATAATTTCCCGCAACTCAAGGGCGGCGGCGCGTTTCGGAAAATTCGATTTTTGATTCAACGCCAAATCGAGAAGCGTCTTCGCCAAACTCCGGTCGCCGCGAAGATTCGCGATTTCGGCGAGATAATAAGCGACCGTCGCCGAAAACTCGCCGGATTCCAACGCCGGGCCGAAAATCGCGTCCGCTTCCCGCGTCGAACCGGACAAAAAGAGCGTCCAAGCGTAAGTCGCGGCGGCGTCCGGCGAATTTGGGTAAGCGCGGTAATTTTTAGCGGCGAGCGTCCGCGCCTGCGCCAATTTTTCCTTATTCCGTTGGTCGAGAAGCGCGAGCGCGAGCCCGTTCGACGCCTCAAAACTCGTTCCGTCGAGCAAAAACGCCTTGCGAAACGCCTCTTCGGCGATCGGATAAGCCCCGGCGTAAAGCGCGACCCAACCGCGGAGCGCCCAGCCGTCGAAGTCGTTTTTCCCCTCTTTTTCGAGTTCGTCGACGAGCGCCGCCGCCTCGTCGAGTTTTCCCCAACGCATGTAAAGCCGCGCCAGCTGGGCCCGTTCCCTCCGCGACGCGACTTCCAGCGCCGCCGGTTGCGCCTGCAGCCGTTCGAACGCTTCGTCGAGCCGATCTTCGGAGTCGAGCGTCGTCGCGACCTGCAACCAACCGGGCCAATACCGTTCGTCGAGAAGCGCGAGAGCGTCGAACGCGCTTTCCGCTTCGTCCAACCGGTTCCGTTTGATCGCCAAATATCCGGCGTTCCAACGAGCTTGCGCGTTGTTCGGGTTCGCGTCGAGAATTTTTCGCGTCAGCTCCGCCGCGGCGTCGTACCGTCCGCGCCGCTCGGCGAGAAGAGCCCGAACGCTCAACGCTTCCTCCCGCAAATAAACGAGTCGCGTCGAATTCGGGAACCGCGCCGCGTACCCGTCGTTCAAGCGCTCGACTCGTTCGAGAAGGAGTTCCGCCTCCAAATACCGCCCTTCGCGGACGTCGACGCCGGCCAACTGCAGAAACGCCTCCGGATCGTCGGGATAATCTTCCGCCGTTTGTTCGAGCGCGCGCCGCATTTCGAGAAAGCGTTCGCCGTTCGAATGCAGAAACGCCAGGAAAACGCCCGGCGGATCGGAATCCGGGTTCGCGTCGTAAACGCCCTTCATTAAACGATATGCGAGATCGCAATTCCCCGCCGAATACGCGTCGAGCGCCGCTTCCGCCGCCGAAAGTTCCGCCGTTTCGCCGTCTTCCTCAATTTCGCTATCTTCGCCGACTTCGCTATCTTCGCCGTTTTCGCCGGTCTCCGAAGTTTCCGCATTTTGCGTCGTTTGCGCGATTTCCTGAGCGAAGATCGCGTTCCCCGTCGCCGAAACGCCGAAGAGCGCCGCCGTCAACGCCGCGAGAGCCGCCGCCCACGCTTTTTTCGCCCGTTTTTTTCCGCCGTTCGCCGTCTTTTTCATCGCCGTTTTTCCCCTTTCGTTTCGAGCCGCCGTCGTTTATTTTACTCGATTCGGCGTCGAATTGCAACCGTTTCCGTCGTCTTTTTCGCCGCCGACGCTAACGCTCCGCCGCGAACCGCCGCCGCGCGTCGAGCCGCAGCGCCTCCGCTTCGTCGCGCCGTCCGAGCCGTTCCAACGCCGCCGCCGCTCGCGCCGTCGCCCGTTCGGCAAGGTTCCGATTCGTCGCCGCAAGGAGCGCGACCCGCAAAAAACCGTCGGCCGCCGCCTCGTCTCGACCGAGCGACTCGTTCCCCAACGCGACGAGAAATTCCGGCCCTTCGCGCAGTTCGACCGGCAAAAGCGCCGTCGCCTCCGCCCAACGCTCGACCGTTTCCGCCGTCGGATTCGTCAACGTTTCGAGCCGTCGACGCTGCGCCGCCGCAAGCAGAGCGATCGTCCGGCAAGTTCGAACGGCGTCGGCGTCGGAACGCGCGTCTTCGGGCGGCTCGCAAACGGCCAAATCGCGCAACGCTTCGACCGCGTCCTTCTTATACCGCGCCGATTCGAGCAAGATCGACGCCGCCAAAAGTCGGCCGAGCGGGTTCGCGACGCCGCTCGGATTCTTCGTCGCCGGAAGCCAACGAGCCGCCTCGTCCTCCGCCCGTCGCCGCGCGTCCGGAGACTCGCCCGCTCCGAACGCCGCCCGGGACGTCCAGCGAAGCGGGATCGACGGCAAAAACGCGGAATAAGGATCGAGTCGACAAACAAGAAAAAATTGAGCGGCCGCGTCGTCGTCCCGACCGAGCGCGACGAGCGCGTCGACGATCTTCGCCGTCGCCCATTCCTTCGCCCAACGCCGGTCGTCCGCCTTCCGCGCCGCCTCCCAAAGCGCGATCGAACGCCGAAATTCCGCGTCGTCGCCGAGCCGCCGTCCGAGTTCGAACGCGTCGACGCCCCGGGCGAAATCGGCGCCGACGCCCGCTTCGAGCCAGTCGATTTCGTCGAGCGCAATCGTTCGCGTCGCGCCGTCGCTCGTTTTAAACGTCAGCCCGCCGCAACCGGAAATCCGCGCGACCGCTCCGGAAAGCGTTTCGCCGCTCTTCAAACGCAACGCGTCGACGCGGTTCGCCGTCGCGACCGGTTCAAGCGCCCCGTTCGCCGAATTTGCCCGATTCGCCGATTCCGCCTCGTTCGCCGGGTTTGTCGAGTTTACCGGGTTTGCCGAAACTTCCCCGTCGTTCTTTTTCGCCGCGTCGCGAGCCGCTCGAAGCGCGAACGGATTTTGCGGCGCGACGTCGGAAGGCGGCGTTTGCGCGACCGCTTCCCCCAAAAAAAACGCTGAGCTTGTCCCAAGCGCCCAAACAACCGAAACTCTCCAAAGAACCGCCCGCCGCCCGCTCGCCGTCGCGCCGCGTTCGGTTCGGAAAAAACGCCAATATCGAGAAATCCAATCCATCGGAACCCCGTTCGTCGTCGAGAAAAGAAGAAAAAACGGCGCAAATCGCCCCAACCGCCCCAATCGCCGATTTTAACGTTCGTCGAAAGTCGCGCTTTCCCGCAACCGGGCCGCGACGCGCGCCGGGCAGCCGTCGCTTCGTTCGATCAAAAGCGGAAAAACGACCGCCTCGAACGCCTTCGCCGCGTCGAACTCGACCCGAGCGCCCGGCCCGTTCGGCGGAACGAACGCGGGAAGCCGCTCCAACGCGACGAGCCCCTCCAAAATCAAAATCGGCGGACGGCGCCCGAGAAGGATCCGATGACACTCCGCGTCGGCGCAAAACTCCGCTTCGTCGAGCGGTTCCCCGGGCTCCGCGTCGCCGAACGTTTCGAGCGTCTCCGACGTCGGCGAAAACGCCGCGTCCGGCAAAAACTCCGCGTCGAACGAGCGAACCCGGGCGCCGTCGGCATCGTCGGACGTCGGAAAAACGTCGGCCCCTTCGGTCGGAAACGCGACCAACGACGGCGTTTCGAGCCCGAGAATCCGCAATTTCGGGAAATCGGCCAGCCAGTCGGCGGTCTCCGGCGTCAACGATGGAAAAGCGTTATAAAAATCGGCGCGTCCGAACCGCTCGGCCCAACCGACGCGCAAAAAAACGAACGGAACCGCGTCGAAAATCGGTTCGAACGGCTCCAGATCGGACGGCGCGATCGACGCCGGGCGCCCGACGGTTCGCGGCGCCGCGAATCGCTCCGAATCGACGCCGACCGTCGAACGCAAATCGAGAACCGCCGCGTCGCCGACGAAAAAATCGACCGGAAACGAATCGAGCGTCTCGCCGTCGACGAAATAATGAAACGGCGCGTCCAAATGCGTCCCGACATGCGAGCCGAACGTCCAACGCGTTCCGCGAAAACCGTCCGTCGCGTGTTCGGCGAAAGGCCGCGCCTGAAACAACGGGTCGCCGGGATAAACCGGGATCCCTTCGCGCAACGGTCGCGTCAAATCGATCCAACGGGCCAACGTTCGTTCCTCCGCGTTTTTTCCGGTTTCGCCAACACTCCCGTTTTCTCCATTTTTCCCGACTTCGCCGTTTTATCGCGTCGCGGGCCGAAAATCGCGTCCGGAGCCGCTCAATCGACCAGAAGTTCGGCAAGATAGCGAATTTGCAACGACTTTAATTCCGGGTCGCGCCGCATCATTCCGCCGAAATGCATCGCGCAACTCAAGTCGGTCGTTGCAAGACAACGAACGCCTTCGCGGTAAACTTTGCGGATATTCTCGATTTTTTTGTTTCCCAACGCCAACGACGCGCCGGGCATTTTGACGCTGAACGTTCCGCCGAAGCCGCAACACTCCTCGACTCTCGGGATCGGAACGTATTCGAGATCGCGAATGTTTTCGAGCAACGTTTGCGCCGCCCGAGCGATCCCCAGTTCGCGGCGTCCGTGGCACCCGACGTGCATCGCGACCTTGTGCGGGAACCGCGCGCCGAAGTCGGTCTTTTTCAGGACGTCGACGAGAAATTCCGACAACTCGAAAACGCGAGCGCCAACCGCAACCGCCGGGGAATTCGGATCCGCTTCCTTAAAGAAGACGCGACACATCGCGGCGCAAGCCGACGACGGCGTTACGATCCAACGGTATTTCTCGAAGACGCGCCCGAATTGCGCCATCACCTTGCGCGCGTCGTCCCAATACCCGGAGTTGAACGCCGCTTGCCCGCAACACGTTTGATCTTCCGGATAAACGATCGGAACGTTCAGCTTTTCCAGAATCTTGACCGTCGCGACGCCCGCTTCCGGGAAGAACTGGTCGACGAAACAAGGAATGAAAAGCGCGACCTCTTCGCCCTTATATTCCGGATAATCCCACATAGGAACGGCGCGTTCGAGCGCATCGATCATTTTTCTGCTCCTTGTTTCCTCGATTTATTTTACCTAAATTTTCCAGTTAAACGTCGACGAAGCGTCCGCGCCGTCGACGCGTTCTTTCGCCGACGGCGCGAAAAGACGCCGCGTCATTTGCGCGCCGCCGCGGCGATTTCCTTGTCGGCGACGTCGGTTCGATACCAGGAGCCGTCCCAGGAGATCTTCGAAACGGCTTCGTAAGCCTTGCGTTTCGCGTCGGCGACGTCGGTTCCAAGGGCGACGACGTCGAGAACGCGCCCGCCGTTCGTGCGAACGACGCCGTTTTCGTCGAGCTTCGTTCCGGCGTGGAAAACCTTGACGTCCGGGAGTTTCGCGGCTTCTTCAAGCCCGAAGATTTCGCGTCCCTTGGCGTAGGGGCCGGGATAACCTTCGCTCGCCATCACGACGCAGACGGCGGCGCGGGCGTCCCATTCGAGCGGCTCGAGCGTCGCCAAACGCTCTTCGATCGTCGCCTGCGCGACGTCGACCAGGTCGGTTTTCAAGCGGAACATGAGCGGCTGGCATTCCGGGTCGCCGAAACGGGCGTTGTATTCGAGGACGCGCGGGCCCTGCGGCGTCATCATAAGCCCGGCGTACAGAACGCCCTTAAACGGCGTTTCCATACGATTTAAGGTGAAGACGGTCGGAACGAGCACCTTTTCCTCGATCCAGTGAAGCTTTCGGTCGTCGACGAGCGACGCGGGGCAATACGCGCCCATTCCGCCGGTGTTCGGGCCTTTGTCGCCGTCGTAAGCGGCTTTGTGGTCTTGCGCCGGTTGGAGGGTGAGGATCGTGTGGCCGTCGGTGATCGCCAGGACGCTCGCTTCCTGACCGGTCAACCGCTCTTCGATCAGGAAGCGGTCTCCGGCGGAGCCGAATTCGCGATCTTCGGCGATCCGCTTGACCGCGGCGATCGCTTCCTCTTTATTGTCGCAAACGACGACGCCTTTTCCGGCGGCGAGCCCGTCCGCTTTGACGACGAACTGCGACTCGCGCCCGGAATAAATGAAATTCGTCGCGTCGCGAACGTTGTCGAACGTTTGGCTACGCGCCGTCGGAACCAGCGCTTTATTCAGCACTTCCTTGCAGAAGACCTTGCTTCCTTCGATCCGGGCGGCCTTTTGGTTCGGGCCGAACGCCTTCAAACCCGCCGCTTCGAACGCGTCGACCAACCCGGCCGAAAGGGGCGCTTCCGGGCCGACGACGGTAAAAGCGACTTTCTTTTCCTTCGCGAACGCGATCAGCGCCGCGAAATCCTTTTCGCCGATTCCGACGTTTTCGGTTTTCGCTTCGCGCGCCGTTCCGGCGTTCCCCGGCGCGACGTAAACTTTGTTCACTTTCGAACTTTGCGCCAATTTCCAAGCCAACGCGTGCTCGCGTCCGCCGCTTCCGACGACCAAAATATCCATTTATCGCTTCCCTAAAAAATATGACGTTGAGAGTCGGCCCGCTTTTCCGCGCCCGCCGCTCTCGGCGACGGGATCCAACCGACGACGCGGCGCCCGAAACGTCGACTCGCCGCGTTTTCACGTCTCGATTATAATCGTTTTTCGTCCGTTTGAAAACGGGCCGCGCCCGAAAAAAAGCGATATTCGCGCCTCTTTTTCGTTTTTCGCTCCGCGCGGCGTCAACCGGCGTTAAAAAACGCCGAAATTTCCGGCCAAAACGACCAAATAATCGTAAACGGCCCGAAAACGAAGAGCCAGTATGCGAAATAATGCAACTTCCCGGCCTTGAGCCAACGCATCAGGAAAGCCAACGCGATCCAACCGACCGCGAAGCTCACGACCGCGCCGATCAGATAAAGGATCAAAAGCGGATCGCTTTGCAGGTCGAACGGTTTGCCCGACGCCCGGTATTCGCCGATTATGTCGACGAGCTCGAGGAGCGCGCCCCCGGCGATCACCGGGATCGACAGCAGAAACGAATAAGTCGCCGCCGTTTCGCGAGAAAGTCCCCGCAGGACGCCCGCGGCGATCGTCGAACCGCTCCGCGAAATCCCGGGCAAGACCGCGCACCCCTGCGTGAAGCCGATAAAAAACGCGTCGAACCAAGACGTTTGCGCAAGCGTTTTTCCGTCCGAAAACGTTTCGCCCGCGTCCTCGGCGCTTAACCGCTCGGCCTCTTCCAGGTATTCTTCCTGCGTCGTTTTTTTCTTCCCGCGCACAAGCGTCAGGAGCAGAATCCCGGTGATAATGAAACAGAAACCGGCGACTTTCGGACTGTCCAGGAGCGGATCGGCGAACTTTTTCATCGCCAACCCGATCGCGACCGTCGGGAGCGAACCGACGAAGATCAAGCCCAACGTTCGCGGCGTTTTGAAAAACGAATCGCAAATCTGTCGCCAAAAATAAACCAACACCGCGCCCAACGTTCCGGCGTGCAGCAAAATATTCAGCGTAAACATTTTTTCCTCGTCGAGAAGCGCCGAGTCGCTGAAAAGAATATTCCCCAACACCGTGAGATGGCCGGAAGAGCTGATCGGCAAAAACTCGCCGATTCCCTGAACGATCGCCAAGATCAAGATTTTAATCGTGTCCATACGCGTTTGAACTCCTCAAAACCGTTTGTTGCGTAAATTGCCGACGTCGACGACGCCGGGCTTACGTAGAAGCTGAAAAAACGCGAACGCGGCGAAAAAAACCCGCTTCCGTCGCAAAAACGGAAACGGGTTCGAACGCGTTCGACGCTTCGGCGCGCCGATTTAATCGTCAGTTGCTCTTCGGAGCGCGTTGGCGGAAGTAGTAATCGCTCGTTTTTCCGTCCGAAACCGGCGCGGGTTCGGAATTCGGGACGAAGGTCGGCGCGACGCGGCCGGGCGAGGTCGGCGCGGGCTCGTCGGTTCCGGTGTAGATCGGCGCGACCGGCGTGTCGGAAACGACCGGGCTCGGAACGCCGCTTTCCTTCTTCAAGGTAACGCCGCCCTCTTCCTTGTAGCGCGAAACCTGCGCCGTTTTCTTGTAGCCGACGCGAACCAGGAAATCGCTCAGCGACGTCGTGCGAACGCCGTTTTTCTTCGCGAGGTCAAGGAATTCTTCGCGCGATTTCTGGATTTGATCTTTCGTCGCCTGGTCGAGCGAGAAATCTTTCGCCAGCGCTTCGACGATCTCGACTTCGGAAAGCACCAAGCGTTGAACGCCGCCGTCGATCGAGCCGACCGTTTTTCCTTCGGAGTCGAGGTAAGCCGCGACTTCGCCGCCGGACGTTTGGATCAGGTTGATAATTTCGTCGAGATCGGAGCGTCCGTCGCCGTCGATATCGAGGTTGTAGTCGAGCGCGTAACGCACCGTGTCGCCCGGGCGCCACAGCGGCGTGTAAACGAGGTCGCCGGCCATGATCGGCGACGACATTTCGTCTTCGATGATGCGCGCTTCGCATTCGTGATCGCCGACGGCGCGGACGACCTGGACGGAGCCCTTCGCCTTCGCGCCGCCGACGTCGATCGCGTCGGACGGGAAGACGTTGAAGGTCGTCAGCGGACGAACGCCGTCTTTCGAACCGACGTTCAGGCGCACGACTTTATTCGCCTGGTCGGCGTACACGACTTCGGCGTCGGCGCGTTCGAACTCGGCGTTCGAAAGTTGGTCGATGCGACGGGACAAATCGCTGTTGATTTCGGCGAATTTCGTCGCGGTTTCTTTGTAGTCGGCGGTTTCCTGTTTCGCCGTCGCGATCGCCTCTTTCGTTTGCGACTTGAGGCGGTCGACTTCCTGCGTTTGCGCGTTAAAGCTGGCGGTCAGCTCGGCGTAGCTGGCGCGAGCGGCTTCGAGGCTCTTTTTGTGATCGGCTTGGAGCGAAGCGACGGCGTCGTCGAACGCTTTTTGTTGCGCGGCCGACTTTTCGATTTCGTCGTTCGCTTTGGCGATCGCGGCGTCGCGTTCGGATTGAGCGGCGACGAGTTCGTTGTTCTTTTGCGCGAGGTTGGCGGCGAGGTTGGCGACGGCGGCTTCGTAAGTCGTCGCGCCGCCAGTCGCGGCGTCCAACCCTTTGACGCGCTCGGTCATTTTGTCGGCGAGCCCGGCGAGATCGGCGGCGGAGTCGCCCAACCCGGCGAAACCGGCGGCGTCCTTCGCTTTTTTGAACCCGGCCGCCCAACTGGAGTTTTCGCTCGTCGCGTTTTTGAGATCGCTTTGAACCTGCGCGAGTTCCTGCTTTTTCTCCGACAACCCTTTAAAACCGAAATAGGTCGTTACGCCCAGAATCAACGTCAAGACGATGAATACGATAAGGGTAACGACGACGCTCTGATTTCGCATGTGTAAGGCCTTTCCTTCCGCGACTTCAAGCCGAATAACGAACGCTCCCGCCGACGTTTCGCGACGTCGACGCGACGGCGCGTCGGCGCTTGAAGGTCGCCCAGCCGTCGAAATTTTCCTGTTCAATCTCGTCCGCCGCCGCGCCCCGTCGCAGGGGAAGCGTCCGACGTCTCGAGGGCGCAATCGCGCCTATTGTCGATTTTAAATAAATCGCGCTTTGGCGTCAACGATATTCTCCCAAAATCGGAAATTTGTCGAAAAATATCCCGACTTTTTTCGCGTCAATTCGCATATTCGGAATATTGCGAACACTCGCCGGGTCGAAGCGCGTCCCGAAGCCGCCGCCGCTCAAAAGGGGGCCGCGTCGCCGCGTTCGGGTTCGGCGTTCGATTTTTCCGTTTTCGCCGATTTTACGAACGTTTTTTCCGCGTTTCCGGAAGCGTTTTCGGACGTCGCGCCGCTCGGCGTTTTCGCCGTTTTGAGAATCGCCCGGATCTTTTCGAGCCGCTCGCCGATCTCCCGTTCCGCGCCGCGATCGGTCGGGCGGTAATACTCCCGTTCGACGCCGAGATAATCTTGCGCCGCGACGGCGCCCGGGGCGTCGTGCGCGTACTGATACCCGACGCGCCCAAGTTCCTTCGCTCCCCGAAAATGCGCGTCCCGGAGCGGTTTCGGAACCGGCAGGATTCGCCCTTCGCGAACGTCGGCGATCGCTTCGAAAATCGCCGTCGTCGCCGCGTTCGACTTCGGCGCGCAAGCCAGATAAGCGACGGTTTGCGCCAAATTCAACTTGCATTCCGGCAACCCGACCATTTCGCAGGCGGTCGCGGTCGCGACGGCGAGCGGCAACGCGCTCGGGTCGGCGTTTCCGACGTCCTCGCTCGCCAAAATAACGAGCCGCCGCGCCAAAAAGCGGACGTCTTCGCCGCCTTCGAGCATTTTCGCAAGCCAATAGATCGCGGCGTCCGGGTCGCTTCCGCGAATGCTCTTGATCAACGCGCTGATCGCGTCGTAATGCGAATCGCCGTCGCGGTCGTAAACGACCGTTCTTCGCTGAACGGACTCCGCCGCCAGCTCCTTGGTAAAGACGATCGGTTCGGTCGGGATTGGCGGAGCGTCGTTCGGAGAACTCGCGTTCGTTTCCCCGAGCGACGAAAGCACCGCGACTTCCAGCGCGGAGAGCGCCCGGCGCGCGTCGCCGTCGCAGATCGCCGCGACGTAATCGAGCGCGTCTTCTCGAAGTTCGATCGGATAAGCGCCGAGTCCCCGTTCGCGATCGGTCGCGGCGCGGCGCAAAAGCGTCTTAACGTCGTTCTCCGAAAGCGGTTCGAATTGGAAAACGCGACTCCGACTCAAAAGCGCGTTGTTGACGGTAAAGAACGGATTTTCGGTCGTCGCTCCGATCAACGCGACGACGCCCTGCTCGACTTCCGGGAGCAAAACGTCCTGTTGCGCTTTGTTGAAACGGTGAATTTCGTCGATAAAAAGGATCGTGCGCGTCGCCGCGACCGACAGCCGCTCGCGGGCCTGAATCAACGTTTCGCGCAACTGCTTGACGCCGTCCGAAACCGCGCTCAACTGCCGAAAAACGCAACGGCTTTCCTTCGCCAAAAGATAAGCGAGCGTCGTCTTGCCGACGCCGGGCGGGCCGTAAAAGATCGCGGAGCCGAGCCGATCCGCTTTTAAAAGGCGGCGCAACAGTTTCCCTTCGCCGAGAAAACTTTCCTGCCCGACGAACTCCGCCAACCGACGCGGCCGCATTCGCGCGGCCAACGGGAGCGCTCGCATTCGGTTCTCGCGCTCCGACGATTCGAACAACGACGACAAACGTTCCTCCCGTTTCGCTCGCCCTAATTTCGTTTCAAAAATCGATTCAACGGCGGCGCCGTCGTTTCCCCGCTCCGCGTCGGGAGCGGCGTCAGAAGCGGAGTTTCTCGCGGACGTCCGGAACGTCGGCGTCGATCTTCCGCAAAAGTTCCAAGTCTTCCTTCGACCAGGATTTCGGAAGCGCGACGGCGCATTCGACGTAAAGATCGCCCGGTTTCGCGCCGTCGACCGCGACGCCGAGCCCCTTCAAACGCAAGCGCGTCCCGGTCGTCGCTCCGGCCGGAATCGTTACCGCGACCGTTCCGCGCGGCGTCGGAACGTCGATTTTCGCCCCGAACGCCGCCTCTTTCAACGTTATCGGCGTTTTGACCGTCAAATCTTTCCCGTCGCGCGAATAAAACGGATGCGGCGCGATCTCGACCTCCAAAATGACGTCGCCGTTCGGGCCGCCGCCGACGCCGGGCTCGCCCATGCCGCGAAGCCGGATCTTTTTCCCGTTTTCGACGCCGACCGGAATCTTCGCGTCGACGGAAACCATCCCGCCGCGCTCTCGACGAATCGTTACCGGAATCGTCCCGCCAAGAACGGTCGTCGCCAACGGAACCGAAACGGTCGCCGTTACGTCGGCGCCCTTCCGCGACGCCGCCGCGCGTCGCCGCCGTTCTCCGCCGAACGGATTTCCGCCGCCTCCGCCGCCGAACGCGTTCAAAATGTCGTCGAAACTAAACGACGCGCCGCCGGACGAAAAACCGCCGAACGGATTCCCGCCCGCTCCGCCGCCGAACGGGTTTCCTCCCGCTCCGAACGGATTTCCGGCCCCGGCGAAGCGTTCGTACTCGGGGCCGAACTGGTCGTATTGCCGCCGCTTTTCCGGGTCTTTGAGCGTTTCAAACGCCGTTTGTAATTCCTGAAACTTTTTTTTCGCGCCGTCCGGATCGTTCGGATTTAGATCCGGGTGATATTTTCGCGCAAGTTTCAAATACGCTTTTTGAATTTCTTCCTGAGTCGCGTTTTTCGACACGCCTAGCGTCTTATAAAAGTCTTCCGCCATTTTTCCGTCTTTCTTCCCGCGTTGCCGTTCTCGTCGCCGACGCCAAAATCGACGCCGTTTTCCGCCGTTATTTACTTAACGCAAATTCGACGCCGTTCGGTCGCCGCGCGTCGATTTCGGTCAATGTCCGCAACCGGCGCACCCGGCTCCCGCGGGAAAATTCGGATTGTCGATATTGAATCCCTTGGCGGTCGGCGCGTCGAGAAAATCGATTTTCGTACCGTCGAGGAAAAGCGCGAATTTTTTATCGGCGACGACGTAAACGCCGTCCGTTTCGTACCGCGCGTCGATTTTCGGATCGAAAACCGTGTCGAAACCGAGCGTGTACTGCATGCCGCTGCACCCGCCGCCGACGATCACCATGCGAACGAAAGTGTCCGGAGCGAGTTCCTGCGCCCGCATAATATTCTTGATTTCGTCGGCCGCGCGAGCCGTCAACTTGATCGCCATCGTTTCCTCGTTTTCTCGTTGTTCTTTACTTCGATTATAAGCCGCGACGAGCGCCGACGCGCTCGCCCCCCGTTTTTACGCCGTCGCTTCCGTTTCTCGTCGTTTTTCTCGCCGCGATCTTCGCAAAGCGCCGTTCGTTTATTATACGCCGTCGCGACGAAGAGAAAAGAGGGCGCGACGGCGCCGGGCCCGTTTTTCGCCCTTTTCCCCCCCGAAACCGCCGATTTTTCGCCGCGTTAACGAGCGACGCTGGGTCGCGGCGGAAAGAGTCCCGGCCCGGACGTTCCGCCCGGAGTCGGCGCGTAAACCGGAGCGTTCGACGGAACCGTTCGCGGCCCGAACGACGTTTCCGGGATCGTTTGGAATCCGCCGCTCGGGAACGCGCTCGGAACGTACGAAGCGCCCGGCGCGACGGTCGACGGCGTCTCGTATCGGCGATTTAACGGCGAGTTCCCCGGCGTCGCCGCGTTCGGGTACATGCCGTTCGTCAGCGACGCGGCGCCGGAATTTGGATTCGCGTCGTAAGTTTCGTTGTCGCCCGGCAACACGGTCGGCTCGCCGTTCGGGCCGGTTCCGATCGTCGTCGCGCCGAGATCCGCAAAGGAGCCGCCGAACGCGTTTTCGGCGCCCGCCGTTTGGAAGTCCGCCGGCGGAGTCGTCGTCAACTTGCCGTTTTCGTCCTGATAAAAGACCATTCCCTCCATCAGTTCCGGGCTCTTTTCATACCGCGACATGTCCCGCGCCCGCGCCGACGCTCGACGCCGGGCCGCGTCGGCCGACGCGTTCGCGTACTCGGCGGGCGCGATCGTCGACGCCGCTTTCGCGCGGTTCGGCGGGGTGAAGATCGAGCGTTTGGCGTCCGACTCCCCGTCGCCGCGCCGCGTCTGCGCCGCTTGAAAAAGGACGCCGAAACCTTGCGTAAAGAGCGGATTCAACGAAAATTCGTTCGGATTCGTCGGCGCCGGAACGTTCGGACGCGGACGCCGCGGCGCGACGGCCGTCGACTGCGCCCGTTCGGTCGCGTCGCTTTTTTTCGTCTTTTTAGCGCGCGAACGCTTCGTCTCGCCGCTTTCGCTTTCCTCGTCGTCGTTCCCGGCGTTCCCGACGTCCGAGGCGTCGACGTCGACGGAATCGGTCGACGACGCGTTCCGAATCAACCCGCCGACGCTCGCCTTCGATTTCGCTCCGGATTCGGCGTCGGATTCGCCGTCCGACGGCGTTTCCTCGTCGGTCGCGCCGTCTCGACCGTCGTCTTTCGAGCCCGGCCAAACGACGCGGCCGAGCGCCGAACGCACCCATTTCGTCGAAAGATCGAGCGGTTGCGGCGTCGCGTCGATCCATTCGTTCCCCTCGTCGTCGGTCGCGACGGTTCGAACGTAAAACGGCGTCGTTTCGGCGGCGCCCGCGAACCACGAATACCATTCGCGTTCGCTCGACAACGAATCGGCGATCCGCGTCCAGGGGCCGTTCGGGTCGGTCGCTCGTTCGACGGCGATCGTCGCCGGTCGACCGCGCCGCGACTCTTCGAGCTCGCTCGGACGGTACCAGCGGAGAACGAGCACGAGGCGGTCGGTTCCCTTTTCCTTCGCCGGGCCGAGCGACTTGATTTTCCCGGTCGCCGGGCGCGACGCGTCGACTTCGCCCGCCTCGCCCTTTTGCGGAGCGGCGTCTCGACGCGTTCCCCGAGCCAAGTCGAGAAGCTTGTTCGCCTGTTCGCCCGGATCTTTTTCAACGTCGGACGCGGTCGGCGCTCCGAGCGGCGGCGCGTCGGCGGCGCTCTCCGAATCGTCGTTGAGCGCGAACGTTTCCGACGCGGCCGAAGCGTCGGACGAAGCGCTCGCCGGCTCGACGAACCGATAAGCCCGCGTCGAACTGAACGCCGATCCGCCGCCGGAAAAACTCGTTTTCAACGCGAACCAATAAACGCCCGGCTTCGGCGCCTGAAAAATGAACGCGTCGCGGCCGTCCTCCGGTCGAACGGCGGCGTAAGCGTACCAGGTCGCGCCCAAGTCCGGCGAACAAAAGAGCTCGACGGCGGTCGCGGTCGCGGAGTCGGCCCCTTGCGAGAACACGAACGGAACGCGGCAGGTCGACCCGACGGTTTCGCGAGGCGCGCCCGTCGGCGCCGCAAGTTTCACGTCGACCCGATTCGTCGGCGACAACGAGCCGGACGGCGCGGGCGTTCGCGGCGACGCCGCGTCGAGAAGCGCGATTTTTTTCGCCGAAACGCCCGAAAATACGTCGGCCCGATTGTTAAAATCGCTCGTTTCGTTTATAATAGACTGCGCCCGGAGCGTTCCGACGCAAACCGCGCTCGCCAAAAGCGCCCCGAGAGCCGCCCGTTTCGCGACCGCCGCGTCGCGACGCGAGCGCCGTTTGTTCGTTCCGTTGTTTTCACGCGAATTTCTCGTTCGTTCCTGCATTTTCGACTGCTCCGACGGCGGCGCGAACGCGACGCTTGCAAAAGTTCGTCCCGAGAGTTGACGTATATTAATAATAAGGACGAGACGAGAACCGCCCCGCCGACGCGGCGCGCCGACGAAAAAGAGCGCCCCGCGTCGTTCCGTTCATCGGCGCCCCCGCGGCGACGGCTCGACGTTTTTTTCGAAAACGCCGGTCGCGCCGGTCGCGCAAAAGAGCGAAACTTTCGTCGTTTTAGCAAAATACGCAAACTTTAACGTCAAATATTCATCCCCCCCAGAGTCGTCGCCAGGAAACAAGAAAGGAAGCCCATGTTTCGATTCGCGCTCTTCGCCGCCGTAAACGGCTCGTCTTCGGACGCGGTCGTCGGTTTGCTCGCCGCGTTGTCCGGACTCGGAATTTTCATCGCCGTCGCCGTTTACGTTTTGTCGAAACTGCGTCGCGGGCCGGTCGAGCGAGCGCCGAGCGCGCGAAACGATCTCGTCAAATTCGGCGCGCTTTACGAGTCCGGCGAGTTGACGAAAGAAGAATTTTCGCAAATCAAACGGGCGTTCGCCGCGGCGCTCGACGCCGAAATCGAAGCGAAAAAAGCCGCCGCGGCCGCTTCGAACGGCGGCGCCAACGAACGTCGAGCGCGATTGAACAGCCTTTTGCGGAACGAACGGCGTTAGTCCCCTCGCCGGACGCGGCGCGGCGTTAATTTAGAGAAAACAGGCGTTTTCGGCAAAGAGCGCAAAATAATCGCAATTCGCCGAAAAAACCCGTCGCGACGTTTATTCCCGAAAAAACGAAAGTCGGAGCCGTTCGCGTTTTTCGCAAGAGCGCCGGGACGGCGAGCCGATTCTTCCCTTCGCGCCGCGGAACGGATTTGCGCGGCGTCCGACTCGCTTCCGTCGAAGACGCGGAAAGTTCGCTTGCGAAAAAATTTGACGTTTTTCGCCAAAAAAAGCGCTCGATCCCGTTTTTTACGTCGGCGGCGACGTATAAAAGTCGACGAGGGACAAAGTCGCTTCGCGCTCGAAACGAACGCGTTCGTTTCGACGTCGACCGAAAAATCGTTTCGCGATCGCAAACTCGACTCGCCCGGTTTTCGTTTTTTTTCGCAACGAGACCGCCGCGGGGCCGAACCGTCCGCGATCGCGAACAGCGCGCAAGGAAAGGCCGCGTAATGACCGAAGAACGCAACGACTTCGACTCCGATCGAAGCGAAAATAAGAAAAACGCTTACTGCTCGTTTTGCCGCAAAAATTACCGCGACGTCGGCCCGCTCGTCGAAGGCCCGGGCGAAGTTTACATCTGCGGCGACTGCATCGATTTATGCCAATCGATTTTAGCGCAGGAACGCAAGCGCCGTCAAGGCGAAGGCTCGCCCTTCGCCCGGATCCCGTCGCCTCGGGAAATCGTCGCGAAGTTGGACGATTACGTCGTCGGCCAAACGGCGGCGAAACGCGCCCTCGCGGTCGCGGTGCACAACCATTACAAACGCGTCGCGACGCAAAACGACCTCGACGACGTCGAAGTCGGCAAGTCGAACGTCCTGCTTCTCGGCCCGACCGGTTCCGGGAAGACGCTTCTCGCGCAAACGCTCGCTCGGATGTTGGACGTTCCGTTCGCCATCGGAGACGCGACGACGCTGACCGAAGCGGGCTACGTCGGCGAAGACGTTGAAAATCTCATCCTGAAACTGCTGCGCGCGGCCGACTTCGACGTCGAGCAGGCGCAACGCGGGATCATTTACATCGACGAAATCGATAAAATCGGCAAAACAAGCCAAAACGTTTCGATCACCCGGGACGTTTCCGGCGAAGGCGTCCAGCAGGCGCTCCTGAAAATGCTCGAAGGAACGGTCGCGAACGTTCCGCCGCAGGGCGGGCGCAAGCACCCGGAACAGCAGTATATTCAGGTCGACACGTCGAATATTTTGTTCATTTGCGGCGGCACCTTCGTCGGTTTGGACAAGATCGTCGAGAACCGCCTTGGGAAACGCTCGATCGGTTTTTCGACCGTCGGCGCGTCGCAAACTCGCGAAACTTCGGAGCTTATGTCGAACGTCGCGCCGGAAGACCTGCACGCGTTCGGGCTGATTCCGGAGTTGGTCGGGCGCCTCCCGGTCGTCGCGTCGCTCGACCCGTTGACCGAAGACGCGCTTTGCCGCGTTCTGCGCGAACCGAAAAACTCGCTGGTCAAGCAGTACCAAAAGTTGTTCCGAATGGAAGACGCGGAGCTGGAATTCTCCGACGACGCGCTTCGAGCCGTCGCCGAACTCGCGACCGCCCGTAAAACCGGAGCCCGCGGACTTCGAGCGATCATGGAAACGGCGATGCTCGACCCGATGTTTTCCCTTCCCGACCGCGCGTCCGGCGACCGCTACTTCGTTACCCGCGATATGATCGAGGGAAAAACGCCGATCCTTCCCGAATCGCAGGAAGCGCGAAAAAGCGCCTGACGCCGTTCGACGCGCCGTCGTCGAGCTCGGCCTCCAAACGCCGCGTCCCGCCCGACGCGGCGTTTTTTTGGGGGCGAACGCCGTTCGTCGAGCGTCGAGCCGAAAAAACGGTTCCGCCGCGAACAATTCCGCTCGTTTTCGCCAAACCGTCGCCAAAATCGTCAAGAAACGTCGGTCGCGCTCTTGCGCTCGCCGCTTTTTTCGGGTAAAATAAGGAAAACGCGCCTCGGCAAGCGTTCGCGGGGGCGCCGCCACGGGTCTTTTGCTCGCCTTTACTCGAAATTTAGGAGTTTCTCCCGATGAAAATCATTTTCGCCGCCGACCCCTTCGCTCTTCCGCTCCGCAAAGCGATCGTCGAACACCTTAAGAAAAAGGGCCACGAAGTGATCGACTTCGGCGCGTCCGAAGAAAACGCCGATATCGCGTACTACGACAGCTGCGTCAAAGCGTGCGAAGCGCTCCAACGCGGCGAAGGCGAACGCGGGATTCTCCTCTGCGGCACGGGGATGGGGATGAACGTCATCGCGAACCGCTTCCAGGGCGTCCGCGCTTCCGTCGTCGAATCCGTCTTCGCCGCCCGCATGTGCCGCGCCATCAACGACGCGAACGTTCTTTGCCTCGGCGCGATGATCTGGGGCGACTGGATGGCTTGCGAAGCGGTCGACGTTTTCCTCAGCACGAACCTCGGCGACGGCCTCGAAGACCTCAAAGAGTTCCTGCAACAAGCCGCGAAAACGGTCGAAAAGATCCAACCGTGATCGCCGCGTCCGCCGCGTCCGCGTCTTGACCGCCGCGGGCGCCGCTTTTCGTCGAAACGGCGTCGAGTTTCCGCTCGGCGCCGTTTTCGTTTTTTTCGTTTCTCGCTTTTCCTTGCGACGTCGCGTCTAATCGAGCGCCGCGCCGTCGGCGGTTTCGCAAAAATACGCGGAAAATTTTCCTTCCAAATGCGGAAAAGCCGCCAAATATTCGCGCGCCGTTTTCTCCGCGATCTCCTCGGCGAACGCCGGGTCGACCAGCGCCATGCAGCAGCCTTTGAATCCCGCGCCGGAAAACCGTCCGCCGTACACGCCTTCGGTTCGCGTCATAATTTCGTACAGTTTCACGAGTTCCGGCGACCCGGTTTGCCAGTTCTCGATGCTGCTGCGACCGCTCGCGAAAGAAAGCTCGCCGAATTTCTCGATATCGCCGTTTCTCCACGCTTCGGCGCCCCTTTCGACGCGCTCGAACTCGGAGTACCAATGTTCGGCGCGGAGCCGCCAGTTTTTCGGCAATCGGTCTCCGTATTTTCGAAAGATTTCGACCGGCACGTCGCGGAGGTTCGTTTCGCTGAATTTGTCGTATTCCATTCCGGCGTAAGCTTTTAACGCGTAAGCGGCGCTACGGCACTCGTCGACGCGCATGTTGAACGCCGATCCGGCGAGGCTCCGTTCCAATCCGCTGAAAAAGACGGCGATCCGAAACGGTTTCGTCTCCGGGCGCCGCGGGATCAGCTCGTAACTTTCGTCGCGCATGTCCATGTGCAGCAAATGATCTTTGCGGCAGTACGTTTCGCAACTTTGGTCGAGTTTGCCGCACGCGACGCCGACGTATTGGTTTTCCGCTTCCTGCGCGATCGCGATCAATTCGCTCGGCGGCAATTTGATCCCGTTGACTTTGCAGAGCGCCGTCAAAAAAGTAATGATCACCGCCGCCGACGACGAAAGGCCGCCGATCGGCAACTCGCCCTCGACGACGCCGCTAAGCCCGACGTTCAACGGACGCCGCGAATTAAGAGCGAGCGTCGCGCCGCGGAGATGGTCGGCCCAGTCGTTTTGCTTGCGATCGGGCGTCGAACGAACGTGCCACTGCGCGCGTTTTGAAAATTGTCGCGACTGAATCTCGACGACGCCGTTGTGTTTTTCGGCGTAAGCCATTCGGATTCCTTTATTTATCGCGAATCCGGTGATCTTTCCCAACTGATGATCGGAGTGCGCGCCGATCGGGCAAACGCGGTACGGCGTGAAAGCGACGCCCTCCGGAGCCTTTTTGTAAGTTTTTTCAAACTTTTCTATCGCGTTCATGACAACAACCTTCCGTCGTTCGGCGTCGGCGTTTCGCTCCATCGCGAAAACAAAGGGGGGCGGGCGAAAACGGCGTCGAACGCGTCGACGGATCGTCGCCGCGACGCCCCGCGTCAAAGTATACTTTAACCATTTCCTCCCGTTCGCGCAACGTCAATTTAACGCCGCCAAGCGTATTTTTCCCGACGCCGGGTCGCGGCGCAAAAATTTTACGCGTCCCAACCGCGACGGTCGGTCGACGGGTTTCGGCGAAACGGGCGAACATTGCGTTTTAAGACGTTGTTTTTCGCGACGCGAAGACGGCGCCGAAACGACGGGCAAGAACGCCTCGTCGCAAAACAAGAAAACGAGTTCGGGCCGATCCCCGCCGTTGAAAAAACGGAGATCGACCCGACGCGCCGGGAAATTCGCGGAAGCGTTCGGTCGCAACGTCGGGCCCGACAAGAGCCGCCCGGCGTCGCGAAACCGTCTTATCTTCCGCAATCGCAAGCTCTAAAGATCCGTGTAACCCTTTTCCAAAACGTCCGCGATCCGCTTGCACGCCAACCCGTCGCCGTAAGGATTGCTCGCTCGCGCCATCGCGTCGTACGCCGACTTATTTTCAAGCAGCTCTTTGAAATTTTCGTAAATGACGTTTTCGTCGGTTCCCACCAATTTCAAGGTGCCCGCTTTGATCCCCTCGGGTCGCTCGGTCGTGTCGCGCATCACCAACACGGGCTTGCCCAACGACGGCGCTTCTTCCTGGATCCCGCCGCTGTCGGTGAGGATCATATAGCTTCGCGCCAAAAAGTTATGGAAATCGATCACTTCCAACGGCTCGATGATGCGGATCCGCTCGCAGCCGCTCAACTCTTCGTCCGCCGCTTTGCGCACGAGAGGATTCATGTGAATCGGGTAAATCGCTTTCACGTCGGGGTGTTCGTCCATAATCCGCCGAATGGCGCGGAACATGTGGCGCATCGGCTCGCCCAGGTTTTCGCGACGGTGGGCGGTGATCACGATAAGGCGGCTTCCCTCGGCCCATTCGAGTTCGGGATGCGAGTAGTCGTCGCGAACGGTCGTTTTGAGCGCGTCGATCGCCGTGTTGCCCGTAACGTAAATGCTTTCGGGATTTTTCCCCTCTTTCAAAAGGTTTTCCTTCGCAAGTTGGGTCGGCGCAAAATTGAACTGCGAAATAATCCCGACGGCCTGTCGGTTAAACTCTTCCGGATAAGGGGAATAGATGTTATAGGTGCGCAACCCCGCCTCCACGTGTCCGACGGGAATTTGCTTGTAAAAACAAGCCAACGCCGTGGCGAACGTCGTGGAAGTGTCCCCGTGCACGAGAACCACGTCGGGCTTCACCTCGTCGAGCGTTTCGCCGATTCCGTTGAGAATATTCGCGGTAACGTCGAACAACGTTTGCTTGTCTTTCATAATGGACAAGTCGTAATCGGGCGTTACGTGAAACGCGTCGAGCGCCTGGTCGAGCATCTGTCGGTGCTGCCCGGTTACGCAAACGACCGTTTTGATTGTCTTCCTGGATTTCAACTCGTTCACAAGAGGACACATTTTGATCGCTTCCGGCCTGGTGCCAAAAACAAGCGTTACCGTTTTCATTTTCATTTTTCTCCTTACAAATCAAAACCGTATCGGTTTTTGCGCAGATCTTCTTGCATCCGCTCTTTTTCTTCCCGCGATTTTTGCGAATAATGAGTGGAATAAACCGGCGCGTTTTCAAACAACGCCCGATTTTTCGCCTCAAAATCGTCGTAAGTTCCGATCACTTTCGCCGGATTCCCCACCGCGATCGAGTTGTCCGGCACGTCTTTCGTTACGACGGAACCGGCCCCGATAACGACGCGATTGCCAATTTTCACCCCCGGAAGAACGATGGCGCCGGCTCCGACGAACACGTTGTCGCCGATATCGATCCTCCCCACTTTGCTGTATCCGAGCAACTTTTTCGTGCTTCCGTCGTGCGCCAACAATCTCGACCCGCCGGCCAAAGTAACGTTGTCGCCCAGGGAAATCAGGAACTCGTGCCCATGGTCGATCGAACCGAAAACGTGGCAATTCCGCCCCATGGCCGCGAGATTGAGTTTCTTCCCGCCTCTAATCTTCGCAAGGATTTTCTTTAACGCGCGTTTCATCGGAACTTTCTTCCTAAATCGCTTCGGCGCTCCGGTTCGGAGAGACTCCGCGATCTCCCCCGACGGCGCGAACGCCTCCCACCTCGCCGTCAAGTTTCGCCTAAAAACCTTCGGTCGCTTCCTCACGCCATTTTCGCGCCGTTTATCGCTTTCACAAGCGAAAGGATCCGCTTGTAATTAATAAGGAACAAAGGAGCGACGTACGCGGCGTAAACAATCAGGAACAGCGGAAAAACGTACAATTTATCCGCAAGCGCCGTTTTCAACCAATACGCCAACGCGCCGAAGAGCAGACACTCGCCCGTCATGCGCAGCAACAGCCCGCCGTTCAACAACGACCAAACGTTCGTTCGCAACAGCCGCGCGTTTCCGCGCATGAGCGCGCACGCCAGCCACGTCGTGGCGATAACGGTCGCCAACGCCGGGCCGACCAACCCGACGGCCTTAAACAGCAGAACGCTCAACGCCGCGTTCAACGCCAGGGCGGATCCCGAGTAGACCAACAACTGTTTCGTTTTATTGGAAACGCTGAAAATATTGGTCGCCGTCGCGAATTTGATAATGTCGACCAACAGGAACAGGCAAAAAACGTTGACGCCGACAAGGTATTGTTTGTCGTACAAAATGCATATAAACTCGTCCGCGCAGACCAACGCCCCGCCCGCGACGATAAACATACCGCAGTACGCCAGTTGGAGATACTTGGAAAAAATCTCGGCGGCCTTTTTAAAATCGCAGTTCGCTATGTAGCGCGTCAAATACGGTATCAACACGACCAGAAAAGCCGACGTGAAGAGATCGAACGGCAACTCCTTCGACGCGACAGAATAAACGCCGAGATCTTCGGGCGTTCCCAACGCCCCGACGACCAGTTTGTCAAGGTTTTTGGTCATCGCGTTGGTGAAAATGCACGCCGCCATCGGAACGCTGTACGTTAAAATTTCCTTCGTCAGGCCAAGCTTCGCGCGGAAAAGCTGGACGCTGAAAATATATTTTCGGCAATACGCCAACATGTAAACAACGACGCCGAGGTCGAGAATAAACGTCGCCGCGAGAACCGCCGTAATATCCTTCAGCGCCAAACAGGCGACGGCGACGGCGGCGATCTTAAACACCGCGACGACGAAGTTGCGGATCACGAGGGCCTTCACTTTTTTGGCCGCGACGAACAGAACCTGCAGCATGTTCGTTACGTTGGTCAACAACGGTATCAACGCGATCCACGGCGTCAACGGAGCAACCGCGGGGTTGCCGAAATAATCGGCGATCTGATTGCTGAACAGGAGAATCGCAATCGCCGCGGCGCCCCCCACGATCGTTTGCAGGGCAAAGATCGTGTGCACGTACACTTTGCCCTTTTCCAAATCCGAATCTCGCAGGTAAAAATAATTTACCGCGTCCGTCAAGCCTAAAATCGACAGGGAAACGACGGTCGTAACGACAAGCATCGCCGACGCGTAAACGCCGTACTCTTCGATCGAAAAGCCCGACGCCATCAGCTTGTACGTCGCCATCGAGATCAACAGGACGACGACGCGCGCGAACGTCAGCGCCAACGCGTCGACGCTCGCCCCCCCCTTTATTTTAAGCTTCATTCAAATCACCTTTTCCAAATACTTCGCGCCCCCGGCCGGTTTTCCCGCGACGACGGCGCGCTCGGGCGCGTCTTTCGCAACCGCGCTACGGCTTGCGACGATCGCCCCTTTTCCGATCGTTACGCCCTTCAACACGGCGGCAAATTCGCCGATCCGCGCGTTGCCGCCGCAACCGGAGATCGCCGTAAAAATCGCCGCAACGGCTCATGCGCCGTCTCTCCGCCGGCGAAGTCGGATGATTATTGTTGTCGAAAATCCTCGCGTCCGTCGCCATAACGCCGTCGTCGCCGATCTCGACGGAATCCGTCGCTCCGACGTAAGAGCGAAAATTCATGAAGAGGTTGTTCCCAATTTTGAACTTTCCCCCCTCGAAAGATCGCAACCGTCCCCGACAACGACGTCCCCTTTGTTCGCGGCTCGACAACGCGACGTAAATCGAAGGGTCAACTTCTTCCCGCAAACGCCGTTTCGCTTAAATTCCCTGCGATTGCGCGCGCCCCTCCAAAAATCCATAAAAACCCATAAAAATCTTTCTCGGTTTCATCGTCGTCCCTCCAACGCGTACCAATACGGAAAATCGCGCTCTTCTTCTTTCTGCGCGCCGAAATTATAGGCGAGCCACAACAACATGCAGTAAAACGCCAAGTCGTTTATGGTAAAGCACCCCAACACGGAACACATAAAGCAGAAAACGACCGGCAAAACATAGTGGATCGCGCCGCGGTTAATGTTCCGCTTGCCGCCGCGGAAAATGCTGAACAGAGTCGCGAAGAAGATCGCGCCCCCCAACAGCCCGACAAAATAAACGATCTCGAGATACGAGTTGTGCGGGGCGTCGACAGAGAGATACTCCGCTCCCAACCCGTCGCCGAAAAACAGGGTCTTCAGCGAAGCGTCGAAGTGGCGGACGTAAGCCGACCAAATGTCGAAGCGTCCGGTCGAAACATCGCCGTCCAGGAATCGCTTGGTCATCACCGTCGCGTAGGTGGAACTCAACGCCCACTTGCAAACCATTGCGAAACCGACCGCGAAGCCGAACAGCGTCGCGATCATCGTCCGCGGCGATTTCAACCCGTTCGCCCCAAAAATCGCCCCGACAAGACCCAGCGACAGCAAAAACATTTTACTGTACGACAACGTCCCAAACAGAACCAACGCGACGCTAAGCGCCGCCAGAACCCCGCGGTTCGCTCGCTTGTAATAATAGAGCATGAAACACAACGTCAACGCGAAGATCACGGCGATGGAATAGTAGTTGGGGTCTAAATACAGGCCCGTAAACCGGTGCGATTCCTCGCCGTTGACGTATATTGTTTTCATGTCTCTGAAGTACGCGCCGACCTGCGGGGAAGTCGTTTTGAACAAACCGATGAACGAACTCCCCAACACGCCTAAAGTGAACGCGCCGATCAAATTCTTAAAATCGGAAGTTTCCATCACCTCGACGAAGAGGTAAAACAAAAACAAACCGACGATCATTTTAATGTAAAGCGTGTAATTGCCGCCGACGCCGACGAGGGCGTACCCGCCGAAGAGCGCGATGAGCAACGTCTGCGCGCCCTTAAATTTGTTGACCCTGACGATCAAAACGACGCCGACCACGATCATCGCGTAAGCAAACAACGACGTGCCGCTCGGCGACAGTTTGTAAACCATCGTAAAGGGCAGTGAAAACAACAATTGGTAAAAGACGTTCTTTAAATCCCTTCCAAAAGAACTGAGAACCGTAAACGCCGCGATCGCAAGAAAACAATATCTGCTGACCCACAGCCCGGCGCAAAATCCGACAAACAGCAGGACGCACTGAAAAACCATCGCTCTGTCGAAAGACAAGATTTCTTTTTTCGTATTTTCCTGCGTCCGCATTTACTTTTTCGCTCCCTCGACGACGATCTTTTCGTAAATCCCGACGGTCTTCGTAATGTCAAAACCCCGCTCGATAACGCGACTCGGGTCGTCGTTCCGCAACCCGCCGTCGATCATTTCCAACGCTTTCTCCGCCCAAGCGTCCGGGCCGGCCGCCAGGTCGAGATACTGGAGATTGTCCTTGAGCCGCACGTCTTTCGTAATGGTATCGGACACAAGCGCGGGAAGCCCGTTGGCCTGCACTTCCACCAGCGAGACCGGCAAACCTTCGTACAACGACGGCATAAGGAACGCGTCCATCGCCGAAAGCAAATCGGGAATGTCGCGGCGCACGCCCAAAAAAACGACGACGTTTTCCAAATTCTTTTGCCGAACGATCTCTTCCATCTCGGCGCGCAAGGGCCCGTCGCCGATCATCAAACACCGCGCGGCCCGATCCCGCTCGAACGCCCGTTCGACGACGTCGATCAGGAAACGATGATTTTTGACCGGCAAAAACACGCCGATGTGCCCGATAATTTTCGCGTCGCCCAACGACAGCTCGTCGCGGATCTTTTTCCGTTTCGCTTCGTCGAACCGGAACGCTTCCACGTCGACGCCGTTGTTGATCTGTTGAACGACGAGCTCTCCGACCGACGTTCCGCCGAAGAGCCATTGCGCCGCCTTGTCCGAACACGTAAACAAATGGGTGGCGAGACGCGGGATCCGGGCCTGATGGCGTTTGTGCAGGAAATCGTTCAGCCACTGCAGACGGCCTTTGTTGGCCATCGAGTTGTGGCTGTGAACGATCCTGACGGGCACGCCCGCCCTTTCGGCCTCTTCTAACGCGATGATATTCGCAAGCGAATTGGTGTGCATGTGGAAGGCGCCGTAGTCGCCTCCGTTCTCCTTCCAGAATTTTCTCCACGCCGCTCTATATTTCAGCGGATTTTTCCTCATGTGCGGAAAATAATGGAATCTCCCGCCAAGTTTGGAGATTTCTTCCTGGAAATCGCCCGCCTGATCTCCGTGGACGGCAAAATCGAATTGAACGCGTTCGCGATCGATTTTGCGATAGAGGTTCATGATGAACGTTGCAATCCCCCCTCTATCCATTTTACCCACATAATGCAGAACTCGAATCGGCATGTTTCCTCCTGTCCGACGCGTCGGCGTCGCTTTTTACAGATAATAGTAGTTTGGGATTCGCTTTTCACAGATAATAGCAGTTCGGGATTCGCCCGATTCTGCGAGTATCCAAGACGATCTTTCCCTTCAACTTATCGATGTTTTGTTTAATGCGCGAGCGCCCGCCCCATAACGACCGCGAACTCGACGTCTTCCAGGAATTTGTCGAAATCGCGGCATTGATTCGGCACGATATCCTTGTCGAAGAACGTGTCGTACGATTTGAGCGGAACGGCCGGGCGTCTTTCCCGGCTTTCGAGCAGCTGAATCGCGGGGGATTCCCGCGGGTCGTCCGCGTCTTCCTTTTTTCCTGCGTCCGCATTTACTTTTTCGCTCCCTCGACGACGATCTTTTCGTAAATCCCGACGGTCTTCGTAATGTCAAAACCCCGCTCGATAACGCGACTCGGGTCGTCGTTCCGCAACCCGCCGTCGATCATTTCCAACGCTTTCTCCGCCCAAGCGTCCGGGCCGGCCGCCAGGTCGAGATACTGGAGATTGTCCTTGAGCCGCACGTCTTTCGTAATGGTATCGGACACAAGCGCGGGAAGCCCGTTGGCCTGCACTTCCACCAGCGAGACCGGCAAACCTTCGTACAACGACGGCATAAGGAACGCGTCCATCGCCGAAAGCAAATCGGGAATGTCGCGGCGCACGCCCAAAAAAACGACGACGTTTTCCAAATTCTTTTGCCGAACGATCTCTTCCATCTCGGCGCGCAAGGGCCCGTCGCCGATCATCAAACACCGCGCGGCCCGATCCCGCTCGAACGCCCGTTCGACGACGTCGATCAGGAAACGATGATTTTTGACCGGCAAAAACACGCCGATGTGCCCGATAATTTTCGCGTCGCCCAACGACAGCTCGTCGCGGATCTTTTTCCGTTTCGCTTCGTCGAACCGGAACGCTTCCACGTCGACGCCGTTGTTGATCTGTTGAACGACGAGCTCTCCGACCGACGTTCCGCCGAAGAGCCATTGCGCCGCCTTGTCCGAACACGTAAACAAATGGGTGGCGAGACGCGGGATCCGGGCCTGATGGCGTTTGTGCAGGAAATCGTTCAGCCACTGCAGACGGCCTTTGTTGGCCATCGAGTTGTGGCTGTGAACGATCCTGACGGGCACGCCCGCCCTTTCGGCCTCTTCTAACGCGATGATATTCGCAAGCGAATTGGTGTGCATGTGGAAGGCGCCGTAGTCGCCTCCGTTCTCCTTCCAGAATTTTCTCCACGCCGCTTTATATTTCAGCGGATTTTTCCTCATGCGCGGAAAATAATGGAATTTCCCGCCGAGTTTGGAAATTTCTTCCTGGAAATCGCCCGCATAATCTCCGTGGACGGCAAAATCGAACTGAACGCGTTCGCGATCGATTTTGCGATAGAGGTTCATGATGAACGTTTCCATTCCCCCTCTATTCATTCTACCCACATAATGCAGAACCCGAATCGGCATGCCTCCTCCCGCCCGCCGCGTCGTCGCCGCTTTTTACAGATAGTAGCAGTTCGGGATTCGCCCGATTCTGCGAGTATCCAAGACGATCTTTCCCTCCAACTTATCGATGTTTTGTTTAATGTGCGAGTGCCCGACCATAACGACCACGAACTCGACGTCTTCCAGGAATTTGTCGAAATCGTGGTATTGATTCGGCACGATATCCTTGTCGAAGAACGGGTCGTACGATTTGAGCGGAGCGGCCAGGTGTCTTTCCTGGCTTTCGAGCAGCTGAATCGTGGGGGATTCCCGCGGGTCGTCCACGTCTTCCTTATAGGAAAGCCCGTAAAGACCGACCTTCGAGAAATCGGAAATGTTGTTTTCCTTCATGATTTCGCGGATCCGATTCAACACGAAATCGGGCATGCCGTCGTTCGTCTTCATCGACTCGTCGATCACCTTGGCAAGGCTCGGGTAATCGCCGACGAGGAACCACGGGTCGACGGAAATGCAGTGTCCGCCGACGCCCGGACCCGGTTGGAGAATATTCACGCGAGGATGCATGTTGCAAATTCGAATGATCTCGTAAACGTCCATGTCGTCGTGCCGGCAGATCTTCGCCAGTTCGTTGGCGAACGCGATGTTGACGGCGCGGAACGTGTTTTCGACCACCTTAGTCATCTCCGCCGTGCGGATATCCGTAACGACGATTTCGCCCAGGCAGAACGACGAGTAAAGCTTCTTGATCTTTTCGCCGACGGCTTTGTCGTCCGCGCCGATCGTGCGGTTGTTGTGAAGCAACTCGTAAACCATGTTGCCGGGGATGATGCGTTCCGGCGCGTGGACGAGGCTGACGTCCTTCCCGCATTCCTCGACGACGGGACGCGCGTATTTGTCGATCGTTCCCGGCGACACGGTGGACTCGATAACCACGGTCGCGCCCTTGGGGCAAACCTTCATGACCGCTTTCAAGGCGGCGATCACGTAGCAGGCGTCCACTTTTTTGCTAAATTTATCGTACGGCGTGGGCACCGAAACGATGTAGGTGTCCGTAACCTGATATTCCGTAGTGAACTTAATTCCCTTGCTCGTCGCGTCCGCAAACAGCTCGTCGAGCCCTTCTTCCTTAAAAGTCGTTTTCCCCGCCTGGAGCGTGGCGACAAGCTCCTTGTTGTAGTCGGTACCCACCACTTCGACGCCGTGGGAAGCCAGCATAAGAGCCGTGGGAAGTCCGATATAACCGAGTCCGATCACATTAATCATTTTTCGTTTCCTTACCGCGGCGACGCGACGAAGCGCCGCAGCGCGTCTCATAGGTTGGAATATATTTCCTCAATAACGCGTTCCATTTTTTTCCATGAATACTCGCGGCGATAAAGTTCGGTCGCCTTGACGAAGATTTCCTTCCGCCGCGACTTGTCGGCGATCAGGCGATCGAGCGCCCGGTTGAAGGACTCGACGTTATAGTCGATCGTTTCGCCGAGGCCGCGTTCCTCCACGACCGAAGCCATGCCGGTGTTCCGCGCCATAATCAGCGGCTTGCCGAGCGACAACGCTTCGTAAAATTTATTGGGCGCCGCGTAAAAATGGTTGGGCACCTTGGGGTCGTACACGGCGCACATGACGTCGCACTCTTTTTCCAGAGCGATCGTCTTATCGTACGGAATCCTTCCGTAGTAAAAAATGTTGTCGTGTTTTTTCGCCATTTCCTCGAAAAAGGGCTCCATCGCCGCGCCGAACCCGCCGACGTGCAGTTCGCAATCGTCGCGAGCGGCGACCGCTTCCGCGATCTTGTCGAGGAAACGCGCTCGACCAAAGATCCCGACGTAAACGAGTTTCAAACGCCCGCTCTCGTTCTCGACGCGGTCGGAGTCGGGGTCGACGTCGACGTCCGGCGTGTTGTGAACGACGTACAGCTTAACGGGACGCGCGTCGGCGATCTGCCGTTTTCTCTCCTCCGTGCAAATGATCGTGGCGTCGGCTCGGTTAATGACGGAATTTTCCAGGCGTTTGACGATCGCCCCGAGCGCCCCGCGCAAGCCGTGCGAGTCCACGTAATAATCGGGAATATCGTAAACGAACTTCTTTTTGAATTTTTTAGCGCACTTCGCCGCGGTGTATCCCGTGTCGAAATCGTACGCGTGAATAATATCGTACTCCGCTCGATGATTTTTCAGCCATTTATAGATAAATCGCTGAAATTTCAACAAACTTTTCAGATTTTTCTTAAAACCGCCGGAAAATTGCCCCTTCAAGCCGACGCGAACAATTTTCACCGTAGCGTTTTTTAACTTCAGCTCTTCCTCTTTGGGCGCGTAATCGGCGTCCCTGTCCCAAGCCAACACGGTAACGCCGCACCCGTTTTTAGCGAGGCAATTCGCCATTTTTTCCAGTCGCGGATAAGGCCGCACGGGATTCGATCGAATCAGAACCGCGTTCAAGGCGCGCGCCGACTCGTTCCGGACGTCGCAATTCATCGTCATTTCTCCCCAAAAACATTACAAAATTTACGCAAACGCCGCTTACGCGTCGCTTCCGCCGAACGCGGCTTCGTAGACTTTCCGCATTTCCCGAGTCGCCGTTTCGAAGTCGAATTTGCGAACGTTCGTCAAATTATTGCGTCCCATCGTCGCTCGAAGCTCCGCGTCGTCCGCCAGGAGCGCCAGCTTTTCGGCGAACGCGTCGGCGTCGTTCGGAGCGCAAAGGAAACCGCCGTTTTCTCCTTCCAGCAGGTCGACGTTTCCGCGAATTTTGCTCGCGACGCAAGGCGTCCCGCTCGCCATCGCCTCCATCAGCGAGCGCGAAAGCCCCTCGCGATACGACGGCAACAAAAAGCAGTCCGCCGCTTGAAGCAACTCCTTAACGTCGGTTCGATAACCGAGAAAACGCGTTTTGTCCCCGATTCCCGCGTCGTCCGCAAGACGTTGCAAACTCTCGCGCAAGTCGCCGACGCCGCATATAAAATAATACAAATTAGGGCGTTTTAACTTCGCCATCGCCTCGATGACGACGCGATTATTTTTTCTTTCGCTCAGCTCGCCGGTCGAGAGCAGCGCGACGTCGTTTTCGCCGAGCCCCAATTCGGCGCGCTTCGCCTTGCGAACCGCCTCGTCGGGCCCGTATCCCGACGCGTCGACCCCGACGCCGGGAACGTAATAAACCGCCCCCCCGCCGCGAAGTTTGAACTTTTTCCGGGCGAGCTCGTAATCTTCTTTGTTGATCGCAACCAACGCGTCGGTGCGGCGCGCCAGCCATTTTTCCACCGGGTAATACAGCGCCCAATTTAACGCCGGGGCGCCCTTGCAAAAGTGGAAACCGTGAACTTGGTACAGGATTTTCTTCACCTTGCACTTGTTCCCCGCCAGGCGTCCCAACAGCCCGCCGACCGGCGTGTTGCAGTGGATAAAATCGATCTTTTCGTCGCGAACGATCTTAACGAGCTGCTTGTACGCCGCGCGGTTCGACCAGGAAAACGGCGAACGGGCCAAATCGATATGGTGGGTCTTCACGCCGTATTTTCGCTCGTCTTCCGCAATCAGCTCCGGCGCCGCGCCGTTCCAATTCGCGGCTATATGGAACTCGAAACCGAGCCGTTGAGCCGCTTCGACGCTCGACAACGAAAACGAGCCCACTCGCGTGGCAAGATTGGAAACAAACAATATTTTTCGCATCAAAAATCTCCTTCTCTCCGGGCTCCCCGACGCCGCCGGGCGACTTCGGCGGCGCTCCGCGTCCGCTTAAAAATCGTTCGCCCCCAAACCTTCGAGGCTTACTTTTTTCGCCCGTGAAAAACTTCGTCCAAAACGCTTTCCGTCAAATCGCCGAAGAGCGGGCCGTTGTTAAACTGGTGAAAATTAATGCCGCCCTTCCGCATATTGGCTTCGATAAGGACGGGATCGCCGACTTCGTCGATCGCGATATCCCACGAAGTCAAGCGAAAATGGGCGAGCAAAGGATGCGCCTTTTTCACGAGCGCCGTCGCTTTTTCGTAAGACGGCGTTTGGAACCCCTCGAACGTCAAACCGTCCGGATGCCGATCGTAAGGCTTTCCCGTATAGTAAGCGCGAGCGAATTTTCTCAACCGCCCGTTTCCGTCGATTCCGCACGACACGCCGCCGTATTGCGCGTTGTCTTTCGCGGTGGCGTTGTCGACGCGGCTGGAACCGAACCCCATGCGAAGCACGGCCGACAGGATATGAACGCCGTCCTCCTGCAAAAGCGAACAGATTCGAAGGCAATTTAACGAACCTTTGTGCACTTTGTCCAGCTCGGCGTGTTGCCGCACGAGTTTTTGCGCGACGTAATCGTCGCCGCCCTTTTCCGCCAAAAACGCGTCGACGCCCCGTTCGTCCGTTTTCGACAGGAAGAAAATGCCTCGGCCGGAACCGGATTCCTGCGACGGCTTGCAAATAATCTCGTCGTAACTCAGGAGCTTCTCCTTGGCCTCTTCCGCGGACAACTGATTATACTCGGCGTCGAAAAACAAACCGTTGATCTTTCGAACCGCGACTTCCGGCTGCTTGATTCCCGCGAAGATTTTGGAATAATAGTTCTTGTCGTTAAACCCGTACCCCAGTTTCCGATCGTTGAAATATTGATCGATCTTCGTGTAATACAAATCGTTCGGAATATACCGCGGATCGAATTGCCCGTTGGCCGCGACGTAATACCGCGCCCAACAGGTCGAAATATTCGCGTAAGGACGCCAAAAATCGCGAACCGCCTTCTTTTGCGCTTCCGTCAACTTGAATCGGCGATCGAGATTCCGTCTTAAAGCTCTTCTTTCCTTCAACCGCTGGATCGCGTTCGCGGCGCAAATCTCCGGCGTTTCGAAAACGCTGAAATAAAACTTCTTCAACTTAGGATTAACGGCCATAAACAACGCCTCCGATTTTGTTTGATCCGACGCCGCGAAGCCCGCGCGACGGAGCCTCGCTTTTCCGCGTTCAAGCGTCGCGCTTAATTCGTGTACAGATTTTCCCGTTTCAAGACGGTTTGGATCGTCTTGAAGAAAATTTTCACGTCCAGCCACCAAGTAACGTTGCGGGCGTACCACGCGTCGTAAAGTCTTTTTTCGCGGACGGTAAGTCCGTTGCGATAATACGCCTGCACGTACCCGGTGATGCCGGGCTTCACGTCCATTTTAGCGACTTCGTCGTCCTGATACGTTCCCAACGCGCCGGCCCCGCTGGCGCGCGGCCCGATAAAAGTCATGTTGCCGATCAGCACGTTGAAAAACTGCGGGATCTCGTCGACGCTCGTCTTTCTAATGAAGCGCCCGACCTTCGTAACCCTCGGGTCGTCGGAAGAGTTGTACGTGCTTCCGTCCGGATTGGTCCAGTTGGGCGCGTCCACTTTCATGGAGCGAAATTTGTACATATTGAAGATTTTGCTATTTTTTCCAATACGCTTCGCCTTATAAAACACCGGGCCGCCGTCCTCCAGTTTAATGGCGACGCCGACGATCAGCGAAATCAACAGCAAAAACGGCAACGCGCACGCTCCGATCAGGATATCGAACGCCCTTTTGACCGCGATCACGTAAAAACTTCCGCTCTTAGATTTCATTTTTGCTTTCCTTCTCGGCGTTCGGAACGATGACGATATATTTCTCGAGCAGTCGCTTCGCTCTCTCCGCGCGGCGCTCCGCTTCCTCCGGAACGTCGCCCTCGGCGATAACCCAGCCGCAAGTGTCCGATTTGTCGCGGTACTCGCGCTGTTCGTCGCCGACCTTCTTTCTCAACACGACGTCGACGACGCCGTCGACACCGATAAGTTCTTTCGTATCGCGGATTTCAACGATTTTCCCAGGTCGATAAATCAGCAGCCGCGTGGCGACGCAACGATTCGTTTTCGGCTCCGGATCGATCTTTTCGCCGAGCGCGAGCCGTATCGTGTTGTCGATGACGCTGACGCCGCGGGCGTACGGCACCAGGTGCGACGCGATCAAATTTTGCCCGATGCGAATGCCGCAGTCGATAATATACGGCTTGCCGTCGTCGCCCAAAACGACGTCGAAATTAACGCTCGCCATCGTAATTTGCAACGCGTCGATCGCTTTGACGACTTCCGCCGAAATCGCCGCTTCCGTCTCCCGCGGCAGACCGGCCGGCGTCCGGTGCCCGTAAACGATCTCGCCGTCCGCCTTTTTTTCAAACGTCGTTTTAACGACGGCGTAAATGTGCGCTTTTCCGTAGCAAACGAACGCTTCGACGGTGTATTCCTCGCCGTCGATCAGATCTTCCTTATAAATTTTGCCGTATCTCGCGCCCGCAAACGCCTCTTTCAGCGCCGCGTCCAACTCGGAAGCGTTCCGCGCGAACGCCACGCCTTTGCTGCCGGAGCCGTCGCTCGGTTTCACGACGCACGGAAAGGAAAACGTTTGTTTTCGGGCGCTTTCCATCGAATCCATCTCAAAGAAATCGCCGCGAATATTGCAACCGCGTTCCGCCAGTCTTTTTTTGATTTCGTATTTGCTCGTGGAAATTTCCGCGGTTTCGAGCGGCAACGTCGGCAAATTCAACGCTTTGCCGACGTAGGCCACGGTCGGCAAAGGCAGCGTGGCGCCGTAAGTCAAAACCGCGTCGATCTCGTTTTCCTTAGCGTAACGAAGGCAGGCCTCCTTATCGAGCGCGTCGATCGCCCGGCTCGCCGTCGCCAGCCGAAGCCCCGGCGCGTCGGGATTTTTATCGACGCAAAGCGCGCGATGCCCCAACTCGATAATTCTTTTAATCACCGGAACTTGATAAGTTCCGCCGCCGATCACGAGAATCTTTTTCACTGTTTTCACTTCAGCCCGATTTTTATAGCTTCCAACGCGGCGTCCGCGTTTTTAACGGCCGTTTCGACGTTCTCCGCCCTCGCGACGACGTAGCCGCGACCGTCCAGATTCGTTTTGTACCGTTTGATTTCCCGACCAATTTCCAGACAACTGTAAATTTCGACGCCGAATTCTTTTTCGAGCGCCGCGAAATCGGGCAGTCGTTTCACGACGCCGTCGAAGTCGAACGCCAGCAACCGCGTCGCGACCGCACCGCTTTCGCGCGGCGTCCAATCCAATTCGTCCCCGACGGCGTTGCGAATCATGGCGCCCATATAATCGACGCCCGTTCCGTAAGGGATCACGCAAGGGCCGATCATGTTGCCGCCCATTCGAGCGCCGACGTCGACGATATGTATTTTCCCTTCGGAAGTTACGAGCATGTCCATATTCACGGAACCGAAATTGATTCCGAGCGCTTTCACGGCGTTTTCGACGCACCGCGCGGCGCGTTTTTCGACTTCCGGCGGCAGATCGGTCGGGATCGCGTGGCCTAACTCGGCGTAATAAGGCGGCTCCGTCATCCATTTTCGCATGATCGCCAACACGCGAACTTCGCCGTTCGCGACCAGAGTTTCCGCGCCGTATTCCCGCCCGACGATAAAGGATTCGATCTCGGCCCGACGCGTGATCGACCCCGCCGTCGCTAATCGGAGCGCCTCGGGCAACCCCGCCGGCTCGTCGACGCGACTCGCGCCGCGGCTTCCCGAACCGTCGCACGGCTTCACCATCACCGGAAAAACCAGCTTTTTACAAAGCGCGTCGACGTCGTCCCGTTCGCCGAACTCGTAAGCCTGCTCGGTATCGTCGACGCGGGCCTCGTACAGGCATTTTCGCACCCGGTACTTGTTCTTCACGAGCTTCGCCGCCTCGTAATCGAGCCCGGGCGTCCCCATTTCCCGCGCGACGTAAGCGGCGGTCAACACGCCGTAATCGGTCGCGGCGGTCAGCGCGCCGTCGACTTTCTCTCGACGCGCAAATTCCAAACAGGCCTTTTCGTCGACGATATCGATCGTCGCGGTCTTATCAGCGTATTGGAAACCGGGCGCGTTCGGGTCGCCGTCGACGGCTAAAGTCTCGTACCCCATGCTTTTCGCCTTGCGAATAACGAAACTCTGCAAGAAACCGGCGCCAATAATCAATATTTTTTTCACTACAACGCCCAATCACTCTTAAAAATCCAACCCGCGCGGCGGGCGCCCGTTCTCGTTTCCGCTCGCTCGACGTCAAACATAATCGCCGAGAACTTCCGTAAAATTCTCAACGACGTATTCGACGTCGTCGTCCGTCAAACGCGTGTGCAGCGGCAACGTAACCTCGTTGACAAAGCGCGCGTAAGCGTTGGGATAATCGGCGATATCGAAGCCGAGCGTCTTGTACGCCGTCAACATAGGCAACGGCTTGTAGTGCACGTTGCACGCGACGCCGCGCTCCGCCATTTTCACGATAATCTCGTTGCGTTCCTCAAGAGAAACGCCCGGAACGCGCGCTATATACAGGTGTCCCGACGACTCCCAACCGTCCGAATAGTGTTCAAGCGTTTCAACGCCGAGCGGCCGGAACGCGGCGTCGTACCGCCGGATAATTTCCTTCCGACGCTTCAACAAACCGGGATAACGCTCGAGCTGTTTGAGCCCGATCGCGGCGGCGACGTCCGTCATGTTGCACTTGTAATACGGCCCGACGACGTCGTATTCCCAAGCGCCGAGCTTCGTTTTGGCGAGCGCGTCCTTCGATTGGCCGTGCAAGCTGAGCAACTGCAACTTCTTATAAATTTCGTCGTCGCTAACGCCGGGAATCGTTCTCCACGTCAACGCGCCGCCCTCGGCGGTGGTGAAATTTTTGACCGCGTGAAAACTGAAACTCGAAAAGTCCGCGACGGAGCCGATCGGTCTGCCGGCGAACTTCGCGCCGAACGAGTGCGCGGCGTCCGCCATGACCGCGACCCGTCCAAGCGCGGCCTGCGTCTCGTTGGCGGGCTTGAACAGCCCCTTTTTCCGCTCGACGATCTCGAAAACGCGGTCGTAATCGCAGGGAATCCCGGCGAGATCGACGGGAATAATCGCCTTCGTTTTTTCCGTGATCGCCGCTTCGACCGCGTCGTAATCCATTTCCAGGCCGTTCTTTTGCGTATCGATCAGGACGAGCTTCGCGCCCGTGTGAAGCACGACGGAGGCCGAGGCGGTGTACGTGTAAGCCGGGACGATCGCCTCGTCGCCGGGGCCGAGCCCCAAGACGCGGAGCGCCATCTCCGCGCAGGCGGTCTGGGAGTTAAGGCAAACGCACTTTTCCACCCCGATCGCTTCGGCGATATTTTTTTCCAACTGTTTGGTTCTCGGGCCCGTCGTGATCCATCCGGATCGAAGCGCGGCGGCGACCTCCTCGATTTCAAGCTCGGTGATATCGGGCGGACTAAAAGGAATACTTCGTTGGCTTTTGGACATCGCACATCGTCTTTCTACAACCGCAAACGCTCCGCGTTTTTCAGAAATCGCGCGGAGACTTTAAATCGGAGCCGTTAAATTTCGTTTGATTCGCTCGACGTCCGCAGGACGCCGAAAATCGACCGCGCCAAGGAGCCGTCGAAGGCGGAAAGAACCGCGTCTCGCGCCGCCGCCCGCTTCGCCTAACCGGCGAAACGCAATTTCGCCCGCCGGTCGTCCCGACGCTCGACGCTTTATCAGAAACGACGCCGCGTTTTCAACGCAAAATCAAAAACGCTCGCAAAAAGCGCGATTTCAACGATCGTCTAATTTTTGCAACCCGTCGATCCGGCCGAAAACTCAACGCGTTCCATTCGTCTAAGAGTAAAGTTTGCCCCTCCTCGCCCTTTATTATGTCCGCGCGACGAATTATGTCAACGGGGAGCGAGAATATTTTCGTGGAAAACGCGCCGCGCCGGGACGCCGTTTCGCCGCGCGGAAACGCCGCGAGCGCCGACGTTATCGCAAGATCGCCGGGTCTCGTTCCCGATTTCGCGAACCGCCGCGCTCCGCGACGCTTTAAAAACTTCGATTTAAGAAAATTTTTGCGAAAAAATTTTTACAAAAACATTTTCTTTCGCGCTCTATATTGCCGGAGACCCGGAGCCGCGTCGCCGCAAAAACGCGCGCCGCCGCTTATTTTGCGCCGATCCGCGAAAAGTAAAACGGAAATCGCCAAACCTCTCAAGTCGGACGCCCCCGCGGAACGATAATAAGAAAGCGAAGTCGACCGAAACGGCGACGCGGCGCGAAACAAAAACGCCAAATCGTCGCCGAAATAAATTTTAAATAAATTTTAAAATTTTCGCAACGTTTCGCGTCCTTTTCGCATAATCAGGAGGAGTCGGCGTCGACGGATTCGACGCTTTCCCGGTCTTCGCGCCCGTTCGCCCCCGGCGAGCCCGGCGGAAGACGTTTCAACGGATTGAAAGAATTGCAGCTTAAAATGCGGAACAAGTTTATAAAAACGGTCGCGACTTGGAGCGCGACGCTCGCCGCGGTCGCCGCCGTCGTCGGACTTTCGCGTTGGCGAGAACCGAAACCGACCTCCGATTCGCTCGTCGCCAACGTCGCGGACGAACGGGAGCTCGAACGCGATCGGGTCGAGTTCGTCGTCGATTTCAACGAGGCGATGCGGCGCGCGGAGACCGAAAACAAACCGGTTCTTCTCTTCTTTATGGCGCAAAACTGCCCGTACAGCCGAGCGATGCTCGAAGGCGCGTTTCGGGACAAAGAGATCGCCCGCCTTTCGCGCAAATTCGTCTGCGTTCAAATCGACGTCAACGACGCGAACGGCGAGAAAATTTGCGACGAATTCGGCGTCAACGCGTCGCCGACGATCCAGTTTACGACGTCGCGGGGCGTTCTTCTCCAACGTTTGACGCGCAACCAACCCGCCGAGCTTCTCGAACGCCAAATGGAAGCGGCGCTGACGTCGATCGCCTGGCGCGCCGCGCAACTCGAAGAAAAAACGACGTTCGTTCGTTAACGTTCGCTGGAAACGTCGTTTTCGCCGATAAAAAAACGCCGAACGCGCTCGACGTTCGGCGTTCGCCGTTTCTTGTTTTGTCTTATCCTGCTCTTGGCCGTCTTCGCAACGTTCGCAGGTCGCCGCTCGACGTTTAAGCCCCGCTTCCGCCCGCGCTTTCACTCGCCGACGACGGCGAACGAAACGTCGTAAATCCCGATTTGCGCGCAGACGACGAGGATCGGCTCGATCGCCCCGTACGGCGCGTCGCGATTCGTTCGGATTCGCACGGAGATCGGGCCGTTCGCCCGGCTTTTTTCACGAAGCAACCGCTCGCGCAATTCAGGAAGCGAAACGCGTCGCGCTCCGAAAAAAATCGACTCCCCGTCCGGAACGTTGACGACCAGCTTCCCGGCGTCGTCTTTTTCCGCCGTTTCGCCGGACGTTTCGCGCGGAAGCGTCATCTCCATCGCCGTTTCTTCGTCGATCATTCGGCTCGACATAACGAAAAAAACGATCAAAAGGAAAGTAACGTCGATCAACGGCGTCAAATTGAACGCCAACGACTTCGGTTTCGCTTCGTTTGTCGATCTCATCGCGCGTCTCCGTTCGCTCGCTTTCCCAAACCTCCCGGATCGCCGAAACGCCCCGTTTTACCCGACGCGTTCGGTCGATCGCCGCTCGCCGCCGTCAATCCGGAACGCCCGCGGCCCAACCGGCGAACCGCTCGCGATAAAATTCAAGAAACGCGTCCCGCTCGATCGCTTGCCGCGTTCGCGCCATTAAACGCTGATAATACGTAATATTATGAAGCGTCAGCAAGACCGGCCCGAGCATTTCGCCGGCGATGAAAAGATGCCGAAGATACGCGCGACTCCGCCGACACGCCGGGCAGGGGCACCCCTCTTCGAGCGGGCGTTCGTCCCGTTCGTACCGGGCGTTTCGCAACCGCATCGGACCGAAATCGGTGAACGCCATCGCGTTGCGACCGTTGCGCGACGGCATCACGCAGTCGAACATGTCGACGCCGCGCAACACGCCTTCGAGCAGATCTTCCGGCCGTCCGACGCCCATCAAATACCGCGGTTTGTCCGCCGGCATGAACGGCGTCGTCGCGTCGAGACACTCGTACATCGCCGACGGTTCTTCGCCGACGCTAAGCCCGCCGATCGCGTATCCCGCAAAATTCATCTCGGCCAACGCTTCGGCGCAACGGCGTCGCAGATCGAATTCGAGCCCGCCCTGAACGATCCCGAACTGCGCCTGATCTTCCCGGGTATGCGCTTTTTGCGACCGCGTCGCCCAACGAATCGTTCGTTCCATCGCGTCTTCGACCGCTCGCCGCTCGTTCGGAAGCGCGATCACGTGATCGAAAACCATCGAAAGATCGGCGCCCAACGCCTCCTGAATCGCGACCGAGCGCTCCGGCGTCAGCGCGATCTTGCGTCCGTCGATATGCGAACGAAAAACCGCGCCCTCTTCGTCGATTTTCGTAAGTTTCGCCAACGAAAAGAGTTGGAATCCGCCGCTGTCGGTCAGCATCGTCTTTTTCCAACCGCAAAACTTGTGCAGGCCCCCGAGTTCGCGGACGACGTCGGCGCCGGGCCGGAGCATCAAATGATACGTGTTTCCCAAAACGATTTGCGAACCGGTTTCTTCCAGGAGACCGATTTCGACGCCCTTCACCGAGCCGCGCGTTCCGACCGGCATGAACGTCGGGAGCTGAACGACGCCGCGCGGCGTTTCGAACTCGGCGCGACGCGCCGCCGTTTTCGCGTCTTTTTTCAACAGTTTATATTCGAACAACGCCATTTCCAACCTTTGAAACGTTCGGGCCCGTCGCCGCGGCTTTCCGTTCGCCGCAAGCGGTCGTCCGCCCAAAAAACGACCGCTCGTCGGAACCGTCGCCCTTCGACGACGAACCGCCGCGCGGTCGCGTTAAATAAAGACTCGTCGCGTTGCGAAACGCCGACGGCGCCCCGCCGCCGCTCCGCAAGCTCGCCGCGCTCGATCAGTCGCCGCGGAGTTTGATGTTGAAGTCGACCAGCTTTTCCCGAATCTCCTTCAAGCTGGTAACGCCGAAGTTTTTGCATTCGAGGAGCTCGTCCGCCGAGCGTTTGACCAGCTCGCCAATCGTATGGATGTTCAAGCGGTTCATGCACTTGCGAGCGCGCACCGAAAGCTTCAAGTCGGCGACGTCGCGCGCCAAAACGCTCTGTTCCTCCGCCGAAAGCTGTTGCGTTTCGACCGTTTCGACCGGCTGTTTTTCGGTCGAGTACATCCCGAGTTTGAGCCCCTTCTGCTGAAGGATTTCCTTGATTTCGACCAACGACGTTTCGCCGAAGTTTTTGCTGCCGAGCAGATCCTGCTCCGTGTGCCGGCAGAGGTCGCCGAGCGTCGAAATTCCCATCGACGTCAGGCAGTTGCGGCTGCGGACGGAGAGTTCGAAATCGCTCATCGGCTGGTTCAGCACGACGCCCATGCGGTCGCGTTTGCGCTGTTCGTCCTCGTCGAAACGCATGTCGTTCGACGCTTTAACGTCCTTCAAGAAGAGCGCGGCTTTGGCGTTCGACGGGAAGGAGTCGAGAACGCGTTGGAAGCAGATGATCGCCTGATCGTACATTTCGAGATCTTCGTAAAGGATCCCGAGATTGATCAAAGTGCCGACGTTCGTCGGAAAATGCGCGACGGCGCGTTTGTACAATTCGAGCGCTTCCTCGTCGTTGCCGCGACGCTCGTTTTCAAGCGCGAGCCCGAAGAGCGCGCCCGGGTGGTTGCGGTCGACGGCCAACGCCCGTTCGTACAACGCGATCGACTCCTGGGGATTCCCGCCGATGGCGCCGACGGTCGCGGCGCGTTGATACAGGTATTCCGCCGTTTGCTCGATAGCGCCGGAGAGGTAGTCGAGTTCCTGCAAACTTTGCGAAAGTCGGCCCATTTCGCGATAAACTTCGGCCCGCCCGAGCGCGCACACGTCGACGTTGTACCCGGCCGATTGCGCGGTGTTGTACGCGGCGATCGCCTCGTCGTATTCCTTATTGACGGCGCGGAGCTTCGCAAAATAGAACTGCGCGAGGGCGCCGCCGTCCCCCTTTTTCAAGGAGGCCAGCGAATCGGCGTAATTCCCGACCAGGAACTCGCAAACGCCGAGCTTCACCTGCGCGGCCGGACTAAGTTCCTCCTCGTCCTTCGCTTTGAGTTCGTCGATCGCCTCTTTCAACTCGTCGAATTTCTTCAAGTCGCGAGCGATTTCTTCGCGCAACTGGTCGATCTCGCGCGGCCCGAACGAACCGCCGTACAACACCAGCTGTTTCAAATCAAATTCATGGGCGCCGATCGCCATAACGTCGTGTCTCCTCAAACTTATCTCGCGACGCGCCGCCGCACAAACGCGACGCGGGCGCGGTTAAAATAACGCCTCCCTATCGACGGCGTCCTTTCATTTTAACAACGCGCCCCGTTTTTTCAAGGGGCGCGGCTCCGTTTCGCAAGCGTCTCGACGTTTTTTTCGCAAAAATTTTCGCAAAAACTTCGGTCGACTCCGCGAACGTTCGCGACGACGCGTTTCTATCTCGTTGCGCCGCCGCTATTTAAGAAAACGTTTATCGAACGTTTTTCGACGAAAGCGACGCGAAAAATTTTCAAAAAATTTTCAAAAATTCTCTCGCGCCGTCCCGTTTTTACGCGCGACCGCTTTTTCCGTTAAATTCGTTCCGTCGTCGCCGCCCCCGTTCGACTCATTCGCGATTCAGCGACAGAAGCAGGTGCAAAACGTAATAGAAAAGCGTCATCAGCGACGCGAACAGCTCGATCGCCGCGACGACGTCCATCGATTCGTCGCAGCGAAGCATCACGTTCGACGTGTCGTAAAGCACGTAACCGCAAGCCAAACCGATCATCGCGACGGTAAAAACGAGCCCGAGGTTGAGCCCGAAGAGCAACGACGCGACGATAAAAGCCAACGCCCCGAACGAAGCGAAAACGAGAAACGATCGCAAGAACGAAAAGTCTTTTCTCGTAACAAAAACAGCCGCCGACAGCGCGACGAAGAGCGAAACCGTCAAGCCCGCCGCTTTGCCGATCAGTTCCAAACCGCCGTCGACAAAATGGATCGCGAACGCCAAAATCGGCATAAAGATCGCGACGTACATGCCGACGTAAAGCGCCAACGCGACGTATTGCCCGAATTTCGTTTTCGACGCGTTCAAAATCGCGGTCGCGACGAACGGGCCGCCCAGGCAAAGCGCCAGGATCGCGATCGACGCAACCTTCGCGTTCGTCAACGTCAACTCGACGATCCGCGCCCCGAAGAGCGAAAAGATCAACGTCTCGATCGCCGCGAACGCCAAAACGGCGCCGGTCAAATTGAGGTAAGTCCGCGTCAGGAATCGGGAACGAGCCCCGACGTCGTCCAAAAGCGAAACCGCGCCGCGTTCCATACCGCCGGCCGCGTTGTCGTAATATTGCATTTTCGTCTCCTTTTCTGCTTTTTTAAACGCTTATCGGCGACGCTTCCCCGGATTCGCCGTCGACTTTGCGCAAAGTCGACGCGCCCCGACGGAACCGCCTTCGCGCCTCGCCCTTATTATATAAACAAGAGCGCGCGCCGACAAGAAAGAAAAACGTCCCAACGCGGAACTTTTTTTCAAAAAAGCAAAAAACAAAACGACGAACGCCGCGGCCGCCGCAATTCAACGAAACCCGCGGCGCGTTTCAACGACGTCGCCCGCTTCGACGCTCAAAGCCCGGTCTCGCGTTCGAGCGCCGAAATTTTATCGACGCGACGCGCGTGCCGCCCGCCGTCGAACGGCGTTCTCAACCAAACGCGAACAAGCGATTCGATCTCGGCGACGCCCAGAAATTCGCCGGATAAGCAAAGAACGTTCGCGTCGTTATGCCGACGGCTCAACTCGGCGGCGACCTCGTTGCAACAAACCGCCGCCCGGACGCCGCGCACTTTGTTCGCCGCGACGCACATTCCGATTCCGGTTCCGCAAATCAAAATTCCCTTTTCCGCAAGCCCGGACGCGACCGCTTCGGCGACCGCCGCGGCGACGTCCGGATAATCGACCGCTTTCGTCGCCGATTCGCCCGATTCTTCGCGCTCAAAATCCGGCTTGCGAACCTCGACGCGCCCGGGCGCCGTCCGTTCGAGCGAATAGATCGCGATTTCCTCGTTCGCTTCGGCGCGCTCGCCTTCGTCGAACGAGTCGGAACAGGACGCGCCGACGATCAAATGCGCCCCGACGAGCCGCTCGCCGTACCGCCGCGCTTCGCGCAAGTCGGCGTAATGTTCGCGAAGAAGGACGTCCGCCGCGATTTTTTGAGCGATTGGGGCCCCGCGATGATCGCTTCCGAGAGCAATGCGCATTTTACTTTCTCCACTCGACGCCGCCGTTCGGCGCGCGCCGCAGAACGCGTCTTTTCCGATTTCCGATTTTTCGATCTTCTAAAAAATTCCGGCTTCAAAAAATTTCTCGACGTTCGTTCTTCGCCGCCGAAACTCGCCGTTCGCTCGATTTTTCGCGTCTTTCCGCCGCGACGCGAACCGCCGTCCGCAATCGAGCGGGTCGAGCCGACGACGGTCGCCGCGACGAATCGAGCTGAAATTAGCCTCATTATACCCGTTCCCCCGATCTCAACAAGGGGGAGCCGTCGTTTTCGCCGAAAAGCTCGCGTCAACCCGGGCGCGCGTCGCGCCGCCGGAAGGAAAAGCCGCCGTTTACCGGCACGTTTTGCCCGTTCAGGTACGCCGAATCGTCCGACGTCAAAAAGCGAACGACCGCCGCGACTTCCTCCGCCGTCCCCCAACGCTCCGTCAACGACTCCGCCGCGACGCGTCTCGTCGCCGCCTCGGACGCGACGGAACCCCAGGTCGTCCGAATCCAACCGGGCGAAACGACGTTGACGCGAACGTCGGGCGCCAACTCCTGCGCGAGCGCCCGGCCAAACGCGACGACGGCGCCCTTGCAGATCGCGTACAGTTGCGCCGTTTCCCCCTCCATTCCGCGATCGACGCCGTCCCAACCGAACAGAACGAACGCCGGAACGCCGCCGTTTTTCGTCGACGCCCGACGCGACGCCCGGGCCGCCGCGCCGAACGTCCGGGCCGTCTTGACCGTCGCCGCGACGTCGACCGCCCAAGCGCGTCGAAGTCGTTCGTCGAAGGTCGCCGCCTTCATTTCCGGCGTCATCAAATCGACGCCCGCCGCCGCGACGAAAGCGTCCAACCGCGGCGTCTCCGTTTTCCGCGCTTTTTTCAGAGCGTCGAGAACCGCTTCGCAAAACCCGGCCGCTCCGGATTCGGTCGCAAGATCCGCTTCGAAAATCTCGATCGACGCGAACTCGTCGGCATTCTTCCGCGCCCAGTCGGCCAACGCCGCTCGATTCCGGTTCGTTTGCAGGAAGAGCGAGACGTTTTCGCCGCGTCGGGATTCGGCGACGGCGCGCCCAATCCCCCCGGAAGCGCCGGAAATTACGACGTATTTTCGCTCGTCGCCGTCGTTTTGCGTCGTTTGCATTATTTTCCCATTTTTCCCGTTTTTCCTGTTTTCACCATTTTCACCGTTTCCGCGTTTCGTTCCGCTCAAACGCCGGACGCCGCCGACGCGTTTTCCGTTTCCGCCGTCTTTTTCCCGGCTTGCAAGCGGCGATATTCGGCGATTTCGGCGTTTTTCATCCGATATTCTTTCCTCAAAAAGACCGCCGCGATCGCAAACGCCAAAGCGTCGGCGACCGGGAAAGAAAACCAACAGCCGTTCAAACCGACGAAACCGCACGCTTCGAAAAGGCGCGGCAGGAAATAAAGGCAAGGCAGCAAAAAGAGCAACTGCCGCAACAGCGTCAACATCAACGCCAAAATCGGCCGCCCGTGCGCTTGGAAATAGCCGCCCGCCAAAATGTTGACGCCGACGAACGGCAGACCGCACATCACGAAGCGGATCGCGCTCGCCCCCAACGCCAGCTTCTCGTCGTACCCCGGCTCGTTCGAATTTAAGAAGAACAAAACGAAAGTCTTCGGCCAAAGCATCAAAACGAACCAGGCCGCGAACCCGGCGACGACGACGACCTTCAAAGCCAACGTCAACGCCGGCAAAACGCGATCCGGCCGTTTCGCGCCGACGTTGTACCCGACGATCGGCTGCAATCCCTGCCCCAACCCTAAAAACGGCATCAAAACGGCGTTCGCAATGGCGATGGCGATCCCCATCGCGGCGACCGCGACGTCGCCGCCGTCGAACTCGTACCCCATCGCTTCGCCGTATCGGCCCCCGAAGAGCCCGAGCATATTGTTTTGCGTCATCGACAGAACCGCCGCGCAAGCTTGCGTCGCGAACGGCACGGCGCCGAGGATCGCGATTTCTTTCGTCAATTTCCAATTAAACTTACAATATTTCAGCCGCCAACGGAGCGCCGTTCGGCCGGAAAAGTAGAGCCAGCAGATCCAGGCGGCGCTGACGCAGCACGCCAACACGTTCGCAAGTCCGGCGCCCCAAATGCCGGTTTTCAGGTAAAAGAGGAAAAACCAGTCGAGCGCCGCGTTGACGATCGCCGCGATAAACATCGACACCATCGCAATGCGCGGCTTGCCTTCGGCGCGAATAAAATTGTTGACGCCGTACGCGACGTGTTGCGGAAAGACGCCCCAAATCAACGCCGACAAATACGACTTCGCCAACGGCAGGATCGCTTCGGACGCGCCGAAAAACCGCAAAAGCGGCTCCATGTACGCGATCCCGAAAATCATAAACAGAACCGAGGTCGCGCCGGAAAGAAAAAGCGCCTGCCCGAGCGCTTCTTCGGCTTTATCGTTGTTCCGCTCGCCGAGCCGGATCAAAACAATGATCGTCGCGCCGGTTCCGATCGTCATCGCGACGGCGAGAAAGATAAGGATCACGGGAAAAGCGACGGTAACGGCGGTAACCCCGTCGGTTCCGAAGCGCTGTCCGACGAAAACGCGAGCGACGAGATTGTACGTCGCCGAAACGAAAGCGGCGGCGATCGCCGGAAACGAAAATTCGAAAAGCAACCGTCCGACGGAACGCGTCTCAAGAAATTCCGGATTTTGCGTTTGCGTCATAAATCGTTTTCTCCCCAATGTTAGCCGCGTCGGAGTCGACGGCGAGCGAGAACGGCGTTTTAAAACGACCGCTAAACGATTATACCGCGTTCGTTCCAGACGCCAAGGGGGAGCCCGACGCGGGGCCGATTTTCCGTCCGCCGCGTCAAGAAACGCCGCGAGCCGCGAAACGCTCCGCCCGGGAACGCGTCGCGGCTTGCGACCGCGTCGAATCTGCGCTCGAACGCGGAAATCGCCGTCGTCGGCCGTTAAACCCGACTCAATTAGA
>CAZIJJ010000021.1:0-52427 GCA_964539525.1 uncultured Planctomycetaceae bacterium | reverse complement strand
CCCCATTTTTCTTCCCGCCCGCGACTTTTTCGCCGTCGTTTTCGCCCCAAATTGCACGCGAATTTTTTCGGCGCCCGCTTCTCGTCGTTATCAAAACGCCAAACGGAGCCGCTCTTTTTTCTTTTTTACGCGCTCGGCCTTGTTTTTCCACGCGCCGGCCCTATAATTAACTTGTCATTTCTTTTAAACGAAAGCGGGACGTCATGCAAACAGAAATTTTAATCGTTAAAAACCCCCTAATTTACCAAGAAGTCGCCCCCGACGCCTTTCAAACGTTGATCGCGGACGGATCCTGGATCCCGCTCGTTTTCGGCGCCGTCGAAACCGTCGTCAATCGACATTTTTTCCAATTGTGCGAGCTCGATTGGGATTATCTGCGCGACGACGCTCCTAAATTAGACTCCGCTTATTCAACGTATAAAACGCTTTATTTCAAGGGCTTAAGCGACGAGCAACGCCGCTTCGCCGAACAGGTCGCGGACGAGATCGAAGAAGAAATTCGCGCGAACGCCGCCGAAGCGCTCGCGGCCAAAAATTCGGACGAAATCGAATAAATCGGCTCGAAATCGCTCAGTAGATCCGCGTTTTCGAGAAAACGTCGTTGTTTTGCGCGGGAATCTCGAGCGTTGGACGACGTTCCCAAGGCTCGCCGCCAAACCCGCTTCGCGTCCCGTCGGAAGAGCGGGTCAAGTTAGTCTTGCCTTCGTTTCGCAACCCTATTTCCTCCGTAATCGGCAAACTCGCTATTTTCGGCGGTTCTTCGCCCGTTTCGTTTGTCGCGTTCGCAACGAAAATCGGGTCGTTTTGCGTCAAACGAGCGGCTTCGTCGGGGGAAATCGACGACAATTCTTCCGCCGTCGCGCTTGAAATCGTCGTCGGACGCAACGGGCGCAATTCGTCGACCACGGATTCCGACGAAACCGGCGCGCGTTCGACCGCCGCCTGAATCGGGAAGGTTTCCGAGCGCTCCGGATCGTCGAACGTTCGCCAACCGCAGTACCCGACGCCGAGGAATCCCGCCGCTATAGCAAAACGGGCGCCAAAACGACGAACGCGACGGCCTAACGAACGTTCGGCCGCCAACGCGGAGCGCACCGTTTTTTCCGTCTTCGCCGTTTTTTCCGTCTTTTGCCGACGTCGCGCCTTGCGTTCGCTCTTGGAAGCGGGGACGATTTTTTCGCGTTTTTTTTCCTTTTTTTCGACGGAAACCGCCAAGACGTTCGTCTCGCTTTGTTTTTCGTCCGACGAATCGTTTATCGTCGTCGTTTTCTCCGCGGACGCCGCTTCGACGACGTCCTCCCAAGCGAGATAATAAAGTCGGCGCCGACAGTTTTTCGACACGACGGGCTCGACGTCGAGGGCGCCGTTCAGCGCGTCGTAACAACGCCCGACCTCCGCCAGCATTTCCGGCGAATCCCAACACGCGTCCTCGTACTCGCGCGCCAGTTCCGGCGACGCCTGACCGTCGAGATACTCGGCGACGACGTTCGCGTCGGGAAAAGATTCCTCCGCGAAAACCTCCGGCGCCTTCAACGAAACGTCGGCGACGGCGGCGCGCAAACGGCGAAAGAACTCCGCGCTCCGCTCGTTTTCTCGCAGTTTGCGTTCCAACAACGCTCGACGAGCCGCCCCCTCTTCGTCGGAGTCGGTCGCCCCGAACAACGCTCGAAGCGCAAGTCGCATCTTTTCCCTCGTTTTCTATTTTGCCTAATCGACCGACGACGCGCCCGCGCCGCCCTTAAAATATCCGCGCCTAATTTAAGCAAAATCGACCCGAAAGCGCAAGAGCGTTTTAAAAAATTTTTAATTCGCCCGCTCTTTTTCCCCTTCGTTCGGTTCGTCCGGCGCCGCTTTCGCCGTTTTCGACTCGTTCGCCTTTCGCCCCGCCTCGCGAGCCGCCAGCCAACGGCGCAAAGCGCGCTGATTAGGCTGACTTTGCCGAACAATCAGGCACGACGATTCGACGTCGAGCCAAACAAGCCCCCGTCTTTCCTCCGTCGACGCAAACGCCGCGTCCTTACCGCTCTCCGCATTTCCTCCATTTTCCCCAGTTCCCGCCGTCAAATCGAGCGCCGCCCCCTCCGCCGACGCCGCGTCGTTCTTCCCGTCTTCGCTAATTTGCGCCGGTTCGCCGTCTTCGCCGTTCTCCGCGACCGGCGCTTCCGGTTCGACCGCCCAAGTCGACGCCGCGACCGCCGTTTTCAGCTCGCCGATCAAAACCCGGGCTTCCTCCAACGTCGGACGCGCGCCGCCGTCGCCGAGAAGCGAAAAAAACTCGACCGTCTCGTAATCTCGCGCCGCTTCTTTCGACGTTATCAAAATCAAACGTTCGCCAAGAATCAAATACGTCGCGTTTTGCGGTTCCAAAATTTCGCTCAACGCGGCGTCGAGCGTTCCGGATTCGACGCGCGCCGACGTCGCCGCGTCGCGATCGACGCCCGCCTCGTTAAGCGTCGCGTCGTCCCAAATCGTTTGAAATTTTTGCGCTTTTTCAAGAATCTCGACGGCGTTTTGCATCGCGGGCGGCGTCAGCGGGTTGAACGTCGTTTTTTTCGTCAAATTTTCCCAACCGATTTTTTCCGGCGCAATTCGTTCCGGCGGCGCGTCCGTTTGCGGTTCGAGCCCCCGAATCGCGCGCAAACCTTCAAGCAAATTCCGCGTCTTTTCTCTATTTTGCGCAGTTTGACCGACAATCAACGCCGTTCCGTCGATTTTTAACGACGCGCGCCCGCCGTTTTCGAGCCAGGAATCGGGCGCGACGGTCGACCGAACGAACGCCGCGAGCGTTTCGGGCGTCAAATTATTAGGAAGCTCAAACTTTTCAAGTCGCGTCGTCTCGAGCGCGGCGCTCTTTTTCGCGACCAAATCGGCGACGTCGAACCGCTCCTCGACGAAAGCGTCGGGATCAAACCCGGCGGGTCGGATCAAAAGCCGGTCTTTTTCCTTACAAACCTCCCAATTTAACAGGCCGACGACCGTTTCCAACGCTTCTCCGGCGGTCGCGTCGCGCAACGACAAGTCGAGCGTCGCGTTCGTTCCGGGGCGCGTCAAGACGAACGTTTCGAGATCGGGAACGATCGAAACGCCGACAAACTCCGACAAAAGTCGAATCGCGGCGACCGGCGACGACGGAAACTCGATCGATTTGATCGGAAGCGCGAGCCGGGCGTCGACGTCAATTTCCTTGCGTTCGCGACGCAACGTCGGCAGCGCGCCTTGCAACGTCGGATTCGTCGTCGACGCGACGCCGCTCCAATCGACTTCGGCGGGTTCGTCGGCGGTCTCCGGGTCGACGTTTTTGTTCGCCCGCTCGAAATCGGCCTCGTTAAAACCGGTCGAATCGTTCGAACCCGCAAACTTTTCCGGCGTTTTCAGCGTTTCCTCCGCGTTTTCCCCTTCGTCGACGGTCGAATCGGCCGGTTCGGACGTTTCGAGTCCTTCGGCAAGCGCGTCGTCCAAGCCGCCCGTCCCGTCGTCGAGCTCTTCGACGGCGACGCCGGTTTCGCTCGACGTTTCGCCTTCCTCCGGCTCTTGCGAATCGCCCAACTCGTCCAATTCGCCCAAACCGTCTGTTTCTTCTATCTCGTCAGTTTCCTCCAAATCGCCGGAAGCGCTCGTCGTCTCCAACTCGCCCAAATCGCCGGCTTCGCCCCAATCCTCCGCGATTTCCGCCGCGTTCGGCAAATCGGCGGCCGTTCGTTCTTCGGCGACGAAAGGCGCGAATCCGCCGACTTCTTCCGGTTCGCCGTCTTCGCTATTTTCGCTATTTTCCGTCTTAACGCCGGGCTCGGAAGCGCCGTCGTCGCGCGTTAAAACGCAAAAAACCGTTAAAACGCCAAGAGCGACGAGAACGACCGCGACGGCGAGAATCCAAGCGCCCCGCGATCGTTCGCCGCCCTCTTTCGCCGCCGTTAAATCTTCGCCGTCTTGACTATTTTCTTCATTTTCTCCCCAAATTTCATCGGAACGTTCCGACGCGTCGGCGTTTTCGGGCGCCGGTTCGTTTTCGTCGGACAAAATCGGCGGCGCGACGCCCGGCTCGACGACGACCGGCGGCGCCGCGACGGAAGACTCGGCGTCTTGCGCGACTTCGCCGTTTTGCGCCGCTTGCCCTTCTTGACCGTTTTGCCCCTCTCGCCCATTTTGCGTTTCTTCCGTTTGAGAGGGCGTTTCCGTCGCGGCCGCCGCCTCAACGAGCATCATCCCGCCGCACTTCGGACAGGCGACGATCTGCCCGAGCAGATCCGGATCGGTAACCGCGAAAACCGACTCGCAAGAAGGACAGCTAACTTGAAACAGCGATTCGTTCATCGTTTCCCCGCTTATTTTACCCGACCGTTAAAATCGTTCGCAACGTCGAGCCGCCGGGCTCGACGCGACGCGAAAAATTGGAAAAAACGCTCGCAAAACGACCGGTTTTTCGGAAAAAAGCGTCCGCGCCGCTCGACAAAACGGCCGCGACGTTTATATTAATAATAATGACGTTTTTATTATCGGCAAGACAGCCCGCAAAATGAACGCGTTCCGACGGAGCCCTCCGATTTCTCACGCCGTCAAAACGCGTTCTTCGAAACGCCGTCGGTTCGCGACGGTTCAATTTTCGTCCCATTTTGCCTAAACCGCCTGATCGAAAAGCGAAAAATGACTCAACCCGCGCTTAACATCCAATGGATCGACGCCCGTCAAAACGACGTTCAACAGAAAATCGACGCGTTGCGTCAAAAATTGAGCGTTAAAGGAAATATCGTTAGCGAAGAAGGAAAACGTCGCACCGTCGAAATTTTCGGCGCGCCGCTGACGCCCGCCGAAGTCGTCGAAACGATCTGCCGCGACGTCGCGGAAAAAGGACTCCCGGCCCTTCTCGATTACTCGAAGCGGATCGATCGCGCCGAACTCGACGCCGACCGGCTCCGCGTCCCGCAGGAGGAACTCGACGCCGCGCTCGGAAAAGTCGAGCCGGAATTTTTGCGCTCCGTCGACCGCGTCGCGGAAAACGTCGCCGTCTTCCAACGCTCGATTTTGCAAAAAGACGTTCGGATCGAGCGGCCCGGCGGTTGGCTCGGCCAGCGTTATCGACCGTTGCGCCGCGTCGGTTGCTGCGTCCCGGGAGGCGCGGCGGCTTACCCGTCGTCGGTTTTGATGACGGTCGTTCCGGCCCAGGTCGCGGGCGTCAAGGAGATCGCGGTAATGGCGCCGCCGACGCCGAACGGCTCTTACAACCCTTACCTTTTAGCAACTTGCGCTCGACTCGGCGTTAAGGAAGTTTACCGGATGGGCGGCGCGCAGGGCGTCGCGGCGTTCGCTTACGGCGTCGAGGGGATCGAACGGGTCGACAAAATCGTCGGGCCGGGCAACCTCTTCGTCGCCCTTGCGAAACGGACGGTTTTCGGCGCCGTCGACATCGACGCGATCGCCGGGCCGAGCGAAGTCGTCGTCATCGTCGACGAAACGACCCGCGCCGATTACGCGGCTTACGACGTTTTGGCGCAAGCCGAACACGCGCCGGGTTCGAGCGTTTTGATCGGTTGGGACGAAAAAACGCTTCGCGACGCGGTCGTCGAGATCGACGCGACGCTCGCTCGGGTCGAACGGGGCGCGCTCGCTCGTCAGGCGCTTGAAAACTTCGGCGCCGTTATTTTGACGCGGGACGCCAACGAAGCTTGCCGCGTCGCCAACGAGATCGCGCCGGAACACCTGCATATCGCGACGCAAAACGCGGAGGAACTCGCCGAAAAAATCCTTTGCGCCGGGGCGATCTTCCTCGGCAACTACACCCCGGTCGCGCTCGGCGACTACGCGGCGGGCCCGTCGCACGTTTTGCCGACGAGCGGTTCGGCCCGGTTCGCCAGCGGTTTGTCCTGCAACGATTTCATTCGCGGAAACAGTCTTCTTTGCTTCGACCGCGACGGGCTCGAAAACCTTGCCGACGACGTTTGCCGCGTCGCGACGGTCGAGGGCTTGACGGCTCACCGCGGCAGCGTCGAGATTCGCCGTCCGAAAAAATAACGGCGAAAGGGCGGCGAACGCGTTCCGTTTTTCGCCGCTTTCCTATTTTACGCGTTTTACCGTCGTTTAACGACGTTTCGTTACGCGACGTTCGTTTTCGCGACGGACGCCGGGTTCGTTCGTTTCCGTCGCGATTTCCCCCCTTTATTAATAAGGAATCCTAACGATGACATTGCTCAACGCGTTTGCGAAAACCGTTTCGGCGTTCGCTCTCGGCGGCGTTCTCTTCGGCGCCTCCGCCGCGGTCTTCGCTCACGACCTTTACGTTCCGAAAAACGAAAACGAATCTTACGGTTATACCGATTCTCCCAAGCAATGGTGGAGCGAATATCGCGTTCACGACCCGAAACGCCCGCTTCCGAAACGCCTCGAACTCGCTCCGCCGACCTATTTCGCGCCCGCGCCGGCCGACGCTAAAGTCCTCTTCGACGGAACGAATCTCGACGCTTGGGAACCGACCGAATGGAAGCTCGTCGACGGCGCCGTCGAATGCGTCTCCGGCGCGCTCTGCACGAAAGAAAAGTTCGGCGCGTTCCAACTTCACCTCGAATGGAAGTGCCCGGCGAACTTCGAAGGCGATTGGGGCAACCAGGGCAACAACGGTGTCATTATTCAAGGCGCGTACGAAATCCAGGTTTTCGACTCGTACAAAGTGAACAATTATCCGGACGGCTCCTGCGGTTCGGTTTACGGTCAAACGCCGCCGCTCGTCAACGCTTGCGTCCCGGCCGGCAACTGGCAAACCTACGACATTTTCTTCACCCCGGCGAAATTCAACGACGCCGGCGAATGCGTTGAAAATCCGCGGATCACGGTTGTGCAAAACGGCGCGCTCGTTCAAAACAACCAGGAAATCTACGGTTCGACGACGCACTTCAACCTGCCGGGCAAACACCCGCAAAGCAAAGGCCCGATCGCGTTCAGCGGACACGGTTGCCCGGTGCAATTCCGCAACGTTTGGATTCGCCCGCTCGACTGATCGCGCCCGTCGACGCCGCGTCTCGACGTTTTAACGTCTTCGCAGCGTCTCTCGTCGGAATCGCGCGGCGCTTGACGCCGAATAAAAAAAGACGCCGGTCGTCGCTTTAAGGACGGATCGGCGTCTTTTTCCTTTTACGCAACCGCTTGAAACGGCGTTACTTCGAGTCGCCGCCGAGTCGGCCGCGCCGCCTCGCTTTTTCGTAAGCGCCGAGCAGATGGAAGACGCCGCAGCTCGAAATCTGATCGAAATCGGGCGTTTCGAGCGCTTCCCGAAGGACGCGTTCCGCTTCGGCGTCGAACGAGGTCGCGTTCGCCGAATCGATCGCCTGCGTCAGCGCCAATTCTCCGCAAGTTCGGGGAGCGCTCCACGTCTTCCGATATTCTCCGACAAGCCCGCCCGCCTCGCGCCAACTCGGCGCAAGTTCCGTTAAGTCGCGACTTTTCAACGTTTGCAAAGCGCCCGACTGCCGTTTCGCCGCCAATTTTGAGACGAAATCCATCGTTTCGGCGAGCGTCTTTTTCAGCTCCGCGTCCGGCTCGAGCCGCCAAAGAACGTCGAGCGATTCCTGCATTTGCAACAAAGCGTACGTCGCGACAACGTTCTGCAACCGAACGTTTTCCCGAATATGCGCCGACTGCGCGATCGTCTCCGGCGCCCAACGCCGCCAACGCGCCCAATATTCGTTCGCTTTTTCGTCGTTCCCGGAACGCTTGGCGACGTCCCAGGCGATCGCGTACAGCGCCGGAAGCCGCGCCGCTTCGTGATCGTCGACGTTCGCCATTCTGCAAATCCCGCGCCGACAACGGGTTCCGTCGGAGCAAAGAAAGTCGAAATCGTTCTCCGGAACGACGTTTTTCGTCATTCGATCGGCGATCTCGAACAACATTTTAGCGGCGCGCCCCCTCGTTTCGTCGTCGGACAAAGGCGAGCGCCAATACCCCCAAACCGCCAGCGCAAGATGCGTTACCTGATCGCGCGAACTGTTGATATAACAAGATTTCGGCGCTTTCGGACTAACGCCGCGAGCGACGAACCCGGGCGAACCGGCGACGGTCGTCAGCAATTCGAGCCCTTCGAAAACGTCGCGCGCTTTCGTTTTGAGCGTCTCGTCCCCGGTCGTTGCGAAACGGTCGACAAGCGCCGTCAGCATCACGCCGCCGGAAATCGCGCAGTCTTCCATCGCCGTCCCGTACCCGCATTCGTTCGGATAAAGCCGCGCGACTTCGTCTTCGGTCGGGAGCATGTCGAGCGTTTTCCCAACTTCGCGACTTTCGATAAAGTCGTAAAACAGCTTGGTTTGCGGCGAATAAAAATTGCGCCAGGCGGCGGCCCAGGCGCGGTCGACCTGCGTCGCGAGCTTGCTTTCCTCGACGATCTCCAAAAGCGCCAGGTCGTCGACGAGCGGAAAATCGATCCCTTCGCTCCACATCCGCTTCGCTTCCGCCGGGTCGTTCGTTCCGAAGCAGTTGATCGCGACGCCCGCCGCCTTGAGCCGCGCGATATCTTCCGCCGTGTAAACGCCTTTCACCAATTGGGCGAACTCCGTTTTCAGTTCGAGCGTCAGATCGACGTAAGCCTTCGAATCGTTCCCCCGCCGCGACATATTGCAGGTCAAAATATCCGGCTCGACGGCCCGCGCCGCCAAAATATTCTCCTTCGACGTCGCCAAAAACGCTCGATCGAGCCGCTTTTGCTCGACGATAACCGCGACGACCTTCGCGACCGATTCGACCGGCCCGTAATAATGCGCGTTAATCCAAACGTCGCGCGGCATGACGGCCAGCGCCTCTTCGAACGTCGGAACGGTCGCCCCTTTGAACGCTTCGCCGAACTTGATCCCGGCGTCGAAACTCTTAATTTCAGCGAGCGTAAGTTCCGCGACTTTCCCCTTTCCGGTCGTCGTGCGGTCGACCGAGTCGTCGTGCATGACGACCAAGGCCCCGTCCTTCGAGACGCGAACGTCGAGTTCGATTTGCCCCGCGTTCGCTTCGGCGGCCATTTTAAACGCTTCGAGCGTGTTTTCCGGCCCGTTCCGCATCGTCCCGCGATGAGCGCAAAGCCCGCGATTCGGCGATTTAAGACGCGGCGTCGAATCCCCGCGCTCGGCGCCGAACGCCCCGCCGCAAACGGAAGCGACCGCAACGATCGTCGCCGCCAAGATCCGCAACGCTTTTATCCGCAACGTTTTCATTCGTTTCTCCTTCGCAAGATTCCGACGCTTTGATTTCTCAAATATTGTGTCATTTTTCTTTTTAACGTTTCGTCTTCGACGCTCGGCCCGCGTTTTCCCCGCTAAAAACCGCGACTTTTGATTTTTTCAAATATCGCTCATATTTCATTTCAACGCGAAAACGCGCCGCCGAACTTACGTCGATTATGAAACGCCGCGCCCTCGAAGTCAAGCGAAAAAACCGGTTTCTTCCGAAAAAACGCGATTTTTCCCCGAACCGCCGCCAACGCGTCGAGAAAACCGCGTCCGCCCGCTTGACTTTTCCTGAAATCGCGATTATACTGAACGAAATTTCGCGTTCGCGCTTCGAGCGCCCGAGTTCGCCGCCGCGTCCGCCTCCCCATTCCCCGCAGGAACCCGCGATGTCCCTTGAAAATTCGACGCAACCCGAAAACTTTCCCGCGCCGTTCGACGCCGTTCCCCCCGGAGCCGTCCCGCCTAACCCGCCGATTCCTCGACACATAGCGATCGTGATGGACGGCAACGGACGCTGGGCCGAACGCCGCGGACTGCCGCGTTCGGAAGGACATATCCGCGGATCGGAGATCGTGCCGAAGCTGGTCGAAGAAGCGTCGCGCCTCGGAATCGAGCGGCTGACTCTTTATTGTTTTTCGAGCGAAAATTGGAAGCGGCCGAAACCGGAACTCGACGCGCTGATGACGCTTTTGAAGGCGTACATGATCGAACAGCGCCCGATGTTGGAGGCGCAAAACGTGCGTCTTCGCGTCGTCGGACGCCGCGCCGGAATCCCCGCCGACGTTCTCGCCGAGATGGACAAAACGGTCGAACTCAGCGCCGGCAACACCGGACTAACTCTTGCGTTGGCAATCAATTACGGCTCGCGTCTCGAGATCGTCGACGCGGTTCGAGCGATCGTCGCCGAGCTTTCCGACCCGGCGGCCCGGGCGTCGGCGCTCGAAAAAGCGGGCGTCTCGACGGTCGACGAGCTGATCGACGAGCGTTACGTCGCGTCGCGGCTTTACGAACCGGACGCGCCCGACCCCGACCTTCTGATCCGCACCGGCGGCGAAATGCGGCTGAGCAACTATCTTCTTTGGCAGCTAAGTTATTCGGAACTCTGGGTTTCCGACGTTCTTTGGCCCGACGTTACGAAAGCGACGCTTTGGGAAGCAATCCGCGCTTTTCAGCGGCGCAAGCGGCGTTTCGGAGGCCTGAACGCTCCGGAAAAAACGGACGCCGCGCTTTAAACGTCGTTGACGCCGACGTTTTTTCGCCGCCGACGAAAGCGACGCGCGGCGGCGAATCGCTAAAACGGAAACCAAGTCGACGTCCGGACTTGCGTTCTAATTCGACGCGAACGCGAAATCGTCGGCGCCGCGAAACCGTCGGTCGTCGACTCCGCGTCCGGATCGTTCGCCCCGTTTTTCTCGTCGACGTTTGATTATCGACGCCGTTTCAAATTAATCAAAGATACGGATCTTCGCGGCTCAGAAATTCTTGCACGTAAATCCGAACGCCCTCTTCAAGCGAAGTCGCGGGCTTGTCGTACCCCGCGGCGCGCAACTTCGTCATATTCGCCTTCGTATAATATTGATATTTATTCCACAATTCTTCCGGCATCTCTTTAAAACCGATTTTCGGCGTTTTCCCGGCGGCGTTCCAAGTCGCTTTCGCCAAGTCGTAAAAGCTTCTCGCTTCGCCGCTTCCGACGTTAAAAAGCCCCGAGACGCTCGGATTGTCCAACGCCCAAAGAACGACGTTCGCGACGTCGCCGACCCAAACAAAATCGCGAAGTTGCTCGCCGTCGCGGTAATCGGGACGCCGCGATTTGAAGAGAAGCGTCTCCTCGTCGCGCTCGACCAAAGGATAAAGGTGCGCGACGACTGATTTCTGTCCGCCTTTATGATATTCATTCGGGCCGTACACGTTGAAAAATTTCAAGCCGACGAACTGCTTCGGCGTCTTGCGACCAAGCGCGACGTCCCGCGCTATCTTCCTGTCGATAAACGCTTTACTCCATCCGTAAGCGTTCAGCGGCCGCAACGCGTTCAGGTACTCGAGATCGTCCCGGTCGTCGAAACCAAGCTCGCCGCCGCCGTACGTCGCCGCCGACGACGCAAAAATCAATCGTTTTTCATTGTCGCGACAAAAACTCCAAAGAAAACGCGTTAATCTGATATTCGAATCGGCGATCAAATCGACGTCGCGCTCCGTCGTCGCTGAGATCGCGCCCATGTGCGCGATCGCGTCGATCTCGGAAACGTTCGCCGCCAGAAACTCCGGAAGTCGTTCCGGGTCAACGATTTCCGCCAACTCGCGTTTCGCGATATTGCGCCATTTGTCGCCGTTTCGCAATCGGTCGACGACGACGAGATCGTCGAAAGCGCGTTTGCCGCTCCGCATTTCGCGTTCCAACGCGGCCAAAATATTCGACCCAATAAACCCGGCCCCGCCCGTTACAATAATCACAACCACTCCTCCGCTTCTTTCATCGAGCCGACGACGGCGGTCGCCGCCGTTTTTTGTTTTGCCGTCGGTTTTACGCAACTTTTTTTATCGTTTTCAAAAGTCACGTAAATTACGGTGTTTTTGTTTTTCGACGCGTTATTTTTATTTTCAAACGTCGTTTTATTCTCGTCGTTCGACGGCGCGAACAGGAGATTCCTTCCAACGCCCGCCGCGATCCCCGCCTCGACGTCGCGCTCTTTGTCGCCGATCGAAACCGACGCGCTCATGTCGAGCTCGAACAACGTTTTCGCTTTTAAAAACATGCCCGGATTCGGTTTGCGATCGGCGCCGGAAAGGGTCGGGCAATGAAAAACGGCCGCGATCTCAACGCCTTCCTCGCGGAAACGTTCGAGCGTCCAAGCGGTCAGCGCCTCGAAATCGGCCTCGGTAAAATAACCGCGCTCGATCCCGGACTGATTCGTCGCGATCACGATCAAATATCCCAGGCGCCGCGCTTTACGGCAAAGTTCGAAGACGCCGTCGATAAACTCGAAACGCTCTTTTTGGTAAACGTAACCGTAATCGACGTTTATCGTCCCGTCGCGATCCAAAAAGAGCGCTTTTTTCGGCCCGTCGCTCATCCTTCGTCGCCTTCCGTTTCTTAATAATTAGCCGTTTCTACAATTAGCGCGTCTTATAATTAGCGTTCGTTAACTCGCTTTTCGCCGCTACTTGACCGCGTAAAACCGCTTCTCGATCTCGCCGCAAAGATAATGCCCGACGACGAGGTGCATTTCCTGGATCTTGTTCGACGCGTCGCCGGGAACGGCGATCGCCGCGTCGGCTAAATCCTTCATCGCGCACGGTTTAGAGCCGACGAACGCAACCGTTTTGATCCCCTTGCGCTTCGCCGATTCAAACGCCGCGACGACGTTTTTACTCGAGCCGCTCGTCGACAGGCCAATCAGCACGTCCCCGGCGTTCCCGACGCCCTCGATCTGCCGGGCGAACACGACGTCGAAGCCGTAATCGTTCCCAATGGCCGTCAGCGCCGACGTGTCGACGGTCAGCGAAATCGAATTCATCGCCGGCCGGTCGATCTTATAACGCCCAACCAGTTCAGCCGCAAGGTGTTGCGCTTGCGACGCGGAACCGCCGTTGCCGCAAAAAACGATTTTGTTCCCGGCCTTCAACGCGTCGACGCAAATTTCCGCGACTTCGGCGACGTTCGCTTCCAACGCCTTCAACGCTTGCAACGCTTCGATCAGGGAATCGATTTCCGCGCTAAATTTCATCGTTTTCACTCCTTCGCCTCGTCGGCGCGTTTCATTTTTTCGACCAAATTCGTCGTCGAGTACCCCTCGACGCGTTTCAACTCGACCGCGCGCCCCCCGTACGCGACAACTTGCCGCCCTTCCGGCCAACGGTCGAGCGAGTATCCTTCCTTGGCGACGACGTCGGGTCGCAACAGATCGATCAGCGATTCGGCGGTGTCCTCGTCGAAAACGACGACGTAATCGACGAGTTCGAGCGCCGCGACGACGGCCGCCCGCGTCGTTTCGTTTTGAATCGGGCGATTCGGGCCCTTGTACCGCTTCACGGAGGCGTCGGAATTGACGGCGACGATCAGCGCGTCGCATTCGGCGCGAGCTTGCGCGAAGGAATTGAGGTGCCCGAAATGCAGACAGTCGAAACAGCCGTTCGTAAAGCCGACCGTTTTTCCGCGACGTTTCAAATCGGCGACGACTTCCGCCAACTCGTTGCGCGACAACAGTTTGCGTCGATCGCAATTCGTCTTTTGCGCCTTCTCCTCTCCGACGCGGGCGCCGTTTTCCTCGGCGTCGAGTCGAACGGTCTTCGCCGTCGCGGCCTCGATCGCCCGCTCGGCGGCGGCTCGTTTGGCGTCGAGCGCGCCGCGCAGCTCGTCGGCGGTCGCGGAAGCCGTTCCCAACTTCCCGACGACGATCCCGGACGCAAGGTTCGCCAACTCCATCGCCTCTTCGACGCTCGCGCCCGCGCCCAACGCCGCCCCGAACGCCGCCAACGAAGTGTCCCCGGCGCCGGAAACGTCGAAAACTTCCTTCGCTTCGGTCGGAATTTGGCGCGGATCGCCAGGATTTTGTCGCGAAAATCGCATCATCCCGTATTCGCTAAGCGTCGTCAACAAATTTTCAATTTCGTAACGCTCGAAAATTCGTTTCGCGGCGGCAATCGCGTCGGCCCGGAAGTTCGGATCGGCGGGTCGCAACTCGCATTCGGACGCTTCCTGGAACTCTTTGAGGTTCGGTTTGACGAAGGTCGCGCCGTTGTATTTCGAGTAATCGCGGCCTTTAGGGTCGACGATCGCCGGCTTGCCGAACCTGCGGCAAAGCTCCAAAATCGCTTGCGTTGTTTTCGGAGTGAAAAAACCTTTATTGTAATCGGAAAGCAAAACGACGTCGGCGGAGCGGATCGCTTGCGACGCGGCGGCGAAAAATTCGTCCCAAATCGGCGACAAATCGGGCAACCGCTCCTCCTTGTCGACGCGCAGAAGATGACTGTTCGCCGCGATCATCCGCTCTTTGACGATCGTTTTCGCGTCCGGATGGAAAAAAAGTCGGTTCCAGCATTGAACTTTCGACAACAACTCCGCGACGCGGCGCCCTTCGGAGTCCTTCCCGACGACGCCGACGAACGTCGTAACGCACCCGAGCGCGGCGAGGTTCGCGACGACGTTCCCCGCGCCGCCGAGCATCTCCTTGCAACTTCGGATCTTAAGCACCGGCACCGGCGCTTCCGGCGAAATGCGTTCGACCGTCCCGTACGCGAAGCGGTCGAGCATCAGGTCGCCGATCGCCAACGCCTTCACATTGCTAAATTTATCGATATAATCCCGCATCGCGTCGCGTCCTCCGTCGTTTCCGCGCCTTACGATATCCGCGCTTTTCGCCTATTTTACGCATTTTGTCGTTAATTCCGTCCGCGCGCCGCATTTCTCGCGCCGTTTTGCCGGACGAACGTTTAGCGTCTTAAAGATAACGTTTTTCGTCTAAAAAAGAAAGAGCGATTTTGACAAGAAATAAGGATTTTAACGTTTTTAACTGCGAATTAAGCGCGGTTTCGGACGCGCCGCGGGCCGCTTGCGACGGCGCTCGACGCACCCCAAATCGCGCAATCGTTAAAGTCGGTCTTTTTTCGCTCAAACGTCGTCGCGACGCCAAAATTCAACGACTTTTTCGGCGACGAACTCCGGCGTCAAGAGCCTCATGCACTCGGCTTTGCCGCCGGTTCGCGGGCAAACGACGCTCCAATTCGGGTCGGCCCATTCGCAAGCGCGGCAATACGGCGCTCGCAAGTTCAGATTTTGCGGGTACCCGTACAACGCCGGTTCGGTCGGGCCGAAAAGAACGACCGACGGGCCGCCTTTCATCGCGCGGCGCAGGTGCGTCATTCCGCCTTCGCCGTCGATGTGAGACGCGGCGCGTTTGAGCAAAATTTTCACCTCGTCGAGACTCGTTTTTCCGACCAAATCGACGTCGACGCCCTCGATCCGCGGCGAACGCTCCGCCGAAACGCCGAGCTGAACGAACGTCCGCTCCGGAAACGCCCGTTTCAAGTCGGCGACCAGGCGGACGTAATAATCGAGCGGCCACATTTTCGTGCTTTCGGGCGACTTCGAGGTCGAATCGACGCCGCGATTCAGCGTTACGAACGTCTTGCCGTCGAGCCCGAACTTGCGCAAAACGGCGGTTTCGTCGCTCGGCGCCGGAATCTCGACGTCGAAGTCGGTTCCGATCCCCAGCAATCCGCCGACGTCCGGCTGTTGAAGACGCGACTTCCCGCAAACGACCGAAAACGCGTTCGCGATCCCGTCGCCCAACGGCTGTCTTGCGAAAATCAGCGGTTGCGACGCTTCAAACGCCCGGTAAGCGTCGACGAGCGGCGTCAATTTTGGACAAAACCGCTCGACTCGAGCGCGGTCGACCCGCTCGACCAACGGAAACCGCGCCGTCGAAATAAACAGATCAAAACGACGCGGGTCGAACGAAGGAACGGCGACCGGATCGACGAACGCGACGCGCGCGGCGCCCGGTTTCTCGGCGAAAAGCGAAAATTTGACCGGCGCGTCCCCGACAAATCGTTTCAAATATCCAAAATAATTTGCCGCAATCAAATAATCGCCGAGCCCGCCGCCGAAGTAAACCCCGACGTTCAGCGCGTTTTCGTCCCGTTCGACCGTCGACGGAACGCGCCGGAACGCGCTTCGAACCGCCCAAAGCGCGAGTCGCAACGCCGTTTTTTGAAAATTCGCGCCGTATAACGCTCGATATTTCGCGACTTTGCGATTCAAATCGAAGTAATAGTCGAAACGCTCAAACTTTTCCATCGACAGCCTCCGCGACGCCGCGCAACGCGTCTTCAACCGAAATCGCGGCGAGCCGTTCGCAACGGTCGCAACCGCGCGGACACCGCTCGACGTAAGTCGCCGTCAACCATTCGCAACCGCCGGGACAGGCGTTCGCCCCCAAATTGACGTTCTCCGGATACGCGAAAAACTCCTCCGAAGTCGGCCCGAACACGACGACCGACGGGCCGCCGCCGAGAAAACGGCGCAGGTGAACGAGCCCGCATTCGCCGTCAAAATGGCAAACCGCGTCCTTTAGGAGGATTTTAAGTTCCTCAAAATCGGTTTTTCCGCGCAAATCGGCGTCGACGCCCTCGATCGCCCAAGTCGCCGCGCTCCCGAGTTGAACGATTTTAACGCCGGGATACTTGCGCCGCAACGCCGCGACCAACTCGACGTATTTTTCCAGCGGCCAAAGTTTCGTCGCTTCGTTCGGCCGATCGTTCCCGGCGCCGCGTTGAAGCGTTATGTAAGGGCCGCGGTCGAGCCCGAATTTCGCCTTCGTCGCGGCGACGTCGCCGAAAATTTTCGGACGAAAATCGACGCCGACGTTCAAAAGCCCGCCCAAGTCGGGTTGCGTTACCCGCGTTTGCCCGTTCAGCAGGGAATATTCCCGTCCCAAAAAATACGCGGGCGACCCGGTGCGATAATAAAACGAATTTTCTTCGAAAAACGCTCGATAAAACGCGCAAATTTCGGCGACTCGCGGCTCCAAACGCGCGAGTTTCTCGCGGTTGCAAAACGCAAGTTTCGGAAAACGAACGACTTCCAACTCGACGTCGCTGTCCTTGACGCGGGCCGCCTCTTGCGCCGAAACGATCTCGACGCTAAAATCCTGTTCGCGACAAAGATTTCGGATCGCGGCCAGCGACCTGTCGCGATGCGAATAAACGACGATCCGCCGCCGCCCGACGAACGCCGCGTCGAACGCCCGAATATAATTCAGCGCAAGGATCAAGTCGCCCAGTCCCCCGAAAACCTCTATTTTAACGCGACAAAGGTCGTCGTCGATCGTTTTCGGCGGCCGCCCCTCACCAGTTAGCCGCGTCAAACCGAAAAATTCCGGAAAACCAAAACCGCGCACGGCGGCCCAAACGCCAAAACGGAGCCCGGCCCTTTTAGACGCGACGCCGTATTTGGCGACGTATTTGTCAATTTTCATCGACGCGTCGTCTAAAAAAGATCGCTTCGGCATAAAATATCTCCACTCAACCGTTCGATAAACGCGCGACGTTTCGCAAAACGTTTTCCGCAACGCAAACAGTCGTCCGCGTCCTTTTCTTTCTCGACGCGTTCGCCCTCTCGCCCGCTTGACGCCGCGATCAACAAGGAAACGTCGTCGCCGCCTTGATTTTAAAAAAGAACGTTCGCGACGTCAAGCCCGATTTTAGAGCGCGTCGCGAACGTTTTTAACGATCTTCCGCATTGTTTCACCGTTATTTTCGGCGTTTTTTCGCTATTTCAACATTTTTAAAAAAATTTTCCCTGCCAGGAATCGCGGCGACGGAACGCGACGTCGACGGCGTTGCGCGCGGCGTGCTTGACCGCCGTCCAATCGGGCGCCAACAAAAACGGCGGCGACGCCTCCCCGGCGATCCGCTCGATCACCGTTTCCGGCGACTGCAACTCCAAAAAATCGACGACGGCCTCCGCGTAATCTTCGAGCGTCGGCGGCGAAACTTCCCCGGCTTCCCAAAGTCGCGCCAACTTCGTATTTTTCACAACGTAAAGATGGTGAAGTTTTAACGAATGAAAGCCCAATTCGGCGACCAACCGCGCCGTTCGCCGCATATCGTCGCGACTTTCGCCGGGCGCCCCCAGCACGACGTGCGTCCCAAGCCGCAAACCGCGCGCTTTCGCCCGTCGAACGGCGTCGACGAACGTCGCGACGTCGTGTCCGCGGTTGAAAAATTTCAGCGTCGCGTCGTTGGCCGACTGGAGCCCGATTTCCAGCGCAAGCCATTTTTCGCGGGCGATTTCGGCCAACAGGTCGAGCACGGGCTCGCCGAGCGCGTCGGGCCGGGTGCCGATCGCCAAGCCGACGACCTCGGGACGGCGCAACGCAATTTCGTATTTGCGACGCAATTCTTCAAGGGGCGCGTGCGTGTTCGTCGACGGTTGAAAATACGCGATGAAGCGGTCGACGTTGAAACGGCGGCGGAGTTGGCGGATACCGTCGTCGATCTGCGCGTCGAGGTCGTCGAGTCCGAAAAACCGGCTCGGGCTGAAGCTGGCCGCGTCGCAGAAAATACAGCCGCCGCGCCCGACCGTTCCGTCGATGTTCGGGCAGGAAAAATGGGCGTCGACGCTGATCTTGCGCGTAACGCCGCCAAATTCGCGTTTAAAATAGGCGCTTAGGGGAAAATAACGCGCCCCGGAACGCCGCCAAAACGGAACGTCTTCTTCGCCCCGCTTTCCCAATTCGTCCATTTTACCCGCTTTCGTTTCTCTCGACGCCGGAAGCCGCCGTTCACGGCCGACGCGTCGCGACCGCTCCTATAGTAATAACGTCGAACAACGGCGCAAACCGCCGACGTTTGCCGTCGGCGCGCCCCGTTATTTAGCGTTTGCAACGCTTCAAAACGCTAATTAACATCGTTTTCCGTCAAGCCGTCTCCGGCATGAACGTCGGCAGGACGACGCCGTTTCGGGGCCCCGCTTCGCCTCGAACCTGAGCGACGTGAATTTCGGTGTTCCTGGCCCCGAGCGCGTACATCGCCGCCCTCAACTCCTTCGCGTCGGTTGGGATCAGGAAGATCGGCGACCACTCCCCGGCGTATCGGTTCAACTCCGCTCGAATCAGCGCGGCGGCTTGCGCTTCGTCGCGCGCAGCGCCGGGGCCGACCATGCGGCTGCCGGGGTCGTTTACCGAACCGACGAAACCGCAAATCTCGCCGGTCGCGTCGTCGACCAGGACGCTGAGGCCCCAAATTCCGTCCTTATTTTCGATAAAATACGTAAAATCCTTAGCGCGGTCGATCCCGTAAATCTCCGTTTCGAGCGCGACCAACGCCGGAACGTCTTCGAGAACCGCCGGGCGAATCGTCGTTCCCTCGGGCGCGTCGACCGGGAACCCCTCGGGAGGAACGGCGACCGTCATGTCCTGAAAAACGGCGGTCGGCACGAACCCGGCGCGGTTGTACGCCGAAAAAGAATCGAGATTCATCGCGCTCGAAACGAGTCGCAACGGCTGGTTGCGCCGCTCGGCGACGTCGACGATATATTTCAGCAGTTTCGACGCCGTTTTGCGCCCGAAATACTCCGGCGCGACCGTCATGATCCCAAGCGAAACGTGCGTCGGACGCGGGTGAAAGAAGCACGAACCGGCGATCTTGCCCGTTTCGGCGTCCTCCGCGACGACGCAACAATCCGGGTCGAGCGCGTCGTAAACCCGGGCGTACAGCGTCGCCGCCTCCGCCGACGGCACGACCTCGAACCCGCGATTTTTCTTGTACCAAACGTTCAGCGAGTCGCAAATCAACGCCGCGACCGCCGCGTCGTCCTCCGCTTTCTTCAACCGAATCAACACGTTCGCCATCGGCGCCGCCGTCCTTTCTTTCGTCGTTTCGCTATGTCGCCGACGCGACCGCCAAAAGTCGCGCCAACTCTTCAAACCGTTTATTTTACCGATTTTCGCTCGTTTTACTTAATTACGTGGAACGCCCAAAGCCCGAACGCGACCGGCGCCGCGAGAAGGAGCGAGTCGTAAATGTCGAGAAATCCGCCGAATCCGGGGACGTTCGTTCCGGAATCTTTGCGCATCACGTCGCGCTTGATCAGCGACTCGGCCAAATCGCCGAGCATCCCGGCCAGCCCGACCGTAACGCCGTAAATCGCGACGCCAACCCAGGTCGTTCGCGACGGCTCGCCCGTCGCCCAGGGGAAAAGGATCGCGACGGAAAACCAGGCGCCGAACGTCGCGAACGCAAGGCCGCCGACCGCGCCTTCGATCGTCTTGCCGGGACTCAAACTCGGCGCCATTTTGTGCCGCCCGATCAGCCGCCCCACGGCGTACGCGCCGACGTCGCACAATTTCGCAACGATAATCATCGAAACCAGCGCCGGGACGCCGTACGCGATCCGCAACATCACCAAAAACGAGCCCAAAAGCCCGACGTACACGATCGCGAAGACGGCGCCGCTCAGGTTGATCAGGTGCCCGCCCGGGAGTTTGAAGCGGAGCATTTCGCCGACGAAAGCGATCAGCGCGCCGGCCGCGATCGCAAGCAGCGTGTGCACGCTCGCGAACGCCGCCGTTTTCCACTGCGCGCCGTCCGAAAACGTCCAAAAAGAGCGCGACGACAACCCGCCGTCGAAATCCGCCGGTTTCAAGCGTTTGGGAACGTCGGGCGTCGCTTCGCTTTCCTCGTCGTTTTCCTCGTCGCCTCGGATCGAACGCAACGTCGCCGACGCGGATTCCAGCGCCTCGATCGCGCGGTCGATCTCCTCGTCTTTCCGGGTCTCGTCGTCGGTCTCCGCCGATTCGACGCTCGTTTGCGACGGCGCTTCGGCGAGCGTTCGCTCCAACTCGATCAAAAGCGGCAGCGTGTTGTAACTCGACGCCCAGCAAAGAAGAATCGTCCCGAACACGCCGAAATAGATCGTCGTGCGACGCGGATAAATCCCCCCCGCGTTCAGGAGCGCCAGCGACTCTTTGCAGAGATAATAGACGCAAATCAAGAAAAACGGCATCAACGCCAAACCCGGCGCGGGCGCCTTCGCGTCGAGCCAACAAAGCCCGACCAACGCCGCGACGACCGGGATCCCGATCGACAAACGCCAAATCAACATCTCGCAACCTAAACTTTCTTTTATCGCCGCTCGCGACGCCGAGCGCGAAAACGCCCGGCGAACCGCTCGCCGACGTTCCGTTCGCCGACGCGCCGAACGTCCGCCGTCGATTATACTTTCTTTCCCGTCAAAATTCTAGTCGCCCCGCCTTTTTTCTCGCCGATTTTTTGCAAAAATTTCGCCTTTTCCGCCGCCTCCGCGACGCTCGAAGCGCGAAACCGGCCGCAATTTCCGTTAAATCCGGCAAAGTCCGTCTTTTTTGTCGACGGAATCGGCAAAAAGAGGAGTTTTGTGGAAATTTCGAATTGATTTTTTACGGTCTTGACCTATCCTTGATAACAACGAAGAGGATTCGCGCCGTTTCCCCCGCTCGCCTTTCGACTTAACCCGTTTCCTTCGCTTCATTTTCTTCGCGTCGGTCGGGAGCGACCCGGTTCCGTTTTCCTCCCCGCAAGCGAAACGCGGTCGACTTTGCGCGTTGAGTCCGCCGTCGTTCGCGCCTCTTCGAACGCCGAAAGCGCCGTTTGTTCGCCGCTTTTTTTGTTTCGATTATTTGAACCACGTTCGCGTTCCTCGTCGGCGACGACGGTCGAACGGTTCGGAGATTGCGATGCAAGACGTTTTGTCCTTCGAATTGTTGACGCTGAAAGAATTGGGCGCGATCGCTTCCGAAGCTCGCGTTCCGCGTTGGAGCCGCTTGAAAAAAGCGGAGTTGATCGAACGCCTCGTCGAAGCGGGGCTCGTCCCTCCGACCGTCGACGAGCTCGCCGCGCGCCGACGCCGCGAACAGGAAGAACGGGTCGCCCGCGAATCTCCGATCTCGCCGCCGAACGCCCCGACCGTTCCGGAGAACGCCGAACGGAAAAGCGTTGCGAAAACAGAAAAAATCAAAGACGCCGCTTCCGCCGCGCCGTCGCCGACTCCCGGGACGTCCGTCGACGCTCCGACGCCGTCGAACGCCGCGCCCAAACCGGAAGCCGATCCGAACGCCGCGACGCGGGCCCTTTCGTTCAAAGAGCAGATGCGACGACGCAAAATTCTCGGCTCGCCGACCGACCAAAACGACCGGCTCGTTCTGACCGTTTGCGACTCGTATTGGCTCCGCGCCCGTTGGGAAGCGACGCCGCGCAGCGTCGAGCGCGTCCGATCGGCGATGGGGCCGAGCTGGCACACGGCCGAGCCGACGATCCGCGTTTATCGAGTCGACCGCGAGCCGCACGGCGCGACGCGACGCGAATTTGTCGCCGACATTCCGGCGCGCGGCGGCGTCGACGTATGTTACATTCCGGTCGACGATCCGCCGAGTTCGTTCGTCGTCGAGCTCGGTTATCTGGCCCGGGACAAACGCTTTTTCACGTTGGTTTCGAGCGGCGTCGTCGAAACGCCTCAGCGCGGCGTTCACGACGCGTTCGGCCGTCCGGAAGACGCGGCCCTTGGTTTCCCGACGAATTTCGACGCGTTTTCGCCCCGCCGTTTCCCGACACCGGCGCGTCCGTCGTCCGCCTTTCCCGAAGAGTCGTTCGGTTTTTCGAGCCGCCTCCGCGCCGACGCGCTCCGTTCGTCGAGCGATCTGAGCGTCGCGGTCGACTGCGAAATCGTCGTCAAGGGCAAAGTTTCGCCCGGCGCCCGCGTTTGCGTCAAAGAAGAGGCGATTCGTCTGAAGGAAGACGGGACGTTTTCGATTCGCTACCGGCTCCCGGAGCGGCGGCACGTCTTCCCGGTCGTCGCGACGAGCCCGGACGGTTCGGAAACGCGAACGATCGTTTTGGCGGTCGACCGCAACACGAAAGCGCTCGACCCGGTCTTCCGCGACGAAGAATCGGAGGATTGACCCGGACGGCGGCGTTTTTTCGTTTTTTTCGTCGATTTCCGTAAAAATTCGCGAAAAAATCTCGAAACGCCGCCAACTTTTCGCGTCGCGGCGCTTTTGCAAATCGCGAAAACGTTTACAATGAGGGGAGCCCTTCGTCGTTCCGGCGCGTCTCGTCTTTCTCGCCGGACGCCGAAGACGAAAGGCGATCGGATCGAAAGCGGCGCGAAGACGCGTCGCGAGCGGGCGCCGGATCGGCGTTAAACCTAAGGAGCGGCGCGACTTGCGTCGTTAAGTTCGCGAAGTGAAAACGTTTCGTCGTTTGGAAGATTTTCCCGCCGAATTGCGCGGCGGCGTCCTTTCCGTCGGGAAGTTCGACGGTTTGCACCGCGGACACGCGGAGATTCTCGCCCGGCTGACCGAAACGGCGCGTCGACGAAACGCTCCGTCGATCGTCTTTACGTTCGACCCGCCCCCCGCGTTGGCGTTGCGTCCGGACGCGCCTTGTCCGCTTCTTTGCGACGTCGAGCAAAAAATCGAGCTTTTCGAGCGGTTCGACCTCGACGCGCTGACGCTTTTCCCGACGACGAAAGAATTCTTATCTCGTTCCGCGACGGAATTTATCGCGGAAACGGTCGTCGGCGTTTTCGGGGCGACCGGTCTCGTCGAAGGAGAGGATTTCCGTTTCGGACGCGGCCAGGAGGCGGGAGGCGAGGCCCTTTCGCGCCTTTGCGCCCGTTTCGGGCTGACGTTGGAGCTCGCGCCGTCGACGCTGATGGACGGCGCGCCGATTTCGAGCAGTTCGATCCGCGCGGCGGTTTCTCGCGGCGACGTTTCGAACGCGGCGCGGGCGCTCGGCCGTCCTTTTCGTTTGCGCGGCGTCGTCGAAACGGGCGACCGTCGGGGTCGAACGCTCGGCTTTCCGACGGCGAACGTCGCGGTTCCGACGTCGACGATCGTTCCGGCGCCGGGTCTTTACGCGGCGAAAGCGACGCTTCCGGACGGGCGAACGTTCGCGTCGGCGGTCAACGTCGGCGGCAACCCGACCTTCGGCGTCGCGACGTTCAAGATCGAGTCGCATCTTCTCGACTTTGCCGGCAACCTTTACGGCGCGACGCTAACGCTCGACTTTCTCCGCCGTCTCCGCGACGTCGTCCCGTTCCCGAGCAAGGAAGCGCTTTTGCGGCAAATCGCGCTCGACGTCGCCGAGACCCGCCGCGTCTGCGCCGTCGCGCCGGAAGACGCCGTCCGCTAACTCCCGAATCCGCCGCCGTTTGCGCCGTTTCGTAAAAGTCGAACGCAACCGGCGAAAGGCAAACGGCGCCCGTCTTAACCCGGCCCCGAAAGCCCGGACGCCCCGACGTTGGCGACTCCGCCGCTCCGTCCGCCCGAATCGCCGGAAAACCCGGACGCCCCGACGCTCGAACGGCGTCGACGGAGCGTATTCGCCAAGCCGTCGCAAGATTTCCGCTCAAAAACTAAAAAAATCAAAAACCCGTTAAAAACGCCAACGAAACGCCGTTGCGCGTCCCCCAAAAATCGCGCTAAAAAGCCGCCCGCGCCGACGCTCTCGCCGTTTCGTAAAAGTCGAACGCAACCGGCAAAAAACGAACGACGTCCGACGCGATCGCGCCCCGCGAACAAATCGTCGAACGCAAATCGGCCGCCAATCCGTGCAGCGCGACCGCCGTTCGCGTCGCGTCGAGCGGCACCGCGCCTTGCGCCAGAAGTCCAACGACAACGCCGGTTAAAACGTCGCCGCTTCCTCCGGTCGCAAGGCTCGGATTCCCCGTTTCGTTGACGAAAAACGCCCCGCTCCCGTCCGCGACGACCGTTCCGGCGCCTTTCAGCGCGACGACGAACGACGACGCGGCGCTTCCCCAAAGCCGCTCGAACCGTCGAGCAAACGCAAGCGTCGCGTCGATCCGACCGGCGAGATCGCGGGCCGGTTTCGCGCCGGTCAGTCGAGCGAACTCGCCCGGATGCGGCGTTAAAATCCGAGCTCCGCGGGGTTTACGACCGACGAACCGGTTCGCGGCCGCCGCACGTTCGCCATCGTTTTTTCCGTTCCCGTTACCTTCCGACGTCGCGTCTTCGTTCGGCGCCCCGTTTTTTCCCGACGCGTTCGTTCCCGATCCGTCGAAAACGCCCGCCTCCGCCAACGCGTTGAGAGCGTCCGCGTCGAAAACCGCCGGGCGTTCCAGCTCGAAAAACAATTCGACGACGAGCCGCGTCGCCTCCGCCGAGCGTCCGAACCCGGGCCCGACCGCGACCGCCGTCGCGCCGTCCGCCTCTCGCGTTATCGCCTCCGTCGCCGCCGACGTCAGCCGCCCCGACGCGTCGCAAGCGCCCGGAATCGTCGTATATTCTCGAGCGAAACCGGCGACCGTTTCCAAAATCGGCTCCGGCGTGAAAATCCGCGTCAATCCCGCTCCCGCGACCGCCGCGGCCGCCCCGGTCAACGCGATCGCGCCGCTCATACCGCGACTTCCGCCGACGGCGAGCGCCGTTCCGAACGTTCCCTTATGCCCGTCGAACGGACGTTCCGGCAACGCCGGCGTCCCGCCCCAAAACGTCGGGTTCGCTCGACCCGCTTCTTCCGCTCGCCGCGCGAAATCGGCTCTCGTCGCCGCGTCCGGCCAATACGTTTCGATCATTCGTCGTTCCTCCGCTCGCGTTCCCATCGCCGTCGCCGACGATAAGCGTTTCAAAAAATATTAAATCAAAAGCGCCGTTAAAAAAGCGCGCGTTCGGCGTCCGTTCGGCGCGTTTCGTCAAATACGCCGCTGTTTTCAAAAAATCAAAAACGCTCAACGCGCCGGGCGCTCGTTTCCAGTTTTTTCGTTTTTACGCCGTCCAAACGGAATCCGCAACGGTTTCCAATCGCCGCCGGTCGACCGTTCTTTTTCGCGGCCGGACGATTTACATTTCTCTTTTCAAAAAATCAAAAAGTCGCCGCGACGCTCTTCGGCTCCGTTTTGGACGACGCTTTTCGACGCTTTTCGACGAAAGCGCGCCCTACTCGCGCCGGGACAAAACGAAAAAACGTTAAAAAACGTCGCGTACTCGCAAAAATCGGCGAAAAAACGCCAAACGCCGCGCTTTTGTCGACTCAAAACGCGTTCGCGACGTTATCATATTATTATATTGCCAACGCGCTCCGCGTCGAGCCGTCGAACGCCCAAACGACGATTTTTCGTTCGCGTCCGCCGACTCGCCCGTCCCGTCCGCCCTCCGTTATCCTCGACGCATTATGTCCGAAACCTCGCCGAACGCGCCGCGTCCTTCCGCCTTTCGCGCCGAAATCGACGCAACTTCCGATTTTACCGACGTTTGCGCCGTCGTTATGGCCGGCGGATCCGGAACGCGACTTTGGCCGGAAAGTCGTCGCAATCGTCCGAAACCGTTTTTGCCGCTCCTTCCGGACGGTCGTTCGACGCTCGCCGCGACGTTCGACCGACTCGACGGGCTCGTTCCGCCGGAGCGCCGATTCGTCGTCGCGGGCCGCTCGTTCGCTTCGCTCGTCGCCGACGCGCTCCCGACGCTCGCCGCCCGGCGCGCTCTTCTCGAACCTTGCGGACGCGACACCGCCCCCTGCGTCGCCTGGGCCGCGCTCGAAGCGTTGCAAGTCTCGCCGAACGCGACGCTTATCGTTCTTCCGTCGGATCATCAAGTCTCGCCGGATCGGGCGTTTCGAGCGGCGCTCGCGCAAGCGGTTCGACTCGTCGAAGAAGACGAAACGCGCCTCGTCGCGTTGGGAGTCGTTCCGACCGAGCCGTCGAGCGCTTACGGATACGTCGAGATCGGCGCGACGCTTTCGCCGGTCGAAAACCGTTCGAACGCCGACGACCCGGGCGTTTTTGAAGCGTTTTCCGTCGCTTCGTTCCGCGAAAAACCGGACGGCGAAACGGCGCGGCGCTTTCTCGAATCGGGTCGTTACTTTTGGAACGCCGGCGTTTTCGTTTGGAAAGCGCGTCGAATATTGGAGTTGATCCGCCGTTTCGAGCCGGAACTCGGCGCGACGTTCGACCGGATCGCTCGAATCGTCGCCGACGCCGCCGCAAACGCGCGTTCGACCGCCGACGACCCGGCGTTCGTTCGCGAATTTTCCGGGGCCAAACGCGTTTCGATCGATTACGCCGTTCTCGAACGCGCGCCGAACGTCGCCGTCGTTCGCGCCCCGTTCGCTTGGGACGATCTCGGCTCGTTCGCGGCGCTCGAACGGACGACGACGTCGACGCAAACTTCCGCCGGGCAAGCGTTTAACGAGGAAAGCGGCAACGTCGCGGTCGGGGCGGATCTCGTCGTCGAGAACGCTCGCGGCTCCTTTGTTCGCGTTCTTTCGCCGCCCGTCGACGCGTCGAAACGCCGGAAACTCGTCGCGCTCGTCGACGTCGACGATCTGCTCGTCGTCGAAACGGACGACGCGCTTCTCGTCGCGAAGAAAGGGAGCGACGACGCGATCCGGCGGCTCGTCGAACGTTTAAAGGCGGGTCGTTTCGACGCTTATCTTTAAGCGTCGACGGCGGATTCGGCGTTTTCCCATTTCGCGCGTTTTTCCTATTTTATCGTTCGAGACGCCGCGATCCGCCGTTTTGTTTCTTTTTTCGATTCCGTACCAAAAAAATTTTTCGACTTTTTCTTCGCGTCCGGGAACACTTTTTCCCCCTCGAACGGGCGGGTTTTTCTTGCCTATTCTTTCTATTTTCTCGTTTTCTCGCCAAAAATTTCAAGATTTCGGAAGAAATTCTGGAAGAATTTCATTTATGATTCAACTGCGGCGAAAGAAATGTCCGATATTACCGGCACAGCCGTTAGCAGACCGATACGGATTTTAGGTCTGCGCAACCCAATTTGGATGATTCATGTGTAAATAGAGGTGGGTACAAGACCATGTCTCGAAGCATCAAAACGATTATCGCCGGCCTGTGCCTCGCGCTGGCAACTACGTCGACCGCTTCTGCCCAAATTTCGCAGATGCGTTTGTTCTCTCCGTTCCCGGACGATCAATTCGGCGGCGGCGTTTACCAGCACGAAGGCTTTTACGGCAGCATCGGCGCCGGTCTCGTCAGTTTGAGCCAACCGAGCGACCAAATCGTCGGAAGCCGCGCCGGCACGACGCAACAAGTCGTTACGAACGTTATTCCGAGCGGCAACCGAACGACGACGTTCACTTACGTTCCGCAAACGAACCAGATCAACACGTCCCAATTCCGCGCCGACTGGGAAACCGCGACGGAATTCACCGTCGGGAACATGATCGGGCACCACGGTTGGGAAGTTAAAGGCACCGTCGTTACGCCGCAAAAGAACGACTACGAAGGGATCTACGGCGGCATTAACATCGAAGACCCCGCGTGCGTCGACGTCAGCGCTTACGGCACGAACGGCAACTATTACATTTGGAACGGAAAAGGCGCGACGTTGATCGACCCGATCAACCAGGGCGGCTCTTACCAAATCGGTCGTTTGTGGGTCATCCGCGGGATGGACACCATCGGCCAAACCGGCCAAGGGTACACCGACAACGAAAACAACGCCGATTCCACCGACGGGCCCAACCGCTACGTTTTCGTTCCGATGCCGATCACTTACGAAACGTTCCATATTCAATCGAAAGTGAACACGTGGAGCGTCGAAGCGATGTACAACTACCGCTTCCACCCGTTCCGCCGCGGCACGCTCGAACTCCTCGCCGGCGTTCGCTACACCCAATTCGACACGCGCTTCACGTTCTTTGGGCACGCGAACACCGAAAACACGTCGAGCTACGACATCACCGAAGTTGAAATTTTGGAGACGAACAGCAGCGCGAACGTCGACAACGCCACGACTTCGACGTCGCAGGAATACGGCAGCTACGACTACGAAAACAGCAGCACCGTCGGCGCCGACCTCGGTTACTCCGACTGGAACTTCGAAGCGAACAACCACATCGTCGGGCCGCAAGTCGGCGTCCGCTACACGATCTCGAACAATCGTTGGCGCTTCACGGGCGAAGGCAAGTACTTCGCCGGGTTCAACCGTCAAAACATTTACGGCGACGGCACCCTCGGTCTGAAAGCGATGACCGGCGGCGAAAGCGGCACCAACCTCGACATGAGCGAGACCGGCGGCGTCCCGACCTACGCGCCTTTGAACACGATCCAAAACGCGTTCGCCTACTCGAAGCACTACGACGTCTACTCCAACGGCGTCGAAGGCAAGGTCGAAGCCGCTTGGAACTGGACGCAAGCGGTCGGCTTCAAAGTCGGGTACCAAATGCTGTACATGGACAACATCGCCCACGCTTCCGCGACCAACGATTACCGCGTCAACGAAGACGGCTCGATCTTCGGCGTCAAGAAGAACAAGGGCGATCGCAACTTCGACCAATTCGTTCACGGCGTCATGTTCACCGTCATGATCAACCGCTAGTCGCCGTCTCGAACGCGAACCGCTCGGAACCACGAACGGTTCGCGCTTCGAAAAACGATCGACGAAACAAAAACGCCGCCCCGAAAACGCCGTCGCTCGACGACGTTCCCTATCCCGGCGGCTCGACCGAACGATTTCCCGACAACAGCGGATTTCGGGAAACGTCGCGACCGAAAGACTCGAACGCAAGTTCGCGACTCGAAGCCGCGTAAAAAATCCGCGACCCTCAAAATCCTCTTTTGAGTCATCCGACGTTTTTGGAACCCGCGTTTTCCAATTCAAGGCGTTTACGGAAAAACGCTGGGAAAACCGGTTCCAGAAACGTTAAACGCGCGGGCTCCGTCGGAGCTTTCGCCGTCGAGACGTCGGGACTTTTTGAGGCCAACCTTTTCAACGCGTCGACGCTTCTTCGAACCGAAAAGCGAAAACGCGGCGTTCGACCGAACCGACGGTCGCGCAAACGTCGTCGCATCCGACGATTCAAAACAAAATGCGAATCGAAACGAAACGACGGCGCCAAGCGTTCGGACAGGCGACAAAGTCTTATCGAAGGCGGAGTTCCCGAAGTCGACAAACGCATCCTGTTCCAACGACAGGTTTTTCATCAACGAAACAACGGCGTCCAACGACGGGTAGGTTCGACTCGTCCTAGGCGGGACGCGTCCGAACCATCGGCTGAAAAGGGAGACGTTCGCGTCTCCTTTTTTTCGTTTCTTGCCCCCCGACGCGCCGAAACTCCGGCGCAAACGTTAAGACCGGAGCAAACGGCGCCCGCGACGCCGACGAGCGTAAAATCGTTCGGAAAAACGGCGAAAACCGACTCGCCCCCGTTGACGCTCCGCCGTCGACGTTGTAAAATGAACGCGAAACGTCGGAAAAAACGCCGGCGGCTTTTTTCAAGGCGTCTTTCCGAACGACGCGCTCGCCTTTTCGCCGATTCCGCTTGCGCCGACGTCCGTCGGTTCCGGCGCTCCGAAAAGCGAACGCCGCGAAAATCGTTCCCCTTTCCTTTTGCCGAAATGAGCGTTACCCAGCCTCCCCCGTCGAGCGTTCCCGTTCGACGGCGCCGATCTTCGTCGAAAACGTCGCGAACGACGTTTCTTCGGCGTCGCGACCAACGCGGCGCAAGCTCGGTTTTGGCCGGTCGAGATCGTCGACGTTTCGCGTCGACCGCGGCGCGAAATCTTTCTTCTTTGATCGCGACGCGACGTCTTTTCGGTTTTATCGCCGTTAACAACGCGGGATTCCCCGCTTCTTTTAGCGTTTGCGGAGCTTGCGCTCCGTTTCGATATTACGTCGTTCGACGCGGTTTCGTCGCGAGATCTCGCCGAACGATTATTACCGTCCCGCGCGTTCTCCGCCGCCGTTCCGTTTCTTTGGGAGCGTCGGCGCGTTCGAGCGCGCGTCGCGGCGACGTCGTTTTGGGAAGCGGCGCGCCGTCCAACTTAGGAGAAACTCCAATATGAGCATTCCCGAAGGTCAATGTAGACGACCTCGCCCTACTTTGAAAATCGCCGCGTTTTTCGCGATCTTAGCGCTTTTAGCGTTCCTCGGAACCTCCGCGTCGACCTTGCGCGTCGTTCGCGCCGACGAGACGAACGCCGCGCCGACTCCGGAAGCCGCCGTCGAATCCGTTTCGACCGAAACGCCCGACGCCCCGGAGTCCGGCAACCAACATAAGAATATTGTTCAGAAAAAATGGCTTCCGGACTTGAAGGTTCTCGTCGGCGCGCCGACGACGACGCTCGACCTGTCCGCGACGCTCGCCGAATTCTGCGAGCAAAACGTTTTCGACGGCGCCGCGACGAAACCGGAAGATTTGGCGCTCGAACTCGTCGGAGACGGGGACGGCTCGGTCGCTAAAACGCGTCTCGAAGGGACGACTCTTTACGTCGATTGGACGCCGGACGCGGTCGGCGACGCCGAAATCACGCTCAAAGCGGCGCCGAAAGACGACCCGTCGAAAGTCGCCGTCGTTACGTTCAAGGCGGAAAGCTGGGCGCCGAATTATTGGGCGATCTGCGCGACGGTTCTCGGCGGCCTCGGGCTCTTCCTCATCGGGATGAAGCGGATGTCGGACGGTCTGCAAGCGGTCGCCGGCGCCCGTCTTCGCCGCGTTATTTCAATGTTCACGAACAACCGTTTCCTCGCGGTCGGCGTCGGTTTTATGGCGACGGTTCTCGTTCAATCGAGCTCCGCGACGACGGTAATGATCCTCGGTTTCGTCAACAGCGGCCTGATGACGCTCGCGCAAGCGGTCGGGTGCGTGATGGGAACGAACATCGGAACGACGACGACCGGCTGGCTTTTGACCCTGAATCTCGGCGCTTACGGTCTTCCGCTTATCGGCGTCGCCGGTTTCATTTATCTTTTGACGAACAACGAAAAGATCTGCAATCTCGCGGCTTGCGCTCTCGGGATCGGGTTGATCTTCTTCGGCTTGAAGACGATGGGCGCCGCGCTCGCGCCGCTTCCGGACATTCCGGCGTTCAGCGAATTTATGCAGTCGTTCCAGGCGGATTCGCTTTGGGGCGCCGTCAAATGCGTCTTCGTCGGCTGCGTTACGACGATGATCGTTCAATCGTCGGCGGCGACGATCGGGATCACGATGACGCTGACGGCTCTCGGCGCGATCGAGTTCCCGGCCGCGGCGGCGCTCGTTCTGGGCGAAAACATCGGAACGACGATCACGGCGCTGATGGCGTCGATCGGCACGTCGACGAACGCCCGTCGCGTCGCGTACTTCCACACGCTCTTCAACTGCGTCGGCGTCTGCTGGGCGCTGGCGATTTTCTTCCCGATTCTGCTCCCGACGGTGAACGCGCTCGGAGCCCGCTGGGGCCTGGACGACGTCGGCAAGATCGCGCTGACGCACTCGCTCTTTAACGTTACGAACACGCTCGTTTTCCTCCCGTTCGTCGGCGCTTCGGCGGCGTTTTTGACGAAGATCGCGCCCGATCGCGCTTCGAAACCGAAAAAACGCGTTTCGACGACCGGTTTGGCGTCCTTCACCAACGACGACCCGATCGTCGGCATCGAGCGTTCGCGCCTCGAAATCCAACGGATGTTCGGCGACTGCCAAACGTTGGCGCGCGATTTGGCGACGTTGAAATCGGAAAATTTCGAAAACCCGACGCTCGTCGAAGAGTCGTTCGCGCTTGAAAAAACGCTCGACGACCGCCAGGACGAGACGATCGACTTCATTTCCGGATTGACGACGCGCGCCTTCACGGTCGACGTCGCGTTTTCCGCTCGCGAACAGGTGCGCCTCGCGGAGGAACTCGAAACGATCAGCGACTACTTCGTCGGCGTCCTGAAATCGAACCTCAAACTGAAAGAGCTGGAGCTCCCGACGCCGCGCGAAATCGACGATTCGTTCGTCGAGCTGCTCGGTTACGCGGCGGAATCCCTCGAATGGATCGGCAAAACGTTCGCCGAATGGGGCCCGCGCGAAAATCTTCTCGAAGAGATGAACGCCCGCCGCGTTCGCTACGTCGCTCGAGTGAAAGAAATTCGCGAACGTTTCCTCCATTCGATGTTCGAAGAACGCCTCGACCCGCAGGCCGTCGTCGCGGTCGACTACCAGCTCAACGCCTGGCGCCGGGTTTACGAGCACCTGCACAACATCGCCGAAGCGATGGAGCCGCGACGCGTCCCCGCTTCGAAGCCCGTCGCCGTTTGAGCGTCAATCGCTAATCTTCGTTAAACCGGAAAAATCGGCGTCTCGGTCGCGTTCTTCGCCGCCGCGACGCCGCCCGGCGTCGCGCCGCTTTCGACCCGTTCGAAGCGGCGTTTATTCGTTTGCCCTTGTTTTATAAGGAGGCCGTTATGTCGACCTTATTTTCCCGCTTCCTCGCGACGGCGCTCGCGTTCGCTTCAACGTCGGCTCTCGTTTTCGCCGACGATCCGACGCGCCCGGTCGAGCTGTTCGACGTCGCCCAAACGCCCGCCGGACAAGCCGTCGCTTTCACGACGACCGGCGACCAAAGCCAACTTTTCCGCCGTTCGTTCCTTACGATCGCCGACGAAAACGCCGCCGCGACCGAAATCGCCGTCGCCCTCGACCCGAGCGAAACGTTCCAAACGCTCGACGGATTCGGCGCCGCGATCACCGGCTCGACCGCGTGCAATCTCTTCAAAATGACGCCGGAAGACCGCCGCGCGCTCCTCGTCGAAACGTTCGATCCGACCGTCGGGCTGGGTTTCGGTTTCGTCCGCGTCTCAATCGGCTGCTCCGACTTCTCGCTGAGCGAATTTTCCCTCTGCGAAAAACCGGGAATCGAAAACTTCGCCCTGTCGTCCGAAGACCGCGAATACGTGATCCCGGCGCTGAAAGAAATTTTGGCGATCAACCCGAACTTGAAGATCATGGCGTCGCCGTGGACGTGCCCGCCGTGGATGAAAGTCGAGGACTTGGAGTCGCTCCGCCCGTTCGAATCGTGGACGAGCGGCCGCCTCAACCCGAAATATTACGACGATTACGCGACCTATTTCGTTAAATACGTCGAAGCGATGAAGGCCGAAGGCGTCGAAATTTACGCGATCACGATGCAAAACGAACCGCTCAACCGCGGCAACTCGGCGTCGCTCTTCATGACCTGGCAGGAACAGCGCGAATTTGTGAAAGTCCTGGGCCCGAAAATGCGCGAAGCCTTCCCGGCGACGAAAATCGTCGCGTTCGACCACAACTTCAATTACGACATGAACAAGCCGGAATGCCGCGACCAATTCGGCTACCCGCTCCGCGTTTACGAAGACGCCGAAGCGGCGCGATACCTCGCCGGAGCCGCGTACCACGCTTACGGCGGCGACGTCTCGGAAATGAAGCGCGTTCGCGACGCCCGCCCCGACAAAGAGCTCTATTTCACCGAACAGTCGATCGGCGCCTGGGGATACTCCTTCGAAAAAGACCTGACGTGGTTCACCCGCGAAATCTCGATCGGAACGCTCGAAGCCGACTGCCGCGGCGTTATCGTTTGGAACTTCATGCTCGACACGAAGCGCGGCCCGTTCCGTCCCGGCGGGTGCGACAAGTGTTTCGGGGCCGTGAATTTGTCGGCCGAAGACTTCAAAACGGTCGAGCGTTATTCGCATTTTTACGATATCGCCCACCTTGCGAAGGCGTTCGCGCCGGACTCTCGCCGAATCGCCTCGACGGTCGAAACGAAGGACGGCGTCGACGGATTCCATTGCGTCGCCGCTCAAAATCCGGACGGAACGCTCGCCGTCGTCGCGCTGAACGACTCGAACGAAAAACGCTCGGCGACGATCCGCTTCCCCGGCGGTTCGTTCGTCGCGGAACTGCCGGCGAAATCGGCCGCGTCGTATCGCTGGAAGCCTTGACGATTTTAACGGTCGTTCTCGATTTACCGAATCAAGAGCCGCGTTTCGTCGATTTTCCCGTCGAGGCGCGGCCTCGTTTTTTCGCCGTTTTTTTCGCCGCGACCGCTTCCGGCCTCGGCCCCAGCGTCGCGACGGCGTATTCTTCGACCTGCTCGGGCGTCTCGAAATATTGTTCGAAAACGAATAAATCGTCGTACTCGCATCGCGTCGTCGAATACTCGCGACAAATTTGCGGCCGCGTTTCATAAATCTGACAACGGTTGTCCGGGCCCAGCTCTTTGCAAGGGGTGTGAACGAGCAAAAACCAATCGCCGTTCTCGACGAAAACCGACGCTCGCTCGTGCAGCAGGTACCAGCGAACGTAATCGAACTCCTCGAACGTCGTCGGCTTGTCGATCGGCAGGGCGAAATACCGGCAGCACTTCGCGTCGCAAAATTCGCAGAGCCGTTCGGGCGGAACCTCCGATTTTTTCGGCCGCCGCGCCGGTTTTGCGTTTTCCGCCGACTTCGTCTCCTTTACGTTTTCCGCCGGTTTCGTCGACTCCGCGCTTTTTACCGGTCGTTCCGTTCTCCGCGACTCGCAGTTTCCGCAGGAAGCGTAAGGAGATTTTTTCGACTTCGGCATAACGACGGCTCCTTTTCAAGGACGGACGAACGGGCGACGAACGCAAGAAACAACGCGACGCCGAGCGCCCGACGCCGCCCGACGTTGCGAACGATTATACCCGAAACGCCGCCGACGCCGAGCCGGGGCGGTCGCGCTTCGTCGTTTTTTTACTTATCTTTCCCTTTTTCCTTCTTTTTTTCTTCCTTTTCCTCCTCTTTTCGCTCCTTTTTTTCGCGCTTTTCGTCCTTTTTTTCGTCGCGTTCTCCCGTTTGCCCGTCGTCATCCGCGTCGTCGTCTTCCGTTTCGGAGATCTCAATTTCGAGAATTTCCTCTTCGATTTCCTCCTCGACGTCGCGCTCTTCGTCGGCGAAACGTTCGCGATAATACTCTTCGGCGGCGTCCGGATCGTCGGGGATCCCCTCGTCCCCTTCGCGCCAATCGGTCGGACAGGTTTCGCCGGTCTCGACGTGATAAGCGAGCCCCCGCGCCAACCTCAGCGTTTCCTCGACCGACGGCCCGAACGGTTTCCCGTATTCGAGCTCCGCCTGAACGATCCCGTCCGCGTCGATCAAAACGAGCGCCCGCCGCGCGACGCCCCGTTCGCAATCCAAAACGCCGTATTCGTCGGCGATCCGTTTCGTCAAGTCGGCGACCAACGGGAAGCGAACCCCCTCGACGCCGCCGAGCGAACGCGGCGTCGCGGCCCAGGCGGCGTGCGCGTAAACGCTGTCGACCGAAACGGCGACAAGGCCGACGTTCGCCGACTCAAATTCGTCGAGCGCGTCCGAAAACGCGACGATCTGCGTCGGACAAACGCAGGAAAAATCGAGCGCGTAAAAAATCAACAGCGTCGGACGCCCTCGATATTCTTCGAACGAAATCCGCCCGATCGTTCCGTCCGGCAAAAGCGCGTCCGCTTCGAACGTCGGCGCCTCGCGTCCGACCAGAGAGCTCGGTTTTTTCGCCAATTCCTCGTGTTCGCGTTCGTGTTCCGTCATTTTTCGTTTCCTTTTTCTTGGCCGACGCCGAAGCGCCGACGAGTTGCTTTTTTCGAAGCGCCGTCCGCCGAACCCGTCGACTTCCGGACGCGACCGACTTTCCAACGTAGAACGCGACGCGCTCGCTCGACCGAACGCCGTTAAATTTTCGCCCGCTCCCCCAATCGCGCGGTCGAGTCGTCCAATTTTTCCAATTGTTCCGACGAAAAAGCGAAAAAAGAGGGCGAAAGAGAAAAAATCGGCGTTTATTCGCGACTTTTTTCTGGAAATTGGGGAAATTTGAATTATAATGGAGAGAACAGCCGTTTTGCGCTCGGATCCTTTTCTCGTTTTTGCGCCCGACGGCGGCGGTCGAACGTCGCGTCGACCGAACGGATCGGCTCGAGCGCCGCGCGTCCGCCGGACGCGACGCCAAGGTAATTTTGACATAAGAGAGGGCGTCCCGTGTCTCGCGCGAATGAAGAAAATAACGATCTTGACGATCTCTTTACGAAACCCGACGATTCCAACGGCGACGACGACTTTTTCGCGTCGTTGAGCGGTTCGCAAGACGCCGACGCCTCGCCCTTCGGCGGTTTTGACGGCGATACGCCGAGCGACGCGTCGCCGTCCCCCTTCGACTCCGCCGATTCCGCGTCCGACGAGTCGTTCGGCGGTTTGGCGGGCGAATTTTCCGAATCCGAATCGGTCGAAGCGCTCCCCGGAGAGCCGTTTGAAGCGCCGTTCGGCGACGAAGCCGGGCTCGTTCCGCCGTCGGACGCGCCCGCCGGTAAAAAGGGCAAAAAAGCGAAAAAAGTAAAAGCCCCGAAGACGCCGAAAGCCCCCAAGGAGCCGAAAGCCAAAAAAGCGAAGGAGCCGAAGAGCGGCGCTTCGTTCGGTTCGGCGAAACCGTTCCTTTTGCTCGGCGCGATCTTCCTCTTGGGCTTGCTCGCCGCGAACGGCGTTGCGTTTGCGAAATACGGAGGCGGCGCGATCGCGTTTTTGGCGTGTTTCGACGCGCTCGGTTTGATTTTGCTCGCGATTCCGGCGCTGTTGATCAGGCAGTTGCGAACTCGGGCGGTCGGTTTGTTCGACGTTTTCATCGCGCTCGCCGCCGCGTTTTTGGCGATCGCCGCGATGACGCTGTTGGCTTATCAGGCGAAAACTTACGGTTCGTCGTCGAAAGTCGCGTCGACCGTCGCCGCCTCGACGTTCGTCGACCGCGCCTGACCGCCGCGTCCCGGCTTTCTCATTTTTAACGCGAAACGCAAAGCGTCGGTTCCGGCGTTTTGCGTTTTTTTTGCGCTCAAAAACGCCCCGACGCGACAAAAAAACGCCCTGCGAACCGAAGTTTCCCCCGATTCTCAAGGCGTTTCGTTTTCCGCGTTAAGTCAAGCGTTTTCAGCGTTTACGCGTCGCGGCCTTCCATCTTTTCCGCGACCGACCAAAGCCCGGCGCTCGGCGTGTCGATGAAGAAGACCTCCTCGCCGTCCGGCATGACGTTGAAACCGTTTTTCATCTTTTTCGGATCGTAACGGTCGAGCGTTTCGGCCAAATCGGCGTACCCGAAGCAAACGCTTTCAATTTCTTCTTTCGTCAGCCCGCCGCCCGGCGCGTACGTGATCTTGAAGCGCCCTTCCGACGAACCGTGGATCAAGTGCGCCGTTCCGTGCGTCAAATCCTGCAAAATCGGCTCCGTTTTCCAAAGCCGCATCACGTTTTCCGTCCCGGAATAGCCGTATTTGCGGATGAGCGCGTCGACTTCCGCCTGTTCGCCGAAACGTTTCAGCCCCGGCGCGACGATCAGCAACTCGCCGCCGTCGGCCATCGCCATCCGCGCGCGGTAGATCGCTTTGTTCGCGACCCAGGTCGAATGAAATTCGTCCCCTTGCATGACGGCGACGACTTTTTTGAGCGGCGGCGTGATCGTAACGTTTTGACGCCGCGACGCGCGGGCCGCCTCGAGGTAAACGTCCAACTCGTCGCCGACGTAAACGCCGGTGTGGCCGAGGTTTCCGTTTTCGTCGTAAGCCATCGTAACTTCGAAATAGAAGTCCGGCAGGAACCCGAGCAGCTCGTCTTCCGCCTTGTTGTAGCATCGGCGAAGCGGGGTGAGGAGGTTGCCCAGGTTGTTTTCGATGCCGCAGCAGGCCGCCATCATGTGCGACGCGCAGATCGTCGGTTTTCCGCCGAGGCCGATGAAGTAGTTTTTATTGTGGTTCGCGAAACCGAGGACTTCGTGAGGGACGACGTGCCCGACGTTGATCACCAGATCCCATTTTTCCTTCACGAGCGGCGTGTTCAGCGCGATCGGAATCGCCCAATTAGCTTTGCCGTTCGACGCTTCTTCGACGTAACTCGCCGGAACTTCGCCGATAAGCGTCGAACCGTCGCGCCAGTCGTGCGCCAAAATTTTCTCTTCCGGGATCGAACCGAACATCCAACGGTTTTGCTCCGGCGTGTGCGGAACGTGTTGGCCGAGCGTCGGGATCGCCCAAACGTCGGCGGTCTTCGAGAAAATTTTGTAAAATTCCTCGACGATCCAACCGGAACCGCTGTGCGCCCGCGTAATATCCGGCGGGAGCAAAAGAACGCGCTTCGGATCGCGACAGATTCGCTCGCGGGCCTCCTCGGCGGCGCGGCGCGTCAGTTCGAGGATCCTCTCTTTCGTCAAACGACCTTCTTCGGAAAACCAAGCCATCTTCGCTCCCTTTACGCTTTAGTAAAATAGATAAAACAACGCCGAACCGTTCGCGGCGTTAATATAAGCAAAACGCAACGACTTTAACGCCGTCCGATTTTGTCGGCGACGTCGTATAAAATATCGCGAAACTCTTGCGGCGACACGTCTTCGAGCCGTTTTCCCTTTTTGTCGAGCCGCTCGTTGATCTTGACCGCGGTCTCCTGCATAACGGCGTGCGTCTCCGCGCTTCCGCCGACGAGCGTAAAGTTTTTCCCGCGCGTCAACCGTTTGTCGCCGTCCGCGTTGTCCAAGCCGACGCCGAGCATCGTCGCTTTTTTCGGTTTCGGGGGATTCGTTTGTCTCATTTCGCTATCCTCCTTTAAATTTGCGACGTTTTTCATTTCCGCCGCGTCCTAACGCCGCCGAAAACGCCGCCCCCGTTATTATACGCCGACGGAGCAAAAAAGCAAGCGGCGCCGCCCGGCGCGACGAAAATTCGCGACTTTTTTCGTCGCGCGGCCCGGTTTGGCGAACGTTATTTTTCGGCGACTAAATCGGAATAACGTTTCATTAACTCCGCGACGACGGCGGATTCGGACGCGCCTTTCGGGAACCCGAACGCTCGTTCGACGGCCTCGTCGTTGCGACGATGCGCGTCGCGAAGTTCTTGCGGCATAACGAGTTCGTCGTACAGATCCGCTAGGGACGAATCGGGGAAAAGCGCCCGGGCGTCCAACACGGCGCGCGCCGTTCGTTCGATCTCCGCCCGCTGCGCGTCGGTCGGCGTCGGCCAGGGGAAATTGTTGTAAACGACCGTCGCCGAATAACGGTAATCGCTTTTAAGCCGTCCGCAAACGGCGCGCGTCCACGCCATATGCGCGCTTGAAGTCATTACGCCGAAATGGTATAGCGTCGCATGGGGCACGGTTAGCAATAAATTAGTCGCTATCGTTTCGCTATTCAAAAAACCGATCGGAACATACCTTCGCCTTTCGGAAGACGCGCACGGAACCGCAAGGTAAGTCTTCGGATTATTAGTCTCTCGAAATTCCGTCGGACGACTCGCTAATTTTCTTGCGCCGGCGTCGACGCTCGCTTCTCGCATTGCGCGGCAACGAGCGACGCGTTCCATTACCAACGGCATTTTTCTCAGTTCGGACGGTTCGACGCCGACCAACCACAGGCAATACCGTTTTTTCCCGTTGATAAATTCCGCGGCGCCCAGCAATTTTTTAATATACTTTTTCGCCGCCGGTTCGCGTCGAACAAACTCGTCGTAATCCGCCGCTTCGATAATCAAAGCGCCGCCGTCGGTCGGTTGGTTCCCTTTCAACATCGGCGGCGCGTCGGGCGAAAGCGGCGCTTTACGATTTTCGATAAAAACCTGCGGCCCGTCGGTTAAATACGCGTTGATATTTTGAACGATCTCCACCCGTTCGCCGTCGAAAATTCGCTTCGGCGCGGGACGCGATTCACGGTCGCCCATTTTGCCCCCCCCCCCCAAGTTAACATTTCAGGCGACAAAGAAGCTTTGAACCCGACGATAACGCAATGAACATTCGCTTTGTCGGTCGACTCTGCGTCCCAACGGAACGAACGGCGCGCGAACTCGATTTCAACGTTAAAGCGTTCCCGCAACGGTTTCCAAACGGCGGCGACCTGCTCGCCCTGCGCGATCGAGTTCGTCGAAACGAACGCCGTTCGCGTCCCGGCGCCCCGTTCGCGCTCGAAAGCCGTCAGCTCCGCGGCCTTAAAATACCAACCGGCGACGTAATCGATCTTTCCCGCCGCCTTGTACGGCTCGCCGCGCTCGTCGACGTAAACGCTTGATATATCTTTTCTTTGATCTTCCGTTTGATACTGATGACCGACGAACGGCGGGTTGCCGATAATGAACGAAAATCCGTTCGGGGGCGCCAGTTTCCGCCAATCGAGCCGAAGCGCGTTCCCCTCGACGACGTTCGCGTACCGCTTCAACGGGAGGAATTCGAGTTCGACCTGCAGGACGTCCTCCGTTTCCCGCAACATCTGCGATTCGGCGATCCAAAGGGCCGTTTGCGCGACGGCGACGGCGAAATCGTTGATCTCGATCCCGTAAAACTGCCCGATGGAAACCTGAACGACGTCGGCGACGTTCAGGAGCGATTTTTGGTCGTTGGCCGCTCTTAACGCTTCGTTTTCCAAACGTCGCAACGAAATATACGTTTCCGTTAGAAAATTGCCGGAGCCGCACGCGGGATCCAGGAAGGTCAAACTCGCCAATTTCTTCCGAAACTCGGCGAGCCGCGCGTTTCGCTCCCTTTTTTGCGGGGTCGTTTCGCATTTCGCCGACAGGATTTCCGAAAGCTCGTCGTTCAACGCCTCCAAGAAAAGCGGGTCGACGACGCGGTGAATATTCTCCACCGACGTGTAATGCATTCCGCCGGAACGCCGCGTTTCCGGATTCAAAGCGCTCTCGAACGCCGCGCCGAAAATCGTCGGGCTGATCGCGCTCCAATCGAAATTTTCGCTCGCGTCGTGAAGAATAACGTCGACGATTTTGCCGGTGAGACGCGGAATTTCAACGTCGGCCTCCGCGAAAAGCCCGCCGTTAACGTAAGGGAACGCGGCGAGCCGATCGTCCAAATACGGGTCGCGCTCCTCCGGCGTCTGATTGAGAACCTGAAACAGGTCGATCAACGCCCGGCGCGCGTCCTGAATTTTGAACGATTTCAGGTAATCGTGAAACTGGTTCCGCTCGAAAACGCCCGCGTCCTCGGCGTAAAGGCAAAACACAAGCCGAACGCAAAGAACGTTCAACGAACGCGTCGCCGACGGACTCGTCGGATCTTTGTACTCCTTCAACAATTCGCGGTGCAAGACCCCGACGAGCTCGCCCGCTTGGAGCGAAACTTCCGTTTCTTTGCGAACGACTTCGGCCGCTTCGTCGACGAGAAATTGAAGGCGGTCGTACTCGGACGGCAGGTTTTCGAGCGCGACGCTTTCCGGTTCGCCGGTCGGCGTCTCCATATCGTAAACGAGGAATTCGCGGAAGTTGCAAACGACGATCCAACGGGGCCGCTTCGAATACGGCAGCTCCGCGGAGTAGCGTTTCGCCTGTTGAAACGGCGTCAAAAACGAGCCGTCCGACTGTTTGATCGGCTTGCGCAAGTCCTTGTTTCGCGACTTTTGCTCGACGAGAACTTTCGTCGCGTCGATAAAACCGTCGATGAAGCTCGTTTGCGCGAGTTTCACCCGACCTTCGAAGGAGATCGCCGCCTCGGGATTCTCGACGCCGAAGACGTCGCGAAGGAGCGCGAGCCAAAACGGCTGGCTTTCGCCCTTTTCGTAACCCTTGTCTTTCCAGAAATTTGCGAATTTTCTCGCCGCCGCTCGTCGTTTCGCGTCGCTCATTTTCGTTCAATAATCAAGATTTCTTCGAGGCCGAACGCGACCGCTCGCCGACGCCGGAGATTGGCGTCGACGTCGACGAGCGGCGGCGAACGTCCGCTTTTCAGCCGTTAATCCGGCCTTCCAATTCGGCGACCAGGTCGTCTTTTTTGACGCGGGTCTGCTCGAGCGTGTCGCGGTCTCGGATCGTAACCGTTCCGTCTTGCAGGGTTTGCCCGTCGACGGTAACGCAGAACGGCGTTCCGATCTCGTCTTGCCGACGATACCGCCGTCCGACAGCGCCCTTTTCGTCGTATTGCACCGACATTTTTTTCTTGAGCTCGCCGTAAATTTCGGCCGCGACTTCCGGCATTCCGTCTTTCTTGACGAGCGGGAAGACCGCCGCTTTGACCGGAGCCAAACGCGGATGCAACTTCAAATAGACGCGTTCCTCTTCCTTCCCGGCTTCGGTCGTCGGCGCTTTGTCGACGTTGTACGCTTCGCAGAGGAAGGCCAAGGTCGCGCGGTCGGCGCCGGAACTCGGTTCGACGACGTGCGGGACGAAGCGTTCTTTGCGGATATCGTCGTAATAGGAAAGGTCTTTCCCGCTTCCTCGCCACTTCGGAGCGCCGTTGGCGTCGCGTTCGAGGACGAGCTCGCTTCCTTCGCGCACCAGCTTCCCTTCCGAATGCGACCGGAGGTCGAAATCGCCGCGGTGCGCGACGCCTTCAAGCTCGCCGAACTCGCCCTCGGAGAGGAACGGGAACGCGTATTCGATGTCCGCCGTTCCGACGGAGTAGTGCGCCAACTCCGCTTTGTCGTGTTCGCGCATTCGGAGCCGTTCGCTCGCAAGCCCCATGTCGACGTACCATTGGAAGCGGCGGTCTCTCCAGAAGCGGTACCATTGCTCCGATTCGTCCGGTCGGCAGAAGAATTCGATCTCCATTTGCTCAAATTCGCGGCTTCGGAACGTGAAGTTGCGCGGCGTGATCTCGTTGCGGAAACTTTTCCCGATCTGCGCGACGCCGAACGGAACGCGAACGCGGGCGCTGTCGACGACGTTCTTGAAGTTGACGAAGATTCCCTGCGCCGTCTCCGGACGAAGGAACGCGGCGTCGTCTTCGCCCCCAAGAGCGCCGACGATCGTTTTGAACATCAAATTGAACTCGCGCGGTTCGGTGAGCGTTCCGACGCGCTTGGCGTCCGGGCCGACGACGTTCGAGAAATCGGGCGTTTCGAAGTCGGAGATGGCCGTAACGTCGCCTTCCCAAACGAGCGAATCGAGATCTTTTTTGCGCAGTCCGAAATATTTCAGCGCCGCCTGATCGAGCGCGTCCTGAACGCCTTCCGTCTCGAGCGTCGTAACGAAAACTTTGACCTGCTCGGCCGGCGCGCCGTTTTCGCCGTGTTTGAGCCCGGAGACCCAACGCCCTTTCACGTGGTCGAAACGGTAACGGCGCTTCGTTTCGCGGCAGTCGATCATGAAGTCGTGGAAGAGGTCGTAGTGCCCGGAGCACTTCCAAACTTGCGGGTGCATAATGATCGTGCAGTCGAGCCCGGCCATTTCAAATTTGCCGGGAGCGCCCGGAAGGACTTTCATTTCGTTGTGGCCGACGACCATGTCTTGCCACCACGCGTCCTTGACGTTCTTTTTGAGGAGGACGCCCAAGGGCCCGTAGTCCCAAAAACCGTTGAGCCCGCCGTAAATTTCGCTCGATTGAAACAGGAAGCCGCGACGTTTGCAAAGCGCGACCAAGTCTTCCATCCGCATCGTTTCATTTCCTTCCGTTTATCTCGCCGCCGAGCCGCGCCTTTCGACGCTTTTCGACGGCCAAACCGACGAACGCCGCGACCGCTCGCGATTCGTTCGTTTTACTCGTTGTGTATTATACGCTTATTTTCCGGCTTTAAAAGCGGCGTCGAGTCGAATTTCTCCGACGCGATATTCCGGAACGACGTCGAGCCGATCGACCCGGGCGGCGTCCGCGACGTCCTTCGCCAAGCGGATCCGCTTCAAGTTTTGCCCGCCGCGACTCGCCGACAACGCTTCGACGAGCGGCGTCGACCGCGTTTGCCGCCAATGTTCTCGAGCGACCTCCGCTTGAACGTTCAGCGCGAACCCGGTTCTGGCGAGCGTCAGCCGGTCGGCCAAAAGCCCGGCGAGAAGCAGATCCTCCTCCGTGTACTGGCCGTCCGTTCCGGCGCAAACAAGCGAAATTTGCGAAAAATCGTCGCGCAAAAGCCGCTCGACGACCGCCGACGCGTTGACGAACGCCGCCGTCAAAACGACGCCGCGACAGCGCAAAATCGCCTTCGTCCCGTTCGTCGTCGTGAAAAGAAGCGTTTTTCCGCGAACGGTCGCCTCGTCGTAAAGGTCGGGCGAGTTCCCGAGATCGAACCCGTCGATCGGGAGTCCTTTTCGTTCGCCGCCGAGCAAAATTCGCCCCGCGGCGTCCGGATGGCTTTCGAGAATCGCCCTCTTCGCCGCGAACGTCTCGTCGACCGTTCGGAACGGAACGACTTTCTCCGCTCCCGCGGCCAACGCCGTCGCGATCGTCGTCGTCGCTCGCAGCACGTCGATCGCGACCGACGCGCCGTCCGGCGGCAACTCCGGCGCGAGTTCCGGAAGCGCGTAAACGTCGAGACGTTTTTTCGTCATGTCGAAAACTCCTAAATTTCGCAAAATCGTCCGAAAACGCCGCCCCTTCGCTGGTCGACGGCGAAAAATTCGTTATAATAGTCGCGTCGCTTCCGTTTTTTCGACCGACGCGACCGCTTCTCTTTAAGTATAACGTCAATTTCAAGATTGGAAAGGCCCGCCGATGTCCGCGTCGAAACCGACCGTCGACAAAACCCCCGAACGCGTCCGCGGCATGTTCGGAGAAATCGCGCCGAAATACGACTTTTTGAACAATTTGCTCTCCGTCGGGCTCGCCCCGTTTTGGCGACGGCGGCTCGTTCGCGAAGTTTTCAAGCGTCTCGACGCGGAACTTGGCGAATCCGGGCAAAATAGAGAAACCAAAATCGTCGAAACGCTCGACGTCGCGACCGGCACCGGCGACGTCGTCGTCGAGGAACGTCGGCGCTTCGAACGCAAACCGTTCGCGGCGGAACTGCGAACCGTCGGCGTCGACTTCGTCCCGGAGATGCTCGAACTCGCGCGGAAAAAAGCGCCCGGCGTCGAATTTATCGAAGGAGACGGCTTGAACCTGCCGTTCCCGGAAAACCGTTTCGACGCGGCGACCGTGTCGTTCGGCCTCCGCAACATGATCGACCCGGAACGCGGCGTCGCCGAATTGGTTCGCGTTTGCCGACCGGGCGGCGTCGTCGCCATCCTGGAATTTTCGCCGACGAAATTCCCGATCTTCGCGCCGATTTTCCGTTTCTATTTTCATCGCGTCCTGCCGAAGATCGGCCAAACGATCGCGAAAAACCGCTCCGACGCGTACCGTTACCTGCCGGAAAGCGTCGACGCGTTCGACTCGCCGGACGCGATCCTCGAACGGATGCGTCGCAACGGCGTCGCCGAGCCGCGCCGAATCTCGATGACGTTCGGCGTTCTCGGGCTCTTCGTCGGACGAAAAACCGCGTAAAACGGCCGCCCGCGCTTCTCCCGCCGCAAGAAACGCGAAACGCCGAGCCGCTTCCGAAAGCGTCCCGGCGTTCGTTTTTTGCCTGCGATCCCAGAAAACGCGGATCACATCCCTTGCGTCTCGTCTTCGACGGCGGCGCCGACGTCGAAAACCGGAACTTCGGTCATCGGGTCGGTGACCGTAACGCTCAACGGGGTCGTGTTGACGTCGCGAAATTCCGCGTCGACGACTTGATATTCCGAACCGCCTTCGACCGTTTCGGAGCCGTCTTCGGCGACGACGACATTGCCCTCTTCGATGTGCAATTTCGTAACGGTAACCTTATATTCGCCCGCCGGAACGCCTTCGAACCCGTAAGTTTTGATCTTCGCTTCGCCCTTTTCGTTCGTGCGCCCGCTCGGGGTGTATTTTTTATTCGCTTCGTCTTGGGCGTGGAAAATCACGTCGGCGCCTTCGAGCGGCGCGCCGTCTTGCGTTACCTTCACGAGGCAACCGCCGAGATCGCCCATATCGCTCGGTTTGTTCGATTTGACGCACCCGAGGGCGACGACGGCGACGAGAGCCGTCGAGAAAATCGCGACGCTTTTCTTCAACATTTTTTCGTCCTTCTTATAAAGTTTGTCGACGCCGTCTTTCGCCGATCGGCGTCGAAAGTTTCAAGCTAAGCGCGCCGAAATCGCTTCCGACGCGAAAAAACGGAGCGTCCGCCCGCTCCCGTTCCTCAAGGGCGAAAGCGGACGAACGCAAAATTCCAACGACCGTTAAAGTCGCAACGTCGACGCGATCAGAGCGAAGCGTTCGTTTCGCCGCCGTTCGGGGAACCCATCGCGCCCCAGACGCCGAGCGGGCTCTTGCCGGTCAGGTGTTTCCCGGTCGGAATGTCGGCCAGCCCGTTGGTGTCGACGGTGTCCGGAATGAAGCGGACGGAACCGTCGAAGAAACCGCAGTTAACGCCGCCGGAGTGGTAACTCGTCGCGGTGTAGAACGCGACTTGCGATTGTTCCTGATTGTACTTGCCGCAGGACGGGGAGTTCGGCGGCATCACCGCGTTGAAACCGGTCAGGCGCGGAAGGCCGTCGAGCCAGTTGCCGCAACGCGGGTGTTGAATGATCGTGCCGGCGTAAGTTCCCGGATCGTCGCCGCGTTGGTTCATGCAGAGACTCGGTTTCGAAACCCAGGTTCCGGTGTCGAAACCGGCGTAGAAGACCATCGCGCCGCGAATTTTCGTTTCGGTGTAGTCGCCGGCGCACGCTTCGGAACACGCGATCGTGTTGCTCGTGCCGTCGGTGATCCCGGAGAGATTCCAACGTTTATAATAGTGGAAAACGGAGCGGTGTTCGCAGTTCCCTTCGCCGACGTTTTTGCTCACCAGACGCGTGCCGCCGATCCCGTCGTACTCGGGTTTATTCGAAGTGTCGTTCGTGTTGTCGAGGCGCGCGACGGCGTCGGCCATGCAGACTACGATGTTCCCCGGGCGTCCGTCGTGGTTGTGCCCGGCGCCAAGTTTCACGAGCTCGCCCGCTTTCGAGTCGGACGGGCAAAGGAGCGTCGTCAGTTTCGTCGTGCGGATTTTCCACGCTTCGCTACCGTCCGACGACGGGAGCCAAGGTTGGGTGAGGTTCGTATTGCCGTCGATCGCGTCTTTCAGCGCCGCTTGCTCCATGTACGGCAGAAGCTGATAGTTCGCGCTGAAGCGATAGGATTTAACGCCGCCGCCCCAAGCGAATTGCGACGGCAGGTAATCGTTGACGTCGTGGTGGTTTTGGATCGCCAGCAACCACTGCTTCATGTTGTTCGTGCACTGCATGCGTCGGGCCGCTTCGCGCGCCGCCTGAACGGCCGGCAACAGCAACCCGATCAAAATGCCGATGATCGCGATAACCACCAAAAGTTCGACGAGGGTAAAACCGCGTCGTTTACCCCCCCCCCCCAGTTTAACAGAGTTCGTCATTGAAACAGCTCCTCGTATGCAAATAAAAAAACGCCGTCGCTTCCGACGACCGTCGGCGGCGGACAAGCCGACGAAATTTGCAACGAAAAGCGTCGTTCGCGACGACCGCCGATTTTCAATGCGTAAAAGATTAAAAATCCAACGTTCTCGGAGCCGTCGAAAGAAATCAACCGCGCCGCTCTTCGTTCGCAATCTTCATCGTAATTGTTCATATAACGCGAAAATATAAAAACGTCAAGCGCCCCGGTTCAAAAAACCGCGCGAATCGCCGTCGAGCCGTTCCAATTTTAACGAAAACGCCGAAATTCAAGCTTCGCAAGAAACAACGCCCCGCCGACGCGAAGCGTTCTCAACGTCCGCGTCGGCTTCGTCGAGCGTCCGGGCCGTCCCGAACGCCCCGGCGTTCGTCGCAAAATCAGAGCGAATATTGCGGGATCTTCAGCGTTTCGCCGCCTTTCACGGCGCTCAGGTGCGCGTAATATCCCGGAACGGTCATGTTCAAGGCGTCGATGATCCCCACCGCCGTGTCCTGATCTTTAAGGATCGCGTCGACAAAGTCGCAACCGAGGTACCCGTGCGCCCCGCCGTGTCCTCCGGCGTTCACCCCCGGCGGCAGGGCCGGTTTGCGGATCTTGTCGCCAAGCGCCGCGACAATGCGCCGCCCGTCGCCGTTTCCGACGTAAGAAGAGTCGAACGGCTGATACGTCGCGTCCATCCCGCCGATCTCGCCGCGAACGCGCCCGGCTTCGAGGTAGGTTCCGTAAGCGTTGCAGCACGCCATCCGCGAAATACCGCCTTCGCTCGTTTTAAAGAAGCCGACTTCGCCGGTGAAAACGTTCCCGGATCCGTTCGGCGTCGGGTTCGGATTGTCGAACGGCATGATTCCCTGCGCGGAAACTTCCGTGAAACTTTTGTGCGTAACGCCGACATAATACGCCGTGGCGTGGGTCGGGTACCAAAGGGGCGTCCCGTTTTTGCGCCAATCGCCGAACGACGGATACGCGGGAGCGCCCGGTTCTTTCGTGTGGAAATATTCGCCTTCGGAGTAGATAATGCGCCCGAAACCGCCCGCTTTGTAAATTTTTTCCATCGCGTACAAGTCGTCGTGGAAGACGGACGTTTCGAACATGGCGTATTTCAGGCCGCGATTTTTCTTGACGCATTCGAGGAGCTTGTCGGCCCACTCGACGTCGCCGTAGAAGACCGGCACCGCGTGCGCGACGTGTTTTCCGTGTTCAAGGCAAAGGATCGCGTGTTTGGCGTGCGACGGCGCGTCGGTGGCGCAGAAGATCGCTTCGATCGAATCGTCCTTGACCATTTCTTCGAGCGACGGGTAGGTTTTTTCGCACTTCACCCGTTGCGCGAACGCGGCGCAACGCTCCGGGATCAGGTCGGTAACGGCGACCAGCTCGACGTTCGGGTGATTTTGGAACTCGAACTCGGCGCCGAATTTGCAGAAGCCGTATCCGGCGAGCCCGACGCGAAGTTTGCGGTCGGTGTACGGTTGCCAACCGTTTTTCGCGGCGTCGGTCTTCGTTTGATCGAAACCGGGGACGGCTTTGTCGTCGCCCGACGCGGAGCTAAAGAAATACGGGGCGAACGCCGACGCGGCCGCGGCGCCCAGGAAGGAACGACGATTCAACGAAGACGACATAATTTTCCCTTTCGACGTAAAAAAACGTAAAAATAACGGCGAAGCGAACGCTCTTTCCAGCGTCGAAATCGATTGTAACCAACGCGAAAACGAAAATCAAGCTTTTTTTCGCCGTTCGTCGAAAAATTTTTCGATTTTTCCCGCCGCGTTCGCCAAAGCGCCCCGTTTTACCGTCGCGACCGTTCCGTTTTACAACGCCTTCCCATTTTACTTTTTTTTTGAAACCGTTCGACGGCGCGGCCTTTCGCTTTTCGCCTATTAATTAATTTACGACAAAATTTGGGCTAAATAAAAAGACGGGGCAAAAAGCGACGAAACTAACGATTCCCCGCGTCGACAAAACGAGGGAAAAAACGCGGAAACGGTCGGCGCCCCTTGCGCGACGGCGTTCGAAGCGTTAAAATGGACGGGCGTTTTGCGCGTCGAAACCGTTCCGCGCCTCGCCGTTTTCGGTCGGCCCGACGTTTCGTTCCGTCGAAACGCGGTTCCGCCCGCCGAAATCGCGTTTTGTTCCCCGTCCGCCGTCGCGTCCGTTTCGTCGGCGCGGCGCTCGCCCTTTTTGCGTCGGAGAAGCCCCATGGCCAAAGAAAAAACGTCGTCCGCGAACCTCGAAAAGCTACGGAATATCGGCGTCGTCGCGCACATCGACGCCGGCAAAACGACCGTTACCGAAAAAATGCTCTTCTATTCGCAGTTCGTGCATAAAGTCGGGATGGTCGACGCCGGAACGACCGTTACCGACTTCGACCCGGAAGAGCGCGAACGCGGCATCACGATCCGCGCCGCCTGCGTTACGTTCGATTGGAACGATCACACGTTCAACCTGATCGACACCCCGGGCCACGTCGATTTTACCGCCGAAGTCGAACGCTCTCTTCGCGTTTTGGACGGCGCCGTCGTCGTTTTCAGCGCTCGCGAAGGCGTCGAAGCGCAGAGCGAAACCGTTTGGCGGCAAGCGGATAAGTATCACGTCCCGCGCGTCGCTTTCATCAACAAAATGGACCGCGAAGGCGCCGATTTTTACGCCGTTTTGGAAGATATCGAAAAACGGCTCAACGCGAAGCCGCTCGTCGTTTCGATCCCGGTCGGCTCCGGCCCGCCCCACCTCCCGGAAGCGTTCCGCGGCACGATCGACCTGATCGAGATGAAACAGCTGACGTTCGACTCGACTTCGAACGGCCGCAACTACGAAACGTCCGAAATCGAGCCGGAAGCGCTCGAACAGGCGCAGCTTTACCGCGAAAAACTCCTCGACGATCTCTCGATGTTCAGCGACGAGATGACCGAGTTGCTCCTTTCCGGCGAAGAGGTTCCGGTCGAAACGATCCGCGCGGTTTTGCGGCAGGCGACCCTTTCCGACATGGGCGTTCCGACGCTCTGCGGTTCCGCGCTCGACGGGGTCGGCGTGCAGCCGGTCATGGACGCGGTTTGCCATTATCTCCCGTCGCCGCTCGATTTGCCGCCGGTCGAAGGCGTCGATCCCGCGAACGAAGACAAGAAACTGTCGCGCAAACCGCTCGATTCGGAGCCGTTCGCCGGGTTGATTTTCAAGATCGAGTCGAACCCGCACGGCGACATGTTTTTCATCCGCGTTTACTCCGGAACGCTGAACGCCAACTCGCGCGTTTTGAATCCGAGGGCGAAGCAAAAGGAAAACATGCCGCAAATTTGGCGCATTCAGGCCGACCACCGCGAACAGGTCGATTCCGTCTCGGCGGGCGACATCTGCGGCGTCATCGGCTTGCGGTTCAGCGTTACCGGCGACACTTTATGCGACGTGAAAAATCCGATTCTCCTTGAATCGATCGTTTTCCCGCAAACGGTCGTTTCGATGGCGATCGAGCCGGAGTCGGCGGACGAACACAAAAAATTGAAGGCGGTGCTCGAATCGATGCGCCGTCAAGACCCGACGTTCCAGGCGTCGGTCAACGAGGAAACCGGCCAAACGCTCGTCAGCGGAATGGGCGAGCTTCACCTCGAAGTCATTAAACACCGGCTTTTACGAGAACACAAACTCCGCGTTCGCGTTCGCGATCCCCGCGTCAGCTATCGGGAAACGTTGCAAAAAGCGGCGGAGGTCGTCGGCGGCGGTCAGCGCGTTTTGGGCGGCGTTCGCCACTTCGCCGAACTGAAGCTCCGCGTCGAACCGACGGACGACCTGGACGTCAAAATCGTCGTCGCTTCGAACGACGAAACGTTCAAGCCGGAATGGCGCGAGATCGTCGCCGAGTCGCTCCGCGAGGAATCGCAAGGGGGCGGCCTTCTCGGTTTCCCGCTCAACGGCGTTAAACTGGAGATTTTGGGCGGACAATTCAGCGAAACGGACACCGACGAGATCGCGCTCCGTTACGCGGTCGGCGACGCTTACCGCAAGGCGCTCGAAGCGGCGAAAATTACGTTGCTCGAACCTATTATGCGTCAAGAAATTCAAACGCCGGACGAATACGTCGGGGACGTGGTCGGCGACATTAACCAACGTCGCGGCGTCGTCGTTCAAACGAACAACCGCGGTAAGTTTACCGTCGTCGAAGCGGAAACGCCCCTTTCGAGCCTCTTCGGTTACTCGGCCGCGCTCCTCGGTTTGACGAAGGGCCGCGCGAGTTGCGCGATGGAGTTGGCGAAATACGGCCCGGCGCCGAACGAGGTTCTCCGCAGTTTTACGCTCGAATGATCGGCGTTCGCCGACAAAACGCGGCGAGTTTAACGATTTTAACAACGAAAAAGTCCCCGACGCGACGCGCTATCCGCCCGCGATCGGGGGCTTTTTGCGTTATTGTCCGCTTTCGCTCCCGCGATTTTTCCGCGATCGTCGCCATTCTCGTTTACCGCTTCGTCGAAACGCAACGCGCGGCCGAGCCCGCCGACTTGCGTTCGACGTCCGCTTCCCCTAAGAGAAAAATTTGGAGAAAAACGTCGAGAACGCGTCGAAAGCCGTTGACGCCGATTTCAAACGGCGTATAATGAGAGAAGTGGGCGGGCGGCGTTTCGACCGATTCGCTTCACCCTCCTGCTTTTTTAGCTTTGTCGAACGTTCGCGTTCGGGTCGGCCGAGTGGCGGAATGGCAGACGCTGGGGATTTAAAATCCCTTGCCCTTGACGGGCGTGCGGGTTCGAGTCCCGCCTTGGCTATTTCACTTTCCTGGGGCGCGTCCCCATTGCCTTTGGGCGAGCGCGGTTTCGCGTTTCGTTCCGGCGACTTGTCGAAGCCCCGAACGGTTTGC
>CAZIJJ010000020.1:6532-52581 GCA_964539525.1 uncultured Planctomycetaceae bacterium | reverse complement strand
CGCCGCGACTTCCCCCCATTCCGACGCCCGCGTCGCCGCCGTTTCCTTCCACTCGCCCGCCTTCGCCGCCGCGACTTCCCCCCATTCCTCGACCGTTTGCGCGGCGCGATCCCGTTCCTCCGCAAGCTTTTCCCGCTCGGCTTGGTCGCACCCGGCGCTTAAAACCGTCGTCAAAATCGTTAAAACCAGCGTCGTTCGTTTCATTTTTCGCTCCTTGACATAAAAAACGCGTCTTTTCCTCCATTTTACGCCGTCGACGGCGCCGCGTCCCGCTTTTTCGCGCAAAAATTTCGACAAAAAACAAAAAAACGGACGCTCCGTCGGGAACGTCCGTCGTCAAAGTCCGCGCGACCGCTAAAGTCAAGCGGCGTTCAGTCGGTCAAATCGAAGTTGATCGCGTTGTTGCCCGGCGCAACCGTCGCGGTCAGCCCGGAAGTATTCGGATTCGCATAGCTCTTCGGAATGACGCTTTCGACGTCCATTTCTTCGATCTCTTCGCCGTTTTCCTCGATCGTGTTCCCGGTCGGGACGCTCTTAACGCAGTCGACGGTAACCTTGTATTCGCCCGGCGTCGTTCCCGCGTCGGCGGCGCCGAGGAGCGTTTGGAGCTTGTATTCGCCTTTTTCGTTCGTTTTTCCGTACGATTGCGAACCGGTCGAGTCGATCGGGATGAATTTAACGGTCGCGTCGGCGAGCGGCTCGCCGTTGTAAGTAACGACGCCGGAAACGCCTTCGGTCTTAATCGCCTTCGAACAGGCCGGAAGAACCGCCAACATCGCAAGCGCCGCGAGGTAAAGCGCGAATTTTTTCATCGTTTTTGTCCTCTTATATTAATAACGTTGTTTTTAGAAGGGAATTTTGCGGAAAACGGCTCGTCGCCGACCGTCGGGCCGGACGCCGAACCGTTCTTCACGTCGCGTCAAATTAGCGAAGACGCGCAAATTACGCAAATTAGAGCGAAGTGTTCGTTTCGCCGCCCTGCGGGGTCGCGAGACTCCCCCAAACGCCGTGCGTCGACGGGCCGACCCATTGGTGGCCTTCGCCGGAGTTGTTCGGGTAACCGAGCACGTTCGAGACGTCGCCGCAGTCGACCGTTTCGCTCACGAAACGCACGGAACCGTCGCACATGACGACGTTGACGCCGCCGGAGTGGTTCGACGAGGCCGCGACGCACATGCAGGAGTTGTTGTCGCTCAAATTGCCGTCCTGGTAGCAGCTCGGAGAGTTCGGCGGAACGGCGGCCTGGAAGTTCGTGTAAGCGGCGCGAGCGTCGGCCCAACGACGGCCTTTGATCGTCCAGGTGTTCGCGGCGTTCGTCATGCCGTCGGTTCCGCGGGTGGCGAGGCAGTTGGCGGAAGCCAAGCCGTGAATATTGGCGCCGGCCAGCGTGCTTTTGTAACTAACGTCGGCGCCGGACGCTTTCGAAGCGAGGATTTCGCTGAAGAGCATCGTGTTGCTCGTGCCGTCGGTGATCGAGGCCAACGTCATGCGGCCGCCGATGGAGCCGTCGAAGAAGACGCCGCGTTTGTTGCGGTTTTCGCCCCAGCTCGTCCCCATCATCGCGTCGCCGCGGTTGCAGGCGTAGTTCGAACATCCGGAATAAACTCCGTCGTTCGCCGTAATGCTATTGCCGTCGGACGGGCAGAGATACGCGGAGATCGGGACGGTGAACGGGTTGCGGGTTCCGTCGGCCATCGCCGCCGCGCCCCAAGTGATCGGAATCGTGCGATTGTTGTTATAGTCGGTGTTGTACGGATTGGCGTTCGCGGCCGCTTCGCAGTAACCGGTGATCTCTTCCATCAGCGGCCCCTGTTCAATAAACGGAAGCAGGAGCGTGAAGACCGAGTAGGTATCGACGACGTCGATGCGTTCTTTCGTGCCGACTTTGCAGAACCCCTTGATCCAGAATTCGTCGTTGTTCTGGTTCGGCAACCGCTTGTTCGCGTCCTCGAAGTTCTGAACCGCGAGCCCGAGTTGTTTCAGGTTGTTCGTGCACTGCATGCGCCGAGCCGCTTCGCGCGCCGCCTGGACGGCCGGAAGAAGCAAACCGATAAGAATGCCGATGATGGCGATGACGACCAAAAGTTCGACGAGGGTGAAACCGTAAAGTCTACCCCCCCCCCCCAGCTTAACATTTCGGGCCATTTCCGAAAATTCCTTTCAAAAAGGCGGCGCGCCAAGTCCCCCCGCAACCGTTGTTGCGAGACGCGAACCAAAACCGACGGAGCGGCCCGCTCGAACGCAAACCGTTCGACGACAAGCGCCCGCGCCGACGCGGAGAACCGCGGCGCCGCGTTAGGTGAATAATAAAATCAACGCTTATTATACGCGCCAACGCAAAATTAATCCAGTAAAATTTTGCCGTTTGCGTCCAATTTTTGCCAAAAAACCCGCTTTTTTCCCCCGCAAACGGGGTTCGCCGCCGTCGCGAGTCGCCGTTTTGAAGAAATTTTGAAAAAATTTAAAAAAGGGCGTTGACGGATTCGAAAGATCGGTTAGAATTACCCCTGTAACGAGCAAGGAAACGACCCGCGCCCAACGCCGTCGATTCCTTCAACGTTAAAGACAAGTCGATTTCGGTTGAACAAAATTCCCGAGTTTGTTCTTTTGAAGGCCGCTTTCGAAGCCGTCGGGGCGTAGCTCAGCCTGGCTAGAGCGCTACGTTCGGGACGTAGAGGTCGCACGTTCGAATCGTGTCGCCCCGATTTTCCGTTCTCTTCGTTTGGCGAGAACGGAATCAACGTCGAGTTCGTTTTTTCGAACGCGGCGTTTCCCGAAGACGCGAACGTTTTCAAGCGTTTCAAGCGTTAAAACCCCAACGGGGCGTAGCTCAGCCTGGCTAGAGCGCTACGTTCGGGACGTAGAGGTCGCACGTTCGAATCGTGTCGCCCCGATAAACCGCGAAGCTTCCGCTTCGCGGTTTTTTTATTTCTTGCCGCTTTTCGCCCGTTTTCTCGTTTTACCCAAACCGCCCGTTTTTCGCAATTTCTCCAACCGTCGCGACCGTCCGCTCCGTCCGTCGCGAAACGCAGTCGAAGCGCTCGAACCCCTTGACCTTCCGCGCCGTTTGCGGATAATGAAAATAAGTCGCGTTTTGAACCGCCGGCGCCGCGTCGTCGGCCGCTCGCTCGGTTCGAACCGCCTCGAAAACCTCGAACGTCAAGAAATCCGCCGTCGGAAGGGCTCGCCATGAAAGATTATTTGAATTACGACAACCCGTTGATCGCTCGTTACGCGTCGAAAAAAATGAGCGAACACTTCGGCCCGCAAAAGAAATTTTCGACGTGGCGCAAACTTTGGATCGCGCTGGCCGAAGCGGAATCCGAACTCGGCCTCCCGGTAACGCAAGCGCAGATCGACGAGCTGAAGGAACACGTCGACGATATCGATTTCGACGTCGCCGCCGCCTACGAAAAGAAACTCCGCCACGACGTGATGGCGCACGTCCACACGTACGGCGACCTTTGCCCGAACGCCAAAGGCATTATCCACCTCGGCGCCACGAGCTGCTTCGTCACGGACAACGGCGACGCGATCCTCTTCCGCGAAGCGCTCCGCATGATCCGCGATCGGCTCGTCGTCGCGATCGATCGGCTCGCAAAATTCGCCGTTAAATACCGCGATCTGCCGTGTTTGGGGTTGACTCACCTTCAACCGGCCCAGCCGACGACCGTCGGAAAGCGCGCGACGCTTTGGACTTACGACTTCGCGACCGACCTCGAAGACATTGAATATCGTCTCGCAAATTTCAAAACGCTCGGAAATAAAGGCACCACCGGGACGCAGGCGAGCTTCCTGAAGCTTTTCGACGGCGACCACGCCAAAGTGCGCGAACTCGAACGCCGCGTCTGCGAAAAGATCGGCTTCGACAAAGCGTTCGCGGTTACCGGGCAAACGTACCCGCGCAAACTCGACGCGCAAATCCTCGACGCGCTGTCGCGGATCGCCCAAAGCGCTCACAAATTCGCGACCGACATGCGAATCCTCGCGAACAAAAAGGAACTCGAGGAACCGTTTGAAAAGAACCAGATCGGTTCGAGCGCGATGGCGTACAAACGCAACCCGATGCGTTGCGAACGCGTCTGCTCGCTGGCCCGTTTCGTAATGAGCCTGCAGTCGAGCCCGGCGGCGACGATCGCGACGCAATGGATGGAGCGCACCCTCGACGACAGCGCGAACCGTCGTTTGACAATCCCGCAAGCGTTCCTGGCGATCGACGCGATCCTTATCGTGATCCAAAACGTCGTGGAAAATATCGTCGTTTACCCGAAAGTCGTCGAGAAAAACCTTCGCGCCGAGCTGCCGTTCATGGCGACCGAAAACATCCTGATGGCGGCGGTCGAGGCGGGCGGCGACCGGCAAGACCTGCACGAACGCATTCGCCAACACAGCGTCGCGGCGGCGAACGTCGTTAAGATCGAAGGCGGCGAAAACGACCTCCTCGAACGCCTCCGCAACGACCCGGCGTTCGACGCGGTCAATATCGACGCGGAAATGGATCCGTCGAAGTTCGTCGGACGCGCGCCGGAACAGGTCGACGAGTTCGTCGCGGAGATCGTCGAGCCGATCCGCGCCCGTTACGCCGACCTGTCCGCGGACGACGTTGAGCTTCGCGTTTGAGCCAAACGCTAAATAACCGCGTTTTTCCAACGTCGTCGACGTATTTAGCAAACGTCGACGACGAACGGCGACGCGTTGCCCCGACGGGTCGTTTCCTCGCCCGTCGTTTCCGACATTCCCTTCCCCTTTATTATTAGCGGCGTTTTCGAAGGAGGCGCGACATGTTGACTTACCAAACGGCGGGCGAATCGCACGGCAAAGGAATCGCGGCGTTGGTCGACGGTTTCCCGGCGGGCGTTCCGCTCGATTCGGCCTTTATCGACGCGGAACTTCGGCGCCGTCAAGGCGGGTACGGACGCGGCGGACGTCAAAAAATCGAGACCGATTCGGCGGAAATTCTGACGGGAATCTGGCGCGGAACGAGCATCGGCGCCCCGATCCTTCTTTGGGTCAAAAACCGCGATTACAAGATCGACGAGATGCCGACGCCGACGCGCCCGCGCCCGGGACACGGCGACCTGACCGGCTCGATGAAATACGGACAGGGAATCCGCCCGATCTTGGAGCGTTCGAGCGCCCGCGAAACGGCGGGCCGCGTCGCGGCGGGAGCGTTGGCGAAACTCCTTCTCCGCGAGCTCGAAATCGACGTCGTCGGCTTCGTCGTCGGAGTCGGCGCGGTCGATCTGACGCCGGACGCGACGTCGGAAACGCTTTCGGCGCAAGAGTTGCGAGAAATTCGCGACGGCGGCGAAATTTTTTCGCTCCGCCCCGACAAAGACGCCGAAGCGAAGCGCGCGATCGACGACGCCCGAACGGCCGGGGACGCGCTCGGCGGTTTGATTGAAGTTCGAGTTTCGAACGTCCCGTTCGGGCTCGGAACGCACGCGCAATGGTCGGCGAAACTGGACGGGTTGATCGCTCGGGCGGTCGCGGCGACGCAGGCGATCAAGGGCGTCGAGATCGGCGCCGGGTTCGCGTTGGCGAAAACGCCAGGTTCCCTCGCGCACGACGAAATTCTTTGGGACGAATCGCTCCGTTCGACGCGCTCGCTCGGGTTCGTTCGCCCGACAAATCGTTGCGGCGGGCTCGAAGCGGGGACGACGAACAGCCGCCCGATCGTCGTTCGCGCCGCGATGAAACCGATCCCGACGCTTCTTAAACCGTTGCGTTCGGTCGACTTGGAGACGCTTTCCCCGGTCGAGGCCGCTTACGAGCGGAGCGACGCTTGCGCGGTCTCGGCGGCGTCGGTCGTCGTCGAAAACGTCGTTGCGTTCGAGATCGCGGCGGCCGTCGTCGAAAAATTCGGCGGCGATTCGCTCGAAGAAATCAAGGCGCGCATGGAGTTGCAACAAAAAACGCTCGAAGCGCGCCTTCGCCGCTAACGACGGGTCTTCCGTTCGATTTTCGCCGCGTTCCGTCTCGCCGTTCTGTTCGGGACGCGGGAGCGTCGTTTCGTTCGGCGCCGCGTTTTTACTTTTTTCCGAAAATTTTCGAAAAAATTTCCTTTTCTTCGTCGACAATTCGCAAGCGACGCGACGCCGCGGTCGCGCCGCTTTACGTTTTTTCGCCAAAGCGCCCCGTTTAACGTCAACGCGCTCGGCGTTTCGCGGCTTTCGCTTTCATCCGCTCCGATTGGAGCCCCATTTTCTCGATCGGAAGCGACTTAAACCCGTCTTTCAGGAGCGGCGAATCGTCGCGCAACCGGTAATCGCCCCCCGCCGCGTCGACGAACCCCGGGTCGGCGCCGACGTAATTTCGCTCGATTTTCAAATAGGGCCGCGCCTTTTCCTCGACGGTCGCGCCCTGCCATTGGCCGCGGTCGTTGACGTCCCAAGTCCCGCCGACGCAAATATTTCCGGCGATTAAATTCCCTTCCGGCGCTTTCGGCGTTTTCCCTTCGTCGAAAATCGACGCAAGTTCCGGATAGCGCGTCGAATACGGCGGCTCGTCGTACTTGATCCCGGAGATCGTCCCCTTCTCCCGCGCCTCCTGGATCCAACCGTCGGCGTGATCCGCGCACCAGCCGAGCGCCCGCGCGTCGACGTGAAGCGCCGGTCGGCAGTCGATAAAAACGTTGTCGACGATCTTCGAATCGCGGCCGCCGCCGATGAACGCCGCTCGCGGAACGTTGACGAAAAGATTCCCGCTCAGCTCCGCCGACGAAAACATATCGTCGAGATACATCCCGACGCACCCCCGGTTCTCGAAGCCGGTTATATCGTGCAAGTAGTTGTGCCGCAAGACGTTGCCGCGCATCGTCCAGTTGCGTCCGGCGTAAATAACCCCGGCGTCGTTCGACTCGTAACAAACGTTCGCGATCTCGTTGAACTCGATCAAATGGTCGTTCCCGCCGAACCCCATCCCCATGTGCGGGGCGTTTTCGATCAAATTGTGCGCGACGTAATTCCCTACCCCGTTCGTCATGATTCCCGGGGCGTACATCCGTTGAACCCGCGCGTAATCTCGAATATAGTTTTCGACGACTCGATTTCCGCTCGGCGTCAGCGTTACGCGGTCGCCGCCCTCGACGTCGATCCCGCCGCGTCCCAGATTCCAAAGTTCGCAACCGGTTGCGACGCAACGAGTTCCGGAAACGTAAATTCCGCGTCCGCCGACGTTTGAAATATCGCAGTTCTCGATCGAAACCGCCGTCGCGTTGCGAACGGCGATCGCGTCGCCGCGCGAGCCGAGGATCTCGAATCCGCGGAGCGTCAAGTTCGCGACGCCGTTTCCGCTAACGACCGTTTGCGTCGCGGTGAGGAGAAAATCGCCGTCGGCCCAATTTTCGTTCGCCGGGTAACAATAGAGGACGCCCGTTTCGCGATCGACGCAATATTCGCCCGGCGCGTCGAGTTCGGCCAACACGTTGAACGCGTAAAACCATTGCCCGACGCGGTATCCGTAAGCGTGCCAAGGCTCGGCGAGCGTCATCGTTTTCGTCGCGGCGTCGATCGAAACGACGGGACTTCGCCCCTGCGCCCAATCCCAAAACCAGTAACCGGCGACCCAAACGTCTTTTTCGTCGGCCCAGCGCGTCGGCGTTTCGTCGTCGAAACGGAATTTTCCTTCGGCGATCCCTTCGACGCCGCGAATCGAAACCGGCGTCGTCCCGTCGGCGACAAGTTCGACGATCCGCATAAACCCGTCGTTCGGATAACGGGCGATTTGGGTCGGCTCCCCTTGGAAAAAGAGTTCCGGCCCGTCGGCGGCGGTTCCCAAATCGACGATTCCTTGCGATTTCAGGTCGATTTTAACGATTTTATCGCGAACCTCCGCCTTCAAACGCCCGAGGATCGCCGCGTCGTCGAGCTTTTTCGCCCCGGTCAGGTAACGCCCGCCGCAAAGCTGGACGCGCTCCCCGGGAGCCGAACGCCAAACAACCCGACTTTCCGGCGACGCGCCGCCGTCTTCCGCGGTCAATTCGAACGGCCTCGCCAATTCGTAAACGCCCGCCTTCACTTCGACCGCGAGCGCCCCGACGTCCGGCGTTTCCTTTTTCAACGTTCGAACCGCGTCCCGCGCCCGTTCCAACGTCGCGAACGGCCCGTCCGTTCCGTCGTCGTTCGGCGCCGCGATCTTCCCCGACCAAGCGTCGTTTCCGTTTTTCGCGACGTAAAACGCCGCCGGAACCGAATCGGCGTTAAAGTCGGCGCTGTTCCCCGCATTTTGCGCAGTTTCGTCAATCCGCGCCGTTTCGCCAACTTGCGCCGTCGCGGCAAACGCGGAAGCGGTCGAAATCGCCGTCGCGACGAGCGCCGCCGTTAAATTCAGGAAAGTTTGCCGTTTTTTCATCGCATTTTCTCCGTTTTGTTAAACGCTCGTTTTTCTTTCGTCCCGCGACCGCTTCCCGGCCTCCGCCTTCAAACGACTTTTCGCCGCCCGTTCCGCCTTCAAGTTTCGTCGTCGGTTTCCGTCAACGTCCCAAAATTCTTCGCGGCTTTCCCCGCTTCGCTTGTTTTCCAACGCTCAAACCGCCCGTTTTACCCGCTTGCCCATTTTCGTTATTTCAACGCAAATTCGAACGCGCGTCAAACCGGGCGATTTGCAAAGCCCCGGGAAAATCGCTCAATTTTGCGGGCGGTTTTGCAGGAACCACGCCATATTTTCGCCGAGCGCGCGCATGTTGCGGAGGCCTTCTTCGTCGTTGAGCGCTTCGCCTTTGTCGCGTCCGTACCCCATATTCCAATAGGTGCCGCCGACGACGAACATCCCGTTGATAAGCATAAACCGGTTGATCGCGTCGAAAACGGCGGTCGCTCCGCCGCGTCGAACCGAAACGATCGCGGCGCCCGGCTTGCGCGCCAACGCCCGCTCCGGCCCGAGAACGTACCCGACGCGGTCGATAAACGCCTTCGTTTCGGTCGAAACGTTCGCGTAATACGTCGGCGACGCAAGAAGGATTCCGTCCGCTTCCCGGCATTTTTGCGCGCATTCGTTGACGAAATCGTCGTCAAAAACGCAACGACCGGGCGTTTTCGTTCGGCACGCCAAGCAGGCGGCGCACCCGCGAACCGGTTTTCCGCCGATTTGAATCAGCTCGGTTTCGATTCCGGCTTCGTTCAACGGCTCGAAAACTTTCTTGATCAGCGCTTCGCAGTTCCCGCCGACGCGCGGACTCCCGTTAAAAGCGACGACTTTCATTTCCCCATTCTCCTTATTTTACGTATTCTATTCGTTTTGCGCGTTCTATCCTCGTCGCCGTCAACGCTTGCGTCCCGGCGAAACGAAGGCTCTCGCCTTAACTTTAACGCGTCGAGCGCCGAAAGTCAACGTTTTTTTCGAAAAAAGCCCCGATTTCGCTCGATTTTACCGCGCTCGCCCCATTTCCGCCCCGCGTCGAAAAAAAATGAAGAAAATTGAAAAAAGCCCCTTGCGCTGTTCGCGATCTCGGTTATAATACTCGTGTCGATTGGAGGAAAAGAGGTTTTTACCTTTCTTCCCTTCGAAGTCGGCGTCGTAGCTCAATTGGTTAGAGTCCCGGACTGTCGATCCGGTGGTTGCGGGTTCGAGTCCCGTCGACGTCGCTAAGCCGCGAGATTCGTTTCGCGGCTTTTTTATTTCTTGCAACTTTTTCGTTCGGTTTTCAAAGTCTCGCGTCCGTTTCGAAAACGGCCGCAGAAACGCGAAAAAAAAAACGCGCTCCCGTCGGAACGCGTTCGTTCTTCGTTTTCGCTCTTAACGCTCGTCGGAAGTCGCCGACTCCGATTTCCGCACTTTGCCGAATTTACCGATTTTAACAAACTGTCTCAATACGCTTTATCGCCAACTTGCGGTGGACGCTTGAAAATCTTGACCGTTCTCAACGCTCGCAACACGTCCCGCGCCGATTTCGGCCGATCTTCCGGACGTTTCGCCATCATTTGCCCCAAAATCGCGGCAAATTCCGGCGTAATATTCTTATTTCGCGCCAAAATCGACGGAACGGCCCCGGAAATATGTTTTTGCAACAGTTCGTTGACCGAGTTGCCGGTGTACGTCGCCCGCTCCGAAAGGAGTTCGAAAAACGAACATCCCAAACTGTATAGATCCGCCCGCCCGTCGACCTGCAAGCCCTTAATTTGCTCCGGCGCCATATAACTGACGGTGCCCTGCGGCGTCCCCTTCACCTTGAAAATTTTCGCGAGAAAATTCCCCTTGATCGCCCTTGCCAACGCGAAGTCGATCAGTTTGACGCCCGCTTCGGAATCGTACAGAAAATTATCCGGCTTAACGTCGCGGTGAGTCCAGCCGGCTTCGTGCAACACGACCAGCGCCTCGAGCATCTGCGGAATCATCTTCGGGATCTCGACGCAATAACGCTCGTATTTTTTCTGCTGGATCCACTGCTTAACGTTCGGCGCGTGAAACCACTCCATCGCAAGATACGGGATCTTGCCCTCCCAGCCGAAGTCGAAAATATCGACGATCCGCTCGTGATGAAGCCGCGCGCCGATCTTGTACTCCCACTTGAGCATCTCGACCTGTTTGCGGTCGCGGCTCGTGCTTTGAAGGAGCGTCTTAATGCCGACGTATCGCCGCGCCCGGTCGTCGTAAGCCTGCCACGTTTGACTCGTCTGCCCGCGGTACACGGGATTCAATAAGCGGTACGGGCCGATGTGCATAACCTGCGCGGAACTCATGGCGAGGCCTTTCTTCAAGAAACAGGACGACGGACGCCGACTTCGAGAGCCGCCGCCCTTAACGTTCGACGCGACGCCCCGGCGACGCGCCGCGAACCGGCGACGCGCCGTCGTCCGTCCGACGTCCGCGACGCTCCGTCAGCCGACGAAGCGAGCGATCGCAAGACAAGCGTTGTGCCCGCCGAACCCAAAACTGTTCGAAATAACGCGGTCGATCTTCCGCTCTTTCGCAACGAGCGGCGTGTAATCAAGGTCGCATTTCGGGTCGGGATTCTCCAAATTCAACGTCGGCGGAACGACTCCGTCGCGCGCCGAGAGAACCGAAAAGACCAACTCGACGCCGCCGCTTCCCCCGAGCAAGTGCCCGATCGCGCTCTTGGCGCTGGAAATCGAAACTTTCTTCGCGACGTCTTCGCCCAAAGCGCGCTTAATCGCCCGCGTTTCGGCGACATCGCCCAGCTTCGTGGCGGTGCCGTGCGCGTTGATGTAATCGACCTGCTCCGGATTCCAACCGGCGGAACGCAACGTCGCTTCCAACGCGGCCGCGGCGTAAACGCCCTCTTCGTCCGGCTGCGTGATGTGCGTCGCGTCGGTCGAAACGCCGTAGCCGACGACTTCGGCCAAAATATTCGCGCCCCGTTTTTTCGCGTGCTCAAGCTCCTCGAACACGAGGATCCCGGAACCTTCGCCGATCACAAACCCGTCGCGGTCGGCGTCGAACGGACGGCTCGCCTTCGTCGGCTCGTCGTTGCGCTCGGAAAGAGCGCGCATCGCGCCGAAACCGGCGACGCCGAGCTTCGAGACGGCCGCTTCGGTTCCTCCGGTGATCGCGACGTCAATTTCCCCGCACTTGATCGCTTTAAAAACGTCGATCATCGCGTTGTTCGCGCTGGCGCAAGCGGTCGCGACGCCGTAAACCGGGCCGTGGATCCCGTACCGAATCGCCAAATGGGCGCTCGCGGCGTTGAGCATGATCTTCGGAATCGTGAAAGGCGAAATGCGCGACGTGCCGCTCGCCGCCAATTTTTCGTCTTGCCGCTCGATCTCCGCCAAGCCGCCGACGCCGCAACCGACGATCGAAGCGCAACGGAACGGGTCTTCGCGGGAAAAATCGATCCCGGAAGCCTCGACGGCGCGGATCCCGGCGACGTAGGCGAATTGAGCGAAACGCTCCACTTTTTTCACGTCTTTCGGCTCGATATACGGTTCCGGCGTGAAATCGAGGCACTGCCCGGCGATCTTCGCGCGGAAAAGGTCGCGACGCGGATACTCCCAATAAGTAACGCCGCTTTCCCCTTCGCGCAAACGCCGCCAAGCCGTTTCGACGTCGGCGCCGAGAGGCGAAACAACCCCTAACCCGGTGATAACAACTCGCTTGCTCATAACGATCCGAAAAAGTGGAGAAAAAGGATAAAATTAAAGGCGACGCGGGCCGCCGAGGACGATCTCAACGCGAACGCGACCGCCGACGCTCCGTCGCCGTTCGCGTTTTCCTTCGAGCGCTCGCGTCTCGTTCGAGTCGAGTCGCCGTCGGGAAACGCGTTCCGGAACGAACCGCTTCGCGTCGTTCGCGTTGAAACGTTCGTTTATCGTCAGTTTTCATCCAGTTGCGAAACGATCTGCTTCACGACGTCGCCGACGGTGGCGATATTTTGCGCGTTTTCTTCGTCGATGTCGATGTCGAAGCTTTCTTCGAAGGCGATCATCAATTCGGCGACGTCGAGGGAGTCGGCGCCAAGGTCGTTGGCGATGTCGCTTTCGCTGGTGATCGTGTCTTTTTCGCGACCAAGTTGTTCGGCGATGATTTCGATGATTTTCGCTTCAATTTGTTTTTCGTCGGCCATTATTAACGCCCTTTCTTGATGATTTATTCGTTTTAACGCCGAAATTCGGCGCGTTTTTCAACCAATTTAATCGTCGCGCCGCCGCAACGTCGCCGCGCCGCGCCGTTCGAAGGACGACGGAACGCGCTCGCGGCCTTCCATCGTCGAAAATTCGCTCAGCCGATCATGCCGCCGTCGACGGTCAACGCCTGTCCGGTAACAAACGAAGCGTCTTCGCTCGCGAAGAAAAGCACGGCGTTCGCGATGTCTTCCGGTTGACCGATGCGTCCGAGCGGAATACGATCTTTGATCCCCTGGCGGATAACTTCCGGCATCGCGTCGGTCATGTCGGTCGCGATGAAGCCCGGGCAAACCGCGTTGACGGTGATGTTGCGGTTGGCGAGCTCTTTCGCGATCGTGCGGGTGAAACCGAGCAATCCGGCTTTCGACGCCGAGTAGTTCGCCTGGCCGGGATTGCCGAAAAGCGCGCTGATGCTCGAAATATTGATAATACGGCCCCACTTGCTCTTGCGCATCGATTCGACGAAAGCGCGGCACATGAGGAACGGGCCGCGAAGGTTGACGGCCATCACGTCGTCCCATTGCTCGTCGGTGATGCGACGCATCAGCATGTCGCGCGTGATCCCGGCGTTGTTGACGAGAATATCGACCTTGCCGTAATCGCCGGGGTTCGCTTTGTCGCCCAAAATTTTCTGCGCCAACGCTTTCACGGCGTCCGAATCGCCGACGTTGCAAACGTAAGCGCGGGCGTCGCCGCCGTCGGCGACGATACCGGCGACCGCTTCCGTCAGCTTTTCTTCGTTCGTGCCGACGCAGGCGACCTTCGCGCCGGCCTTGGCCAACGCCTTCGCAATTCCCAAACCAATCCCGCGCGTCGCGCCGGTAACGACCGCGACCTTGCCGGTAAGATCAACTTGAATCATTTCGCACCCTGACGAACGCCGCGCAAACGACGTTCTCGCTCGTTAAAATTTCTCTAAACCGCCGATTTTACCGACAACGTTCACGCGTCGGCGAAAAATCGACGGGAAATCGTCGCGCCCGCCGCCGGACGCTCACGCCATTTTCGCTTTACGGTCGATGCGCTTCATCAGGCCGCGCAGAACGCGCCCGGGGCCGACTTCGTAAAACGTCTCGACGCCCTCGGCGATCAGGAGACGCGCCGCGTCTTCCCAAAGCACCGGCGACGAAATTTGGCGAATCAAAATCTGTTTAATTTCATTCGGATCGGAATGGAACCGCGCGTCGACGCCGCTAACGACCGGAACTTTCGGCGCCCGGAAGTCTGTCGCTTCGATGATCGGACGCATTTTCTCTACCGCCGGGCTCATGATTTCCGTATGGAACGCGCCGGCGACCGTCAACGGCACGACTTTCATCGCGCCGGCCGCCAACGCGGCTTCCGCCAGCTTATCGACCGCCGCTCGCGTTCCGGAAACGACCAGGTTCCCCGGGCACAGGTAGTTCGCGATCGTCAAGACGCCCGGGTCGTCGACCTGTTCGCAAAGACCGCGCACCGTTTCGACGTCGAGTCCGAGAACGCTCGTCATTCCGCTCGGCGTCGCGTCCGACGCTTCCTGCATCGCTTGCCCGCGCAACCGCACGAGCTTCAAGCCGTCTTCAAACGACATGACGCCCGCGAAAGTCAGCGCGGTGTACTCGCCGAGGCTGAGCCCCGTCGTCGCGACGCAATTTTCGACCGCCGCCGGATCCGATTCTTTCAACGCTTCCAACGCGGCCAGGCTCGTCAAAAAGATCGCCGGTTGCGACTGATCGGTCGCGTCGAGCGTTTCGGCGGGGCCTTCGAGGCAAATTTTCGTCAGGTCGTAACCGAGAATCTCGTTCGCTTGCGCGTACATTTCTCGAATTTTCGCGGACGCGTCGTAAAGCTCGCGCCCCATGCCGACCGTTTGCGCCCCCTGTCCAGGAAATAAAATCGCCGTTTTTCCCATCGTATTCGCGTTCTGTGCGTCTCGTCGTTTTCCGCGTCCGAACGTCTCGTTCGCAACGCGTCGACGTTGTTCGTTATTCAAAAAAAAGGGGGAACCGGATCGCGCTCCCCCATTAATAACGACGGCGCGAGCCGCCGACGGGCGACGTCGTTCGACTCGCCGCGGCTCGCCGTTCCACCGTCGCTCGATTTTATCGTCCGCTTCGACTACTTTTCTTGATCTTGCGAAACGACTTGACGTCCCATATAGCTACCGCAGTTCGGGCAAACGACGTGCGTCGGGATCATCTTGTTGCATTCGGCGCACGGAGCCGTTTGAACCGGACGTTTAAAATCGTGCGCGCGACGCGCGCCGGTGCGAGCGTTGCTGTGTTTTCTCTTCGGAACAGCCATGGTTTCTATCCTCTAATGTTAAATCGTGTTAAAGGCGCGACGGAACGAAACGCTAAGTCTTCTCGTTTTCCGCCGAACGACGTCAAACGCGACGTTCTGTTTTGACTTTTGGCGCGACCGACGACCGACGACGCGAAAACGCCGCCCGTCGACGCTCGACGTTTCGCCTTAACGAAACGCGACGCGGAAAGAGGCGTTTTGCGCCCCGCAAAAAAATTTCTTTCCATCATACGCCAAAAACGCGCAACCGTCAACCTGGGGCAAGCCGAAATAACGCAACTTTTTTAGCAAAAATCCTTGCGTTTTCGACAAAATCCTCCGTTTCGACGCGTTTCGTCCAATTCCGGCGCAAAATCGCGGTCGAGCAAGCGGAAAAATCGACTTTTCGCCGCCGGCGCGACGCGTCTGCCCTCAACGCTTTGACAATATATCAAAAAATGTCATTCTGTCAAGGTCAAAGCGGCTTTCTCGCCAATTCTTTTCGCTTTTTTCAAAATTTCCCCGCAAAACCCGCAAACTTCCACCAAACCACCGCGTCCCAATTCCCGCATTCTTCGCCGACCGCTTAAAACGCCCGTTTTTTTTTATTCGCTTTATTTTTTCTAAGCGTTTCGTCTTATCGCCAAACGAGATTTTTCTTCGCGGCGACGCGGTTCGACGCGGTTTTTCCGTTGACAAACGCTTCTCAAGCGGATAAAATGAACGCGACGTCGGAACGCGTTCCCAACGAACGTTTCGCTCCGTTTTGTCGTTATATATTAATGCGCGTCCTTATTGCCGCGCCTTTCGTCGCGTTTCGGGGGTTTCCCGACGTCCCGCGCGACGACGTTCCCATTTTTCCGTTTTATTCAGATTCGAGGTTGTTATGCAACGACGCGATTTTTTCAAAAACGCCGGTCTTATGGCCGCGACCGGTTTGACCGTTACCCTCGGTTCCGAAACGTTCGGCGCCGACGCCGCTTTTGAGGGTAAAATCAATTATCCGGGCAAGGAAGGCAACGCGCAACCGGGCTGGGGCGACGCGCCGGTCGAGCACTTCACGTCTTATTATCCGGACTTCGCCGACAAAATCCTTTGGATCCGCAAAGACAACCAGGTCGTCGCCGCTTACCGCACCAACCCGAATCAGAAATACCCGTATATTTACCCGCTGACCGGGCCGATTTCCCGCGTTTCGGTTACCGCCGAATCGGCGCAACCGTGGCCGCACCACCGTTCCGTTTTCTTCGGACTCGACCGCGTCAACGGCGGCAACTATTGGCAGGAAGGCGCGAAACAGGGACAGATCAAGAGCCAAGACCTCAAACTCGTTAAAGCCGACAAATCCGTCGTCGAGTTCACCGACCGTTGCATTTGGCAAAAACCGGGCCAGGATCCGATCGTCGAAGACCGACGCAAGTACTCGCTCAACTGGGTTTGCGACGACTATTACACGCTCGATTTCGATTTCGAAATGGAAATGCTGACCGACGTGAAAGTCGAAAAAACGAACCACGGCTTCTTCGGCGTCCGCGTCGAGCAGGATCTCTGCCCGTTCGGCGGCGGCAATCTCCTCAGTAGCGAAGGCGGAACGAGCGAAAAAGACACCTTCTCGAAACCGGCGAAATGGATGGCGTTTTACGGCAAGCGCCGTTTCAATCCGGCGATCGTCGAAGGCGTCGCGGTTCTTTGCCCGCCGAAAGAACCGTTCGAAAACTGCCCTTGGTTCACCCGCGACTACGGCAATATTTCGCCGATGCCGTTCCTCTTCAAAGAAGGCGGTTTCACGTTTGAAAAAGGTTTCGTTTTGAAGGGCGTTTACCGTCTCGTCGTCTTCGCGGGAACGCCGCAAGACGTCGATTTGAACGCCCGTTGGAACGAAATTTACGGCTGATCGCCCATTTTTAACGGTCAACCGGAGTTTAACGGCGTCCGTCGCCTTCGTTAAAACGGCGGCCGCGTCGTTAAATTCCCTCGATTCCTCGCAAACGTCGAAAGCGCCGAAAACGCGTCGTTTTCGACGTCGGGGAGTCCGCGCGTCGTTTCGGACGCGACGCCCTTATTTTCCCCCGCTTTTAACGATTCCTAACGACGAAACTTTGTTAAATTGAGCAAGCCGGTTAAAACAGAGAATATTATAATGGGCGTCGACCCCGGTTTGCGAACGACCGGTTACGCCGTTTTGGACGTTTCGACCGGACGAGCGCGGCTTCTCGAAGCGGGAGTCGTTCGCAGTCGAGCCGAAACGCTCCCGGAACGCGTCAAAGATATTTACGACGGGATCGCCGAAGTCGTCGCCGCGTTCGCCCCCGACGCAATGGCGATCGAGCAGCTTTATTCGCTTTACGAGCGTCCGGAAACCGCGATTCTGATGGGGCACGCCCGCGGCGCGATCATGCTCGCCGCCGCGCAAAACGGAATCCCCGTCGTTTCTTACGCCGCGACGAAAATCAAAAAAACGACGACGGGAAACGGTCGCGCCCCCAAAGAGCAAATGCAACGCGCCGTTCAGCTCGAATTGCGTCTTCCGCGTCTTCCGGAGCCGCCCGACGTCGCCGACGCGATCGCGGTCGCGTTTTGCCATTTTACCGAAGCCCGTTTAACGCGGCTTTCTTCCGCGGTCAACCCAATCTGCGCGCTCCTCGCGGAGCCCCCAAAGCGCCCGTCTTCGCCAATTTGGCCGCAAACGAACGCGCGTTGACCCGGTTTTAACGATTATTCCGCTTCATTTTACAAGATAACGCGACAAAATGTCTGATAACGCGACAAAAAAAGAAACGCTTCTCGTTTGTTTTCGTTCGGAACCGGTTGAAGAGCGGCTGATCGCTCGCATTCGCGCCGCTTGGCCGGAGGTCGAGATTGTCAACGTCGGCCAACGGGACGTCGCCGACGCGTTGCTCGACGCCGATTATTTTTGCGGACACGCGAAGGTTCCGGTCGATTGGGAACGAGTCGTCGAACGCAAGCGGCTTCGTTGGATTCAGTCGTCGGCCGCCGGGATGGACTGGTGCCTGACGCCGCCGGTAATCGCTTCCGACATAACGATTTCGACCGCCGCCGGAGTTCTTTCCGACCAGGTCGCGGAACACGGGCTCGCGCTGATCCTCGGTTGGGGACGCAATTTGCGCTCTTTCGTTCGCGATCAGTTCGTCGAGACTAACAATCCCGATTTTCGTCGTTTCAAGCGCAAACCGACCTTCGATCTGGTCGAGCGAACGGTCGGAATCGTCGGTTTCGGGGGCGTCGGGCGGCGTTTTTCGGAAGTCGTCGCGCCGTTCGCCGGAAAAATCATCGCGACCGACCTTTATCCGGAAAATAAGCCGGAACGCGTCGCCGAACTTTGGAGCGCCGACCGTTTGGACGATCTTCTCGCCGAATCGGACGTCGTTTTTCTGTCGCTTCCGTTGAATTCCGACACGCGAGGAATTATTAACGCCGAAAAACTCGCCAAAATGAAGCCGGGCGCGCTCCTTGCGAACCTTGCTCGCGGGCCGATCGTCGAGACGAGCGCTCTCGTCGACGCCCTCGCTTCCGGGCGGCTCGGCGGCGCGGTGATGGACGTAACGTCGCCGGAACCGCTCCCGGCGGAACATCCGCTTTGGAACTTCGAAAACGTCTTGATAACGCCGCACGTCGCGGGGCAAATTCGTTGGCGTTTCGACGACGTTTGCGACGTTTTTTGCGAAAACGTCCGCCGTTTCCGCGCCGGGGAACCGTTAATCAACCGCCTTTCGCCCCTTGGAAAGAAACTCGGGTTCCCGTTGCGCGACGGAACGACGCCCCTTTGGATCGACGTTAAAAAACAATTTTCGACTCGAAAAACAAGCGCCGACGTCGCTTTTCAACGAACGTACTGAGCCGCGGTTGTTAAAATCGGAGTTTTCGGCAAAATAAAACGGCGCGACAAAGCGATTTCGTCGCGCCGTTCGGCGTTTCTTGCGTCAAACGCTCGGCTTTAACGAACAAAACGCGCAGACTTTGCCGGTCGCAACGGTTTTACCGACAAAGTTTGCTCCGCGCGTCGTCATTTGAAGAAGTAAAAATCGCCGACTTCGATCGTCGTTTTCTCCTTCTTAACGTTCGCGCCGATCGAAATCGACCGGATCCGCTTCGGGTCGAACGGATCGGGCGTCCCGCCGTAAGCGGTCAGGGACGCGAACGGCAACGCGACGAAATGCTCCCGACCGTCCGCCGGAGCGATCCCGACGCCGGTGAAATAAAACGGGCGTCCCTTTTCGTCGTAAACGAAGAAACGAATTTGCGCGTCCGGGTCTTCCGACGCTTTCACTCGAAACGCGACGCCGGCGTATTCGCTCAAATCGAGCCCGGCGGTCGACGCGGATCGTTCGTTTTCGCCATTCTTCGCGTCTTCTCCATTTTGACCGTCGAGAGCCGCCGCGTTGGAAATTAGCCGCGTCGAATTCTCTTCAAAAGGCAAAGCGAAAAGCGGATAAGTCCAGCGGTCGCCTTCGCCGAACGCGACGTCGACCCCCCAACGGAAACCGGGCGTCAACGCGTCCGCGCTCTTAAACGTCGTTTTCCCGTCGGCGCCGCTGCTCGGCGTCCAACGGTTAAGATCGCCAAGGTCGATCGGCGTCGCGGTTTCGGCGAACGCGACAAAATTTTCCTGCGAAACGGCGCGCGTCAGTCCGAACGAAAGGAAGCCGTCCTCGCCGATCCGCGCTTCGACGGTCAGCGGAACAAGGGGCGAAATTTTCTCGGCGTTCAAGACGAACGGAACGGTCGTCCGCCCCCGCGCCGGGATCTCCGCCGTTTCGGGCGCCGCGACGAGCGCGTCCGCGAGCGGCTTCCCGTCGACGAAAATTTGGAACGAGACCGGGAGCGTTCGCGCTTCGTTTTCAAAGTTGAAAACGGCCAAAGCGCCGGAAAACAGTTTTTCGTTCGGATCGAGAATTTTGTACCCGGCGTTGTCGGGCGCGCCGATTTTCTCGTCGAACTCGAACCGGACGACGGTCGAAACGTCGCGCCGCGGACGGCCGCCGCCGTCGAGTTTTCGCGCTTCTCGTCTCCGTTCGCGAGCCGCGTCGATTTCCGTCACCGATTTCAACTCAATTTTGGCGTTCTCGGGAATCCCGACAAAGAGGAACCCGTCGGAAAAATCGAAGGCGCCGTCGGCGTTCGCCGCGACCGTTTCTCCGGTTATCCGCTCGACAAATCGCGGCGAAACGGGCGTTTTCACAACGCGTTCCGCCGCTCGATCCGGCGAATAAAGAACCGCGACGCGTTCCCCGGTCGTCGGATCGGCGAAAACGAACGAGCGCTGAACCGCCCCTAAACTTTCGCCGTTTTTCCCAAATTCCGCGTTTTCGCCGTCGAGATTCCATTCGCCGACGCATTCCTTGCCGGCCAGGCGGCGGATCGTCGTCGCATACCCGACGATCGAGCGCAACGGCGCGTTCGAACGGTCGCTCATCCCGAAATTATTGTCGTTTTCTTCGTAAAATGGATAAACGAACGGAAAATACGTTTCAAAGCCGAACGCTTTGCAGACGACGCCCTTTTGCGCCACGTCGATCGCGCTTTCCAGGTCGGCTTCGCGGTTCGGCCGGTCGGTTCCGCGTTTCCACGGGCGGCCGCACTCGGTAATCCACGTCGGTTTCCCGGACGCGCCGAATTTGTCGAGCCAACGTTGGTACCGCAGGCAGACGCCGACCATCTCCGGCGCCCGGCTGTACGAGTGAAACGAGAAAATATCGCAGGCGTCGAGCATTCCGTTTTCCGCCGCCGAGTTCATCCAAACGTCGCGAAACGCCGCGATCACCCCGGCGACGACCGGCGTTTCGACGCCGCGGCGCCCGAATTCCCGCCCAACCGCCTTCACGATCGGGACGTATTGGTCGGCCGGAAGGTTGCCGCCAAAAAAGATGTCCGGTTCGTTCCAAACTTCGATCGAGTTCCAAGTCGGCGCCCAGCGCTCGGCGATTCGGGCCCAACTGTCGGCGGTCTTCGTCAGGTCGTTCGGATAAGCCGCGCCGACTCGACCGGCCCAATCGGGCGCGTCGTGAATCAGTTCGAGAATCGGAACGTCGTATTTTTTCGCCGTTTGACGGACGAAGTCGGCGCGACCGTCGGCGTTAAAATCGATACTTCCTTCGGTCGCTTCGCTTCGAGCCCAGCTCGTCCGCTCTCGATACGTCGCGATCCCCATCCGCCGGGCGTTGAAAAGCAGGTCGTCCCGCGCCGCGTCGGAATGAACGAGCCAGGTCGACGCCGCGTCGACGCCGAAAAACGGGTCGCGAATCCGCTCGCCGTCTTGCCCGCTCCCCGCAGTTTGCCCGTCTTTTCTATTTTCCGATTTCGTCGGGTCGCTCCAAAACGGCGGGATCGACGCGACGCCGAACGACTGCCCGGTTTCCGGGAACTCAATTTCAAAAAAGCCTTGCGGCAGGGTCGCCTCGACGGTCAACGTCTTCCCGTCGCGCGTTCCCCGACCTTCGCAAAACGTTTCGCCGTCGGTCGTTTTGACGACGAAAGCGCCGGAAAGCGCGTCGCTCTCCGACTCGAACTTGAAAACGGCCGGAACGTTCGGCTCGACCCAAAATTGCGTTACGTTAATCGGCGTCCACGTCGCGACGCCGACGACGACCGCGCCCAACAACCCCCAAAGCGTCATTTTTCGCCCTCGCTATTTCCTCTATTTTCGCTATTTCGCCAATATTTCGACGTTTTTCGGCTCGCGTCGCGTTTCTTCGCCGCAGCCGCCGCCCGCCATTATCGCCACCGCGCCGGGAAAAGTCAAGCGTTTTCGTCGATTTTCGGTTTATTTTCGCTTTTTCCGCGCCGTCAGTCTTTCGTCAAAGCGCCCAAATTCGCCAGATTACGCCGACCGCCGACAAAAAAACGCGTCGCTGTTGCGGCGCGTTCGTTAAAATCAGCAAAATCAGAACCGCGACGGGAACCGTCAAGCGTTCGCGCCGTTTTTCGCCCGTTCCGCTTCCTCGCGTTCGGCGATCTTAGCGAAACGTTGAGCGATAACACTAACGATAATCAGCTGCAAGGCGTGATAAATCATCGTCGGCAAAATCAGAATCCCCGCCATATTCGGCGCGCTCAAAATAACCCGCGACGTCGCGACGCCGTGAACGAGCGACTTTTTCGAACCGCAAAAAAGAGTCGTAATCGCGTCTTCCCGGTTGAAACGGAACGCGCGGCAAACGATGCCGATTATTCCGAAAACAACGAAAAAAAGGGCGATCATCCCGACGCTCAGGGCGACGAGCGTCGCGCCGGAAAGCCCGTCGAACATTTTTTCCGCGAACGAATGACAAAACGACGTGTAAACGATAAGAACAATCGTCGCTTGGTCGAATTTTCGCAACATTTTTTCATTACGGCGCGAAAATTCACCCCAACGGCGGTTCGCCAGAACGCCGAGCACGATCGGCAGGATCGCCTGCGCCGTCAGCGAAAGAAGAACGACGCCGAATCCGCGTCCGCCCGTCTCCGCGTCGACAAAAATTCGCATCCAAAGCGGGGTAATGAAGACCCCGAGCAAACTCGAAATACTCGCGTCGAAGATCGCCGCCGGAACGTTTCCCCGCGCGATATTCGTCATCACCACCGACGACGAAACGGTCGACGGAAGCGCCGCCAAAAAGAAGATCCCGAGCCAAATACCGGTCGACGCGGCGCGGCGGTCGGCGTTTTTCAGCGTCGGCGCCGGTTCGCCGTTTTCGCCGTTCGCTTCATTTCCTCCAGCTTCGCCGTTTTTACTATTTTCGCCGTTTACCCCGTTTTTCCCAAAACCGTCGTTCAAGCCGTCCGCTTTCGCTTCAAGCGCCGCGACGTCGGCCCGCGTCGGGAACGTTCCGCAAACGCCCATCGTCGCTAAGATCAAGAGCGGAAAGAGGATAAAGGTCGACGCCATCACGACGAGATGCGTTTTCACGTTCGCCAGGCCGGAGCGGATCTTCTCCCAATTCAGCCGGAGCCCGTAAAAGAAGAAGATCAGGGACACGCCGACGTTCGCCGCCGTCGAGAGCGAAAACGCCCCGTCGTTCGCCCCCAACGCCGGGTAAAGCCAGGCGAGAAAGATCGCGCCGAAGAGCGAAAGGATGAAACCGTCGAGTCCGAACCGTTTTAATAAAGAGCGCATCGCCGCCGCAGTTTGCCGTTTTTACCTATGTCAACAAATCAAAAAGCCGACTTCGCCGCTTGCGCAAACAGGGCGAACCCGGCCGAGCTCAACGCCGTTCGGCGCGTTAGTTTTCCGCGTCGCGTTTCTTATTTCGCAACGATTTTGAAAGTTTGTACTCGACGCTGTCGCAAAGCGCGATCCAACTCGCCTCGACGACGTTCTCGCTGACGCCGACCGTTCCCCAACGTTCGTCGCCGTCTTTGCTCTCGATCACGACCCGGGTCGTCGCCGCCGTCGCCGCGTCGGAATTGAGAACGCGCACCTTGTAATCGACGAGCTTCATCTCGCCGAGTTCCGGATAAATCGGTTGCAACGCCTTGCGAAGCGCGTTGTTGAGCGCGTCGACCGGGCCGTCTCCTTCGGCGACTTCGTGTCGAATTTCGCCCCGTTTGCCGACGCGGAGCTTCACCGTCGCGACGGTCGCTTTCGTCGTCAGCGAATCGTTGACGTCGTTGACGACGACGCTTGTTTGATAGTTTAAACGGCGGAAACTGGAGCGGAATTCGCCCTTAATTTTTTGCACCAGCAGTTTGAGCGAACCGTCGGCGGCTTCGTATTGGTATCCGGCGCTTTCCTTGCGAGTAACCGCGTCGAGCACCGCCGCGACCGTCTCCGCGTCGACGACGCCGTTTTCCTCGAGCCGATATTTTTTCGCGCAGGCGACCAGATTCGAGCGACCGGCCAGCTCGCTCACCAAAACGCGCCGCTCGTTCCCGACCGCCTCCGGCGCGACGTGCTCGTAAGACGCCGACGAACGGTTGACGCCGCTGACGTGCATTCCGCCCTTGTGCGCGAACGCGCTGCGTCCGACGAACGGCCGCCTCGGATCGGGCGCCACGTTGATCAGCTCGTCCATAAATCGGGAAAACTGCGTCAACTTTTCCAACGCCCCGGGGCGCAAAACGTCGAAACGCCCCCCTTTTTTCAGCGCAAGGATCGCCGAAAGCGCGATCAAATCGGCGTTGCCGCAACGCTCTCCGACGCCGTTGATCGTTCCCTGAACGAGCGTCGCGCCCGTTTCGACCGCCGCCAACGAGTTCGCGATCGCCAAGCCGCAATCGTTGTGCGCGTGGATCCCGACCGTCGCCCCGAACTCCGCGACCGCGTCGAGCGCCGCCTTCGTTCCCGCCGCGATCTCGTCCGGGAGCGACCCGCCGTTCGTATCGCAAAGAACGACCGCCTCCGCTCCGGCCCGCGCCGCCGTTCGGAGCGTTTCGAGCGCGTATTCGGCGTTCTCTTTCCAACCGTCGAAGAAATGCTCGGCGTCGAAAAAGACGCGTTTTCCGGCGTCGACCGCGAAGCGAATCGTCTCGTCGATCATCGCCAAATTTTCGTCGAGCGAAACGCAAACGACGTCCCGCGCCTGAAACGCCGACGCTTTCCCGACGATCGTTAAAATCGGCGCTCCCGACGCGACCAAACTCGCCAATCCGGCGTCGTCTTGCGGTCGAACGCCCTTGCGCCGCGTCATTCCGAAAGCGCAAACGAGCGCGTTGCGGGGCGGATCTTGCGCGACGCGTTCAAAAAACGCCTTGTCCTTTTCGTTCGACGCCGGATAACCGCCTTCGACGTAATCGATTCCGATCTCGTCCAAACGCGCCGTCGCCAAGAGTTTGTCGCTCAACGAAAACGAAACGCCTTCGGTTTGCGCTCCGTCGCGCAACGTCGTGTCGTAAAGTTCGATCCGAACGGTCATCGTGAAAACCTCCTGGGCGCTAAAACGCGTCGACGGGGAAAAATGGGCGAGACGCGCGACGTCTCGACAAGCGCGAACGACGCGTCGGGCGCTATAGTATTAATGACAAAACGGCGAAGCGCTCGACCCAACGTCGCCGCGACCGCCGTCGAAACCGACTTTCGCGCCGACGCGACGGAACCGTCCGACGGCGCGAAGGAACCGAACGTCGATTAGAACGTTTCTTCGGCGAACTCTTTCGCCAACTCGTCGCGGCCGCGCGCGCCGAGCGCCGCGTCGACGACGACGCCGACGCTTCGCTCGCTCATGCTGATGACGTCGACGTTGACGCCGTCGTCGGCGAGCGTTTTGAACATGCGGTAAGCCAAGCCGGTGTGGCTGCGCAACCCCGTGCCGCGGACGGTCAGCTTCGCGGCGGCGACGTGCGACTCGACGCGGCAACCGTAAACGCCGGCCAACTCTTCGGCGATCTTCGCGACCGCTTCGGCTTCCTCTCGAGCGACGGTGAAAGTAACGTTCGCCAGATTGTCGCGCCCGACGCTTTGAACGATCATGTCGACGACGACGCGCCCTTCGGCGACGCGGTCGAAAACTTCCGCGACGAGACCGGGTCGATCCGGCAAGTCGCAAAGCGTGAAGCGCGCCTGGTTTTCGTCCAGATCGACGCCTTCGACGAGGAGATCTTCCATCCCGGTTAGACGGGAAATCCATTGCGCCGAAGCAAGTTTCGCGAACTCTTCGCTCGACGCGCCGCCGGGCTCTCCGACGTTCGCGACGGGCGCCGAAACGACCGGCGCGGCGTCCAATTCGAAAGCGGCGTGCAAAGCGCGCAACGCGTCGACCGCCTGATCGCGGTTGACCAACGCCGAAACTTTGATGTCGCTCGTCGCGATCATTTCGATATTAATGTCGCGCTCGGCCAGGGCGTGGAACATTTTTTGCGCGACGCCCGGTCGCCGCGTCATTCCCAGCCCGACGATCGAGACTTTCGCGACGTTTTCGTCGATCTCAAACCCGGAGGCGTTGATCTCTTTGAAGACCTCGACGACGACTTCGCGCGCTTTGGCGGCGTCTTCGCTTTGGATCGTGAACGAAACGTCCGTTTTTCCCTTCGAACTCGAATTTTGCGCGATCATGTCGGTCGGGATCTTCGCGTCGGCGAACTTCGAGAAGATCTTCATCGCCGCGCCCGGTTCGTCCGGGACGCCGAGCACCGCGACCCGCGTTTCGTTTTTCGCTAACGCGACGCCGCAAACCGGCGCGTCTTCGCATTCCGGTTTCGGGCCGATGACCGTGCCCGGCGCGTCGCTGAAACTGCTACGAACGTGCACCAAAACGCCGAATTTTTTCGCGAACTCGATCGAACGCCCGTGCATGACGCCGGCGCCGAGGCTCGCCAATTCGAGCATTTCGTCGTAACTGATGCGATCGACGCGTCGAGCGTCCGGAACGACGCGCGGGTCGGTCGTGTAAACGCCGTCGACGTCGGTGTAAATATCGCAATAATCGGCGTTAAGAGCCGCCGCCAACGCGACCGCGGTGGTGTCGCTCCCGCCGCGGCCCAGAGTCGTGATGTTGAAATCGTCGTCGATCCCCTGGAATCCGGCGGCGATGACGATTTTTCCCTCGTCGAGCGCTTTCTTCATGCGGTCGGTCGAGATCGAGCGGATGCGCGCCTTGCTGTACGTCGCGTCGGTGCGGATGCCGATCTGCGCCCCGGTGAAGCTGACCGCCTTGTAACCGAGCGATTCGAGCGCGATCGCCATCAGCGCGATCGTAACCTGCTCGCCGGTCGAAAGGAGCATGTCCATTTCGCGCGTGTTCGGGCGGTCGCTGAGTTCGTTCGCCAGCTCGATCAGGCGGTCGGTCTGTTTGCCCATCGCGCTAACGACCATCACCACTTGATTTCCGGCGCGAGTTTCGCGAATCGCTTTGCGCGCGGCCGAGAGAATTTTCGTCGTGTCGGCGACGCTCGTTCCGCCGAACTTTTGCACGATCAACGCCATTTTTCTTCTGTTCCTTTCGCAACGGAGAAACGTATTTCGCCGAAAAACGCCGCGCGGTCGACCGCTTTCAACGTTTTCCAACGTCGTTTGCCGCTCGACGCGCCGTTTAATTAGAACCGTTTAACTCTTTTCGATTTTTCAAGCGCGTCGAGTTCGCGAAGCGCCGAGCGTCGAAAGCGTTTCGGCCTTCGCAAAATCATATTGATTCTATCCAATAATGCAAAATCGCCAAGGGGCCCCCGGCCAATTTTCTCGATTTTCGTCCCCAATCGCCGATTTTACCGTTCGCGCCGGGAAAAACGCGCCCTTAAAAGTTAGCGCCGACTAAGAATCTAACGGCGTCGTCCGCGTTTTCAAGTTCGACGCGGCCCGAACGACGAAGATTTTCGCAACAACAAAGAGAAAATCAAATACGTCGAACGTTCGTCCGTCCGGCGTCGACGAGTTCGTCGAAAAGCGCGCCCGCCCGCGGCGGAGCCCCGACGTCCGGAGCGACGGTCGCGAACGTTTTCCCGTAATTTTCGCGGCGTTCGAGCAATCGAGCGACGACGGCGAGATTCGCCCCGGTCGAAACGCCGGCGAAAATTCCTTCGGTTCGCGCCAAGCGCCGCGCCCATTCGGCGGCCGTTTCGGTCGAAACGGTTTCGACGGCGCTAACGACGCGGAAGTCGAAAATTTTCGGGACGAAACCGGCGCCGATCCCAACGATCCCGTGTTCGCCGGGCCGCCCGCCGCTCAAAACCGGCGACTCGACCGGCTCGACGGCGACCGTTTGAATCGACGAATTTTTGCGACGCAAATATCGGGAAACGCCGACGAACGTCCCGCCCGAACCAACGCCCGCGACGAAAACGTCGAGCCGCCCGCCCGCGTCGCGCCAAAGTTCGGGCCCGGTCGTCGCCTCGTGAATCGCGACGTTCGCCGGATTCTCGAACAGGTTCGGAACCCAAACTTTAGCGTCGTTTCGCGCCGCGTCGGCGACCGCTTTCAGCGCGCCGTTCATCCCGAGTTTTTTCGGCGTCAACATCAATTTCGCCCCGAGCGTCGTCAGCGTTCGAACCCGCTCCTCGCTCAAAACGTCCGGCGCGACAAGCGTCAAATCGAGCCCGCGGGCCGCCGCGACGAACGCCAACGCGACGCCTTCGCCGCCGCTCGTCGCCTCGAAAATTTTCGTCGACGGCGTCAAGATCCCGCAATTTTCCGCCGCGTCGAGCATCGCCCGCGCCGCGCGGTCTTTCAGCCCGCTCGGAAAATTCGCCGACTCTAACTTCAACAGCGCCTCGCCGCCAAGATCGGCGAAAAGACGACGCAAACGAACGGTCGGCGTTCCGAACGTCGTTCGCGACGCGTCGACGGCGAGCCGCGCTTTTCTCTCCAAATCTCCCATTTCCGCCGCGTTTCGCATTTTATCGATTTTCGCTCGTCTTCCCCAACGTCCCAAAATAAAACGAGTCGAACCGCGTTCCCCGACGTTTTCCCGGAGAAGCGATTCGGCTCGCCTTGCCGCTCGACGTTAAACTCGACTTAATTTCGCCGTTTTAACGCGTTTCCAACTCAACGGCGCGTCGTCGCGTCCGTTTCGGACGGTTCGAGCGCGACCATCGACGCTTTGCCGACTTGTCGGCGCCCGGCGGGTCGCTCGTAACAATACGTCATTTCTTCGCTCATCAAACGGGCGTCCTCCGGGATCGACTGCAACATCGCCTGCACCTTGTGATTCCCGGCGTCGACCGCCAGGGCGCGGACGCGGAAAACGACGCGCTCGCCGGCCGGCAGGGTTTCGATCTTGCGGAAAATAACTTTCGATTCGGATTCGCTCACCGTTCCAAGCCCGTCCTCGACGGCGACCGGCTTCAAACCGACGCCGAGGAAAACGCCCGACTCGATTTCAGTCGCGTCCTTCGTTCCGCCGTTCTCGATCACGAGTTCGTAAACGCATTCCTTCCCGACGGCAACCGGGTCTTTCGGAGCGTTGACGCGCATCGCAAGGGCGGCGATCGACTCGACTTGGACGGTCGCTTCGTTTTGCGCGGTCAAACCGGTTCCGTCGGCGCCGACGACGGCGAAAGTCGCCTCGCCCTTTTCGGTCGAACGGCAGATCGTTTTGAAAACGACTTCCTCGTTCGGACGCAGCAAAGGAAGCGTCCAGTAAACGCGCCCTTTGTCGACGTTGCGCCGCGCCGCGCCGTCGCAGGCGAGAATCTCGACCGACGCCGGAATTTGCGCCGCGACGTCGACGTTTTCAAGCGGAGCCGCGCCGACGTTCTTGACCCGAACGAACGCTTCGAACTCGCCGTCGACAAACTGCAGTTCCGGCGCTTCGATCGCGACGTCGAGCTTGCCGCGCAAAACGGCGATCTTTTTCGACGCTTTCGCTTCGACGCCGTACGCGCCGGTCGCTCGCGCCTCGATCGAAATCGACTCGTCCAAAACGGTCTTCACGGCCATTTCGATCGCCTTTTCTTCGCCCGCTTTCAGGACGCCGATTCGTTGCGTCGCGCTCGTTTCGCCGGTCGAAACGAAAAGTTCGACGTCCTCCGCGTCGCCGTTCCCGACGTTGCGCAGTCGGAGGCGGTACTTGTCTTCGACGCCCCATTCGATCGCGTCGCGCCCTTCGACCCGCGCTTCCAGGATCGGCTCGACGACTTCGACGCCGGTTCGCGCCGACGATCGCTCGCATTCAAAACGGCTGACGAGTTCGAACGCGCTCCGTTTTTGCGGCGTCATCGTCAATTCGAGCTCCGCCGAGCCCCCCGCGTCGAGCGTTCCGACCGCCCAAACGCAGCGCCGTGCCTCGCCGTCGACGCCGCGCGGCTTGACTCGCGCCTCGCCGACCTTCGCGTCCGTCGACGCGACGACGACCGTTTCCGGAAGCTCCGTCGTTACGACCAGCTTTCGCGCCGCGACGCTCCCGACGTTGCGCGCCCGGATCTTGAACGTCGATTGTTGCCCGACGACGAGATTTTTCGGCCCGACCGTTTCGATCTCGACGATCGGCGATTTCGACGAAACCGTCGCGTCGTTCGATTCCGCGACGCGCCAGGTTTCCCCCGCCGCGACGCTCGTTTCGTCCGATCCGGCGGTCGGTCGCGCCGGTTCCACTTGAATTTCGCTCCGTTCTTGGAAAAACGAACCGAAACGGTCGTCGAGTTCTTCGAGCGACGCCGACTCTTCGACGGCGAAACGCGTCGCGCTTTTCGACTCGCTCGACTTCGCCGGTTTTTCCGGTTTTTCCAATTTTTCCGAACGTTCCCGTTTCGTTTCGCGGCGTTCGTCGTTCGACGCGACGAGCGAAAGCGTTTCGTCCGCGGCGTTTTCCCCGCTTTCCGAACTTTCCTCCGTCGCCAAAAGACCGCTGTTTTCGCAGTTTTCCCCGTTTGCGGAATCGGCGTATTCTTCCGAAACCTCCGCGTCGACCAAAGACGCGTCGGTTTCCTCGTTTTCCGACGTCGCGAACGCGGGTATCGCCGGGCCGAGCTCCGCGTCGGAGCCAACGTTCTTGCCCGTTTTAACCGTTTTGCCCGTTTTACCGGTTCCAAGCGACGGCGTTTCCTCGACGTCCGCGCTAAGTCCGTTCTCCGCCGCGTCGTCCGCCCCTTCGAGAAGCGATTCTTCGAGCAATTCGAGCGAACCGAGCGAACTTTCGCCGCGCAAACTGCGACGTTTAACGGGAGTCGAACGGCGCGACGACGAAATTCTCGCGTCGGCGGTCGATTCAAACGACTCGTCGCCGATCTCCTCTTCCAACTCGTCGAGCAGCAACGCCGCGACGCCGCCGGTCGACGATTTCTTCGTCGACAACGCGCCGGACGTCGAACGCCGCGACGAGCCGAGACTCGCGACCGCCGCCCGGGTCGTTCCGTACGTCCGCGTTTCGGTTCTCGCGCTTCCGGAACGGGTCGACGTCGCGCCCGCTCTCGGAGCCGGAGCCGTCGGAGCGACCGCCGGACGGGAAATCAACGCCGCCCGTTCCTGCTCGGCGGTCGGCAAGCTCGTCGGACTCGTCGGCGGAACGTTCGCGAACGAAATTCTCGCCGGGCCCGACGGCGGCGCGGTCGCCGTTTGCGCCGATTGTTCCGGTTCCCGCGACTTGAACGGATTCAAATTCGCGACGAAATCGCGAACGCCGGAACCGCTCTCGACGCGAGCGGGAGCTTCCTGGCGGGACGACGCGAACCCGGCGACCTGCGCCCAAGCGCTCGACGCTCCGCTCGACCAGCCTCCCAAAAGAGTCAAAAGCATCGCGATCTGCGCGACGCGGCTTTTTTTCGTCGTTCTCTTCGTCATTGTCGAAGCGTCCCTTCTCGAACGTTCCTCGCGGCGGCGACGGCGTCGCCCGCTCGGAATCGATTCGTCCTATTTTCGTTAAAATCCCGAATTTCAATCTTAAACATCGACAACGCGCTCGGCGTCGTTCGCCGCCCGTCGCGTTCGATTTTCGGCGCCGTCGTCGCAAGGCGGCGCTCCTCTTTCCATCTTATCGTCCGCGTTCGTTGTTCCCGTTAGAACTTTTTTAACTTTTCTTTCAATTATTCCGGTCTTAACGATCGCGCCGCAAAAACGGCTTTCATCGGGGAGCGAAACCGCGAAAACGTTTCCGGCCCGCTCCGAAAACGGACGCTCTTTCGCGTTTTTTTCCTCTCTTCGCCGATTCGACGCGCGTCGGGAAGTTGCTTTTTTCGTTCTTTTTGATACAATTCGTCTATAGGGAAAATTTTGCGACCGGAACGGAAACGCTTCGCGCTCGAACGCCGCTTCGGAATCGCGACCTAGACTCGTTCGACTCGCCCCCTCGACGGTCGACGCAAAAATTGCGCGGCCGCGCCCCGACGGCCCGCCCCGTTAGAAAGAACGCGTTTCATGTTTTTTTTGATACTTTTAGCGTATCCGGTTTTGGAAATCGTCGTTTTTCTCCTCGTCGCCGCCCGCGTCGGTTGGACGTCGACCCTTCTTCTCGCGTTGGCGACGTCGTTCCTCGGAACGTTCCTCCTGCGAACGCAGGGGGCGCGGGGCCCGTTCGCTCGCGACGGTTTTTCCTCCCAGGCCGTTGAAAATTACCTATACGGCAATCTCGGCGCTCTTTTGCTTATTTTACCCGGCTTTATTACGGACGTTCTCGGCGCGGCGCTGATTTTCGCCCCGACGCGCAAAGCGCTCCTCGCGGCGGTTCGACGCTCCGGCGTCAACCTTTACCGTCAGGCGAACGGGCCGTTCTCCGTCTTCCGCGCTTACCGGTTCGGCGACGGTTTCGTCGACCCCTTCGCTCGATCCGGCGGCCCGACCGCGTCGCCTTACTCCAACGACGAGCCGATCGACGTCGAAACGGTTCGCCGCGACGACGACCCGCGCGACTCGGCGGGCCCGGCGCCGTCCGCCCCCGACGAGCCGATCGACGTCGAATTCGTCGTCCGCAAATGATCGCCGCGACGTCGAAAACGTCCCCCTATAGTATTAATGACAAAATCGCCGCCGACCGTTCCGCGTCCGACGGCGATCCCCGCTCGCTTCCCCCCTTTTCGCCGAATTTTCGTTCCGCCGACATGTCCGCTTCCGCGCCCGTTTCCGCCTCCGACCGCCTCCGCCGCGTTCTCGCTCTTCCGACTTTTCCCGCCGTTTCGGACGACGGAACCGCGCTCGCCCCCGACCCGTTTTCGCCGAACGCTCTTCTCGGCGGATTCGTCGTCGGGCCGGAAAACCGACTCGCCGAACTCGCGGTTCGCTTCGCAATCGACGGCGTCCCGATCTTCGACCGACCGCTCGGCGGCGCGCTCGACCCGAACGACGCGGAACGTTTCGGCGGCTCGTCGTCCCGCTCCGATTTCGAAACGCTCTTTCGCCGCGCGGCCGACGACGCCGACGCCGATTTCGACGCGATCTTCGACCGCCGCGGCGTCCGACTCGCCGAACGCCGTCCGACGCTCTTTCCGCTCGACGCGAACGAAACCGCCGCGACGCCCCCGGCGTCGAACCGCTCGACGCCGAACGTCGTCGGTTGGCGTCCGCTCGAAGACGCCGCCTTTTTTACGCCGCTCGTTTTTTACGGGCCAAGCGGCTCCGGCAAGACGCGCCTCGTCGAAGGAATCTGCCAAAGCCGCCGGCTCGCCGACCCGAACAAAACGCTTTATTATCTTTCCGGACTCGATTTCGCCCGCTCGCTGTCGAACGCGATCCGCCGCGAACAAACGCAGATCTTTCGCGGTCTGTTGGCGCAAGCGAACGTCCTCGCGATCGAAAACGCCGACGTTCTCGCCGAACGCGACGCGGCGCAAGCGGAGTTTTTGCCCGTTCTCGACGCCGCCGCTCGGGAACAAAAACTCGTTATCTTAACGTTTTCCAAAATCCCCAACGAAATTCCCGGTTTTTCGCCGGAACTCGCCGCGCGGCTTTCGGCCGGTCTCCTGATTCCGACGCGCCTTCCGACTCGCGAAACGAAGCGCCGCGTCGTCGAACGAGCCGCCGAAAAACTCGGGCTCCGGCTCGACGTCGCGACGATCGATTTTTGCGTCGACGCCGCGCCCCCGTCGGTCGGCGGCGTTTGCGGTTCCCTCGTTCAAGCGGCGCAGGAATTTGCGAGCCGAACCCGGAGCCCGTCGCCGGAAAATTTTCGCGCCCTCCTCGAAGAGCGGAACCCGGCGCCGACCTGGACGCTCGAACGCGTCGTAAAAGCGGTCGCAAAACAATTTTCCGTTTCAGTCGCCGATATTCGGAGCAAAAAACGTTCTAAAACGCTCGTTTTAGCGCGCAACGTCGTTTTTTATCTCGCGCGGAAACTGACCGACGCAACGTTTCAGGAGATCGGACGCGAATTTTCGAATCGCGAACATTCGACCGCGCTCCGCGGCGCCCGCGACGTCGCCGAAGCGCTCGAAACGGACGCCGAGTTGCGCCTCCAAGTTCGCGAGATCGTCGCCCGGCTCCGCGCCGAAGAACGCGTCGAACTTTGACGGCGCCCCTTCATTCGTTTTATCCGTCGCGACCGCTTGGTTCGGCGCAACCGTTTCGTTTTAATAAAGCGATCGAACCGGCTTTACCGGCGCCAACGCAACGTCGGGCCCGCTTCGTTCGTTCAAACGGCGAGTTAAAATTTGCGCGAAAAAACGAATAAACGCTTCGCGCGGAAAAAGCGGGCGACAACGTCGAGAAAGATCGAGAAAACGGGAAGAAGCCCCTTTGTTTTCGGCGAAAGACGTCGTAAAATTGCGTTAGGCGGGTTTGTCGGTCAACGCCGTTTGTCGCGCCGCGCCGTCGTTTCGCCGTCGAGTTCGCGACTCGCCGCCCAACGCCCGCTCGATCCCCTCCCCGTTCGCAATCAGTCCGACGTTTCGTTCGAGTTTTCCGCCCGAACGCGGCGTCCCAACGAGTCCAAAGGAACGTTATGCCCGCTCAAATTCTCGACGGCAAAGGCTTGGCCGAAATTATCCGCGCCGAAATCAAAGAGGACGTCGCGCGCTTCGTCGCCGAAACGCAAGTTCAACCCGGTTTGGCCGTCGTTCTCGTCGGCGAAAATCCGGCGAGCCAAGTTTACGTCCGCAACAAGGAAGCCGCTTGCGTCAAAGCCGGAATGAAAAGCGTCATGCGTCGCCTTCCCGCCGAAACGACGACCGAAGAACTTCTCGCGCTCGTCGCCGAAATGAACGCGGATCCGACGATCCACGGGATCCTTATCCAACTCCCCCTGCCGAAGGGGATCGACGAACAGCGGGTTTTGGACGCGATCGATCCGGCGAAGGACGTCGACGCGTTTCACCCGGAAAACGTCGGGCTCATTTCGCAGGGCCGACCGCGTTTTCTCCCCTGCACCCCTTACGGCGTCCAGCAACTCCTCGTTCGTTCGAAAATCGAAACGAAGGGCAAGCGCGTCGTCATCCTCGGACGCAGCGATATCGTCGGCAAACCGGCGGCGCTCCTCTTCCTGCAAAAGGGCGTCGGGGGCGACGCGACCGTTACGGTTTGCCACAGCCGCACCGAAAATCTCGCCGCGATCCTCCGCGAAGCCGATATCGTCGTCGCCGCCGTCGGTCGACCGGAGTTCGTTAAAGGCGACATGCTCAAGCCGGGCGCGGTCGTGATCGACGTCGGAATCAACCGCGTCGAAAAGGACGGCGTCGACGAAAACGGCGCGCCGATCAAGGTTTCAAAACTCGTCGGCGACGTCGATTTCGAATCCGCTAAGGAAGTCGCCGGAGCGATCACGCCGGTGCCGGGCGGCGTCGGGCCGCTGACCGTTACGATGCTTCTGCTCAACGCGCTCAACGCCGCTCGCCGTCAAACCGCCGCGGCCCGAGCGAAAAACGCCGAGTGATCCGCGTTTCGGCTCTTTTCCGCGATTTTGTAAAAACCGCCCTTTCGGAATTTCTTGACGACGCGAGCGCCGTTTCGTCCGACGCTCGCCGCCGTCGCGTCGCGTCCTTTTCGTTCGACGCGACGACGGAAAGGGCGACGCGTTTCGTTATCCAATATTAATATAAAGGACGGCGCTTCGTTTCCGTCGAACGGCGCGCGCCGAGAAAGCGACGATTTTGGCTCGAGCTAAAGACAAATACAAGGAGACTTTAGGAAAGTTCGCGTTCGGCGTTCTGCTGTTCGGCGTTTGGATTTTCCTTTGCGCTTCGGTCTTGAGTTACTCGCCCTCGGACTTTCCGAACCGCTTCGCGTATTCGGAGACCGAGACGGTCGCGAATTGGGCCGGCGTTCCGGGCGCCTGGTGCGCGAACGCAATCTTTTCGACGTTCGGCGTCGCCGGTTATTTCCTTTTGCTCGCGTTCGGCGTCAGCGTTTTGCTCTATTGGCGCCAGGGCGGCGTTCGCGAACCGGCGTTGAAAACGTTCGGTTTCGCGATGATCCTGGTCGCCGCGTCCGGTTCCGCCGCGTTTTTGGTCGACGCGTCGGTCGGCCCGCCGATCGGCCCCGGCGGACGCGCGGGCGCCGTCGTCAAATATCTGCTCGAAAATTATTTCGTCCGTTTCGGCTCGTACCTGGCGCTTTTCGGCGTCCTTTTCGCGGGCGCGATCCTCGCCGGAAGCGACGGTTTTCTCCGACTCGTCCTTTGGTCGACCGGGCTCGGAACGGCGCTCGAATGGGCGACCGCGCCGTTTCGCCGCAAACTGAACGCGTCGAAACCCCGTTCGAAACGCCCGGAGCCCCGCCGCCCGCGAGCGCCGCGGCCTCGCGCCGTCGATTACGACTTCGACGATTACAACGACCGCGACGATTACGAAGATTACGTCGACCGCAACGAAGACGTTCGCGAGCCGCTCGTTCCCGTCGAACGGCGCGGACGCCTCGCCGCGACGTCCGAACGGGACGCCGTCGATCCGCCCCGTCGCGCCCGCCGTCCCGAACGCTCCGCCGCGTTCGACGAACCGAACCGCCGGATCGCCCCGTCCCGCCGTCCCGAACGCCCGATCGCCGAAGCGCCCCGCGACGTCGCCGAACCGGCCGCCCCGATCGTCTCGACGCGTCCCGCCGAAGCGCCGGTCGCCGCGCCGGAACCGCCGAAACGCTCGCTTTTCTCCCAAGCGTTCGGACTCGGCGCGAAAAAGCGCGATCCCGAACCGGTCGACGACGATTTTGACGATTTTGACGATCTCGAAGCGGAGCCGAAACCGCCCCGCCCCGCTCGTCGGGAATACGTTTTCCCGTCGCTCGACCTTCTCGTCGCGCCCGAAGAGTACGACTTGGACGCGATCCGCGATTCGATCCTCGAACGCGGCGCCGAGTTGGAACGCGTCTGCGCCAGTTTCGGCGTCGAGCTGAAAGTCGTCGACGTGCAAACCGGCCCGGTGCTAACTCTTTACGAAATCGAGCTTAAGACCGGGCTCCGCGTCAACAAGTTGCACGCGCTGACCGACGACCTTGCGATCGCGATGAAAGCGCCGCGCGTCCGCATCGTTTCGCCGATCCCCGGAAAGAACACCGTCGGGATAGAGATTCCGAACCAAAGCCGCCGACTCGTTCGCCTCCGCGAAGTGATGGAGGAACGCGCCGCGCAAGCTGAAAAAATGGCGATCCCGATCTTCCTCGGCAAGGACGTCGTCGGAGCGCCGATGCTCGCCGACTTGGCGAAGTTGCCGCACCTCCTGATCGCCGGGCGCACCGGCACCGGGAAGTCGGTTTGCCTCAACTCGATCATTATGTCGATCCTGATGACGCGCTCTCCGGAGGAGGTGAAGCTGATCATGATCGACCCGAAAATGGTCGAGCTAAGCCCGTACAAAACGGTTCCGCACCTGATGCACCCGGTCGTCGTCGACATGCAAAAAGCCGAGGCGATCCTCGAATGGGCCGTCGAAAAAATGGAGCAGCGCTACCAGATCTTCGCCAAGGTCGGCGCGCGCAAGTTGAGCGAATTTAACGCGATGCCGGAAGCGACGAAACGCCGCCGCCTCCAACCGCGCGACGAAGAGGAATGGGCCGCGTTCCCGAAAACGATGTCGAGCGTCGTCATCGTCGCCGACGAAATGGCCGACATGATCATGACGTCCGGAAAAGACGTCGAGCGGCACATCGTGCGGTTGGCGCAAAAGAGCCGCGCGGTCGGCATCCACCTGGTTTTGGCGACGCAAAAACCGACGGTCGACGTCGTTACCGGTTTGATCAAGTCGAACCTCCCGGCCCGTATCGCGTTCGGCGTCGCGAGCCGCACCGACAGCCAGGTCGTCCTGGACGCCAAAGGCGCGGAGCAGCTCCTCGGAAACGGCGACATGCTCTTCCTCCTCCCCGGCACGAGCCAACTCGTTCGCGGACAAGGCGCTTTCGTTTCGGACAAGGAAATCGACGGCGTCATCGACGCGATCTCCGTCGACGAGCCGGAATACGAGTTCGTCGTTCCGGATCCGGCCGCGCCGGACGAAGACGGCGAGCGCGACGAGGTCGAATACGACGAATATTACGTCGCGGCGGTCGATTCCGTCATCGCCGAAGGAAGCGCGAGCACCTCGTTCCTGCAACGCAAATTCAGCATCGGATACGGTCGCGCCGCCCGTCTGATCGACACGATGACCGCCGAGGGGATCGTTTCGCCGAAAAACCCGGCCAAACCGTCTCGACCGCGCGACGTTTTGATCACGTTGGAGCAATGGCGCGGCCGCGGTTCCGACGGCCCGAGCGTCCCGGCCGGAGTCGTCGACGACGCGCCGTTGCCGTATTCGACGCCCGCCGTGCCGCGTTCCGACGGCGACGTCGCCGCGTACCGCTCGACCGCTTACGACGCGACGCCCGTTTCGACCCCGGCGTCGAAAGCCGCCGAACGCTCGAACGCCGCCCAAACGACGTTCGACGAAATCGACCTCGCCCCCGTTCGCGACGCCGCTTCGAAATCGACGGGCGACGAGCGGCGCGACGCGTCCGACTCCGGCGCAAACTCGCCAAATTCCGGTTGGAACGACGAACAATGGGCGAAATATCTCGATTACGGCGACGAGCTGGACGACGATTACGACGACGGCGGACGCGGCGAGCGCGCGGTCGGCAACCTGCGCGAAAAAGCGAAAAGTCGACGCGACCGGAAACGCGGCCGTCGCGACGATTACGACGACTACGATTATTGACGGCGCGGCGATTCCGTTCGCAAACCCTTATTCCGCAAGGAGTTCCGCCGTTGAGCGTTCTCGTCGTTCCGTCGCCGATCGGCGCGCTTTTGCTCCGCGAAGACGCCGGTTCGCTCGTCGAAGTCGCGTTTGTTTCCTCGACGTTTTCGCAGACGCCGCCGTTCGAGTCGGAACTTGCCGCCGCGCGAACGCTCGCCGACGACGTTTCGACGTTCGATCCGTCCGCGACGCCGCCGATTTTGCGCCGCGCCGCCGCCCAACTCGCCGAATATTTCGCCGGAACGCGAACCCGGTTCGCCCTCCCGCTCGCTCCCGTCGGAACCGAATTTCAGCGCCGGGTTTGGGCCGCGACGGCGGCGATTCCGTTCGGAGAAACCGCGACCTACGGCGCCGTCGCGCGGACGCTCGGCCTTCCCCGGGGAGCGCGGGCCGTCGGCGGCGCGTTGAATCGCAACCCGTTGGCGATCGTCGTCCCTTGCCACCGCGTCGTCGGAAGTTCCGGCCGATTAACAGGTTACGACGGCGGTCTTGCCCGCAAAGCGTTCCTTTTGAACCTCGAGCGCCCGAAAACGCCCCGTCTTTTTTGACGGCGACCGCGTCGACCGCTCCCCGTTTCCCGACGTTTTTCCGGGACGACGTTCGCAAAAACGCTTTCGGCCCCCCTTTTACGCGCTCGAAAATCGGGTAAAATGAGAGGGTCGGGACGTCGGCGCTCCGCGTCGGAGCGTTATCCCCGTTCGTCCTTCCGCCGTCTTTTCGCATCTCGAGCCGTTCGGCGACGCGCCTCGCGTCGTTTCGCGCAAGTTCTTCGTTTTTCGGCGTTTACGTCCGGCGTTCGCGGTCGTTCGTCGAATTTCGTTCGAAACCGCGCGTTCCGTCGTCGCGCCGAGACCGACCGCCGCTCGTTCAGAAAATTCGCATCGTTATGCCGTCCTATCAATTTATCGCGTCGCAAGCGGGCCTCGAACGCTACCTCGAAGAAATCGAAAGCGCGACCTGGATCGCCTACGACACCGAGTTCATCTCCGAAGGCCGTTATCAAGCGGAACTTTGTCTCGTTCAAGTCGCGACCGAGTTCGGCGACGCGCTCCTCGATCCGTTAAAGATCCCGGATCTGCGCCCGTTTTGGGAGCGTCTTTGCCAAGAAGGGGCGATCTCGATCGCGCACTCCTGCCGGAGCGAGCTCGAATTCTGTTACCGCGCGCTCGGGCGGCTTCCGTCGCGCCTTTTCGACGTGCAGCTCGCGGCGGCGTTCGTCGGATTCGACTATCCGCTGAATTATAAATCGTTGGTTCAAGCGACGATCGGCGTTTCGCTTGCGAAAAACGAGACGCGCACCGACTGGTCGCGGCGGCCTCTCACGAGCGGTCAGCTCGACTACGCCCTGCACGACGTTTGCCATTTGAAGCAGATCGCCGACTTTTTGACGCAAAAACTCGAAAAAACGGGCCGCACCGCTTGGTTTTTGGAGGAAACGCGCGACTTCTGCCGCTCGCTGGAAGCGTCGTTCACCGACGAACATTGGCAAAAGCTCCTCGGTTCGAAGCCGTTTACCGGCGACGAAATGGCGATCGTTCGCGAGCTTTGGCGTTGGCGACGCCGCAAGGCGCTCAGCCGCAACGTCCCGCCGGCCCGCATTTTCCGCGACGACCTGATCGTCGAGCTGGCGAAACGCAAGACCGGCGACCCGGCGCGCATCGCGGCGGTTCGCGGCGTCAACGGTTCCCCCGATTCGACGTTGGTGCAGGAACTGAGCGCCGCCGTCGACGACGCCCTGTCGCTTCCGGCGGAGGAAAAACCGAAACTTTCGGCGCGCCCGTCCTACCCGCAGTACGCGTTGGCGACGCAGCTTCTCGGGATCCTCGTCAATCAATATTCGACGCGACGCGGGATTTCGCCGCGCCTCGTTTCGACGACGACCGACGTCCGCCAGGCGATCGCCGCCCGCGAAGGAACGCTCCCGGCGAGCGAAACGCCCCGTCTTCTGACCGGTTGGCGCGCGAAATTCCTCGACGATTTCATCGGCGATTGCCTCGACGGTCGGTTCGCGATGCGTTTCTCGAACGACCTGGAAAGTTTGCCGCTCCAACTGATCGACCGCCAAGCCGGACGCCGTTAAAGTCGGCAAACTCAACCGCGCTTGCCGACTTTCAAGCGCGACCGACCGCAAAAAAAGGCGACGCCAACCGTTTCGCAACGTCGGCGCCGCCTTTTTTGTCGCGTCAAGTTTTATCTTCGTCGCGTCAAGTCGACTTCAAGACGATCCAGTCGCCGAGTCGCGGGAACATTTGCGCGATCGAAAAGAGCAAGCGCGCTTTCCAGGGCGTTACGATCTCCGGGCGCCGTTTTTCGCAGGCCCTCAAAATCTTTTGCGCCAGGTCGCGGGGGTCGATCTTCCCCACTTTCACGCCGCCGCCGGGCATTAACGCCGACTCCGGAATCCCTTCGGCGCGTTTCAACGGATAAAGGCGCGGATTATCCCGCTTCACGGGCCCCGGGCAGACCAGCAAAACGTGCAGTCCGTCCGGCGCCGTTTCGAGTCGCAACTGTTGCGAAAACGCCGCGACCGCGTGTTTCGTCGTCGGATACGCGCCGACCCAACGCGCCGCGCTCTTCGCCGCCAACGACCCGATATTGACGATATGTCCTTTCGTTTGAAGCAGATACGGCGCCGCGGCTTGCGAACAGGCGATCGTTCCCAGCACGTTCAGCTTCCAAAGAGAATCGAACTCGTCGAGCGGCGTTTCCAAAATCCGCCCGCGATGCGTTCGACCGGCGGCGTTGACCAGCGCGTCGAGTTTTCCGAACTTCGCGATCGTTTCCTCGACGATCCGCGTCGCGTCCTCCGGTTTCGTTACGTCGGCGACCAACGGCAAAACGTCGATCCCGGCGTCGCCGAACGCCTTCGCCGTCGCTTCGACGTCCCCCGCTTCGAGCCCGGCGATCGCGACCCGGGCTCCCGCGGCGCCGAACGCCTCCGCGATCACTCGTCCCAAACCGTTCGACCCGCCGGTTATCAGCGCCGTTTTTCCGTTCCAGTATCCCATTTTCAACTCTCCGCCCGTCGTTTCGTCCGTTATTCAAAAGCGTTCGACCGCGACCGCCGTCGTTCCAACGGTCGAGCGCCCTTATATTATACCGCCGTCGCGACGAACGCCAACGCCCCCCGGCGACGTTTCCCAAATTGCGCGGCTTACCGCGTCGCCGCCGTTTCGTCTTCGGAGGCGCCGATCAAGAAACGCAAAAAACCGACGTCGCCAAACGCCGGTTCCGCGTCCGCCGTCCCGTCGCGCCGACTTGGGGAAACGTCGGGCGCTCGACGGCGAAAACCTTCGCAAAAATTCGCGAACGCGCCGCGCCGACCGTCAAAGTCGACGCGACCGTTTCATTTCCTCAACTCAGCACCAACCGCGGAGTTTCATCGCGTCGGCGACGCGCTTGATAGCGACCAGGTACGCGGCTTCGCGGAGCGAGGTTTTCTTGGCTTCGCTCATTTCGTAAACGGCCTTGAACGCGTTCGTCATCTTTTGGTCGAGGCGTTTTTGAACGTCTTCGAGTTCCCAATAGTAGTTTTGCGCGTTTTGGCATTGTTCGAAGTACGAAACGGTAACGCCGCCCGCGTTCGCGAGGTAGTCCGGGATAACGTGAATCCCTTTCGCGTCGAGAACGACGTCCGCTTCCGGAGTCGTCGGGCCGTTCGCCAATTCGCAAATGATTTGCGCGTCGACGTTTTTCGCGTTCGCTTCGGTGATCGTGTTTTCAAGCGCGGCCGGGAAGAGGACGCAAACTTTCGTCGCGATCAGCTCTTCGTTCGTGATTTCCTTCGCGCCCGGGAAACCGGCGAGCGAACCGTTCGCCTTCTTGTACGCGACGAGTTCTTTCGCGCTCAACCCCTCCGGATTGTAAACGCCGCCGCGCGAGTCGGAAACGGCGACGACCTTCATGCCGAGGATCTCTTCGGCCAACGTCGCGGCGAATTGTCCGGCGTTCCCAAAACCTTGAACGGCGCAGGTTTGGCCTTTAAGGTCGATACCGTAAGCCTTCGCGCATTCGCGGGTCGCGTAAATGCCGCCGCGAGCCGTCGCGTCGCCGCGTCCTTGCGAGCCGCCGATTTCGATCGGTTTGCCGGTGATGACGCCCGGATGGCATTCCATCGTCATCTTTTCGAATTCGTCCATCATCCACGCCATGATTTGGCCGTTCGTGTAAACGTCCGGCGCCGGAACGTCTTTCGTGATGCCGAGGAACGGGCCGACGGCGCGAATGTAAGCGCGAGCCAGGCGTTCTTTTTCCGTTTCGGAGAGCGTTTTCGGATCGCAAATGACGCCGCCCTTGCCGCCGCCGAGCGGGATGTCGACGACCGCCGCTTTCCACGTCATCCAGCAGGCGAGCGCGCGGACGGTGTCGATCGTTTCGGTCGGGAACCAACGGATGCCGCCCTTGGCCGGGCCGCGAGCGGTGTTGTATTGAACGCGGAACCCTTGGAAAACTTTCGTCGAACCGTCGTCCATTTTCACCGGGAACGCGACGGCGACTTCGCGTTGCGGCGAGCAAAGAAGCTCGGTCGTCGCGGCGTCGAGCCCGAGCGCGGCGGCGGCCTTCTTGACGCGGTTTTGAGCGATAACAAACGGATTGCGTTCTTCGGACATGTTTCTCTCCACGTTGTTAATAACGTTATTAGGTTTTCTTATACTAACGTCTTTCTCGATTACTCTTCGTTATTTTCCCGTTTCGCGTTTTATTATGCCCGCTTTCCGCTTTTTGGCAAGAGCCATTTTCGAATTTTCACCAAAATTATATTAGAACCGTCTAATCATTATCCGCGCTTATTTTACTATTATTCGCCGTCGACGCTTTCTCCTTTACCGACCGCGTTTAGACTCGACGCGTTAAGAAAACGACGAACGGCCGTTTCGCCGAAAATCGCCCGTCAAACCGCCGTCGACGCGCTCTCGACGCCCCCAATTCGCCAAAAATCGCGTTTTTTCTTCCGTTCTCCGCGACGCCGCCGCCAAATCGCGTACAATTGTCGTAGACGCTTCCTCCCGCGACGCCGTCTCGACGCGCCGCCGACGACGACGGCCCGCCGACGACGCGACGCGTAAATAAGAAAAAGACGGGTTTTTCCGCGTTTTTGCAAAAAAATTTGCGACCGTCGACGGGAAAACGTCGATAACGAAAACGTCGCAGGCGACGACGCGTCGAGAGTAAGACGCGCCAAACTTTTTCCGCGTTCACGAGCGTTTTTTCGCCGTTACGAATCGCGGCGCCGCGACCGCAAGCGCGAACGTCGAACGCCGTCGACGAGGAACCTCCGATGCCCCAACTGAAATTTACCGAGTATCTGCAAAAATATTTTTCCGACGCGATCAGGTTGAGCGAAGCGATGGACGCGGCGGGAATTCTCCTGCTCTTCGACGCGTCGATCGACTGGAACCGCCTGAAAAAATTCTTCGGCGAGTCGTATTTCGTCGCGGCGGCGACGAACCGCGAGATTCTCGAAGGCGCCGAGGAAGCGGGCGTCAAAACGGTCGTTCTCAACCTGCAAGACGACGCGCCGGTCTACGAGCGCATGACGCACGCGGTGCTCGAAGCGGTCGCCGACGATCTCTTCCCGCACGGTTCGCGCGTGATCGCCCTGTACAACGGCTTCGACGGCGACGGTTTCGACTCGATCAGCGTCCTGAATCTCGGCGAACACCTGGAAAAACTGTCCGGCAAGGAATTGCGCAAGATCGAAACGAAGGTGCCGCTCAAAACGCTTAAAACGGTCGTCGACCTAGCGCTCGAAATCGGACGCGACGGGCGCGAAGGAAAAGCGGTCGGAACGCTCTTCGTCGTCGGCGACACCAAAAACGTCCTGGCCGAGAGCAAACCGGCGGGCTTCGACCCGGTGCGCGGTTACAAGTGCAAAGAACGCAACCTTTTCGACCCGAGAGTTCGCGAAGGGATCAAGGAAGTGGCGCAGCTCGACGGGGCGTTCGTCGTCGCGCTCGACGGCGTCGTCGCGGCGTCGTGCCGTCTTTTGGACGCGTCGACGGCGATGATCACGCTTTCGAAGGGACTCGGCTCGCGCCACTGGGCCGCCGCCGCGGTCAGCCGCAAAACGAACGCCGTCGCCATCGCGGTCAGCCAATCGAGCGGCACGGTGCGAATCTTCGTCAACGGCGAAGTCGTCCTGCGCATCGAATCGCGGCACCGGCGCCCGATGATCTGGCGGGAATTCGATTACGAACAGCCGCCGACGCCCGTCAATTGACCCGTTCCGCCGACGGACGGCGAGCGACGCTCCTTTTCGGGCAATATTTTGAGTTTTCGGGCAATATTTTGAGAAAAAATAAAAAAAGTCGCTGGACAAACCGCAAAAGTCGGCTATAATACGTTTGTTCGTTGAGGGAACGGCGTTCGCGCCTTTTACTCCCTCTTTTCGCGGACGTGGGAACGTAGCTCAGTTGGTAGAGCAACGGACTTTTAATCCGTAGGTCCTGGGTTCGAGCCCCAGCGTTCTCATTTGACGGTTCCGTTTGCGTTGTTTTCGACGCGCGGCGGTTTCGCTGTTTTCCCTTTTGACCGTTCGCGGTCGTGGGAACGTAGCTCAGTTGGTAGAGCAACGGACTTTTAATCCGTAGGTCCTGGGTTCGAGCCCCAGCGTTCTCATTTTTTTAGGGAGCGTTTCGACGCTCCTTTTTTTATTTCTTGCCTTTCGTTTTTTCCGTCTTTTACGTTTCGTTCGCCTTTCTTCGCAAGACGCGGGCAAAAAAAAACCGCGACGTCCCAAACGCCGCGGTCTCCGCGTTTTCCGTCGACGCAAGATCAGTCGCGTCGCAACAGTTCCCAAGCCGCTTCCAGCGACTGCGGGATCGATTTCGTTCCGCCGATCGTCGGCATAAAATTCGAATCGCCGTTCCAACGCGGCACGATATGCCAATGCAAATGCCCCGGCAACCCGGCGCCCGCGACACGCCCCAAATTCAGCCCGACGTTGAATCCCTCGGCGTTCATCTTCCGTTCGACGACGCCGACCCAATACGTCAGCTCCGCCGAAATATCGCTCCATTCGTCCGCCGTCAGCAGATCCAGCCGCGCGACGTGCCGCTTCGGCGCGATCAGCAGATGCCCGTTATTGTACGGATATCGATTCAACAACGCCAACGTCGTTTTCGTCCGCCCGACGACGAGCCGCTCGCGCTCCGCCGTTTCGTCGACGACCGCTTGACAAATAAAACACGACGGATCTCCGCCCGGCCAAACCTCGACCGGCGCCGTCGTTTTCTTCGCGTCGGCGCTCGTTACGTAAGCCATTCGCCACGGCGCCCACAAAATATCGCGTTCCACGTTCTTATCCATTTTACCCCTTTTACCGCCGCGACGTTTCGCCAACGTCGAGCGCCCGTTCGTTTCCTTTTCGGCGGCTCGACGCAACGTTCCGCGCGCCCCCGTCGCCGATCGACGCGACGATCATTTCCCGACCGTTACGAAAGGCGAAACGTATTTGAACTTTTTTTCCGGCGTCGGCGTCGGAACGAGCGCTTCTTCGGCGACGCGCGTCTCGACGACGCTCGCCTGCAACGGCGCCGTCGGCGCGATCCCCTTCGCCGCGCCGCTATCGCCCTCCGCTTCTTCGCTCGGCGCCGCCGTTTCCTCGTCGACGGGAACGATCAACGTATCCGAATCGTCCTCGGCCGCCGCGGGCGCTTCCTCGTCGACGGGAACGATCAACGTATCCGAATCGTCCTCGACCGCCGCGGGCGCTTCCTCGTCGACGGGAACGATCAACGTATCCGAATCGTCCTC
>CAZIJJ010000020.1:0-6432 GCA_964539525.1 uncultured Planctomycetaceae bacterium | reverse complement strand
GACCGCCGCGGGCGCTTCCTCGTCGACAGGAACGATCAACGTATCCGAATCGTCCTCGACCGCCGCGGGCGCTTCCTCGTTCCCGACGTTCAAACCGTCGAATCGGAAACCGTCGTTCATCGGCGGCTCGAACGGAACGCCCGAAAAAGACGCGTCCGACGCCTCGGCGCCGATCCCGTTCGACTCGGCTCGCGGCACGACCTTCACGCGGCCGATCTCCGCGGCGCGCCGAACCGTCGCCAGCTGTTCTTCGGAAAGTTGCACGCGCACGGTCGACAAACGCTCGACTTCGCCGGTCTCCCGCGAAAAACGGCTTTCGTCCGACACGCCGACGACGTCGACGCCTTCGACGATCGTTTCGGTCGTCAAACGCCGCCGCGACGAAGTCGACGCCGCGAACGCGGACGCCGACCCGCTTTCCTCCTCTTTCACGACCGCCAAATCGACGACGTCGCCGCTCTTGAGCATCTTCTCCAACGCGGTCGTTCGCAGGAAATCGCGACCGCCGCCGGTCTTCGTCGCCGTTTGAATTTCAATCGGAACGACGACGCAACCGGGCTTGACAAACGTCGAGTCCGCTTCGGCCTTCTCTTCCCAAACGGCGAGATCGAAGAGCGAAATCGGTTCGCCCGCTTTCAGATCGCGCGTCGTTCGACTTCCGGCGACGTCGCTGAAAGACGAAATCGCTTCGCGCGGAACGTCCCGTTCCGGAGCCAGCGTCAGCCGCACGTTTTGGGCCGTCAACTCGGAACCGCTCGGCAAATCGACGTTCGCGACCAACATTTGACTCTTCGGGCCGGACGCGACGACCGCTTCGTCCGCCTCGTTCGCCTCGACGAAAAAAATCGACTTCACGCACATCGCCGCGGCGCCGCCGCAAAGAAGCGCGACCAAAAGCAACAACCAAGTTTTTGAATTCATTGATCCGTTTCCAAACCTACGCCCGGCGCTTCGTCGGCGACGCGCTCGCTCGAACGCGTCCGCCCGTTTCAATCGTCGCCAAAACGGCGGCGAAAAACCCGCCCCAAAGAGCCGTTCCCGATCCTCCGCCGACGTCCGTCGAGACGCCGCCTTTGAAATCGCCCTCTTACTCCGTCGTCCTAAACCGCGTCGGCGGAACCGACGACGAAAAACAAGCGGCGACGAACGCCCAACGCCGCCCGTCGACGCGATTGTACCGTTTAACGAGCGACGCGCAAGCGAGCGCTCCGAAAGAAACGCCCGCTTTTTCCGAAACGCCGTCCGTTTTTCGCGGCAAAATTCGTTTTATCGATCATTCCGGAATATACGACGCGTTTTCGTCGAGCGATTCGCAGTACCGCGCCAACAAATCGGCGGCGGCGTCCATATCGTTCCAAGAAACCATCTCGACCGGCGTGTGCATGTACCGGTTCGGGATCGAGATCAACGCCGTCGCGACGCCGGAACGACAAACCTGGATCTCCGCGGCGTCGGTGCCGGTAATGCGGTTTTCGGCGCAAAGTTGGTAAGGAATCTCGTTCGCTTCGGCGACGTCGAGAAGCGCGTCGACAAGGCGCATGTTCATATTCGGGCCCTTCCCGATCGCCGGGCCGGCGCCGAGTTTGACGTCGCCGCAAATTTTCTTATCGACGTTCGGGCAGTCGGTCGCGTGCGTTACGTCGATCGCGATCCCGATATGCGGGTCGACGCCGTAGGAACTCGTGCGAGCGCCGCGCAGTCCGACTTCCTCCTGAACGGTCGAAACGGCGAAAACGCCGACCTTCAGCTTGTTCGCGTCGACGCGTCGGAGCGCTTCCATCGCGACCCAAACGCCGGCTTTGTCGTCGGTCGCCGGAGCCGCGACGCGACCGTTCAGCAGTTCGCGGCAGTCGAGCGGAATCGTTCCGCAATCGCCGACGCGGAGAACGCTTTCGGCCTCTTCCTTGTCCTTGGCGCCGATATCGACCCAAAGATCCGTTACCTTCGGCACGCGCTTGCGCTCCTCTTCGGTCAAAAGGTGAATCGCCTTGCGCCCGATCGCGCCCTCGACCGGGCCCTTGCGTCCCCAAAACGTAACGCGAACGCCGACAAGCGTTTGCGGATCCCAGCCGCCGAGCGGAAGGACGTAAACGAAGCCGTCCGCGTCGATATAATTGACCGTCAAACCGATCTGATCGCAGTGTCCGGCGAGCATAACGCGGATCGGAGCGTCCGGATTCCGCGCCGCGACGACGTTTCCGTGCGCGTCCGTCGAGATCGAGTCGGCGAAGTCGGCGGCGTAATCGCGGACGACGCGCTGAATTTTCTCCTCGTACCCGGAGGGGCTCGGCGTTTCGATTAAGCGATAAAAAAATTCTTTCGTTTTTTCCATTTTATCAACGCTTTCTTAAAAAATCAACCAAAATCAACGTCGCGAACCCCTCGCCGCCGTTTCGTTATCGTCCATTTCCTCCCGACACTTAAGGACGCGCCGAAAATCGTCGGCCAAACGCCGCCCGCCGCCCGCCGCCGGACGCCCGCCGCCTTTCAGCGCGCCCCCAACTCTCCGTCGACGCGGCGGACGCCCGTTTCCGCCGCCGGATTCCCTCCGCGGGAGCCCGATTCCCCGTCGACGCTGCGAACGTCCTCGTCCGCGGGCGCTTCCGTCGAGTTTTCGCCGATCGGTTTGCGCCGGAAAACGACGAGACATTGATCGTCGACCTGCCGCGCTCCGCCGACGTAATCCAAAACGCCGACGACGAACCGCCGCCCGAGCCGCACCGCGTCGAGCCCGTCCGGATTGCGGAAAAGATCCGTAACGCCGCGCGCGCCCAACGCCCGTTCGTCGACGTTCATCGCGTCCGGAAATCCGTCGCTCATCAGCGCGACGGCGTCGCCGGGCTCGAGCTGGTAAACGACCTCCTCGTAAGTCGCGTCCGGAACGACGCCGAGCGGAAACCCGTTGCGCCCCTCGCCGATAAATTCGACCGTTCCGTCGCTCTTCGCAACCGTCGGGTAAAGGTGCCCGGCGTTGTACACGCGGAGCGTCCCGGTCTCCGGTTCGAGGATCGTCAAAACGAACGTAATGAAGCGGTCGCCCCAACGATTTTCCGAGTAAACGCGATTCAACCGCTCCATCACGGCGGCGTAATTTTTTTCGAGAAGAAGCCCGTAACGCGCCTCCGACGAGAGCTTCGCCATCAACAGCGACGCCGAAATCCCCTTCCCGGAGACGTCTCCCAACAGCGCCGCGAACCGACCGTCCGGAAGCGGCACGTAGTCGAAATAGTCGCCGCCGACGAACTTCGCCGGGCAATAATAATCGTAAAATTCGTAATTTTCGACGTTCGGCAACTCGACCGGCAGGAAGCCGCGCTGAACCTGCGTCGCGAGCTCCATTTCCCGGCGCTCCATCTTCTCGCGAAGCCGGGCGTCGCGATAATTCTGGTTCTCGGTGTAAACCGCGATCTGGTTGGCGACGGCGACGAGAAGTTTCAGCTCGTTCTGCTCGAACCGCCGCCCGTTTTTGCGCGAATCGACCTGAATGACGCCGAGAATCTCGTTCGTCGCGACGTCGCAGATCGGCGCCGCCATCACCGAGCAGATCCGGGCGCAAACGACGCTTTCCGACGAATCGAAACGCGAATCTTCGAACGCCGCGTCGGAAACGACCGCCGAGCGCGTCGCGACGACGTGCTTGATAATCGCCCGGCTGACGCGGAACGGCTCGTCGTTTTTCTCGTCGCGTCGCTTGTAATGCGCGAGCTTCAACGTCGGGCGCTTCGGCGTCGACTCCTCCGGCGAAGCCGCCAGGACGCAAGCGGAATCGGCGTTCGGGAAGAGTCGCAAAATACTCGTCAAAAAACGCGGCGTCAAGTCGGAAACGTCTTCGGCCTTCCCCAAAATTCGAGCGAAGTCGAGCAGGACGCGCACCCGCTCCTCCAAAAGGCGAATTTCGCGTTCGCAATCGGCGATCGACCGGCTCGGCGCGGCGATCTCGTCGCAAAACGACGACGCGTTGATCGTCAACTCGTGCGCGATGTTCGGCCGATCGTGCTCGCCGTCGCGCCAACACAACGAGTTCGACCGCGCCCCGCCGGGAAGCGTCGACTCTCGGCAAGCGTCCGGCGAGTCGGAATAAAAAACAAGCGTCGCGTCGCCGATCTGAATCGAATCTCGGGAGTAAATCCGGGTCGGCTCCGTAATTTTGACGCCGTCGATCCAAACGCCGTTGCGGCTCTGCAGATCCTCGACGTAAACGCCGTCGCAGCGCCGCGTCAAACGGGCGTGTTCGCGGCTGACCGCGTTGTTGTTCAAAACGACGTCGCAATAAGGATGCCGCCCGACGACGATCGAATCGGAACGAATCCAATGCGTCGTCGGCGTCGGCGACGACGGAACTTTAACGAGCAAACGATCCATTTTCTCCCTCGAAACGCTTTTCCAACGGCGCGAGCCGACCGACGGCGCGAAATCCCAAAATCGCGCCTTTCCTTTTTCCTTATTATTATGACGTTTTTTCGGAAAAAGGCAAGCGCGGCGCCGCGTTTTCGTTCGTTCGAATTTCGTCCGGATAAACGACGTCGATCATGTAAAGCCCCCAAGGCGGCGCGGTCGGGCCGGCGTTGCGCCGGTCGGCGGAATCGACGATCGCCCGCATCGTCTCGGGATCTTCGAACCCCTTGTGCCGCGTCGCGAACCAGAAGAGCGTTCCGACGATCGAGCGCACCATGTTGTACAGAAATCCGTTCGCCTCGACCTCGACCGCGATCAGCGACGGCGGCCCGAACGGCGCTCGCGAAACGCCGCTCAAATTTTCCCAATCGCTCGCCCCGTCGGCGGCCTTCATCTTCGGAAACGCGAACGCTTCGGAGACGGAACGCCGCTCGACGCGAACGTCGTAAACGGTGCGAACGGTCGTGTTGCGCGGCGATCCTTGCGTTTGAAACGCGGCGAAGTCGAACGTTCCGACGAGAAACTCCGCCGCCCGTCGCGCCGCGTCGTCGTCGAAGCGCTCGCGCAGGTTCCAAACGTTGCGCCGCCAAAACGGAAAGGCCGGCCGCCCGTCGCCGAGCAAATATCGGTACCGTTTTCGAACGACGTCGCGGATCGGGTGAAAATCCGCGGCGACGTCGGTCGCGCGCCAAATCCGGACGTCCGGCGGCAAAAAGGCGTTGATCGCCCGCGTCAACACGTCGCAAGGCAACGTCGAGTCGGTCGAAAACGCCGCGACCTGATAAAGCGCGTGAACGCCCGCGTCGGTGCGTCCGCTCCCGAGCGCTTCGACGTCGGCGCCGACGACGCGCCGGATCGCCTTCTCCAATTCTTCCTGAATCGTTCGGACGTTCGGCTGTTTTTTTTGGATCTGCCAACCGGCGTAGTCGCCGCCGTCGTAACAGAGCTCAAGTTTGACGCGCCGCATGGCGAAAAAATCTCCGAGAAGGACAAAAAGACTTTCCGGCGCGTTTATTTGAAAATCACGCCGAAAAACCTGAATCAAGCGCCGCCGTTCAAGACGCGACGGCGCGTCGAAACCGCGATCATTCGGCCGTTTGACCGCCGAATTTCTCGTGGCAAGTCGCGTTGCAAGTCGCCTCGACCGCTTTCAACGCGGCGGTCGTTTCGGCGAAATCGCCCTTTCCAGCCGCGGCGGCGTTCGCCTTTTCGTTATAATCGTTCGCGGCGGCGGCCAAACGTTCGCAGTATTCGCGCCAAAGTTCGTCTTCCTCCGGCGCAAGCGTTTCGTCGACGTTTTCGCGACAGGCGAGCGCGATCGCGACCAAAACGGTCGAATTATCGATCGTCTTCTTCGCGTTGCCGCGACGAGCGAACGTTTTTTCGTTGCGCCCGAGCCGTTTCATTTCGGTCGTCAGCGCCGGCACCGCGTTTTTCATCAACGGGCGGAGCGAAACGACTTTCTCCCAACGAAGCCCGTCGGTCGAACTTTCGCTTTTTCGCGCCGCTTCGACCGCTTTCATCGCCGCTTGCGCTTCTTCGAGGTTTTTCGCGCTCGCGGCGGCTTTCGCCGCTTCGAGAAGCGCCGGAGCGGCGGCTTTCGCCGGGGAATCTTCCGCCGACGTTCCCAAGGTCAGCGCGACGGCCGCCAAAGCGTTCGCGTCGCGATACAGGCCGACGGAGCCGTCTTCAAAACTCGGGATCAGTTCGAGGTCTTCGACGTCGCGCTTCAACTTGGCGATCGTCGCGTCGAGCGCGCTTTCCAAGTCGGCGTTCGACGGAACGCGCGGCGCGACGTCGGCGGCGTACTCTGCGTTCAGCTCAGAAAAAAAAAAGCGGCGACGGAGTTTTCCGGAGCCGGAGCCGGTTCAGCCGGAGCGGGTTCGGCCGGAGCGTTCTTCTTCGCTTCTTCCTCGGCGGCCTTGCGAGCGGCTTCTTCTTCGGCCGCTTTGCGTTCCGCTTCGGCCTTCGCGGCGGCTTCCGCGGCGGCTTTTTCTTCGGCCGCTTTGCGTTCCGCTTCGGCCTTCGCCGCGGCTT
>CAZIJJ010000019.1:32046-57698 GCA_964539525.1 uncultured Planctomycetaceae bacterium | reverse complement strand
CGAAATTTTCTCCTCGCCGCCGACAATTCTTTCATACAACGCGTTCATCTTTGCCGCTCCTTTCGCCGCCCTAAGCGGTCGCGTCGACGCCCTGTTTCGACGAATGATCGTCGTTAAAATTTTTGGCAAGCGCCGCGTTCGCATCTCACGCGACGCCGCGACTTAACTAACGTTCGTTTCTTCTTGCGAGAAGCGTTTCGAAGATCTCGACCAACCGCCGATTCGCCGCTTCCGGGGAAAAATCCGCGGCGCGTTTTTTGGCCGCGGCGCCCAACCGCGCTTTCTTTTCGGGATCGGCGAGAAGTCCGACGAGCGCTTCGGCGAATTTTGCGATCGCGTCGGCGTTTCCGGTTTCGGTGATTCGCGGCGTCAGGATTCCGTAATCGCATTCGACGATCCGGTCTTTCGCGGCGTTGTAATCGGCGTCGTCGCGCAAAATTTCGGCCGGGCCCGAATAACAATTCGCGGCGACGACCGGTTTTCCGAGCGCCATCGCTTCGGCCAACACGTTCGGAAAACCTTCGCTCAACGACGACAACGCGTAACAATCGCAACGCGACGCGTATTGAAGCGGATTGTTCTGAAATCCCGCGAAATAAACGCTTTCGCGCAACCCGTGTTTCTCGACGCGGGCGACGATCCGCTTTCGGAAATTTTCAGGGCCGTCGCCGACCAAAACGAGCCCGAGTCCCGGCCGCTTCTCGCGGGCCGCCGCGAACGCGTCGATCAAAAACTCGAACCCTTTTTCCCGACAAAATCGCCCGACCGCGACGACCGTTTCCTTGCAAGACGCGACGAAATCGAGGAATCGCCGCTCCGGTTCCTCCGCGCCCTGCCGCTCGATCTCCTCCGCGTCGACGACGTTGGGAACCGCGAAAACTTTGTCTTTGTCCTCCGGGTGTTTCGACAAATACAAGTCCTTGATAAACAAGGAGTTGCAGATCATCGCGTCGGAAACTTTGAGAGCGCGTTTGTAGCGGGCCGTTCCCTTCAACATTTTGCCGCAGTCCCGCGCCGAAATAATCTTCACGACGTTCGGAAATCGCAGTCTCGTCAGGTAGTTGTCGATCCACGTAAACTGATAAAGAACGTCGATTTTTTCGTTCTTTAACACTTGCCGCACCTTGCGATAGCGTTGCAGCGTGTTCCAAACTTTTCCAAGCGCGCACGGTTCGGGCGGCAGTTTCAAATCGATCAGCCGACCGCGGTGCTCGTAACGGACGTCGGCGCCGTCGTACAAAACGACGGATACGTCGCAAGTGGAAGAGAGCGCCTTCGACGCGTTTGCCGCTCCGCGCTCGGTTCCGCCCAAACACAACGATTCTTTTAAAATACAAACGCGCATCGCTCTCCTTCGCCGTCCGTTTACGAAACTGTTACCCCTTGTTATTTCAACGCTTCAAAGCCGACAAACTTCAAACCGCGAGCCGAAAATTTTTCAAAATTTTCCCGCGACGCGACAAAGCGCCATTCCTTAACGCGCTCGTCCGAAATATTGCCGAAATAAGGACTTTCCGCCGTCGTCGCCGGATGAAAAACCGCTTCGATCAAATCGCGGCCGTCTTTCGTCAACGCGTTTAGCAAAACGTCGCCTTCGGTTTGGCTAATCTTATCAAAACTAACGACTTGCGCCGTCGGCATTTTAAACGAACGGCGAACGAGCGAAAACCAGATTTCCAGGAAATTGCGCGCTAAAAATTCGCGAAATTCGCGCTTAAACCCCAGCCCGACTTTGTCGAAATAAGCGCGCTGAAAAGTCCGCGTCGCCAGGACGCCGCGACGTCGGGCGACTTTCGCGAACGTCTTAAACGCTTGCGTATTCAAAGCGGCGTTTTCGTGCGAGTTCCAGTAATCGCACGGGCCGCACGTCTTTTCAAAAAGCGCGAGCTGCGCCTCCAACTCCCTTTCCAAATCGTCGGGCGCGATCAGCCGCTTCGAACAACGCCGCCTAAATTCGCCGACCGGCCAAAAAACGCCGTTTTCGTCGACGAGCGTCGGACAATCTTTCGGATCGCGGATCGGACGCCCGACCGTAACGTTCCAATGCACGCCGATCGAAAGCCGCGGAAAACGCTCCCGCAAATCGCCGGCGGCGCTTAACGTTTCCAGGTTGACCAGCACGTTCGTCGAGGTTATGAAACCGCTGGCGACGCCGTCGTCGATCGCCTTATCGACGGCGGAACACATGCCGTAATCGTCCGCGGTAACTATGATCCTTTGCATCGTCGCCCCCGAAGTTTCACAAACTTTTAAATTCGCGAAAACCGCGCCGCATCAGCCGGCAGATTTTGAAAAATCCGAACTCCCGGGACGCGCGCCTTTCGCCGAACGCAAAGTAATATATCAAAAGACTTTTGAGCAGCGGAAAAGCGTTCGCAAGCAAAACGCCTTTGTCGACGTAATACTTCTCCGTGTAACCGCGAAACCACGTGGATTCCGTCTGCTTCACCCTTGCGATCACGGTCGGACAGCAGTACATTTTCAAGCCCTTGCGAAGCGCCTCGCGGATGAAAAGCGAATCCTCGCCGGCCGAGTATTTCGCTCCGCCGCCGTAAAGACGCGAAAAACTCAAACACGCTTTGTCGATCGCCGCCCGACGCAACGCCAAATTCGGCGCCCCGTAACGCATCGCCCGCCAAAGCCGCGCTCGCTTAAACTTCGCGTTCGCTTTCCTTCCCGGCGTGAGACGATTGAGAAACTCCAAATTGAACGCGATAACGTCGGCGTCCGGCGCGCGCCGAAAAGCGTCTTCGACGATCCGGGCGTAATCGTCGACGTAAACCATGTCCTGATCGGCGCATAGAAGGTATTCGCCGGTCGCCGCCTCCAACGCTTTGTTGCGATTTCTCCCGACGCCGCGATCCGTCGTCGAGATCAATTTGACGACGGCGCCGTTGGGCTGAACGTAAGTTTCGGCCCGGTATTCGTCGCCCTGATTCGCCAGGATCGCGTCGGAGCTCAAATTCATTTCGCGATAAAGAGCGTCGTCGACCTGCCCCATGCACGCCACCAGCGCTTCCACTTTGCTCATGCTTAAGTTCCCGTTGGAAAACGTTTTTCGCGGTTTCATAAACTCGTCGGAACAACGTTCGCGACGTTTCGCCGCCGATTTATTTGGCGTTCATCGCAAGTTTCACGGCTTCGATCTCAGGATGCGTCGCCAGGCGTTTTCGCAGGAACGGCATGGCGGCCAACCCGACGCACGTTCCGACGCCGTAAGCGACGTGCAACGCCAAAAACAACGCGGGCGTCAGCAGTTTCAACGGTTCGAAACCGTCCGTCGCCGTCAAACGAACCGTGGAAACGACCGCGAACAAACCGTAAAGACTCCACAGCGCCGCGGCTCCCTGCCAGAAGCCGAAACAACAGGCCGCCGTCGTCAAAACGATCGCCGCCACAAAACAAAACGGAACGAAGTAAAACGGCGACGCGGCGTCGGGACAAACGCCCAACGTCAGCCCGATCCACTTGCCGTTGCCGTATTTCTGTTTGATCATTTTGCGCAGCCGCGGCCTTGCGTACTGGTAGGAAACGCGGCTCGAATCGAAACTTATGCGGTAACCGGCGCGGCGAACGCGGCTGTGCAGCTCGTTGTCTTCGGAACGCAAAAGATTCTCGTTGAACCCGCCGACTTTCGCAAAAACTTCGCGTCGATAAGCGGAGTGCGGAGCGGTCTTTACGTACGTCTTGCCCTCGAAGCGCCGATGCTTGGCGACGGAAGAGCCGAAGAGCGAATTTTCCGTCGCTAAAAGCGTTCGGCCCCACGACGAATCGTCTTCGGTCAGGTACAGGCAAACGCCGCCGGAAACGTCTTCGCCGCTTTCAAGATCGGCGATCCTCAACGCGACGAAATCGGCCGGAACGCGAGCGTGCGCGTCGAGCCGAATAATCGCTTCGCCGGTCGCCGCTTTCAGCGCGACGTTCCACCCGCTCGGCTGCGTTCGTCGCGGATTGTCGACGACTTTTACCGCAAGAAATCCCAAGTCTTCGCAAGCGAACGCCTCCATAACGCGGCGCGTTCCGTCGGTCGACCGCCCGTCGACGAGCACGACTTCGATCGAACCGCGCGGGTAAGTCTGCGCTTTAAAATCTTCCAAAAGCCGAGGCAACAATTTTTCCTCGTTGTACGCGACGACGCAAAGCGAAACTTTCACGACGAGCTCCTTAGTTCAACCTCGCTTTTTTCATTCCGAAACCGTTGGGATCGTGGACTTTGCCTAAAACCGCCGCGACGGCTTCGAACATCGTTTTAACGTCGCCCGCTACGCCGAATTTTTTCAATTCCGCCAGGTTGTAACGCATCTTGGCGGGCAACACTTTTTCGACGTAAACTTTGTCCGCGTCCTGCGCCGAATCGAGGAGTTTCGCCTCGTCTTTGTAAAAAATGCTCGCCCAGCTTACCACGCCGGCCGGCAACAGAAGCGTCGCCATCATCTCCGACGAATAGCGCTCGACGTAACGCGGAACCTCCGGACGCGTTCCGACGAACGTCATCGTTCCGCGCAGAACGTCGAACAGTTGCGGGATCTCGTCCAAACGGTATTTTCGAAGAAACGTTCCGACTCTCGTAACGCGGGCGTCGTTCGAGACCGTAACGGCCGTTCCTCGCCGCTCGGCGTCGCGCGTCATTGAACGGAACTTGAAGATGCGAAATCGTTTGCCGTTTTGCGTAACGCGTTCCTGACGATAAAAGACGGAGCCGGGACTGTCCAATTTGATCGCGAGGGCTAAAATTAAAAAAGTCGGCGCCAACGCTATCAGCAGAAGCGCCGCCGCGACGACGTCGAAAACGCGCTTCATCAGGAGCGCTCCCCGTTTTTTCGACAAAATTTCGTAATAGGGGCGAATTTCAGAAGTCCGCAACTCATCCGGCAACTTATCCCAAGGCTGTAGACGCATTTGTAAACAGTTTTTGTAAATAGTTTTTGTAAATAGTTTTTGTAAACAGTTTCACCGACGCGCTTTATCAACGGTTCCTTAAAACGGTTCCGACGGCGGCCGACCTTGCGACCCGATCAAAACGCGGCGCGGCGAAGTCCGAGCCGACGATAAGACGCCGCCCGCGGACTCCGTCCAAGGCGAAGCTTTCGAGACGCGGGTCAACCCCGCCCCGTCGTTTGCCGAAACGCGACGAACGGCCCTAATTTCGAATCGCAAGGCGATCCGTCCGTTCGGCTAACGGCGCGACGCTCAAATTTCCAACGGCCGCCTCCGACGCGACCGTCTGCGTCGGGCCCGGCGACGTCTTAACGTTCAAACTCAGCGCGAAGTCGTAAACGACGTCGAGTTCCGAAGGGGAAAGTTGCGTCGCGATGATGCGAGCGAATTCCTCCGCTTTAACGCCGGTTTGATATTGTTCGTTTTCCATTGCGCGCCTTTCGTTAGCTCTGTTATCATTATACATGACGCCGAAAACCTTGCAAGCGGTTTTTTGTGCTTTGGTGGAATTTTTGTAAACTTCGTTTACATTTCTGGTTGTTGCGGTATATTTAGCAATGTATCTTCACTCTAAAGGAGACCCGTCAACATGAAAGAACGCATCCGTGAGATCTTTGAAAATTCCGGTCTGAACCAGTCGCATTTTGCCAAATCTATCGAGATTACGCGCGCCTATTGTTCGCAGTTGCTTTCCGGCAAGCGGACGCCGTCGACGAAAACGGTTCGACTAATCGCCGAAATTTACGGATACCGCCAGGAATGGATCCTAACGGGCGAAGGCCCTAAAAAGAGCGACGAGGCGACGGCGGAGATCGAACGCCTCGTCCAAAAATACGCCTTGACCGACAAAGGCGCGGCGCTGCTTCGAGCCTATTTCGACATGACGCCCGAAAAACGAGCGGCGCTCGAAAACTTCGTTTTGACGCTCGTCGACGGCGGAAAGAAAGAGTAATCCCCCCCCCCGACCCCAAATCTCCGCGAAACCGAGCGACGAACGCGGCGCCGTTTCGCGGAGACCTCTTGCCCGCGCTGTTTCTTCGTCTCGTTAAAATCGCTAAAATCGTTGAATCGGCCCAAATCCCGATTTTCGACCGACGTTCAGCCCCCGGGCGCTTGACGTCGTCGCCGCCGTCGGTTAAAATGGGGACGTTTGGCAATTCTTGCGTTTTTGTTTTTAGACGGCGCTTTCGCGGACGCCTTGAACGTTGCGTTTGCGGAAGTTTTCAGCGCGCCGACGGCGGAGACGCTAAATAAGCGCCTGTTCGCTGTTATTGCGACAAATAGCGCGGCAAATTTGCGGCGAAAGAAATAAAATGACCCGAGAAAATCAGAAGATCGAAGCGCTAAAATCGGCCCTGATCGGCGTCGCCGCCCTTGGCGCGCTTGTTTGTTGGCTCCAATTTCAACCGCGTTTGCCCGACGTCGAGCCGAAGGAAAAAATCGGGCGCCGCCTTCTCGAAAATTTTGACGAAAACTCCCCGATCGGCCGCGTCGAATTTGTCGGCGTCGACGCGCAAACCGGAGAAATAAAGGAGTTAAAGCTCGTTCGAACCGACGGCGAACTCCGGCTTCCCGCGCTCGCGAACTTCCCCGCCGAAAACGCCGACCGTTGGGCGAAAGTCGTCGCGCCGCTCGTTCAACTTCCCGTTCTCGACGTCGCCGAAGAGGCCGTTCGAAGCGGCGACGCGAAAAAAATCGCCCAACTTCACCGCGATTGCGGCGTTCTCGCCCCGGAAGACGCCGCGTTCGAAGTCCAGTTAAACGCTTCTAATTCCAAGAAAAAGGACGCGGAAACGTCCGCAAAACCGGCAAACTCGCCCCAAAGCCCCGACGTTTCGGCGGAAAACGCGCAAAATAGCGAATCCGGCGAAACCGCGCAAACTTCGCTGGCCGCGCTTTCGGTCAAAATTTTCGGCGAAGACGGCGCGCCGCTCGTCGATCTGCTCGTCGGGAACCGCGCCCCGGAAAGTTCGGCGACTCGCGACGTTCGCTGGGTCAGGTTCCCCGGCGACGACGTCGTTTACGCGGCCGATTTTTCCGGCGATTCGACCGAGGAAGCCGGAACGACGCGATTCCTTGAATTTCCGCAACGAATTTCGTTCGACCCGATCGATTGGGCCGACCGCGATCTTCTCCGGATCAGCCGCTGGGACGTCGCGACCCTCGCCGTTCGCGATTCGACGTTTTCGGTCGTCAAAACGGAGGCCGGAACGTCCGCGCCGGTCGATTACCAAGCGGCCGGAATCGCCGTTTTTCGGCAGGATCCGGAAAATTCGCTTTCCCGCGTTTGGTCGCTCGAACGGCGGCTAACCCGCGACGCGGAAGGCGTTTGGAGCGACGTCGCCCCGGTCGTTCCGGAAGCGGCGCAAAACGATGTTTTGAACGAAACGGCGGACGCGCTCGGGCGGCTCTCCGTCGTCGACGTTCGCAAAAAACCGGAGGCGCTCGCGGCCCTTTTCCGCGACGGGCGGCTCGGCGGCGAGTTGGCGGCGCATTACGGAACGCTCGCCGAATTTGGGTTTGCCGCGCTCGAACACGACCCGTTGGCTCCGGAAAAGATCGAGCCGGCGCTTCTCGGCGAAGCGGGCGCGATCGAATTGCGAACGAAAAACGGCGTTAAGATTTCGCTCCTTTTCGGCCGAAAATTCGAAGACAAGCGCGTCTGTTTGGCGTTCGCCGAATTCGATCGGCAAGCGTTGGCGGCGTCCGTCGAGGACGAAAGCGAACTCGCCTTCCTCGCCCCCGACGCCGAGAAAAAAGCGGCGATCAAAAACGAGCGACTCGCCGATTGGTTTTATTTGATTTCGGAATCCGATTTCGAAAAGCTCAAGTTCCGCCTCGCCGACGTTTTAAAATAACGGAGACTTTGCCGATTTTAACGACGGTCGGGCGGCGGTTCGAACGGGACGCGCGACGAACTTTCCGCTGTTTTTGTCATTAATATTAATAAGCTCGCCAGTAATATTAATAAGCGGCGGCGAATCGACGGTCGCCGCGTCGCGCTCGTCGCGTTTCCCCTCGTCGAGATCCCGTTTTCGTTTCCCTTAATCCCCTATTTTATCCAAACCGCGCGTTTTGCGCCGAGAAAGGCCGACATGCCGTCCTCTTCGAAGCCCGAGAAATACGTTCTGATTTCCGTCAACCCCAAAGCGGGCCGCCGTTCGCCGCGCGTTCGAGCGGAACGTTTGCGGACGGAGCTGGAAAAACGGGGGTTTTGCGTTGAGTTGCATACCGACTTGGCCCTCGTTTCGAGCCGCGCGAACGAACTTTTCGCCGAAGATCGACTCCAAGCGCTCGTCGGCGTCGGCGGCGACGGCACCGCGGCGGAACTGACGAATCGCACCGCGCCGGGCGTCCCGATCGCGATTTTGCCCTCGGGAACGGCGAATTTGATCGCGAAATATTTGAAAATTCCGTTTAATCCGGAAAAATTGGCGGCGACGATCGCCGAAGGCGCGACGATTTCCTTCGACGCCGGGCGCGCGAACGGGCGGCTCTTCTTGGTGATGGTCAGCGCCGGGATCGACGCCGACGTCGTCCGACAGGTGCACGCCGCCCGCGAGGAAAGTTACCGCCGCCAGACGAAAAAAGGCGCCCACATTAGCTATCTTTCCTATATTAAGCCGATTTTCGGTTCCATTTCGTCTTATCGTTACCCGCGAATCAAGACGGAGTTTGTCGACGCGCCCGTCGCCGACGTTCCGGAACCCGCCCAAATTTCGCAAACCGCGCCGTCGACGCAAACTGAAAACCCGACGCAAAGCGCCGAAACCGCGTCGTCCGCCGATATTTTCGCCGCCGCGCCCGGTTCGGTTCGCGAAATCGTCGGAAAATGGCCGTTCGTCTTCAATTTGCCGCGTTACGGTTGGGGACTTCCGCTCGTTCCGCGTTGCGTCGGCGTCGACGGACGGCTCGATTACTGCATTTTTCAAGGCGGAAAACTGTTTCTAGCGCTGTTTGATGTTTTTTGCGCGCAAATCTTCTCGTCGCACCGTTTTCTTCCGAACGCCAAACTCGGACGCGGAACGGCGTTTCGCCTCGTCGCCGCCGATCCCGCCGCCAAAGGCGCCGCGTCGATTCCTTATCAAATCGACGGCGACCCGGGCGGCGTCCTTCCGGTCGAGATCGAAACGGTTCCGAACCGCTTCACCGCGGTCGCGCCGGCGGCGGTCGTCGCTCGACTCAAACGAGCCGGTCGTTAAAGTCGCCGCGTTTCGCCTGTTTTCGCCGTCGGAATCGTTCAACTCGGCGGCGTTCGGCGTTTAAAAGGGCAAAATACGGAAAATAGAACGAAAAACGGGATTAGGCGGGGTTCGCGTCCGTCGTCGGCAAAATAAATGAAAAAAAACGCGAAAAAAAACTGGAAAAACGGGCGGCGAGGCGTTAAAATAGCAAAGCGTCGGCGGAAAATCGTTCGAGCGAAGCTTTTTGCGTCGTTTGCGAACGCCGCGCGTCGCCGCAAGCCGTCGTTTTCCAACGCAACGCGAAAAGTCAGGTTCGTTTTATGTCGTTTTTAGAAAAGATCTTCGGTAAAAAAAGGCTCGATTACAAGGCGCGCTTCATCCTTTTGAAGGCGGCGATCTCCGGGACGATGTCGAGCTTTTACATGGCGCGCGACCGCCAAACGGACAAAATCGTCGGCCTCAAAATCCTCGACAAAGCGAAAACGAGCATCGTTGAAGACCGATATAAAGGGATGCGCGGCGTCCACAAACCTCGCGAAGGCGAAATCGCGGTGCGGTTTAAGCATCCGTACATCGTCGACACGTTCGAAGAGGGGTTCACGACCGACGGCGAACAGTACCTCGTGATGGAGTACCTCGAGGGCACCGGGCTCAACAACATCCTCATGATCAAGCAGGACATGCTCGCCGGGGGGCGAATGCGGTACATCCGCCAATGCGCCGAAGCGTTGCAAGCCGTTCATAAAGCGGGCTTTATTCACCGCGACTACTGCCCGCGCAACCTCCTTTTCACCGGCGACGGCGAAGTTTTGAAGCTGACCGACTTCGGCCTCTCGTTGCCGAACAGGCCGCCCTTCACCGATCCCGGCAACCGAACCGGAACGCCGAATTATATGGCGCCGGAGTTGGTGCGCCGCCGCCCGACGAACGAGCGCGTCGATATTTTCGCGTTCGGCGTTACGATGTACGAGCTTTGCACGCGAGAACTTCCCTGGCCGCGCGGAACAAACGGCTTGGCCGCGATGACGCACGACGCACCGCCCGAGCCGATCCAAACGTACCGCCCGGCGATCGACCCGCGCCTCGCCGAAGCGATCCACTGGTGCATCAAGGCCGACCCGAAAGAGCGTTGCCCGTCGATGGACGCGTTCCTTAAGAAGATCGAAAAGGTCGAGTACGAAGACCGGATTCGTTAACGGCGGTCGCGGCGCCCGTCGAAAAGTCGGGCCGCGGGCGCCGTCGAGCTTGAAAACGAGAAATTTTTCGGCGTTTGGTTCCGACGCGGACGGCGTTTCGGCGTTAGAACCGGCGCCGTTTTTCTATTTTAACTTTAGCCGCCGCGCTTTTGGTAAAAAAATCGAAAAATTCGAAAAAATTTGGCGCCGCGCCGTTCCATTTTTCACGAAAATCTTGTATAATGTATTTCAACAGTTCGGCAAGCGCGTTCCAAATTGTGCGGGCCGCTTGCGACGAATTTCATTTGGGTTTCGTCGCCGTTTCGCGTTTCCCTTCCCTTAAATTCCGTTTCACGAGGCGCCGCTTATGTTCTCCGCTCGATCGACTCGCCGCGATTTCCTTAAAACGCAAGGCGCGGGCGCTATTTCGCTCGCCATGTTTTCCACGTTCGCCCCTCGTTGGCAAAGTTACGCGGCGGATTCGCCGAACGAGCGCTTCAAGATCGGCTTCGTCGGCTGCGGCGGCATGGGGCGAAGCGACGCTCGCGAATTGGCGCATTTCGGCGACGTCGTCGCGCTTTGCGACGTCGACCTCGAACGCGCCGAGTCGTTCCAACACGACGAAAACGTCGTGAAAAAGCCGAACGAAGCGCAAGTCGTTCAGGATTATCGACGGGTTCTCGACCGCGACGATATCGAAATCGTCGGGATCGCGACGCCGGATCATTGGCACGTCAAGATCGCGGTCGAGGCGTTGCTGGCCGGGAAACACGTTTTTTGCCAAAAACCGTTGACGCTGACGATCGCCGAAAACCAGCTGATCCGCAAAGCGGTCGAAAAAACCGGCAAAACCTTCCTCGTCGGAACCCAGCAACGTTGCGACGTCGCCCATTTTATGACGGCGACCTTGATGGTTCGCAAGGGAATGCTCGGAGAAATCAAGCGCGTCGTCGTTTCGCTCGACCAGGGCCCGGCGCGCGGCCCCTTCCCGGTCGACCAGGCGCCCGATCCGAGCCGCTTCGATTGGAACATGTTCCTCGGCCAGGCGCCGGAAGCCGATTTCCGTTGGCCGCGAGCGCGGGGAACGTTCCGATATTGGTACGATTATTCCGGCGGTCAGCTCACCGACTGGGGCGCCCATCATATCGACTGCGCTCTTTGGGCGCTCGGCCGCGACAAACACGGCGCCGGGCCGGTCGAATTCGACGGCCGCGACGTCGAGCACGCGTCGGAACTCGACGAACTCGGACGCCCGAAATTCGACGACCGCTTTAATACGGCGACAAAATTCGAAATCAAAACGAAATTCGCCGACGGCGTCGAAATGATCGTCAAAAGCGAGCCGAATTCGAACGGGATCCTCTTCGAAGGAACCGAAGGCCGAATTTACGTCAACCGCGGCCGCATCACCGGCAAGCCGATCGAAGAAAAAATGCACGAAAAACTGGCTTGGGAGGATTTTGTCGAGTTGAACCGCGGCAAGCCGGTCGAATGGACGAAGGAAAACTTCTTCCGTTGCGTTCGCGAAGGCGGGCTTCCGTCGTCCGACGCGTTCAGTCACACGTATTCGATGAACTCGTGCCACCTCTGCGCGATCGCCGCCCGCTTACGGCGCGTCGTCCGTTGGAATCCGGAAACGGAAACGATCGAAGGCGACGACGTCGCGGCCTCGTTCCTGTCCCGCGAACAGCGCAAGGGCTTCGAATTGCCGACGGTCGATTGACGCGGCGCCCGCTCCCGTCGACGCGGCGTTCGGCGACGTCGGTAAAAACGTCGCGTCGGGGAAAATTCGGGCGAAATTCGCGCAAATCGAGAAGCGACGTATTCCCAAACCGAGAAAAATCGCGTATACTGTATTAATAAAGCGGGAGAAAAACGCGGACGGGCGTCGACTTGCCTTCTCCCGTCGACGCGTTCGCGACGAGCGCCGCGACTGTTCGGCGTAGTTTTGATTCTCGACGCAAACAAATGAGGACTCGTTATCAATGAAGAAAAACGTTATCGTTCTGATTCTGGGCGGCGGACGCGGCACGCGCCTGTACCCGTTGACCAAAATGCGCGCGAAGCCGGCCGTTCCGGTCGCCGGCAAATATCGTTTGATCGACATCCCGGTTTCGAACTGCATTAACAGCGGGCTCAACAAGATTTACGTTATCACGCAGTTCAACTCGGTCAGTCTCCATAAACACCTGCAGACGTACCGCTTCGATCCGTTCGGCGGCGGGTTCGTCGAAATGTTGGCGGCGCAACAGACGAACGACAGCGACTCCTGGTACCAAGGGACGGCGGACGCGGTGCGCCAAAACTTCAACTTCATCCAACAGCGCGACGTCGATTACGTTCTGATCCTTTCCGGCGACCAACTTTACCGGATGGATTTCCAGAAGATGATCGAAACGCACGAACGCTCGAACGCCGACGTTACGATCGCCTCCGTTCCCGTCGCCAAAGAGCGGGCCGGCGAACTCGGGATCATGCGCATCGACGAAGAGGGCCGCGTCCTTGGTTTCCTCGAAAAACCGCAGTCCGACGACGAGCTCAGCCAGGTCTTCACCGGCCAGGATTTCATCCGCGAACGCGGGCTCGATCCGCAAGGGCGCGACTACCTCGCCAACATGGGCGTTTACCTTTTCAACCGCGACACGCTCGTCGAAGCGTTGGAAAAGACCGATTATAAAGACTTCGGCAAGGAAGTTTTCCCCGCCTCGATCCGGGCGAAACGCGTTTGCGTCCACCTCTTCGACGGTTATTGGGAAGACATCGGGACGATCCGCTCCTTCTACGAAGCGAACCTCGCGTTGGCGCAAAACCCGCCGGTTTTCGAAATATCGACGCCGCAGGCCCCGACGTACACCCGTTTGCGCTACCTCCCGGCGAGTCGTTTCGACAACGCGACGATCCGTTGCAGTTACATCGCCGACGGTTGCTCGATCGGCGAGGGCGCGGTCATCGAAAACTCGATTATCGGCATTCGCAGCCGGATCGGCAAAGGTTGCGTTATCCGCAATTCCATTATTATGGGGCAGGATTTCATCACGAGCCCCGAGGAAGACGCCGAGGAGATCGCGGCCGGACGCCCGCCGGTGGGGATCGGCGATCACGCGGTCGTCGACGGCGCCATCGTCGATAAAAACTGCCAAATCGGCTCGAACGTTTTTATCATCAATCCGGACGAGGTGCAGAACACCAAAGAACGCGAGTTCGGCATGATCCGCGACGGCGTTATCTGCGTCGAAAAGGGCGCCGTTCTCCCGGATCATTGGCATTTGGCGCAATCGCTGAAAAGAAAGGCGTAAATCGACGCCTTCGCCGAACCGCCGTCGCGCGGCGAGACGCTGAAACGGGCCCGCCCGTCCGCGTTTTGCCGCGCCTGGAGCGCGTTTGCCGAAAACGTCGGCGCGGGTCGCGTTTAACGTCCGCGTCGGCGTTTTCGCGTTTCTTGTTTTCCCCGGGGCGAATCGGCCTTCGCCGTCCGTTTTTAGAAATGCGAGCGACGTCTTAAATTCGCTTCAAAAATCGACTTTTCATCCGCGGCGCAAATATTGCCGAAGTCTTTAAAAACGAACGGAATTCTCACGCGGCATTTTTTACCGCCTCGAAAAAAAATCGAATTTTTCTTTCGCCGTTTTTCGCTCGGCGAACGCTAGACGGTAAACGCGGAAATTACCGCGATAAAGGGTTGTTTCCAGCGTCGCGCCGCGCTTCGTCGAACACTATCGGAAGGCGACGGCGGCGGAAAAAAAAGCCTTTACAAGAGGACGAAATTTGATAGAATTTGCTTAACGAGTCCGGAGGACGCTAAATAAGGCGCGTCGAAAAACCGACCGCCTAAATAACAAAAGGCGAAAGCGTCTATTTTACCCGACGCGAAAAAAGCGCCCGATCGTTACGACCGTTCTATCTTGCGCGTTTTCGCAAGTCGTTTTCGACCGCGCCGTGGGCGAGGAATCGTTAAAACTTGCCGAAAACGTTGGAGTCGGATTAAGAAACAACCGAAGAAATAAAAAATCAGTTGTCGTTTGCCCGTCCGGGCGTCCCCGATTCGAAGAAAGAACGCCGATGATCCTCTCCGGCCTCGAAATTGAACAAGAAATCGCGAAAGGCAACGTCGTCATCGACCCTTTCGATCGTTCGCGGCTGAATCCGAACAGTTACAACCTGCGCCTGCATAACGAGCTTCTCGTTTACGACGGCCCCGCGCTCGACATGAAAACGCCGAACGCGTACCGCTCGATCGAGATCCCGGAGGACGGCCTCCTCCTGGAACCCGGCAAAGTTTACCTGGGCCGCACGGTCGAATACACCGAGACGAAAACGCTCGTCCCGATGTTGGAAGGTCGCTCGTCGGTCGGTCGCCTCGGCTTGTCGATCCACATCACCGCCGGTTTCGGCGACGTCGGATTCAAAGGTTTTTGGACGCTGGAACTTCACTGCGTTCAGCCGATCCGCGTTTACGCCGGCGTCGAGATTTGCCAGATTTACTACCACGCGATCCAGGGCGACTACGTCCCCTACGACGGCGGCAAGTATCAGAATAATCGCGGCGTCCAAGCCAGCATGCTGTACCTCGATTTCGAAGACGCGAAAAAGTCGGCCCGACGCTGACGCAAGTCGGCGGTTTCCGACCCGAAAACGCGTCGCGCTTCGTCGAACGCGGCGAAGACTGAAAAACGAAGCGTTAATTTAAAAACCGTTTGTTATTAAATAATAATGTCTGCTATTTCCGAGACTCCTGCGCAAACGATGATCAAACTGAAAAATCCCCCCGAAACGGCGATCGAAACGATCGAATACATCGTCAAAAGAGACGGCCGCCGCGCGCGCTTCGCCCCGGAAAAGATCGGCGCCGCCATCCAGAAAGCGTTCGTCGCGACCGGCCAGCCGCAACCTCGCGAATACGTCGAAGCGTTGACCGACAAAGTCGTCGCCCGCGTCGTCGACGCCGGGTTTGTCGCGCCTGAAGTCGAAGACGTCCAGGACTGCGTCGAATCGGCGCTGATCGAAAACGGGCACGTCCGCACCGCTCGCAGCTACATGGCGTACCGCGCCGAGCGCACCCGCGTTCGCGAACTCGGTTCCCGCCTGATGCGCACTTTCGAAGACATCACCTTCAAAGACGCCAAAACCAGCGACGTCAAGCGGGAAAACGCGAACGTCAACGGCGACACGGCGATGGGGCAGATGTTGAAATACGGCTCCGAAGGCGCCAAGGAATTCTTCCACAAGTTCGTCCTGAAGCCGGAGCATTCGCGCGCCCACCTCGAAGGCGACATTCATATTCACGACCTCGACTTCTACACGATGACGACGACGTGCTGTCAAATCGACTTGATTCGCCTCTTCAAGAACGGTTTCGGCACCGGCCACGGCGTCCTGCGCGAACCGAACGACGTGCAGTCTTACGCCGCCCTCGCCTGCATCGCGATCCAGTCGAACCAAAACGACCAGCACGGCGGCCAGTCGATCGTCAACTTCGATTACGGGCTCGCGCCGGGCGTGATCAAGACGTTCCGCCGCCTTTACCGCGACAATTTGTCGAAAGGCGTCGCGTTCGCGACCGGTTCGAAAGCCGCGATCGCCGACGATTTGAAGGCGTTGCACCGCGAAATTCTCGACTCCGGCGTCGAGTTGAAGCTCGAAGAGCGCGACGCGTTTTTCGCCGCTGAAAAAACCGCGGTCGCCGAACGGTTCCTCGACGCCTGGAACGCCGACGCGGCTTTCCCGTTGACCTTGGAGCGCTTCGCCGAACTGCAAACGCAAGCGGGCGAGCTCGCCGTTCGCGAAACCGACCGCGCGACCTTCCAGGCGATGGAGGCGCTCGTTCACAACCTCAACACGATGCACAGCCGCGCCGGAGCGCAAACGCCCTTCTCGTCGATCAACTACGGAATGGACGTTTCGCCGGAAGGCCGCATGATCGTTAAAAACGTCCTGCTCGCCCACGAGGCGGGGCTCGGCGCCGGGGAAACGCCGATCTTCCCGATCCACATTTTCCGCGTCAAGGAGGGGATCAACGCCGACCCGGGTGATCCGAACTACGACCTGTTCAAACTCGCCTGCCGCGTCAGCTCGAAACGCCTCTTCCCGAACTTCGCGTTCCAGGACGCGCCGTTCAACCTGCAGTACTATAAACCGGGCAAACCGGAGACGGAAATCGCCTATATGGGGTGCCGCACTCGCGTCGTCGGGAATATTTGCGACCCGGAACGCGAAATCACCTACTCGCGGGGCAACCTGAGCTTCACGTCGATCAACCTGCCGCGGATCGCCTTGAACTCGAAGGGCGACATGAAGGCGTTTTACGCCGACCTGACCGCGAAGCTCGATTTGGCCGTCGATCAGCTCCTCGAACGCTTCCGCATTCAATGCCGGAAGAAGGTGAAAAATTTCCCCTTCCTGATGGGGCAAGGCGTTTGGCTCGACTCCGAAAAACTCGGCCCGGAAGACGAAGTCGGCGAAGTTTTGAAACACGGAACGCTATCGGTGGGGTTCATCGGCTTGGCGGAAACGCTAAAAGCGCTGATCGGCGTCCACCACGGCGAAAGCGAAGCGGCGCAAAAGCTCGGGCTGGAGATCGTCGGCTTCATGCGCGAATACCTCGACGACGTCGCGCGGACGAAACGGCTGAATTTTTCGCTTCTCGCGACGCCGGCCGAAGGGCTTTCGGGCCGCTTCGTCAAACTCGACCGCCAAAAATTCGGCGCGATCGAAGGCGTTACCGACCGCGAATATTACACGAACAGCTTCCACCTCCCGGTTTATTTTAACGCGCCGTGTTGGCAAAAGATCCGGATCGAAGCGCCGTATCACGCGCTAACGAACGCCGGGCACATCACTTACGTCGAATTGGACGGCGACGCGTCGCAGAATTTGGACGCGTTCGAGAAGATCGTGCGAGCGATGCGCAAGGCGGGCGTCGGTTACGGCGCGATCAACCACCCGATCGATTCCGACCCGGTTTGCGGGTTCAACGGCGTCATCAACGGCGACGTTTGCCCGAAATGCGGGCGCCGCGAAACCCCGGAGGTTCCTTTCGAACGCGTCCGGCGCATCACCGGCTATCTCGTCGGGACGCTCGACCGTTTCAACGACGCGAAACGCTCCGAGGTGCGAGACCGCGTCGCGCACTCGACCGCCTGCCCCGACGCCGAACGGAACGGGGGCGAAGAATGAAACTTCGCGTCGCGGGCCGCGTCGCCGATTCGATCGTCGACGGGCCCGGTCTCCGATACGCGCTTTTCACGCAAGGGTGCCCGCGCGCCTGTCCCGGCTGTCATAATCCGCAAACTCAACCGCTCGAAGGGGGCGAAGAAACGACCGTCGAAACGATTTTAAGCGAAATCGACGCGGATCCGCTCCTCGACGGCGTTACGTTCAGCGGCGGCGAGCCGTTTTTGCAGGCGGCGCCGCTTGCGGAACTGGCGCGGGAAATCAAAAAGCGCGGCTTAAATTTAATAACGTACACCGGTTACCTTTGGGAGGAGTTGATCGCGGCGAACGATCCCGACTGGAACGCGCTTCTCGCCGAGCTCGACGTCGTCGTCGACGGGCCGTTTGTGCGGGCGTTGCGCGATTGGACGTTCAAATTCGCCGGGTCGACGAACCAGCGTTTTATCGACGTTCCGCGTTCGTTGCGGGAAAAGCGCGTCGTCGAAATGGAAGGTTGGCGCGATTGAAGCGGTTTTAACGCCGGATTCTCGTTTTATTTTTCGCCGAATTGCGAAACTTTGCCGGTTGCAACGATTTTGCGCCGCGTCGAACGCCGTCGACGCGGCGTTTTCGTTTGTTTTGTCCGGCCTTCCCGTTCCTCTCCTTTTTCGTCGTTTGCCGATTTTATCGTTTTGCGCCGTTCGATCGTTAAAATCGAAAGAATCGCGATTTTTTCTCGCGACGCCGCTAAAGTCGGGCGTCTTTTTGGACGTTCTAACGAACAGAGCGTCGTTTTTTTTCGAACGAAACGGCGATTTAGCGAAACTTTAACGGATTTAACGTCGGCGACGGAGGCGATTCTTGACGAGCGAGCGAGCGGCGACATTTTTTCGAACGGCGGTTTCGGCGGCGGTTCTCGGCGCTTTTTTCGGAAACGCGAGCGCGGCGTCGGCGCAGATCGTTTATTCTTCGCCGGAGTTTGCCGACGGGTTCGTTCCGAACGCGGCGCCGTTCGGGGCCCCGATCGTCGGCGATTCCTTTCCGAACGGCGCGACGATCCTTCCCAACGGTTCCCAATTTTTCGATTCTTCCGGTTTTTCCGGCGCGATTCCGTCTCCCGGCCCGCTCGGAGGGCAAATTATCGGAGAAATTCCGTTTTCCGGCGACATTAATTCAATTCCGTTGCTCGAACAAAAGCAGCCGAACGCGCCGCGCCCCCTCCCGGCCCTCAACGTTCCGCGAACGGACGCCGATTTCGAAAAGCGCGTCGAGGCGTTGGCGCGACGTTTTTCGAAACCGCCCCTTTCGATCGAAGGCTCGACGCCGGGCCGCCTTCTCCGGTATTCGCTGATCGGGGGCGCCGACGCGACGTTTCTTGCGCCGGATCGCGGCGCGACGCCGGAAAATGGGCGAAACGGGGCGACTTTGCCGTCCGCGACGCCCGATTTGAAGCCGATTTACGCGCTCGGAGCGCTTTGTTGGAACGTTCCTTGCGCCGGTCGGCGGATTTTGCGCGTCGTCGACGGGCGCCCGAGCGCGGCGGTCGGGTACGGATTTCAAACGAAACGCGGCGAATTGCTCGCGGCGTTGGCGTTTGCGAAAATCGACAGGAATTACGAAATTCAAATAGACGGCGCAAAATTCCGCGTTCAAGATCTCGTCGACGCGGAAAAACTCGCCTGTTCGCAAGGCGCGAACCTTTCGACGGTCGCCGTCGGGCTTGCGTATTACTCGCAGGATCCGGACGAAACCTGGACGAACGCTTTCGGCGAAACCTGGTCGCTCGCGAAGATTCTTGAAACGGAAACCCGGCGCGCCGTCGACTGGGGCTCGACCGAATCGACCGACAAACTCCTCGCGCTCACGTTCCTTCTCGCCCGCTTGAAACGGGGGGTGCTTCGCGATTCGCCGGAGTTGAAGCGGATCGAATCGACGTTGATCGGGTTAAAAGGAAGAGGTTGGGCGCTTTTTGACGACGCGCCGCTGACCGAAACGCTCTTTTTCGACAAAGAAACGAAGATTTCGACGCCGCACATGCGCCTTTACGTCAACGGCGCCCTGCTCCGTTGGCTGACGCTGACCGCGTCGCCGGAGGAACTTCGAGCGGAGAAAACGCGCCGCGCCGTCTTCGAACTTTGCGCGCTCGTCGACCAGCTTTTCAATTCGGTCGACGATCTCGACAAGTTGGCGCCGCTCGACGAAGAATCGCTCGCCGTCGCGACGCAAACGCTCCTCCTTTACCGCGCTCGCGTCAAAAACGCCGCCCGTTCGGCCGCCAATCCGCCTTCCGATCGGGCGCTTCGCCGTTAAGTTAAAGCCCGCTTGGGACGACGTCGCCGGCGGCGCAGGTGAAGAGCGCGGCGAACGTTTCCGGATCGATCGCGTCGGAATGAAAACGGGCCGAACCGTCCGCGTAAAGGAAGTTGGCGCCGCCCGGATGAAGCGCGAAAATTTCGTTGTTGTTGGCGTTGTTGAAAAACCGCCCGTCGTCGGCGACGACGGCGGCGTCCATTACGAAACCGGAACCGGGGTCGGCCCAATCGGCGTTGAGAAGCGGCTCTTTCGGCGTCGCGTTCGGATCGCCGCGCCGCCCTCCGCGCAAAAATTTGAACGGTCGACCGGACGCTTCGAAAAAGAGGAACGACGCGCTCAACCCGTCGCGGACGGCGCTCGGATAAACGGGCGCTCGCCTCGAAAATTCGCGAGAATCGGAAAAATCGGGGAGCAAAACGCTCGTCCATTCGGAACGTTCGCGGAGCCCGAGCCGTTCCCGAACGCCGCGACGCATCAGGTAACAACTCGCGTAATCGGTTGGATAATACTTTTTCGTTCCGAAATTCCGGTCGCGCGGAGCGGTCGGACAAAGGAAAAGCGGAATCCGTTTCTCCGTCGCCTCGCGGTTGACCGACGCGGCCCAGGTCGCCGTCCAGTCGATCGCCGAATACGCCGCGCTTTCCTCGACGAACGGGAGCAGGATCGTCAAGACGTTGTGCCGGTCGCGACGCGCCCCGCTCGGCGAAACAAACGTCGTCTTCGCCGGCGGAAAAACGCCGTTGACGTCCAAATACGAATGAATCGCCAAGCCGATCTGCCGCATATGCGAAACGCAAGTCGTTCGACGAACGGTTTCGCGCGCCGCTTGAACCGCCGGCAAGAGGAGCCCGATCAAAACGCCGACGACCGCGATCGCGACGAGAAGCTCGACCAACGAAAAACCGACGCGACGCGTTTCGAATTTCATCGTTTTTCTCCCTTTCGCGCTCTTTCGGGGCTCGCCCGGGCAAAAAAACTCCGTTCGCGTCGAAAGCGGGGTTTCGGCGCGTCGGCGTTCGGTTTCAGACGGCGAAAAACGGCGTTATTTTTTAACGATTTCGCCTATTTTCCAGTTTTGCAAGCCCATTTCGGCGAGCGTCGACCGCACGTCGTCGACGATTTCCGGCTTGACGACCAAAACGAGCCCGAGCCCCATGTTGAAGACGCGCTCCATTTCGGCGTCGTCGATCGAGCCGAGCTTTTGCAACCAACCGAAAACCGGCGGAACGTCCCAGGAATTCGGGATAATTTCCGGCGCGACGCCTTCGGGAAGGACGCGCGACAGGTTTTCGACGAGCCCGCCGCCGGTGATGTGCGCGACGCCGCGGACGCCGTCGTTCGCCCCGAATTTTTCGAAGAGAGCGAGCGCCGGTTTGACGTAAAGTCGCGTCGGGGTCAGCAGCGCGTCGGCGACCGTTTGGTTCAATTCCGGCGCAAAATCGTCCGGTTTAAGGCCCGCGATATCGAAAACGACGCGGCGGATCAGCGAATAACCGTTCGAATGGCAGCCGCTCGACGCGACGCCGATCAGCGCGTCGCCCGGTCGAATCGCCTTCCCGTCGATGATTTTCGAGCGCTCGGCGACGCCGACGCAGAAGCCGGCCAAGTCGTATTCGCCGGGGTTGTACATGCCGGAGAGGATCGCCGTTTCGCCGCCGATCAGCGCGCAACCGACTTCTTCGCAAGCTTTAGCGATTCCGGAAACGAGTTCTTCGAGTTGATCGGGGTCGTCTTTCGGCGTCGCGACGTAATCGAGGAAGAAGAGCGGTTCGGCGCCGCAGCAGATCGCGTCGTTGACGCTCATCGCGACCAGGTCGATTCCGACGGTCGAATGGCGGTTCGCTTGACAGGCGACTTTGATTTTCGTTCCGACGCCGTCGGTGCAGCTGACGAGCACCGGGTCTTCGTACTTGCGTTCGGGGCCGCCGTCGGCGAGCAAACCGTTCAAGCGGAAAAGACCGGCGAACCCGCCGTCGAGGCGCATGACGCGCGGCGAAAAGGTCTTCGCAACCAATTTGGGCAAACGGGACATCGATTCGGCGTAAATATCCAAATCGACGCCGGAACTTTTATACGTCGCTTTTTCCATTTTTTAAGACTCTCGTAAAACGGAACGCTGAGGAACGGGCCAAAAGGCGCGGCGCGGCAAGTCGGAAACGACCGATTTTAACGGTCGCAACGATTTTAGCGACGCCCGCAACGCGGAACCCGCCGAACGGCGCGATTTAAGCCGCCGATTCGAACGGTTCCGTCCCCATTATAATTCTTCGGCGAAATAACGCAAGGACGGGAGCGCCTCGAACCGCGACTTTTTCCTCTTCGGCCCGACTTGCGAGAAAATCGCGTCGCTTTTTTAAGGGGGGGAAGACAAAATTTCAAAATCGGGTTATAATAGGGGAGAACGCGTCGCGACCGGTCGAAACGCTCCCTCGATTCGGCCGACGAAAAGCGAACGCGCCGAAAGCCTCCGCCGTTTTCCCGCGTCGCCCGTATCAATTAATAACGACAAACGAAGCGTCGAAGCCCCTCCCCCCCCGAACAAGGAAGAAACGAAGCGAAATGTTGGAATCTAACGACCGCGAACCCGTCGAACAGCCCGCCGAAAACGTCGCCGAAGCGACCGTCCCGACTCCGGAGCCGCAACCGGAGCCGCAAGTCGCGGAGACGCCCGCCGAAAACAGCGAGCCGTCGGCGACGCTCGAAGAAGCGCTCGCCAAGCGCGGAATCGAGCTTCCGGCGAAAAAAGTTCGGCTTCTCAAAGAATATTGCGAAAACCTTTGGATCTGGAACGAACGCGTCAATCTTACCCGGCACGACGATTACGACAAGTTCGTTTCCCGCGACCTCGTCGACTCGATCCATTTGGCCGCTTGCCTTCAAAAGGGCGAGCACGTTCTCGACGTCGGCTCGGGCGGCGGCGTTCCGGGACTCGTCGTCGCGATCCTGCGTCCGGACGTCGTCGTCGAACTTTGCGATTCGACCGGCAAAAAAGCGGAGGCGCTCGGCGCGATCGTCGACGCGCTCGGCCTCGACGCTTACGTTTGGTACGCGAAGGCGGAAAATTTGCTCAAAGCGCACCGCTTTCACACCCTTACGATCCGCGCCGTCGGTAAAATCGCCAAACTTTTGCCGACGTTCGCCCCGCTTTGGCACGCGTTCGACCGCATTTTGATGATCAAAGGCCCGAACTGGCCCGCGGAACGGGGCGAAGCGCGCCATTACAACCTTTTGAACAACGTCGCGTTGCGCAAAATCGACGAGTACGAAAACCCCGGCGCCGAACACGGCAGCGTCATTTTGCAGTTCTGCCGCAAAAACCGTTTCGAAGAAATGGAGCGCCGCGCTCAAGCGTTGGCCGAAGGCAAGCCGATCGAACTCGAAGTCGAAGCGGTCGAAGTCGACAACAAGGAACGTCGCGAACCGGTCGAAAATCGCGGCGGATTCGGCGGCGGACGCGGTTATCGGGGCGGAAACGGCGGGCGCGACGACAAAAAACGCCGTCCGGAACGCAAATTCGTCGACGCTCAAGACCGACGCGGGTCGTTCGACGGCGGCGCTCGAGAAAACGACGGAGCGGCGAACGGCGAAACGCGCGTTTTCGCTCGACGCAACGGCAAAGCGCCGAAAGGTTGGACGGGCAAAAAACGCGAATTCGGTTCCGACGGCGGCGACGCTCGCTCGAACGGCGGGTCGAAACGTTTCGGTTCCGGCAAAACCGGCAAAAAACCGGGCGGTTCGTTCGGCGGAAAAAGACCGGGCCCGGGCGGACGCGGCGGGGCGAACCGTTTCGGCTCCGGCAAAAAACCGGGTTCGGGCGGACGCGACGGACGTTCGAACGGCGGTTCTCGCGATTGATCCGTTTTTCGCGCAAAAATTACTCGACGGCGGCGTCGTTTGATTCCGCGTCGTCGCCGGGATTAACTCAACGATAAAGGATTTTTCAATGTTTTGTCTTTATTTATCGCAATTATCGACGCGTTTTTCGGTTCGCCGCGCCGTCGTCGGGACGGGCTGTCTTCTGCTGAGCGTTTCAGCGCTCGTCGGCTGTCAAAAATCGACGCCGGAAACGGAAACCGACGGCGCTTCGGCGGTCGAGCCGATCGGCGGCGCCCCGGCTTTTCCGCAATTTTCGACCGAAATCCGCTCCCTTGCGCCCGAAAAACTCGCCGCGCTCGGAGCGAAAAACGACCTGCCGACGGAATTTTTGCAACCGAACGCCTATTCCGTTCAAATAATCCGTCCGGAGCGGTTCCGCTCGCTCGAACAGGGAGCCGCCGCGCTCGAATTTTTCGCGAACTCGGCGCTTCAACTCCCGGCGCCGGAGTTGCTCGACGCCGCCGATCTCGCCCTCGCAAGCAAAACGTTTTCGCTGGAAACGCTGAAAAACGCGCAAAACGGCGAGCCGCTCCAAGAAGGGTTCCCGACGCCGTCCGAATCGGTTTACCTGCGTTCGCCCGAACCGTTCGATCAGGAAGCGCTCGTCGCGAAAATCTTCCAAAACGCCGCGCCGGACGCCGTTAAAACCCAAAAATTCGGCGACGTCGAAGTCCGCTTCGTCGAAAATTCCTTCCCGGTGCCGCTCGACAAAACGGGTCAGGCGTTCGGCCGCGTCGACCAAATGCTCGCCGCTCTCGCCTTCCCGACGCCGAATTCTCTCGTTGTTTTCTCCGGTTCGCCGACCGCGCTCGAAGCGTTTTTCAGCGGCAAACCCGGCGACGAACGGGGAATCGCGGCGCAGCGCGTCGGCCGCCTTTCGCTCGAAAAGCTCGACGCGGCCTTCCTTTACGATTACGATTTCGACGTCGCGACGACGCGGTTAGTCCCGCCGCCGGTTCCGACGACGCCCGCGCTCGTCGAGGCGATGGAGCCGAACATTTCCGGCTTCCGGTTCGTTATCGACGCGAACTCGGCCGACGGCGCGATCTTGACGCTCGTCGTCGACGCCAAATCGGCCGACGGCGCCGACGCGTTGCGCAAAGCGATCGGCGGCGCGCTGATGGAAGCGGTCGACGGTCTCGGCTCCGCGACGCAAAACGCCGGAGAAAACCCGCAAGCCGAAGCGGTCGAAACTTTCGAAACGTTGCGAACGATCCTCAAATCCGCGAACCTCGTCGCCGACGGCGAGCAAGTCGTCGGAACGCTGAAAAATTCGCCGGAAACGTTTGCTTTCTTCGCGAAACAATTCGAGTATTTGAACGACGTCCGCCGGCAGTCGGAACTTTACGCCAAGTACGGCGGCGCGCAGGAGCGTTTGGAGGCGCTCGGCCGCGCTTTCACCGTTTACCTTCGTCAAAATAAGGCGTTCCCCGCTCCGATCCGCGCCGCCGACGGAACCCCGCTCCTCAGTTGGCGCGTCGCGCTTCTTCCGATTTTGGGCGACGAATATAAAAAACTGTACGATCAATTCAAGCTCGACGAGCCTTGGAACGGCGAAAACAATATTAAGTTGCTCGAAAAGATCCCGCCGATCTTCGCCGCTCCGTTCGGAGACGTCGCGAAAACGTCGACGCCCTTCCTCGTCTTCACCGCTTCGAACGCGCCGTTCGGCCGTCCGGAACCGTTGACGTTGAAAGACGTCGACGACCCGTCGCAAACGTTTTCGGTCGTTTTGGCTTCCGAAGCGAACGCCGTCGAATGGACGCGTCCGGAAGAATTCGTTTTCAACCCGGCGAAACCGAGCGACGCGTTCGGCGAATACGTTTGCGCCGTTACGCTTCTCGGCGAGCTGATTCAGGGCGACTGCGACGATTCGGAAGAGCTGTCGAAAAAACTCGCCGCGCGCATTTACGGAACGCTCCCGGAAACCGCACCGGTTGAGGAAACCGCACCGGTTGAGGAAACCGCTCCGGTTGAGGAAGCCGCTCCGGTTGAGGAAACCGCTCCGGTTGAGGAA
>CAZIJJ010000019.1:0-31946 GCA_964539525.1 uncultured Planctomycetaceae bacterium | reverse complement strand
AACCGCTCCGGTTGAGGAAACCGCTCCGGTTGAGGAAACCGCTCCGGTTGAGGAAACCGCTCCGGTTGAGGAAGCCGCTCCGGTTGAGGAAGCCGCTCCGGTTGAGGAAGCCGCTCCGGTTGAGGAAGCCGCTCCGGTTGAATGATCGTTCCCTTTCGGCGCGACGTTTTAATCGGCGTCGCGTCGTTTTCCGTTTTGCCGCCCGTCGTTCGTTTTTTTGAAATTGCCGCCGACCGCGATGACGCCGACCCGCCTTAAAATCCTCCTTATTATCCCGACGCTCGACCGTTGCGGCGCCGAAAAACAGCTGACGCTCCTCGCGACCCATTTGCCTAAAGAGCGGTTCGACGTTCGCGTCGTCGCGCTGACTCGCGGCGGCCCTTACGAAGCGACGCTTCGCGAAGCGGGCGTTCCGGTCGATATTATCGGCAAAACCGCTAAATTTTCGCCGCGCGCTTATTGGCGGCTCAAGAAGATTATTCGCGCTTTCCGCCCCGATCTCGTTCACACTTGGCTTTTCGCCGCGAACGCTTACGGGCGCCGGGCCGCGTTTTCGCTCGGCGTTCCGGCGGTCGTTTGCGGCGAGCGTTGCCTCGACCCCTGGAAAGCGTCCTGGCAGGGTTGGATCGATCGCCGTCTCGAACCGAAAACGGACGCGTTCGCCGTCAACAGCTCCGGCGTCGTCGATTTTTACGTCGAACGCGGGATCCCCGCTTCGAAGTTCGTCGTCATTCCGAACGCCGTCGAAGCGCCCGCGACGCCGCCCGCCGACGCCGCGTCTAAAATCGCTTTGCTTAAAGAGTTAGGCTTGCCGTTCGATCCGAATCGCCTTCCGTTTTTGATCGGTTTGGTCGCTCGCCTTTGGCCGCAAAAACGCGTCAAGGAAGCGCTTTGGGCCGCCGACCAGCTGAAATTCGCCCGGCTCGATTTTTACCTCCTCGCGATCGGCGACGGCCCGGAGCGCGAATCGCTTCTCCGCTATCGCGACGACCTGCGCGTCGCCGACCGCGTCCGTTTTCTCGGCGAGCGCTCCGACGTTTCGCGCCTTTTGCCGAACTTCGACGTCCTTTGGAATTGCAGCGCTTACGAAGGCCAGTCGAACGCAATCCTGGAAGCGCAAAGTTTCGGAATCCCGGTCGTCGCCTCGGACGTTCCCGGCAATCGCGACCTCGTCGTCCCCGGCGAAACCGGCGTTCTCATCCCGGAATTTGACGGCGACCGGATCCGCCGCCGCACCGCGCTGACTCGCGAAACGTTCCGCCTGTTGAAAGACGAAAACGCCGACCGCCGTCGGACCCTCGGCGCCGCCGCGAAAAAACGCGTCGAACGCGAGTTTTCGATCGACGCGTTAATTTCCCGCCACGTAGAACTTTACGAACGTTTGATCGCCGAAAAAAAACGCCGTTGAACGCTCGTCGTTCCCGTCCCCAGGCCTTCGCCGCGCTCGCCGCTTTCGCGACGTTCGAGACGCGTCGAGCGCCGATTTTATCGTCCGTTTGCGCGCCGGAGCCTCTTTTACGTCGTCCCCGACGTCGCGTTTGTTTCCGGATCGCCGCGCCCTTAGTTCGACGCGACGCCGCTTACCCCAACGATTTAGGAGTTTACCCCCATGAAACGCGTCGCGTTTTCTTTCCTCGCCCTCGCCCTCTTCTCGTTCGGCTCCGCCTTCGCGACCTTCGCCGCCGCCAACGACGCGGGCCCCGGCGTTTCCCCCGAAAAAGCCCTCCGTCTGCTCGTCGAAGGCAACGAACGTTTCGCGGCGAACAAAACCGCCCACCCGCACTCGAATTTCACCCGCCTCGTCGACACGGCGGAACACGGCCAACACCCGTTCGCGACCGTCCTCGGCTGCAGCGACTCCCGCGTCCCGGTCGAGCTCCTCTTCGACCAGGGCTTCGGCGACGTTTTCGTCGTTCGCGTCGCGGGCGGGGTCTGCGCCGACGACGAAACCGGCTCGATCGAATACGGCGTTTCGCACCTGGGCACGCCGATTTTGATCGTCTTGGGCCACACGCAATGCGGCGCGGTTACGGCGACGGTCGAACACGAACACGCCGACGGCCACATTAAATCGCTCGTTTCGCACATCGAACCGGCGGTGAAGCGCGTTCGCGCCGCGCATCCGGAACTTTTCGGCGACGCGTTGATCGAAAAAGCGGTCGTCGAAAACGTTTACGTCGCCGTCGAAGAGCTTTTCGCCCACAGCCCGCTGATCGTCGACGCGGTCGAAAAAGGCAAGCTTTGGATCGTTCCGGCGGTGTACTGCGTCAAAACCGGCAAAGTCGACTGGCGCGCCCCGATCAAGTCGAAAGACGACCTGAAAAAAGTTGAAAAATAACGACTTGCGAACGTCGGCCGCTCCGCCGACGCCCGCCTTCGAGCTCGGCGCCCCGACCAACGGCGTCGAACTCGAATCCCGGCGCCCGAACCGCCTCCGAAAGACGGCGTCGGCGCCCGTTTCCCAGTTTCCCCGTTTCGCCAACCCGCTCGCCCCCGTTAAGTAATTAATAATGACGACGCCCTACTTTTTCGACGCGGAACTTCGACGCTCCATCGAAAGCCTTCTTCTCCCGGACGCGCGCCTTCCCGGTCAATATATCGGCGGCGAAGTCGGCCAGATCGTCAAACCCGCCGACTCCGTCAAAGCGCGCATGTGTTTTTGTTTTCCGGACGTTTATTCGATCGGAATGTCGAACGTCGCGCTCTCGGTTCTTTACGACGTCGTCAACAACCGCGACGACCTCGCTTGCGAACGCGCTTTTTGTCCCGCCCCCGACATGGAGGCGATCCTCCGCGGCGCCCGACTCCCGATTTACTCGCTCGAAACGTTCTCCCCGCTCGCTTCGTTCGACGTTCTCGGCTTCACGCTCCAATACGAGCTTTGCTACTCGAACGTTTTGACGATGCTCGACCTCGCCGGCGTCCCGCTTCGCCGCGTCGAACGTTCGTTCGAAGACCCGCTCGTCGTCGCCGGAGGCCCCGGCGCCGCGTCCCCCGAAGTCATGTCCGATTTCTTCGACGTTTTCCTGATCGGCGACGGCGAAGAAACGCTCCCCGCGCTCCTCGAACGTTGGGCCGAATTGCGCGACCGGCTCGGCGTCAAACGGGCCTTCGACGCGAAAAACGGCGCCGTCCGCCGCGACGCGTCCTCTTATTGGATCGGCGACGGCGACCCCGCGGCCGTCTCGAAAGCGCTCCGCCGCGACGCGCTTCTCCAAATCGCCCGCGAATTTCCCAACGCTTACGTTCCGGAATTTTACGACGTTACGTTCGACGAAACCGGTCGAGCTCGGCGCCCGCGTCCGAACGCCGACGGCGTCCCGGAATACGTTTTCGCGGCGATCGTCCGCGACTTGAACGCCTTTCCGCCGCCGAAACGCCCGCTCCTTGCGCTCGTCGAAAGCGTCCAGGATCGCGTTTCCCTCGAAATCATGCGCGGTTGCCCGCAAAAATGCCGATTTTGCCAAAGCACCCGGCTCAAGCGCCCGCTCCGTTACCGCTCCGTCGAACTGATCGTCGAATCGATCCTCGCCGCCTGCGCCTCGACCGGAGTCGACGAAGCGACGCTCCTTTCGCTCTCGTCGAGCGAATACCCGAAATTCGAAGACGCGCTCCGACGGATCCGCGAAGCGGTTTGCCCGCGCGGCATTTCCCTTTCCGTTCCGAGTCTTCGCGTCAACCACCAATTAAGTTCCGTCGTCCAAGGACTTACGACGGAGCGTTCTTCGAGTTTGACCGTCGCCCCGGAGGCCGCTCGCGACGAAATGCGCCGCCGCATCGCCAAACGCGTTACGAACGAAGACCTCTTCTCCGGCTGCCGCGCCGCGTTCGAAAACGGGTTTTCTCGCGTTAAAATGTATTTTATGTGCGGTTTTCCGTATGAAACGGAAGACGACGTTACGGGTATCGTCGCCCTTTCGAACGACGTTTGCCGCCTCGGCAAGGAGGTTCGCGGGAAGTTCGCTCAAGTCGTCGCGAACGTTTCGAATTTCGTGCCGAAACCGCACACCGCGCTTCAATGGGCGCCGATGCAAACCCGCCCCTATTTCGAGGAAGCGCACCGAACGCTTCGGCAAACGCGGCGCGAGCGTTCGGTCGACGTGAAATATCACGACGTGAACGTCAGCCTGTTGGAGGGCCTGATGACGCGGGGCGACCGCCGGGTCGGACGCGTCGTCGAGACCGCCTGGCGCGCCGGAGCCCGCCTCGACGCCTGGCGCGAATATTTCAAGCCGGAGCTTTGGGACGCCGCCGTCGTCGAATGCGGAATCGACCGCGAAAAGATCGCGCACACGGCGTACTCGCTCGACGCGGAGCTGCCTTGGGAACACGTCCGTTTTTACGACGATAAGGAAACGCTGAAAAAAGAGTTCGCGCTCGTCGAACAGGCGAAATTCACCGCGAACGGTTGACCGCCGCCGAATCGCGTCGCGTCGGTTTGCGGCGAAGCTCGGGTTTTCGCCCGCTCGTCGAACGGTAAAAAGACGAAAGAGCCGCCTTTCGGTAACGAATAAAACGATTCTAACGACAAGGAAACGCTCGTTTGCGAAAAATTTCCAAAAAACTTGCGTTTCGGGAAAACTTTTCCTAGCGAAAGAACCGTTTTAACGTTAAAATAGTATCGGGAAAACCGTTTTCGTCGAACGTCGGAACGCTCCGTCAAGGGCGCGGCGTTAGAATCGGCAAAACCTGCGCGACCGCCCGACGTTTTGAAAAATTTTGCGTTATTTGACGCGAAGTCCTTCAAAAACGGAGCGAATCGGGTTATACTGAAGAAGCGTTTTTTCCTCGGCGGCGTTTCGCAAAATCGCCCCCCGCCCCCTCGGCGGCGGAAACGAACGAACAACGAAGTCGAAATCGCAACTTTTAGCGTCAAGATAGATAAGAGCGACAGAACGCAGGTTCTTTCGGTTAAAGGAGACGTTGCCTCATGAACTTGGTCGGAAAAATTTTTGTAGGTATTATTGCGTTGATGAGCGTCGTTTGCCTCACGCTCAGCGTCGTTTCTTACGCGTCGCACCACAACTGGAAAGAGCGTTCGGCCAAACTTGACGAACAAATTAAGGCGCTCGAAAGCGAAAAAAGCCAACTTTCGGCGTTGAAATCGACGCTCGAAAAAGAAAAGGCCGACGCCGAGCTCGCTTACACGCAAACGATCCAGGCGTTGCGCGCCGAAACCGAAGAGCTCGCCGCCGAAAATCAAACGCTCGCCGCGAACAACGAACAACTTCAAAAAGACCTCCAAGCCCGCGTCGACGCGATCTCGACGAACGGTCAAACGATCAACGATCTCCGTCGGCAACTCGAATCGACGACCGTCGACCTTGCGACCGCGCAGCAACTTCGCGCCTCGTACCTCCGCGACCTCGCCCAAACGATGGGCAACCTTTACAACGTCGCGGCGCTCCTGGGCGAAGTGAAAGAACAAAACGCCGACCTGACCAAAGCGCACGACGACGTTCTCACCGTTCTCCAACAACACGGCCTCAACCCGGATCCGAGCCTTTACGGCGACCTTCCGAAAAACGCCGTTCGCGGCGCGATCGAAGTCGTCAAGGAAGGCCCGGAAGGCTTGACGATGATCTCGATCGGCTCCGACGACGGACTCGCCAAAGGCAACCAGCTTCACGTTCGTCGCGGCGACGTTTACCTCGGCAAACTCGAAGTCGTTACCGTCGAGCCGAACCGCGCGGTTTGCAAAGTCGTTCCGGGTTATCGTCAAGGAACGATGATGGAAGGCGACGAGGTTTATTCGCAGGAGATCAACTGAGGCGAACGCGATGAAAGCAAAGAAAGAAAAACCCGGCAAAGCGCCGAAAGTTAAAAAAGAGAAGAAGCGCAAGGATCGGGCCGACGGCGGCGCGTTCGACGAGCCGGTCGCAAAAGTCAAAAAGGCGAAGGTTCCGGCGCGCAAAGTTCCGGCCGACGTCTACACGCTGGTTCTGTTGCTGAGCTTCCTCTTCTTCGTCGTCGCTTGCGCGATGTTGTACTTGGATCTCGGCTCCTATTGAGCCCCGACGCCGAACGCTTCGAATCGTCGACGCGCCGTTTTCGCGGTCGCCGACGATTCGCGTTTTGACGCCGCGCGTCGTTCGTCGAAGCGCCGTTTCGTTCCAAACGTCCGGCGTTCGCCGATTTTTCGCTTTATTACTCCGAAGGGTTCGAAAGTTTCCTACGATGGACGCTAAAACGACGATCCTCAACTCGATCAAAAACGCGCTCGCCGACGTCGACCGTTCGGCGACGCCCGCGCCCGAGCTTCCCGAAATTTGGCCGCTCCAAAACGCGTCGCCGTCCGAATTGGCCGCGACGTTCGCCGAAAATCTTGCGGCGGTCGCCGGAGAAGCGGTCTTTTGCGCCGACGAAAACGCCGCGTTGGAGGCGGTCGGCCGCGTTTTGACGGAACTGGCCGGAGATCCGCCCGCGAACGTTCCCGCCGGCGCGCCGCTCGAACTTGGCGTTTTCCCGGATCCGGAGCTCGCGTCGTTCGCCGAAAAACTTGTCGCCGCCAACCCGAATTGGAAAACGGTCGGCGCGCCTGAAAATCCGGCCGACGCCGACCCGAAAGAGCGCCGAACGCTCGCCGCCGGGCTCGTTTCCCCGTTCCTCCTCCTCGCGGACACGGGAACCGTCGTCGTCGAAGCTCGCGCCGCTTTCGACCGACTCCTTTGCTACCTCGTTCCGGTTTGCCTCGTCGTCGCTCGCCGCAGTCGGTTGCGCGAACACCTTCCCGCGGCGTTTCCGGAAATCGAAGCGAAGATGCAAAATCCGGGTCAGCGCGGCGAAATCGCGTTGATCACCGGCCCGAGCCGCACCGCCGACATCGAAAAAATTCTCGTTCTCGGCGTTCACGGCCCGCGACGGCTTATCGTTTTTATCGTCGAGGACTGACCGCTCCCCGTCCGCGCCGCGCCGTCGCGACTTTTTTGTCCCGGCGTCCGCGGTTCGCGCCGAACGGTCGTTTTCGCCGTCGAAAACAGGCCCGATTCCGCGTCGTCGGTTTCGACGCTTTCCCCATTTTCCTCCTTCGTTCGCAACGCCGCGCCCGCCGATGAGATTCGCCGACCTTGAATTCCGCAAAGCCGTCCTTTCCGATTTCCAGGAAAACGCTTACGTCGTTTCGCTTGCCGGGCGAAGCGATTGCGTCGTCGTCGACCCCGGCGCGGAACCGGCGCCGCTGATCGAAAAGTTGCGAAAAAACAACTTAAACCCGGTCGCGCTTTTGATCACGCACGGGCATTGGGATCATATCGGCGGCGTTTCGGACGTCCGCGCGCTTTGGCCGGACGCGAAAATTTACGTCGGGGCCAACGAGCGGCGCAAGTTGACCGACCCGCGCGACAACCTGTCGGTTTGTTTCGGGTTCCCCTTGACGACTTGCGACGCCGACGTTTCCCTCGCCGACGGCGAAACGTTCGAAGCGGCGGGAATCGCTTTTAAAACGGTCGAGATTCCCGGCCACTCGCGCGGACACGTCGTTTACGTCCTCGAAACGGACGAAAGTCCGATCGTTTTTTGCGGCGACGTTATTTTCAACGGCAGCATCGGACGCAGCGACTTCCCGGACGGCGATTACGACGCGTTGATCGCCGGTATTCGTGACAAAATTCTAACGCTTCCGAGCGACGCGGTTCTTTGCCCGGGACACGGCCCGGAAACGTCGGTCGGCGCCGAACGGGCTTACAATCCCTTCCTGGAAGGTTGCGTTTGAGCCGTCAGCCTCCGCCGGAAGCCGTTTTCCGTCCTCGATTCGTCGTTCGCGACGCGCCGCCGAACGCTCGTCAAGCGCCTTATGTCGCCGTCGTCCGCTCGCGCTTTCGCGCCCCGCCCCCTTCCCGACGCGCGTTTCGAAACGACGCGTCCGTTGAGTCAGACGTTGTTCTTTTGGACGGCGGCGCTAACGGCGGCGGCGATTTTCGCGTCGACGGTCGTTTCGTTCTTTTTCGAGACCCGTTCGGCCAAACGCGAAGCGGCGCAAACGATCCGCGCCAAGATTCTCGAAGCGGAAACGCAAGCGGAACGCGCTCGCGAAAACCTTGAAACGATCGCCGTTTACGAACGCCGTTCCACCCTTAGTCGAGCGCGTTCCGCCGCTGAATTTTTGCGTCTCGAGCCCGGCCCGCTCGACGAAAATCGCCTCGAAAAACTCGCGCGATTTTTGAATCTCGACGAAATCGACGTCGTCGACGAGAACGGCGTTTGCGTCGCCGCTTGGCCGCCGCAAACGGTTGGTTTCGATTACTCGCAATCGCCGGAGACGGCCGATTTTCTTCGCATTCTCGACGATCCGACGCTCGAGATCGCGCAACCGCTTCGGGAAAACACGCTCGACGACGGCCGGTTGTTCCAATATTCGGCGGTCGCTCGCCGGGACGCGCCGGGGTTCGTCGAAGTCGGGCTCCTCTCCGACCGCACGAAGCAAGTCCGCTCTCTCGCCAACTTAGCGCGTTTTATCGGCTCCTTCCGTCTCGGCAAAAACGGTCGGCTTTTCGTCTTCCAAAACGGCGCGCTCCTTCGCGCCGACGAGTCGGCGCCGCGTTCGCCCGACCGCGACGTTCCGGCCGACTCGATCTTCGCCGCCGATCCCGCGAAGTTTCCGACCGACTCGATCTTCTCCGTCGACGTCGACGGCGCGAGCTGCTTCGCGTTGGCTCGAGCGAGCGGCGACTGCCTCTTCGTCGGCGCGCTCCCGAAAAGCGAAATCTTCGCTCAACGCCGCTCGACGGCGATCTTGATCTTTATCGCGAACGCCCTTCTTTTTCTCGGGCTGTTCTCGGTCGTTTCGCTGTTGACGCGGCGCTTGGTCGTCGACGGCGTCCTCGCGGTCAACCGCTCGTTGGCGAAAATCGTCGACGGCGACCTCGACGAACGGATCGACGTCGCGACGACGCGCGAATTTCTCGAACTCTCGAACGGCGTCAACGCGACGGTCGACGCGCTCAAAGGCGCCGTCGACGAAGTGAAACGACGCGTCGAAAAAGAGCTCGAACTCGCCCGACGCATCCAGTCGGCGGCGCTCCCCTCCGTTTTTCCCCCCTTCCCGGAACGGCGCGAATTTGACGTTTACGCCGAAAATCGCCCGATGACAAGCGTCGGCGGCGACATGTTCGACTACTTTTTCGTCGACGAAAACCGCCTCTTTTTTTACGTCGCCGACGTTTCCGGACACGGCGTCCCCGCCGCGCTCTTCATGATGAAAACGATGGCGCTCGTCAAAAATCTGGCGCTCTCCGGCCTCCCGCTCGCCGCGGTCGTCTCGCGAACGAACCGCCTGCTCGCCGAAAATAACGACGCCTCGTTCGTTACCGGCTTCTTTTGCCTCGTCGACCTCGCGACCGGGCGGCTCGAATACGTCGACGCCGGACACAACCCGCCGTTCCTCCGCGAACCGAACGGAAATTTCCGCGAAATCGACCCGGAAATCTGCCTCCTCCTCGGGATCGTCGACGACGCCGAGTTCGTCGGCGCGACGCTCGACCTCGCCCCCGGCTCCGCCCTCGTTCTCTTCACCGACGGCGTCACGGAAGCCGAGTCCGCCTCGACGACGGAACGCTTCGGAGTCCGACGCGCCCTCGACGCCCTCGACGCCGAAGCGCCGAACGCCCCCGCCGACCGCGTCGTCCGCAACCTCTTCGACGCGATCCGAACCTTCGCCGACGGCGCCGACCGCTCCGACGACGTCACCGTCCTTTATTTCCGCTTCGACGGCTCGAATCCCGACGGCAAAACGCCCCCCGAAGACAAACGCGAAACAATGTCGAGAAAAAACGACGCAAAATAAGGCCGCCCCTTCCCAAACGGCGGCAATCTGTTAAAATGGACGTTAATATCGAGAGAGAGCCGGAAAAACGGCCGCCGTCGACGCCCGTTCGGCGCCGCGTTTCGACGACTTCGCTTTCCTCGGCGTTTCGCGCCCTCGCGGCCGGAATTTCCGAACGAAAACGAAATGGAGAATCGCCGAAACGTCGAGAAAACGCCGCCGCGAGTCGCTCGCCGCGTTTCGTCTCGAAATTTCTTTTTTTGTTAAACCAAGAGAAAGGGAGAGCGCTAAGATGCAATTTTCTCACGAAGTTGAACACATGACCTGCGTTGCCAAGGGCGCGAATCACGGTCCGGCTCCGATTCCGGAAGAAGGTCGTTGGGTTCAAGCGAAACAAATTTCCGACATTTCCGGTTTCACCCACGGGATCGGTTGGTGCGCGCCGCAACAAGGTTGCTGCAAACTGTCGCTCAACGTTAAAGAAGGGATCATCGAAGAAGCCCTCGTCGAAACGCTCGGTTGCTCCGGCATGACGCACTCCGCCGCGATGGCGTCCGAAATCCTCATCGGCAAAACGATCCTCGAAGCGCTGAACACCGACCTCGTCTGCGACGCGATCAACACCGCGATGCGCGAACTCTTCCTCCAAATCGTCTACGGACGCACCCAAAGCGCGTTCTCCGAAGACGGCCTCCCGGTCGGCGCCGGCCTCGAAGACCTCGGCAAAGGCCTCCGTTCGCAAGTCGGCACGATGTTCGCGACCAACAAAAAAGGCCCGCGCTACCTCGAAATGGCCGAAGGTTACGTCCTCAAGATCGCGCTCGACGCCGACAACGAAATCATCGGTTACCAATTCGTCAACCTCGGCAAAATGATGGAAGCAATCAAGAAGGGCGTCGATCCGAAAGAAGCGTTCGAAAAGAACGTCGGAACCTACGGCCGCTTCGCCGACGCCGTCAAAACGATCGACCCGCGCAACGAATAATTTCCGGCGTTCGCTTTTCTCCCCGTTTCCGTTCCGCTTGCGTCCCCAAAACGACGACGGCGCGGCGCCTCGGCCCCGCTCTCCTCGTTTTCGACGAAAGCTCGAGCGTTCGGCGCGGCGCGCTTCGCCCCGGCCGGTCGCGACGACGGAAATCGGCGCTTAAAATCAAAATTCAAAGAGCATAACATATTAAGGTATAAAAACATGGCTACGTTTGAAAGTTACGAACGTCGGATCGCGCAAATCAAACCGGTTTTGGAACAATACGGTTTCGCCGATCTCGACGCCGCCCGCGAATTTAACCTCTCGAAGGGCGTCGACGCCGAACAGATCGTCCGCTCGATCCAACCGATCGCCTTCGAAAACGCCGTTTGGGCTTACGCTCTCGGCGCCTCGATCGCGCTGAAAGAAGGTTGCGAAAAGGCCGCGGACGCCGCCGAAAAGATCGGCGTCGGTCTCCAAGCGTTCTGCATCCCGGGCAGCGTCGCCGACCAACGTCAAGTCGGTCTCGGCCACGGCAACCTCGCCGCGATGCTCCTCCGCGACACGACGAAATGCTTCTGCTTCCTCGCCGGCCACGAATCGTTCGCCGCCGCCGAAGGCGCGATCGGGATCGCTCGCAACGCCGACAAAGTTCGCCAAACGCCGCTCAAGGTCATCCTCAACGGCCTCGGCAAAGACGCCGCGCAGATCATCAGCCGCATCAACGGCTTCACCTACGTCCAAACGAAGTACGACTACGCGACCGGCGAACTGACCGTCGTCCGCGAAAAAGCCTACTCGAACGGCGAACGCGCTAAGGTTCGTTGCTTCGGTTCCGACGACGTCTCCGAAGGCGTCGCGATCATGCGTCTCGAAGACGTCGACGTTTCGATCACCGGCAACTCGACGAACCCGACCCGCTTCCAACACCCGGTCGCCGGCACCTACAAAAAATGGGCGGTCGACAACGGCAAGAAATACTTCTCCGTCGCGTCCGGCGGCGGCACCGGCCGCACGCTTCACCCGGACAACATGGCGGCGGGCCCGGCGTCCTACGGGATGACCGACACGATGGGCCGCATGCACAGCGACGCGCAATTCGCGGGTTCCTCCTCGGTTCCGGCGCACGTCGAGATGATGGGCCTCATCGGCATGGGCAACAATCCGATGGTCGGCGCGACCGTCGCTGTCGCCGTCGCGGTCGAAGAAGCGTTCAAAAAGTAATAACGCTCGACGTTTTCAGCGCGGTTTCCCCTTAAACGGCGACGCGATTCGACGAAAATCGTTTTCCGCGTCGCTGTCGGGGACTTTTTGCGCCCTTGGCGAGTCGTCGAGGCGTTAAAATCGCGCGGAGCCTCTCGAAAATCGGACGCGATCCCCCCTTTTTTTGCGGAGCGAACGCGTCCCGATTTCTTTTCTTGCCGCCTTCCCGATTTCCGGCTTTCCGAAGCGCCTAATTTTTCTATTTTAACGAAACGCCGTCCGCTTGCCGTCGTTTTCGCTTCGAATCGGCGCGCGTCAGACCTCTTTTTTCGTCATTTCGCCCAACATGCGAACGGCCAGCGGCGCGAAAATAAAGAACGGCCCCCACACGCCGAGCGCCGACGATTCCAGCTTTTCGCCAAAATACGCGGCGACGTACTGCGACGCGACGTAAGCGCCCGCCAAGCCGCACCCGTAACCTAGCGCCGCGAAAATATTGCGGTCGGAACGCAGAAAAACGAACGGTAGCCCCAGAAAAAGCGGCAAAAGATCGGCCAACGGACGGAGCGTTCGCGAATGCGCTCGAATCGCCAATTCGGTCGCGTCCCGCGCGAACGTCGGATCGCTCAACGCCGCGTTCAACGCCCGCGTCGAGTCGTAAAGCCGCCAGCGATCCCCCGCCGCGAGCCGCTTCGCGTCGATCGAAGTCGCGACGAACGCTTGATTCGGCTCCAACCAATCGACGGAACCCGGCGTATAAACGACCGTTTTTCCCGACGCCTCGTCGACCCAGGACGGCCCCGAAAGCGCCGCGTCCGAAAGATTCGTTTCGCTCAAAAGCCAGCCGCCGGGCCGTTCGCCGTCCGCGTCGAGATAAACGGCGCTTTTCGCGACGATTCGATTTCCGTACCGATTTAAGTTGCGTCCGAGAAGGATCCGCGGCTCGACGATCCGCCGTTCGGAGCGCGCAAGCGCCTCGCCGTCGACGGTGATTCGCGTCAAATTGTCGAACGCGCTTGAAATCTCGACTTCGTCCGAACGCTCGACAAAATCGGTCGGCGACATGTTGATCTCGACCAAACGCCGCGGCAAAAATTCCTCGCGAACCGCCGTAAACGCCAACGAAACGCCGGCCGCGCCGATAAAAATCGGTAAAATCATCCGTCCCGGCGAAATTCCGGTCGCCAAAAGCGCGATGATTTCGTTCTGCCGAGCCATCATCGACGTCGCCGCCATTGCCGCTAAAAGCGTTAACATCGGAAAAATCATGTCGATGAAAACGAACGAATTGACGAAATAATACTCGACGATCGAGGCGATCAGCCGAACCGTCGACGCGTTCGCCGCAAGAAAATCGTCGAGATTCGTGAAAAGATCGAAAACGACGTACACGCCGACAAGCGAAACGTAACACAAAACGAAAATTCGGAAGAATTTCCAAAAAACGTAGCGGTCGAAAATTTTCATCGTTTTAATCCGTTTTCGAACGCTCGACGCGGCGAAACGAGCGAAGGCCGACGGCTTACTCGAAGGAAAGACGCGGCAAATTTAACGATTTTAACAGCCGCGACGGCGTCGAATCCCGACGTCGCGGCAAACTTTGACGATTTTAACGGACGCGTCGCCGTCATTTTTTCAACGAACGCGGCGCCTTCAAGTTGAAAAGGCCGAAAATGTCGTCCTGACTCAACCCCATCGAGTAATTCAGGCCCTTGGCGTCGGACAGGATCGCCTCGGAAAGGAGGCGTTTTTCCTGCAAAATCCGGTCGATCTTCTCCTCGATCGTCGCGACCGAAACGAAGCGCGTTACCGTAACGGGCCCGGCCGCGCCGATGCGGTGCGCGCGGTTGATCGCCTGATCCTCGACCGCCGGATTCCACCAACGATCGAAAAGAAAAACGTACTCGGCGAATTGCAAATTCAGTCCGACGCTACCGGCGCCGTAACTCATCAAAATTACATGACAGTTAGGGTCGTTTCGGAATTTTTCGATCACCGCGTCGCGCTCTTTCGCCGGCGTGCGCCCGCTGTACTCGACCGGCCCGAACCGCGCCAACTTCGGCCGCAACCGCTCGAGCGTCGCGACCCATTGGCTGAACACGATCGCCTTGCGCCCGCTCGAAGCGACTTCCTCCAAGTCGGCGCTCAGACGGTCGAGCTTCGCGCTCTCCCCGGTCGCCGGATCAAAATTGCAAATTTGTTTCAGTCGAACAATAAGTTCAAACGCGTGGCTTAACGTAACGGAATCCCCCATTTCGTTCAGACGGATTTCGCCCTCTTCCCTCGCCATTCGGTACGTTTCGTACTGCTCCGGCGTCAGGTCGACGTGCGCGTCGCGAATCAATTTCGGCGGCAAATCGGTCAACACTTTGTCTTTAGTGCGACGCAAAATATATTCGCCGACGGTTTTTGAAATTTCGCTCGGTTTCAGTCCCGATTTCAAGTACCCCGGCGACAAAAATTCGAAGATTCCGACGAGATCTTCCGCCGAATTTTCGACCGGCGTCCCGGTCAGCGCCCAATTGCGCCGCCTCGGAATCGCTCGCGCCGCCTCTGAAGTTACGTTCGCCTTATTTTTGATTCGTTGCGATTCGTCCAGCACGACCAAATCGAAAACGACGCGCGGATCTTCGCCCTCCGGCGCGTAAAACTCGCGATCTCGATTCAAAAGCTCGTAATTCGCAATGCGAAGCGGAGCGTTCGGAAGGCGCCAAAGCCATTTGCGGCGGTCGCTCTTCCCTTCGATTATTTGAACGGGAATCTCCGGCGCCCAAAATTCAAATTCACGCTTCCAGTTCGTTACCAACGGTTTCGGGCAAACGAGCAAAACGCGCCGACATTCGCCGCTGCGAAAAAGGAGGCGGATCGTCGTGATCGCCTGCATCGTTTTTCCGAGCCCCATTTCGTCGGCCAACACCGCGAACTGCGAGCCGTAAAGGAAAGCGACGCCTTGCTTTTGATACCCGAACGGTTCGAACGGCATTTCGAGCAAACGGCGGCCCAACCAGGTTTCAAGCGGCGGCTGCAAGATGTATCCGAGCCGATCCTCCATCTTGACGACGTCGTTCGGGACGCGAATTCGGGTTGGATTTTCCGGCGATTCGAAAAATTCCGGAACGCCCGATTTTTCCAGTCGCGGCGAATTTGCCGGTTCCTTGCCGCCGTCAAACTCGCCGTCTTTCGCCCTGTTTGCCTTTTTGGACTCGTCGAACTCCTTTTCAAGCGCGTCGGGCTCCGGCTCGTCTTGCGGAAAGAAGTAAAAACTCTCGACCGACGCGGCGTTTTTTCGGCGATCGATCGGAATCGAAAAGACGCGAACGTCGCCGGAACGCGCCCCAAGCCGGAGCGATCTCGTTTCGATTTCGAGCCGCCGCCCGTTTTCGTCGAGCAAACGACGCGGACAAAGAACGCTCAACGTCTTCGGCGTCGCGACGCGACCGTTCCAACTCCGCACCGAGATCGCGAAGCGAACGTCGCCGTCGTTCGGCGTTTTTGTCGATTTTTCGGGACTTCCGCCGTCAATTTCGCTTGTCAAAATCGTTAAACTTTCTCCATTTTGACGGTTTCCCGCCGCAATCGCCCCCCGCGGCGCCCGATCCGCGTCCGTTTGGGCGGAAATTATTCGCCGTTTCGCGCGCTTTCAGTTTGTCTATTTTGCTTGTTTTATCCCAATTACCCGACTTGTCCAACCGTTCGTTCGCGTTCAACCGGACTTTTGCGCCTCTTCGACCGCCAAGCGGATTCGCTCGAACGGCTCTACGCTGTCGATCGACTTGAAAAAAAGGTCGAGCCGCGCCGAAATTTCGTCGAACGAAACGGCGCGACCGTTAGAATCGGTAAAATCGGTCGGAAGCGCGAGCCGATTGCGCCCCTTCGCGACCGTCCGCCAAAGCGAATAATCGACGCCCGGCGTCGGCGGCGTTCGCTCGAACGAGTCGTAAAAAAACGGGCGCCGCGGCGTTCCCTCGTCCGCCGTTTCGCCGAGCGTCCAATTCTCGTCCTCGACGCTTCGCCCGTTCGCGGCGGCGCCGTTGTTATCCGTTTTTTTATCGCAAACCGCGTATTTTTCCTCGTCGGCCGGCTCGACCGTTTCGTTGGAACGCCGAAAAACCATCGCCAACGGCGCGTTCAGCGAATTTCCCGCGGTCAGCATATTGGGATTATTCGTTAAAATCGCCGCAAATTCCGTTTTCGACCGCCCAACCAAAGCGCGAGCGATCTGCTCGCCGCACAAAAACCCCTCTAAAGTGGCGCCGTACAAGATTTCCTGAGCGCGATTCGGACGAACCGGCGCGGTGCAGTGAAATTCCGTCGGCCTCCCGACGAGATTCAAGACCAAAAAGCCGCCGACGACGCCGCGGGTCGGGTCGCCCATCGCCGTCAAAAAACCCAAATGCGTCGGTTGTTTTTTCCCTTCCGGTCGCGTCATTTTCTCCAAACTGCCCAAATTCGTTTGCCAAGCGTCGACGGCGCGTTCGCCGGGGGCGTTAAACCTTGTCGGGAGCGCCGATTTTAACGATTTTTTGAAATTTCCGGGTCTCGTTCGTCGTCTTCGCAAGCGCGGCGACGGGTCGAATCGACGTTTCCAAGACCGCCGACATATTCTAAGCCGATCGCGCTCGTTCGGCAAGGGGGGGCGACTCGTTTCGCTTAAAATCGTTTCGACGCGGCGCGTCGTTCCAATCGTTTTTTCTTGTCTATTTTGCCGAAAGCGCCCGGCGTTTGCGTTTTTGCGGTTCGTTTGAACAGTTTTACGCGTCTAACTTTCGCAACGACGGGGTTTTTTCCATTTTTTCGCGAAAAAGGCGATATTTTTGGGCCGATTCCGCAAAAAACAAGGTATAATAGTCGAAACCCGGGTTCCCTTCGCCGCGACCGCTTCCGGCGCCTTTGTCGAACCCGAACGCCGTTCGCCGGTCGAAACGGCCCCCCTTTTTCAACGAGGAATTTCGCAATGCCCAACGAACCCAAGTACGAATTGGTCAATTCGATCGACGTCAACGCCGGCACGATCACGCAACGCGCCGACGAACAGTCGGAATTTACCGCGCTCGTTCGCCGGCTCCTCGTCGCGCAAACCCGGCAAAACGAACTCCTGCAAGAGGTCGTCGACTGCTTGAACGCCGGCCAACGCCAACGCGCCGCCGAGCTTTCGCAATGGAAGGAGGCGAACCCCGGATTGGCCGAGTCCTGCCGCGTCGCCGCCGATTGTCTCGGCAAAATCCAAACGGAGTTTTTGTCGTCGCTGACTTACGAAATTAACGATAATTTCGAAAATTTGCAGGACAGCGAGTTCATGATGCACGAATTTTTCGACAAATACGGCCCCCGCGTCGCGCACCTCAACGCGCTTTTGCAAACGCTTTCCGTCCTCGGTTCCGTTCCGACCCGCTGAATCCGGCGACGGTCGCGCTCGTCGAACGCGGCGCCCTTCCCGGCCCGGCCCCGCCCGACGCGCCTTCGGTTCGCCCCGTTTTCAACGTTTTTGTCATTATTATTAATAGAGCGATCTTAAATCGCCGTTTTCGTTCGCCGTTCCCAACGCGACGCGGCGGGCGATTCGTTTCTTTCCGTTTTATTCGTTCAAAATTGGAGTTTTCGTAATGCGTCCCGTTTTTACCGCGTTATTTGCCGTCTCGCGTCGATCGGTCGTCGGCGGCGCGTTCGCCCTTCTCGCTTTCGCAACCCCCTTCGCGGCGTCGTTCGCCGAAGAAACGACGCCGACCGTTTCCGCTCAAAAAAGCGACGACGGCTCGATCCGCGTTTACGTCGACGACGAATTTTTCGCCGGATACCTTCCGGACGCGCAGGGAACGCCGATCGTTTGGCCGTTGCGGACTCCGAACGGCGCCCTTGCGACCCGCGGTTGGCCGATGATCGACGCGATCGACGTCGCCGCCGAACCCGACCCGACGATGAAAGCGATCTATCAAAACGCGAAGATCGGCGAGCGCGGCGGCGCCAAAGATCACCCGCACCATCGTTCCCTTTGGTTCGATCACGGCGCGGTTAAAGGCGGCGATTTTTGGACGCTGACCGACTCGATAATTCGTCAAACCGAACTCGTTTCGCTCGATTGCGACGGCGCGACGGCGGTTCTTGTTACAAAAAACCGTTGGTTCAACAATAAACTCGACCGCGACGTTTGCGAAGATCTGCGAACGCTCCGTTTCGGCGTTCTCCCGAACGGGCAAGTCGGCGGGAAAAACGTTCGTTATATCGATTTTTCGGTTAGAATTACCGCGCTTGAAGACGGAGTCGTTTTCGGCGACACTAAAGAAGGAACGTTCGGCGTTCGAACGCCGTCCCCGACCGCGTTGACGGCGAAAAAAACGAATCCCCGATGGGGCGGGCGCATTCTCGACGACGCCGGGCGCAAAGACGGCGAAACTTGGGGGAAACGTTCCGCTTGGGTCGATTATTCCGGCCCGGCCGCGCGCTTTCTCGAAGGAAACGAACTGGCGCGCGAATTGGCTCGCGGCGAACAAGCGACCGATTTTCCGCTGACGACGATCGGCGTCGCCGTCTTGAACGGCCCGGAAAGTTGGGCGTTCCCGTCTTGGCGGCACGTTCGCGATTACGGACTTTTCGCGACGAACCCGTTCGGACAGCGCGATTTCGAACCGAAAAACAAGGCCGCCGACGGCTCGAAAACGTTGAATCGCGGCGAAACTCTCCGTTTCGAATACCGCGTTCTGCTGCACGACGGCGACTTGACCGCGTCCGATCTCGACGCCGCGTTCGACGCGTATTCGCAGGAAGTTCGCCCCTGAAATCGCCGATTTTAACGGTCGCGCCGATCGCTCCGATTTTAACGGCGCGTTTCGTCGCCCCGTTCCGCTCCCCGCGTTTTTCCTATTTTAACGTTCGCCGTCCCGTTCGGCTTTTGCAATGCCCTCGTTTGAAACCCGTTGTCCGAACTGCCTCGCCGTCTTTTCGCTGGACGTCGCGCTTCGAGGCCGCCGCGGTCGTTGCGCTCGTTGCGGTTCGACCTTTTCGTTGAAAGAAGCGACGGTCGACGACTCGCTCCTCGCGGAAACTTCGCCGACTGCCTCCGCGTCTTCTTCGGCGTCGGCAAGCGGCGGCTCGGAAGAGGACGCGTTCGCGCCGGACGCCCCCTTCGACGCCGCGCTTTCCGACGATTCGCTTGTCGCGCCGCGTTCGGAGACCGCGACTAAAGAGCCCGGCCCCGCCGATCGGCGATTCAATTTCAGCGGCGACGATTCGCGTTCTCTTCCGAGCGATCTCGCCGAAATCGACGCCGGTTACGAGCTTCCGGCCGAGTTCGCGAACGAAAAGTTTCCCCCGCCTCCGCCCGGCGTTTGGCGAGTCGGCGAGCGGCTCGTCGGCGGCGCGTATCAGGTTCTCCCGCTCCTTCCCGGCAAACTTTACGCCGAGGGGGGCGTCGGCGTCGTTCAACGCGTCCGACACGTCGAATGGGGCGTCGACCTCGTCGTCAAAAGTCCGAAGCCGAACGTCGTCGCGACGGAAGCCGGAAAGGAGAGTTTCGAACAGGAGTGCCGCACCTGGATCGGGCTGGGTCTCCATCCGAACATCGTTTCCTGTTATTTCGTCCGCCGCATCGCCGGGATACCGCGCCTTTTCGCCGAGTTGGCGCCGGACGGAACGCTTCGCGATTGGATCGCCGACGGCCGACTTTACGCCGGAACGCCTTGCGAAGCGGCGGCGCGCGTCCTCGATTTTGCGATTCAGTTCGCCTGGGGGCTCGAACACGCGCACAGTTTGGGGCTTTTGCACCTCGACGTCAAGCCGAGCAACGTCATGACGTCCGGCACGACCGTTAAAGTTACCGACTTCGGACTTTCGAAGATCGCGGCGCAGTCTCCGGACGGCGAATTTGTCGCCGCGTTTTGCGACGGAATGACGCCGTCGTACTGCTCGCCGGAACAATACGAGGCGTTCCTCCGTTACCGTTCGTCTCGCGGCGCCGCCCCTTCCCCCGACGCTCCGCCGCCGACGCCGATCACGCGCCAATCCGACGTCTGGTCTTGGGCGATCTCCGTGTTGGCGATGTTTCACGGTCGTTCGCCGTGCAAAATGGGCGGTCAAACCGCGGCCGAAGTCTTCGAGGCGTTCCTCGCGGCGCCGAAAAGCGCGGCGCGTCCGACGCCCCCGCCGCGTCTCGTCGAATTGTTGCGCCGTTGTTTCCGCAAAAATCCGGTCGAGCGTCCCGCGTCGATGCAGGAAATCGCCGACGAGCTCGTTTCGATCTACGAGGAAGAGTTCGGCGAAGCTTATCCGCGACGTCAGGCGCGCGCCGCCGCCTCGACCGCCGAAAGTTTTTCGAACCGCGCCATTTCGCTGCTCGAACTCGGACGAATCGACGAGGCGCTCGCCCTGTTGCGCAAGGCGGTCGACGCGAACCCGCTCGCTCCGCAGATCGCGTTCAATCAAACGCTCGCTCTTTGGCGACGCGGCGAAACGAGCGACCTGCAAGCGGTCGAGCGGCTCGTCGAGCTCGCTCGCAACCGGTCGAACGACCCGTCGGCGTTTTACGCGCTCGGTTTGCTGCAAGTCGAGCGCTGCAACCTCCGCTCCGCCGTCGACGCGTTCGAACGAGCCGCCGAACTCGCCCCGGAACGCGAGGACGTCCGACTGGCGCTCGCCCGAGCCCGCCGACTTCAACCGTTCGACGCGCAATGTCTGCGCCGCGTCGTCCTCCGCAAAAGAGACGCGAAAAGAACGCCGCGACTTTTCGTCGCCGAAGACGCGTCGCATCTGCTCCTTCCCTGCGGCGACGACGCGTTCCTCGTCGTAAGCGGCAAAAACGGCGAGCCGGGCCCGAAATTCGTCAAAAAGACGACCGAAACCGCGCCGACGCCCCCCGACCCTTCCCGCGTCGTCGCCGCAAGCGAAGATTATCGTTGGAGCCTCTTCCGACCCGCGTCCGGCGTCCGAACGATCGCTCCGGCGACCGGCGAGCGCTCCGAACAAAACGAACTCCGCTTCCTGGACGTTCCCGCCTGGGGATCGCTCGAACCGCAAGAAATCGAAATCGACGTCCCGACGCGGCGCGCCGACGACGCGAACGCCGACGACGACGCCGAAAAAGCGCCCGAAACGAAGAAAGTTCGCCTTCTCGTCGCGCCGGAGGCCAACGACGTCGTCGTCCGTCTCGCCGCGTCGAAAACCGAGTTGCGCCGACTCCCGAGCGACGGCCAAACGCTGACCGCGTTCGCCGTTTCCGCCGACGGCCGTTGGATCGCGACCGGCGGCGACGACGCGCAAATTCGCATTTGGGACGTCGAACGCAGCCGCCGCGTCCGGACTTTCCGCGGGCTCTCCGGCGCCGTCGAAGCGTTGTGGTTCGACCCTCGCCTCCGTTTCGTCGCGTCGCTCGTAAAAGGAACGAACTTCCAATATTGGCGCGTCGGCCTCCTCTGCGGACGCGCCGACAGCCTTCGAGCGCCCCGTCTGCTTTGTCTCGTCAACTCCTCCGAAGAGCTCGGCGAGCGACAGGTTCGGCTCGACGCGGCGGTTGCGGCGGCGCGCAAGGCGGCGTCCCGCGGCGACGTCGTTAAAATCGTCGCCGCTTACCGCGCCGCCCGCCGGATCGACGGTTGGGAAACGACGCGCTCGATCTTCGAATCGCTCCTCGAACGTCGCGCCCGACGAGTTCGGCTCGACGACGCCGCGCAAACGCTCCGGATCGACGCGCACGACGGCCCGCTTTCGGCGCTCGCGACCTCCTGGAACGGCTCGTTCGTCGTTTCGGCCGGAAAAGACGGCGCGATCCGACTTTGGGGCCGCCCGCTCGACGCCGAGGACGATTCGCCGAACGCCTGGCGCAAACTCCGCGAATTTGACGGGCACGTCGACTGGATCCGTTCGCTCGCCCTTTCGCCGGACGACCGTTTTCTCGCGTCCGGCGGTTGGGATCAAGTCGTTTGTCTTTGGGATCTTGCGACCGGTCGGCGACTCCGCGCGCTTCCGGAACGGGTGAAAGGCGTTTCGCAACTCGCGTTCGCTCCGGACGGTCGAACGTTGGCGACGGCGACCGAATTCGGTTCCGTCGCGCTTTGGGACGCCGCGACGAACGAGGCGGTTTTTCGGCTCCGCGTCGGTTCCGGCGCGACGCGTTCGCTCCGTTTTAGCCGCGACGGACGGTACTTCGCGACCGCCTGCGACGACGGCGCCGTTCGAATTTGGACGGGTCGCCGCGAAACGCCGTTGCGCGAACTCGCCGACTTCCCGTCGTCCGTCGCCGCCGTCGATCTTTCGTGCGACTCGCGCCTTCTCGCCGCCGGTTGCGAAAACGGTAAAATTTGCCTCGTCGACCTGACCGACGCGACCGGCAAAACGCGCCGCGTCCTTCCCGGGCATCTCGGCGGCGTCCGCGACGTTCGCTTTTTCGCCGATTCCGATTGGCTCGTGTCGAGCGGAAAGGACGGAACGGCGCGGGTTTGGAATCTTCTCGACGATTCGGAGGCGAAGACGCTTTCGAGCGGCGACTCGTCGATCGCGTCGACGGCGCTCGATTTCGGCGGTTCGACGTTTTTCGTCGGCGAAGAGAGCGGCGCGTTGAAACGTTGGCGTTTCCATTGGGATTACGACTTCCCGGGCCCGCCGAAATCGGCGCTTGAAATCGAGCGAACGGTCGCGGCTCTGGCCGGTTATTACGCGCTCGGCGCCTCGGCCGCGGCGCGCGGTCTTCCGTCGTCGGCGTATTACGGCAAGTCGCCGACCGGTTTTATTCGCGGATTCGCCGAAGCGCCGCCGCTCGACGCGAAGATTTTGCGCAAGATTTGCGTCGAGGCGAGTCTGCGCGGTTTCAACGCCGTTTCCGCCGAAACGATCCGCGCCGTCGCCGCCGATTTTTGGGAAAAGAAGGCCGTCGTCGCCGATTTTTGAGCGCGATTTTTGCGAGCGCCCGGACGCGCCGCAAGTCGCCGACCGGGCCGGTTTTATCCGCGGTTCGCCGAAGCGCCGCCGCTCGACGCGAAGATTTTGCGCAAGATTTGCGTCGAGGCGCCGTTTCCGCCGATTGGGAGCGCGGTTTTTCCTCGACGCGTCGCCGTCGTTTTGTTGTTTTGCCGAAATTTTATAAAAATCGAAAAAATTTTTTAAAAGCCGCTTGACATTTTTATTTTTTCGGTAATAATATATGCGTGGTCAGGGTTAAGGGCGACCAAACTTAATCGCTCCTTTTCCTCCGGGCGCGCGACGCCCCCTTCGTCTAGTGGCCTAGGACGTCGGATTCTCAGTCCGTAAACAGGGGTTCGATTCCCCTAGGGGGTACTGTCTGTCGTTTTGAGGGCTTTAACGATTCGTCGTTAAAGCCCTTTTTTTATTGGGTTAAGCGCGTTTCGTCGGCGCTTCGCCCGATTTTGCTTTGCCCTCAAACTCGATGAAAATCGACCAAAATCGCTCCCGTTTGCAACCAATTTGCAACCTCCTCTCTCGCTCGCAAAAACGGTTGCGATTTGATTAACGTTTGTTTTTCGGCGGGCCTCGGCCTCCGACGCGGGAAGCCCCGGAATCGTCAAGGCGTTTGAGCCGACCTCGCGCGACTTCGAAGAGGACGCTCCGGAAGCGACGAAGTCTCCGCGCTCGAGAGGCCCGCCGCCCGGACGTATTCCTCCTCAAGCGCGTGAAGATAATGCTCGCGCGCCGTCGCTTCGTTGTGCCCGATCCACTCCGCTTCGGCGATCGCGCCAAAGTCGCGATACACCTCGTTCGAACGGCTCGAACGCATGTTCTGGATCAGGCGTTCCCAGCGCGGCAACCCCGACCAAAACACAACGCGCTCCACGCGCTTCCAGACGGTGTTCGGGTTGCGCCCCTCCGCGATCGCGTAAGGGCTCCCCCCCTCCGGAACCAAATCCCAAAGAGCCGCAAGCTCCGCCCGCAATTCCGGGAAAAGCGGAATAATCCGCGTCGGCTTCCCGATATGCGCCGTCTTCGGCGCGCGAACGAGCATGCGGCCGCCCTCCCAGTCGACGTCGCGCCACTCGACACGAAGAGCCTCGTCTTTGCGCAATCCGCCGATCCGGTAAAGCGCGATCAACGCTCGCGTCTCCTGGTTCGGGCACGCGTCCAGCAGTTTCTCATACGCGGAGCGCGAAACGAACGTCTCGCGCCGTTTGTTTTTGAACGAGCCGCGCTTCAGCCCCGAAAACGGGTTGCGGTCGAGCAGATCGTTCGCGACGCCCCACGAAAACGCTCGAGAAACGTCTCGGACGACGCCCGCGCGCGTCGCCTCCGAATAAACCGCCGCAAGCGCCTCAATGAACGCCGAAGCGTCCGCCTTGCCGAAGTTGGAAACGTCCGTCTCGGGGTCGACGCGCTCGAGAAAAATCTTCGTCGAACGCGTCTTGTTCCGAAACGTGATCGGGCGCATCCCCTTTTCTTCGGCCGCGAAATACGCGTCGAACAGCTCGCGAAGCGAAAGGCGAATCTCCGGCTCGACAAGACCGCAACGCTCGAAACGATCCCGAAGGTCGCCGTCGAGCGCCGACAGCCAGGCGAACGTCCGCCGGTCGACGTTCGTTCCCGTTTCGAGCGCGTCGACGCAACGGTCGACGACGCCCGCGATCTCTTCCGCCGCCGCCCGCGAATAGCTCGACGGCAAATAGAGCGTCCGACGCGCTCCGTTCAAGGTGAATTGGACGACTCGCGCGATCCCGCTCTTGCGTTTTTTTTCGTACACGCTCGCCATTTTTTATCCTTTCTCGTTTTCTTTGGCGAGGTCGCGATTCGGTCGCCCCGACGATACCGTTTCGCGGCGCCGACGTCAAGACCTCTTTTATCGTCGCGGCGGCTCGAAGTTTATCCAGCCGATCACCGAGCGAAGTCCGAACAGGTACCGCTCGCCAACTTTTCTGCAAGGGAATCCCTCTTCGTCGATCAGTCGCTTGATCGTCGCGACGGAGACGCCGAGGAACGCCGCCGTCTCTTCGAGGTTCATCACTTCCGCCGATTTTCGCCGCTCCGGTTTCGCGGAGCCCGTTTTTACCGAAATTCCCATCGCGCGCTTCTCTCCGTCATCGCCGCCGTTCCAAGTTCGCGGGATCCTCGGCCAGCCAGACCTGCCCGTCGGCGTCGACGTAAAACGCGCGAATGTTGCGAGTTTCGCCGTCGTCGTCGATGAAATACGCGTCGCCGTAATCGACGATCGTCTTCAGCTCCTCGAACGTTATCCTGTTCATTGGCTCTCTTCCTTTCGTTCAAACCTCGACCGCGGCCCGGCGTTCCGGGCGCGGTTCCGTCGCGAAGCGCGTCGGCGCCCATCGCCAGCCCGCGTTTTCGTAAATCCTTTTCACCTCGGGCGTTAACGCCCGCCAAAGTTGCGGTTGCCCGCGCCGACCGTCGGTGCGGTTCCAAAGCGCGACCGCGCTCTTCGCGTCGCGAATCATCGCCTCGACGGTCGAGGCGGTCGCCCCGCCGATCCGCAAAACGGCGATCGCGACGAGCCGGTCGATCAGGTCGGGGTGAACCGTTCGCTCCCAGACGTTGCGCGCGACAAGTCGTCGGAACGCCGCGACCTTTGGCGACTCGAAGTCGACCGCGGCGCGAACGTCGGCGACCGACGGCGCCGAAGGCGCGACGTCTTCCGTTTCAAAACCCGGGTTTATTGTTTTATTTATTATATATTTATTATTATTTATTTCCTCTAAAGGCGCGGCGTCCGTTCGAGGCTCCGCCGGTTCCGGAACCGGTCGCGGCTTCGGCGGCGCGGGCGGGAACGTCGGGGCCGCCGGGAGCGGCCGAACGACGCGCGAACGCGCAAACTCCGGCGCGGACGGCGTTTCCGGCGTTTTCGCCGCCGCGCGAACGACGGCTTGCGGAGCCGCCGCCGTCGCCGTTTCCATTTCCATTTCGGAAACGGCGGCGGAATCGGAAACGGTCGCGTCGGCGAACGCCTCGACGCCCTTCCCGAACGCGGCGTCGAAAAGGGGCGTCGCCGGTTCCGGCTTCGGCGGCGACGGGAACCGCGCCGGAGCCGGTTGGTAAACGAACAGGTCGAACCGACCGCGTTCGCGACGCGGCGCGATCTCCAAGACGCCGAGCGCTTCGAGCGCTTTGGCGCGCTTCCTAATCTGCGATTCCGAGAGCGCGACGCCGAAGCGCGCGGCGACCGCGCCGATCGTCGCGAAGTCGACGTCGGCGAGCTTTCCCGGCTCTTCGTCGAGCGCGAGCCAAAGCGCCGCGAAGAGCGCTTCTTTCGTCGACGACGCTAAAACGAGCGAATATAACGGGTGCATTGGTTCTCCAAAATAACGAACGCTAGAGTTCGTTTTCACATCCTTCGGCGGCGCCTCGTTGCTTCGACTGCCGCGACCTTTTCTTACGGGTTCGACCGCCCGGGGGAGGATTCAACCTACGGTAAGGGCAAACAAAACGCCCGCGACGACGCCGCGAACTTACGCAAGAACGCGGCGCCGCCCCGGGCGGTCGAGTTTTTTGGACGGGCTCCGTCGCTCTTGACGGAGTTTATTTTACGGTTCTGAAAGATTCTGTCAATGCAAAACTGAAAGAATCTTTCAATAATTTTACTATTTACGGGAAAAGTTTTGCGACGGCCTTGAGCCCTAAAGTCTCGGAAATCTTCGGCAAAAGCTCGACGTTTGGAAACGATCGCGCCGATTCCCAAGAATACACGGTTCGAGTGGAGACGCCGACGGATTCGGCGACTTCTTCCGGCGTTAATTTCGCTTTGAGCCGAAGCTCCTTCAGTCTTGCGGCGAAGCGTCCGGAGTACGTTTCCATATTGGGTTCTTTCCGAGCGGGCGTCATGACGGAGGGTCTCCTTTCCGTTGTTGAAGTTGAATCCGTTCGTCATTATAACGTCCTTTAAAAAAAATGGTAGGCGTAAAAAACCGCGGCGACCGACCGCCGGAGCGCAAGCGCCCGACGGCCGGCGAACCGCCGTCCTTAGGAGTCCGCTCGGCCCGGAAGCCGCGACGGAAGCTCCGTCGCGACCCCCAAGCTGAGACATGTCAAGGCCGCGCTTATCCGCTCCGCGTGCGAGGAGCGCCCGTTTCCGGTTTGGTTTGCGAGTCGGCGGCGCAAACGCCCGAGGCAAGTCCGGCGAACGCCGGTCGGGCTAAGTCGAGTCGCGCTTTTAAAATTCCCGCGGCGCGAGCCCCGCGTCGTCGTCGACGCGCGCCGCGACCAAATGAACGGCCGCCGCGTCGAACGACGCGCCTTCGCAATCGAGGCGGACTTCGGCGATCGGGAACTCGCGCCCGTCCGGAAGTCGGATCGCGACCGGCCGGTCGACCGCGTAAACGCCGAGCGCGACGCGAAGCGCGCCGACGTCGACGAGCGGACGCTTCCGGACTCGTTTCATCGCTCCTCCTCCGTTTCCTCCGGCGCGGCCGCCTTCAACGTCGCCGCGAGATCTTCGGCGAACCCCGGCTCGACGTATTGTTCGAACGACGCGCGGATCGCTTCGTCCGTCGCCGTTTCCTCCGAATCCGGAGCGAGCGCGTCGGTTTGAAACAAGATCCACGGCGCGCCGACGACGTAGGCGTACGGCGTGAAAACGTCTCGCAGTCGGCTCTCCGAGCCTCTGATCGCGACCCGCTGGAGCGCGTTCTTCTTGCGATCGAACCGGCAAAGGGCGGCCGAATCGCGCCCCTCGCCGAACCAGGCGAGCGCGAGTCCGCCGTTTTTCATGTGCCGAAGCGCGACGTCGAACGTCGTCGTTTTTATTTTAAATTCCCCCATCGCGTTTCTCCTCCTTGTCTTCCCTGATAAATTTCCGCTCGCCGGGGCGATAGACGTATCGCGGTTCGACGAGCCGCCCGGTCGGGTCGCGACGCGGCCCCCTCAAAAGCGCGTCGTAAAACGCCGCGACGAGAAGCCGCTTCGGCGCGGAGCTCGAGAAGCGGAGCCCGAACCGCGCGGCAAGCTCGAGCGTTTCGGATTTCGTCGGCCCCGCCGCGACGACTTTGGCCGCTTCGAATCCGGTCAGCGCCCGGCCTTCGTCGCGCCAGGCGCGGAGAGAACGCCGCAACTCGAACGACGCTCCCTCGCGGTCGAGCTTGCGAGCTCGAGGGCGCGCGACTCCGCGAATCGGCCCGAACCTCTTATATTTCACCGTCCGCCTCCTCCGTCGCCGTTCCCTCCGGCGCGTCGTCCTCGTCGTCTTCCATCTCGTCCTCGTCGTCTTCCTCCGTTTCGAGGTCGACCCGAGCGACGGCGCAACACGGGAGCTCGACCGCGCCGATCAGCGAAAGGAGCTCGCCGCGGAATATCCGGACGGCGACCTCGGCCGTCTCGCGCTCGCCTTCCGTGTCGCCGACGACCCGAATCTTCGTTTTTGCGACGGCTTCGAGCGCGCAGTTTCATCGCGTCGAATCCTCGCCGCGCGGCGGAGTCGGCGACCGTCGCGAGCGTTTCCGCAACGAACGTCTCGTCGTCGCGTTCTTCCTCGATTCGTTCTTTTTTTGCTAAAGATTCCCATTCGTTCGTTCCCTTTCTTTTCTTCTTTCTTCGTCGCGCGAATCACCAGATTCGGAGCGTCCAATAGAGGTTCCCGGAGCCGTCGTAAGCGACGCCGGGCGCGACCTTCGTATAACTCCCGCCGTACAGGATCGCCGCGTGCCCGCCGGAGCAGGACCAGTCGCCGACGGCGCCTTCCGGAGACGTTTGCCAGGCGGCGCAGATCTCCGGCGTCGGCGGCGAAAGGTGGAAGCACGATCGCGCCCGCGCCATCGCGCGAGAATGCGACCGGGCCCCGTCGACGCGGCTTTTGTCGAGCTTCAACGGGCGCAGCCCTCGCGCCGCGCGGGCGCGGTTCGCCGCCTCGACGAGCCGGAGTCCCAGCGCGACTTCGCGTTCGTCGAGCGAAAGCGAATCGCAGGACGGCTCGGTCGACGTCGCGCAGGCCCCGTCGAGCGAACAGCCGCCGGAGCAAGACGGCGCCTTCGTTTTCTTCGCGCGCTTCTTCGCCTTGATTTCGCAAGACCCGCCGGAGCAGGTTCCGTCGAGCGAACAGTCGCCGGAGCAAGACGGCAGGTCGCGCGAGACCGTCCCCGCTTCGGAACCGGTCGAACAGCCGCCGTATTCGCAGGCGCTCCAACCGCCGTAAGCCGCGTAAGAACCGCCGCAACAGCAGGCGCTCCAACCGCCGCAGGACGCGTAAGAACCGCGGAAACAGCGGAACAGCCCGCACGCCGACGCGTCGCTCGCCGTCGTCCCCGCGAACAAGAGCGCCGCGAGAACGAGGAAACCCCATCGTCGTTTCATATCGTTTTCTCCTTCCTTATCGTAAGCAGTTCAATAAAGGGCCTCGGAGCCGTCCGTCGGCTCGTCGGCCGTCGTTTCTTCCGGCTCGACGGGCGCGACGAGCGCGAGCTCGTCGAATCGGCGTTCGAGTCGGTTCCGTCGCCGCTCCTTGTACTCGCGAAGCGTCGACGCGCTCGCCGGGCGATTTCGCTCGTCCGGCTCGCCTTTGAGGCGTTCGAAGAGCTCGTCGAACGGGCTTTCGTAATCGCGCTTCGATTTGGCGACTTCAAGCCGGTCGACGATCGTGCCGTCGACCCCGTGAATCGCGAGCCAAACGCGGTCCCCGAGGACTTTTAAAACGGCGATTTCAACGCGGTCGTCGACGACGATCCGCTCGCGTTTCGGTTTTGCGGAAAGGATCAGCATTGCGACGCCTCCCTGCTTTTTTCGAGGTCTTCGAACCGCCGCTTCAGCTCCCTGATCGCGGCGACGATTTGAAACAGCCGAAGCGGCGCGTCGTCGCCGAAGACCGCGACGAGTTCCGCGTCGCTCAATCGGTCGCTGAAGGCGGCGATCAAGAGCTCGCGGTCGCGCCGCGACAGCAGCGGCTTGACGAGTTCTGAAAGTTCTAAAATATCCATGGCCGTCCTGATTCTATGGCGCGTCGGCGCCCTTTAAGCGTCGACGCGGCGTGGACGCCGCCGACGTAGGCTTCGACAAGTCTGAACAGGTCCTCGTCCAGGGCGCGGATCTGTTCGATAAACGTCAGTTCTCGGTCTTGAGAGTGTTTCATATCAATCCTTTCAATATCGGAGCCGCAACCCAAGCCCTTCGCAGACACCACTAAGCTACGGGCAATCTCGAAAATCCGGAATCGCGGGGATTCCCGAAATTTTGTCGGTTGCGGCTCTAATAAGCTTTCTTTTTTCCAGTGTATCTTGTTTTTCAGAATGCGCAACCCTAAAACTATCTTAATTTCAGAAAATTTTAAAATTTATCTCTGGGGGGTATCTTGTTTTTCAGAATGCGATATAATAGGCGCTGGGAGGAAATTTTATGAACAAGAGGCTTCGAGAAGCGCGAAACGCTTTGGGATTACGACAAAAAGAGTTTGCAGGAAAGCTCTTTCTGAAGCTTTCGTCGTACGCAAACTGGGAAAGCGGCTGCTCGCCGATCCCGCAAGCGAAAATCCCGCTCATTTGCAACACCTTTGGAATTGACGAAACCTGGCTTCGCACCGGCAAAGGAGAGATGTTTGGCGCTTCCCTGCCCGCTCAACCTAAATCGAACCGCGAACTAGCCGAACAGTATCTCCTCGAAAAGTTCCGCGAACTATCGCCGGAACTTCAAACCGACGTTCTCGGGTTTTGCAGTTTTTTGCTCGACCAAAACGCCAAGCATTTAAAAAAATGCCTCGATGAAGTCGCTGACGCTTCTGGCGTCGGCGTCGACGTCGGAGATAATCAACCGTCTTAAATCTCAACCTTGATTTAATCAGCCTTCAAACCGCGTTTCGCGTCGCAACACCACATCGCGACAAGAACGCAAGGAGTCGCAAAATGCCTCGCGTGGCTACTGTGTACGATATTTTTATCGCCTCTCCCGGCGACGTTGCGGAGGAACGTGAAATCGCCGTTAAGGTCATCCATAAATGGAACGACTTGCACTCGCTTGCACGCGCCATTATGTTGAGGCCGGTTCGTTATGAAAAGAACTCGCGACCGACGACTAAATACGAAGGGCAGGAAGCGGTTAATCGCCAATGCCTCGACTTTAGCGATTTAGTCGTTGGAATTTTCGGCAATCGCCTTGGAACCCCTACCTCGAAAGCGGAAAGCGGGACTGCCGAAGAAATCGACAGACACGTTGCCGCCGGCAAAGAGGCAATTATTTTCTTTTCGGACAGGCCGGTGCCGCGCCGCCTCACGGCGGAAGAAAAGGAACAGCTTGAAAAGCTTAACGCCTACCAAGACGCGTGGCGAAACAAAGCGAACATCGGTTCCTTTGGGAGCAAACGTGAATTTGAGTCAGAATTTGATAAAGCGTTAACGTTGTATATGAACTCGATAACGTCTTTACTTGCGCCATCGTTGCAACCGCAAGAAAACCCGTTGTCCGAGTACGAACTCGAAATTTTGAAGTACGCTTTTCAAAGGCCGGGCTTTTGCTTTGCTACAAGACGCGCCCAAGACGAAAAGTATTTAATCACACCGGCGGGGCGCGCAACGTCTAAACCAAGCGACGTCTTGAACGCCGCCGGCAACGACGAAGCTAATATGCTGTACGAAGCGGCGATTAAAAGTCTGGAAAAACGTGAATATATAGAAAAATATCGCGAACCGTCCAAAGTTTGCAAGTATTACAAATTATACACTCCGAATTTCGAAACAATTAAAAAGATCCTTGCGGACGACCTAACGCGAGCCCCTAAAACGACCGGCAATTCCGACGATTCAAAGTAACGGCCGCCTCTTTGTTTGAATCTTAGCTTAACCTAAAAACAACCGCGCCGCGTCGACAACGCGGTTGCGCGCTCGCGACGCGGCGCGAGAAGGTCGTTGTTTGTCGCGCCAAGACGATCGGCTTCAACGAGCGCGAAGGCTTGGCGCGCTCGACCTGCTCGAAACGGAAGCCGAAAAGCGCCGAACGCCGGATCTTGCCGAAGTTTCGCCGTTTTACGGTCGCGCCTCTTGCGTCGCGCTCTTTTTGGCGCTATAATCGCCCTCCAACCCCGGAAGGTACTCCCCTGCCACCTCCCTAACCCTTCGAGGCGCCGGACAGCTCGCGGGCGGAGGGGGGACGCGCACACCTTTTTAGAAA
>CAZIJJ010000018.1:2983-67122 GCA_964539525.1 uncultured Planctomycetaceae bacterium | reverse complement strand
GGACGAAGTTCGGTACGAGGTTCAAAGTTCGACGAACGGCGGCGCTTGGCGGTCGCTGACGGATCTCCCGGCGAATGCGACGAGCAGGGTTTGCTACAACCTAAAGCCGGAGAACGTTTACGTTTACCGTATTCGGGCGGTCGCGGCGGACGGAACGGCGACGGCTTGGGCTTCGGCGACGATCGCGCCGTCGACGACTCCGACGAACGTTAAAATCGTCGATTACGACGCTTCGACGAAGCGGGCGACGTTGATTTGGACGAAAAACAGCGTGTCGAACAGAGTTTGGTACGAAATTCAAAGTTCGACGAACGGCGGCGAGTGGAGAACGCTGGCGTATCCTTCGGCGAGGATGACGAGCCGGATTTGCTACAACTTAAAGCCGGGGAACGTTTACGTTTACCGTATTCGCGCGGTCGAGAACGGCGGAACGACGTCGGCCTGGGTTTCGGCGACGCTTGATCTTGCGATTTCGGAATCTTCCGAGTCCGGCTCTAACGGCGAGACGTCGACCTCGTCGGCGACGTTGGCGAGCGAAGCGTTCGCGAACCCGTTCGACGATTTCGACTTCTTCGAAGAGGAGTGGAAATTCGGCTTTTGACGCCGCGAGCGTTGAGCGTTAAAAAGACGCGCCGGCCGAACGCAACCCGTTCGACGGCGCGTTTTTTATTTCTTGCGGGCGCCGAGTTTCACGAAAAAAACGAACCGGCTTGCAATCGAAAAGGGCCCGCGTCGACGCCGCCCGAACGAAAAAAATAAACGTTCGAGCGGCGGGCGACGATCGGCGTCGAAACGCTTAACGCGGGAAATTTCAGACGTTGCGCGGTTGGAACGTCCACGAACCGAGCGCCTTTTTATCGGCGACCGCTTCGGCGCTCAATTTGAGCTCGTCTTTCGTAACCGTCGCGAAAATGCACGTCGCGCTTGCGAGCTCCGGCCCGCCGCCGACGATCTGCGCCCAACCGCGCTCCGCCGTCGGCTCCGCGTAGCTGAAGCAGTGCTGGTGCGCCGCGACCAGGAGCTGAACGCCGTGGCGACGAAGGATCGGGCCCCAAAGTTTTTGGCACGTCCACTGGTACGACGCGTACATGTCTAAAATGTTGCCCGGGTTCGCTTTAGGATCCGCGTCGTAAAGCGGAATGTGGCAGAACGCGACGATAAACGGCGCCGACGCGATCTCCGGACGGGCGAGCGCGGCTTCGAGCCAGGCCGCTTGACGTTCGCGGTACGGCTCGTAGTTCGCCATCGACGACCACGCCGGATGCCAGTCCGGTTTGTCTTCGCCGGTGTCGAGAACGACCGCCGCGAGCGGGCCCTGGCGGAACGCGTAGTTGTAACCGAGGTCGGCGAAACGGGCGTCGTCGTGTTTCCACGTCGTGAAGCATTTTTTCAGGTCGCGAGCCCATTTGCCGCGGCGATCGTGGTTTCCGGGGACGAAAACGAGCGGGCGTTCGGCGGCGTAAGGTTTGTCGTTCGGGTTCGCGACCGATTTTTTCACGACGTCGCTCGACATGTAATCGGAGCAGACGTCGCCGTTCCAGAAGAGGAGATCCGGCTTCCGTTCGTCGAAGCGTTCGAGAAGTTTGCGGATCGTCGGGAGGGCGTTGTGCGTGTCGTTCATCACGCCGAATTCGACTTTTTCCGGCGCCGGGCCGACCGTTTCGAACGAATAAACGTCGCTGTATTCCGGAGCGGAAACCGATTTGTTATAAGCGTCGACGTAATCGAAAGCGCAGGTCGCGGTTCGGTAATAATACTTCGTGTTCGGCGCGAGTCCTTCGAGGCGGGCGCTCAGGAAGTCGACTTCGTAAGGGTTCAGGCCGAATTCCGAGTTGCGGGCGAATTTGCCGAGATCGGGCGTCGTTCCCCATTCGACCCAACCGGTCGCCGGGCGGTTCAACGACCAGGCGACCGACGCGCTCGTTTCGGCGACGTTTTGCAGAAGCGGGAAGGACGCCGCGATTTTTTCCGGTTTTTCCGTCGTTTTTTCGTCGTTTTGCGCGAAAGCGTCGACTCCGGACGCGAGAACCGAGCCGGTCAAACCGGCCGCGGCGAGGGAACCGAAAAACGAACGACGGTCGAAACCTTGGGAACCGTTGGACGAAGGATTCATAACAAACCTCCTAAAACGTCGACGGCGGGCGAACGGCGAAAGGCCGCGTCGCCGAAACCGTCGAACGAGCGCGATAGTAATAATGACAAAACCCGGGCGAGCCGATCGTCCGAAAGCGTCGTCGGCTTCGAAGGCGCGTTCGAAGCGGGACGCGAGGGCAAAAAACGACTCCGTCCTTTAATCATACCGCAACGCCGCCGCAAAATAAACCGCCAAAACGGATTTTTTCGCGATTTTTTCCAAATTTTTCGCCATTTTTTGCGAAATCGGCGTTCTCCGGGGGCGAAAACGCCGCGCTCGCTTGACGGCGGCCCCGCGAACGGTTAAAATTGCGGTCGTCCGGCGGCGCGACGCGAGTCGACGGCGCAACGTCGGAGATTTTTGCCGATCTTAACGGTTTTGCCGCGAAAACGGCGGCGATCGACATTTTTAAAAATAGCGTGGATAGAAAGTTTGCGTAAAATGAAGCGATTCTTTTTCGGCGGTTTGACGGCGTTCGGCGTCGCGGCGGCTCTCGTCGGCGGCGCGGCGAGCGTTTTCGCTTGCACCAACCTCGTCGTTACCAAGGGCGCGTCGGCGGAAAACGCCTGCGTCGTTACTTACACGGCGGATTCGGCCGGCTTTTTCGCGAAGTTGGCGATCGTCGAAGCGTCGGACGGCTCGTTCCGCCCGGCCGGCGGTTCGGACGTTTTTCCGGAGGGAACGCCGACTTACCGCGTCTTCGGTTTTTGCGGCGAGACGGTGATCGACGAGTTTCAGGGAATTATGAACGAAAAACAGGTTTCGATCGCCGAAACGACTTGGGGCGGTTTCGAGGAACTGCAAAACAAGAACGGCGCGAAGTTTATGTATCCGGAGCTGATGACCGCGGCGCTCCAAGGCGCGGCGACGGCGCGCGAAGCCGTCGAGCTGATGGGGCGGCTCGTCGACGAACGCGGGTACGCCGACGTCGGCGAATCGATCTCCGTTTGCGATAAGAACGAGGCGTGGATCTTCGAGATTTGCGGAACCGGTTCGACCGCCGAGACCGAAGACAAGGGTTGCGTTTGGGTCGCGGTTCGCGTTCCGGACGGCGAGATCACCGCGCACGCCAACCAGGCCCGGATCGGCGTTTTCCCGAAAGACGACCCGGCGAACTGCGTTTACTCGAAAAACGTCGAGTCGTTCGCGATTGAAAAAGGGCTGTACGACCCGAATTCCGGGAAGCCGTTTTCGTTCCGCGACGCGTACGGGAACATCGACGTTTCGAGCTTGCGTTCCTGCGAAAAGCGGGTCTGGAGTCTTTTCCGCCGCGCCGCGCCGTCGCTGAATTTGTCGGTCGACTACGCCCAGGGCGTCGAGGGCGCCGCGCCGTATCCGTGGTCGATCAAGCCGGATAAAAAACTGACGACCGCCGACGTCGCCGCCCTGATGCGCGACCATTACGACGGAACCGAGTACGACATGAGCGAGGGAATCGACGCCGGGCAGTTCGGGATCCCGATGCGCTGCCGTCCCCTTTATTGGGAAGTCGACGGCAAAAAATACGCCTGGGAGCGCCCGATTTCGACGCAACAAACCTGTTTCTCGACGATTACGCGTTCGACCGCCGATCTTCCGGACGTCGTCGGCGGGCTCGTCTGGTTCGGTTGGGACGACTCCTACACGACGTGTTATTCGCCGATTTACGCCGCGACGACGCGGATCCCGGCGTCCTGCGAACGCGGTTCGATCAAGCGTTTCGATATGAGTTCCGGCTGGTGGACGTTCAACTTCGTCGCCAATTACGCTTACCCGCGTTATAAGGAAATGATCCCGGAGATCAAAACGGTTCAGGAGGAGCTCGAAACGTATTTTTACCGCGCTCGACCGGCGATCGAACGCGCCGCGGCCGAGTTGGCGAAGAGCGACGAGAAGGCCGCCGTTGAATTTTTGACCGATTATTCGGTTATGCAAACGGAAAAAGCGCGCGACCGTTGGGAAGAGTTGGCGAACGATCTTCTCGTCAAATTCAACGACGGATACACGCGAACCGCCGACGGCGAATATCCGAACGTCGGTTATCCGGAGCCCTGGTTGCGTCGCGTCGTCGAAGAACGCGGCGAGCGTTACCGCCTGCCGGACAAGAAATAATCGGGGAATTTGCGGAGAACGAACGCGTTGGTTTTGCCGATTTTGTCGATTTTGCCGTTCCAGGGCGCGGTTTTTGCCCGGTTTTCGCAAGAACGGCGGAACCAACGCGGCGTTTTCGCGTCCTTATATTAATAAGGGCGACGCCGACAAGACGCGTTTTCCGACGCGGCGTCCGAACCGAGCGGGAAACGGCCGGGCGTTCGACGCTTGAAAGAAAAACGAACTAAAATAGCCGAAAGGGTAAAACGATGAAATCGCGAGCGAAAAACAATCGCAACGCCGACGCCCGCCGCCTCCGCTTCGAGACGTTGGAAACGCGGCGCCTTTTGGCGGTCGACTTGCCCCCGACGAATCCGGAGTTCGTCGACGTCGACGCGGCGGTCGTCGCGACTTCCGAAACGACGCCCGCGACGCCCGATTGGTTCGTTCTTGCGTCGACGCTCGACGCGACGCCGCGAGAGCAGGAGCTTCTCGAACGGATCAACCGCTTCCGCGCCGATCCGGCGGGCGAACTCGATCGGATCTTCAGCTCGATTACCGAAAAGAAATTAACGGCGCGCAACCCGCTCGTCAACGACGCGCTGGCGCTTTACCAGTACCCTCGCAACTCGGTCGAAACGTTTTTAAAGGAGTGGAAGACGCTTTCCGCGGCGCCGCCGCTCGCGATCAACTCCGCGCTCGACGCCGCCGCCGCGACGCATAACCGGACGATGATTTCCCGAAACGACGTTTCGCATCAGACGAACGGCGAAAGAAATTTGGCCGACCGCGTCGTCGCCGCCGGATTCGAGACCGGGCTGACGAACGAAGACGGTTCGCCCGCGTTGGGGGAAAACGTCGGCGGCTCGTTCGCGGCGAACGGAAGTTTTTCGGTCGCGTCCTTTATTTTCGAGGCGTTTGCGGTCGATTGGGGCGTCCCGTCGCACTCGCACCGCGACGCGTTGGCGAACGCGACGTTTACCGAAATCGGCCTTTCGGTCGGGTCGACGTCGAAAGCGATCGGGCCTTACGTCGCGACGACCGATTTGGGAACGAGCGTTCTCGGCGCTCGAACGGACGGGGCGTATTTGCTCGGCGTCGTTTTCGACGATTCCAACCGCGACCTTTTTTACGACGCCGGGGAGGGAATCGCCGACGCGACGCTGACGATCGAACGCGTCGACGGTTCCGAAACGCCGCAAAAAGTCGAGGTTTCGTCGTCGGACGCGGGCGGGTACCAGCTCTTTTTGCTGAACGGGACGTATCGCGTAACCGTTTCCGGAGAAGGGTTTGCGACGCCGGTAACGAAAACCGTTTCGATTAACGACGGCGTCAACGCGAAGCTCGATTTCCGAACCGCCGACGCGAGCGCCGCTCCGCCGGTCGTCGATTTGAACGGCGACGACGCGGAAGGAACCGGGTTTTCCGCCGTTTTCGTCGAGGGTTCCGTCGACTCGGCGGAGGTTCTGGCGGCGTCGAAACTGACGATTACCGACGCGGATTCGGCGTTTTTGTACGGCGCGAAGATCGAGTTTGCGAACCGTCCGGACGGCGTCGACGAATCGCTCGACGCGTCGGTCGCCGGAACGAATTTGCGGGCGTCGTTCGACGAACGGGGGGGCGTCGTAACCCTTTCCGGCGTCGGAACGCTCGAAGAGTACGAGAACGCGCTCGCGTCGCTGACGTACTACAACGCGAAGGATCTTTGCGACTTAACCGACCGCGTCGTAACGATTTCCGTCTTCGACGGCGTGTATTGGAGCGAAGAGGCCGAGTTGACGATCGCGATCCGACCGACTAATTTGCCGAACATGACGGTTCAAGAAGCGTTCGTTTACGAAGGCGACGTCGGCTCGACCGTCGCGGCGTTCGTCGTCGAGTTGGACGCTCCGGCGCGGCTCGACGTTTCCTTCAATTACCGCGTCGCGCTCGGCGGAACGGCGGTCGAGAGCGAAGCGTTCGTCGTTCCGGTCGGCGACCCGAAAATTATCGCGCAAGGCGAGACGACCGCGACGATCGAATTTTACGTTCTCGGGAATTACGATCCCTTGAAACCGGAGGGGCTCGCCGCGATCGAAGGCGGGTACGAGAACCCGTCGACCGACTTTTTCCTGGAGATCGTCGACCTTGAAAACGCCTACTTGACGAACGAGGACGCGCTCGTCAAGGGAACCATTTACGACGACGATTCGCCGATTATTTTGGGAACGGTCGACGAATACGAGTTCGCCGGAACGCTCGATTCCGACGGCGGAAAACGGCGGTACGTCTTTACCGTAACTCCCGAAACGAGCGGCTATTTCGCTTGGAAGGCCGACTTGGCCGACTCGCCGTCCGGGCTGGCGATTTCGGTGCGCCCCGGCGCTTTGGAAGCGGAGCCGCTCGAGCTTTCCGAAGCGACCGCGAGCGGGCAAAGGGCGCAGTGGTTCGCGGATCCGGCGGTCGAATATTGGGTCGTCGTCGAGTCGGCGGCCGACTTTAGCGCCGTCGCGGCGAAATTGCTTCCGATCGACGCAAACAACGTCGCGCTCCTCGATCCTGTGTTCGACGTCGCGACGGAGGAGTTGCTCGAAATTTTTTGGGACGACGCGGGCTTGGAGGTCGCCGTCGACGATTTCGCTTGGCGGTTCGACGCCGATTCGACGCCGTTCGGGACGTATCCGACGTTCAAAACGGAGACGCGGCCGAACGCGGCGGTTGATTTTTGGCTTTCGCCGGAGATCGCCGGATCCGTCGCAACTTCCGACGCGGCGTCGATTTGGACGAGCGACGCCGGCGGCTCGACTTCGATCGAAGGTTTCGGAACGATAACGTATCGCGGGGGCGGGGCGCGGGAAAACCTGCGTTTCGCCGGATCCGACGGGGACGATTTCCTCTATTATTCGAACGGTTCCGGGTATTTCGTCGTCAATGGAAGAAAAACGTACCGATTTGAAAACGTGAACTCGATCGCCGTCGACGGCGGTTCGGGCGGGAACGACGTCGCTCGGCTCGAAGACACCGCGTTCGACGATCTGCTGAAAACGACGAACGACAAGCTGAACCTTGCGGGCGGCGGGTTCGCGTTGGTTGCGAAAAACTTTACCGACGCCCGAGTCGCGTTCGTAAACGGCGGCGAAGACTCGTTTTACGCGACCGATTCCGGCGACGACGTCGAGGCGGTCGTCGCGAAAAAAACGACGATGCTGACCGGAACGTTCGGCGGCGACGAAACGACGCCGGGGCGCGAGTACGTTCGGATCGCGACCAACGTCGCGGCGACGACCTTCGATCCGACGACGACGCTCGGCGCGTTGGCCGTCGTCGGCGACGATTCGAGCGGAACGAGTTACGTCGCGGAGATCGGCGCGTTGGCCGTTTTCGATTTGAAAACGAACGCGACGACGACGGCGCGAAACGTCAAAACGCTAACGATCTCCGGCGTTCCGGAAAGCGCCGACGAACGTTTCGAAGTCGTTTTGCCGGAAGATCTTGCGGAAACGAACAAAGACGCGTCGCGCGTTTCTTACGTCGATTCGCGGGGATGGAAACTCTCGACGCCGCTTTGGAAAAAAGCGACGTTCGCGACCGGTTCGGCGGCGATTTTGGACGGCGAGCCGACGTCGGAGGAGCTCGGCGACGCGTTTTTTGCCGACGAATTTAACGATTGGAACGAATTTGACGGTTCCGACGCCGCGGAGATCGCCCCGTTCGTCGGCGTTCTTCCGTTCGACGCGGCGAGCGTTTTCGAAATGTTGGACGCGCTCGACGAGAGCGGACAACGACGCAAACGCCGGTTATTCGGTTGATTAGCGCGTCGCGGTCGAGGGCTTCGCTTTTGCCGCGCGACGTTTCGAACGGCGGCGATCGTTGGTTAAGCGTTGAAAAAATAAGGAGTTGTATTGACGGCGATGAGCGACGACGCGAATGAAAAAACGCCGGAACGTTGGGCTAACTCGTTGGGAATGCGGTTTTTAGCGGTTCGGCCCGGAACGTTCGAAATGGGAAGCCCGCGAACCGAGCCGCGCCGCTTCGCCGACGAAACGCCGCGACGAACGACGCTGACGCAACTCTTTTATTTGAGCCAGTTTCCGACGACGCAAGCGGAATGGCGCGCCGTCGTCGGAACGAATCCGAGCAAGAATCGCGGCGTCAAACGGGCGCCGGTCGAGCGCGTCAGTTGGATCGATTGCGTCGATTTTATCGAAAAACTCAATTCCGACGAATATTTGCTCGAATTGACGACGTTTCTCGGGCCCGAATGGCGGTACGGCCTCCCGACCGAGGCGCAGTGGGAGTACGCTTGCCGCGCCGGAACGACGACGGCGTTTTCGTTCGGCGCGACGGCGACCGGTTCCGAAGGCGCGTTCGGCCGTTCGAACGTCGGTTCGAGCGACGACGAAGAAGGCGGCGACGTCGGACGAAGGCCCGGCGCAAACCCTTGCGGCGAAACGACTTGCGAAGTCGGGCTTTTCGCGCCGAATCCCTGGGGGTTTTACGACGCGCACGGGAACGTGTGCGAATGGACGGCCGACCGATACGGCGAGTACGACCCGGCGCGTTCCGTCGATCCGACCGGCCCGGCGAGCGGCGCGGAGCGCGTCGCGAGAGGCGGAAGCTGGCGCAGTCCGGCGGAAAACTGCCGTAGCGCGTCGCGTTTTAACTTTTTGGCGACGCGTCGCGGCGACGATTGCGGACTTCGCGTCGGGATCTTTCGGCGTTAACGGGCGGCGCGTTCGAGAAGCGCGGGTTCCGGCGCGGCGCCGATCGGCGAAGACGAGAGGAAGACAAAAAAGACGGCGGGGAATCCGTCGTTCGAAGAAACCGCCGCCCGAGTTCGCGAAAAAATGGAACGGACGGCGGGTAAATTTTGCGCTTTCGACTTGCGTTTTCGATTCGGCGCCGCTCGACGGGGGAACGTCGAACGGCGTTAAATCGGCGAGCCTTCGCGATTAAAGTTTCGCGAGACCCTCTTTGCGGGCCTGCTCGGCGACCGCTTTCGCGACGGCGTCGTGGGCGCGTTTGTCCCAAGCGTAAGGAAGGATGTAGTCCTTCGAAAGCTCTTCGTCCGAAACGACGGACGCGATCGCTCTCGACGCCGCCATCATCATGCCCGTCGAAATGTCGCTCGCGCGGACGTCCAAAGCGCCGCGGAAAAGACCCGGGAAGACGAGAACGTTGTTGATTTGATTATTGTACTGCGACGAACCGGTGCCGACGACGGCGGCGCCCGCGGCTTTCGCTTCGTCCGGGTGGATTTCCGGAATCGGGTTCGCGCAAGTGAAGACGATCGGGTCGGCGTTCATCGACTTGACCATCTCCTGGGTAACGCAGTTCGGGGCGGAAACGCCGATAAAAACGTCGGCGCCCTTCATCGCGTCGGCAAGGTTGCCCGCGACGCGCTCTTTGTTCGTCATTTCCGCGATTTCCTGCTTCGAAGCGTTCAAGCGGGCGTCGCCTTTGCAAATGATCCCGCGGGAGTCGCAGATGATCACGTCCTTAACGCCAAACGCGACGAGGAATTTCGCGATCGCGATCCCGGCGGCTCCGGCGCCGTTCATCGCGACTTTCACGTCCTCAATTTTTTTGCCGGTAACGCGGAGAGCGTTCAGAAGCGCGGCGGTGGAAACGATCGCCGTGCCGTGTTGGTCGTCGTGGAAAACCGGAATGTCGAGTTCTTTCTTGAGACGCTGCTCGATCTCGAAGCAACGCGGCGCCGAAATGTCTTCAAGGTTGACGCCGCCGAAGCTGCCGGCGAGGAGTTTGATCGTTTTAACGATCTCTTCCGTGTCCTTCGAGCGGATGCAGAGCGGGAACGCGTCGACGTCGGCGAACGCCTTGAAGAGCGCGCACTTACCCTCCATCACCGGCATCCCGGCTTCCGGGCCGATATCGCCCAAACCGAGAACGGCGGTGCCGTCGGTAACGACCGGAACGGTGTTCCAGCGGCGGGTCAATTCGAAGGAAAGCTCGACGTTTTCGCTAATTCTGCGGCACGGTTCGGCGACGCCCGGCGTGTAGGCGAGCGAAAGTTCTTCGCGGCAACCGACCGGGACGCGAACTTGCGTTTCGATCTTGCCGCGCCATTCGTAGTGTTTTTTCAGCGATTCTTCGCTATAATTGACGGCCATTAAACTATCCTTCCATTTTGTGCGCGGGACGCGACGCATCCGCCGCGGCGCGTTGCGCGGACAAGACGCCAGAGCGCGCTTTTCATTAAAATTTATCAACTATTATGCTCGAATTTTTGTTTTTTACAAGGGGGGCGCAAGAAATTTTTTATCGCTAAAACTTTATCGCTACTTATTTAACGATAAAAATAAACAGGCCGCCAAAGGAGGGCGCGGGGCGTTTGGATCGAGAGGATCGACGCGAAATTCGACCGGGCGCCGCGTCTCGTTTCGAACGGTTTCGAAGGAGACGCGGCGTTTGCGAAGCGTCGCGATCGTTAGAATTGGAAGTATCGGACGGCGTTATTGTAACAGATATCGCGGACGATCCCGCCGATCCATTCGAAATCGTTCGGCAACAGGCCCGATTCCATCTCGCCGCCGAGGAGGTTGCAGAGGATGCGGCGGAAATACTCGTGGCGAGCGTACGACAGGAAGGAGCGGCTGTCGGTCAGCATTCCGACGAATTGGGATAGCAAACCCATATTCGACAACGTTTCGAGTTGCTCCTCCATGCCGTTTTTCTGGTCGAGGAACCACCAGCCGGCGCCGTATTGCATTTTGCCGGGGAACGAGCCGTCGTTGAAGTTGGCGACGAGCGACGCGAGGAGGTAATTCGAGGCCGGGTTGAGGTTGTAAACGATTGTTTTCGGGAGTTTGCCGTCGCGGTCGAGGTCGTCGAGGAAGCGGGAAAGGGCGCGTCCGTACGAGCCGTCGATCATCGAGTCGCAACCGGCGTCGGGCCCGAGCCGTTTGAAAACGCGGGTCGAGTTGTTCCGCATCGCGCCGATGTGCAGTTGCGACGCCCAATTTTTTTCCGCGTCGAGTCGGCCTAGGTCGGAGAGGAGAACCGACGACAACGCGAGCGATTCTTCCGGCGAGATCGGGGCGCCGCGCAAAATTTTGGCGAACGAGCTTTCCAATTCGCTCGACGCGACCGGCGCCGACCAATCGAAAAGTTCGAAACCGCAGTCGGAAAGGCGGCATCCGGCGGCGTCGAAATAGGCGTGTCGAGCGGCGAAAACGTCGCGGAGATCGGCGAAGGTGCGGATCGCGACGCCGGAGGCCTCTTCGAGACGGCGCAGATAATCGTTATAATCGGAAACGGCTTCCGGGGTTCCGCAATTTCTGGGGAACGCTTTGTCGGGGCGAAACGTCGGTAGAACGCGGATCGAGAAACGGCCGGCGGCGACGTCTTCGGCGACGCGGCGGTGATCGGCGAGCGAATCGATCGGATCGTCCGTCGTGCAAACGAGTTCGACGTTCATTTGCCGCATGATTCCGCGCGCTGAAAACTCCGGCGTCGACAGGAGCGCGTTGCCGATTTCCCAAATTTCCGGGGCGGTTTCGGCGTTGAAATAACGGTCGTTGATCCCGAACGGTCGGTTCAGCTCCAACATCGTCCAATGGAAGAGCGGGTTGCGGATCGTGCGGGGCGAAACTTCCGCCCAACGCGCAAACTTTTCCCAATCGGACGCGTCGCCGGTAACGTAACGCTCGTCGACGCCGGCCGCTCGAAGGGCGCGCCATTTGTAATGGTCGCCGCCGAGCCAAATTTGCGTCATGTTCTCGAAACGCCGATCGTCGGCGATCTCTTTCGGGGAAAGGTGGCAGTGGTAGTCGACGATCGGCGCGTTTTCGGCGTATTCGCGGTACAAGCGTTCGGCGCTTTTCGTTTGCAGGAGGAAGTTTTCGGTAATAAATCGCGGCATTGCGGAAGCCTTTGCGGAATATAACGGCGACGGACGTGAAACCGACCGGGTTCGACGAATCAACGCCGGACGGACAGAACGAAAACGGCGGAAAAACCGCGTTTGTAAGACTCGAACGACCGAAAAGCGACGGATTTTGCAATCGGTCGCGCGGATCGCGCAAACGCAAGAAATAGAAAAAATCGCGACGAACTTTAACGTTTTCAACGTTTATAACGACGTTAAAAGCGCAAAAACGACGCGTCGAGGCGCAAAACCCCCGTCGACGCGCTCCTTCGTTTGCTAGCGAGGGAAAGAGCGCGCCTCAGGGAAACGCGAAGACCGGCGAAACGGTTTCGCTTTGTATCGACTTTAACGATTTTAGCGTTCGCTAAAACGGCGAAAGTCAAGTCGCGATCGCGTCGCGCTCGGCCCAACGACGTTGAATCGAGCGCGGTTTAAGCGATCGTCGCGCAAAATCACTTGCCCGCTTTCGGACCGGCGGCGCAAACTTCGGCGGACGCTTGGTCGGCGAATTTCGCGAAGTTCTTGTGGAACGACGCGGCGAGTTTGGTCGCGGTTTCTTTGTACGCGGCTTTGTCGGCCCAGCTGCTTTCCGGGATGAGGACTTCGCTCGGGACGTTCGGGCAGGTCGTCGGAATGCTCAAGCCGAAGATTTCGTCGGTAACGAAATCGGCTTTTTCAAGCTCGCCGCTGTGGATCGCGTCGACGATGGCGCGGGTGAATTTGATCGACATGCGTTTCGCGCCGCTCGCGGCCGAACCGCCGGCCCAACCGGTGTTGACGAGCCAAACTTTGGAGCCGTATTTGTTCATGTTTTCAGCGAGGAGTTCGGCGTACTTCATCGGGTGCCAAACGAGGAACGCTTCGCCGAAGCAGGCGGAGAAGGTCGCTTGCGGTTCGGTAACGCCGACTTCGGTTCCGGCGACTTTCGCGGTGTAGCCGCTGATGAAGTAGTAACCGGCTTGTTCCGGGGTCAGACGGCTAACCGGCGGGAGAACGCCGTAGGCGTCGCAGGTGAGGAAGACGATGTTCTTCGGATGGCCGCCTTGGCAGGGTTCTTTGATGTTTTCGATGTAGTCGATCGGGTAGGACGCGCGGGTGTTTTCGGTGATGGCGTCGGACGCGAAGTCGACTTCGTGCGATTTTTCATCGTAAACGACGTTTTCGAGAACCGTGCCGAATTTGATGGCGTTGTAGATTTCCGGTTCGCTTTCGGCTTTCAGGTTGATGCATTTCGCGTAGCAACCGCCTTCGATGTTGACGACGCCTTCGTTCGTCCAATAGTGTTCGTCGTCGCCGATGAGCTTGCGGCTCGGTTCGGTCGAAAGGGTCGTTTTGCCCGTGCCGGAGAGGCCGAAGAAGAGGCAGACGTCGCCGTCTTTGCCTTCGTTCGCCGAGCAGTGCATCGAAAGGAAGCCTTTTTTCGGCATGAGGTAGTTCATGATCGTGAAGACGCCCTTCTTCATTTCGCCGGCGTATTCGGTGCCGAGAATGACGAATTCGCGACGTTCGAACGAAAGATCGACGCTCGTCGGGGAGGTGAGGGATTCGGTCGTCGGGTCGGCTTGGAATTGGCCGGCGTTGAAGACGACGAAGTCCGGTTCGCCGAAGTTCGCGAGTTCTTCTTCGGTCGGACGGATGAGCATGTTGTGCATGAAGAGCGCGTGGTAGGCGCGGGCGCAAATGATGCGAACCTTAATGCGGTTTTCTTTGTCCCAACCGCCGAACGCGTCGACGACGTAGAGGTGATCGCGGGTGTTCAGGTAATCGATCGCACGGCTGCGGTTTTGCAGGAACGCGGAGTCGGGCATCTTAATGTTGACGGAACCCCACCAAATGTCGTTTTCGCTTTCCGGATTGCAAACGACGCGCTTGTCCTTGGGGGAACGGCCCGTTTTTTTGCCGGAAAGGTTCATCAAGGCGCCCGCCGAGCTGATCGCCGCTTTTTCGTAGGTGAGGGCGTCTTCGTAGAGTTGAGCCGGGGAGGCGTTGCGGAAAACTTTGGAGACGGTAATGCCGTATTGAGTTAAGTCAAAGCTCATTATTTTGACCTTTCCTGGGGTGGGTTCGAATGCCCGCGAGATTCCGCCGCCGCGAACTCGACGACGAGCGAAAAGCGCGAGAATTTCGTTTGAAAACTGATTCTTGGTTTAGGACTTCCGTTCCGCCGCCGTCGCGTCTCGGCGTTTTCGCTTGGAAAAGCCGCCGTCGCCGTAAAAATACGAACGACCGGCGATGACGCGGCGAGGAAATCGGACGTTTAGCCGACGGCGTCCGCGTTAGTCTCGCCGAACCCGACCGGCGCCGGAGGGGAGTGGGGCGAGAGAGCGGCGGAGCGATTCCGTACTCAAACACCCTCGATTATAACGGATTTTTCCTTTTGCAACAGCCCCCCGAACGCGACATTTTCTATTTTTTCCCTTTTTTGTCGACTTTTTTTATTTTTTACCGTTTCGGCGAGGAACGCGGCGCGATCGGCGGCGGCGTTTCGACCGGCGGCGCGACCTTCGCCGGGAGGCGCGAGCGTTCGGTTTTCGCGGCGGAGACGGGGAAAAAGGTCGTATTTTTTCGCCTTTTTTTCTATTTTAGCGTCCCGACGCCTTTATTAATCTAAATTGACGTATTATTATTAATGGCGGAGCGGCGAAAAGTCGGCGTTCCGACGGCGCGGGCGCTCGAGGAGGCCCGCGGCAACGTTACCGAGCGAAAAGTTTACCGAACGATGAAAACGAATCCCTCCCAACGGCCCGAGGGCGCCGCCGCGTCCGACGAAAACGAGCGAATCCCCGTCGCGAACGACGAGCGAACGAACGCCGAGCGAACGCCCGACGAAAACAACCGGTTTAAACGAAAGCGAGATTTCGACCCGTTCGGGCGTCGAGGCGCCGCCGCGCGCGCCAACGACGACGGAAACAACTCGTTTTGGGTCGTTTTAATCGTTGTATTTTCCCTAATTTTCCTTTGGAACGCGCTGTACGAGCCGCCGCGTTACGAGATTCCGATCGGAAAGTTGATCGAGTTGATCGAATTAGGCGCCCCGTCGCGGGAACTTGCCGAAAACGCTCGACCGGAAGAAGCGGGAAAATCCGCGGAGTTGGAAAAGTCGGTGAAAGACGCAACGCCGGAAAAAGACGCGCGGTCGGAAGATTTTGCGGAATCGGAAAAAACGGAAAATCTTGCGAAGCTCGCCCCGACGAGCGAAAGCGCCGATTGGGCGAAAAACGGAAAGTCGGAAAATTCGGAAAAGTCGATAAAGGGCGACGATTCGGATAAATCGGTAAAAACGGCGGAGTCGCCGCAATTTGCGCCGTCGATCGTCGTCGAAGAGGGAAAGGGGAAAAAGCGGCGAAAAGTTCGTTATTCCGAACTCGCCGACCTCCGCGTCGGAGCGCACGAGATTTCCGGAACCGCGACCCGGGAGACGCTCGAGGGGGACGGCGGGGAGCCGTCGAAAAAGCCGATGAAAAAGGTCGACTTTTATTCTGGGCGGCAGGGGCTCGACGTCGATGCGGATTACTTCTTTAATTTGTTAAAACGCAACGGTTATTCCGATTTTGCGGCGGAAGGAACGCCGGGTTTTATGCAAAATTACGGGGCTTCGCTCTTGACGACGTTCCTTTTGCTCGCGATTTTCGTTTATTTTTTGCGGCGAATGGGGGCGGGCGTCGGCGCGTTCGGGCGCAATCGCGGCGTTTTGGTCGCTCCGGAGGACGTCGACGTTACTTTCGACGACGTCGCGGGCGTCGACGAGGCGCTCGAGGAACTGCGCGAATTCGTCGAGTTTTTGCGGACTCCGGAAAAATTTCAGGCGCTCGGCGGGCGCATTCCGAAGGGCGCGCTCCTCGTCGGGCCGCCGGGCACCGGGAAAACGCTCCTTGCGAAGGCGGTCGCGGGGGAGGCGGGCGTCCCGTTTTTCAGCCTTTCCGGTTCTGATTTCGTCGAGCTTTACGCGGGCGTCGGAGCGGCTCGAGTTCGGGATCTGTTCGAACAGGCGGAGAAGTCGTCCCCTTGCATCGTTTTTATCGACGAGCTGGACGCGCTCGGCAAGTCGCGCACCGGCGGAGTTTACGGCGGAGGACACGACGAGCGGGAGCAAACGCTCAACGCGCTTTTGGTCGAGATGGACGGTTTCGGGACGAACTCCGGAACGATCGTGATGGCCGCGACGAATCGGCCCGAGATTCTCGACTCGGCGTTGCTCCGTTCGGGGCGTTTCGATCGCCAGATCCTCGTCGACCGCCCGGACGCCCGGGGACGCGAGGAGATTTTGCGGATTCACGCGAAAAACGTTAAACTCGATCCGACGCTCGACTTGCGGGAGATCGCGGCGTTGACCGCCGGTTTCGTCGGCGCCGACTTGGCCGCGTTGACGAACGAGGCCGCGCTTCTCGCCGCCCGCGTTGGAAAGTTAGCGGTTTCTAAGGAAGAATTTGGCGAAGCGATCGAACGAGTCGCGACCGGGCTCGAAAAGAAGCGGCGCGTCATTTCGGAAGCGGAAAAAATTAGAGTCGCCTACCACGAATGCGGGCACGCGTTGGCGGCCAGCGCGCTTTCGGACGCCGATCCGGTGCACAAAATTTCGATCGTTCCGCGCGGATTGGCGGCGCTCGGGTACACCTGGCAGCGTCCGGACGACGAGCGGTATCTGACGACGCGGGCCGAGTTGGTCGCTCGAATGCAAACGCTTCTCGCCGGAACCCTTGCCGAGGAGTTGATTTTCGGCGACGCGTCGACCGGAGCGCAGAACGATTTGGAGCGGGCGACCGAGATTGCGCGGCGGATGACGACCGCTTACGGGATGAGTCGGCTTGGGCGGGTCGCTTATCGGACGTCGAACGACTCGTTTCTCGAATCGGGCGGCTTCGTCGGACGCGAATACGGCGAGCGAACGGCTTGGGAAATCGACCGGGAGGCGCGGGCTTTGGTCGACGATGCCGCCGAAAAAGCGCGGCGGATCCTTGTCGAGCGGAAGGACTTGCTCGTCGAAGTCGCGACGCGGTTGCTCGAAAAAGAGACGATGACCGGCGACGAGTTGCGCGAAATCGTCGACGCTTGGACGGCGCGGTCGGGAAAAACGGCGTTGCTGGAAAAATCGCTGGAACCGGAGAACGAGGAAAAATCGGAAAAGTCGGCGGAACCGGAAAAACCGGAGGAAAAGACGAACGGAGACGACCCGTCGACGCGCGCTTGAACGCCGCCATTAATATATTGGCGACGATTCGGGAAACGGCGGGCGTTCGTCGGGGAGAACGCGGGGCTTTTCGACTTGCGGCCCGTCGGTTTTTCGAACAAAAAACGTCGCGATTTTCTGTTTGTCGCGAATCTCTTCGAACGCGACGCAAATTCAGCGGCGACGGCGTTTGCGGCCGATTCCCAATCGCGGCGCCGCTTCGTTAAACGACGCGCTTTTTAAGGGGACGGCCGCCGGCGGGCGCGACGGTTTTTCCGATAGCGCCGATTTTAACGAAAAACGCGGCTTCACGTCGTTAAAAAAGCGCAAAATCTAAAAAAAAACGTAAAAAACGGGCGGGAACCATTGACGCCGCGGATAACGTTGATAGAATTTGATTAATCTAACTTGATAGGGCTTGCTTACTTTATTTGCCGCGAACGTTGAGCGGCGACGCAACGCGGGCGAAACAACGACGTCCGCGTCATTTTGCGCTTTTTGAAAGTTAGGTTTGTATAACATTAGAGAGCGGTCGAGTCCGTCGCGGCGATCGAAAGCGGCGGCGAGCCGAGAACGGCGGTCGGAACGCGGCGTTTTTCGGGGAAAAGCGCGAGCGAACGAACGGATCGTCGAAATAAAGAAACGGAGAGACGCGTTATGAAACGCAGAACGGAAACGACGGGCGCGGGGACGTTGCAACCGTCGAAAAATAAAGGCTTTACGCTTGTTGAGCTTTTGGTGGTGATCGCGATTATTGGGATCTTGGTCGGTCTGCTGATGCCGGCGATCCAGGCGGCGCGCGAAGCTGCGAATCGGATGCAGTGCTCGAGCAATATGCGGCAGCTCGTTTTGGCGACGCACAGTTACGTCGAAGCGCATAATTCCTTGCCGGCAAACGACTTCGGCGTGAAGGAAAGCTTCTGCTATTCGACGTTCGTCGCGCTTCTTCCCTTTATGGAACAGGCGCCGCTCGCGCAGGAAATTCACAATTATCCGGCTTCGACGCGGTTGAACGTTACCTCGATTATGACGCCGATCGACTCTCCGTCGTCGCCGCCCTGGCGCGTGCAGATCCCGGCGCTCCTTTGCCCGTCGGGCCATTACGCCGAAACGATTCACCCGAGTTTTCTTACCGGCGCGACGAGCTATCTCGTTTCGACGGGCGACTTTCCTATGCATAACAGCAGCCGCGAAACGGACGGTTATAAAATAACCGGCGTCGGTCGAGGCCCGATCAAGACGAAAAGTTGGGCGTCTCTCGCTTCGGTAACCGACGGAACGTCTAACACCGTCGCTTATTCGGAGCGCGTTATCGGCCGGGTCTCCTCTGGGGGCGGCGGCAAAAGTCTCCGTATGGTCGACACTTACGTCGCGATGGCGTGGAAGTACGGCACGGTGAAATCGCCGAACCCGACCGCTTCCGGGCAGACGCCGCTCTATCCGAGCAAGTGCATGGAGTTCATGGGCGTCGGCGGCGACTATATTCAACCGATGCCGACCGGTTCCGGGCTCGCGATCAACAGTTTGGGCGGGCGAAACTGGGCGTACGGCGACCCGTTGTCGTCGACGGTGAGCACGATCATGCCGCCGAACGGCCCCGCCTGCACGTCGCTTTACACGTATGTCGGCGGCCCGACGAGCAACCATATCGGCGGCGTAAACGTCGCGATGACGGACGGTTCCGTTCGATTTGTGAACGAAGTGATCGATACCGGCGACTATTCCGTCGCGCCTGTTTACGAAGGAAAATCGCCGTACGGCGTCTGGGGGGCGATGGGTTCCGCGTCGGGCGGCGAGACGATCCTTGAATAACGCCGTGGAAGAAAAAGCCGGTTTTAACGGTTGTAGTGGAAGCAGAGGCTAACTTTTGGCGAAAAGATCGAAGAGGGCGCGCGTCGGCGTTCGGGGCTGTTGACAAAATTGCGATTCACGCTAAAATTTGAAGACGCTAATTTGGTAGCGGATTCGAATTTTGTAGACAAGACGAATTTTGACGGCTAGGCTAAGAACGCCGACGCGACGCGGCGAAAAGAGGCGCGAGAGACGAGAAAAACGCGCTTTTTTTAAAAGACTGAAAGTTAGGCTTGGATAATTAATAAGCGGCGGCTAAGATTGTGGGACGCCGCGAAAAATGAAGAAACGCTTTAACTAACGTCGAACGACGCAAGGAGTTAACGATGCGTCAGACAGGAAAGAGTCGAGGCGCGGCGTCGGCCTTGGCGATCGCCGTCGCGGTCGCCGTCGCGGTTCCGACGACCGGTTGTAACAACAGTAAAATAAAGGGGTTAAAGCCCGTCGAGGGCGTCGTGATTTACGAGGGCGTCCCGCTTGCCTGGGCCAGCGTTTCGATGAATCCCGTCGACGCGACTTCCGGCGGAAAAACGGCGACCGCCGTAACCGACGAGAACGGGCGCTTTACGGCGCGAACGCTCGGGCAAAACGGCGCTTTTCCGGGCGAATACGTCGTCGCCGTCGAGAAATTCATCGCCGGAACCGACGACGCCGCGGTCGAGGAATGGGAAGCAAAGCGCGCCGACGCTAGCTTTAAGGAGCCCCGGCCGGAAGAAACGACGATCGAAGTCGTCTCGGCGATCCCGGCGGAGTACTCGAATTCGCGCGAGAGCGGGCTGACGGCGAGCGTTCCGGAAAACGGGATCGAAAATTTAGAACTGAATTTAACGAAGTAAAGTCGACGACGCGACGACGCAAACTTCGATAGCGCAATAGGATACAATTGTTAAAAGGCGAAATGAAAATGCGAACGAATCTAATTTCTCGAGTCGGCGGCGAACGGCGTCGCGGTTTTACGTTGGTGGAACTCCTTGTCGTTATTGCAATTATCGGGATTCTGATCGGGCTTCTCCTTCCGGCTGTGCAAATGGCGCGCGAGGCCGCCCGTCGGATGCAGTGCGCTAACAACTTGAAACAACTGGGGTTGGCGTGCTTGAATTATCACGACGCGCACGGCGTCTTCCCGGCCGGAGCCTTCGCGGTGCGCAACGGCAACGGCGAGACCCGACGGCTTTCGGCGTTCGTCGCGCTGACGCCGCACATCGAGCAAGCGCCGTTGTTTGAACAAATTACGAGCGATTCGTACAACGCCGAATTTAACTCCGACGATCCGTCGCAGAGCTATCTGCAAACGCGTCTCGGCGCGCTTCTTTGCCCGTCGGACGGCAACGCTTCGTCGGTTGGCGGGCAGGCGCCGGTCAGTTACCGCGTTTCGTTCGGCGATTTCCCGATTCACACCGCGAATTTGGAGTCGGAAGACGGGGATTTTCCCGCGTTGGGGGCCGGGGCGAAGAACGCTTGCAACGCCAACCGCGGCGCTTTCGCTCCGCAGCAATGGAATGGAATTAAAGGAATTACGGATGGTTCGACGAACACGATTTTCTTCAGCGAACGCCTGATCGCGTCGGGAACCGGGCGCGAAACGAAGAGCGGTTACACGACGACGAGCGCCGCGCAACTTTCGGCGAAATACCGCAACCAGGTTATCGAAGTCGTTAAGGGAAGCGATCTTGCGGTCGACGCTTGCGTCGGTTTGGCCGACGGGCGCGAGTATGCGTCGAGCGTTTCCGACGCCGAATTGGCCGACTGGTCGGGGCGGCGTTGGTCGGACGGCGCGGGCGCCTACGCGGCGTTCATGACGATTTTGCCGCCTAACGCGCCTTCTTGCTTGGCTTACGCCGAGCCGTCGAGCGGCGGTTTGATTTCGGCGTCGAGTTCGCACGCCGGCGGCGTCAACTGCGCGATGGGCGACGGCTCCGTTCGCTTCGTTTCGGAGACGATCGACTATCGCGACGACAACGGAAACCCCGATCCGAAAATAGGTTGCAACAGTTTCACCGAGTACGGCAAGTCGTATCACGGCGTTTGGGGCGCCATGGGCACCCGGTCGGCGAACGATTGACCGAATCGGCGAGCGAAAACAAAGTTTTGTCGCGTTGTAAGTTATTGATTTAAAACAGTTTGGAGAAAAGGCGCGTTGGGCGGGAAGATGGTTTCGAAAAATTGGCCGACTCTTTTTTTGACGGGCGTCGTCGTGTTAAGCTCTTGCGATAAAAGCGTTTGCGCCGACGGCGAAACGAAGGAAAAATCGAAGGAAACGGCTTCCGCCGAACGCGCCGGCAAAGCGTCGCAAAGTCCGCGAAATAAGGTTTTAGATCGTTATTGGAAAATCTTGATCGCGAATCCGCGCGAAGGCGCCGCGTTCGACCGGGTCTATTACGACTACGTTGGGCGCGGCGAAGGCGACGCGTTGCTTGCCGAGCTGAAAAGTCTTGCGGATAAAGGAGTTGGGGAGGAAAAGGGAAAGCGGCTTTATCTTCTTGCGCTCGCTCAAATTCGACGTTCCGCGCCGGCCGAGGCGGTCGAAACGTTGCGCGAGGCCGAAGCGGCGTCGCCGGAGTCGGCGCAAATCCTGCGAACGCTTGGGAAAACGTTGTCGACGCTGGGCCGTTTCGAGGAGGCCCGCGACGCCTGGAAGCGGGCGCTCGACAAGGAACTTTCGGACGACGACCGCGTCGAAGTCCTTGAAAAACTTGGAGAAACGTACGTTCGACTTGCGCTGTTCGACGAGGCCGACGCCGTTTGGAACGAGGCGATTCGTCGTTATTCGAATCGCCCCGACGTTTTGAAACGCGTCGCCGAAACGCAAGCGGCGTCGGGACGTTATCGCGAGGCGGCGCAACTCTTTACGGATCTTGAAAAGGCGGCGCGGGAGCGTCGCGACGTCGAGGCGGAGATCGAGTTCGCGGTCGCCGTCGGGGATATGAAGATCCGTTTGGGCGAACGCGACGAAGCGATCGGCGATTTCGAACGCGCCATCGGGAAGCTCGCGCCGTCGCATTGGCTCTTTAAGTCGTTGCGCGACCGAGTCGAATACATTCTTTTGCAGCGTTCCGACTATGGCGTCGCGCTCGATTATTATCGTCGGATCGTCGAAAAAAATCCCGCCGATCTCGACGCGGCGGCGAGACTTGCGGCCGTTTTGGGCGCGTTGGGAAAATACGCCGAGGCCGAGGAAACGTTAAACGACGCTTTGAAGCGGGCGCCGAAGAGCGTCGCGTTGCGCCAAACCGCGTTGGAACTTGCGCTTACGCAAAATTTGTACGACGTCGCCGACCGCTTGTTGGGCGAGCTCGACGAGCTTGGAGCGAACGACGAGGACGCGGCGCTTCTTTGGGGCGACGTCGCGTTGAAAAACGATCGGCTCAATTTTGAGGCGAAACGCAAGCGAGCGACGGAGGTTTGGTCGCGGCTTATCGACGACAAAAACCGGAACGTCGCGACGGCGCTTTTAGTCGCCGAGAAGTGCGCGCAAAATAATTTTCGAGCGGAAGCGGAGAAAATTTTGATCGATTTGGCGAACGCTAACCCAAACGATTTCGAGGTTTGCGCAAACGTCGCCGGATTTTATTTTAACGGCGGAGACGCGAAAAAAGCCTTCGCGACGCTGGACGCTTTTGCGAAGCGGAACCCGAAAGACGTCCGCGCCTGGTTGCGTCGCGCCGAATTTTTGCGCGAACGGGGACATGCGAACGAGGCGGTCGACGCGGCGCGGCGGGCCGTCGAGTTGGCCGCGGAGAATCTCGAAGCGCGACTTTTGCTGATCGATTTGGAAACGGACGCCGGAAACTTTAAAGCCGTCGAGTCGGAAGTCGAGGCGGCGCGGGCGCTTGCGGAAACGGACGACGAAAAAAATCGGCTCTTTGCGGCGCGAATGCGTTTTTTAACGGCGACGAATCGAGTTCGCGAATATTTGGATTCGCTCGACGCGATCCTTGGAGACGAAAACGTCGACGACGCGACGCGAGCCGAAACGTATTGGTATAAAACGAGTTGCTTCCTGGCGACGCTCGATCCAAACGGCGCGGTCGAGGCGGCGATCGAAGCGTTGGAGCGAGGCGCGATATCGGACGCGCTGTTGCGAAAAATTCCCGAGGTCGCGGCGAAATCGCAGGCGCCGGAGCGAACGCTCGTTTTGCTCGACGTCGCGTCGGATAAAGATCCGGCGAATAAAGCGACGTATCTCCGCGCCGCCGCTAACGTTAAGCTCGAGTTGGGCGCGTTGGACGACGCCGCGCAAACGGCTCGCGAACTGCTGGCGCTCGATCCGGGAAACGCCGCTAATTGCAGGACTTGCGCCGACGTTCTTTGGGCGTGCGGGCTCGTCGAGGAAACGACGGGCGTTCTTCGCAAGGCGGCGGAGCTGGATTCCGTCGACAAAGCGTCGCAAATGAAGCTCGCGGCGTTGCTCGACGAAACCGGCGCGACCGCCGACGCCGTCGATCTGTTGTGGCCGATTTTTGAAAAATCGACGCGCATTGAAGAAAAGCTGAACCTAATCGACGAATTGGCAAGGCTTTACGTTAAAATCGATCGCTTTGAGATTTTGAAGGATCGGCTTGAATCTTCGGCGAAAACGGAGACGGAGCGCCGCGAAAACGCCTACTGCCTGTCGAGGGCCTACGCGTCGATCAAGGATTACGATTCGGCGCGTTCCACCTTGGAAACCTACTTGACGTTCGTGAAAAACCGAGGAGCCGACGACGCGTTTTTGTTGAACGCGCTTTCGACTTTGGCGGAGGCGCAAAACGATCTTGTCTCCGCAATTCGTTATCAGGAAACGCTTTGCGAAATCGACGATTCGCTTCCGGAACGCGAGAGACTTCTCGATTTGTACCGCCGTTCGAGCGATAAGTCGAAGGCGCGTCGTTATTTAACGCAAAAGATTTTGCCGCGCGAACCGTTGTGGCGGCAACTCGAAACCGTCGACGTGCTCGCGTCGATGCAAAATTACGACGAAGCGGCGGAAATTTTGACGGAAGTCGTGAAAAGACGGTCGGTTAACTGGGAGATCGCGGCGCGTCGCGTTTCGCTCGCCGGTTGGCTCGACGACGAAAGTCTTCCGCGACGCGTCGCCGAGTTGCGCGCTTTCAACGAAGCGGAATCGGCGCTATCTTCAAAAACGACGGAACTTGCGAGTCAGCCGGAAACTCCGTCGACGACGATCGCCGGAGACGCTTGGCTTTTGGGCGAAGCGCGCGGTCGGGCGGTTCTTAACTTGAACTCTCCCAAGGATTTGCGAGATTTCGCGGCGCAGATCGCGACCGTCGTTTATCGCGACCGTTTGACATTGAGCGACCGAAACGTTCGTTCGCTTTACGCGACGGCGTCGAAACCGCAAGCGCCTACGCAGGCTTATCTTACGTTTGGCGCCGCGCTTTTCGAAGCGTTCGCTTGGGAGACGAAAAACGAGCCCGCGGCGCTCCTCGCGGCGCTCGAAAAAGACGCGGCGTCCGGCGCGGAACTCGACGTCGCCGCGTTGAAGAAACGCTTCGCGCTCGCCGAATACGCGTTGACGTTGCGGGAAAACGTCGGAGAGTTTAAAGACTTGCCGTTAAAGGAGTTGCGAGACGTCGTCGACGAAACGATCGTCGAATTGGCGAAGCGCGACGACGAATGGCGGGTCGAGGCCGCGCCGATCGTTTTGGAGCGGCTGATCGCGGCGACGGATGAAACGGAGGCGCGCGAACGCGCTCGATTCCTGACGACGACGTTGGAAAAAGCGTTGGCCGACGTCGCGGCGCCCGACGCAAAGGCGCTTTGGACTCGCGCTAACGAAATTGCTAACGCGTTGAAAAATAAGGGATTAAATGAAGAGGCGAAAAGAACGGGCGAGTTGATTCTCGCCGCCGGTGCGCGCGATTACTCCGTTTTTCTCAACGCGGAAATTTCCGGCGAACGTCGTTCGTTCGAGTCGTTCGCTCAAACGATTAAAACGGCGGAAGAGCTTGCGATTAAACAGGTTAGGAACGCTTCCGACGTGGAGCGCGCTTGGTCGGCGTTCGGCGCGGCTTTCACGTCGCGACTGCAAAGCGAGTTGAAGGAAGCGTTTAAGGATTGCGATCCGGAGGCGGGCGCGAAGGCGGAAAAGACGTTCGAGATTTGGACGAAGTTGTCCGAAAAGGTCGGATTTGGGCGTTCGACGTCGATCTTTTTCGCGCAGACGTATCGGCGCGAACTTTTCGAAGACGCGACGGCGCTTGACGAGGAAACGCGAGAATCTTTTAAACGTTACGAAGAAAGCGTTTACGAGACGTTGGCGTTCGCCGCCGAAACGGACGCGCGACTTGGAAAAGCGTTCGCGGAAAAGGCGAGTCGCGGCGCGGCGGCGAGCGAGCCGTTGGCCGACCGTTTGCGTTTTGTCGGACGCGACCGGCGAACCGCCGTTCGGTTGGCGGCGTTCCTCGTCAACAGCGCGATTTACGGAACTCAAACGCGAGCGCCTCGTTCGCTTTTCGAGGGGGGAAAGCCGCTTGAGTTCGCGCTTGGAACGCTCTTTGCCGCCGACGTCGCCGAGAGTACGGAAGACGTTGCCAATTGCGAGTTTACGCGCGTCGCAAAGTTGAAGGATTTCGTCGTTCGAAACCTGACGCCCGACGTCGGAGGCGCCGCTTATACTTGCGGTCGGCGTTGCGTCGAACTTGCGACAACGGTCGAAAAAACGGCGAAGGACGAAACGCAACTTGAATTGTCGGAAGAACTTAAAGCGCTTGCGTTGGAAAATTTGACCGCGAAGGAAGGCGAAGGAAAACCGGAGGACGCGAAACTTTTGATCGCTCTTGCAATTTTGGCGTTGGCGGAGGACGACGACGCGGCGGCGATCGCCTATTTGGATAGAACGCCGCGAGCGACGTTCGCGGACGTCAAAGCGCTCGAACTCGTTATTTTAGAAACGTTTGCGGGAACGAAAAATCCGGAGACGCAAGCTCGCAAGAACGCGGCGGCGGACGCTTTGCTCGGGCGGCGGTTGGACGAAGAGGAAGCGACGCGTTTGTACGAGGCGTTGATTGTCGAGAATCGGCTTGACGACGCGGAAAAAATTCGCCGTCGTTTAACAATGTTCGCGACGAATTGCGACACGCTTAACATGCTGCTCGACAAGATTTTAGAGGAGAACAAAAACGGCGCGGAAATCGGCGACGACGAGATTGTTTTCGCGCTCAAGATTTTCAAATCGTCGACGGCGAACTCGGGCGACGCGGAGTCGCGAGCGAAAATTCGCGGGAAGGCGCTCGCCGTTTTGAAGGCGGGCGGAAAATTGGTCGAAACGCGGGAGGATTTGGAGCGGTTTTTGTCGAACGCGCCGGGCGCCGTCGAGTCGGCGATGCGTTTGGTTGACGTCGAAATCGAGCGCGGAGAAGCGGTTAGCGCAAAAAATATCCTCGAAATGTTGGAATCGCGGTTGCCGAACGACCCGGCGATCTATTCGGATTACGCGTCGGCTTTGGTGAAAGTCGGCGAAATTGAAAAGGCAAAACGCTTTGTAAAACAAGGGTTTACGCGAGATCCGAAAGGTTTTTTCGCCGCCGGTGCGCGACCTGAGTTTTGGACGCTCGCCGACGATTTGGAGTTTTTGCGCGAGCTTGACCTTGAAACGATCGCCGCGTTCGCTTTGCCGGCGTTTCATATCGCTATAAAAGCGGCGAACGACGAAAACCTTGCCGACGAAGGAGTTGCGGCGATTGCTCGGCTTTGGAACGACGCGTCGTCGCCGGAAACGAGGAACGCTTTGCGAACGGCGGGCGCCCGTTTGTTGGCGCAAACCGAGGATCCGCGGTTCTTTACGTACGTGCGCGACCGGTTGTTGGAGTGCGTCGAGCCAAACGCCGAACCTAACGGAACTTACGGCGATTACGAAGACGTTTGCCGCGTTGTGTATTGGAGCGACGACGAGCCGCAAGTCCTTTCGACGCGGGCGCTTAACATGGTCGGCGAAGACGGGAAAAACGAAAAGCTCGAAGCGTTTTTGGCCCGTTTGCGAGAATATATCGCGACTTACGAAGCGCGGGAAAACGAAAATCCGGCGCGTCAAAGCGGCGCGATCGCTTTGGAGATTCAAACGCTGTTAAAATTGGGGCGCGTCGAGGAGGCCGTCGAAAGAGCGACGAGCGCGAGAAAGGGCGAAGTCTTTTGCGCGCCTGGGTTTAAGAACGACGCGTTGGCCGTTTGTTTGGCGTTCGAAGGTTGCCTCGACGCCGCGGAACGGGAAAAATATAGCGAGACGTTGCGCGAATTTTATGAAATCGCGTACGCGGAAAATCGGCATCCGGCTTACGAAGAGTTTTACGTTTCGAAGCTTTATCCGTTGGGCGCGAAGAGCGTAAATCCTGAAATCAGAAGGAAATACGTGAACGCTTCCCTAAGCGAATTTCGCTCGCTGTTTCGTTCGTTCGCGACGGCGGATTTGTCGTCCAACACGAGGATCGGCGGCGCGTTGCAAACGGTCGAGACGTTTGCGCTTTACACGCAAGCCTTGCGAGAAGCGGCTTTAAGCGACGGCGGCGCTCGACTCGCGGCTATTTTTGAGGAATCCGGCGTCGCTAAACGTTTGAAAGAAGACGAGTTCGCGACGGCGACGCCTGAGTGGCGCGCTTATATCGAGACGTTGCGCGAACTTGCGGCGGCCTGCGGCGTTCGCTAAGCGACGCGGGTCGGGGCGGCGTTTGCGTTTAACGCAACTACTTGAAAAAGGAGAAGATAATGAAAAAGAATTTGATCGTTTTGGGCGTTGTGATCGTTTTGTTTGGCGCGATGGGCGCGGTCGCCGTTTTTTCCGGAGGGAACGCCGGCGCCGAAAGCGTCGTCGACGAAGCGGCCGCCTCCAACGTCGACGGCGCGGTGAAAATTTGCCCGCATTCGGGGCTTCCGTGCGACGGGGACGGCGATTGCGAGAGCGGCGACGGTTGCGAAGGCGGCGACGGTTGCGAACATTGAGCGTTGACGTCGTGTGTAAACATTGAAAATAAAAGAGTTATCCGGTGAATAAAATGTCGAACGAGGAACTGAAAGAAAAATTGAACCGCGTCCGCGAGAAGGCGTTGGCGCTTGAAGAGGAAATCGGCAAGGTTTTGGTCGGGCAGCGTCAAGTTTTGCGCGAAACGATCGTCGCGGCGATCGCCGGCGGAAACGTTCTGTACGAAGGACTTCCGGGGCTCGGGAAGACGCTTTTGGTTCGCGCGTTCGCTCAAACGGTCGGCGGGACGTTTTCGCGCATTCAGTTTACGCCCGACTTGACTCCCGCCGACGTTACCGGAACTAACGTGTTGTTGGAAAACGAGTTGGGAAAGAAGTACTTCGAGTTTCAGCCGGGGCCGATTTTCGCGAACATCGTTCTTGCGGACGAGATCAACCGCGCGACGCCGAAAACGCAGTCGGCGCTTCTCGAAGCCATGCAGGAACATACGGTTACGGTGGGCGGCGCGACGCGCAAGCTCGACGGAATGTTTTTTATTTTGGCGACGCAAAATCCGCTTGAAATGGAGGGCACGTATCCCCTGCCGGAAGCGCAACTCGACCGTTTTTTCTGCAAAATTTCGACCCCGTACCCGACGAACGAAGAGCTTTTCGACGTCGTGCGACTTTCGGCGACGCGCGATCCCGAGTCTTTGCGACAAGTTGCGACGCCTGCGGAAATCCTTGAAATGGGCGAACTTACGAAGACGATCCCGATGGCCGACGAGTTGATCGAGCTGATTGTGCGGATCGTGAAGAAAACGCGTCCCGAAGAGGCGACCGCTCCCGAGGCGATTCGGAAGTACGCGCGCTACGGCGCAAGTCCGCGCGCTGCGTTGGCGCTGGCTTCGGCGGCGCGGATCAACGCCGCTCTCGACGGTCGCTATAACGTTGCCGTTAAAGACGTTATGAACTCCGCTCCGTCGATCTTGCGGCATCGCGTCGTTCTGAATTTCGAAGGGCAGGCGGAAAATATTTCGACCGACGATTTGGTTCTCGCCGTCTTGAAAGACGAAAAAATTTAAGAGGCGCGCGTAAATGTTTGATTCGCAAACGCTTAAAAAGTTTGAGTTTCTGGCGCTCGCGTCAAACAAGCCGTTCGTTGGAACGAGAAGCGGCGCTTGTCGCGGCGTTAAGTTGGGCGGCGGTTTAGAGTTCGTCGATTATCGAGATTACGCGTACGGCGACGATCTTCGCCACCTCGATTGGAACGTTTACGCTCGCACGGAAACCCCTTTGATCAAACGATTTGAAGAGGAAGGCGATCTTCGCGTTTACCTTTTTCTCGATTGTTCCCGGAGCATGGGCGACTCGGCGTCGTCGGAGAAGTTTGTTTACGCAAAGAACGTGGTCGCGGCGCTTACGTACATTTCTTTGGCGCGGTCGAACACGGCGACGATTCTTCCGTTCGCGGCGAAAACGGGTCGCGTTTTTCCGCCGGCGCGGGGAAAAGAGCGCTTTTTGACGGCGGCGAAATTTTTGGAAAGTCTCGAACCGATCGACGCGCAAACCAATGTAACGGAAGCGGTTAAGGACGGTTTGGCGAAGATCAGGGAGCCGGGATTGGCGATCGTCGTCAGCGATTTTTTTGATAAGAACGGCATAAACGGCGCGCTTAAACAACTTATCGCTCGGCGGTTTGAGCCGATGGCGATTCAGATTTACGAACCGTCCGAAGCGGAGCCAAATTTGCGCGGCGACTATGTTTTCACCGACGTCGAAACCGGCGCGACAAAAGAGTTTACGATCGACGCCGACGCGTTGAAAAAATACAAAATTCGCTTTCGGCAGTTTGTCGAATCGAATCGGCGAAGTTGCGCGAGTCGCGGGGCGCGTTTTTACGAGACGTCGACCGCGACGCCGTTCGATTCTTTTGTGCTTAACATTACACGCGACAATGGGTTAGGAAGATAAATGATTTTTGCGAACAGCGTTGCGCTTTGGTTGTTGGCGCTAATTCCCGTCGTGGCGCTTGCGCACTTCGTCAAAAAAAAGCCGCGCGCTCGTCGCGTCGCTTCTATGTTCTTGTGGGAAGAGACGTTAGGGCGGACGTTGCTTTCGTCGCGCAGCTTTCGCGTTCGGAATTTTTTCGCGTTGCTGACGGCGACGCTGATCGCGACCGCGCTCGTTATTTCGTTGGCGAATCCGACGAAGAACGGCGTCGGGGCGGTCGAAAACGGCGCGCTTGTGATCGTTCTCGACAATTCGCGCAGTATGAGCGCCGTCGAGGGCGGGCGAACGCGTTTTGAAGCGGCGCGGGACTTTGTTCGCAAGACGTTGTTTAACAAGAGTTCCGACGTTGAAGCGTTGGTGTTGACGACGGGCGGCGCGTGCGAAGTCGTTTGCGGTTTTACGAACGATCGCCGCGCGTTGAGCGCCCGCGTCGCCGGCGTCGAGCCTTCGCAAGCGCCGTGCGCGATGACGCAAACGCTTGAAACCGCTAGGTTTTTTCAAAAGACGCGTCCGAACGCAAAGATCCTCGTCGTTTCCGACGGGTGTTTTCGAGACGCGGAACGCCTTGAAAAAACGGAGTTTAACGACGATAGCGTCGTTTTTGAAAGAATTGGGGGCGAACTCGAAAACGTTGGTATTACGGCGTTTGAGGCGCGACGAAGTCCGACGGGCGACGCCGTTTTCGAAGCGATGCTTGAAGTTGCGAATTTTAGCGCGACGAGCGTTGATTTCGAAGCGGAGCTGTTTCTCGACGGCGCGATCGTCGACGTCGTTCCGTTCCAACTTGGCCCCGGCGAACGAGTTAAGAAGTTCTTGAAAAACGAGTCGACCGTCGGCGGAGAGTTGACGGCGTCCTTGCGACTTCCGGAGAGCGCGCCGAACGCTTTGACGATCGACGACGCGGCGCGAACGACGCTGCCCGATTATCCGACCGTAAACGTTTTATTATTCGGCGGTTACGATCGGTTCGCGCTTTCGGTTTTCGATTCGCTGCCGAACGTCGAGGTGCGCGAAATAACCGAGATCCCGGCCGCTTTGGAGGCGAACGAGCTACTCGTCGCATACGGCGACATGCCCTCCGATCCGCCGCCGGGGAAAGTCGTTTGGGCGAATCCGACAAGCGACGGCGAGTTTTTTAGCGTCGGCGACGAGATCGATGAAACTTTCGCCGACTCCGAAACGCGCGAGGGGCCGCCGACCCGGTTTTTGAATTTTGACGGAACGCCCCTACGCGGAGTTCGCACGATCGACTTTAAGTCCTCTCCCGCAACGGTTTGGGTGAAATCTCCCGAGGCTCCGTTGATTTTTTCGTCGGACGAAACGGCGTCGCGGCTCGTGTTGAATTTTTCCTGTTCGGACGGCGCCTTGCCGTTGCGCGCGCTTTTTCCGATTTTGTTTGCGAACGTCGTCGGCGTCGCGAGAGGCGAAAGCCCTGAAATTTGGAGCGATCTTCCCGACGAAGCGAGCGAGGAATCGAATTTGACGTCGAGCTTAACCTTCGATAAAACAACGAGTTGCAAAGTTGGAAACAACGCGGCGACTTCGCCCGCCTGGTGGCGTTGGTTTGCGTTGGCGGCGTTGGCTTTGATCCTTCTCGAGTTTTATTGGTTTTGCCGTCGGTTTATCGAGTAAGTGTTGTTGTTCTTGGGGTTGCGAACATTCGGTAACGCTTGAATATTGTTATGACGTTGTATTTTACCCATCCGATTTTTCTTTGGGGCGCGGCGGCGCTGGTCTTCGCGCTTTGGCTTGGTTGGCGGCGTTCGGCGCTTGATTTTTCGCCGGCTCGAGCGACCGCGCTCGCCGTTTCTCGTTCGCTTATCGCGTTGGCCGTTATTTTAGCCTTGTCGGGATTGACTTTAGGCGTTGCGTCGACGCGTCGCGAGGCGATCGTTTTGATCGACGCGAGCGGTTCGATCGACGACGAGGCGCGACGCGACGCCGACGCTTTTATCGACGCCGTAAACGACGAAGATAAAGGAGTTAAGGTTCAAAAATTTTATTTCGCGGGGCGAGCGACGACCGACGCGGACGAGTTGACGGACGACGACAAAGACGCAACCGATTTGGAGACGGCGCTTTTGACGGCTTTCGCGGCGGCGGATCCGACGGGGGCGACTCAGGTCGCGCTTTTTTCGGACGGCGTCGAGACGACCGGCGACGCGTCGCGCTCGGTCGGTTCGAACGGCGTCGCCGTCTCGACGTTTCCGTTGGCGCGCTCTTTGAAACCGGAAGTTCAGGTTGCGGAAGTTGTTTTGCCGCAAAGAGTTAGCGTTGGCGAAACGTTTCGGGCGGAAGCGTTGACGCGAAGTTCGGTCGCGACGAAAGGTAAAATTTCCTTTTTCCAAAACGGCGCGCTGATTTCGGCGCAAGACGTCGACGTCGAAGTCGGGGAAAACGTTTATCGGTGCGAAGCGCGAGCGGACGGTAAATTTAAGGAAATTGAGATCGTCGCAACCCTTGAAACGGAAGAAGATACGTTCGTCGATAATAATTCGGCGCGAGGACTTGCGGTTTCCGACGGAAAGACGCGAATTTTGGCGATCGCCGAAGATCCGTCGAATTTGCGGAACTTTGCCGCCGCTTTGGACGCCCAAGACGCGCAAACGGAAGTCCGCCCTATCGAAGGACTTCCGACGGACGTCGTCGAGTTGGAAGCCTTCGACGCGGTTCTTTTTTCGGACGTTCCGGCGACCGCGTTGACGTTGCGGCAAATGGAGGCGATCCGGACTTACGTTCGCGATTTTGGCGGCGGTTTTTTGGCGACCGGAGGCGGTTCTTCGTTCGGGCTCGGCGGGTACGGCAAGACGCCGCTCGACGACGCGTTGCCCCTTCGTTCCGATTTTGAAAAAGAAAAGGAAAAGCCAAGTCTTGCTATTTCGTTAGTTATCGATCGTTCGGGTTCGATGGAAGGCGAGAAATTGGAACTGACGAAAGCGGCGGCGAAGGGCGTCGTCGAACTGTTGTCGCCGCGAGATTTTATTTCGGTGATCGCGTTCGACGACGCTCCGCGGCAAGTCGTTCCTTTGCAACAGGTTGAGTCGCCGACGATCATTGCGGAGACGATCGGTTCTATCGTCGCTTCCGGGGCGACGAACGTTTACGCGGCGTTGAATCACGCGGCTGAGGATTTGGCTCGCGCCAACGCTAAGTTCAAGCATATCATACTTTTAACGGACGGAAAAAGCGCTCCGGGCGATTACGAAAAATCGATTCGCAAGGCCGTCGACGCCGAGATCACCGTTTCGACCGTCGGGATCGGCGATTGCGACCGCTTTTTGCTCGAAAAGCTCGCTTCCGACGGCTTGGGGCGTTTTTATCATTGCGAGGACGCGCGAACGGTTCCGCAGATTTTTGCGCGCGAAACAAAGTTGGCGGATCGTTCCGCGTTGAACGAAGAACCGTTTTTGCCGATGACGGAAGTCCTTGAATCAAAGATGTTAGCGGGAATCGATTTTGATTCCGCGCCGCCTTTGCTCGGGAACGTCGTCGCGAAAGCGAAGCCGACGAGCGAGGTCGCGCTGACGACCGAAAAGGGGGAGCCGCTACTCGCGCACTGGCGGTACGGGCTTGGCGTCGCGGTCGCGTTTACTTCCGACGTCGACGGGCGCTGGTCGTCCGAGTGGTTGGATTGGCCGGAATTTTCGCGATTTTGGGCGCAAGTCGTTCGTTTCGCGTCGCGTTCCCGAAATTCGACGTCTCGCTTAAACGTTGAAAGCAAAGGAAATACGGCGATCGTTTCATTGGAGTTGCGCGATCGTTTCGGACAATTTTTGAACGGGGCGGAAACTCGAACCGTCGCGATCGACGGAACGCGGAATCGATTTGAAGCGCCGACGCCGCAACGCGGGCCCGGTTTGCATCAAGTTTCTTTTCCGATTCGACCGGGCGTAAAGTACGCCGTGCAAACGACTTCCGTGTTGGACGGCGAAACGGTCGCGGCGCAAAGTCGAATTTTTGTCGCTCCGAAAGGGCGCGAATCCGATGTCGCGCCGGTCGACGAAGAGACGTTGCGCAACGTTGCGGAAAAGACGGGCGGGGCGTTTGCGCCGACCGCGGCGGAGTTTGTCGCGGCGTTCGCAAATGTCGACGACGCAAGGGTTGCGAAACCGTTGCGCGGGTATCTGCTCGCGTTCGCGCTTTTGGCTTTTGTCGTCGACGTTTATTTTAGACGCTTTAACGCTTTTAAAATCAACAGTTAAACGCTCGATTTTTTAAGAAAGGTTGTGAAAGATGGAAGAGAAAGATCGCGATTTTCAACGGCGTTTGGAGTTTTTTCAACGTTTAACTCGTCAAGCGCGTCGGCGTTTTTTTTATCGCGCGGCGCTTGAGTCGGCGTTGGTAAGTTTTTTATTGGCAACGCTTATAGGGATTGCGTTTTCCATTTTTTGTTCGGCGTTCGACGTCGCGACGCCGAGCCCGGGCGTTTTTACCGCGGCCGTTTTCGGGATCGGTTGCGTCGCGACCGTTCTTTCGCTCTTTTTGACCGACTTCGAACGCAACGCGCCCGAAAAAGCGATCGACGCTCGTTACTCCTTTGACGACAGGTGTTTAACCGCGAGCGACGTTTTGCGGCGTTTGAAGGATAAAGAGCCGAGCGAAATCGAGCGCCTTCTTCTCGAGGATTGTTTTGAGCGCGTGGAGGGCGTTCGGGCTCGCGACGTCGCGTCGATCAAACCGAAGCGCGTCAAGGAAAAAACGACGGCGTTGGCGATCGCTCTAATTGCTTTAACCGCAGTCGTTTGGAAGCCGTTCGCGTCGTTGGCGGCGAATCAAGCGCCGAACGCGACGGTCGTCGAAGTCGCGCGGGAATTACGTGAAAACGCCTTGCCTGCGATTCAAGAGCTGGTCGACGCAAGTCCCGACGATAAAGAACTTATCGCGTTGAAAAAAGATTTGACGCGTTGGCTCGGCGACCTTGAGGCGGCGAACGACGATCCGAAACAAGCGACCGCGCTCGTCGCTCGAATGGAAGAGGCGATCAAGAAAACGATCGACTCCTACGACGTCGAGGGAACCGAACGCGCGCTAAAGTCTTTGAGCGAAGCGTTTGGAGAGATCGACGAAACGTCGAAAGTCGGCGAGGCGCTGGCCGAAGGCGATTATGAAAAAGCGGCGGAAGAGCTTGAAAAACTTGACTTTAAGAAAATGAGCGTACGGGATCGGCAGGCGCTCGCCAATAAATTGAAGGCGGCGGCTGAAACGATTCGCAGTCGCAAAGACGAACAGGCGGCGCAACTTATCGAGCAACTGGCCGAGGAGTTGCAAAGCGGCAAGTGCGCGTCTTGTCAAAACACTTCGTGCAAGCTCGCGGGAAAATTGCGCGGTCATAAGTCCAATAAAGAGAAGGTTAAGCAACTTAACTGCCAGATGGCGCGCCTCGGGCTCTGCAAAGCGAATTGCGCCGGCGCCTGCGCGACTTGCAACCAAAATTGCGCTTCGAAATCTCAACAGGGCGATCGGAACGCTCAACAGGGGAGCCAAAACGGGGCGAGCGGCGGGGCGTCGAACGCGCGGCCTTTGGGCGCTTCGGCGGGGCTCGCTTCCGATCCTTTGGCCGGGCAAAACGCGCGGCTCCAAGCGAAATACGAGCTGACGCGGGTCGAAGGGCGGGAAGGCGCGGAAGGCGACGCGTCGAAGGAGATCGTCCGTTCCGACGAGGAAACGCTGCAAAATCAGGAAGCGCAACGAGTTAGAGACGATGAGGAACGCGAGTTCTCGAAACGGATCGAGGCGGCGCTCGACGCCGAAGAGATTCCGCTCGAACGTCGCCGCGTCGTTCGCGATTATTTTGAAGCGATTCGCGCCGACGGCGAAAAAAGCGGCGGCGACGTTAGTCGGTGAGTCGTAAGGTCAACGGAGGCAATGGGTTGAAGAAATTTTTGAGGATCGCGCATCGAATTTTGGGATTGGGGTGCGCCGCGATTTTCGCCGTCGTTTGCGCGACGGGCGGCGTTTACGCCTTTCGCGACGAAATCGCTCGAATCGTCGAGCCGGAACGTTATTACGTCAACGCGCAAGTCGTTGCGACGCAAAGACGTATGACGATCGACGAGATGATCGCGAAGGTCGAAAAGGAAACGGGGACGCGCGCGGAAACGATTTTGATTCCGGGGGACAAGCGCCGGACGTATAACTTCTTATTAAAGACGTTAGACGGGAAACGGGGGCGCGCGTTGCTTTGCGACGTCGACCCTTTTACCGGAGAAATTACCGGACGCGGCCCGAATCGAGCTTATCCGATCGTCAATAAAGCGGCGCGGCGTTGGCACACGCGGCTGAACTTGCCGAAAAAAATTGGAAGACCGTTGGTCAATTGCGCGACTTGCGTAAGCGTATTCCTTATTATTTCAGGACTTGCGCTTTGGTTCCCAACGAAGCGGTCGTTGTTGAAAACGCGTTTGACCGCCAAATTGAACGCCGGCAAGCGTCGCGCCTTTTTCGACTTGCACAACGCGCTCGGATTTTATATCTCGTTGCCGTTGCTCGTTTTAACGCTTACCGGGATCGCGCTGTCGTTGGGCGCGAAACATGGAACGCTCGCGACTCCGCTTCGTATTGAGCGCGACGTCGCGGCGAAAACGGCGGACGCGGAGGGCGGAACGACGACGATTTCGCTCGAAGAGATTTTGCGGCGCGATTTCGAACGAACGCGAAAAACCGGCGACGTTCGGGCGCGGCTTCCGGACGATCCGCGCGAACAGGCGATTCGGATCGAACGCAAGTCGGGCGGTTGCTGGGCTTGCGCGGCGCCGGACGTCGCGTATTGGGACGGCGTCGACGGCTCGTTGATCGCCGAGAAAAAACTGAGCGAAGCGACGTTCGACGAGCGCTCAAAGGTTTTGTTGCGCGAAATTCACTTCGGTTCGGCGTTCGGCTTGGGAACAAAGATCATTTTCGGATTCGCAAGTCTTGCCGGCGCGGCGCTTGCGTTCTTCGGAATCGCGATTTGGGCCCTGCGCGGAAGCGCGCCGAAAGGGGCGAAAGAACGGACGGCTCGCGATTCCGAAAAAAAGGCGTTCGACGTCGCGCCTCAAAACGTCGGAGAAACGCAACGTCTTTAAACGCAAGCCGTCGCGTCAATGATCGCGGCGCGGATAAAAGGCGTCGAGCTGATCGACGCTTCGCCGCCAGGCGATCCAGGCGTCGACGTCGAAACCGAAGTCGACCGGCGTTTGGCAACGCGCTCCGACGATGCGGACGAGCGCGTTGCGAACTTCTTCGTTGCGGCTAAGTTCCGTTACCGTCTTGATTTTCGTTCCGCCGCCGGGAGAAAAACCCTGCAACTGGCCGGTCGCGCTGTTGAACGAGGCTTTCGTTTGCTCCGAGCCGACCGTGATTTGCCGCTTGTGCGACGTCGTCAGCGCGTTGACGAGATCGGGAATCGCCCGTTCCGCTTCGAAATAGCCGAGCGCGTAGGCGGCCCGGTTGATCGTCGCGACGTCGTCCGACGTGCGAAGCGTTTGGCGGAAAAATTCGATCGCTTCCGGAAGCGCCGTTTTTTTGCGATAAATGCCTTCGAGCGCGGCGGTTCGAACGTCGAGATCGTCGTCTCGAAGCGCGATCCGCCCGAGTTCCGACAGCGCCGTCGGCGTCCCGATCGAGCCGATTCCCTGAACGAGCAAAACTCGTCCTTCAGGGTCGTTTTCTTTTTTCAACGCGGCTCCTAAAGGGGCCAACGCTCGAGGGTTGCGCACTCGACGAAGCGCGTCGCGAGCGCGGACGTCGCCGTTAAGCGACGCGCCGTAAAGGAACGCGATTTCCTTTTTCCAGTACCGCGCCTCCTCTTTGGCCGCTTTCGCCTTTTCGAGCAACTCCGCTTCCTGGCGCGAAAGATTGAGACCGCCGACTCGAACCCAACCGTGCCGCTCCATCCGCTCCTGTCGAGAGACCCAAACACCGTTTAACTTCTCGTGTCGCAAGGCTTTATGAGCTTCTTCGTTTTCCGGATCGAGTTCGACGACTCGCTGAAAGTGCGCCTCCGCCTGCGCGTCCAACTTGGCGTTGCGGGCCCAACGAGCGATTTTCAGGTGCGACGCGACGTCGTCTTTCTGCAGCGGCGCCGAATTGCGGTACGAAATTTGTTCCGGACGGAGCGCCGAAACTTCGCGGACAAGCGACGGGTCGAGCGAAATTTTTCCGCCCAACGTCGGCTCGATGTGAAGCGGCTCCGAGGCGGTCGATTGCGGATTCGAAACGACGCCGCGGATCGCGCCGCCGCGGAGGATCGAGACGCCGCCCGATTGAACGAGATTCGGCGTCTGCGCCGACGCTTCCGCCGCCGCGCCGACGGCGAACGCGCTTCCGATGATGAAAACGCCGAGACGGGCGCGACCGAGGCGCCGGTTCGTTCGATCGCTCTTCGCTTGTTTCATTGAATTTCGTCCTTTTTTCTCGCGGGGGCAAAGCTCGCCGTTATCCTTATCGGCGTTTGGACGCTCCGCGTCGAGTCGGCGTTCCCGAAAACCGGTCGCGCCGGTCGGCGAAATTTTAACGGTTGAAGAATTTGGCGAAGAGAGGGCGTCGACGCGATTTGACGAAGCGGGCGAAGCGCGTCCAAACAAAAAGAGCGCCGACGAGCCGCAATGGGACGCCGACGCTCTTTCTAAAGCGTCAAGTTATCGACGGGCGAAACTCACTTCGCTTCGTTGACAAGGCGACGAACTTCTTCCAAATGACCGGCGCTGCCGAGCATTTCGTTTTTGTGGATGATGTATTCGGCGTAGGCCGGCATGAAGAGTTTGCCCGGTTCGCGGAGGTCGAATTTCTCCGGTTGATCGCGGAAGAATTCGCGGTGGATCGCACACCAAACGAGGCGGCCGTCGGTGTCGATGTTGATTTTCGTAACGCCGAGTTTCGCAGCCGGGAAGTATTGTTTTTCGTCGACGCCGCTGGCGTTTTTCATCGCGCCGCCGGCGTTGTTGATGCGAGCGACCCATTCGGCCGGAACCGAGGAAGAGCCGTGCATGACGAGCGGGAAGTTCGGCTTCACTTGATTGACCGCCGCTTGGATTTTTTCCAGAACGTCGAAGTGGAGGCCCTGGTTGCCCGAGAATTTGAACGCGCCGTGCGAGGTGCCGATGGCGACCGCGAGGGAGTCGACGCCGGTTTTCTCGACGAATTCGGCGGCTTGGGCCGGGTCGGTCAGTTTGACGCTTCCGACGACGTCTTCTTCAACGCCGCCGAGTTGGCCGAGTTCGGCTTCGACGACGACGCCTTTGGCGTGAGCGCGGTCGACGACGCGTTTCGTGATTTCGATATTCTTCGCGAATTCTTCGTGCGAAGCGTCGATCATGACGGAGCTGTAGAAGCCGCTGTCGATGCAATCGTAGCAGACGTCTTCGGTGCCGTGGTCAAGGTGAACGGCGAAGATCGCTTCCGGGAAGACTTTGTCGGCGGTGCGAATCATGCCTTCGAGGAAGTTTTTGTCGGTGTAGGTGCGAGCGCCGCGGGAGATCTGGATGATGAACGGAGCGCTTTTCGCGTCGTCGTTCGGGTCTTCGTTCTTCGCGAATTTGCCCAAGTTGCCGCGGAACAGACCGACGAGCTGTTCGAGGTTGTTGATGTTGTACGCGCCGATCGCGTATTTGCCGTAAGCGGCCTTGAACAATTCTTTAGTCGTAACGATCATTGATTTAATCTCCTGAAATTTAACGATCTCGAGGCGCGTCGAGCCGATGCGTCGGAGCGTTTCGCGTCGTCGTTAATTAATAACGACAAGACGATGCGCGAGACGTCGATTTCTCGTTCGCGTCGCTTTGGCGTTTGTCGGGGAGCGGGCGCGGAAATCCGACCGGAGGGGTCGAATAAAGGGTGGGCGCCGAGCGTTCCGACCGCTAACGACTCCGATTATACCTCGTTTTGTCTTCTTGAAAACGGGGGGGCAACCTCTTCCTTGAAATTTTTTTCGACGTTTTTACCGAAAACGCCGATTTTTCCGATTTTTCGGCGCCGTTTTCTTTAAGGGGGGGACTTTGGGGGGCGGACGGGCGGTCGAGAAAACGTTGTAGCGGTCGCGACGATTTTACCGATTTGGCGAGCGAGGGCAGGGGAAGGGATTGGGCGTCGTTTGCGTTGTCGGGGAGCGCGTTTTTTTTTTAATTTGAGCCGTTCGCGGGCTTTCCAAAACGGTCGACTTCGATAAAATAGACGGTATGAGCGAACTTACCCCGATGATGAAACAGTATTACGACGCCAAGGAGGCTTCGAAGGGCGCCCTTCTTCTTTTCAGGATGGGCGACTTTTACGAAATGTTCTTCGACGACGCGTATAAGGCCGCCGAAACGCTCGGCGTCGCCGTTACGACTCGCGACCGCAACAAGCCCGCGTCGGAAGCGACGCCGATGGCCGGGTTCCCGCATCACCATCTTGATTCCTATTTGGCGCGACTTGTCGCCGCCGGGCACAAGGTGGCGGTCTGCGAGCAGATGGAAGACCCGAAAAAGGCGAAAACGCTTGTCAAGCGCGAGGTTACTCGCATCGTAACGCCGGGGACGGTGATGGACGAGGCGATGCTCGACCCGCGTCGGAGCAATTATTTGGCGGCGATTTACATTCCGGAAAAGAAGCGGCGCGGCTCGAAGGGCGGCGCGCCCGGCGCCGAGTCGGGCGACGAAGAAGACGAGCGTTCCGAGGAGTTTATGCGAACGCTCGACCGCGTCGAACGGGACGAAGAGCGGCGGGCGGCGTCGAACGGCGGCGCGGACGTCGCCCGTAAATTCGGAAAAATCGGCGCTTCCGATATTCCGCCGACGCGGCTGGTCGGGCTCGCCTGGGTTGAAACGTCGACCGGGCATTTTTCGGCGACGACGATTCCGTTTTCGAGCCTTTTCGACCAGTTGGCGCGGGTGCGGCCGTCCGAGTGCCTGATTCAGGAGGAATTTCGCGGCATTTTTCCCGAGTGGGCGCTCGAACAGACGACGTTGACGACGCGACCCGGCTGGGTTTTCGCAAAGCGGACGGCGTTCGACGCGCTTTCGAAACACTTTCGGCTGTCGACGTTCGAGGGGTTCGGTTTTAACGAAAAAGACGACGTTTGCGCGTTGCAGGCGGCGGGGGGCGTTATCGATTATTTGCTCGAAACGCAAAAGCAATCGCTCGAACACATCGACGCGCTCGCGCCGTACCGTCGAGGAAAACGGCTGGAAATCGACGAGGCGACGCGCCGAAGTCTCGAAATCGTCCGGACTTATCGCGACGGGCGGCGGGAAGGTTCGCTCCTGGCGACGATGGATCGCTGCGTTACGTCGATGGGGAGCCGCCTTCTCGCCGAGTGGGTGTCGTATCCGTTGACCGAGTGCGATCTTATTTCGATTCGGCAGGACGCGGTCGCCGAGATTATCGAGCGCGGCGCCGACATGGCCCCGATCCGCGCGGCGTTCGCCGGCGTTTTCGATTTGGAGCGGATCATTTCCCGCGTCGTGCAGGAGCGGGCGACGCCGCGCGATTTGATCGCCGTCGGCAAAACGCTCCGTTCGTTTCCGACGTTCAAGGGGTTTCTCGAGGCGTCGTCGAGCCGCCTTCTGAAGACGCTGGGCGAGCATCTCGAACCGAAAAACGAGCTTTGCGACGAGATCGAGCGCGCGCTTGGAGACGAAGCGCCGTTGAATTTCCGCGACGGCGGGTTCGTTTGCGACGGTTATGACGAAAAACTCGACGAATACCGGCGGCTCCAACGCGGCGGAAAAGAGTGGCTGACCGCGTATCAGGCGGCCGAAGTCCGGCGCACCGGGCTGACGGGATTGAAAATCGGTTTCAATAATGTTTTTGGTTACTATATCGAGTTGTCGCGCTCGAACGCCGATAAAGTTCCGGAAAATTACGTTCGGAAACAAACGTTGAAAAACGTCGAACGTTACGTAACGCCGGAGCTTAAGGAGTACGAGGAGAAGACGCTCGGCGCCGAGGAGCTCGCGAAAGAGCTTGAATTCGAGATTTTTTCGACGCTTCGGCGCAAGGTCGCGGACGTCCGCGCCGACATCCAGCGGGCGGCGAACGTGTTGGCGCACTTCGACGTTCTGGCCGGGCTCGCGTCGTTGGCCGAGCGCGGGAATTACTGCCGTCCGGAGATGGTCGACGAGCCGATTTTGCGGATCGAAGACGGGCGGCATCCGTCGCTCGACGCGACCCTTCCGGCGGGGGAATTTGTCCCGAACAGCGCTTATTGCGACGAAAAAAACGGCTTTTTGCACCTCATCACCGGCCCGAATATGGCGGGGAAAAGCACGTTTATCCGACAAACCGCGCTTCTGACGTTGATGGCGCAAGTCGGCTCTTTCATCCCGGCGCGCGAGGCGACGATCGGCGTCGTCGACCGAATCTTCGCTCGCGTCGGCGCTTCCGACGAGTTGACGCGCGGGCAAAGCACGTTTATGGTCGAAATGATCGAAACGGCCCGCATCCTCAACAACGCGACGCCGCGCAGTCTCGTCGTGTTGGACGAAATCGGTCGGGGAACCAGCACTTACGACGGCGTTTCGCTGGCGTGGGCGTTGGCGGAATTTATCGTGAAGAAAATCAAATGCCGCACGTTTTTCGCGACGCATTACCACGAGTTGACCGATTTGGCCGATCTTTACGACGGCGTTAGCAATCTTAACGTCGCGGTGCGGGAATGGCGGGACGAAATCGCGTTTTTGCACAAGATCGCGCCCGGCGCCGCCGATAAAAGTTACGGTATTCACGTCGCTCGTCTCGCCGGGGTTCCGAAGGAGGTCGTCGAGCGAGCCCGCGAAATTTTGAGCGGTTTGGAGGCGGCGCGGGCCGGGCAGGCGACCGACGCGGTGCGGGAAACGCTCCGGAGCATGTCGCGCAAAGACCGGAAAAAGGGTTCCGAGGCGCGCGATTGCGTTCAGTTTTCGCTTTTCGGCCCGGAAGATCATCCGGTCGTCGACGAGTTGCGCCGTTTGGACGTCGACCGAATGACGCCGATCGAGGCGCTGACGACGCTCGAGCGGTTGAAGCGGTATTTGGAGACGTCCGATCCGAAAGGGCGACGCTGACGATTTTAACGGTTGCGACGGCGGCGGCGAGCCGTTGAGCGCGGCGGTTTGACGTTCGCGGAGCGCCGCGTTAATTAATATATTAATTAATATTGACAAAAACGAGAAAAAGCCGCCCGAAAAACGGCGGCGCGGAGGCCGAAACGATGACTTTGAAGAGCCCGCTCGAACGATTTTTGAAATACGTCGCGATCGAAACGACGTCGAACGAAGAGGCGACGACGACTCCGAGTTCGCCGAAGGAGTTCGAGTTGGCCCGCGTTTTGGTCGACGAACTGCGCGAGATCGGGCTCGCCGACGCCGCCGTCGACGAGCGTTGTTACGTTACCGCTACTCTTCCGGCTTCCGACGAGCCGCAAACGGTTCCGACCGTCGGGCTGATCGCGCACCTCGACGTTTCCTGCGCCGCGTCCGGGGCGAACGTCCGGCCGAAAACGTTCGTTTACGAAGGGGGCGATATCCCGCTTGAAAACGGCGACGTTATTCCGGAAACGGACGAAATGAAATCGCTCGTCGGACGGCGCTTCGTCGTTTCGGACGGAACGACCCTTCTCGGCGCCGACGACAAGGCGGGGATCGCGGCGATCGTGGCGGCGGTCGAGCGGCTGGCGAACTCGACGGAAAGGCGGGCGAACGTTCGCGTTTGCTTCACGCCGGACGAAGAAATTGGGAACGGAACGGCGTTTTTCGACGTCGAGCGGTTCGGCGCCGATTGCGCGTACACCGTCGACGGCGGCCCGGGCGGCGAGATCAACGGCGAAACATTCTCCGCCGACCGCGCGACGGTCGTCGTTCGCGGCGTCGACGTTCACCCCGGCGAAGCGAAGGGAACGATGATCAACGCGGCGGCGATCCTGGCGCGGATCGTCGCCGAACTTCCGCCCGAGCGAACGCCGGAACAAACGGAAAATCGAGAACCGTTTATCCATCTTTACAAACTTGACGGCGGCGTTTCGAGCGCGAAGGCCGTTTTTCTTCTCCGCGCGTTCGACGAGGAGGCGAGAGCCGAAAACCGCCGTTTGCTCGAGGCGGCGATCGAGAAGATCGTCGTCGAAACCGACTCCGACGCGGTTTGCGAGCTGGACGTCGTTCGTCAATACGAGAATATGGGGTATTTTCTGAAGGACGCGCCGGAAGTGTTGGAGACGCTCGAAACGGCGGTTCGCAACGTCGGGCTCGAACCGCGTTGGGTTCCGATTCGCGGCGGCACCGACGGGTCGCGCTTGACCGAAATGGGCTTGCCGACGCCGAATATTTTTACCGGCGGACGGAATTTTCACTCGACCCGGGAATGGCTCGACGTCGAAGATTTGGAGAAGGCGACCGAAACGCTCGTCGAGCTGGTTCGGCTTTGGGCCGGGAAAACGCGCCCGCGCCGGTTGCGCAAAACGGACGCGACGGGCGCTTGAATTTAACGGTTAAACAGAAAATAACGGACGCGTCGACCGCTTGGGCGGTTTGCGTCGGCAATTTTTGAGAAAATAGAAAAATAGGAAAGATAATGGACTTTTTCTACCGCGTTTTTACGACCGTCGAAAAGCGTCTTTGGCTGGCCGAGATCGAAGATTATCTCGAAAAAGAGGATATCCCGCTCTCCGCGATCCCGATCGTCGACGAAGAAGACGAAGATAATCTCGACGCCGAGCCGATCCAGATCCTTTTCGTCGACAACGAAGACCGCGAAGTCGCGATCCTCGAATTTGACGCGCTTTCCGATTCGGAAATGCTGGCCGAGGAAGTTGCCGAATTTCGCGAACTCGTCGGCGAGATGCTCCCGGAACGCAACCGCGCTTGGGCGATCGAAAAATTCGCGACGACGACCGGTTGCTTCGCGTTTCAGATCCTTGACGACGGGTTCGAGGAAGCGAATTGGGACGCCGTCGCGACGCTGGCCGCCTGGTTCCGCTCCGAAACGAACGGGTTCGAACAGTCGGACGGCGGCCAAATTACCAACGAAAACGGCGCGGTCGTTTTGGTCGTTCCTTACGGCGAGGACGAGGAGAAGGAGGAGGACGACTGGCGCGGTTGCTCGGTCGCGACTCTCGTCGACGGCGCCTGGGTCGAGGCGGAACTCGATTCGGAAGCGGCGTTCGATAAATTTCTCCGCGGCGACGCTTGAAAACGGAAGGTTTTTCCGGTATACTGAACGAAACGGGCGGCGACGGGGCAAAAGCGTTGCGTCGGCGTTCCGATCGCGCGGCTTAGACCGATTTTAACGCGGTTCCGAACGAGCGTCGGAGTCGACGGGGGCGTTTTGCGTTCGCGTCGCTTCGGCGTCGGGGGGCGTCGCGTCGATTGGCGTTCGTTGATTTTAGCGATTATTCCGATTGTTTCGATTTTATTTTACTAACGCAAAGGACGAAACCGATGTCCGACCGACTTTTTGAAGAGCTGTTGAACGAAACGAAGACCCTTTTTCGCGAAAAATTCGGCGCGGAGCCGCAAACGCTCGTCGCGGCGCCCGGGCGCGTCAATTTGATCGGCGAACACACCGATTACAACGGCGGTTTCGTCTTCCCGATGGCGATCGAGCGTTGGACGATCGTCGCCGCCGGGCCGAACGACGGCGCCGAGAAAGCGACGATTTACGCGCAAGCGACCGACGAAACCGCCGATTTTGCGATCTCCGGCGAAATTTTGCCCGCCGACAAAGTCGAATGGACGTCCTACGTTCAGGGCGCGATCGCCTGTTCGCTCGAAAAGGGCGCGAAAGTTTCCGGTTTCAACGCCGTTATCGCGTCGAACGTTCCGCTTGGCGGCGGGCTTTCGAGTTCCGCGTCCCTTGAAGTCGCCGTCGCGACGCTGATGGAAGAGTTGAGCGGCGTTAAATTCGGCGCCGTCGAAAAACCGCTCCTTTGCCAAAAGGCGGAGCACGTCTTCGCGAAAATGAAATGCGGGATCATGGATCAATTTATCTCCGCGCTCGCCGAAAAAGATTGCGCGATGCTCCTCGATTGCCGCAGTTACGAAACGAAATCGGCGCCGATTTCCGATCCGAGCGTCTCCGTGTTGATCGCCAACTCGAACGTCAAGCACGCGCTCACCGGGAGCGAATACCCGGAACGCCGCGCCAGCTGCGAGGAAGCGGCCCGTCGTCTCGGCGTCGAATTTTTGCGCGACGTCTCGATGGAAACCTTGGAAGCGTCGAAAGATAAGTTGATCGACGAACGGAACGGCGACCGCCTTTATCGGCGCGCTCGACACGTCGTCGGCGAAAACGCCCGCGCCGTGAAAATGGCCGACGCGCTCGTCGACGGCGATTGGGCGACCGTCGGCGAGCAAATGTTCGCCAGCCATTATTCGCTTCGCGACGATTACGAAGTTTCCTGCCCGGAGATCGACGTTCTCGTCGAGATCGCCCGCAAAATCGGCCCCGAAGGCGGCGTTATCGGGTCGCGCATCACCGGCGGCGGGTTCGGCGGTTGCACCGTTTCGTTGGTAAAAACGGAAAAAGTTGCCGAAATTACCAAAATTCTCGAAACGGAATACGAAAAAGCGACCGGTATTAAGGCGACGATCTTTTCGACGCGCCCGGCGCAAGGCGCTCGCGTCCTTTAATTAAGGGCGGCGGACGAAGAACGCGCCGTTTAGATTGCCGCGCTTGCCTATTTTAACGTCGCCGACGCCCCGGCGAATCGAATCCTCCGCGATCGCCTGATTGCCGCGCTTGCCTATTTTAACGTCGCCGACGCCGAACGAACGACGGTTTTGGCGGCGAAGGCGGCGTCGCGGCTTGTCGAGGAGCGTTTGGCGAACCCGCGTCGACGGCGTCGGGGAACGTCGCGGAAAATTTTTTAGGGAACGGGCGTTAAGATCCGCAAAACCGGCGTCGTCCGCAAAACCGGCGCAAACGTTGTTAAAACGTCGGTATTTAGGGCGAAAAACGACGAAACGCGGGGGAAGCGGCGGGAAAAAAACGGCGTCGCGGCGGAAAAAAACGTCCCGGTCTCCCTTTTTTTGACGCAAAATCGTTAGAAAACGCGAAAACGTCGCCGCCGCTCCTTGACGAGCGGCGAGCGCGTGTTAGAATGAGTTGGTATAATTTTTACGCTTGAGCGCTTCGCGCGGCTTTCGCCGTCGATCGCGTTTCGCTTTTTCGAAACGGAACGTTTTACGACGATCGACGTGAACGACGAGCGCGAAAACGCAAGGGCGCCTGTTCTGCCGAGGCCGCGTCGTTGAAGACGTTTTTCGGCGCGCTCGACGTTTTGAACGCCTAAAATCACATCGATGGGAGATTATCGTGTCTATTTCCGAAAGAAAAAAGGAATTGAAGTGCCGTCGTAAGCGTCGCGAACAACTGACGAAAATGAAGGCGAAGCTGCCGACGCTCGACGCCGCCGGGAAAGCGGTTTACGCCGCGAAACTGCGTCGCATGACGCCGGGCGCCGAAGACCTCATTCGCGCTTGGGGCCTCGAATAATTCGATTCCTTGCCGACGCTCGTTTTGCGCTTGGTGAAAGCGGCGCTTTTAACGTTTTCTCCGCTCGGGGAAGATTTGCGCTTGCTTTTTGAAGCGAAGACGGGGCGCGTCGAGCTTTCGAAGAGACGAAAAACGCCGACGTTAAAGAGTCGGCGTTTTTTTATTTCTTGCCGAAACGGTTTGGCGCTTGACTTTCGGACGGCGTTGCGTTAAGATGAACGGCGTCAAACTCCCTTGCGACGCGGCGAACGGGTCGGCGTCGACGGTAAAATCGTTAAAATCGTCGCGAGCGCTCGGGAAAAACGAAGGAGAAGCGACGATGAAAGTAAAATTCGGCGGACGACGGGGCGGCGCGGTTCTCGTCTTGGGGGCGATTTGCTGCGCGGCGGCGAGTTTGACGGCGTTTGCGTCGGAAAATTCCGCAAAATCTGAAAAAACGGAGGCGCAAAAGATTCGCGTTCTCGTTTTCGACGGCGGCCATCCTTACGACGAACCGGAGTTCGCCGAAATGTTGGCGGCGTTGGGCGAAGAATTCGAATTTTCGCGGGCGACGCTTCCGCGAGACCGGGCGACGCTGGCGCCGGGGCTCGAAAAAAAGTTCGACGCGCTCCTCTTTTACGACATGTGCCAAACGCCGATGAGCGACGAGGAGTTCGAACGTTACGAAACGCTCGTTAAAAGCGGTAAAATCGGCGTGTTCTTCCTGCATCACCGACTTTCCGCGCATCCGGAACGGCCCGATTTCTGGAAGATCGCCGGCGGAACCTACGTTTTCGAACAAAATTGCGAGATCGAGGGGGAACGCCGCCCGCTCGGCGCCTACGAGCACGACCGAACGATCGACGTGAAACCGGCGAAAATCGACGGCGAACCGCCGTTTCCGTTGGAATCGTTTACGATTATCGACGAAAGTTACGAAAATATGTGGGTTTCGCCCGACGTCAGGGTTCTTTTGGAGACGGACGCGCCGCGCATGACGCCGCAGGTCGCTTGGACTTGGAAGCTCGGCGACGCGGAAGTTCTCGTTTTCGCGCTGGGGCACGATAAAAAAGCTTACGAAAATCCGGCGTTTCGACGGTTTTTAAAAAACGGACTGAATTGGCTCGTCGACAACGTTAAAAAATAACGGTCGCGACGGTCGCAACGTAAAAACGCCGCTCGATTTTTGCGTCGAGCGGCGTTTTTTTGTCCGGACGTCGGGATCGCGACGATTAAAGCGCCTGCACCGCGTCGCGAACGGCGGCGCCGACGTCGAATTCCTCCGACGTTTTGCCGGAAACGACGATCGACAGCGGGGTCGAATCCTTCGTTTTGAACGACGCGTCGACCAGGTCGTAAGACGAGCCGCCGGAAACGGTTACGCTCGCCGAAGCGTTCGGGTCGATCGCCGCCGTTTCGACGACGTTTTTGGTTATCGTTACTTTAAATTCGCCTTCCGGGGCCCCGGGGTACGCGCCGTGCGTGTGCATTTTCGCGACGCCGTTCGCGTCGGTCGTTCCGGAAACCGCCCATTTAAAGCCGTCCGGGCCGTGAAAAGTAACGGTCGCTTCTTCGAGCGGGGCGCCGTCCTGGATCACTTTAACCGAACAGGGGACGAGTTTGGGCATTCCGTCCGGTTTGGGACGACCGCACCCGACGACGCCGCCGAGACAAACGAGCGCGACGAGCGAAAATAGGAAAGGAGGGATAACGGGGGAGTTGGACGCGAGTTTGCGCATTTTTCGAACTTTCGGATTTTAAGCGTTAAAACGAGCGGGAAGGAAACGCGACGAGACAAAATCGCCGCGTTTATTGATTTTAGCGATCTTAACGGCGACGACGATCACAGCGACGACGTCGTTTCGCCGCCGTTGATCGAACCGAGCGCGCCCCAGACGCCGTACGGGCTCTTGCCGGAGGTAACTTGCGCCGCGGAAAGAGTTCCGCAGTCGATCGTGTCGGAAACGAACATCACGGAACCGTCGACGCGGAGCGCGTTGACGCCGCCGGTATGGTAGCTCGTCGGCGCGAAACTGCCCCATTCGTGCGAGTTGAAACTGCCCGCGACGCAGGAGACCGAGTTCGGCGGAAGGGTGCAGGTGAACCACGCCTCCGCGGCGCGAGCGTTCGACCAGATGCGGCCCCGCCAAAGCGCGGCGCAGGCGTTTCTGACGGTCAGCCGGTCGGCGGCCAACGCGTTGTCGAGGCAAAGTTGCGGGCGGCCTTCGCCGTCGTGCGGTTGATAACTCGCGATCGCGCCCTGTCGGACGACGTTCGTGTCGCGGCTCGCCGGGACGACGCATTCGCTAAGGCAGATCGTGTTCGAGGTTCCGTCGGTGATCGCGCTCATTTTTTTCCAGACTTCGCGTTGCCAGAACGCTCGCGGGCCGATGTTCGAGCGGCTCGTCCTTTCCTGGTCGGCGCGACGGGCGAACGTCCACATGCCGTCCCCGGCGCACATGTAGACGTTGGTGCAGGACGAGCCGGTCGCGGCGGTGATTTCGCCGTTATTGCCGTCGGACGGGCAGAGGAGCGCGCCGATCTTTTGCCCGTACCAGTAATCGCGGTTGGCGGCGGCCAAGTCCCACGGCGCCCCGTAGTTGTTCGTCAGCGAAGGATCTTTCAGCGAATCGTAAGCCCAGCGATAGTACTCGTTGTACGTCGCGTTTTGCTCCATGAAGGGGAGTAGGAAGACGATCCCGCTGTTGAGCGGGCAGTTGACGCTGCCGGCGTTTTGGTTGAAGCCGAGAAAATAGCAGCTGCCGGCCGGGAACGCGTCGGCGTTGGCTCCGGCGTAATTCTGCAGCGCGAGGCCGAGTTGCTTGAAATTGTTGGTGCATTGCATGCGTCGGGCGGCTTCCCGAGCGGCCTGAACCGCCGGCAAGAGAAGACCGATCAATATGCCGATAATCGCGATGACGACCAAAAGTTCGACGAGCGTGAAACCGCGACGGTCGAATAAGCGCAACGTTGCATTGGAGATTCCTTGTTAATACATGTGATATGGGCGCGACGCTCATTGGCGCGGCGGCGAATTTTTGAAAGTTGTTTCGTAACGCGCTTTTGTAAAATGAAAATCAACGAAAAGACGCGGCCCGCGACGTTCGTCGGAGCGTCTTCGACGGCGTCGCCTCGGCGCGCCTGACGTAGTATACACGAACGGCGTCGGCGTTTCAAGTCTTTTTTGTGTTTCCGTTTGCAAAAATAAGGATTTTCTTTTGATAATTGAAGCGGTCGCGACGGTTTTAACGGTCGCGCGGCTTCGGCGTCGACGTTTTTCGATTTTTTTTCCTTTCGTTCGTTTCAAGCGTTGAAATCGGCGACGCTTGCGCGTATAATAATCGAAGCGGATTGGCGTTCGGCGAAAATTTCGGCGGCGCCGGAGCGCGATTTTGTCGATAATAATTAATAAGGGCGAAGGCGGCGCTTGCGTCGAGCGGCGGTCGGGTCGCGACGTTCGCTCGGCTCAGCGATTCGAAACGGAGAAACGGTGATGAAAAAGGCCTTTAACGTGAATCGTCGTCAATTTTTAGCGCAAACGACCGGGGCGTTGCTGGCCGGAACGGTCGCGGCGCCGAGTCTGAGTCGCTTCGCTTTCGGCGCGACCGCGACGCCGAAGTTTGAGACGATGAAGATCGCGAGCGTGTCGCCGAACGACGGGGTTTATTACGGTTGGCCGACCGTCGCGCTTCGGGGGGACGAGCTGCTCGTCGTCGCTTCCGGAGGGCGCGCGGCGCACGTTTGCCCGTTCGGTCGCGTCGATCTGTTCCGTTCGCGAGACGGCGGCGAGACGTGGACTTGGCCGCAAACGATCTACGACGGCCCGATCGACGACCGCGACGCCGGAATTTGCGTCGCCGACAGCGGAACGATCCTCGTTACGACGTTTACTTCGCTCGCTTACGAGCCGGAGTTGAACGCCGAGATCGCCGCTCGCGCCAAGGGCGAAGGGAAGTGGAGCGACGCTCGTTTCGACTCCTGGAAGCGTGCGAACGACCGGATCTCCGCCGAAGCGCGCAAAAAGGAACTCGGCTGTTGGGCGCAACGTTCGACCGACGGCGGGATCACTTGGTCGGCGCGGCTTGCGACGCCGTTCAACAGCCCGCACGGCCCCTGCCAACTCGCCGACGGGACGCTCCTTTACGTCGGAAAAGAGCTTTGGACGGACGCGAAGCGCGTCGGCGCCTGCGTTTCGAAGGACGACGGGCAAACTTGGGAAGTTAGGGGGGTTATGCCGGTTCGCGACGGCGATTCGGTCGTCCAATACCACGAGTTGCACGCCGTCGAGGCGACCGACGGAACGCTCGTCGCGCAAATTCGAAACGAAAATAAGAATAATCACTGCGAAAATCTGCAAACGATTTCGAAGGACGGCGGCGCGACGTGGTCGGTTCCGCGGGCGATCGGCGTTTGGGGGATCCCGTCCCAGCTGACGCGCTTGCGGGACGGGCGGCTCCTGATGACGTACGGACATCGACGCGCTCCGATCGGCGTTCAAGCGCGGGTCAGCGACGATTGCGGCGAAACGTGGTCGGAGGCGATGGTCGTGTACGGCGACGCGGTTTCGTGGGATCTCGGGTACCCGTCGACGGTTCAAATGCCCGACGGAACGCTTCGCACCGTCTGGTACGAAGTTATGAAGGGGGCGTCGGTCGCGTCGCTTCGTTGCGCTTCGTGGAAGTTGATCGACTGAGTGAAGTTCGTTAAAACCGTCGCAACCGTCAAAATCGCGGCGTCGACGGCGCGAAACGCCGCGAAAAAACGGCGGTTTTAACGATTTTGCGGGTTGGCCGACGACGGCGAGACTGAGGATAATAGTAGGGGGGATCCGATGGAACGGCGCGAAAAAGCGCGGCGGTTCGAGCGCTTGGCGCTCGTCGCGGCGGCGTTGGGGTTCTGCGTCGGCTTTGCTGATTTTGACGGCGGGGCTGTTTGCGCAAACGGCGAAGGAACGGCAAAAACGGCGATTTCGGCAAACGGCGAAAATCGCGCGGCGTTCGTTTTGGCGACTCCGGGCGAAAAAGCGGGAGAACGCCGGGCGTTTGTCGTCGACGGCGTCGAGTTCGCGTTCCGCTGGGCTCCGCCGGGCCGATTTTGGCAAGGGAGCCCGGAGACCGAAGAGGGGCGCGATTATTACGAATATCGGCGTGAAGTCGAATTAACACGCGGATTTTGGATACTTGAGACGGAAACGACGCAAGCGATGTGGCGCGTCGTTTGCGGCGAGAATCCGAGCGAATTTCGCGGGGAACGGCGCCCGGTCGATTCGGTCGGGCTCGAGGAAATCGCCGCGTTTTGCGCCGCGTTGAGTCGGCGAGTCGGCGGAAAAGAGCCTGAAAAATCGGAAAAATCGAAAGAATCCGCCAAAACCGACGCGGCGAACGACGTTTGGTTCGCGCTTCCGACCGAGGCGCAATGGGAGTACGCGGCTCGAGCCGGAACGACCGGGCCTTATCCGGCGGCGACGCTCGAAGAAATCGCCTGGTTCGGCGACGAAAACGGCGGCGGAACTCGCGACGTCGCGACGAAAAAGCCGAACGCCTGGGGGCTTTACGACGTCTGCGGCAATCTTTGGGAATGGTGCGCCGATCGTTTCGGCGATTACCCGACCGACGCCGAGGGGCGCGGACTTCCGGCGGTCGACCCGACCGGCGCGACGCCGGAGGAGTGCCCGGGGAATATTCGCGCCGACCGGGGCGGGTGCTGGGACAGCGAAGCGTCGGAGTGTCGGACGGCGCGCCGCGGGTTTTACGACGCCGACCGCAAGGGGCCTTACGTCGGTTTCCGTTTTATTTGCGTCCCGTCGAGCGAATGATTGCAACGGTTCGAACGGTTTTGACGGTTGAAACGAACGCGCCGTTAAAGACGAATGCGCCGAACGTCGCGGTCGAACGGAATAAAACGGGCGCCGAACGGAAGTCGAATCCGCGTCGGGGCGGCGTCGCGCCTTGACGAACGGAGCGCTTGGGGGTATATTGAGAGCGTCGAGGGCTTTTTGCGCCGCTGGGCGCTCGTCGCCGGGACGCGGCGGGCGGCGTCGTCGGCGTTTTGAGGGAGATTTAAAGAGAACGATGTTTCCCGCGACCGTAACTTTTCCGCAGATTCGCCGTTCGTCGGCTTCCGAACAGATCGTCGTGCGTTTGGACGGTCGCGGCGCGCGCCTTTATTTTCCGGGCGAAACGATTTCCGGAAGTTATTTTTTGAACGAGGCGCGCGAGGCGACGATCGACGCGGTCGAGATTTCGATCCTTTGGCAAACCGAAGGGAAGGGGAACGAGGACGTCGGAACGCACGCTTTTTGGCGGCTTTCGAGTCAGGAAGGGGACTGGATCGATCCGTTGCAGCCGGGGCGATTCAGCGCCGTGTTGCCGCCGTCGCCCCTTTCCTACGAGGGAAATTTGATTAAAATTCGTTGGCGCGTTCGGGTTCGCGCTTTTTTGGCGAACGGAAAACAGCTCGTCGACGAGGCGCCGTTCCGTTTGGGCAACTTGCCCGATATGCGGACGTTGAGTCGGTGTTCCGGAGCGTCGAGCGATTCGACGGACGATTCGCCGAGCGACGGTCGCGCCGTTAATTGTCGTTAATTTTGATTTTAAGCACGTTATTGAATTGCGGTGGAAACAATGAGCGCTCCTTTTACGACCGACGCCCCCGACGCCGCGCGAACCGGCGAGCAACGCGGAGAGCGAGCGGACGACCGCTCGAGATTTCCCGAAAGCAACCCCTTTTCGACGCGGTTCACCGCCCCGGGGAAAACGCCGTTTTTCTTCGAACGCTCGTTTTTGCGGCAGTTGAAGGCGAGCAAACCGGCGAAATTCGAGGAGTTTTTCATCCGCGCGCTCGGCGCAGGCGAGGATATTCGCGGCTCGGTTTGCCTGCAGTTTTTGGTCGACCGCTTTGAGACGAACGGGCGTCGGGGGCAGATCGTCGGGCCGCACGGAAGCGGTAAGTCGACGCTAACTTTTGCCCTCAAAGAGGCGTTGACGAAGCGCGGTTACGAGATTTTTTCTTGGTCGCTTAACGATCGCAACCGCTTTTTGCCGGACGTTTTTTGGTTGGAGTTGCAGCGTTTTTTGCAGTCGGCTCCCGCGTTTTTGCCGGTGAAATGCCTCTTGCCGCCGCCGGTTGTTTCCGCCGAAGATTATTGGGCGCAGGCGCGGGAAGTCGTTCGCGAGTTGAACGACGCCGAGTCGAACGGCGACGAAAGCGACGAGAAATACGACGACGTCGCGACGCTCGACGAGTTTTGCGTCGACCGGAACGGCGCGGGCGCGGCGTCCGACGCGACGTTAAAATCGGAAAAGTCGTTAAAATCGGAAAACGCGAAACGAACGGAAAAAGACGACGCGAAGGAGCGGAAAGGCTTCTTCGGTTTCAACGCCGCCGGGAATTTCGGCTTCAACGCGGCGCGCCGCGGCGACGCTTCGCCTCGTTGGCCGCGACCGACGCAAGAGCGTCAAGGGGAAGGAAACGACCCAGCGCCCGCGCCGACGCCGTTCGCGCCTTTTCCCGGCGTCGCGCCCCCGAACGAGCCGGTCGCGGGTTCGCCCGACGGGGAGAAAGTCGAGCCGTCGGATCGAACGAATTGCGCCGCCGTCGAGCCGTCGCGGCCCGAACCGGCGCAAAAGAAGCTCGAAATTCCGCTTCCGACCCTCGATTTCCAAAAGAAACGGGGCGCGATGTTCGACAAAAAAGTCGTCTTTTTCGACGGGTTCGAGCAGTTGTCTTACGCGAACCGCGTCGTCGTTCGGACGTTTTGCCGCATGAACCGGCTCGGGCTCCTGCTGACGACGCATTCGCCGGCCATCGGGATCCCGGTTTTGTTCCGCGCGACGCCGTCGGTCGAGATCTTGCGCCAGATCCTCAACCATCTCCTCGACGACCTCGACATGACGCCGGAGGACGCCGAGTTGGAAATTTTGTTGAAAAATTTCAATTACGACGTGCGCGAGATCCTGTTTTCGCTGTACGACGCGTTCGAAAGTTACCGGTGGGCGCCGCGCGAGATGCGGGAAAAGATCGTTCGACGGTATCCTCGTTGACGGCGGCGGGGCGAGCGTCGGCGTAAAAACGTAATTTAGGTAAAATCGTTAAGAAACGTAAAATATAAGGGCGGGCAATATGTCGCTTTCCGTTCGTTTGGGCTCGGTCGAGTTGCCGAATCCGATTCTCGTCGCGTCGGGGACTTTCGGTTACGCTAAAGAGATGGCGGGCGTCGTCGATCTTTCCCGTTTGGGCGGCGTCGTTCCGAAGACGATCACCGTCGAACCGCGCGCCGGGAACAAACCGCCGCGAACGGTCGAGACAACCGCCGGGCTCCTGAACGCCATCGGGCTCGACAACGACGGACTCGACGAGTTTATCGCGAAAAAACTGCCGTATCTGCGAACCTTGCGTTGCCCGATTATCGTTAGCGTCGCGGCGAAAAAAATCGACGATTGCGCGATTTTGGGCGAGCGGTTGAGCGCCGAGCCGGGGATCGCGGCGATCGAGCTGAACGTCAGCTGTCCGAACGTCAGCGGCGGCGTCGATTACGGGACGGATCCGATCCTTTGCGAAAAAATGACCGCGGCGATGCGAAAATCGCTCAAATTGCCGTTTTCTGTAAAATTGTCGCCAAACGTTACGAAAATCGCCGATATCGCTAAAGCGGCGGAAGCGGGGGGCGCCGACATGATCTCCGCGACGAACACCTGTTACGGACTCGCCGTCGATTGGCGGCGGCGGCGTTCGCGTTTGGGGAACGGTTGCGGCGGGTTCAGCGGCCCGGCGATTAAGCCGATCGCGCTCCGTTGCGTTTGGCAGATCGCGCAGGCGGTGAAGTTGCCGATTATCGGGATCGGCGGGATCTCGACGGTCGACGACGCGTTCGATTTTCTCGTCGCGGGCGCTTCGGCTGTTGAAATTGGAACGGCGAATTTTTACGAGCCGGACGCGGCGACGCGGATCCTCGACGCGCTTCCGATCGAGATGGAGAAGGCTGGAATCAAAAATATCGCCGATATTATCGGAACGCTCGAAATGTAAAGCGGCGGCGGGGGCCTTGACCGACTCGGTTTCGACGTTATAATGAACGGGACGCGGGCTTGGCGAAACGTTCGAGCGCCGTTCCTTTGAGATCCGTTTTTCGATTATATTGACGAAAGGTCGTTTTTGATGACGCGGACGCAACTTACCGCCGCTCAGGCGGGCGAGATCACTCCGGAGATGGAAATCGTCGCGGAGAAAGAGCGGCTCGACGTCGAAACGCTGCGCGCGGAGATTGCGGCCGGGCGAATGATCGTTCCGGCGAACAAGGTTCACTTGAAGAAAGGGTTGTCGCCGATCGCGATCGGGCGGAAAGCGACGACGAAGATCAACGCGAACCTCGGCGTTTCGGCGTTGGCCGGGGACGAGCGCCGCGAGCTGGAAAAGATCGAGTGCGCGATTAAATACGGCGCCGACACGATCATGGATCTGTCGACGGGCGCCGATTTGGACGCGTTGCGTTTGCGGATGATCGACGCCGTTTCGGTTCCGGTCGGAACGGTGCCGCTCTACCAGATTTGCGAGGAACTCGACGATATCCTCGACATGACGCCGCAAAATATCCTGGACGCGGTTGAGAAGCAGGCGAAACAGGGCGTCGACTACATGACGATTCACTGCGCGCTTTTGAAACGGCACATCCCGCTCGTCGATTCGCGGTTGACCGGGATCGTTAGTCGCGGCGGGTCGTTGACGGCGAAATGGATGGTCGCCCACAACGCCGAAAATCCGTTTTACGAACGGTTCGACGACCTTTGCGACATTATGCGCGAATACGATGTCGCTTGGAGCCTCGGCGACGGCATGCGGCCGGGGTGCCTGCGCGACGCCTCCGACGCGGCGCAGTTCGCGGAGCTTTCGGCGATGGGCGAGCTGACGAAACGCGCTTGGGCTAAGGGAACGCAGGTGATGATCGAAGGGCCGGGGCACGTGCCGTTCGATCAGATCGCCGACAACATGAAGCGGCAGGAAAAGGAGTGTTTCGGGGCGCCGTTTTACGTCCTCGGCCCGGTCGTTTGCGATATCGCGCCCGGTTACGACCACATTACGAGCGCGATCGGGGCGACGGCCGCGGCGTTCTGCGGGGCGGCGATGCTTTGTTACGTTACGCCGAAGGAACATTTGGGCCTCCCAAATCTCGAAGACGTTCGAAACGGTTGCGTCGCGTACAAGATCGCCGCGCACGCCGCCGACGTCGCGCTGAAACGGCCCGGCGCTCGAGATCGAGACGACGAAATGGCGCGCGCCCGGTTCGCGTTCGATTGGGAGCGTCAGTTTGAGCTTGCGCTCGACCCGGAGCGGGCTCGGCAATATTACGAAGAGGCGCGGGCGACTTCGACCGACGCGGGGCGGGACGGCGACGGCGCGGGCGAAAACGGCGCGACGCGTTGTCCGCGCGGGCTCCATCCGACGCTAAATCCGGACGGAACGATCGCGAACGAGAATTATTGCACCATGTGCGGCCCGAAATTTTGCGCGATGCGAACGACCGCCGACCTGATTCGTCTCCGCAACGAGCAAAAAGCGAGCGAGTGAACGGCGATTCGCCGTCCGGATCGAGACGGGCCCGCGTCGCGGCGCTTTGATTTGAAATTCGAGTTGTTTTTCTAAAAGGAACCGTCTTGACGAACGGGCGTTCGTCGGGGCGGTTTTTTCGTTTGCGGGCGGCGTCTTTTCGTTGACGGGCGCGGACGGGAAGCGTTTTTCTCAATCGTCGCGTTCGAACGACCGACAAAAAAACGGCGCCGACGTCGTCGATTTTAGCGGTTGCAACGAAAGAAACGACTGAAAACGCTTGCCCATCTTGCTTTATCGGTTTATTTTGACGCGTCGCGGGCGGCGTTTTCTCGAAAATTGCGCGTTCGAAAAAAAAAGCTTGTTTTTCCGGGGCGACTCGTTTATAATTCGAGATGAAGGGCGAAAACGGCGCGTCGTTTTCGCCGCGTTTTTGAGATCGTCGGCCTTGCGTCGGCGAGAAAAACGCTCTTTTCTTTGTTTTTCGTTGCAAAATGAAAAACGCGTCGCCTTTAAACGAAAGGATCGCTCGAGATGAGTTCGAACGTCGATCAATTTTATATGCGCCGCGCGCTGAAACTGGCCGCTCGAGGACAAGGCGCCGTCGAGCCGAACCCGATGGTCGGGTGCGTGATCGTTCGCGACCCGAGAACGACGGATTGCGCTAAAATCGCCGCCGGTTGCGAGAACGCGGACGTCGATTGCGCCGATTGTTCCGATTTTGAGGCCGAAACCGCCGAGTCGCGGATCGTCGGCGAAGGTTGGCACGAGAAATTTGGCGGGCCGCACGCGGAGATCAACGCCTTGAACGCCGCCGGGGACGCGGCGCGGGGGGCGACGATGTACGTAACGCTGGAGCCGTGTTCGCATTTCGGAAAAACGCCGCCTTGTTGCGACGCCGTTATCGCCGCCGGGATCCGCCGCGTCGTCGTCGCGACCCGCGATCCGTTTCCCAAGGTGGACGGATCCGGGATCGAGAAGCTCGAAGCGGCCGGAATCGAAGTGAAAGTCGGCGTCCTGGAAAGCAAAGCGCGCGAGTTAAACGCCCCTTACTGGACGCGGCTGACGAAAGAACGCCCTTGGATCATCGGGAAATGGGCGATGACGCTCGACGGAAAAATCGCGACTCGGATCGGGTCGAGTTATTGGATTTCCTCCGAAGAATCGCGGGCGCTCGTTCATCGTTTGCGCTCCCGGGTCGACGCGATTTTGATCGGAAGCCGCACCGCGATGGAAGACGACCCGAAGTTGACGGTTCGCCTGCCGGACGGGGAAACGCCCCTGCGGACGCCGACGCGCATCGTTTTTGACTCCGGCGGAACGCTGTCGGCGTTTTCGGAATTGGCCCTGACGGCGCGCGACGTGCCGCTGCTGCTCGTTTTTGGGCCGGAAGCGCCCGCCGAAAAGAAAGTTTTTTGGGAGTCGAAGGGCGCCGAAGTGTTGGTGATCGACGCGCCGACTCGCGAACAGCGGCTTCTTTTGCTGTTGAAAGAGCTGGCCGCCCGCGGGATGACGAACGTGCTGGTCGAAGGGGGCGGCGAGTTGCTCGGGCGGCTCTTCGACCTGGAAACGATCGACGAGGTGAAAGTTTTCGTCGCGCCGAAGATCGTCGGCGGGAGCGAAGCGATCGTTCCGGTCGGCGGCGTCGGGCGCGAGTTGATGCGCAAAGCGGCGACCCTTAAAAACCGCAAAACCGAAACGGTCGGGCCCGATATCTTGATCAGCGGCGTCGTCGTTTACTGACGACGCAGTTGAAAAGCGAAGCAAAACGCCGATTTTCGTTAAGAAAACTCGGCGTTTTGCTTTCGAACGATCGTTAGAGCGTTAAGATAGGGCGGCCGGGGGCTTTTTGACGGCGCGACGGCCGACCGGCGTCGAAGACGTTTCGGCGATCAAAGGCGGCGGAACGCGGCGTCGAGGTCTTCCAAAATGTCGTCGATCGATTCGAGCCCGACGGAGAGGCGGATTAACTCCGGCGAAACGCCGCCGCGGCGCAAATCGTCTTCGCTCAGCTGCGAATGGGTCGCGCTCGCCGGGTGAATGATCAAACTCTTGGCGTCGCCGACGTTTGCGACGAGACTGAAAAGTTCGACCGAATCGACGAAACGCCGCGCCGCTTTCGCTCCGCCCGGAACGCCGAACGCGACGACGCCCCCGGCCCCGTTCGGAAGGTATTTTTGCGCCGTCGACCCGCCGTTAAGGCCGGGGTATTTTACCCAGCTTACCTCTTTGCGCGATTCAAGGAAGCGGGCGACCGCCAGCGCGTTTTGGCAATGCCGCTCGACTCGAAGCGGGAGCGTTTCAACTCCGAGCAAAAACGTCCAAGCGGCGTCCGGCGCGAGCGTCGGCCCCTGATTGCGCAGCCCGACCGTTCGCAAACGAATCGAAAACGCCGCCGGGTTGAGCGCGCCGAGATCGGTCGCGAAACGAAGTCCGCCGTAACCGGAGTCCGGCTCGTTGAACAACTTGAATTTCGGGTCGCTCCAGTCGAACTTGCCGGCGTCGATCGCGATTCCGCCGATACCCGCGCCGTGCCCGCCGATCCATTTCGAAAGGGAGTGAACGACGACGTCGGCGCCGTATTCGATCGGGCGCAACAACGTCGGCGGCGTGAAAGTGGAGTCGACGATCAGCGGCAAATGGAAGCGCTCGGCAACCGCCGCGTAACGTTCGAGGTCGGCGATTTCGAGACCGGGATTTCCGATCGTTTCGACGTAAAGCGCCCGCGTCCGCTCGTCGATCGCCGCTTCGATCGCCGCGAAATCGTTGACGGCGGTAAAACGGACGTCGATTCCCTGCGAACGAAGAATCGAATCGAATTGCGTGAAAGTACCGCCGTAAAGGTTGTTTGCTGAAACGATATTGTCGCCGACGGTTGCGATGTTGGTTATTGTAAAGTAAATCGCCGCCGTTCCGCTCGCAAGGGAAACCGCCGCGATCCCGCCGTCGAGCGCCGCGAGCCGCCGCTCGAGAACGTCGTTCGTCGGGTTCGACAAACGGGCGTAAATGTTGCCGCTTTCTCGAAGCGCGAAGAGATCGGCGGCGCGTTGCGAATTGCCGAAATCGTAAGCCGTCGTCCGATAAACCGGGACGGCGCGGGCTTGCGTCGTCGGATCGGGGATCTGTCCGGCGTGAATGGCGAGCGTTTCGGGACGGTAACGACGATTTTGCGGAGCGTTTGAATCGGACACGAGCGTTTTCTCCTTTGCGTGACGAGCGGCGCGTTAATTCTACCCGAATGGTTGTAATTTATTTTAGTTCCTATTTTAATTCGCTTCAGCGGCGCGTCAATAGCGAAATTCTTAAAAAACGGTAAAATCTTCCAAAACGGTAGAGAATCAAACGCGGCGAACGCACGGTTTGGGTAAATTGGATAAGAAAAGCGTTTGAGAACGAAAAAAAGGGAGCGTTTCGGGGGGATCGGGTCGGAACGCTCCCTTAAAACGACGAGAAAATTCGGGCGATAGGACGCGGAAAACAAGGTCGAAAAGGGGGCCGCCGCCGTCGAGCGTCAACGGCGACCGGTCGCTAACTTGCTTATTTGCTTGAATTGCGGCGAACCCGCGGCGCCGGTCAGCTCAAAAAGGAGGGATTCGGCGGTCGTCGGAACGACTCCGGCTTGAACGGCTCGTTCGAACGCGATTTGAGCGTCGAACGGGTTGCGCGACGAAACGCAGTCGGCGACCCAATAAACCGTTTTGCCGAGTTCGAGCAGGTCGAGCGCGGTTTGAAGGACGCAAATGTGCGCTTCGATCCCGGCGAGAACGACGTTCGGACGCGGGTCGGCGACGAAAGCGGCGCGGATTTCGTCGGTCGCCAAACAGCTGAACGTCGTTTTATCGAAAACCGTCGCGTTTTTCATTCCGTCGGCGATCTCCGGGAGCGTTTCGCCGAGCCCTTTCGGGTATTGCCGCGTCGAAACGACCGGAACGTCGAAAACGGCGAGCCCGTCGAGAAGGAAGCGGGAGCGCGCAAGGAGGCGTTCCGGGTCGGCGATCGCCGGGACGATTTTCTCTTGCAGGTCGATAATTAACGCGGTCGAGTTTTCCGGAGTGATTTTCATTGGCTTTGCTTTTTTGACGCGTTTTGTTTTTGTTAAGACGGAATTTGGAAATCGTTGTCTTTTTGAATATCAGTTGATTCCTGAAATCGAAAAACGTCGATTAACGGCTTATTTTAATATTGCGGCGTCGATTTTTGGCGCTCGTTCGATAATCGAAAGGTCTTCCGGCTTGCTCGACTCGCCGCGTTTGTACTCGAGGAACTGAATCCAACGAGCGGCGTCAAGTCCGTATTTTTCGCCGGTTATCTGCGCAAGCGTCCGCATCGACGCGTCTTGAAGGGCGCCGTCGTCGAGTTTTTCGCCGGTCAACCCGAGTTCAAGCGTTTCGAAAACCAAAGGCGAATCGCTTTCTTGAAAATGAGCGAGATTGCGCAAAATCGCGACGCGAATATCTTTTCGTCGCTTGTTTTCCTCTTCCGAACCGGCGGCGATGGAAAACGGCAGGCGGCGATACTTGTCGGCGAGGAGCTCGACGGCCAACCGTCGACTTTCGGCGGCGCCTTCTTTAACGTCGAGCGCGTAAACGCCGAGACCGTCCGCCGCGGAAACGGCGATATTGAGGTCGTTGTCCTCTAAAGCGATCCGGAAAATGTTTTCGGCGACGGGATTGGAATAATTGCGCGAAATTTTGGCGATCGCTTCGAGAGACGAACGGCGAATGTTGGGGCTCGTCGACCTTTCGAACTCTTCCGAAAGCTGCAAAAGGAGAACGTCTTTTTCCTCGACGGGAGCTTTCGCGCCCTTTTCGCCCTTTTCCTCGATCAATTTGATTCGCTCCCAAGGGCGCAAAACGCCGGGAATCTGGTCGCTGCGCCGCGCCGCGCCGGGAAAATGAAGCAAAAATTTATTATCGGTCGAATAAAAAGGCGTCGCGCAACCGCAAACGAACCCAAAAAACGAGCCGCCGAGCAAGGAGGTCGCGACGAAAAATTTCGAACGTTGCGTTTTGCCGAAAAGCGCGTCGAAGAACTGCATAAAACGTTAAACCGGGAAATTTGCGCAAAAGGTGCCGCCGGAAACGCGCCGTCGAACCGGCTCCGAACGCTTCCGATTGTTCGCATCGTAACGATTTTTCCGGTTTCGCGCAAGAGCGATTTTCGCAAAAGCGGCGAGGAACGGGAAACGTTGCGGCAAAATTTAACGGTCGCGCAAAAAAAAACGGGCGTCCGGCGATTTCAAAATCGGCGGGCGCCCGAGAACGAAACGGCGGCGTTTAGCGCGGCGATCATTCAAGGTTTTTCGGCGTCATCGCTTCAACGCGCGGGGCGTTTTCCGTGTTTTCCGACGGTTCCGACGGTTCGGCGGCGACGTCGGCGGTTTCTCTATATTCCGCGTCTTCTGTATTTTGCGCGTCTTCAAGACGTTCGAGCTCCTCTTCCGGGATCGGGACGAACTCGACGTCGACGACGCGGGCGGTTCCGTCCGCCGCCGTCGCGATTTTGACGCGAACCCGACGGGCCGCGGGCCGCAGGTAACGATTGTGTTCGAACGCGGAGCCGGGAACCCGGGGGAACTCGTCGACGCCGGGGAACGCCGTCGACGCGGCGCTCAAACGGAAAGGACGCCGTCCGACGAGAAGAAGTTCGTCGGGAGCAAGCGCCGTCGGTCGTTGCGACGCAAGGCGCGTCGCCCAAGCGACTTCGGTTTTCGGATTGCGGCGCAAAACGACGTAAACCGTTCGCGAACCGTCGCTTTCGTCGACGACCGACGTCGCGTCGCCGTCGCCGAGAACGACGCCCGAGTACTCGCGCCGTCGCGGATTTTCGGGGTTGGCGAAGGGGTATTCGAGCTTAAGATAAGGGCCGTCGTCGCGCCCGAACGCCTCGAAATCGCGACGGTAAGCGCGGGTCGCGACCGCTTCGACGACGAACTCGTCGACCGGAACGAACGGCCGAGCGCTTTCGAGGGCGATAAAACCGAGGATCGCGAACTGGGCGGCGACGACGGCGGCGAGCGCGCAAGACGAGAAACGGCGGGAGGTTGCGTCGTTCGCAACGGAAACGGCGGACGTTTCGGCGGCGACCGGAGCGTTGAGCGCGTCGGCGAGGAACGCGACGAACGCCGGTTCGCGCTTTGCGTCGGTTGCGTCGGTTGCGTCGGTTGCGTCGGTTGCGTCGGTTGCGTCGGTTGCGTCGGT
>CAZIJJ010000018.1:0-2883 GCA_964539525.1 uncultured Planctomycetaceae bacterium | reverse complement strand
TGCGTCGAATCGGGCGCGGAGTCTTGCGAAGAAGACGGCGGCGGCGAACAGGGCGAGCGAGATCGCGCCGAAGAACCAAACGGCGAGCGTCGCGTCGTCGCGGTCAAACGCAAAATAACGCAACGTTAACCAAACGAGGAAGTAAAGGACGCCGAACCAGTAAAGGCGAGCGCTCCGAAACGCGCCGACAAAGAACGAGACGAACGCGACCGCGACGACGAGAACGTTCGTCCAAGCGGCGGCGACGAGGGCGAGCGTTTCTCGGAGCGCGTCGCCGTCGGCGCCAAGCGGGGCGAACGACCTGAAAACGTCGGTTAAAAACGGCAAAATCATTAAAATCGCAACCCCGGCCGGCGAAACGAGCAAAGCGTGTCGACCGCGGCCTTTCGCGAAAAGTTCCGGACGCTTTCTAAACGCGATGAAAAACGTCGCGACCGCAATCGCTCCGCAAACGGCGAAAAAGACGAGCGTCGCTTGGAGGTCGTAATCGGAGCGGCGGTCGTAAAAGTCGAGACGCGTTAAGATCGGAATGAAAAAGAAAACCGCGACGGCGCCGAGACGCCGCAGGATCGACGCGACGAAACGGTCGGCGATCAGTTTCGAACCGACGAAATAAACGCCGCCGAAAAGGAAAATCAGGTAAAATGGGACGATTGGGAATTCGGCGACGTTGCGCGATTCCAGCCAAACGAAGTATTGAAGCGCCGTCCAAAAGACGGTTAAAAGCGCGTAAAGGAGCGAAACGCCGCTCGCGCCGCGCCGAGCGCCCCAAGCGTATCCCAAGGCGGCGAAGATCGGGAGCGAGTAGGCGGCGTTGGGGAGCGAATCGCAAAAGAACGCCGGAGAAAACGCGGTCGGACGGTCGAACGACGTCTCGAAAACCGTCCAAACGGCGAGAAGCGCGGCGGCAAGGTAATGCGTCGGGGCCCGGTCGCCGAAAAAAGCGACGGCGAACGCGACGGCTCCCCAAATCCAATACGCCGTTGGAAACGCGATCTCGAACCGAAAAATTTCCGCGAATTGCCAAACGCTCAGCCCGAAAACGAACGCGCCGAGAAAGAAAAAGACCGCCGAAAAATTTGGACGCCCGCCGAGACGCGCCGCGAACGCTCCGAGATAAGCGACGACGAGCGAACCGACTAAAACGCCGATTTTGCAAGGTTGGCCGAGATTTTCCCAAGCGGCCGCGAAGAGGAAATAAAGGGCGATCCCGAGCGCGAGCGTTCCGAGCGTCGCCGTCGCAAAAACGAGGAAACGGCCGAAAGTATCGCGGCGATCGGAACGGGCGAGCGTCGCCGAGTCGGGGGATTCGACGTAAAGGGCGCGGAGTCGGGCCGCCGTCGCCGCGTCGAGAATGTTGTTTTGACGCCAATAATCGATTTCCGTTTGAAACCAACGGAGGGCGTGAAGCGGGAGCGTCCGCTTGTGCGCGTCGTTCGTCATGTCGCGTCTCCTTGAAATGGGAAAATGGAGGGGATGCGTGGTCTTTAACGCCGTCGGCCGGGCCGTTTGGAGGAACGGCCGTCCGAAACGGGCCGACGCGTTTATTATAATGGACGCGACGTTGCGGCGCAAGCGTTTGGCGACTAATTTTGAATTTTTTGTTTTTTTTGACGATTGGAGGAAACGGGGGAAGTGGGCGAAATGGCGAAAAGGGCGCGACGGGGACGGAAACGAAAGTATGACGCGCCGGGCGGAGCGATTTTCGGCGTCGCGACGGCGCTATAGTAATAAGGACAAAATCGGCCGAATTGCAACCGGCGTCGCGGAAACCGGGACGGAATATGAGTAAAAAGAAGGGGATAGGGGGAATAGAGGGCGCGCGGCGACGATTCGGGAGAACGGAGGCGGAAAGCGTCGGAAAACGACGAAAAATTGACCGAAAAAAACGTGAAAAAATGAAAAATAGAAAATTTTTGGAAAAAAAACGAAAATTCGGGCTCCGGGCGCTGGACGTCTTGCGCGAATTGGGTATAGTGTAAGGGTATTTCCCTTGCGTCGCGGCGATTCGCTTCCTTTTTTTGGCGGGAAGGCGAATTGGGCGGCGCGAAACGGGGACGGATCGGCGTTCGAGGCGAAGGGCGAAAGGCTTTCGCGGGGCGAACGTCCGGGATTAAAACAACGATTGTCGACGGTCGGCGTTGAACGCGTTTTTTCGAACGCGGCGCCGTCGTCGTTATTTTTTGAGTCGAATCGACGCAAGCGACGTCCGCGTCCGAAGTTAAGCGCAAGGCCCGCAAGGGTCGGCGCGTCGCGAGACGATCTCTTCGCGGGGACGAGCGCCGCCGAGAAACGACTTTACTTTGCGCCCTTTGGAGGATTAGTTCCGTGGTCAAACTTACGTTGCGTGAAAAAGAAACGATTCAAGACGCCGTTCGCCGCTTCCGCAAGCTCGTCGAACGCAGCGGGATCAAAAAGGAAATGCGTCGTCGCGAAAATTATGAAAAGCCGAGCGAAACGAAACGTCGCGCTCGTCTTCGCGCCGAACGTCGCGCCGTTCGCGCTTCGAAAATGGCCGCTCGCTGATCTTTAACGATTTTAGCGATTTTGCGACGTTGCTTTTGAGTTCGCGCCGTTTTGACGGCGGGGGCGGAGCGGCGTTGCGGAACGCGCGGGCGTCGGCGTTTCGAGAGAAGCGGCGGCGTTTTCCGCGATCGATTTTGAAAAAACGTCGTTTTCCGAAAGGCGAACGGCGTTTTTGCATTTCTTGCGTCGGCGCGGAACGGCGTTTGTTAAATGAAATTGGCGACAGAAATCGGCTTTTGTCGGCGGAAATCTTCAGGCGCAACGTCGTCGCGGACGGGCTCGACGCGGCTTGCGTTGGGGGAGCTTTCGTATTTTTCGATTGCGTCGGCGTTAAAATCGGGAGAATCGGAAAAAGCG
>CAZIJJ010000017.1:7380-73287 GCA_964539525.1 uncultured Planctomycetaceae bacterium | reverse complement strand
GGTCGTCGCGGCGGCGGCGAAATTGAACGCCGGAGCGTCCCCGGTCGTCGCGGCGACGGCGACGAAATCGCCGGTCGTACCCGCGACGGCGGCGCCCGGAACGGCGACGACGCCCGCGCCCTTCAAAAGCTCGGCCTCCAACGCCTGGATCTCGGCGTCGTAAGCCGCGCCGTCGGAGGCGACGCCGACCGTCTCATCGTCGATCAAATAGGAATAATCTTTCTCGCCGCCGCAACCGGTCGACGCGACGCATCCCGCTAAGCACAGCGCGCCGCAGGTCGCCCAACGATAAACGCTCGTTCGTTTGCTCATGTCGTTTTTCCTCTCCTATGAAACGTCGCCCGGCAAAAGCGTCGGGCCTATCGAATTTTCTTAGCTTCTCTATTTTAAACGACGAACCCCGGTTCGACAAGGGGCCGGAAGGCCCGAAGCGACGAAATTTCAAAATCGGGCTAGTCCGACGTCTCGTTTTATATTATAATGAACGCGCAAAATTTTTTGAGGGGGCGGGCGTCGAAAAACCGCTATTTTACCATAAGTCGGCAAAAAAGACGCGTCGTCTCTTGCAAAACCGAAAAATTTTACGTTATTCGTTCTTTCCGCGCCGTCCTCCCGTTTTCCCGGCGGAGCCCGGCGACGCGTCGCGAACGAAAACGCCCTTCGCGCGTTCCCGTTAACTTTACTATTTTAACAAAAAAACGGGCGACGCCAACCCAAAAGTTTCAAGACGGAGAAACGAGATGCAAAATTTAACCGCCTCCCCGCGCGTCGCGCTTCCGGTTCGCGACGTCGAGGCGCCGACCTACGTTTTCGACGCCAGCGGCGACGCCTGCCGCCACGTCGCGCAACAAATCGCCGGAATCATTCGCGAACGCAACTCGCTCGGGCGTTCCGCGACGCTCGGCCTCGTCGCCGGTTCGAGCCCGATCGGCGTTTATCAGGAACTCGTTCGCCTGCACGAGGAAAACGGCCTCGATTTTTCGCGCGTTTCCGTCTTCACGGTCAACGAATATTTCGGGCTCGACCGCGAACGCCTGCAAAGCCTGCGCCTTTGGCTGAACGAAAATTTCGTTAAAAAAGTCAATCTCGACCCGGCGAACGTCCATTGCCTCGACTCCACCGTCGCGGCGGCGAACGTCGACGCGTACTGCCGACAATACGAAGAGGAAATCGCGGCGGCCGGCGGGCTCGACGTGCTTCTTCTCGGGGTCGCCGGAAACGGCGCCGTCGGCTTCAACGAACCGTACACGTCGAAAAAAAGCCGCACCCGACTCGCGATGCTCGAACCGCAAACGCGAACCGCCGCCGCGTCGACGTTCTTCGGCGAAGCGAACGTCCCGACGCACGGCCTGACGATCGGTTTCGGCACGATCATGGAAGCGCGCAAGATCGTCGTTCTCGCGTTCGGCGACGGCAAAGCGTCGGTGATCCGCCGCGCTATCGAAGAACCGCTCTCCGACGCGACGCCCGCCGGTTGGCTCCGCGCTCACCCGGACGTTTCGTTCATCGTCGACAAAAGCGCCGCCGCCGCGCTTCGAGACGTCGCGACGCCGTGGACGGCGCGCTCGGTCGAATGGACCGACTCCATGACGAAACGCGCCGTACTCTGGCTCTGCGAAAAATCGGGCAAGTCGCTCCTGAAATTGACCGACGCCGACTTCCGCGCCCACGGGCTGCACTCGCTTTTGCGCGCTCGCGGGCCGGCCTCCAAAGCCGCGACGAGCGTCTTCCACTGGATGATGAGCACGATCGAACCGCACCCCTCCGGGACGCGTAAAAAGCGGATTCTCGCGTTCAGCCCGCACCCGGACGACGACGTCATCAGCATGGGCGGCACGATGATCCGCCTCGTCGACGACGGGCACGAACTCCACATGGCGTACATGACGAGCGGCAACATCGCCGTTTTCGACCACGACGCGCGCCGTTTCGCCGACCTCATGACCGAAATCAACCGCGAATTCGGCGTCGACTCGCAAATGACGCCGATTCTCGAAGAAAAAGTCGCCGAGTCGTTGCGCCGCAAAAAGCCGGGCGAAGTCGACTCGCCGGAAGTTCTCCTCATCAAACGGCTCATCCGCTGGAGCGAAGCCCGCGCCGCCGACCTTGTTTGCGGCGTCCCGGAAGACCGCGTTCACTTCCTGAATCTGCCGTTTTACGAAACCGGCGCCGTCGAGAAACGCCCGCCGTCCGACGACGACCGCCGCATCGTTCGCGAACTCCTCGAAGAGCTCGAACCGGAGCAACTTTACGTCGCCGGCGACCTCTCCGACCCGCACGGCACGCACCGCGTTTGCGCTCAGGTGATCTTCTCCGTCCTCAAAGAGATGGAGGCCGAAGGCCGCGCGATCCCGGAAACGCTCCTGTACCGCGGCGCCTGGCAGGAATGGCCGCTCGACCAAATCGAGATCGCCGTTCCGCTCTCGCCGGAAGACTCCGACAAAAAACGCGCCGCGATCTTCCGACACGAGTCGCAAAAAGACGCCGCCCTCTTCCCGGGCTCCGACGCTCGCGAATTTTGGCAACGCGCCGAAGACCGAAACCTCGCGACCGCCGACGCTTACAACCGCGTCGGGCTCCCGGAATTCTTCGCGATGGAAGCGTTCGTCCGCTGGAACGGCGAATATATTTTCTAAGCCGCAAATCAATCGCCAAAACAAAAACGCCGCTCGAACCGAAATTCGAACGGCGTTTTTTTACGTCTCAACGCGGCGAACCGACGGCGGCTCCGCATCCGAAACCGCCGCGATCTCGCAATTTAACGTCTCAGTCGAGCGTCGCGAAGAAGTCGTTCAGCTCGTCGAGCAGACCGTCGACAAGATCTTCGTCTTCGAACGCCGTTTCGAGAACGGCGGCGCTCGCGGCCGGAGCCGGAACGTCGAACGACGCGACCGTCCATTCCGAAACGCCCGCCGAGTTGAACGCCGCGACGCGGAATTGATACGTCGTTCCGGTCTTCAAGCCCCAGGCGGAACGCGACGTTTCGTTCGCGTCCATCGTCTCGGAAGCGCGCCAGGTTTTGCCGCCGTCGACGCTGTACTCGACGTAAAACCCGGTTTCGTTGTTCGACGCGTCGACCCACGTCAATTCGACGCGCTTCGTCGCGGCGTCGTATTCGCCGAACGCGACGTTCGCCGGAGCGTTCGGAACGCTCGGGGTCGCGACGACGACTTCCGTAAACGCCGAAATCTGCGATTCGTAAGCCGGGTTGGCGCACGTCGCGACGACTTTCAGGCGGAACCCGACGTCGGAAGCGGTCGGAACGTAAGCGGCGTCGGTCGCGCCTTCGATCGCGGTCGCTTTTCCGTCGGCGTCGACGCGGAACCATTGGAACGTCGCCTCGTTGCGAGCGCCGTCGAGCTCGGCCCGCGTCGCCTCGCCGACGACCGGAACGTCGCAGGTGAAGGACGCGCCTTCGAGGACGTCTCGGCGAGCGTCGAACGACGCGGTCGCGTAAACCGATTCGAGCGCGGCGTCGCCCATGCCGACGATCGCCTTCACGCGGAATTGATAAAGCGAGTCGGCGTTAATCCGCGTCGCGACGCGGCCGGTCGCGTCGCCGTCCAGGATGCCCGAAACGATCCATTCGTCGGAGTAAGCGCGGTAATATTCGACGACGATCCGCGTCGCGATCTCGGAATTGTTCGTCCAGCTCATTTCAAGCGTTTTCGTTTCCGGATCGTATTTGCCGAAGACGACGTCGCACGGCGGAACCGGGCGCGAGTCGGCCGTTTCGCCGACGATCTCGGCGGTCGTCGCGGCGGCGGAGCTGACGTAAGCGGCGTTGGCGCTCGTCGCAACCGCGCGGAGTTGGCAGCCGACGTCGTCGATCGTCGGAACGTAAGTCGCGCCCGTCGCGCCTTCGATCGCGGTCGCGACGCCCTCGACGACGCGGTACCATTGGAACGTCGCTTCGACGGAAACCTGCTTGCCGCCTTGGGTTTGGTCGACGACGTGATCCGGAATAGACGCGGCGATTTCGACGCCGACTTGCGGCGCGTCGGTCGACAGTTCGACGCTCGAAACGACGTCTCGAGCGACCTGGAACGTCGCCTCGGCCCATTCGGACGCGATCGTTTGCGTCGCGCCGTCGTCGTCGACGTATTCGTAAACGGCGCGAACGCGGAAGTCGTAGCGCGTGAAATCGTTGACGCGGTTGCAAACGCGGCTTTCGACGTCGCGGCCGACCGTCAGCGGATTTTCGCCCAACTCGGAGCTGGGGCGCCACGTTCCGGCGGTGCCTCCGGTGTCCTTGCGGTATTCGATCTGGAAGTACGTTTCGTTGATCGAATTGTCTTTCCAGGTCATCGTCATCAGCTGCGTCGCCGGGTCGTAATCGCTGAAAACGAGGTTCGACGGCGCGGCCGGTTGGAAGCGCGCCGTTTCGAGAACGACTTCGCTGACGGCGAAAGCGGTCGAGGAATAGGCGGGGTTGGCGCTCGTCGCGACGACTTTCAGGCGGAACCCGACGTCGGCGGCGGTCGGCAGGTACTCGGCCTCCGTCGCGCCTTCGATCAGGGTTTCGGTTCCGTCGTCCGCGACGCGGCTCCATTGGAAGGACGCGTTCGCGTTTTCGGACTTAAGAACGGCGGTAATCGGCGCGTCCGGCGCGGGCGCGGCGGTCGAGAAGGACGGCGGCGTCATCACGTCGTCGGCGGCGCTGAAGGACGCGCAAGCCCATTCGGAATCGCCGTATTCGTTGCGAGCGCAGACTTTGAACAGGTAGCTGTTGTTCGCCCAAACGCGGGTCGCGACGCGTTCCGTAACGTTGGCGTTCATCGTCGCGGCGGCGAGCCAGTTTTCGCCTCCGTCGACGCTGTACATCACGACGAACGACGTTTCGTCGTCCGAAGCGTCGGTCCAACTCATCGGGAGCGAGTGCGAAACCGGATCGTAAGTTCCGAAAACGATATTCGTCGGAGCCGCCGGCGCCTGCGGTTCCGGCTCGACTTCCGGCGCATTGAAAACGAGTTCCGCCCATTCGGACGCTCCGCGATCGTTCGCGGCGGCGACGCGGTAAACGTAAGTGTTGCCCGGAACCAACGCCGCGCAACGCCGCGACGTAACGTCCGCGTCGAGACTCGGCAGCTCCCTCCAGGTTTTGCCGCCGTCCGTCGAACTTTGGACGAGATACGACGTTTCGCCTTCGACGTCGTTCCAAACGAGCGTCGCCGTCTTCGAAACCGCGTCGTAATTCGTCATCGCCAAACCGGTCGGAGTCGCCGGAACCGACAAACCTTCCTCGACGACGCCGCTCGTCGCGAAGACGGACGACGCGTAGGCGGCGTTGAGGCCGGTCGCGACGACTTTCAGCGTCGCCCCGAGATCGGCGTCCGTCGGAACGTAAGTCGCGCCGGTCGCGCCGTCGATCGCGACTTCTTCGCCGCCGACGACGCGGAACCATTGGATCGCGACGGCCGCCGTCGTCGGAGCGACCGTAATCGCCAGCTCTTCGCCGACTTTCGGCGCGTCGGTCGAGAACGTCAACCCGGTCAAAACGTCGGTCGAAGCGTTGAACGTCGCTTCGACGAACTCGGAATCGCCCGCGGCGTTCGAAGCGTAAACGCGGAAGACGTAGCTCTTGTTCGGGGAAACCGACGTAAATTTGACGCCGGTCGCGTCGGCGGCGAGCTTGTGCGTCTCGACATTTTCGGAACCGACGAGCGAAACGGCGACGTAAAACGCCTCGTTGTCGGCGACGTCGTTCCACTTCATAACGAGCGTTCCGGCGCTCGCGTCGTACTGCGACAGAACCAAACCGGTCGGCGCGGACGGAACGGTCGGCGCTTCGAAGGCGATTTCGACCCATTCGGAGGTTCCGAAGGCGTTCGTCGCGGCGATGCGGTACATGTACGTCGAACCGGGATTCAGGCCGCCGCAAACGCGCGACGTCGAATCGGCGGCGAGCGTCGTCAACGACTTCCAGGTCGCGCCGCCGTCGGTCGAGCTTTGGACAAGGTAGCCGGTTTCGTCGTCGGCGTTGTCCGTCCAGGTCAGCGTCGCGGTTTTATTCGAGCCTTTGTAATTCGTCATTTCCAGGTCGGACGGAGCGACGGGCGCGGTTCCCTGGAACTCGTAGGCGCCAAGGTCGGCGGAGGCGCCGGAGACGCGGGAATTTCCGGCCGCGTCGATTTCGGCGGAGCCGCGTTTGCCGGTCGCTTTATCGATCGCCTGAGAATTTTTCGCAAGGGAATAATCGCCGCCGTCCGCGTCGGCGAAGAGCGGTTTCGACGCGTCGTAAGCGATCGCGCCGTCGGCTCCGTCGTCGGAGAGAACGTTTTCGAGCGCGACGCCGGAGACGGCGAGCCCGTTCCCGAAGAAGATCGAGTCGACGACCCGCGAACCGTTCGCGGCGGAAACGAACGCGGCTCCGGCGACGTCGTTGTCGACGACGGTCGCGTTGACGAGGAGCGCGGCGCTCGAATCGGCGGCGACGTAAATCGCGCCCTGTCCGGCGGAAACGTTGCCGGCGATCACGACGTCGCGGAGGACGGCGGCGCGAAGTGCGTCGGCGTCGACTTCGGCGTTCGAAACCGCTTCCAACGTCGCGGAGGAAGAACCGGCGATCGCGGCGCCGACGTAATCGACTTGCGAAAGATCGACTTCCGCCGCGGCGCCGTTAAATTGACGATAAACGGCCGGGTCGCGGGTATCGAACGGCGCTTCGATCGAAACCTCGACGTTCCCTTTGCCGGTCGGGATCAACGGGAGGTGCGCGAGAAGCGTCGCGGCCAATTGCGTCCCGTGCCCTTCGTTGGCGTCGTAACCGATCGCGAACAGGTAGTCGGTTTCGCCCAACTCTTTCGAGAATTTATCCGCGCCGTCGTAGACGCCGAAGAACGCGTCGAAATAAGTGTAATCGGAGCCCTGCTCTTTCAATTCGTCGAAATCGAGATCGGCGTTTTTCAGGCGCAGAACGAAGGTGAACCCGACGTTGCCTTCCAACGCCAGCCCGGCGGCGGCGGAAAAATCTTCCGCCCAAATTTGCACGGCCAACGGCGCTTTGGACTCGGTCGCGTCGGACTCCGGAACCGCGTCGGCGCCGAATCCCTTACGACGCACTTTGTACGCTTCTTCGGCGTCGTCGCAATTCATCGTCGTCAAAACGGCGGTCAAACGAGACGAACAACGGTCGGTCAGCGCGACGTTGAAGGCGTTCGAGTCGGCGGACGCTCCGGCGGCGTTCGACGCGGTAACGGCGAGTTTGACGTCGCTCAGGTTGAGGTCGAGCGCGTAATCGGCTTTCGCGAGGAATTGCAGCGTCAAAACGCTCCCCTCGACGGTCGGCGCGGCGGCCAGCGCGGCGGAAAGTTTTTGCGGCAATTTCACCGAATACGTCCAATCGCCTTCGTTAAAGTATCCGGAGAGGTCGATCTGAACCGTTTCGCCGAACCCGGCCGCGACGTCCTCGATCGTTCCGATCGCTTCCGGAACCGCGTCTTCTTCCTGCGCGAACTCGAAATCGCCGCGATAGATCGCCGCGCCGTTTTCCGTCGCTTCGTTCGAAAGGAATTGCGAATTTTCGACCGAGATCCAGCCTTTGTCGGCGATAGCGCCGCCGGAACTCGCCGAGTTTCCGGTCAAAAGCGCGTCTTCGAGCCAAAGATCGCCGGCGTTCGCGATCGCGCCGCCGAAGTCCGCGAAGCCGCCGGTAATCGCGATCGAGCCGAGTTTCACCGCCCCGCCTTTGATCGAGAAAGCGCGGTCGACGCCGTTCGCGTTGATCTCGAACGTTCCGCCGTATCCGACGATCGTCAGCTCGCCCTGCGTCGCGGCGTCGAGATCGATCGAAATCGCCTCGTCGCCCGGTTGGAAGGTCAGCGTTCCGCCGCCGACGATCAGGATCGCGTCGTCGCCCGGCGTCGAAGCCGCCTGCGCGATCGCGGCGTTGAGCGCGTCGAGCGTCAGGTCTTCGCCCGCGATTTCAATCGTCGAAACGGAGTCCGCCGCGTATTCGCCGAACGACTCGTACCCGTTAAGCGCGGTCAGGATTTCCGGCGAAACGGCCAAAAGTCGGCGATCTTCCAAGGTTTCCGTCGCGAGACGCCGCGGTTTCGGCGCGCGCAAACCGCTCTTGGGGGATTCGCTTTTAAAATTTCGAAACAAATTCGACATCGTCGCTTTCTCCTTGCAAAATGACACGCGGCCCGCCGACGCGACGCTCGCCGCCGACGGAGCCGACCTTCGCCGTCCGATTCTCTCGGCGCTCGGCTCTCTCGTCGAGCGCCGCCTCGCGGACGACGTTCGACGCTTCCTTCTTCATTCGATATTCGACGCGGCGCTTAGGTTTCCGCAAAATCGCAAAAATTTTGCCGCCGCATTCCCGACGCTCGGCGTTTTCGGCTCGACCGCTCAAACCGACAAAACGCGCTTCTCTTCTATTATCATTACGTTTTTACGCTTAAAAGTCAAGGGCCCGTTCGATATTTTTCGCATATTCACGATAATCTGTTTTCGTTCGCAAAACCTATAACGACGCGCCGACAAAGCGCCGACTATCGCTCCTTGTCGGCCGACGCCGTTGGAAAAGTTGACGCTCGACGCCGCGAAAATTCGGAACCGACGCTTTTTTTCGACGAACGCCGGGATTTTAACGAAGATAACGGCCCGCGGATCCGGTCGCGCCGATTTTTTCGATCCGCCGAAGCCGCATACCCGCCGTCGCGATCGTCGCGATCGTTTCCGCCGGAACGCGTCGCGCAAATTTTGCCGACTTTCCCGGTCGCGACGGCGGCGACGTAAAATCTAAAACCGAAAACTTTGCCGAACCGTTCGTTCCCCTCCCGTCCCCTTTTGAAAGGCCCGTCCGATGCGTCGCGTAAAACTCGCCGTCCGCGCTCCGTTTATTTTCACCGTTTTCGCTATTTTTACCGTTTTCGCCGTTTTGTCAAGCGGTTTCGCGCAAGACGATCCGGTTTTTCCAACGATTTTCCAAAAAACGGAACAAAATTTTCAAAACGTTCCGCGCGGTTCTTACGCGAAGCGGGCCTTTCCGTTCGTCAACGCTTCGAACGAACCGATTCGCCTTCTCGGCGCCCGCGCAAGTTGCGGTTGCGTCCGCGTTTTCGTTCCGAAACAAAAGACGTTCGCCCCCGGCTCCGGCGCGTCGATCGTCGTCGAGCTCGACGCCGTTCGCTTCACCGGCGTTCGCGACGCGACCGTTTTCGTTTACTTCGCCGCCCCGAGCCGCTCGCGACGGGTTGAAATCCCGCTCCGCGTTCGGGCCGTCGTCGTCGACGACGTTCGCGTCGAGCCGCCGCGCTTGAATTTTCTCGTCGACGAACTCGCGACGCCGAAAAACGCGTCCCAACGCCTCCGCCGCGCGCTCGTTTTCGCGCCCCTCGACGAACGGATCGTTCGGGCGGAATCGTCGACGCCGTTCGTTTCGGTTCGACTCGAAACGCCGCGACGCTCCGGAGCGGAACGGGCGACGCCGCTCGTCGTTTCCGTCGGCGATCAGGCGCCGGTCGGGTCGTTCGACGCGGTCGTTTCCCTTTGGTCGGACGGCTCGGCCCGTCGAGCGCCGACGACTCTTTCGGTCGAAGGAACCGTTCGCCCCAGCCTTTCCGTTTCGCCGTCGACGCTGAATTTCTCGGCGTTCCGCTCCGGCGCCCCGGTCGTTAAAAACGTCGTCGTCGCGTCGAGCCGCCCGTTCGCGCTCGCTCGGATCGAGTCGTCGGAAAACGCGTTTTCGGCCCGAATCCCCGACGAATCCGCCAATCCCGCCGATCCCGCCCCGACGGTCGACCCCGTTCCCGACGCCGCGCCGTTCGTTCGCGTCGTTCCGATCGTTTTCGACCCGACGCGCCTCGACCCGAACGCGGATTCGCTCCGAACGCGGTTCGTCGTCGAAACGACCGACGGTCGCGCCGCCGCGTTCGACGCGTTCGCCTTTCTCGACGAAATCGACGAAACGAACGGCTCGAAATAACCCCGCTTTCCTCGACGCCGCGAAACGCCCGCTTTTACCTTTTTATCGTTTTCGCCGATTTTACCCAATCCCTCCGTTCCGTCGCGACGCCGCGAAAAAAATGGAGGGCCGCCGTCCTTGAAAAATTTCCGCAAACGACTATTATATATCAATGAAAGAATCGCCGTCGAGCCGCTCGCCTCGCCGGTTTTCCCCGTCCCCGCAACTTTCCCGTTTTTCCCGCTTGTTATGTCCGACACGCCGCCCGTTTCCGCCGAAAACCCGTCCGCCGCCTCGAACGCCGACCGCCTCCTCGTCGGCCTCAACGACGCTCAGCGCGAAGCGACGACGCACAAAGACGGGCCGCTTCTCGTCTTAGCCGGGCCGGGAAGCGGCAAAACCCGCGTCGTTACGCACCGGATCGCCTGGCTGATGGAAAACGGCGTCCGCGACTCGCAGATCGCCGCGCTGACGTTCACCAATAAAGCCGCCGACGAAATGAAAACGCGCCTCGCGACGCTTTCGCCCGGCTCCCGAGTTTGGATCGGCACCTTTCACCGCTTCTGCGCCTACCTGCTCCGCTACTACGCGCCGCAAGTCGGCCTTCAGGAAAACTACGTCATTTACGACGTCGACCAAAGCAAAAAACTCCTCGAAGAAGTCGTCGGAAAACGCGACCTCCCGAACGGCGTCGACCTGCCGAAAATCGCCTCCGCCATCGGTTGGGCAAAAAACTCGCTCGTCGCCGCGTCCGAATACTGCGCCCAGGAAGGAAGCCTTTTAGGAAAGATCGTCGAGGAAGTTTACCCGGCTTACCAGGACGCCCTGCGCCGAGCGAACGCGGTCGATTTCGACGACCTCCTTTTTCACGTCGCGATCCTGTTGCGGGAAAACGAGGAAATCCGCGCCCGCCTCGACCGCCGCTTCCGCTACATTCTCGTCGACGAATATCAGGACACGAACGTCGTTCAGTACGCGATCGCCCGGGCGCTTTCGATCGACCACCCGAATTTGGCCGTTACCGGCGACCCCGACCAGTCGATTTACGGCTGGCGCGGCGCGAACATCCAAAACATTTTGAATTTCGAACAGGATTTCGAAGACGCGAAAGTCGTTCGGCTCGAACAAAATTACCGGAGCGACAAAAGCGTCCTCCGCGTCGCCGACGCGCTCATCAAACACAACGTTTTCCGCAAAGACAAAGACCTTTACACCGAACGCGGCGACGGCGTCGCGCCCCGCGTCCTTCAATGTCTCGACCAGCAGGAAGAGGCCGAAGCAATCGCCGCCGAAATCGCCGCCGAGATCGCCGCTGGAAAGCGCCGCCCTCGCGATTACGCCGTTTTTTACCGAATGAACGCGCTCTCGCGGAACCTCGAATACGCCCTGAAGCGGTACGGCGTCCCGTTCCAGCTCGTCCGCGGACTCGAATTCTTCAACCGCAAAGAAGTGAAAGACCTTTGCGCTTATTTGCAGTTGATCCACAACCCGAGCGACGTCGTTTCGTTCCGCCGCGTCATTAATCTCCCGGCGCGCGGAGTCGGTCGCGTTACGCTCGCTCGACTCGAAAATTTCGCCGCCGAAAACAACGCGACGCTCTTCGAAGCCGCCCGAGCGATCGGACGCGTCGCCGGAGTCTCGACGAAAGCGCAAAAAGCGATCGCCTCGTTCGTTTCGACGCTCGACAAAGCAAGCGCGTCTCTCGCCGACGGCGAAGACCTCGAAGTCGTTTTGTCGCACATTTTAAACGAAACGAAATACGTCGAATATCTCCGCGGCGCCGCCAAAACGGAAGAGGACGAACAGCGGCTCGCCAACGTTCAGGAACTCCTTTCGGAAGTGCGCGAATTTGACGCCGACTGCCGCAATACGAAAGAAGAAGACCTCCCGGTTCCGCTTTTTCCGGAGCGCCCCCGTTCCGACGACAAACTCGGCCGCTTCCTCGAACAGATCGCGCTCGTCAACGACGTCGATTCCTGGGACGAAAACGACGACCGCGTTTCATTAATGACGCTTCACGCGGCCAAGGGACTCGAATTTCCGGTCGTTTATCTCGTCGCGGTCGAAGACGGCGTCCTCCCGCACGAGCGTTCGCTCCGCGACAAGCGCCAGCTCGAAGAGGAGCGCCGCCTTTTGTTCGTCGGTTTGACCCGCGCCGAAGAAGAGTTGCGCCTCTCGCGGACGCGCTTTCGGGAGTTCCGCGGGAGCTTTTCCCCGGCGATGGTCAGCCGTTTCCTTTTCGAGTTCCCGAAAGACGGCGTCGACTCGTTCGAATCGGTCGAAGATTGGCTCCGCTCGTTCGAAGAAGCCGCCGCCGAAGATCCGAACGCGAAGATCGCCGTCCCGAAAATGTTTCCGCGTCAAGACGGCCGCTCGCAACGCCAGGCGCTTTGGGAGGAAGGCGTCGACCGCGAGCCGGAAGAGGAAGTTTTCCGCGTCGACGGCCGCGCCCCTCGAAACGCGGGTCGACGACGCGGCGCCGGATATCCGCGTCGCTTTTCGGGTTCCGACGCCGACGATTCCGCCGACGATTCCGCCGACGCCGACCGCCGACGCGGGAACCGAACGCAAGCCGATTTCGCCGACGTCGACGAATGCGTCGACGCGGAGCCGGCCGACGATTTTTCGCAGGAAGCGCCCGAAAACGACCTTGAATTCGACGCGTCCGCGCTCGACTTCGACGATTCCGCCGATTTTGCGGACGGTTTCGACGGCTCCGACGACGGCGAAACGGAAATTCGCGTCGACGACGACGGCGTCCCGCGAGCGGTCGTTCCCCGTCGCGACGTCCGGCGTCCGAACGCGCCGACGCCGCCCGATCGCTCCGCATCCGACGCCGGGGCCGGAACGCCGCCGCCTAAAAAAACGCCGCGCCCGATCGCGCCGACGGCGATCTCGACCGCCGCGGCGCTCGACGCCGAAACCGACGCGTCCGCCGCCGTCAAGCGCGACGCGTCGACGCTCAAACGCGTCGCCGTCAACTCGTTCGTTCGGCATCGGCGTTTCGGAGTCGGCGTCGTCAAGGAACTTTCCGGCCCGTCGTTCGACCGCGTCGCGACGATCTCGTTCCTCTCCGGCGTCGGCGAAGTCGATCTGCCGCTCGCCGACCCCGAACTTTCGCTCGTCGCGGTCGGTCGCGCCCGCTGACCGCTCCGCGACGAACGCCGACCCGGCGCGACGGGAAAACGACGCCGAACATTCCCGTCGCGTCGGAGTCCCTTTTCCGCGTTCCGCTTATTCGCCATTTTCTCTATTTTAACCGTCTTAACATTACGGAGCCGCTCGCCGCGCCGCCGACGTTCCGCCCCCTTTCGCCGTCCGCGAGGAAAAGAGCGAAAAATCGAAAAAAACGTCAAAATTTACAACCGACGCGGAAAAATGCTCTTGAGCGCTTTCCTTTTTTCTTTTACTATTGCCTCGCATAGAATTTTAGGACGTTCTACTTGACGTCGCCAACCGCCGACCGCCGTCGTTCGCCGAACGACGCGCCGCGAGTCCGCTCGACCGTCGCTCCGTTTTTCGCGACGAGAGCACCTGCCCCCGTCGGGCCGTCGACTCGCGCCAAACCGCTTTCGCCCCGTCGGAACGCGTTTTGCCGTCGGTTCGCCGCGCGTCGATAGATTGTTTGCAAAGCGTCGCCCTCGCTCGCCGCCGTTGACGGTCGAACGCCCGCGCCGCCAGAAACAAGAGTTACGGTTATGTTAAAACAGCAACTATCGCGAAAGTTTTTCCGGCGAGATCTTCGGCCTCGTCGCGACGCGAACGACCGCCCGTCTCGTCGAGCGCTCGGTCTTTTGCGCGCGGCGGCGCTCGCGGTCGCGCTCGGGGGTTTCCTCGCGCTCTCGGACGCCGAGCTTCAAGCGCAGACCCGCACCACGTCGCCCGAATCAACCGCTTCGACGCGTTCGGCAAACGCGCCGACTCGAACGCGCTCCGCTTACGCGTCCGCTTCGAAAACGCCGGCCCCGACGCCGACGCCGCGTCGTTCCGCCGCCGAGCGGGAAGCGTTTGACCGTTTGAATTTCCCAACGAAAAACGAGCGTTGCGTTCAAAAAACTTTCGCCGCGCCGGACAAAGCCGACGCCGCGCTCCTCGGCGGTTATTTTAGCCGCCTTCTCCCCGACTCGTTGCGCAGTCAAACGTTTTGGCGTTACGACGAGAAAACGAACTCGCTCACCGTTTACGGGCCCGAAGCCGCGCTGAACGTCGTCGACGAACTGCTGACGCAATTCAATCAGGACGATTACGAAGCGAGCGTCGCCAACCAGTTCCAACTCGTCGCGACCGCCGGTTTCGTCGAACGCGAATCCGCGCCGAACCGCGTCGCGCAAACGTCGGGCGCCGAAACGCAAAGACGTCGCGTCTCGGACGAAACGTACTACGATCCGGAACGCAACGACTTCGTTCGCGTCGCTTACGACGCGGATTCGGCGATCCTTCCGCCGCCCAGCGAAGCGGTCGTCTTCGGCTCCGAAGTCGCGAACGAAAGCAAACCGGCGCTCGCGCCGCCGCTCCCGGGCTCGACCGCTCCGACGGCGGCTTCGCGCGAAGATTCGGCGCTCGAAATCGTTTCGTACCGCTGTCTTCCGACGCGCGTCGACGAAATCGAAGCGCTCGCTCGCCGCGAATTTTCGTCGATCTCCGAGATCGCGTTCAGCGTCGACCGCCAGCTCGGCACGATCGTCGTTCACACGAACCGCAAGCTTCAACGCGCCGTCCAAAAATACTTCGCGACGCTGCAAATTTACCCGACGACGCTCGCGCCCGGTCAGCCGGATCCCCGCGTCGCGACGGGCGTTTTGCGTCCGATCGACGGCGTCGATTCGACCGAACCGTTCGGCGAGCGCGTCGCCCGTCAAACGTTCGGCGGCTCGACCCCGGCGCCGCGCTTCGCCTCTCCGGCGGTCTCCGGCGCGACGGAAGACGTTTATTCGCCGCAGTTCCGCAAAGCGACCGAACTCCGCGAAGCGTTGACGCGCCTCTTCGGCGACCGCTTCCAAACGCTCGAAACCCCGGCGAATCCCAACGCGCCGTTCAGCGAACGTCAAGTCGAAACGCGCCGATTCGTTAAGCGTCAAACGCCGAACGAACCCGAAGTTCGCGTTTGCGACGTCGCGTTCGACTCGGTTCGCAACTCGATCTCGCTCGGCGGCGACGCCGCGCTCTGCTCGCAAATGCTCGTTCTTCTGCGCGCGATGGATCAACCGCCGCTGACGAACGGGAACGTGCGCCGCTTCATCCCGATCCGCAACGGCGACTCGAACAAAATTCGCCAAATTTTCGAAAGCGGAGCGACGCCGGCCCCGGTCGCGCCGCTCGGACGCCTCGACGTCGGCGATTTCGGACGCGAACTCGCGAAGACGGAACTCGTTCGCCGCTTGACGACGGCGAGCGACGCGACGCCGTTCGAACGCTTCGCGCCGTATTTCGCGACCGTCGCTCCGGCGCTTCCGTCGATCGAAACGGCGCTCGCCTCGAACGCTTCGAACGCGATCCTTCAAGTCGCTTATCAGGACGGCGACGCTCTCGGCGGGGCGGGCGCTCCGCTCGGCGGGCTCGGCGATTTCGCCTCGTCGAACGAAAGCGACCGCGCGGGCGTCGGCGTCGTTCAGGACTTCGTCCCGCTCGTCCTCAACGAACTCGACGTCGTCGTCGTCGACAACGCGACCGACGCGGAGTTCGAACGCATCAAGCAAATGATCGAGCAGATCGAGGAGCTCGCGAAGATCGCCGATCCGACGATCGAAGTTTACATGATGCGGCACGTCGACGGCGCGATGCTTCACGGCGTGTTGACGAAACTTTACGCGGAAATGTTCGCGACGAAACAAGGTCGCGTCATGTTTTACGCGTTGCAGAATCCGAACGCAATCCTCGTCGTCGGCTGGGGGCAAGCCTTCGACGACATGAAGAATTTGATCGAAGTTTTCGACAAACCGATCGCCGACGGAGCCGGAACGCTGCGCGTCGTTCGCCTGAAACACGCTTCGGCGACGGAGATCGCCGCGCTCCTTACCGACGCGTTCCCGGCGCCGCTCGTCGACGGAACCGGCGGTTTCGCGCCGCGCATCCTCGTTTTCACCGACGTTCGCACCAACTCGCTCGTCGTCCAGGCGTCGCCGAACGATTGGCTCGAAATCGAAAAACTGCTCGTCGAACTCGACGTCAATAAAACGGAAGCGAAGCTGGTAACGCGGATCTTCCCGCTGAAAAACTCCCTTGCGGAGGACATTTTGGCGACGATCCAAAACGCGATCCTCCCGGCGAAACAGGGCACGCTCGAAACGGACGCGGCGAAGTTCCCGATCCTCGAGCTTCTCTCCGTCGACGAAAGCGGCAAACGGCTGATCCAGTCCGGCGTCATGATGGACGTCGAAGTTACCGCGGACGTTTACCACAACCAGCTGATCGTCAACGCGCCGGAAGACTGCGTGGAGTTCATGGCGAAACTCGTCGAACTCCTGGACGTCGCCCCGAAAAAAGCGGAAATTCGCTTCTTCCAGGTGCGGCACGGCGACGCGTCGTCGATCACGGAAACGCTCCAATCGCTCCTTGCGACGAGCGACGGCAACCTCGCGACGCCGACCCTTCCGCAAGCCGAAGGCGAAGAAACGTTCGTTCCGGTTCGTTTCGCCATCGACACGCGCACCAACGTCATCATCGCCGCGGCCGCGCCTCGCGAACTGGCGATCGTCGACGCGCTCATCGTCGCGCTCGACGTTCAGGACGCGACCGAACGGGTCGAAGAAGTCGTCCAACTGCGCAACATCCGCGCCGACGTCGTCGCGACGGCGATCGACGATTACCTCGCGCAAAAGCAACAGCTCGAAACGCTTTCGGAAGTTTTGACGACGTACCAGCTTTACGAATCGCAGGTCATCGTCATTCCGGAATCGATCTCGAACTCGATCATCGTCAGCGCGTCGCCGGAACATATCAAGAAAATCCTTGAAATGATCAAGACGTTCGACGCCGACCCGCCGCAGGTCGTCATCCAGGTTTTGATCGCCGAAGTTACGTTGACCGACCAGGAAGAATTCGGGATCGAAGCCGGTTTGCAGGACGCGTCGTCCTTCGACCGCAGCCTTATCACGAACTCCGGAAACGCCGGCAGCGCGACCGGGACGCCGGGTTTCAACATCGTCAACGGCCCCGGCCCCGGCGAAAACATGAACTCGAACGTTCCGCCGACGAACGTCGCCGGGCAGGTTTTGAACAACTTCGGGATGGGCGCGTCGAGTTCGGCCCTCGGTTACGGCGGGTTCGTTCTCTCGGCCAGCAGCCGCTCGGTCGACGTAACGCTCCGCGCGCTTCGCGAAAAGAACCGGTTGCAAATCCTCAGCCGTCCTCAAATTACGGCGATGGACAACCAGCAGGCGTTCATCCTCGTCGGCCAGCGCGTCCCGCGCATCAACGGCACGTCGATGACCGACTACGGCGTCCAGATGAACACGTCCGACACGCCGGTCGGGCTGATCCTCCTCGTAACGCCGCGCGTTACGAAAGACGGACGCGTCGTGATGGAGATCGGCGCCGAAAAATCGTCCCTTGGGAACGACGCCGACGCGGTTCCGATCTTCTCGCAAGACGGCGAAATCATCAAATCGCAGTCGATCGACACGATCCAGGCGATGACGGCGATCAGCGCCCGCGACGGCGAAACGGTGATGATGGGCGGACTTTTGACCTCGACGAAAGAAAAAATCGGGCGCGGCGTTCCGTACCTGTCGGATATTCCGGTGCTCGGCTGGCTCTTCCGTTACGACCAGGAATCCGAACAACGCAAGGAGCTCCTGATCGTCATGACGCCGCGCATCCTGCGCTCGCAGGAAGATTTCAACGAGATCATGCGCGTCGAAGCCGGCAAAACGAGCGTCAACCTGTCCGAAGCGTTCGAACTTCACGGCGACATGGGTCTTTACGACGCCGCGACCGATCGGGGACGCCAAACGAAAAAGACCCGAAACCTCGTCAACGACGTCCTTCACCCGGATCAGATGCGGGAGCTCGAAAACCTTCCGGAATACGATCCGAGCCGCGATTATCGCCCGCGTCCGCAAACGCCGGTTTCGACGACGCCGTCCAAACGCGCCTCGTCGACGAGAACGAAATCGAGCCGCTCGACCGCTCCGGCCGCCGACGCGACGAACGACGAGCCGACGTTCCTCCTGATGGACGACGACGATTTCACCTCGAACTCGAGACGACGCGACGACGCCGTCCGCGCCGCCTCCGCCGAACGCCGTTCGACCGCGCCGCGCGTCGCCCTGGCTGAAACCGACGCGGAAAAAACGACCGCGCGGAAACCGTCGGCCGGAAAAACGACCGAAACGAAACGCTCGACCGGAAAAACGACCGACGCGAAACGCTCGACCGGAAAAACGACCGACGCGAAACGTTCGGCTGAAAAAACGACCGAAACGAAACGCTCGGCCGCGGCCGACGAAAAAACGGCAGAAGCCGACGACGGAGGCTTGCCGCCGTTGAAAAATCCGCTCGGTTTCGTTCTCCCGTGGAGCCGCTCGCCGAAGGAAAAATCCGGAAGCTGACCTGAAACCCGGACGGTTCGAGCCCGCGCTCGGCCGTCCGTTCCCCCCGCCGCTCGACGGCGCCGTCAAACGCGTCGTCGAGTTTTTTTCGCGTCGCCGCGTCAGGCGGTCGCTCTCGTCGGTTCGACGACGGTTCCCGGTTTCGTCCGCACCCTCGCCGCTCGCCGCGAGCGCCCGCCCGACCCGACTTCGCCGCGGTCGCCGACCGGTTTTCCGTTCGCGCCGCCGTTTCCCTTTATCCCGTTTTCCCGTTTCCCGACCAACGCATCGTTTGCCCCGCGTTCGGCTTTGTTCGAACGCGCCAGGAAAGGCCGAAATGCCTCGACGCTACGCCCTTCGCGCCCTTTGCGCGCTCTTCGTTTCCCTTGCGACGACGCTCGGCTGTTCGAGCGTCGGGCCGCGCAAATACGTCTTTTTCGGCGATCCGAAACCGGAAAAAGTCGAAATTTTCGAAGACTACTGGTCGGACGAATACGGCGCGTTCAAACCGAACGACCCGTCGCTTCCGCTGCGTCGCGGCAAGGCGGGCGTCGTTCGCTTTTTCAAGAAGAACAGCTATTCGCGGTCGATCCTCGTCGACGGGACGCTGACCGTCAACGTTTACGAAGGCGACGCGCCCGGGATCACGTTGACGCAACCGGACGCGCAAATGACGCTTACGTCGGAAGAGCTGAACGAAAAACACCGTCAATTCGACAAGAAAAACGGCTACTCGTATCATATTTGGCTCGACTTGGGCGAATACGACCAACCGGAAAAGACGCTCACGCTCCTCTCGATCTTCAAAGACGACAAAACCGGCGAGGCCACCCTTTCGAAACCGATCGTCGTCGTCGCGCCGGGAACGTCGCCGGAACCGGACAAAGAAGACGCAAAACCCGCGAACGCCGCCGAAGAATGGGCGCGCCGGGCGCTCGGCGACGACGTCGAAAATCCGATCGCCGAACTGCAGAAGCGGTACTCGGTTCGAGAAGCGAGAAAACGCGCCGACGAAGAAGCCCAAGGCAAAACGCGTCTCCGCGAATCGATACAAATCGAACCGTCGCGACTGCGTCCCGAACGGGCCGACGGCGAATACGAAATCGTCGATTTCGACGAACTCGACGCCGAAAACAATCGACGCGCCGGATCGACCGCTTCGCTCCTGGAAAAAACGGAGGCGAAAAACGAGCGCCGCCGCGAAGAGCTGCTCGCGCGGATCGACGAACGCAACGCCTATCACCGCGAACGCCGACGGCAAAATTTGGAGCGGATCGAGAACGGCGACCCCGACGTCGAAGCCCGATTCGCGCAAAACGAAGCGCTCCGCGCCGGACAGGACGCCGCCGACTCGCTGAATTTCCGCGACGCCCGCCCCGATTATCGGTCACAAACGGCGAATTTTGCGACGGAAATGGTGAGCCGCGCCTCTCGGCTCTCCGCGGAAGCGACGAAACAATACGCCGAAGGCCCGAAAGGCGGCCCGCGTTCGACCGCGCCGGCGACGTTCGGTTATCCGACTCCCAACGAGACCGCCGGAAGCCGCCCGGTCGTTCGGGAACCGGCCCGCGTCGCGTTCGCCGACTCCGCCGCTCCGCCCCCGACCGTTCAGGCGCCGAAACTTCCGACCGCGACGACGACGCAAGTTCCCGCGTCGCAAGCGTTCGACGACGGGCTCGGCGATTTCCAACCGGCCGCCGACGCTCCGCCGACCGAAGTGCGCGTCGGTCGTCCGCCCGCCCGGTATTGACGCCCAGCCGACGGTCGCGACAATTTTAGCGATTTTAACGTCGGCTTAACCCGCGCCGTTCGAACAAAAACGCTCGTCGAGTCTTTCCTCGGCGAGCGTTTTTCATTTCGCGGCGTCGGAAAGCGCTCCGTCAACGCGATTTCAACGGCCGCCCGAAAACGTCGACGGCGCCCGGTTCCGCTTCGAGCGGTTTGATCTCGTTGACGACTTTCGCGACGCCCGGCTGCATCGAAACGACGTTCTCCAACGTCCGAATCATCCGCGTCGACTTCAATTTGCCGCGCAAATAAACGACGTTCCCCTTCGCCTCGTAAGCGAAACTTTCGACGCTTTTGTCGACCGGAAACCGCGCGACGACGTTTTCAATCTGCGTCGCCAAATTCGTTCGCGCCAGCGACGAATCCAACGAACGCTTCGGAAATTCGGCGAAATTCATCGCCAAACGCGGCGGATACATCCGCGCGACCTCGACGTCGTTTTCGACCTCGTTGTCCCCCGCGGCGAGTTCCTCCAATTCGGCGAGCCGATCGCTAAGCGCCGACAAATCGCGAGTTCCGACCGTTCCGCCGCCGAAAAATTTTCCGAAGTTCGACGTGTCGTACCGCGCCAAGATCCCTCCGAACGATCCGCTGCTCGACGAAATCAGACGCTGCATCGTCGAGTTGACGGCCAGCGGCGTTCCCGGAATAATTTGCGCCCGTTCCATCGCGACCGGCGTCGCGCCGTCGGCGAATCGGCTTTGTTGCGCGACGCCCAAACTCGCCGTCGCGTCGACTTCCTCTTGCGCCCCGACGGACGCGACGCCCGCCAAAAACGCCGACGCCGCGACGCCGAGCGCCGCGCGGAAAATTTTTTCGAATTTCATCGTTCTTCTCCTCGACGAACGCCAGCGCCGCCCGCCGTCTGAGTTCTCGGGTTTCCTCCGGATCGCCGCCGAACAAAATCGCCCGTCGCGACGCGCCGCGTCGATAAAACGCGACTCTTCCCCTTTCTCGACCGTTCGAGCCGCCCGCCTCCAAAAAAAACGCGCCGACTCGCAAATTCACTCCTTTGCGCAAACGCTTTGCCTTTTGCGCAATTTACTTATTTTACCCGCTCCGCGCCGTCGATTCAAGCGGCGGAGTTTTCAGCGTCCGCCCAATTCGACGAAAAACGCCGCGAACGGTTTCGACGCCGTTTGATTTCTGCTTCACATTTTAAAAACGCGCAAAAAAACGCAAGACGCGCCCGCTTACGCCGCGGCTAATCTTGCGTTTTCGCATTTCGATCGCGCCCTTAATTCAAACGACGCGGAAAATCGGAACGGAAACGACGTCGCGACGCCGCCCCGTTCGCTCAAATTTCAACCTTCGACCCGGAATCACGCGGATTTGGAAGCGGCGTCGGCGACGGCTTCGGAAACGGCGGCTTCTTCGGCGGATTTCGGTTCTTTGCCCAAAACGGCGAAAACGACGGTCCAGAAGAGGCAGAAAACGGTCGGGATGTACAGAAGTTTTTTCCAGTCGGTTTTCTTGGCCGGGGCTTCGGCGGTCGCGGCGTCGGCCGGAGCGGCGTCAACGGCCGGGGCTTCGGCGACCGGAGCGGCTTCAACAGCCGGAGCTTCGGCGATCGGAGCGGCGTCAACGGCCGGGGCTTCGGCAACCGGAGCGGCTTCGTCGATCGAGGCGTCTTGCGCGAACGCGACGCTCGTCAGAGCGAAGGAGACGGCTTCGGCCGGAGCGGCTTCTTCGGTCGCGTTTTCCTGTTGAACGGCGGCCGGTTGCGCGTCGGCGAGCGGGTACTTGTCTTTCAGGACGTCGAGAGCGAAACCGCTGATGAATTGTCCGACGCCGAGGAGCAGGAACGCGATCAACGATTGGACGGACGCCTTCATTTCAGCCGGAGCGACGCGGTCGCCGAACATGTACGACGCCGTGTAAAGGAACGCGTAAGCGATCCCGTGAAGCAAGATCGCGACGACGGCCAACGGCATGACGCCGGTCGAGAAGAGCGCGTAACGGAGCGTCCAAGCGGCCAAACCGCAAAGCAAAACGCCTTTCAAACCGATGCGCCCGACGGCGAACGCCAACGCGGCCATGAAGACGAGTTCCGAAACCTGGTTCAGCGTGCCAAAGGTCGGAACCCTGTCCGCCGGAACGCCCAAAACGTCCGGAACATAAGAACCGAACATCGGGAAGTAGAAGTTCGAACCGAAGATCGAGACCATGAACGCGCAGATCATGAACGCGGCGAAGTCCTTGCGTTTGAAGAGCGCGAGAGCTTTCAAACCGAACGGGTCGTTGTTCTTCGTGCCGGCCGGCGGGGTGTTCGGAAGCGTCAACGCGTAAGCGGCGAGGACGAGCGAAACCAGACCGCCGAGGTAGAAGCACGTCTTCGGCGCGACGACGAGGTTAATGAGGATCCAACCGAGGGTGCCGAAAATAAAGACCAACGAAGCTCTGTCTTTATTCGGAATGTGTTTGAAAACAACAGCGTTAATCAACGGAATCGACGGCATGTAAGCGAGACCGGCGACGAACATCAAAACGCTGAACAACGTCATGTTGACCGTCGCGGCGTTCGAGACCGCGCCGCAAGCGATAAGGGCCGCGCCGCCCAAGGCGTGCATGAACGCCAAAACCTTTTGCGCCGCGAACTTGCTGTCGGCGATCGGGCCGATCACCGGAGCGAAAAGAGCGCCGAGCGCGAAGAACGAATAAAGCGCGCCGGCTTTGAAACCGCTCGTATCGGCAAGCGTGCCGAGGGCGATGTTCCACGACCCCCAAATCGCAAACTGCATCAAATAGGCGAGTTGCAAACGCCCGTACATCATCATGGGAACCTCCTGAAGGATCTTTCGAAAAAATTTCCGGAAATTTTCGCGTCGACGGCCGAGCGCTTCCGCCCGCCCGCGCCTTGTCGCAAGAGCCGCGAAACGTCGCCGAATCCGGGGGTTCTTGGGAAACCCGGGTTGTTCCGTCGAACGCCGTCGCGACCGCATCGCGAACCGCCCTCGCGAGTCCGTCCAAGCGAGCGAACGACAAACGCCGCCGTCAAACGCGTCGAAAATAGCGGCGGAACGCTCCCCGCGTCGTTGCGAAAAAACGCGCGGAACGCCCGACCCTATTCGTTCATTATAAGCTCGAGTCGCGGACGATTTCAAGCGTTTTTTTGCGCCGAATCCCTCTTTTTCGCAAAATTTTCCTCCGTCGCTGGAAAAATATTCGCGTCGCAACGGTAAAAACGACGATATTAGCGGTAACAGGCGCCGTTAAACTTTTCCAATTTTAACGGCGCGTTCCCGTCGAATCGCCGCCTCGACGCTTCGCCGCTTTATATATTAATGACAAAAACGCCGTTTTGCGAGTCGGTTTTCCCTCGACGCGTTCTCCTCAGTCCCGCAATTCGGCGCGCCGTTTGAAAATTCAACCGTTTTAAAAATCGCCGCAATGAAAACCGTCGTTTTCCCCGCCGCCGACGCCGCGTCTCGCCGCCGTCGCCTCCTTTGGAACGCGCTTCGCCTCGCCGCGGGACGCGGAGCGGGCGTTTTATCGTTTTTTGTCGCCGTTTTCATTTCTCTTCCAAGCGACGCGTCGCCGAAAACGTTCGCGTCCGAAAACGCGCCTTTTTACGCGCTCGACCAAGACTCGGGAACGGACTCGGGAACGGACTCGGGAACGGACTCGGGAACGGAATCGGAAACGGAAGCCGCCGAAGATCTCGAAGACTCCGAAGACGCCGAAGAATACGTCGAGGCGGCGACCGAAGGCGCTTACGCCGACCCGGACGCGGAGTCGGAGGAAGAAAATCCGCGCTTTTTCTCGAACTTGCGCCCGTTCCGCCGCGCTCGAACGAACCGCCTTTTCGGAAATCGCGCCGTCGATCGGGACGCGCCGGAACCGCCGGAAGTCGAGCCGGTCGAACACGTCGAACGGGTCGAAGAACCGAAATTGCCGCCGATCAACGCGAACCTGCCGCCGCTCGATTTGGACGGTCGGCTCGATTCGAACGGAACGTTCGCGACGCGGGCCGAACTCGACGCGCTTCGGGAAGAAATGGCGACGGTAACTTGGAAAAAAGGCGATTTCCGCCTCACGCCTTACGGCTTCCTGAACCTCTCCATGTCGGCCGACTCGCAACGCGCCGTTCCGGGCGAATACATCCTTTACGCGCAGTCGCCGGACGTCGATAATTCGTCCGATTTCGCCCTCGACGCCCGCTCGTCGCGCGTCGGTTTCAAAATGGAGGGCCCCCGGGTCGACGCGTTGAACGCCGACTTGCGCGGTTGCCTTGAATTCGACTTCCAAGGCGCTTACAACGGTTCGAAAAACAAAGGGGGCGTCCAGCTCCGCCGCGCTTACGCCGAGCTTGTCGACGCGGACGCTAGCCGCCGTTTTCTCGCCGGGCAGGATTGGGAGATCATTTCGCCGCTCGCGCCGCAGACGCTGAATTATCTTCCGGCCGGATTCGCCGGAAACCTTCAATACCGCCGCGCTCAACTCCGTTTCGAACAGGGTTTCGCGTTCAGCCGGGACTTCCAAACGCTCGCGCAGATCGCCGTTTGCGACAACGTCCTCGGCGATTACGTCTCGACGGCGGGCGTTTCCGCGGCGACGTCCGGTTGGCCGGTGATCGAAGGACGCGTCGCCGTCTCGCTGTTCGAAGAGGCGCGAAACGGGCTTCCGGTTACGCTCGGCGTCTCCGGGCACATCGGCGAACAATATTACAAGTTTTCGCCGGTCGCCGGAACCTTCGCTTCGACGAGCGAACGGGTCGCGATCGAAACCTGGTCGGCGAACTTCGACGCGGATTTCCCGTTGACGGAAAAGTTCCGCGTTCAGGGCGAATACTTCGTCGGCGCGAACCTGAGTTCTTTTTGCGGCGGAATCAACCAGGGCGTCGACCTTTACCGTCGCGACGCGCTCGGCGCTTCCGGCGGTTGGCTCGCGCTTCACTCCGGTTGGACGGAAAAATTCGCGACGAACGTCGGATACGGAACCGAAAAAATGGACGAGGACGATCTCGTCGGCACGAGCGTCGCGTCGAACGGTTTCGCGACGTCGCGCGTTCGCAACGAGCTGTATTTCGTCAACTGCCTGTACGACTGGACGACGAACTTCATGACCGGCGTCGAGTTCAGCTATTGGCGGACGCAGTATCAAAAAGCGGACGTAACCGGCGCGACGCCGACGTTTACCGCGATGGAACCGGGCGAGACGTTCCGCGTCGAATTTGCCGCTCGCCTCACTTTTTGACGCGAACGAAAGAAAACGGCGCTAATTTTCAAAAAAATCAAAGAACGCCGTTTCGCCCGACTTGCGCCGCCGACGCGAAACCTTGAAACCGTCAAAAACGGAAACGGCGGCGTTCCGCGACCGGCGAAAAAGATAAAAAAAACGACGCGAACGCTTCGGAGCCTTTCGCGTCGCCCGTTTTTTTGGTATAATAAGGGCGCAACGCAACTGTTTTCGCGAGTTTTCCCGCCCGCGCTCTTTTCGCCGCTCGCCGTTCCGTTCGTTTCGAGTCGACGAGCCGCCCGGGAGACTCGCGACCGTCGATAAAATCCGGAGCGAAATCATGAAACTGCAACAAATTTCGGTCTTTCTCGAAAACAAACCGGGCCGTTTGATGGAGGCGTCCGCCGCGCTCGCCGACGCCGGCGTCAACGTCGAAAGCATGTCGCTCGTCGAAGCGGGCGAATTCGGCGTTCTGCGCGTTTTGGCAAAAAATCCGGACGTCGCTTTCAACGCGCTCAAAGAACGTTTCACCGTCAAAAAAACGGACGCGCTCGCCGTTCAAGTCGCCGACGAGCCGGGAGCGTTGGCGAAACTTCTCGCGCTTTTTGCGGAAAACGACGGGCTGAACGTCGAATACATGTACGGTTTCGCGTCGAAAAAACGCGGCGTCGCGGCGATCGTTTTGGCGATGAACGACGCCGACAAAGCGCTGGAAGTCCTGAAAGCGGCGAACGTTGCGCTCGTCGGCGCCGACGACCTCTTCGCTTGATCCCGGCCGAACGATCCGACGCGTTCCCCGACGCCGAAACGCTCTTTCGCGGCGCGGTTCGCCCGCGACGCAAAGCGTTTTACGACAAAGACTTCCGTCCGACGAACGTCGACGAAAAACGAACGGGCGCCGTCAAAGCGCCGCGTCCCGAAACGCCGCGTCGAGATCGGAATCGAAACGAACGCCGAGAAGCGTCCAGGAGACCGACGTCGGATCGGCCGAATTCGGTCGCGGGCGGTAATAAACGAAACGCCAAACAACCGGATGATTTTGGCACTTGTAAAGGTAACGAAATTCGATTAAATCGGAACCGACGGATTTGACGCCGACCGGCTCGTAACCGACGTAAGCGCCGAAGTTAGACGAAACCTGCTTCAGATTGTCGACGAGCCCGGACGTCAATTTTTCGTTGTCCCCGAGCGTCGTGTTTTTCGTCAGCCCCTCGAACGCTTTCCTCGGCCCGCGGTTCGGATCGGAGAGATTTTCGAAAAAGTTTCCGATCGCCGCTCGCAACGCTTCGATCTCGGCGCCGGTCGCGGCGGTTTGCGCTTCGGCGACGGACGGCGACGGCGCGGAATCTCGCCCGACGACGATCGCCAAAAGAAGAATGACGACGCCCCAAAGCGCCGCGTTTCGTTTATTTTTCATCGTTGCCGCCTTTCTCCGCTTTTTCTATTTCCTCTATCTTACCGTTTTGCCGCGACGCCGAAACCGCTTTCGTCGGAGTCCGCTTTCACCGATCCGGGTCGATGATACCCCAAAAAACGCCGCGCGTCAACGCCAATTTCTCGACGGCGTTTTTCGTTTCGCCGCTTTCGCCCGCTTTATTCGTTTTCTTATATTATCCCAACGCAAGTTTCGCTTCGTTTATGCGACGTTTTAACATTACGTTCGCTTATTTTCCAGCGGCGCGATTTCGATTTCCTTATTTTCCCCGCCGTTGCAGCCCGCGAACTCGCGAACGCGAAAAAATTTCCCGAAAAAACGTTGAATTTCGCCGCCTCCCCCCTATAATTAATAACGAAAAGTCGAGCGCCGTCGCTTTCCGCGTCGACGTTCGCCCGCATTTCCTAACGACGCAAGTCGTTCAACGAAAGGAGTTCGCGAATGGAATTTCAATTTTGCGGCGCGGCCGGAACCGTTACTGGCTCGAAACATCTCGTCGTTTGCGACAATTTCCAATTTCTTGTCGATTGCGGCCTCGTCCAGGAACGGGCGCATCTCGGACGCAACTGGGAACGCCTCCCGGAAACGCCGAGCGCGCTCGACGCCGTTTTCCTGACGCACGCGCACCTCGACCATTGCGGCCTGCTCCCGAAACTTGTCGCCGACGGATTCAAAGGCGCGATCTACGGCACGCCGGCGACGCTCGAATTGACCCGCCTAATCCTTTTCGATTCGGCGCGCATTCAAGAAGAAGACGTCGCGTTCAAGAAAAAACGACACGCCAAAGAAAACCGCAGCCCGAATCCTAACCGACCGAATCGCGCCCTTTACACGCAAGGCGACGTCGACGCGACGCTTCGGCTTTTCCGCCCGATCCCTTACTCGAAGCCGACTCAAATCGCCCCCGGCGTTCGAGCGACGTTCCGCGAAGCCGGGCACATTCTCGGCTCGGCGTTCATCGAAATCGAGCTGACCCGCCCGGCGCTCGAAACCGACGGGCCGCGCCGACTCGTTTTCTCCGGAGACCTCGGTCGAGCGAACCGTCCTATCCTCCGCGATCCCGAATGTTACGTCGACGAAGCGCCCGTTTCGCATCTCTTCCTCGAGTCGACTTACGGCGACCGCGTTTCGGAGGCGATCGAAACGGTCGACGACCAGCTGGCGGACGCGATCTCTCGAACGGTCGCCCGCGGCGGCAAAGCGATTATGCCGGTTTTCGCGGTCGAAAGGGCGCAGGAAATTTTGTACAGAATCGCGACGCTCCGCGAAGCCGGACGGATCCCGGCCGACGTTCCGGTCTTTCTCGACAGCCCGATGGCGGTCGAGGCGACGGAAATTTTCATTCGGCACCCGGAATGTTTCGACGAGGAGACGCTCGCCCTTTCGAAGCGCGGCGCGCAAACCTTGTCGAATCTCGGGTTGTTGCGAACGCCGGACGAATCGCGCAAACTCAACGACATGAAGGGCCCGGCGCTGATCCTCGCGTCGGCGGGAATGTGCAACGCCGGGCGGATCAAGCACCACCTGGCCAATCACATCGGCGACGCGAAAAACTCCGTCGTTTTCCTCGGTTATCAGGCGGCCGGAACCCTCGGACGGCTGATCGTCGACGGCGCCTCGGAGGTGCGGATTCACGGAAAACCGCGCAAAGTGCGCGCGGAAATCATCGTCGTTCGCGGCGTCTCCGGACACGCCGACCAAAACGAGTTGCTCGCTTGGCGGGCGGCCTTCCCGACGCCGCCGAAAACCACCTTCGTCGTGCACGGCGAAAAGTCGGCGTCGCAGGCGCTTGCGTCGAAAATTCGCGAACGCGAACCGAACGCCGTCGTTTATATTCCGGAACACGCCGAGATCTATAAAGATTAACGCTCAATAAATATTATTTTCAAACGCGCTAAAAATTCCGGCGTTTTCGCGTTCTTCGTCGACGCGGAAACGCCGTTTTTTTCGCGTCGCGTTTTCCCTCGTTTCCTCTCGCGCCGTCTTTATTAGCGCAACTTATTATTCAAATTCGTTATAATGTTCACCCGTCGATTATTCAATATTCTTATAATAAGAACCGCTTATAATAAAAAGCGATAAAAATTTTTCCGCCGCCCCCTTGCGTCGCTCCGTTTCGCGATTATAATAGCCCCCGACGTTTCGAGACGCGCTCAACGTTTTCCGTCGACGCGCCGAAACGACGCGACCGAACTTAACGCAATCGCTAAACAACGCGATTTCAACGCTTTCGGCCGACCGCCAACGTAATGGGGGCGCTTCCGTTCGAATCGAGCGGAGGCTGAGAAGCACCCCTCGAACCTGCTCCGGATAATGCCGGCGAAGGAAATTACGAGCGACGCGCTTTCGTTTCCGCGGTTTCGTTTTTCGAAGCCGTTCGAACGTCGACGCCCGGCGAATTTCCTTCCGCCCGTTTACGAAAGGAAACGCCGACGATGGAAAATCTCATTTCCTCCGCGATCGTATCTTCTTTTAGCGCAAAACTTAACGATTATCTCCAAGTCGACGTCGCGATCGTCGGCGGCGGCCCGTCGGCTCTCGTCGCGGCAAAATATCTGGCCGACGCGGGCGTCAAAGCGGCGATTTTTGAACGGAAACTCGCGCCCGGCGGCGGAACCTGGGGCGGAGGCATGCTCTTCAACGAGGCCGTCGTTCAGCGCGACGCGCTCGAGATCCTCGACGATTTTGGAATCCGAACGCAAGAAATCGCGACGGCGCCCGGCTATTTCACTCTCGACGCGGTAGAGATGGCGAGCGGGCTGATCTTCGGCGCGCTAAAGTCCGGCGCTAAAATATTTAACGCGGTAAGCGTCGAGGACGTCGTCTTCAAAAACGGCTCGATCGGCGGAATCGTGATCAACTGGACGCCGGTCGAACGCCTCGGAATGCACGTCGACCCGCTCGTCGTTCTGTCGAAACGCGTTCTCGACGGCACCGGTCATCCGAGCGAAATTCTTAATCTTGCGACAAAAAAGGCGCAAATCAAAATCAACACGCCAACCGGCGAAATCCTCGGCGAAAAACCGATGCAGGCCGAACTCGGCGAAGCGTCGACGGTCGAAAACACGCGCGAATATTTTCCGAACCTTTTCGCGTGCGGCATGAGCGCAAACAACGCGATGGGCGGCTATAGAATGGGCCCGATCTTCGGCGGCATGCTCGCGTCCGGCCGCAAAGCGGCGCGTTTGATTTACGAAAGTTTGCAACAATAATCGAACGCGCGTTTTTTCACTTTTGCCGACCGCGAACGGCGACGAAAAGCGAGCGAACCCGTTTCGCTCGACCGTCGTTCGCGCGCTCACAATAAGCGTTCCTTATAATAAGTTTAGCGTCCCTTTCAGCAACAAGCCCGTTCTCGTGTAAGGAGTCGCCGACATGCCGCGATTCATCGTTCCGCCGTCTTGTTTCCGTTCGCGCGACGAACGCGTCGCGGCGTTTCGCCAAGTCGATATTTATCCGGTCGTTACGTCGGAATTTTGCGCCGGGCGCGACCCGCTCGACGTCGTTCGCCAAGTCTTCGAAGGCGGCGCCCGAATCGTCCAACTGCGCGAAAAAACGGCGTCCGACCGCGAAGTTTTCCGTCTCGCCGTCGAATGCCGCAAATTAGCGAACCGTTTCGGCGCGCTTCTGATCGTCGACGACCGCCTCGACGTCGCGCTGGCGGCGAACGCGGACGGCGTTCATCTCGGGCAAGACGATTTGCCGTTTTGCGTCGCGAAAAAGACGGCGCCGGAATCGCTGATCGGCGCGTCGACGCACGACCTCGCGGAAATCCAAGAAGCGCAAGCGGTTAACGTCGACTATTTAAACATCGGCCCAATTTTCGCAACGCAAACCAAAACAGTCGGCCGCCCGCCGCTCGGCCTCGAACTTTTGGCGGAGTTAAGGAAGGCGACGACCGTTCCGACCACCGTAATGGGCGGCGTTAAAGCGCGTCATATTAAGACGTTGCGATCGCTCGGCGTCGAAAAAATCGCGCTCGTTACGGAGATAACGCAAGCGCCGGACGTCGCCGCCAAGACGCGGGAACTCCGTTCGCTTTTTTGACAGTTCAAACGCCGAAAAGAAATTCAAACGTTTTTCAATATTTTCAAACGTCGCGTTTTCAAGGGCGGTTTGGACGACAAAAAACGCGCCGTCAAGCGAAAGCGGCTCGCTCGACGACGAGTTTCCGTTTCTATTTTCTAAAAATCAAAAACGCTTAAAAACAGAGGGCGAACTACTTCCAGTTCTCGGCGAGACGTTCGAAGTGCGCTCGCGGATGCGCGCAAGCCGGGCAAACGTTCGGAGCCGACTTGCCGCGATGAACGTAACCGCAGTTGCGACAACGCCAAACGACTTCGTCGCCGTCTTCGAACATCGTTCCGTTTTCGATGCAATCGGCGAACCCGCGGTAACGGCGCTCGTGTTGCTTTTCGGCGACCGCGACGTTGCGGAAGACCGCGGCGATCTCTCCAAACCCTTCTTCTTCCGCGACTTGCGCAAATTCCGGATACAGCCGTTCCCATTCCTCCTGTTCGCCGCAAGCCGCCGCGCGAAGGTTTTCGAGCGTCGTCCCGATCTTGCCCGCCGGGAAGGTCGCGGTAATCTCCAAATCGCCGCCTTCCAAGAACTTAAAGAAGCGTTTCGCGTGTTCCTTTTCCTGATTCGCCGTCTCTTCGAAAACGGAGGCGACAAGTTCGTACCCGTCCTTTTTCGCCTGCGACGCGAAGTAAGTATAACGGTTGCGCGCCTGCGACTCGCCGGCAAACGCTTTCAACAAGTTCGCTTCGGTTTTCGTGCCTTTCCAACTCTTCATTTTCAACCCTTTCTGAAAAAACGTCGCGAGCGTTCGCTCGACGAGTTAAAGTTTAACGCCTCCAAACGACGGGCCGCGATCCGCGAACGTTCGACGCGCCGGGCGCCCGCTTTCGTCGCGTTTTCACCTTCGTTCGCCTCCCGCTCGCCCTTATTATAACGGCCCTTTGTCGCAACGTAAGGCCTCGCTCGTTCGTTTTCTTCGGTTCCGTCCGATTTTTCCGTCGGCGCGACGCAAAAGCGCCCGAAAATAACGCGGACGCCGCTTCACCTTCTCGCGCTTCTCGCTATAATAGTTAATAAGGGGAGACTGCGCAATTTCGCCGAGTTTGCCGCCGCCCCGCCCTTTGCGTCGAAAGCGTCCGCGCCGCGCCGCCGTTTCCCATCGCTATTCCTCCCGTTTTACCTATCCTATTCATTCAACGCAAACCGACATGAGCGCCAACGTTTCGCCGTCGCCCTCCGCCGAGCGCGGGGCCGTCCTCTTTTCGATTTTGATTCCGGTTTACAACGAGCAGGCGTACTTGGCGCGGGTCGTCGAACGCGTTTTGGCGGCGCCCCTTCCCGACGGCGTCGAACGGGAGCTGATTCTCGTCGACGACTGTTCGACCGACCGAACGCCGGAAGTCGTCGCGGCGTTGACCGCCCGTTATCCGAACAAAATTCGAGCGTTCCGACAGCCGAAAAATCAGGGAAAAGGCGCCGCCATTCGACGCGCGATTCAGGAAATGAACGGCGATTTCGCAATCGTTCAGGACGCCGACCTCGAATACGACCCGAACGAATATCCGCTCGTGCTGGCGCCGTTGCTCGACGGTCGCGCCGACGTCGTGTACGGTTCTCGATTTGCGACTCGAGAAACAAGAAAGATCGTCAATTATCATCACAAGCTCGGAAATTTATTTTTAACGCATCTTTCCAACTGGACGACCGGGCTCGACCTCACCGACATGGAAACTTGCTATAAAGCGTTTCGCGCCGACGTTTTAAAGTCGATTCCGCTCCGTTCGAACCGGTTCGGAATCGAGCCGGAGATCACCGCGAAAATCGCCAAGCGCGGTTGGATCGTTTACGAAGTTCCGATCAGTTACAACGGACGCCGGTACTCGGAAGGAAAAAAAATCGGTTGGAAAGACGGCGTCAGCGCGATCCGCACCATCGTTAAATATTGGCTCGTCGACGACTGTTTTTACGACGGCGACCCCGACGGTATCGGCGCGCAAACGTTCGAGCGGAGTCGCGTTTTGACGAAAGCGCTCGTCGCTAAAGCCGTTCCGTTTCTCGGGTTGCGAACGCTCGAAATCGGCGCGGGCCAGGGGGAAACGTCCCGGTATTTGCCGCAAAAGGAACGTTTGACGCTCGCCGACGCGGACGTTAAAAACGTTAAATTTTTACTCGCCGGATACGACGGAAACGCGGTCGTCGACGTCGCCCGACTTGTTCTTGACGCGTCGGAGGACGAAAGCGCCCCGACGCTCCATTTCACCGATCTTACCCCGTCGTCCGAAAGCGCCCAAACTCCGCGGAGCGCCCAAACAGCGGAATACGACGCGATCGTCGCTTTCAATCGAATCGACGCGCTCCGTTTCGACGACGCGAAAGCGCTCGAACGTCTTCGCTCGTTGTTAAGATCTAACGGTCGCGTCGTTTTTACGCTCCCCGCTTGCGGCGCGAACGCTTATTCGAAACGCGAGATCAAGCGTCGTCTCGCCGACGCCGGGTTCCGCGCCGAAAAAATCGCCCGTTTCGACGCGCTTTCGACGCTTCTCGGCGCAAACGGCGCCCGAACGCCAAGTCGTCGAACGCTCAAAATTTTCGACGCGCTCTTCCGCTGGACGCGTTGGCTCGACAAAATCGTTCCCGGCGCCCGCTTTTTCATCGTCGCGACGCCGGATTCGTCGAACGTAGCGCTCCCCAACGTCGAACCGCTCCCCGCCAAGCGTTGACTCGACGCCGTCCGCGTTTTTCTTAACTCGCCGTTTCGCCGCGTCTTACGTCTCCCGTTCGACGCGGCGATCGGCGCTTTCGCGTTCCTTCCGCCTTTCGCAAACGTCGTTCTTTCTTCGCCGTCTTACCCGTTTTAACGTCGAGCGTCTCCGTTTATTAGCGTCGTTTTTTCAAACAAAAACAGACTTAACGCGTCCTTTTGAATATTCTTTGATTTAAAAATCAAACATTTTTCATCATCGGATCGCGCCGCTTGGAAAGCGAACGAGCCGCCGCAATTTTTCTCAATAATTTTCCGCAATTCGCGCCCGTTCCTTGACAAACCGCGCCGATTAGAGTTAAATAGATTCGTTAGGGTTTGCGAACGCTTTTCCGGCGTTTTTTGCGGCGGGAGCCGTCGGCCCGTCGCCCATCCCGCGTTACATTCCGTCCAATTTTCCCAACTTCCCCGTTTTCGTTATTTTATCGTTCGAAAGGAGCGTTCCGTTGTCCGCCGCGTCGTTTTCCCTTGAAATTATTCGAGCGCCCGAAGCTTCCCGCCGTTTTCGCGCCGCGCTCTTCGATTTCGACGGCACGCTAAGCTTGATCCGCGAAGGTTGGCAAAATATTATGGTTCCGTACTTTTGCGAAGTTCTTCTCGAAACGATGGACGACGCGGCGGAGGCGGAGCGAATCGTTCGCGATTTCGTCGACCGAATCACCGGCAAACAAACGATTTATCAATGCATCCAACTCGCGAAGGAAGTCGAGAAACGCGGAGGAACGCCGCTCGACCCGCTCGTTTATAAGAAGGAATATCTGCGGCGCCTTCAAGAGCGGATCCAAAATCGGGTCGACGCGTTGGCCGCCGGAACCGCCCGCCCCGACGATTTCGTCGTCCCGGGCGCGCGACGCTTCTTAACTCTTTTGCGCAAAACCGGTTGCAAACTTTACCTCGCCAGCGGCACCGACGAGTTTTACGTCAAACAGGAGGCGGAGCTTCTCCGACTGACCGAATTTTTCGACGGCGGAATTTACGGCGCTCAGGACGATTACAAAACGTTCTCGAAGGCGCTCGTCATTTCGCGGCTGATCGACGTTAATCGCTTGGACGGCGCGGAGCTGGTCGGTTTCGGCGACGGTTACGTCGAAATCGAAAACGTCCGCGAAGTCGGCGGTTACGCGGTCGGCGTCGCGACGAACGAAGCGAACCCGGGCGCCGGAGTCGACGCCTGGAAACGCGGGCGGCTCCTCGACGCGGGCGCCGACGTCGTCGCGCCGGACTTCGGCGATCCGGAACGTTTGCTCCGCTTTTTGACGACCGGAATCGACGCTTAAACTCGCCGCGTTTTTCCCATTCCCCCGATTTTAACCGTCCTCGTTTCGCTCCCCCGTTTTCCGAAAGCGCCCATGTTCGATTTAACGCCCGTTCCGTTCCTTCCGCCCGCCGATTTGGCCGCTCGCTTGGCGCGCCTGGCCGCCGCGAAGACGCCGAAAATCGCGGTAATCGGCGACTTTTGCCTCGACAAATATCTATTTTTGTCGCCGGAATTAAACGAAATTTCGGTCGAAACGGGAAAAACGGCGTTCCAAGTCCGGGCGCGGCGCGTCTTCGCCGGAGCGGGCGGGACGGTCGCGAACAACTTGCGGGCGCTCGGCGCGGAGACGTTTTGTTTCGGGATCGTCGGCGACGACGGCGACGGGTTCGAGTTGTTGAGAGCGACGCGCGAAATCGGCGCCGACGTTTCCGGAATGGTCGCGTCGCCGGAAGCGCTTACGTCGACTTACGTTAAGCCGACGAACCCGGACGGTCGCGGCGGTTGGATCGAATCGAATCGCTTCGACGTTCGCAACCCGGGCCCGTTCCCGCCGTCGGCGGTCGCGGCGCTCCGCGATAATTTCCGCCGACGCGCCGCCGAATTCGACGCGGTCGTCGTTTTGGAGCAGTTCCCGCCCGGTTCGGAAACGACGTTTTCTCCGAACTTCCGCGCTTTTTTAGCGGACGTCGCCCGGGAAAATCCCGACGTTTTCTTCCTTTGCGATTCGCGGTTTTTCGCCGAAAGTTACCGCGAAACGCTCGTCAAATGCAACGCGAACGAACTTCTCGACGTCTTCGCGACGGCTCGCGGCGCCGCCCGGAAACGGGAAACGACGCTTTCCAACGACGCGGAGTCGAACGCCGCGGCGCTTTGCGAAGCGGGCGCTTGGCTGGCGCGACGCAACGGCCGCCCGGTTTTGGCGACGCGCGGCGCTCGCGGCTCGCTCCTTTTCGACGTCGTCCCGTCCCCGCAATCCCCGCAACTTACCCAATCGCCGCAAACTTCCGAAGTCGTCGTTTATTCGATCCCGCCGCGTCCCGTCGAGCCGCCGTTCGACGTTTGCGGCGCCGGAGACGCGACGAACGCCGGGTTCGTTTTCGCGCGATCGCTCGGTTTTTCGCTCGTCGAGTCGGCTTTTTTAGCGGGCGTCGTCTCTTCGATCGTCGTCAAACAGCTCGGCGTTACCGGAACCGCGACGGTCGAGCAGATCGTCGCCGCGCTCGCCGAATAACGCTCGACGGGTTCGACGCGCCTTTGTTTTCGTTCCATTTTCATCCTTTCCTCCGCCGTTTTTGAGTTTTCGCAATGTCGTCGCCAAAAAAGTTATCGCCTCCGGAAATCGTCGCGCAACAGTTGGAAGATCTTTACGAGTTGCGACGCAAAATCGCCGCCGTCCTTGCGCCGCGGAACGGATACGAGGAACCGGACGTCGCCGAATACCGCGAAGTTCTCGACTCGCTTTTGGAAAGCCTCGGCGAAATGGAATCCGCGACGCGCTCTTTGCGACAATTTTATCTTCAAGCGCAACGGCGTTTAGACGAAGTGTTGAAAGCGAACAGTTCGATTTGGACGCGTCCGACGGGTTTGCCTCCGGAGAAAGTTCCCTCGTTTATCCCGATCGCCGAACGTCCGACGGCGCCCGGCGGTTCGCAAACGCGGCTCGTTTCTTTCATTAATCTTAAGGGCGGCGTCGGCAAGACGACGTTGACGGCGAATCTCGTCGCGGCGTTCTCGTCGGGCAACTTTCGCGACCTCGCCGGGCGAACGCCCCAACCGGCTCGCGTCCTCGTCGTCGACCTCGACTTTCAGGGCACCCTTTCGCAACGTTGCGTCGACCCGCGCGTTCTGCACATGGCGAGTCAAAACGACTTCACGTCGTCGAAACTGCTCGACGCGCCAAGCCAGGCGAACGTCGCGTTCGACGATTTGGTCGTTCCGTTCCTCGGTTCGCCGAACGCGTCGCTGATCTCGGCGAACGAATTTCTCGACGACAAAGACGTTCGCCGCCTCAACGAACTGGCGAGCCGCCGCGTCGAAACGCGTTATTATTACCGCCTTTGGTTTCATAAACCGGAAATTTTCGAACGTTACGACTTCATTTTTTTCGACTGTCCGCCCCGTTTGACCGCGTCGTCCGTTTGCGCTCTCGCGGCGTCCGACTTCGTTTTTATGCCGACCGCGCCGGAGTCGTTCGACGTCAACGCCGTTTCGCGAACGCTCAACTGGCTCGGGCAGACGCGGAAAAATTTGGGGCTCTCCGTTCGCTTCGGCGGCGCTATTCTCAACCGAACGCACAAAGAACAGGGCCTCACGGCCAACGAAGAGCGCAGTAAAAACCTCGTCAAGCTGGCTTGCGAAGATTTTCGCAAAAATTTCGTCGACGCGTCCCGTTTTTCCGGCGTTCTCGACGCGTTCGTTCCGCGTCGTTCCGGCGCCCGTTACGTCAACGGTTTCGAAGGCGACGCGCTGCCGGGCGCCAAAACCATCCACTTCCATCGTCTCGCGACGGAAATTTTTCAAAGAGTTCAAAAATGAAAGACGACAAAATCCCGTTTCTTCAATCGCTGCAAGCGTTGGCGCCGCACTTAAACGCGACGGCGAAAAAGGAGTTGGACGCGCTTGTCGAACTGACGACGCTTTTCCGCGCGGCGTCCGTCGCCGAGTTGAAAACGGCGCTCGTCAAACAGCGCAAAGCGTTCGCCAAAACGCCGGAAGGTTTCGCCGCTCGCGTCGCCGACTTCAAAAACGGCGTCGCGCCCGACTTCGGCGAACCGGACGCGGTCGAAACGCTCGTCGCCGATTTCCGCAAGGCGACCGGCCCGACCGTCAAGCTCCTTGCGAAAAAGTTCGAGATCGAGCTCGTCGACAAAAACGACGCCGACGCGTTCGAACGTTGGCTCAGAACCGGCGTCAAACCGCCGACCGTCGAAGAGCGGCTTCGCGAAAAAATCGAACCGGAAATCAACGCGGCGCTCGAACTGCGCGACCGATCCCGCCGCGAATTGGCGCCCGAAACGATCGATCGGATAATGCTTGTCGCCGACCGCGTCAAAACGACGTATAAACTCCCGGGCCTCAAACTCTTTATGCAGGGAATCGACGTCGTTCCGACGAGCAAATCGGCGTCGGCGATGCTGAAAGAACTGCGCCGTTTCCTCGACGTTTTCGCCGTCAACCGCTTCAAAGCGACGCAGATCCGCGACGCCAACGAAATTTGAAACGCTTGAAGTCGCCGAGCTTTCCCCGTTTCGCCCGTTTTCCCCACTCCAAACCGCCTATTTCCTCCAAATTTCCATGTCAAACCTGTTTTCCCGCGACCGTCTCGAAATTTTACCCCTTGCCCGACGCGTCAACAAACTCGACGTTCGCCGCGACGCGATCGATCCCGCGACGTATCCCGTCGAACTTTCCGACAAAGCGTTTCGCGACGTCGAAACGACCGCCGCCGAACTCCGACGCGCTAAAAAACTCGGCGCCGCTCGCGTCCTGACTTACGGCGCGCACTCGATCAAAAACGGCCTCGGCCCAGTTCTTTCGCGCTTGGCGGAGGGCGGTTGGCTGACGCATCTGACGACGAACGGCGCCGGAGTCATTCACGATTGGGAGTTCGCGTTCCAAGGCGCGTCGGGCGAAGACGTCCGCCGTTACGTCGCCGAAGGGCAGTTCGGGATTTGGGAAGAAACCGGTCGTTTCATCAATCTCGCCATTGTCGTCGGCGCCTATCGCGGACTCGGTTACGGCGCGGCGGTCGGTCAAACGATCCTCGACGAAGGCTTCGAAATTCCCGACGACGGCGAATTGCGCGACGCGATCGCCGCCGGGCTGAAAATCGCCGAAACGCCCGTTTCCCCCGACTCGCTCGGCTCGCCGCGATTCGCCGACGTCGAGACGACCGAAACGCTCGATCGCGCCGCCGCGGCCGCCGATCTGCTCCGCGCCAAACGTCGTTTCGGCCTTCCGGACGGCAAGCTCGACGTCCCGCATCCGTTCCGCGAATACTCGGTCGCTTTCCGAACGCGACGCGCCGGAGTCCGTTTCACTTGCGGGCCGATGATCGGTTGCGACATTATTTACGCGCACCCGGCGAACGACTGCGCGGCGATCGGACGGGCCGCCCAACGCGATTTTCTCCTTTACGCCGATTCCGTTTCGCAACTTGAAGGAGGCGTTTATCTTTCGGTCGGCTCGGCGGTGTTGTCGCCGATGATTTTTGAAAAATCGCTTTCGATGTCGCGCAACGTCGCGCGCCAGGAGGGCCGCTCGATCGCCGATTTTTCGATCCACGTCGTCGATCTCGCCGAGTCGACCTGGGACTGGACTCGCGACGGCGAACCGCCGCAAACCGACCCCGCCTACTACAGCCGTTTCTGCAAAACGTTCGGGCGAATGGGCGGCCGAACGACGTATTGCGGCGCCGACAACCGCTCCTGGTTCGTCGCGCTCCTGAACGAGTTGGAAAAAACGCCGGAATAATCCGATTTTTCCAGCGAAAGTTTGCCGCCGTTGCCCGCGATGTCGGTAAATTTTTCTCAGACGCTCCGTTTCGAAGGTTCGACGCTTTTTTCCGCCGGGACGAGCCTTCGAAACGTTCGAGACAAGAAAAAACGACGCGAACGTCGGACGTCGAAACGTCTTTCGTTCGCGTCGTCAATTTTGACGAACGTTAAGCGGCGATCACTCGGCGGCTTTCTTCGCGGCGGCTTCGCGACGAGCGCGAGCGGCTTTCTTTCCGCGCTTCATCACTTTAGCGCCGGCTTGTTGCGCCGCGGCGCGTTCCACGCGACGTTCGGCCAAGCGGGTCGCCTTCCCGACGCGGTCGCGGAGGAAGTAAAGTTTCGCGCGACGAACGACCGACGAACGAACGACTTCGATCTTCGCAATACGCGGGCTGTGAAGCGGGAACTTGCGTTCGACGCCTTCGCCGGCGACGATGCGACGGACGGTGAACATCTCGGCGGAACCGCCGCCGCTGCGCGCGATGACGACGCCGTTGAAGATCTGAATACGCTCTTTGTCGCCTTCGAGGATCTTGCAGTGAACGTTGACGACGTCGCCGATTTCAAATTTGGAAACGCTCTCTTTTTTAGCGCGAGCTTCAACTAAACGAATGAGATCTTGACTCACGGATATATTCCTTCAATTTCTTGATTTTTCTCGGAAAGGCGGCGTTAAAAACTTCCGGCAAACCGCGCCGGACTAGAAAGAAAACTGGAAACGTTTTTCCCGACGCTTCGTCGGAACGCTCGTCGCGATTCGCTCGAACCGCCGATTCCAATTAACTCGCCCCTTTTATTGTTTGGAAATTCAAACGTCGACGTTTGCTTCGACCGCGTCGGCGACTTCCGGTTCTTGCCCCGGGTTCGTTTCGACGACGCCGTCCGATTCCGCGATCGCATCCGATTCTTCGGTTTTCTTCGATCGCTTCTTCTTTTTCGTCTTTTTTTCGTCTTCGTCCGTTTTCCATTCCTCGCCGTCCAACAAATCGGGACGCCGAGCTTGCGTTTTTTCCCTGCGATTCTCCCGTCGCCAACGCTCGATCGCGCCGTGGTCGCCGCTCAGAAGGATCTCCGGAACGGTCAAACCGCGATATTCGCGCGGTCTCGTGTATTGGTCTTCTTCAAGGAGCCGGTTGCCCGAGGAAAACGAATCGACGACCGCCGAATTTTCGTCTCCCAACACGCCCGGAATCAAACGCATGACGGAATCGATAACGACCGCCGCCGCGACTTCCCCGCCGTTCAAAACGTAGTCCCCGATGGATATTTCGTCGGGCTGCAGGATTTCTACGACGCGCTGATCGAACCCTTCGTAACGTCCGCACAGGAGAAGGACTCGCTCTTCTTGAGCCAGCTCCTCGACGACGCGCTGCGTCAACGGACGGCCTTGAGGCGTCAACATCACCAACCGGCCGGGCCGTTCGGCGTACGTTCGCACCTCTTCGACGCAAGGGACGATTCTGTCGACTTTCAACACCATGCCGGGCCCGCCTCCGAAAGGCCGGTCGTCCATCGTGTTGTGTTTGTCGTTCGCCCAGTCCCGCATATTGTGCAGGCAAACTTCGATCGCGCCGCGTTCGATCGCGTCTTTCAACAGACTTTCCGAAAGATAACCTTCAAAAATTCCGGGAAACAACGTCAAAACGTCGAATCGCATTCGCATTTACCCCCGGGTCGCGAAAATCGGTCGCCGTTCGTCGAGTTTTTTTTCGTCAAACCTGCTCGACTTCGGCCGACTCGCGCCCATTTTAACAGGCGGTCGACGACAAAAACCGCGTTCTCCGACGCTTAACCGCGTCGCAACGCTTCGATTATCGAATCTTCGTTCGCTCGTTCGAGCGCCGCGCCGAAATTATTCGGCGTCGACGGACGGACGACGACGGCTTTGGGCCAAACGTTCGAACGCGGCTTGTTGCGCTTCGAGGCATTTGCCGTTCGGGCCGTATTTTTTGATCAAAACGGCGCATTTGTCGCTCGGTTGAGCGCCGACGCCGAGCCAATAGGCGATGCGTTCGTTCTTCAAGACGGCGCGAGCGTCCGTTTCCGGAACCATCGGGTCGTAGTAGCCGAGTTCTTCCAAAACGCGACCGTCGCGCGGACGGCGAGCGTCGACGGCGACGACGCGGAAAAACGGGCGGTGCTTGCGACCGAACTTCTTCATGCGAATTCTAACAGCCACTTAAAACTCCTTCGTCAAAAGGTATTTCGTTATCTTTTTCAAACCGCTCGATCTTCGAGCGATTCGTCGTTTATCGTCGACGTTTTCGGCGCGGCCGCCCGAGTTTTCGGGGGGACTCGCTTGCGGCGAGCAAGCGTCGCGGCGCCGACCTACGACGTCGACTCGATTTAAGAGGGCGTTTCCAACCGACTTAAATATTTCCTAAACTTCCCGGTCGACGCGACTTGCCGCCGTCCGGAGCGAGAGTCGAACCGACCCTCGCGGGCGCTCGCCAACGAACGCCGTCGATTTTTCGAATTACCGACGCGTCGGTAAAAATTACGCGCGCCGTTCCTTCGGCAAAAATTACCGAGTCTTCAAATTACTTGCGCTTCTTCTTGCGACGCTCTTTTTCGAGCCGTTTGCGTTGTTCGGCGCGCTCTTTCGGGGTCAACCGCTTGCCGGTCGAGCCCTTCTTCATCGAGCCGAACATGCCGAACGGATTCGTCGAAACCTGTTGCGTCATCTGTTGCAACGAACGCATTCGGTCGCCCATGCCCATCGACGACCAGCTTTTGACCATCCCGGCCATTCGCTCGTGCATTTTCAGGAGCTCGTTGACCTGCGTCGTCTCGACCCCCGCACCGGCGGCGATGCGCTTTTTACGGCGCAAATCGATAATTTCCGGACGACGGCGCTCCTCCGGCGTCATCGAGTCGATGATCCCGCCGATCTTGCGCATTTCCTTATCCGGATCGACGTTCAACTCGCCGAGCATGCCGCTGAGCCGCCCCATCCCGGGGATAAAGCTCATGATCTTGCTCATCGAACCGAGCCGACTCGCCTGCGACATCTGCTTGCGGAAGTCGTCGAGCGTAAAAACGCCCTTCTCCATTTGCTCTTGCTGGCGGCGGAGTTCCTCTTCGTCGAACTTCGCTTGCGCCGTTTCGATGAGCGTCATGACGTCGCCCATCCCGAGCATGCGGCTCGCCATCCGTTCCGGGTGGAAATCTTCGAGCGCGTCGAGCGTTTCGCCGACGCCGACGAACTTGATCGGAACGCCGGTAACGGCTTTCACCGAAAGGGCCGCGCCGCCGCGGGCGTCGCCGTCGAGCTTCGTCAGGATCACGCCGTCGAGTTCGAGCGCGTCGTTGAACGCCTTGGCGCTGTTGACCGCGTCCTGCCCAGTCATCGCGTCGACGACGAAGTAAACCTGATCGGGCTGAACTTTGCGTTCGATCTGGTTCAGCTGCGCCATCAAATCTTCGTCGACGTGCAGACGCCCGGCGGTGTCGAGGATCGCGACGTCGACGCCCTGTTCTTTCGCCGCCTTCAAGGCGCGGCGGCACACGTCGACCGGGTCTTTCGATTCGCGGTCGACGAAGACCGGAACGCCGAGCTGGCCGCCCAGCACTTCAAGTTGATCGATAGCGGCGGGACGCTGCAAGTCGGCGGCGACGAACATCGGCTTGCGCCCCGCGGCCAGGAGGCGTTTCCCCAATTTGCCGCAACTCGTCGTTTTGCCCGACCCCTGCAAACCGCAGAGCATAATCGTCGCGAACGGTTTCTTTTCCGGAAGCGAATGGTCGACCGGGCCCATCAACGCGATCAGCTCGTCGTTGACGATTTTCAAGATCTGTTGCGTCGGATTCAACGCTCGCGAAACGTCGAGCCCAAGCGCTTTTTCCTGAACGGAATCGACGAACTTGCGCGTCGCTTCGACGTTCGCGTCCGCTTCGAGCAACGCTTGGCGCACGAGGTTCATTCCCTCGCGAATATTCGATTCGGTAAGGCGACCTTGGCCCGTCATCGCGCGAAAAGCGGCGCTTAAACGGTCGGTTAAGGACTCAAACATTGGGCGGCTCGTTTCGAAAGGGGGACGTTTTCGGCGCTGAAACGCCGCGTCCGGGGCTTCTTTCGTCGCTCAAAAACGACGCGCTATTAATAACAAGGGCAAAAGCGACGTTTTCGGGAACGCGTCCGCTCCCCAACGCCGCGAGAAAGTCGCGGAAACCCGACGTCTCCGCGCTTCTAATCTTTCCGATTTTACCTCTAAACGCAACAAGCGCAAGGAGGGGGCGCCAAAATTTCTTTCATTTCTTCATTATCCGCGTCTTTATTCCCATTTTTAACGTTTTTTCCGCCGTCGCTCGCAAAATCGCTTCCCGCTCCGCCGAAACCGCGTTTTACGCCGTCTTCGCAAAGCGCCGATTTTCTCCAAACGCCGCGTTTTAACTCGCCGTCAAAACGACTCCGCCGCGTAAAACAGGACGTTCGTCGCAAGTCGGAACGCGCTTTTTTGCGTTAAACCGTCGCAGTTCGACGCGGCGACGTTCTCCAACGCGCAGGCGACGTCGTCCGGCGAATAAAGCAAAACCCAGCGTCCGTCGATCGCGATCCCCTTCAAGCGCGGCGGCCCTTCGACGACGATCGCGGTCGTTTTCCGGCCGTTTTCCACTTTTCGCGTCCGATATTGCAACGTTTCGATCTTGAACCCGCCGTATCGCCCGGTGAAGATCGGGTCGTCGGTCGGGACGTCGACGAGTTCCGCGTCGGGGAAAATCGCTTCGATTTCCTTCAGAAGCGACTCTTCAAACCTTTTCGACGCGCAAACGGCGTTCGCGAACAAAAATCCTCCGCGTTTAAAATACAGTTTTAAACGTTCTCTTTCCTCTTTTCCGAACGAAAACGCGTTCCGTCCGTGCATAAAGAGCGTCGGATAATCGAAAAGATCGTCGCGTTTTGCCGACGCCCGAGGGACGTAAAGTTGCGCCGGAACCCCCAAACCGCCGCGAATCGACCGCATCAGGTTCGGGATCGCTCGCGGAGCGCACGAGGAACCGGCGCCGCACTCGAGAATCGCCGCGAAGAGGTTGTTGCGGACGTCCTTGTTTTTCTCCAATTCGGCGGCGACGTCGGCGGGAATCTCTTCCTTAAACTTCATTTTCCGGTTCGTCGCGTACGCGCAGACGTTCTGCCCCAGCGCGAACGCCGCTTCGATCTCCGCCGCCGCGTTCGGAGAGATCGGCGACGCGGTTTCGCCGTCGGAGCCCTTTCGTTCGAACGGTTTCGCCGCTTCCCAAAGGCAGGAAAGCGACGGGCGGTCGTCGAAAACGCTCGGCGCCTCGCCGTCGGAGCCCGGCGTCGGACGGTAAGCCGGAACGAAAACGACGCTCGTTCGACATCCGAAATCGAGTCCCCAAACCGGCCGGGCCCGCTCCGGCGCGACGACTTTTTCCGCCGTCCAGATCGGATGATCCGGTTCCAAAAGCCGCAGCTCGCCGCCGTCGTCCGCGACGACTTCCGCGATCAACTTGCGAAACCCGCTCTCAAACGAAACGTCGCCGTCGATCGCCTCCGCGAAAATAAAGCCGCCCTGCTCCAAATAACCGCGCAGATTTTGAATCAAGTGCCGTTTTTCTTCTTCGTCGACGGGAATCGGCGTTTCCGTTCCGCTTATCGACAAAATCGGCGTCTGCAACAGATCGTCGAGCGTCGCCCGCTTCGCGTCGATCGTTTGCCAAATGAGGTTCGTCTTCCACTCCCGTTCGACGCGGCGCGTCAGCCGGGCCAGATCGTTCGGGTGAGCGTTCCAGTCTTCCCCGTCCCCGTATTTTAACTTCGAAACGAGAACCGGCCAACGCCCCTTCGACAAAAAAAGGAGCGCGAACGCCGTCGAAACGCAGTTGTTCCCGGCCAAGTCCTTTTGAGCGTTCCAAAATTGCGACAAAGCGCCCTTGCGCCGCAAAAGCGCGTCGGCGCCTTCGCGATACCAGTCGCTGCGTCCGACGAAACGGTTCGCGGTCAGCCGCCCGATCCTTTCGAGCCCGTACAAATAATAAAAAAAGTACGTGTCCGTTCCGGCGGCGCGTCCCGGGTTCGTTCGCGCGCTAAAATGCTTCCCCATCCAGTTGAGCCCGGACGAGATTCGGACGGCGATTTCGTCTTCAAAATCCTGACAACAAAGGAAACCGTCCCCCTCGACCCGCGCACGGGCCGCCTCGCGGACGCCGGAACACATCGCCAACGCCGCGATCCCGGCGCACGTCATGCTTCCGGTTCCGTATCCGCTTCGAAACCCTTCCGAATTGAGCGACGAGGCGCGGTACCCCCACGAACCGTCGTCGTTTTGCATCCGCGACCAGTAATTTTCGGCGCGTTTCCAAACCGCTTCGTCGATCGCGACGCCGATTTGCTCCGCTTCGTAAAGCGCGAGAACGGCGAACTGCGAGTTCGAGTTGTCGGCCCGTTCCGACGCCTGATCGATCCCCACGTAAGACCAGCCGCCGTCGTATTCGTTCGACGTTTTCAGCTGCCGCTCGACAAGCCAGGCGACGTTCGCTTCGATCCGCGCCCGGTCGTTTTCCGGGTCGGCGAGGCAAAAAACCATCGTTTGAAGCGAAATCGGGTACGTCTGATTCTGTTTTTCCGGCGAAAAATCGCGCAAAAATTCGAGCGCTTTCGCAACCGTCGGGTCGTCTTTATCGAGCCCGGCGCTCAACAGCGCGAGCGCGCAAAGAGCGGTCGTCCCCGGCCGATAACCCGGATATTCGTCCCATTCGCCGCTTGGACGCTGTTTTTGTCGCAAAAAAGCGATCGCGCCGTCGACGCCGGAGCGCACCGCGTCGGCGCTGAGCCCGCCGTTTTCGACGCCCGCCGAGTCTTCCCCGCTCGCCCCGTTCGCCGATTTTGTTTTATCCGCGGAACCGTCCGACTCCGTCGAAACAGTCTTCTTCGCCGCTTGCCGATTTTGCGCCGACGCCGCGTTCCCCCCGGCGGCTCGATTTTGCGCAGTTTGCCGAGTTTGCGCCGACGCCGCGTTCCCCCCGGCGGTTCGATTTTGCGCAGTTTGCCGAGTTTGCGCCGACGCCGCGTTCCCCCCGGCGGCTCGATTTTGCGTCGTTTGCCGAGTTTGCGTCGTTTGTCCAAACGCCGTCGGTCGGTTCGAATCCGCGTCAAAAACCGCTCCCGCGACGACGAGCGCCAACGCCGCGACGCGCCGACGCCGAGCGCGTTTCGCCGCTTTTTTCTTCGACAAACTCGACGCGTTTTCCGCAATTTCGCGCATTTTCCCCTCCGACGCGGTCGGGCCGCCGTCGTTTTTCGTTTCGACCAAAAAAATAAGAAACGCCGTCCGTTCGAACGAGCGTTTCTTACGCCGATAATTTTCGTTCGCTTAAAAACGAGCGCCGTCGAAACCGACCCCGCCCGTTTCGAGCGGCGACCAACCCGCTTTTTCCGCAAGCCGCCGCGCTCGAATCCGTTTCGCTCAAACTTTCTTGATTTTAACGTTTTTCGCGACGCCGCGCAACGCCGTTCGAGCGCCGATTTTCGTCGTTTTCAGTCCCCCGATCCGCCCCGTTCGCCAAGTCGCCGCCGTTTATCCGTTTCGCCCGACCCGTTTATTCCGCGTTTTCCGCCGATTTCACTTCGTCCGTCGCGTTCGCCCCGTTCGCCAAGTCGTCGGCGCTCCGTTCCGAAGAATCGCCGCTCCGATACGCCTCGGACGCGTTCGAAAGACAAAGCGTTTCGACCGACGCGTCCGCCTTCGCGCTTTGCGCTTTCGACTTCGGCCGCTTCGGCTCGACGGCGCGTTTCGACCGCGAGGAACCGTCGGACGCCGCGTTTTTCTCCAACACTTCGCTTCGATAAACGGCGACGTCGGCGGGCGCCTCGATCCCTAAGCGCGCTTTGTCCCCGCGAACGTCGACGACGACGATCGTTATATTCCCGCCGACGACGACGCTCTCGCCCTTTTTCCTCGAAAGCACCAACATATGAAATTCCTTCCTCGAAATCGTTCCGCACGGCTCCCGTTCGACCGCGAACGCCGGTCGGTCGTCCGTCGAATCGATTTCGTCGCGTCGTTCGCTCGACGCGTCGTTCTCGGCCCTTTTACGTCGCAAGCGAAACGCCGCCGACGCTCGTTCTTTTTCAAAAACGCGAAAAATTTTGAAAAATCGCGCTCCGCCTTCCGCGCTTGTTCCGGCGCTTATATAATTTCATCGTTTTGTCGAACGTCGACCCCGCGAAGATAAGGGTAAAAAGGCGAAAAAAATGAAAAAAGCCCTATTTTTTAAACATTTTTAACGGTCGCTCCGATTTTAACGCAACAACGGCCCGCGTCGCGTCGATTAATACCAACGCCGGAACGTTCGCGACGCGTCCTCCCGTTCGGACGCCGCGCGATTTTTCGCGCCGTCGCCGGTCGTTTTTCCCCGTTTTCGTCCCGCTTCGCCCCTTTTTTTTCGCCGCTTATGTCCGCGCCCGTTCGTTTTTTACCCCTTGTCGACACGCACGCCCACCTGAATTTGGACGCCTTCGCCGCCGATCTCGACGACGTCGTCGCCCGTTCGCGCTCGGGCCGATTTCCGGAAATCCGCGGTCGCCAAGTCGAAGACCCGCTCTTCCGCCCGTTCCTCGCGGCGGCGATCTGCCCGGCGGTCGACCTCGAATCGTCGGAGCGATCCCTCGAACTTTCGCGCCGTTGCGACGCGCTTTTCGCGGCGGTCGGGATCCACCCGAATCACGCCGCGCTCGCAAAACCCGGCGATTGGGAAGCGATCGAACGTCTCGCGCTCGCCGCGTCCGCCTCGACGTCGCTCGACGGCGCCCGGCTCGTCGCGCTCGGCGAAACCGGACTCGACCGTTATTGGGACGACGCGCCGTTCGACGTTCAACGCGCCCTTTTCCTTAAGCACCTCGAACTCGGTCGGCGAACCGGGCTCCCGGTCGTCGTTCACAGCCGCGACGCCAACGACGATCTGGACGCCGTTTTGCGCGATTTTTACGCCGACGTCGCGCCGCCCGACGCGCCGTCCCCCGGCGTCGTTCACTCGTTCAGCGGAACGCCGGAACAGGCGCTCGCTTGGACGGAACGCGGTTTTTATCTCGGTTTCGGCGGATTCGTCACCTACCCGAACCGCAAATTCGCCGCGATCGCGGAGGCCGCTCGCGTCGCGCCGTTCGACCGAATCCTGCTCGAAACGGACGCGCCCTTTTTGACGCCGAGTCCGTTGCGCGGCAAGCTCGAACGGAACGAACCTTTGACGACCGTCTTCGTCGCCAGGCGAATCGCCGAATTGCGCGGACTCCCGGTCGCCGACGTCGTTCGGCAAACGACCGAAAACGCCGCCCGCCTTTTCCGCCTTCCGCCGCTCCCCGTCGAGCCGCCGGAGCGTTGACCCGTTCGCCCCGATCGCTCAACTTTTCCAAATCCCTCAAACACCCGTCCAACGTCCGTCGTTTCGCGGTTTCGACGCCGTCCTTTGCTTCTCGCGTTCGTCCCGAACTTCGGTTCGCCCGGACGCTCCGACGCTCGTTTAGGAGACATTAATAATGACGCATCGCGCTCTTCGTTCGCCTCGCCGCTCGTTCCGCCGCGTCGCCGTTCTCGTTTCGACGGCGATCCTCGGCGTCGCCGCTCTTTGCGCGCCTCGCGACGGCGCCGCTCAAAACGCCGATTCGAAACGCGGCTCGTTCGCCGACCGCGTCGGAGCCGCCGCTCGCCGCGGTCAAACGCCGGGCGCCGATCGCTCGAAAACGCCCGCCGCCGCGCCGCGCCCGAACGGTTCGCAATCCCGTTCCGGAGCCGTTCCGACGCCGCGTCCGCTCCCGTCGCAACGTTTCGGCGCGCTGGCGCCCGCGCAACGCGCCGCGTCCGCTCCGCAATCCTGCCTTCTGCAGTCGTCCCGCAAGGTCGGCTCGGCGGACGTCGTCGAGATCTCGCTCGAAGCGTCCGGCGACGTCGTTCAAACGACTTACGACGGTCAAATCGAACGCGCGCCGATGGAAGTCGTCGCCGGCTTCAAATACGAAGAGCGTTACGAGCGTTGCGCGCCGGTCGGGCCGGTTCGCTCGATCCGCCAATACGAACAGGCCGGAATGAAACGCAAGTTCGGCGCGAGCGTCGCCCGCCCGCTCCTCGACGCGTCGCGCAAATTCATCGTCGCCGATTTCGACGGCAAAAAGACGACGCTTTACTCCCCCGTCGGCGCGATGAAAAGCGAACAATATTCACTCCTTAGCGAACTGCCGTTCAACACCGTCCTTCTCGACCGTCTTTTGCCGAACAAAACAGTCAAACTCGGCGAAGATTGGCGCGTTCCGAACGACGTTCTCGCGGCGCTCCTCGGCGTCGAAGCGATCGAAAGCAACACGTTGCGCCTGACGCTGACGTCGATCGTCGACGATTTCGCCGAAGTCGAGCTTTACCTGCAAGGCGATCCCGGGCCCGACGGTCAACCGACGGCGAGCGAACTCGTTTGCGCGTCGGAAGGCGCCGTCGTCGAGATCGAGCTTTCGGGCAAATTCCAATTCGACCTGAAAGCGCGCCGTTTGACCTGGTTCGGCGTCCGCGTCGACGAACGGCGTTCGGAAAGCGTCGCGGCGCCGGGTCTCGAATGGTCGGCGACGTTGCAAATCAACGTCGCGCCGCTCCCGGAACCGCAAAAACTGACCGACGACGTCGTCGCCGACCTGCGCGGCCCGATCGCGCCGGAATTGCTGCGCCTTTACTACAACGCTCAAAAGGGTTTTTGGCGTTTCCAACACTCCCGCGCTTGGAAAATGACGCAAGACGGCGAAACGTCGGCGGCCCTTTGCTGCGTCGTCGGCGGCGAAGCGATCGCGCAGTGCAACATCGTTTCGAACGGCAAAATCGACCTCGAATCGAAACCGTCGATCGACGGTTACAAAGCGGAGATCAAAAAAGGTCTCGGCGACCGCTTCGGCGCGTTCGTTCAAGACGCGGTTTACGACGGGCCGTCCGGCGACTCGATCTATTACGTCGTCGCCGACGGCGCGCACGAAGGCGTTCCGTTCCGTTGGGTCTACTACCTCGTTACCGACAAAGACGGAAATCAGGCGACGCTGATGTTCGAAATCCGCGCCGACATGCTCGAACGTTACGACGACTCCGGACGCGAAATCGTCGAGACGTTCCGCATCGTCCCGCGCGTCGACCCCGCCGCCAAAGCCGCCGCCGAAAAAGCCGCCGCCGAAAAAGCCGCTCGCGAAGCCGCCGCGAAAGCGCGTCAAGACGCCGACGCTCCGAACGCTCCGGAAGGACTCGGAGTCGACGCGCAAACGCCGGACGCCGCCCTCGAAAGAGCCCCGTCGCCGCAAAAATAACCGTTCGTCGACGCGAAACGAGAAAAGAAAGGAACGCCCGTGTCCGCTTCGTCCGATAAAAAAGCGACGTCCGACGCCGCGAGCCCCGTTAAAAAACGCGCTTGCGGAAAAGCCGCCGTCGGCGCGCCGAAAAACGACGCCTCGTCGACGGAACGCCGCCGATTCGCCGACCGCGTTTTCGCAACGTTGGCCGAACGCTATCCGAACCCGCGTTGCGCGCTCGACCACATGTCGCCGTTTCAACTGCTCGTCGCGACGATCCTTTCGGCGCAGTGCACGGACAAACGGGTCAACGCCGTTACGCCCGCCCTTTTCGAGCGGTTCCCGACGCCGGAAGCGTTCGCCGACGCGCCGATCGAAGCGATTGAAGAAGCGATCAAAAGCTGCGGTTTTTATCGGTCGAAAGCGGCGAACATTTCGCGGACGAGCCGCGTTCTCGTCGAGCGGTTCGGCGGTTCCGTCCCGGCGACGCTCGAAGAACTCGTCGAGCTTCCCGGCGTCGGACGCAAAACGGCGAACGTCGTTCTCGGCAACGCTTTCGGGATCGCGTCCGGTTTCGTCGTCGACACGCACGTTCTGCGGCTGAGTCGCAAGATCGGCCTTTCCGACGCCCAAACGCCGGAAAAAGTCGAACGCGACCTCAACGAACTCGTTCCGCCGGACGCTTGGGTCGACGCAAGCCACCGCCTCATTTATTTGGGACGCGAATATTGCGTCGCCCGCCGTCCGCAATGCGACGCTTGCCCGCTCGGCGAAATTTGTTTGAAGCGGCCTTGAACGTCGTTTCGCCAATTTACCCAATTCACTCACCCCTCCGCTCCGCGCAGTCCGCCCGTTTCCCCGCGATATTTCACGGGAAGCCGTTCGACGCCGCGTTTTGATTTTTAGAAAAACATGCCGATTTTCATTACCGTCCTCCTGTTGATCTGTTCGAACGCCTTCATGACGTTCGCCTGGTACGGGCACCTTTCGACGCTCAAAGGAAAATGCTGGCTCGTCGCCGCGTTGGTCAGTTGGGGAATCGCGTTTTTCGAGTACATGCTGCAAGTGCCCGCCAACCGGATCGGCTCGACCGCGATGACGCTTCCGCAGTTGAAAATTTTGCAGGAGGCGATCTCGCTCTCGGTTTTCGTTCCGTTCGCCGTCTTTTTCGCCAAGCAGGAAGTCGGCTTAAACTACCTTTGGGCCGGACTTTGCATCGCGGGCGCCGTCTTCTTCATCTTCCGCGGTTAGACGGGGAGCGGATTCCGCGTCGACGTTCGTTTTTGCGCGAACGCCGACGCGATTTCGGCGCTTTTCAAACGATCCCGCGCAATTTGAACTGCTTGATCTTGTTGTAGATCGTTTTCTCGCTGACGCCGAGCTTGCGCGCCGACTGCGCCCGGTTTCCGCCGCAGGCGTTGATCGTTTCGATGATCGCGCGGCGCTCGATTTCCGCCATCGTCAGCCCGGCCAACCCCATCGCGCCGTCCGGCGAACGGGAATCCTTGATCATCGTGTCGAACGAGATATCGTTTTCCGACACGACGACGTCCGGCGCGGTCTCCATCGCCTTTTGCAACACCGATTCGAGTTCGCGCACGTTGTACGGCCACGAATATTGGCGCAATTTGTTCAGGGCCGCCGTCGATAAAATCGATAAATTCCGGTCGTTCGCCCGGGCGACGCGGCTCATAATCTCGCGGGAAAGCGCCGGAATGTCCTCGACGCGGTCGCGCAGCGGCGGCACGTTGAGCGTCAGCGCGTTCAGTCGGAAATAAAGTTCGTCGCGGAACCGCCCTTGAACGCAGGCGATCGCCAAATCGCAACTCGTCGAAGCGACGACGCGGGCGTCGACCCGGCGCGTTTCGGTCGAACCGACCCGGCGCGTCGTCTTGTCCTGAATAAATTGAAAGATCCGCTTTTGCAACGACGGCGACAGATCTTCGACGTGATCGAGAAAAATCGTTCCGCCGCGCGCCAACTCCAAACGGCCGGGCCGTTCGCCGGAAACGCCGGGAATCGCGCCCTTGGCGACGCCGAACAGATCCGCTTCGAGCGTCTCCGGCGGCAACGCGTTGCACGAAACGACGACGAACGGAAAACGCGCTCGCGGCCCGGCCTGATGGATCTGCTGAGCGACGACGCTTTTCCCGACGCCGCGTTCGCCGGAGATCAAAATCGTCGCGTCGAGCCGCCCGAACGCTTCGATCTGCTTGCGGAGCGTTTGAATCGGCGTCGAAACGCCCGCCATCGTCGCCGGAAGCGCCGGACTTCCGACCGTTTGGCGCAACGAGCGATTTTCTCGCGCCATCCGGTTCAATTTCAAGACTTGGCGCGTCGCTTGCAACAACGCTTGCCGCTCGCACGGCTTGACGATGTACGAATGCACGAACTTGCTCAACCGCTTGCGGCGCTCGACGTCGCCGGTCGGCTCGTCCATAAAGATGATCGGAGCGTCCGGGTATTTGTCGACGAGTTGGCGGCAAAGCGTTTCCGGCGAAGCGTCCAACGTCGCCGAATCGATCAGGAATCCGGCCGCGTCGTTGAGCGCGAGCCCGGAAAGCGTCTCGGAGGAAGCCGCTTCGACGACGCCGACGTTTTCGACTTCGAGACAGCGACGCATCGCCGCTCTCGACCCGGCGTCGCCGCAAAGAACGACGATCGAATCGGCCGCGACCGAAGCGACCGAACGCTCGACGCCGGAACGCCGCTCCTCGACCGCGGCGGCGAAAAACGCGCCCTCGTCGTTTCGAGACTCGACGCTCGAACGGACGAAATCGGAAGACGGCAAACGATCGACGGTTTGATTTTGTTGTTCCAACGAGTAATAAGACGCGCTGCTCATTTGAATCCCTTTTCTTTTTTGATAACTTTAACGCGGCTGAAAACTTGCGACGCGTTAATATATAACGCAAACGAAATCGACGGCGAACGATTTTCCCGCGCCGAAAAACTCGGCCCGGCGAAGCGCGCGATCGACGCGATTCGAGAAAACCTTCGACGTTAGGCGCCGCAAAAAAAACTTGCGCGGAACGAGCGAACGGCGCGAACGTTTTCACGCCCGGCGCTCCTTGGCGCGCTCCTTTGCGGCGACGTCGACATTTTACAACGAATCTTCATTTACTTACAGCGCTTAAATGTCGTTATCGCAAGATTTTAAAACAAATTCGTCTAGAAATTTTACACGCGAAAAAACGCCGCGAAAAGTTACCGAAAAATCGGAAATAAATACCGAAACGAGTCGCCGCGTCTTCCGCAAACCGCCCAAACTCGCTTTTCTCGACGGAATCGGCGAGAAGCGCAAAAACGCGTCGACCGTAAAAAGCGGCGTCGTCCGACGCAAATCTTGCGCCGTTCGAGTTTGCGTCGACGCCGAAACGCGCGAAAACGGTCTCGATCTCGCCGCGAAAAGCGTCCGAAAAGAACGACGAGTCCGCCCGAAATCGCCCCTTTTGAAAAAAAGAACCGCTTAAAAGTACGCTCAAAGACGCGAAAAAAGAGAAACGCCCGCCGTCGCAAGAGAGAAAATCGACGTAAAAAAACGACGCGCCGTCGAGACGCGCCGTTTACGGCGACTTTAACGCCGGTTTTCGAATCGGTTTTCGAGCCGGTTCAGTCGTTGAGCAACCTCAAAAACCCGCCGTGCAGCTCGGCGTTCGCGGTCGCCAGCAGCGGCTTCACCGCCAAATCGAACGGACGGCCGTCGGCGTTCGTCGCGACGCCCCCCGCTTCCAAAACGAGCAAAACGCCGGCGGCGACGTCCCAGGGATGCGCGCATTGGCAAATTTTCGCGTCGAAACGCCCCGCGGCGACGTACGCCAGATTCAGCGCCGTCGACCCGGTGCGCCGCATCGCTTGACAGACCGTTACGCAACGTTTGAACGCGAGATAATCGGGCGAAATCGACGTCGTTTGCGGCGGAAAAGAAACCGCCGTCAGCGCGTAAGGCGGCCGCGTAAAGTCGCTCGTTCGGAGCCGTTCGCCGTTGAGAAACGCTCCGGCGCCCCGTTCGGCGGTAAAAAGCTCGTCGGCGTTCGGATCGTAAACGACGCCGCAAAGGATCTCGTTCCCTCGCGCCAACGCGATCGACGTTCCGAAAAAAGGAACGCCGTGCGCGAAGTTCGTCGTTCCGTCGAGCGGGTCGACGATCCAGGTCAACGGCAGATCCGCCGGGGCGCCGCTTCCGCACTCCTCTTCGGTCAAGACGTTTTTAAGGCGCGGAGCGTCGGGGCCGAGCGAACTTTGCGGTTCCTCGCCGATAAAATAATGTTCCGGAAACGCCGTCGACAGGATTTCCTCGATCCTCGACTGCGACGCGACGTCGGCTTCGGTTACCAAATCGCCCGGCTTTTTTTCTCGATACCCGACTTTCCCCAATTTTTCCTTCAAAATCGCGCCCGCTTCTCTCGCCGCTCGAATCGCGACTTCCAAATATTCGGACATCCGCCTTCCTTTCTTCGCTGCCTTTTCTATTTCACCAATTCCAACAACCCAAGTCCCGTTTCAACGCGCCGAACGCCGCTCAACGTTCGCCCGTTTTATTCATTTTCCCTATTTTGGCGTTCGTCGCGAATTTTTTTCCATTCCTGAACCGCCAATTTATCGCAACGCTCGTTCTCCGGGTGCCCGGAATGTCCCTTGATCTTCTCGAATTTGACGCGGTGCGACGCGATCAGTTCGTCGAGTTTTTGCCAAAGTTCCAGGTTTTTCACCTCGCCCCAGCCGTTTTTCTCCCGACGCCGCCAGCCGTTCCGCTTCCAGTTCGCGAGCCAACTCGACAAACCGTTCAACACGTAAGCGCTGTCGCTGACGATCAACGCCGACGTCGGACGCTTCAAAACCGAAAGCCCCTCGACGACGGCCTGCAACTCCATCCGATTGTTCGTCGTTTCGCGCTCGCCCCCGGAACGTTCGATCTCTTTTCCCGTCGGCAAATGCCGCAACACGAACGCCCATCCGCCGGGCCCGGGGTTTCCGCTGCACGCGCCGTCGGTGTACAAAACGACTTCCGGTTCGCCGCTCGTCGCTTCCATCGCTCCTCCGTTGTTTTTGTTTTCCGTTTTTTTCGTTTGCAAACAATTTTTGCTTCAAATTTCCGTCAATCGCCGCCGTCAACTCGACGTTTCGCCGATCTCGACGCCGGGCGCTCGAATTTCTTCGTCCGTTCGTTTCCTCCGGAAATCGTTTTCGTCGCCGTTCCAACCGAACTCCGGCCGTTCGCGACGCTCGAATTTCGCGGCGGAGCCGTTCGTTTTTCCGCCCGGCCCGCCGAAACCGCGTTTCGATCGCTCGTTCGGCCCGCTCTCAGGCCCCCCGCCGCGCCCGTCCTTTCCGCCCGGCCCGCCGAAACCGCGCGGCGCCTCGACGCCCGTTTGCTTCCGCGCCAGTTCCTCCGTTTTCGCCAACGCGAACTCCGTCAAGCGGTCGAATCCGGTCGTTCGCGCCGTTCGCAACTCCGAAACCGTCGCGACCGCGGCGTTCCAATCCCCGTCGAGCGCGTCGCACCAGGCGAGCCCGGCCAATCCGAACGCGTCGGAATCGCGCCCGGCGCCGGGATTCGCCGCGATCCGTTCGAAAATCGCCCGCGCTTCCGGAACGTTTTTCTCGGCCAAATACGCCAACGCCAACTGACGCTCCGCGCGGCTCGCCCAATACGCGTCGCTCGGGAAATACTCGCCGACGCTCCGCCAGGCGTCGACCGTTCCGGTGTTCAACGCGAAAACCCATTGCTCCTCGACCGTTTCGAAACGTCGGATCGTCGACGGCGGCTCGGTCGTTCGCGACTCGACCCAACGGTTTTTCGCCGCCGTCGCCGCCGCGCCGCAACACGCCGCCCCAAGAAACGCCGCCGCCGTCGCCGCGACGCCGCGACGCGTCCAACGCTTCGCCAATTCGGCGCGAACCGTCCGCAACTTCGCTCGATCCGATTGCCAAACGCGCGTCAAATTCGTCGTTTCGAGCGCCCGTTCGAACGCCTCCCGCTCGCCCTCCGACGCGAAAAATCCGCTTTCGCCGCCGTTTCGCTCCGCCGCGGACGCCAGGTCGAACGCCGTTTGAGTCGACGCGCCCGCCTCGAGCGAACGCTCGTATTCGAGCCGCGCCGCTCGCAACGCGGCCAAAAGCGCGTCCGGCGTCTCCGGACGATCGCTCGGCTTCTTTTCGATCATTCGCCGAATCAACGCGACCAACGCCGGCGGCGCGTCCGGCCGCGACTCCTCGATCGGACGCGGGCTTTCGTTCAAATGCTTTAAAATCACCGCCAACGGCGCGTCGCCGTTAAAGGGAGTCGTCCCGGTCAGCATCCGATACGCGACGATCCCGAGCGAATAAATATCGGAACGAGAATCGATTTTTTCGCCCCGCGCCTGCTCCGGACTCATATAAAGGGGCGTTCCGAGCGCGACGCCGGTTCGCGTCAACGTCGCCGCCGTCGCGCCCAGCGAAGCGTCGAGCCGCGCCAGCCCGAAATCGACGACTTTAATCGTCCCGGTCGCGTCGAGCAACACGTTTTCCGGCTTGACGTCGCGATGCACGACGCCCGCGTCCGCCGCTCGCTTGAGCGCCGCCGCGATCTGCTCGAGCGCCGAAAACGTTTGCGGAATCGACGCTTGCGCGCCGCCTCGCAGAAACCGTTGCAGACTCATTCCCTCGACGTATTCCTGCGCGACGAAACGATACGTTTTCGGCGCGTCGCCGCGACGCCGCCTTCTCCGCCGCCGCTCCCGCCGACGTTTCGCGCCGTCCGCCAACGACTCGATTTCAAAATCGCGCCGCGTTCCGCCTTCGAGCGTCGCCGATCCGATCTCGTACACGCGAACGATGTTCGGATGCTCCAAACGCGCCGCGACCCGCGCCTCCTGCAGGAAACGCCGCAAATACGTCTCGTCGCGAGCCAGCTCGTCCTTCAAAATTTTCAGCGCGACCGGGCGCCCGAGCGAAAGTTGCGTCGCCCAAAAGACGTCGGACGTCGCGCCTCCGCCGACGCGCCGTTCGATCCGATAATCTCCGAGCGTTCGTCCGCAAAGTTCTTCGCGACGGTCGGAAACGGGCCCGTCGTTCGTCGGTCGTTCGGTCATTTTTCGATCTCCTTCGCTCTCGTTCGCCGAAATCGGACGCTTTCCTCGACGCGAAGCGCTCGCCGTTTTCGCCGTTATTACTTAAACGACGCGCCGACGGAACGGTTCCGCCGAACGCAAGAAACGCCCCTAGCGACGCCCGACCCGACGGAACGCCCCCGCCCCGCCGTCGAGCGCCGCTCTCGACGCGCCGTTAAAACCGGCAAACGCGTTCGTTTCGCCGTTAGAACGTCAACTTAATCAAGCCGTCCTTCGAAACGTAATGCTTGTCGACGCCCATTTCCTCCATCCAAGCGCGCGTTTCGAGCGTCTTCCAGGGGCCGGTGTTTTTCCCCTTGCCTCCGGCGTTGTTGTCCCAAAGCCAATCCGGCGTCGGCCAAAGGCAAACGACCGGCGACGCGACTTCGTAAAACTCCTTCGTAACGCCCTGCTGCCCGTGGTGCGCCATCTGAACGAAATCGGCGTCGATTTTTTCTTTCGGAACGTTTTTCAGGACGCGATTTCCGCCCTCGATTCCCAGGTCGCCGAGCATCAGGAGCGACTTCCCGGCGAGATCGAGACGGAAGACGATCGACGAGTTGTTGATCGCGTTCATCGTCAGCGATTCGTCGAAATCGTTGAGCGTTTCGATCGTCGCCGCGCCGAATTTCAGGACGTCGCCCGGTTTCGGCGTCGCCGTTTCGCCCTTGAAAAGCTTGCAGGCGTCGAAGAAACGCTTCGTGTCCTCTTTGCAGTAGGCTTCGTATTTATCGAGCCAACTTTGTTCCGGGAAGTTGAAATAAAGCGTCTTAATATCGAGCGCGTCCGGTTTTTTCTCCATAATTTCGCAAAACGCGCCGAAGTGGTCGGAGTGCGCGTGCGTCATGATCCAAGCGTCGACTTTTCCGCCGCAACGCTTTTGCAACAACGCGGTCAAATACTCGGCGTCGGCGGCCGTTCCGCCGTCGAAAACGATCGTTTCGCCCGTATCGGTTTGGAAAACGTACCCCATCATCTGCGAAAAGGATTGACGCGGCGTTTGCCACATCGTTACCTTCGGAGCGTTCGGATCGGCGGCGAACGAAACTTCGATCGCGTCGTCCTCGGCGGCGAACGCCCATTTCGGCGCGACCAACCCCGACTTGAACGCCAACGGCGCGGCGAGCCCCAACGCTAAAAAAGTTCTTCTGTCCATTATTTTCCTCTTACAAAACCTAAAAATGAAGCAAAAATCGATCGAAAGTCCGGCGCGCTCGACGAACGCCCGGGCCTCCCCCCTATTTTCCCCGTCGGAGCCGGAATTTCAAGCGCAAAGCGCCGAAAATCGACAAAAAAGCGAAAAAATTTCCCGCCCCGTTCCCCGCCGCGTCGCAAAACGGGCAAAATAAGCAAAATACAAGAAATAGCGAAAGAAGAAAAACGAGCGAAAACCGGGTTCGTTCCGCCGATTTTCGCCGCGTCGCAACGAGAACGATTTTCGATTAACCGCGTCGCAAAACAAGTTAAAGCGCCCGAACCGCCGCAAAAAAACCGCCGTCGAAAACGCGTCTCGACGGCGGTCGTTAACTTCGGGTCAACGCGTCCAACGCTCCCAAACGGGCGCGGGAACGCCGAGCGCGGCCGTTATCGCTTCGAGCAACTCGCCCTCCCGCTCGACGACGACGCCGTCCGCCGCGACGCAACGATAAAACGCCGTCAACAATTTTTGTTTCAAAATCGGCGTCGCCTGCGCCAAATCGTTGAGCGCGCGGCTGAACGCCCCCAGCGTCCGCGCTTCGGGCGGAGTCGGTTCGAACGCCAAATTAAAAGCCGCCGCGCCTTCCTCGAACGCCTTGCGCTCGGCGTCGACGTCGCCCCCGGAACCTTCGCTCGCCAGGAACGACAGGACGATCCGGAACGGCTCGCAAACGTCGGCGAAACGCGAAAACCGGATTTTCGTTCCCTTCGACAGCCGAAAATAAACGTCCAACTCGCGAATTACCGACGCCTGCAACGCGTACTCGAACAAATCGAGCGAACCGTCCGCCGCGCAAAGAGCGAGAACCGTCTCGCGAAACGCTCGATAACGTCCGATCGTCGCCGACTTCAACGCCGGAACGGTCAAACGGGCGACCGTCGCCCGCGTCGAAAAAGAAAGCCCGTAAAGCGTTCGCGACGCCGCTTCGATCGTCGCGTCGAGCCGTTTGCCTTCGAAACGCCGGATCGCCTCGAACTGCAAGACGCGGATCGAGGCGCGTCTGTCGAGCAACAGCGCGTAAAAAACGGCCCGGGCCCCGTCGAAATCGCCCGCCAACGCCGCGATCTCCGGCGGCGTTTGAGCCAACAAACGTTCGGCGACGTCGAGTCTTTCCGCCGTTTGCGTCCCGATCGAATCGATCAACGCCGCCGCCGACGCCGCGGCCTTTCGCCAAACAGTCTTGGAAAAAGTCCCGACCGAATCGACCAACGACGCCTGCTTGTCGCCGAAAAAACTGCCGAACAGCCCGTCGTCGCCCTCGTTTCCGACGACCTTCGGGAACCGCCCGTCGAACGTCGGCTCGAGCCGTCGAATCCGCTCGACCAAATCCGGGTGCGTTCTGAAAAGCGCCTCCGTCCAACCGCCGGAAAAAACGGATCCGAAGAAGAGGTGCGCCATCTCCGCCGACCGGGGCGCGTTCACCCGAGAACCGGCGGCCAGCCCGCCGATCTTCTTCAACGCTCCGGCAAGGGCCGCCGGATTCCGCGTAAACTGCGCCGCCGACGCGTCCGCTAAAAATTCCCGTTGCCGCGAAATCGCCGCCCGAATCACGCTGCTGAAAAAAACGCCGATCGAGCCGATAACGATCAGCCCGATCGCGAAGAACCAAGCCGCGACGGCGATCCCCAGCGCGACCTTGCGCTCGTCGTCGGACGAACGAACCAACGACAGCCAAAAAGCCGAGCGGAAAATACCGATCCCAAGCAGCGTCAACATTTGCAACCCGAAAAGGACGCCGATCAGCCGCATGTTTATCTTCACGTCGCCGTTGAGCAGGTGGCCGAATTCGTGCGCGACGACGCCCTGGAGCTCGTCGCGGGTCAACGCCCGAAGCGCGCCTTTGGTAACGGCGATCGCCGACGACTCCGGATCGCCGCCGATCGCGCAGGCGTTGATCGACTTTTCCGCCCGCAACACGTAAACGTTCGGAACCGGAACGCCGGACGCGATCGACATTTCCTCGACGATGTTGTAAAACCGCCGCTCGGCCGGATTGGTCGCCGTTCGAGCGATCCGCGTTCCGCCGAGCGCGACCGCGACGCCGTCGGCGCCCATCGCTTTGAGTTCGCAAATTTTAAAGAGCGACCCGCCGCCGATCAAGAGCGTTGCGAAGAGCCCGACGCCCGCGATCAACGACGGATCCGTCAAATAAAGAACGAAAAGCTCTTCCGTCGTCGCGCCCGTCGCCGACGCGCCGGAACCCGCCGCCGCAAACCAGGCGACCAGCGCGAGAACCGCCGCAAAGGTTAAAAAAAGAGCGACGCAAAAGAGGAAAACCAGAAGTCTCGTTCGTCCGCGCGCTTGATCCTGCCGTTCGAAAAAATTCATCGTTCGTTCCGTTCGTTCGCGTCGAGCCGTTCCGTCGCCGCGTTCTTTTTCGCCTGTTTGCCCCGACGCGTCGCAAGCGTCGGAGCGACGCCGTTTGTCGCGAACCGTTTTCGCCCTATTAATTACGGCTAATTAATACGACGGCCCCATTAATATTAATTAAGGGCGCCGGTTCGCGTTCCGTCGTCGACGGCGGCTCCGCGCCGTTGCGCCGCTCGCTCCGTCAGAACGAGATTTTCGGCGCCGCTTTTTCCGCTTCGTTCGTAATTTCGAAGAGCGACGCTTCGCCGAAGTTGAACATCCCAGCGATGATATTCGTCGGAAAGGTTTCGCGCTTCGTGTTGTAAGTCGTCGCCGAATCGTTGAAATTTTGCCGCGCAAACCCGATCTTATTCTCGGTCGACGTCAACTCCTCTTGGAGCGCGAGAACGTTTTGGTTCGCCTTCAAATCGGGATACGCTTCGCAAACGACCGACAAACGCCCGAGCGCTCCGGCGAGTTCCCCCTCCGCTCCGGCCAGTCGACGCATCGCGCTCGGATCGCCCGGCTGAGCGGCGGCGGCCTGATTCGCGCCCATCGCGGCGTTTCGAGCGGCGACCACCGACTCGAGCGTTTGCGACTCGTGCTTCAAGTACCCTTTGACCGACTCGACCAGGTTCGGGATCAGATCGTACCGCCGCTTCAACTGCACGTCGATCTGCGCGAACGCGTTTTTGTAACGGTTTCGCGCCGTTACGAGCCCGTTGTAAGCGCTAATAGCCCAAACGGCGACCGCCGCGACGACGATCCCCGCGATCGCTAATCCGCTCAACGCCATTTTCCGTTTCTCCTTTTTTTTTCGTCGAGCCCGGCGTTCCCGCTCTCGACGCGATTCGTCTTTTCTCGACCGCTCCGAACCGACGTCGGCGCGGCGCGAAGTTTCCCCCGCTTTTCTTCCTAATTGTAGGCGAAAAAACGCGTCGGGTCAAGTTGAATCGTCGAAACGCGCCGAAAAAACGCCGATTTTGTTCCGCGGCGGCGTTCGACGTTCGGCGAAAAGACGGGCGCGCTCTCAATTTACCTTTTATTCGCAAACTTCGCGACTTCTTTATTCGGCGTCGACGCCGCTTTTTATCGACGCCTTTTCTTCCGCGCATTTTCTCGATTCGTCGTTTTTTACGCTATCCGACGTTTCGCCGCAAAAAGCCTAAATTCTCGTTTTTTGATAAACGAACGCGCTTTTCCTTCAACGCATTTTTCTTAAATTTTCTCTTTTTCTTAACTCCTAAAATCTATTTTAACCGCCTCACCCTCTCCGTTTATTCCAATTAAACCGTTTGCACAGACCTCCGATTCGACATTTTCAACAAAACCGCAAAAATTCGCCAAATATGTTCGATATAATAAAAAATTTATTCGATTCATTATCTATTGCCGCGCCGTCGACTACTTTTGCTCTTCGAACGCAAGATTTTCCGTTCGCTCCGCCCACCCGATGATTTCCCATGAACTCCTTCGACCGTTTTTCGCGCAACTATATCCCGCCGCAAGTTTTAACCGCTTCTTGTCCCGCCGAAACCGACGAACCGCCTTGTCGCGAACGCGCCGCGTCCGAAATTTCCAGCGTTTCCCTTCGTTCCGTTTACCGCCTGTCCGGCGACGTCGAGACCGAAACGTCCTGCGTTTCGGTCGCCGACAAACTGTTGCCGCCGCCGCTCGCTCAAACGCGCCTCGCTTCAGTCTCTTTTCACTCGTCGGATCGCGCCGCCGTTTCGCCGACCGCCGCTCGCGGACTCGCCGGTTTGACGTTGCCGCAGATCGAACGGCTCGCTTTTCTCGAAACGCTCGTCGCCTGTCGAGGTTGTCGTCGCCTCGCGGCCCGCAAACTCGGCGTAAGCGAAAAAACGATGTACAACAAAATCAAGCAGTACAAACTCGCCGCGGAACTCGAACGTCTCGCCACCGCCGAAGAAAATCCCTCTTAACGGCGGAGTTCGACGCCGCCGAAGCCGCTTTTTCCCCCCCGCTTGACAAAACGAAAACTTGAGGCATAATATCGGGGACGTTCGCGCTCGTTCGAGAACGCGGCCCCGTCGTCTCGACGCTCGGCTCGTTCGCGAACGAATACGGCGGCGCTCGACGCGCTCCGCCTCCGAACCGAATTTCGCGAACGTCGGCTTTTTGAGGACGCGGGCGGCGGGTCGCAAGACTCGCGCAACAGGGAATCCGGCGCAAATCCGGAACGGTCCTCGCCGCCGTGTTCGGAGAAAACGCGCGCTCGACGAACGGTCGAGAAGACCGCGTTTTCAACTTTTTTCCCTTCGCGAACGTTTTTTTCGAAAAAACGCCGAATTTTTCGATCGAAATTTTCCGCGCCTCTTCCTTGTTTCGGGAGCGTTCGCGTCGCCGTCATTGACGCGCTTCGGCCCTTCGCGGCGCCGACACGACAACGTTAAAAACGACCGATTTCCGCCGAACGGCGCGACGCCTTTCCGTTGCCGCGACGTTTTTGAAATTTTGCGTCGTTTAAAACGTTTTCAAAAGTCCGTCCGCGACCGCCGATTTTTCGCGTTGAGAAGACCGGAAAAAAGGATTCCGTCAGTCGGAAGACCTTCCCGCGTCTTTGAGGTTTTCTCGGAGAATCTCAAAATCGAACGTCAGCCGCGATGGACGGCGCGTCGATTCGGGTCGAAACCCGTTAGTCTCAAGAGTCGCTCCGTTTTTTTCTTTTCCCGACTCGAACGCTCGCCGATTTCCGTTATTTAGCGTCGCAAGCATTTCCTCAACGCTAAATAACAAAGCCGCGTCCTTTCGACGCCGCTCGGAATCGCGCCGCGAGTCGGAAAACGACAGGAGACGTCTCCCATGCGTTCTTTCAACATCGAAGCGGATCGTTTCGCCGCTTCCCTTTCGGCAACGTCGCGCCAAGAAAACTCGCGACGAATTTCAAACTTTTCAAACGTCCTTAAAAACCCGACCTTTTCCGCTCGTCTCGGCGGCTTCACGTTGGTCGAGTTGCTCGTTGTTATCGCGATCATCGGGATCCTGATCGGCCTTCTCCTTCCGGCGGTTCAGGCGGCGCGCGAAGCGGCGCGGCGCATGTCGTGTTCGAGCAACATGCGGCAAATCGGGATCGCGTCGCTGAATTACGCCGACACGATCGGCTCGTTTCCGCCGGGCAAACTCTCCGATCCGCAAGCCGACGGAACGAACGCCGGCAACTATTTCGGCTGGGGCGCGCTGATCTTGCCCTTCTGCGAGCAGCAAAACGTTCAAAATATGGTCGATTTTAAGGAAAAGGTTTACTCGGAAACCAACCAGAAAGCCGGGCAAACGCGCCTTCCGCTCTTCCTTTGCCCGTCGGACGGCGACGTCGAAGTTCGCTCGATCGATTATTACAACCCGGACAAAGGCTGGGCGCTCGAACAACTTTCGCTCGCGCCGTCGCACTACGCCGGAATCGTTACCGAAAAGATCAGCGAATACGGCTCCGCGACGACCGACGGCTGGACGCTCGCGCACGACGAACTCGGCGTTTTGCTCGAATCGCGTTCGGTTCGTCTCGCCGAAATTACCGACGGCGCGTCGAACACGATCCTCGTCGCGGAAGCGTCGTCTTACGAAGTCGGAACGCCTAAAACTTACGACAACGGAAGTTGGATCGTCGGAACGAACATCTTCCGCAAGACGAAAGCGCCGATCAATTACCGGCCGAAGTGCGAACATTTCAACAGCGGCCAATTTGATTGGAGCTGCTCCGAATGCTCCGCTTACCAATACGAAGCGCGGAGTCGGCACCCGAGCGGAATCAACGCGCTTTTCTGCGACGGTTCCTGCCGTTTCATTTCGGAAACGGTCGACATGGACGCGCTCGCGGCGGCGATCACGCGAAACCGCGGCGAAACGAAATCGCTTTAATCGTTTTAAACGTTGCGTTCCAACGTTTTAACGTCGAAACGTCGTTCGCGGTCGCGCCCGTCGCCGACGCGGACGGCGTTTCTAGCGTTTTTTCCGCTTTTTAAACGCTAACCGTTTTCGCTAGCGTTTCGCCGCCCGTTCAAACGCAACCGCGGGCGGCGCTCGTCGTTCGCTCTTTATATTTGGGTCTTTCCCCTCCTCTTCCGCGTCGTTTTGACGACGTCGTTTCCTTTTCGACGCCAAAATCTTTTCAAAAAAAAATTTTTTACGCGAAACCTTTTCCGCGCTTTCGGGTTTAAAACTTGTCGAAGGAAAGAGCGGCCGCCGCCGTCGACGTTAAGTTTTTCGCGCTTGCGAAACCGCCGCGTTCGCGACGGATCGAAACCGACGCAAACAACGTTTCGTTTTCGTCCCGACGCCGGGTTTTCGCCTTGCGTTTCGCAAGAAAGCGCGGAAGCACGAACGTCTCGCGCCGTTCGCAACGGTCGGCGCGACAACTCAAACAAACGCAACGCAATAGGAGACGAACGATGAAAAAAACGATCCTTCTCGCCGCGCTGTTGGCTTCGACCGCGACTTTTGCGACCGCTCAAGACGGCGGCCCCGGCCCCCGCGGCCCGCGTCCCGAGTTCAAAATCGACCTCTCGAAAATCCCGGAACAGGTGCCGCAGGAGTTTAAAGACAAAGCGAAAGCCGCCGACAAAGACGGAAACGGCGTCCTCGAAGGCGACGAGCTGAAAG
>CAZIJJ010000017.1:0-7280 GCA_964539525.1 uncultured Planctomycetaceae bacterium | reverse complement strand
AAGACAAGGCGAAAGCCGCCGACAAAGACGGAAACGGCGTCCTCGAAGGCGACGAGCTGAAAGAATTCGCGCCGCCGCGTCGCGAACGTCCCGGGTTCGGCGGCCCCGGGTTTGGCCCCCAAGGCCCCGGTTTCGGCGGCCCCGGTTTCGGCGGCCCCGGTTTCGGCGGCCCCGGATTCGGCCCCAAAGGCCCGGCGTTCGGCGAAGCGTTCAAAGACGGGAAGCTCGACCTCTCGAAAATCCCGGAACAGGCGCCGCAGGAGTTTAAAGACAAGGCGAAAGCCGCCGACAAAGACGGAAACGGCGTCCTCGAAGGCGACGAATTGAAGGAACTCGCGCCGAAGTTCGAAAAACCGGCCTTCGTCGCCGACGGCAAGAAAATCGACGTCGCGAAATTGACCGAAGCGATCAAAGCGGCGGACAAAAACGGCGACGGTTTCATCGACCAAGACGAACAAAAAGCGGCGTTTGAAGCGGCGCGCAAGACGTTCGGCCCGGCGTTTTTCGGTCGTTTCGCTCCGAATCCGGCGCCGTTCGCTCCTCGCTGGGGCGCTCCGCAACCTTGGGGCCCGGGCCCGCAAGGCGACTGGAATCGCGGCCCGCGCGGCGATCGCAACAAGGGCCCGCAAGGCGACCGCGGTCGACGTTGTCGCGACGACCGTCCGCAAGGGGAGCGGCCGAACCCGGACGCCCCGAAAGCCGAGTGAAATTTTCGGCTCCGTTTGACTTGGCTCCGCTCGACGCGCTCTTGACGTCGCGTCGTTTTTCCGATCAAGTTTCGGCGACGATATAACGGGTTGACTCGCCGAAACTCGGGCGTTCGCCGGCAGTTCTTACTCCGGCGAACGTTTTTTTCTTTCTTGACGCGTCTTCGCCGCCGATCCGCCGCCGACGTTTTCCGTCGGAATTTTCCCGACGTTCCGCCGACCCAAACCGCCGTTTCGCCGCGAAAAAAAGCGCCGCTTTTCAGCGACGCTTGCGACCGTTCGACCGGCGAGCCGGGTTCAACGCTCGTTCGCCTTGCGATAATACGTTCGGAAATTGACTTCCTGAAACTGCGCGGCGAAGTGAATCGCCCGCATGACGCGGTTGCGATCCTTTTCCGAAAGTCGGCGCGCCAACTTGTATTCGGAACTCGTCTGAAACGAACGGTTGAAAAACATTTTGCCCTTCGGATAAACGTCGACGACGATCTTCTCCGGAAAACGCGCTTCTTCCTCAAAGCGGCGATTCACGACCAACCGCGCCAACGGCGTTACCGATCCGGGATTCATAAAAACGTTCAATTTACAAAGTGCGTTCGTAAAATCAAAATAAGCGGCGACAAGTCGCGAATCGTCGAAAGCGCGGGTCGTCGCCCGGTAATCGATCCACTTGCTTTGAAAAAGAAGCTCGTCCTCTTTTTGCGACGTTTCGAAACTCGGGTCGGTCATAAAAGCGCAAAACCCGTCGTCGCGCTTCTCCAAACGCGGTTTCACAAAGGACAAAAAGCGGTCGATCTCGTCGACGTCGACCTCGGTTCGCAGTCGTCGGATCGGGTCGATCAACGCGAACTTCTTTTCGGTAAACGAGTAAACGATGATCTCGCCGTTGTCGCCGATAAAATCGAACGCGAAGTCGTCGCAAAAAACGGACGACGTTTTGAACGAACGCTCCTCGTCTTCGCTGCGCGAAAATTTGACGACCGCGTCGACTCGAAACCGCAACGAAGTCTCGCTCGTCGCGTCCAACTCGGGCCAACGAGTCGACGCGTCGAAATGAAAAACGTCGCCCGCCGCGCCGTCGCTCGGCTCTTGCGCCGCCGCTCCGCCGCCGTCGCCGAAAGCGACGCCCAAAGTTGCGAGCGTTAAAATCGCTAAAAACCTCCCAAAACGCCAAAATTCGACGCTTTGCGTCATCGACGATTCCTCCGTAAACCGCGCTCGACGGCCCGCAAGCCGCCAAGTCCGCGCCGCTTCGCTCCTCGAAGCGTTTTTGTCGTAATCCGCGCCGCCTTCGATCCGCGGCGACGCGCCCTCAAACACGTATCGCGAACGTCTCGTCAAAAGCTGAAAAATCGAACGACCCGACGCGTCGAACGTCGAGCCGTCTCGTTGAAAAAACCGCCCCGAAGCGAAGTCGAGCGACGCCCGCCCGTCTCCGCGTTCCCGGCCGGCGAAAAACGCTCATTTCGGCGCCAACGTGCACCAGATGCGTTTCCCCATTTGCTTCGGCGCCGACTCGACCTTGGCGACGTCTTCGAGCATCGCCATGACGGACTGCAAGAGCTTCTCGCCTTCGCCGACGTGCGCCATCTCGCGACCGCGGAAAAGGATCGACAACGTAACCTTGTCTTTCTTGGCGAGGAACTCGCGCGCTTTGTTGACCTTCACCTGCACGTCGTGATCGCCGGTTTTCGGACGCAAACGCAGTTCCTTCACTTGCGTTTTGTTCGTTTGTTGCTTCGCGACGCGTTTCTTCTGCTGATACTTATACTTGCCGTAATCCATAATGCGGCAAACGGGCGGTTTCGCCGCCGGCGCGACCTCGACCAGATCGAGCCCGGCCGCGCGAGCTTTCGCCAACGCCTCCGCGGAACTCATAACGCCCAATTGTTCGCCTTCGTCCGAAATAACGCGCACTTGCGGGATGCGAATCATTTCGTTCACGCGTTGCCCGGCGTTCGCGCCGTTGGCGCCTCTCGGGCCGTTGTTGTCCATCCTCCTCAGCGACATAACTCGTTACAAAAAACCTTTCTCACGGCTTCTAAAGAAAAAATTGAACGCGCCGCGTCGAGCGCGTCGCCCACGCCGCGTTGAAACCTGCGCGATAATGCGATTAACGCGCGTTCCGCGGCTATTTACCGTTTTATTTTAGCGCTTTTTTCTTCACTCGGCAAGCGCTCGTCGCCCCTAAAGACCCCAAATTGGGCAACATTTCCCACTTTTTGCCCAAATTTATCGTCATTGCCGTTAAAAGCGCCGCCCGTTCGCGACGTTTCGCCCTCGTCGCATATCAAGGCGCCGACGCGATCTCGGCGTCGTCGCTCGCGGCGTTCGCCGTCGTTTCGCTCGTTCCGCCGACGTTGTAATCGGCGAAATCGGTCGCGCCGGGATCGAATTCCGGCCGCCGTTCGAACGTTTTCTCGGAAGCGAACGTCGGCTCCTCGAACCCTTCGACTCCGACGCGAAGTTCGGCGTTCGGGGCAAATTCGTCGGTCGAAACGCCGTTCTTTTCGTTTTCGCGTCGAACGATTTCGCGGAAATCCGGGAAGCGGTCGAATTCGCCGTCGCGTTGCGTTACCAGGAGGCGCAAAACCAGGAGTTTCTGGTCGTAATCGTCGCCGCCGTCGGCGTCGGTGAAAAACCAGCGTCCGAGCGCGCTCGTTTTCGCGTCGCTGGCGCCGATCGCCAAAAATTGACCCGGTCGCAACGCAAGCGAACATTTGAGCGCGTCGAACGTTTTCGTCGGTTGCTCCTGCGTCCGCACCAGCTGCCCGTGTTGATAGCGCGTCGTCAAACGCGGCTCGCCGTAACGCAAAAACGGCGTGACGTCGAAGCGAACGGAACCGTCCGACGACGGCTCGACGGCGACGGTGAAGAGCGTTTGCGCGTCGTTATAACTTTTGCCGACAAGGGCGCCGTTTTGGTTCTCCAAGATCGGGATCGACGGGATCACGTCTCCGCGCGCCTCGACGACGCTCTTCATCCCCGCGCGCAAATTGATCGGCTTGGAAAACGCGACCGGAGCGCTCGCCTTCTTTTTCGAATAATCGACCTCTTCCTCGATCGTCGACCGAAGCTCGCGCCCTTTAAGCGTCAAAAGTCGCGAAAGCGAATCGGGAATCGACGCGCCGATCAACCCCGCCCGAAATCCCTGCTCGTTAAGATAACGCCGAGTTTCCGGGTCGATCTCCTGCTCGTCGACGTCGTTCCAAAACGCCCGCACCAGATCGCGATCCTGATACGGCACCTGCACCAGCAACGCGTCGAACGAAACGGCGTCCGGCGGAAGTTCCGGGCGGCGCAACGCCGTTTTCGTCGCGGCGGGCGGAGGCGGCGGGGGCGCGTCCTGAGTCGACGGACGCAACGAAGCGCAAGAAGCGAGAAGCCCGGCGCAAAACGCCGTTAAAATCGCTCTTTTTGTCGTTAGCTCGCCCATTTTGCGCCGTTTCGACCGAAGCCGCGTTTTTTCTATTTAATCCAAATCTCCAAATTGCGCTCGACCGCCGAACGCCTCGACGTCAACCTGCAACGATTACGTCGAGAATTATTGCGGACAATAATAAAAAACGGTTCGCGCGTCAAGAGCGTTTCGATAAAATTTACCGAACGTCGGGCCGAGCGTCGAAAAAAAACGGCCCTATAGTATTAATGGCAAAAACGCCGTTTCGCCGTCGTCGGGAAAAGCGGCGACGCTCCCGACCGTTTGCGCTAATTAAAGAGAAAGCGCAAAATAGGAAAAACGGCAAAACGGCGACGAACGCGGCGACTAAGCGATTTCTATCGGGAACGCCAACGTTTCTTCAAGCGAACGAACGCCGAGCAAAACCGCCAAAAAGCGGTCGACGCCGAGCGCGCAGCCGGAACAAGCCGGAAGCCCCGCCTCCATCGCCTGCAAAAGACGCGATTCTCGCGGCAGTTCGACCGAACCGTCGCGCCGCCGTTCCTCGCTCGTCTCGCCGATTCTCGTTCGCAAAACGTTAGCGTCGAGCAACTCGTTATAACCGTTCGCCAATTCGATCCCATCGACAAAAAGCTCGAAACGTTCGGAAACGTCGAACGCCCGCCCGGTCGCGGAATCGATTTCCCGCCGCGTCCGCGCCAGTTGCGACTGCGACGCCGGATAATCGTAAACGACGGTCGCCGCGTCGACGCCGAGCGTCGGCTGAACGACTTCGGCAAAAATCAGGTCGAGCCAATCGTCTTTCGTCGCCCCGTTTTCCTCGTTCGCGCCGTCTTCGCAAACTTTTCCGCTTGCGCAACTTTCGCAATTTGCGCAATTTTCGCGTTTTTTATCGACGACGTAAGACTCCGGATACGCGATCTTTTCTCGATCGGCAAACTCGCGCAAATCGCCGCAAGTCGCCCAATGCGGATTAATCCCCGTTTTTTCCTCAAACGCGTCCGCAAACGTTCGCTCGACGACCGGTCGCGTCGCCCAACTTTTCGGTTCCAACCCCGTTTCGGCAAAAAATGCGGTCGCGACGCCGAGCGTCAACTCGCCGAGAAGCCGCCGCCCGGCCCGATAATCGTCGCCGCGGCGGTACCATTCGAGCATCGAAAACTCGACGTTGTGCCAAGTTCCGCGGTCGCCCCGACGGCAAGCGGGCGCGATCTGATAAATCGCCTCCATCCCGGCGGCGATCAGACGCTTCATCGCAAACTCCGGCGACGTTTGGAGATAAAACGTCGTCGACTGACGCCGCGAAGTCGCCGCGTCGGCGAAACGGCGATCGGCGAAACCGTCCTTTTCGATCCAACAAAACGGAATTTGCACAGAAATCGGTTCAACGAAGCGGTCGACGACGGAATCTCGCGACAAAAACGGCGTCGTTGTCTCAACAAACCCCAACTCGTCGAAAAAGCGTCTGATCGTTCGATAAAGAACGGCGCGGCGGCGCAAATTTTCAAGCGGCGCGGTCGGTCGCCAAGCGTTGTCGTCTTTCGTCGCGTTCATTTTAACGTCCTTTTCTTCGCAAACCGCCCAAAATCCGCCGAACGTTTATTTTCGCCCGACGCGTTCGGCGCCCCGTCCGCGCCAAACTTCCCAAAATTCCTCAACATCCGGCCTTCGCCGTTCTTTCTATTTCCTCCATTTTACACGACAAATCCAAACGCGCAAGCCGAAAAACGTCGGCAAAACACGCAAAATAGGCCGACTTTACCCCCAAAAAAAGAACGCCGCGTCGACGTTTTGTTCGTCGCGCGGCGTTCTTTCGGTCTCGCTATTTATCCCGTTTCGCCAACTCGGCGCGTTTTCGCTATTTTAAACCTCTTTTTTCCAAAGTCCGTGAACGTTGCAATACGCTCTCGCCAACGCGGGCCCGTCTTCAACGCAAAATTCGACGATCGGGCGGTCGCCGGGCTGCAACTCGACGCGTTTCGACCGGTTTCCCTGCGAAATCTCGACCCATTCGATATAATGCTCCCGCTCGGACGGGTGCTCGACGGCGCCGATTTGCACCTCGACCCGTTTTCCCTCCCGTTTCGCGCTCGGCGCGTGTTTTTCCGCGTTTTCCGAATCGTCGACCTTCGCTTTTTCGAGCGTCATTTCTTGCCCGCAACAAACGAGCCGACCGTCGCCGTCGCGCAAAACTTCGACGATTTTCCCGCAAATCTCGCAAACGTAAATTTCCGTTTCTTTCATTGATTATAGCCTTTCAAAAGTTTCAACGTTTCCAATTTAACGTCGTGTTCTTATTGCTTGTCTTTTTGTTCGTCGAAGCGTTCGGCGCCGCGCGTTTCGGGCCGACGCTCCGTTTGCGACATTTTACCCAATTTATCAAACGCGTTCGAAAAACGGCAAATTTAACGTCGCGTCCTCCCCATTTTGACGTCGAAAATCGCCGTTTGCGTTAAAGTCGCGGCAAACTTGGAAAAAAAATTGAGTTTTTCTTCGCTAAAGTCGATATATTCTTTGCGCGAATTCCGCAAAATCGATTTTATCGTTTCAACCACAACCGCGCCCTTTTCCCCAATTTTCGCAACCCGCCGAGTTTTCCTCATGTCCCGTCAACCGTCGGCCGCCGCGCCTTCCGTCGAACGTTCGACTTCGTCCCAAGTCGAGCGCCGCCCATTGTCGCAATACATGCGCGTCGACGAGATCGGCGACGACGTCGGCTGGACGATTTTCGACTCGGGCGGCGACGCGACGCCGAACGCTCCGAAGCCGCGCCCCGATCTTTCGGTTCTCAAACGCATCAAAAATTTTCTGACCGAAGACGAGTCGTCCGTCGAAGACGACGCTTTTCTTGGGGACGAAACGTTCGTCGAGGCCGACGAGGTTCGCGTCGATTACCCGTTTTACGACGCGACGACGGAAAAAAACGTCGCCCGACCGTCTTCGTCCGCCGCGTTCCGTTCCAACGAGCTTAACAATAGAGAAACCGCGCAAACCAGGCAAGCTCAACCGGCGCTAACAACGCTAACCGCGACGCAAGATCCCCTTCCCGAAATCCCCGAAGTTGCCGAAACCGCCGAAACCGCCGAAACCGCCGAAACCGCCGAAACCGCCGAAACCGCCGAAAACGCCGAAAACGCCGAAAACGCCGAAAACGCCGAAAACGCCGAAAACGCCGA
>CAZIJJ010000016.1:0-74625 GCA_964539525.1 uncultured Planctomycetaceae bacterium | reverse complement strand
AATCTTCCGCAATCGCCGTCTCTTCAACGACCGGAGCGTCCGAAACCGCGTCTTCAGCGAAAAGACCGTCCAAATCAACGACGGCGACGTCTTCCGCGACCGCCGTTTCCTCGACGACCGGAGCGTCCGAAACCGCGTCTTCCGCAAAAAGACCGTCCAAATCCGCGTCGTCCGCCGCAACCGACGGTTCCTCGACGACCGCGTCGAGAGCGATCGCGTCGTCGACCGCGGCGGAAGCGAACGGCGCGTCGGCGAATCCGCTCTCGTTCGAAACGCTCGCGTCGGAGTCCGCATTCTCCGCATTCTCTGCCGAACGCGACGCGTCGTCGAGCGCCGCCGTTTCGACGCTCGAAGTTTCAACGACCGTCGCCGGCTCGCTCGATTGAACTTGAACCTTGGCCAGTTTCGCGACGCGCTTACCGGCGAGGACGCCGTCTCGGCCTCCGAAAACAAAAAGCGAAATGGTCAGCGCGATCAAGCAGACGATCAGCGCGTTTACAAACGTCGCAACGCTTATTTTACTCATTTTATTCGTTCCTATTCGGCGCGACGCGACGCCGTTTAAACTTAGTTTTTTATTTTCTTTAAACGACTCCGTTCGCCGACGCGGCGACACGCGCAAGCCGTTCCTCATTTACCAAGAACGGCGTTTTGATAAAAAGAATAAAATAGAGAAAAGAATTCTATTTAAAAAAATAAGAAAGATAAGCCAGGATTAACAAATTTAACGATTATGCCAGTTCTCCCGATTTTCACAAACCTTGCGACGCGCGACGAGAAACGGCGCCGATTGTGCGGAAAAAAACGAGAAACGCCGCAAATATCCGAAAGAAAGCGAGCGAAAAAGCTAAAAAAGAGTTTGCCAAAACCGCGACGACAGGTTATCCTTATAAATATCGCGCGTCCGAGTTTCGAGACGATCGCCCGCGTTTCGCCCGGCGTCGTTTCTTTTTCGGCGCTCGCGAGTTTTCAAATTTCCCGGATTTTGTCGTTTTAAGCGAGCGCATTATGAAAAAGCCTCTGATCGTCTCCCTTTTGATTCTTGCCGCGACGGCGACCCTGGTCGGTTGCAAAAGCGGATTTGGCGGTTGCTTCACCCGCAACGGCTCCCGCGTCCCGACGAGCGCGATCGCAGAAACCTCGACGACCAACGCCCTTCCGTCGACGCCTTACGACGAAGTCGTCGTGATGCAGGCGACGAGCGCCAATTCGACTTGCGATCCTTGCGCTCCGAACGCCTGCGACCCGTGCGGAACCGCGCGCGGCGCCTCCGCGTCCTATCCGGCGCAAGCGTATCCCGGCGTCATGTGATCTGTTTCGTCTTTCGCGCTTCCGTTAACGGCCGAAGACGTCCGCGCCGCCGCGCCCATTCTTAATCGCGGCGACGCCGTCCTTCTTTTTTTCGCAGTCGTTCTTCTTTTCCGTCTTTCCGCGCAGGACGTCGCGAGATTTTTTCACGCGTCGCGTTAAAATACAAAAACTTTAACGATTACGCTAAACTTTCCGTCGTCGCGTCCGATAACTTCAATAGGGTCGCGTCGCGCTTCCCTTTTCCTTCTTCCCTCTTTTTCTTGTCGATAGGTTTGTTATGTCGTGTGAAACTTACGTCGCGCAAGCGGCGCGGCGACGCGCCGAACGTTGTTTCGACGTCGGATTTTCGCGTTGGGAGTCGACGACGCTTCTTCGCTCCGACGCCGAATACGATTATTATCTCGCCCGCCCGCGCGGTTGCGACGTCGCCGCTTCTTTCGTTTTGAAAGCGACGCTCGCCCGGCTCGGCGCGTCCTATTCCGCCAAGGCCGCCGTCGAACGCGATCGTTTTCTCGGCGCCGCGACGTCGCAACGCCTCTTGCCGACGGTCGACTTCGTTCGTCCCCGTCTCGTCTCGACGACGCAAGCGCGGCGCGGTTGCGTCGTCGTTCCGATCTTTTCCGGTCGAACGCTCGCCGAACGCGTCGCGTCGGGCGAAACGTTCTCCGCGTCGACGCTCGAAACAATCGCGGCGCAACTCGCCGACGCGTTGTCGGCGCTTCACCGTCTCGGCTGGGTCGCCGGCGCCTTAACGCCAAGCCGCGTCCTTTACGCCGACGATTCGCGGACGACGACGCTCGTCGATTTCTCCGCGTCCCGCCGTTTCGAGCGCCCGTCGCTTTTCGCCGATCTCCCGTTCGACGCGGCGACCGACCGCTTCGATCCCGACTTCGAACTTCCGCCCGACGCTTTTTTCGATCCCAACGCGTCCCCGAAAGACGATTTTCTCGCGCTCGACCGCTTCGTCGAGCGATTGGAAGCCGCGACGTTCGAGCGCCGTTAGCCGATAAAAAAAGCCGTCGGAACCCCCGACGGCTTCTTTTTTTGCGTTCGCGACGCGTTATTTCTCGTCTTTCGCCCCGTCCGCTTCGCGTCGGGCCTTCTCCTTGTCCGCCGCGACGTAAAGCATCCGCAACTCGTGCGCGATGTTGTCGAGCGTTCGCGTCTCGATCTCCGTTCGGTTCCCCTCCGTTTTCTCGATCAAGAGGTCGACCGCGTCGATCAGGTGCGCCGCCTGATTCAGCATAAAAACGCTTTTTCCGGTTATCGGATTCGGCAAAATTCCCATCGCGACCATCGCCTGTTGAGCGAACGTCGTCGCGATCGTAACCAGCGTCGGTTTCGGCAGAGGCGCGTTAAAATCGAACGCTTCTCCGCCGTCGCCGCCGTCGTTTCCATGCCCATGACCGCCGCAACAACCGCCGCCTTCGCCATGACCATGACCGCGACCGCCGCAGCAACCGCAGCAACCGCCGCCTTCGCCATGACCATGCCCATGACTGCCGCAGCAACCGCCGCCTTCGCCATGACCACGACCATGCCCGCCGCAGCAACCGCCGCCTTCGCCATGACCATGCCCATGACCGCCGCAACAACCGTTTTCTTTCTTCGCTTCGTCGTTTTGTTCGCTCATTTTTCTTCCTCGCGTTGAAATTTCGCCATTGCGCTCGGCGACGACGGCGACCGTTCCGCCGCCCCGCCTTCGACCGTCCCGTTCGCCGCGTTTTCCACGACGCCGACGACCGCCGCTTTCCCCCATTATACCCGTCTCGCCCGAAAAAGCAAACGCGCTTTCGAAAATGTTTCACGTGAAACGTCGCGCCCCCCGCTTCCCAACGCCCGCGCCTCGCTTATAATAACGTCGTCGTTCTTTCCGTTCGTCCCGCCCACGCCCGTTGGAATCGCCGTGTCCGCCGCCCCTCATTTTCCCGTCGACGTCGAAATCGCCGCCGCTAAAAAAGCGACGCGTCAAACGCTCAAACGCCGTCTCGCCTCGCTCGTCGTCGACCGCGTCGCCGTCGCCAAACGCCTCGCCCGCAACCTCGAACGCCTCCCCGGTTTCCGCGACGCCCAAACGCTCGGCGTTTACCTCGATTTCGGTTCCGAAGCGCCGATCCGCCCGATGTTGCCGCGTCTTTTCAACAGCCAGAACCGCGTCGTCGCCGTCCCCCTTTGCGTCGGGCGCGATCTCGAATTTTACCGGCTCGACGCGCCGACGCCCCTTCCGCCCGACTCGGCCTCCGCCCCCGCTCCCGTTTCCAAGTTCGTCGACGTCGACGCGTTCGCCCCCGCCGTCCGCTTTTCGCTCGCCGGATTGACGATCGGCGCGTTCGGGATTTGGGAGCCGCTCCCCGCCCCGACGCGGCGCGTTTTTCCGGATTCGTTCGACGTCGTTCTCGTTCCCGGCCTCGCCTTCGATCTTAACGGCGGACGGCTCGGTCGCGGCGCCGGGTTTTACGACCGTTTCCTCGCGACGCTCCCCGCCCGAACGCGCCTCGTCGGCGTCGCTCTCGACGAGCAGATCGTCGACAAAACGCCCCGCGACGCGTTCGATCTCCCGGTCGACGCGCTCGTTACGCCGTCGCGCTCCGTTCTTTTCCGCTGACCGGGGCCCGTCGTCGCGTTCCGACGCCCGGTCAAACGGCGCGTCGGACGTTCCTCGCCATTTCCCCTCGCTTTTCCATTTTCTCCCGGCGGCGCGCGTTTTTTCTCCGATTCCACCCTCTTTTCCCAAACTTTAAAAAAAATCCTAAAAAACCGCAAATTTCACTAGGATTTTTCGACAATTAAGCTAAAATAGTATAAACGAACGCTCGCGCGATTTTGGAACCGCGCGAACGCCCTTTATTCCGCTTAACTCGCGGCCCGTCCCGTTCGACGGCCCGACGAACCCCAATAGAAAGCGCTCCCATGCTCAAACGCATTTCCCTTTTAGCTCTCGGACTCGCCGGCGCGCTCGCGCTGGAATCGACGCCCCTTTTCGCTCAAGACGCTTCCGCCGACCGCCCGGCCGCGCTCTCGCTCGACGGTTTGATGGGCGAAGAGGAAGCGCCCGCCGCGCCGAAATTTGACAAATCCGTTCTCGAAGCGCCGAAAGACGCGACGCCGGACGAACTTTTCGCCTTCGTCGACGGTCTCCAAGAAAAACTTCCGCAACCGAAGTCCCAGGAAGAGCTCTTCCAACTCGTCGACGCGCTTTCGGAAGCCTACCTGAAGATCGCCGACCAGATTTTGGCCGCTAAAGACCTGACCGCCGAGCAAAAGGAACGCGCGACGCAACTGAAAGTCGTCGCCTTAACGAGCCGCGCCAACGTCGACCCGAAAGCCGCCGAAGCGCTGAACGAACTCGTCGACGAAACGCTCAAAAACGCGAAGACGACCGACGAACTCGTCAAAGCGTATCAGCTCAAACTTCAAGTGATCGACGCGAGCGAAGAAGACCCGACGGCGAAGATCGACGCGTTGGCCGACGAAATGCTCGCCCGTTCCGAAGAAGATCTCCAAGTTTTCGCCGTCGAAGTGAAGGCCCGCTCCTTCCTGACCGCGACGCAGGCGAGCGCCGTCGTCGATCCGTCCGTTTTCGAATTTGCCGACAAAATCGTCGCCGACGCGAAACGCTCGGCCGCCGTTAAAGAAAAAGCGCTCGAAATGAAACTCGTCGCGCTCGTCGTCGCCTCCGAACTCGAAAAAGAAAAGGAAGAAGCCGACCGCGACGCGAAATACGCCGCCGAAGCCGAAAAGCTGTTCGAAGAGCTTCTCGACGGCGATCATTCCCTCGCGACGAAAAAGACCGCCTATCAACTCCGCCTTCAAACGCTTTTCGAAGCGCAAAAACAGGGCGATAAGACCGCGGCCGACAAACTTGAAAAGATCGTCGAGCGCCTGAAGAAAGAAGAAGACGCCGAGTTGCAAAATCTCGCCGTTTCGGTCAAAGGCCAGCTTCTGATCAACGCCGCGCGCCAGGACGACGCCGCCGTCGACGCGCTCGAAAAATTCGCCGACGAAACGCTCGCGCTCGCCCAGGACAAGCCGGAGCTCAAAACGCAGGCGATCGGCCTGAAAATTCAGGCGTTCACCCTCAAAAAAGACCTCGACGCGTTCCTTAAATTTGTCGACGAACAGCTCGCCGACACGGACGCCGAGCTGAAATCGCAATTGACGCGCGTCAAATTGTCGCTGATCCAACAAAAGGTCGTCGAAGCGCCGGAATCGTTCGCGCAATTTGAGAAATATCTTGAGGAAGCCGCCGCCGATCCGGCGCTTGCGAGCGCGATTTCGCAACTTTACGCCGCCCGCGTCGCCGCGCAGCTCAACGCGCTCGCCGAAAAAGGCGCGACGCAAGCCAACTTCGACAAGTTCGTCGCCGATTTCAAAGCGGAAATTGAAAAACGTCCGGAATCGCTAACCGCGCTCCTGATGGGTCGCGCCGCGCTCGATCAGATCGGCGAACAGCTGAAGAAGCCGGAACTCTTCGTCGAAACCTTCGACGCGATCGTCGCTTACTGCAAGGAATCGCAGAACGAAACGCTTCAAACGCTCGCCGAAAATCTCGACGCGTACTCGAAGCAAATGCGCCAGATGGAAGAACGGCTGAAGGCGGAATCCGACGCCGAAACCGACGCGCCGGCGGTCGAAAAAGCGGAAAAAGACGCGAAATAAACCGACGCCCGCTCAACGGCGCGACGCTCGTTCTCGATCCGTCGCGCCGTAAAAAAAACCTTGCGATTCGCGTCGCAAGGTTTTTCAACGAAGAAATTCAATCCGCTCGCTCTAAGCGGCCGGACGTTCGACGCGAAGCTCGCCGTCTTCAAGCGTCGCTTCAAATTCGACCGTCCGCGGCGTCTCCGCGCCCTTCGCCGCGTCGTTTTTACGCAACTCGGCGCGCAAAATCGACGCGTTGTCCGCCGCGACGCCGATGCGCACTTTATTGCCGCAAATCCGAACGACCGTTACGACGACTCCGCCGCCGACGCAAACCGATTCGCCCTCACGCCTCGACAACACCAACATATCCGCTCCTTCTCTGTTCTCGGCCTATTCTTAGCCTTGCGCGACGCGTCGCGCCGATCGTTCGCGTTGAAAAACGCCCTCTTTTCCTTCATCGAAAAGAAACCGCCAAAACTTCGCGGAAAACGAAAAAATTTTCCTTTTTTTATCGCGCGCCGTTATTTTTCGCTTCGTTCCGTCTCGTCGACGACCAACGGCGAATCGTCGAGCGTCGTTTGGCGATACCGTTCGCCAAGCGGCCCGTAAAAGAACACGCGATTTCTCTGTTTTTCCCAAATTGCCGTAAAATTAACGGCGCGGGGCCCGTGCACGCAAAACATCACGCCGCACGCGTCGCCGTTATTTTTGCGAATCGCCGTTTCGGACGTCGGAAACGCGTCCGCAAGCAATTCGTGATCGTCGCACAGAGTCGCGTAGACGTACCGCCGCAATTCTTCGAGCGTTTTGATCGAAGAAATATTGTTGCTTACCATATCTCTTTTAAACGTTTGCCAAAACTCAGGGGGGGGGGAGATGGGGAGAAAACTCCGCGTCGTCCCGCTTCGCAAAACGTCAAATTGCAAAAGCTGGGTAAAATACGCAAAGTTTTCTCATCCGATATTAACAATATCGACCAACGCGAGCGCGTTCTTCGAGGCTTTTTAAGAAAAAAAGACGCGTTTTTTTACGTGTTTCGCGCTTTCAGCAAAACCGCTAAAAACGGCGAAAACTCCGTAATTTTTGCGTTTTCAAGACGCCGTTCGAGCGAGAGCCGACGCCCGCCCGAACGCGCCGATAGAAAGTTCAAAAGAGCGCCGCGTCGTCGGTCGAAAGTCGACGCGAAAGAACCTCGACGCCGTTTTCGAGAACCAAAACGTCGTCCTCAACGCGAATTCCCCCCCAACCGGGCAGGTAGATTCCCGGCTCGACCGTCAACGCCATTCCCGGCTCGAGCGGCCGCTCGGAACGAGGATTCAACCCGCCGAAATCGTGAACGAACCGGCCGATCCCGTGCCCGAGCCCATGCCCAAAAAAGTCGCCGAACCCGGCGTCCGCGATCGTTTGGCGCGCGATCCGGTCGATCTCGTTGCAACGAACGCCCGGCGTCATCGCCGCGATCGCGGCGTCTCGAGCGGCGAGAACGACGTCGTAAACTTCGCGAAACTTGCGTTCAAACTCGCTCCCCGCCGCGGCGTTCAGTCCGCGCTCGGTTCGGAAGGTTCGCGTCAGGTCGCCGACGTAAGCGTCTTTTTTCGCGCCCCAATCGATCAAAATCAGCGACGATTCGCCGACCCGCCGCCCGCGCCCCGGGATCGCGTGCGGAAGCGCCGCCCGTTCGTCGAACGCGACGATCGTCGGAAAAGCGACGTCGTCCCCGCCGACCTTGCGCATTCGATACTCCAACTCGTCGCGCAGATCGACTTCCGTCGCGTCCGGCAAAATCGCCGACTTCAACGCTCGAAACCCGTCGATCGTAACGTCGATCGCCGCCCGGATCGCCGCGATCTCCGCCGCGTCCTTGATTTCGCGCAACCGCTCGACCTCGGCGTTCCGCGGCGCAAACTCGACGTCCGGAAACGCCTCGCGCAACGAATTGAAAAGCGAAACGGTCGTCGATTCGGCCTCGACGCCAACCCGTTTCGGTCGCCGCGACGAATACGCGGGATTCGCGACGGCCCCTTCGAGCAAGCCGAGCGTCGTTTCGCCGCTTCGCCGGATCAGCGCGTCGAGATCGGGCGCCTCCTCCTTAATTTGCTCTTCGAATCGCGAATCGCTGAGCAAAACCGCCCCGACGTCGCCGATCCAAAGGTACGAATCGTCGCCGCGAAACCCCGTCAAATACGAAACGTTCAACGGATCGACGATCAAAAAACCGTCGAGCCGCGCCTCGTCCATCGCTTTGCGCAACCGCTCGCGCCGCGCCGCTTCGTTTCGTTTCATCGTCATTCTCTCCTTTCCCCGCAAATTCTCCAATCCGCCCCTTTTCCCGACTCGGCGTCCCGTTCCAACGCCGCGACGACATAAAAAAACGGAAACCGGCCTTCCAAGTCGGTTTCCGTTCGATGCGCCGGGCCTTAACGGGCTCAACGTTTGTTCATCATTTCCATCACGCGATCGGCGATCGCCTTAACGAGCGCCTCGGTTTGCGGGTCTTTGCCGACTTCAACGTTGTTGTTGAGGATCGGATTCGAAGCGCAACCGCACGGCTCTTCTTCGTTGCGACGGAAACGCGGCGGATCGAAGGCGCGGTGCCCGACGCCGGTTTCCTTCCAGCTGTCGCGGAACATGTCGTTCGCGCAAAGCTCGCAATTTTCGACCTTCAGGCGCGGGTCGTTGATGCCCCACTTCGTTTTGAGTTGAAGCAGGTCTTCCGCCTCTTCGCGAGTGAAGTAGCTCGTTTTACCCAAGTCGCGGGAAATCAACAGGATACGGCAATAGGCGTCGAGCAGTTCGGTCAGCCAATACGCCTTTTCGACGGTCGGGCCCAAGCTGACGGTGCCGTGATTCGCCAAAACGATGATATCCGATTTGTGAATGAACGGCAAAACGGTGTCGGCAAATTCCTGGCCGCCCGGAATGGCGTACTTCGCGATCGGAACGTCGCCCATATAAATGTCGACTTCCGGCAAAACGCATTGCGGAATCGCCTCTTTCGCAACGCCGAACGCGGTCGCATAAGGCGGATGGCAGTGCAGAACCGACTTCACTTCCGGGCGTTCCTTCATAATCGTCAGGTGAAGGAAGATCTCGCTCGTGCGTTTGCGCGTCCCGGCGATCTGGTTCCCTTCCATGTCGACGATGCAAAGGTCTTCCGGTTTCATGAAACCTTTGCAGATTTGCGTCGGCGTGCAGACGACGCGGTTTTCGTCGATACGGTAGCTAATGTTGCCGTCGTTCGCCGCCGCGAAACCTTTGTTGTACAACCGGCGACCCATGTCGCAGATTTCTTCTTTAACTTGATGCAAATTGAGCATACTCGGTTCCTTTTGCTTTTAAACGCCCCGAACGCGGCCTTGCGGTTCGCCCCCGGTTCGCATTGCTTAAATTATACCGCTAAAATAAATTTATTCTCGCCAACGCTATCGACTTTTTCGCGGTTTTCGCTTTTTAAAAGCGATCTCGGCCCGCGCAATCGTTTTTTACGTTATATTTTAACGCGCCGCCAACGCCGCGACGGTTTCCGCGTCGACGACAAGCGAATCGAGGATCGCCCCGCAAAACGCGTCGACCGGTTTTTGATTCGGGTGAAACGCCGCGGCCGCCTCCGCGCCTTCGCTCAGCGCGATCCATTCGCCCAACGCGGCCGAACAATCGTCGTAAGCGACGACCTCGTTTCCCCATTTTCTCGGAATCCCCGAATCGACCAGGCGATCCGCCGCGTTTTCTCGAGCCGTTTCCTCGTCGCAACCGGCGTCTTTTTCCTCTTTCGCCGTCTTTTCCGCCGCTTCAACCGGCGAAGGCGTCGCCAAATCGTCGAACGTCAACGGAACGACGATCTTAAACTGCGAGCCAATCAACAACGGATGAACGCGACTCAAAACGACTTTGCCAACGACTTGCGCGACGCGCATTTTCTTCCCCTTGCGTTAAACCGCGACGCCGCGAAGTCCGCGCGGTTTCCCTATTTTATCTCAACGCCGCGATTTACTTCTTCTCCGCCGAACGCGTCGCGAAAAACTCGACGATCCGCCGGAACGGATAGGGCCCGACGTCGCTCGGATCGACGATCAACACGTTCGCGTTCGCCGCTTCGACGTCGCGCTTCGTCTGCTCGAACGAAAAGGCGACGACGGCGCGGACGCCGGAAATTCGGTTCGCCCAAATCGACGCGATCGCGGCGTCTCGCGTCGTTAAAATCGCTTTTGTTTCGCTATTTTGCGCAATTTCCGCCGCGATTCTTTTCGTCGTTTCCTTCAAACAGGACAAACGGGACTGCGCGAACGCCGATTCGCGAAAGGGCGAATTTTCGACAAACGTCGGAAAACGCTCGCCTTCCGGCAAGTGAAGCGCCCAAAAGAGCCGCCCCGACGCGCCGTTCAACTTCGCGACGGAATTTCGCGCCGACGCCGCGCTCGGACGAAACGGCTCGTCGAAAACGTTCGACGCGGAATAAGTAACCCGCGGCTTGTCCGCCGAAACGTCGCCGACGACAAGTTCGACGCCAAGTTTGCGCAACTCGTCCTTCGCCGACGGCGTAACGACGATATTCGCCCCGACCGCCCAACGTCTCTCGGGCGTCGACGCTGCCAACCGCCGAACCGTCTCCGCGACGAGCAATTTTTCGGCGACGACGAACTTCGCCGACGTCCCGCCCGTTTCGCTATCTTCGCTATCTTCTTTATTTTGCGTTCTCGACGGCTCGCCGACGCTCGTCCGCGCCGCCCGAACCGTCCTGAAATCGTCCGTTAGGGCGACGCTCAAACGAGCGGCGGCGGAATCAACGACGCGACCGCCGCGCAAGTCGGCCATCACCTTGTCGACCAACTCGTCGAAATTCCAGCCCAAATCGCCCATTTTACTCAAAATCCTTTTTGCTCGCCGAATCAATGATTCCAACGACGCCCCAACGCGCCGGAGTGATTCTCGTTCCAATAATCTCGCCGCCGGTGTACGAACCGTCGCTCGTGATCAAAACCAGGTCGCCGACGCCGGCGCCCAGCGCGTCGAAAACGATCGCCGGCTCGCCGTCCGGCCGGTCGCCGTCGGTCGTCACCGGGACGGCAAGGAGCATTTTCGCTCCGCTAAGCGATTCGTGTTTCATCGTCGAAGTCGCATAACCGACGATTCGCGCTCGGTTCATTCGTCGCTCCTAAAGCGTTAATTTTCCGCCGATTCCGTTCCGCGCCGTTCGTACGAACGCTCGCCCTCCGAACGGCTCGAACGCCCGGAACGCTCGCCGCGTCGAGAATGCCGACGATGCGAACGCCGCTCGCCGCTTCCGTCCCAAAATCGGCGTCGGCGCTCCGCCTCGGCGCGGCGCTTCGCCAACTCGGCGCTCCGACGCGCTCGCCGAAGCCGCCAAATTTCCGCCGCAAACCCCAACGCGGCAACGCAGTAAAGAGCCGCGACGGCGTCAAACGGTCGAGCAAGCGCGCCAAAAACGCTTCCCAACGCGAAAAACGCCAAAAGCGAAGTCAAGCCGCCGACTTGTTCGGAGTTTCGGGCGATAAAACGGCTCGCGCATCGCCAAACCGCGACGTAAGACAACGCCGCGCCGATCTCCCGCCAATTCGCGACGCTCAACGCGCCCCAAAAGTCGACTTGCCCGAAAATTTCGCTCACCGCCGTCTCCAAACGTTAAAGACCGCGCCGCGCCGTTTCCAACGCCGCGCGGAAAATCGTCGACGTTCCGTTAAATCTTCGATTTACGCAAACGTCGTTTTACCCAAACAGCCTCATTTGCCCAAAATGTGCAAACTTTCGACCAAAGCGCAACGACGGCTGCGCGTAAAGGTCAGCGGACGCGTAATCCCTTCGCCGGTCGGGCCCGCGATCGAGTAGGATCCGTAACCTTCGCCCCCGCCGCCGTTTCCGGCGGTGCTCGGGCCGTTTTTAACGAAGATCGTCGTATCGAGCAATTTGCCCATTTTCGTCATATTAACAACGTTGTTCGAGTGGATCATCGCGGTGTGCCGGAAGCCGTGCTCCGATTCGTAAGCGCGTTCGATCGCCTCGTCGACGTCGCGGCAACGAACGAACGGCAGGAACGGCATCATTTGCTCGACCGGAACGAACGGGTTCGAATAATCCGTCTCGCCGAAAAGCATCTGCGCGTCGTCCGAAACGCTTTTGCCGATTCCGGCGGCCAAAACGGCGGCGTCTTTTCCGAGGAACTCGCGACTCGGGGCGTCGTGGCGGGCGGCGCCTTCGCCGACCTGAACGATTCCGCGACGGGTCATCGCGTCGGTTTCGACGGCGTTCAAGCGAACGGCGCCCGCTCGTTCCATCGCGTCCATCATCTTGTCGAAAACGGAATCGACGACGAACACTTCTTTTTCCGCCAGGCACAGGAGGTTGTTGTCGTAGGCGCCGCCCAAAATGATCGAACGCGCGGCGCGGTCAAGGTCGGCCGTTTCGTCGACGACGACGGGCGGGTTCCCCGGGCCGGCGACGATGGCGCGTTTCGTTTGCGACATCGCGGCTTTCGCGACGCCGGCGCCGCCGGTAACGACGAGGAGATTAATTTTCGGGTGCTTGAAAATAACGTCGGCCGATTCAAGCGTCGGATTCGCGATCGCGGCCATCAGGTTGTCGATCCCGTGTTCGGCGTAAATCGCCTGATTAAAGCGGCGAACGCCCTCGATCGCGACCTTGCGCCCGCTCGGGTGCGGGTTGAAAACGACCGCGTTTCCGGCGGCGATCATATTGATCGAGTTGTTCGCGATCGTCGGAAGCGAGTGGGTCACGGGAGTTACGGCGCCGATAACGCCGAACGGCGCGTGTTCGATCACCGTCAAGCCGTGGTCGCCGCTAAAGACTTCCGCCGAAAGCGCTTCGACGCCTTGCGCGTTGTAACCGACGTTGAGAAGTTTGTCGATTTTGTGTTCCAGACGACCGATCTTCGTCTCTTCCATCTCCATCGTGCCCAGCTCGACGCTTTGCTCGATGCAAACGCGACGGATCTTGTCGATCATCTTTTTGCGCTCGGCGCGCGTCCGCTTCGACAATTCTTCGAACGCCTGGCGCGCCGCCTCGACCGCTTCGTTCGGATCGTCGAAGACGCCGTAGCGTCCCGCGTAGCTTTTCGGAGCCGAGCCGCCAACCGCGCTCGCCGCCGACGGCGAGTCGCCCAAGCGCGACAACACTTCTTGCAAGACGCTGCGAACAAGCGATTCGTTGATTTCCGCCATTTTATTATCGCTCCCTTGATGAAAGGAACGCTTGCGCTCCGCCTCGAATCGCCGTCGAGCGCGGCTTTTCGCGTCGCGCCCCGCTTCCGAACGGTTCGTTCGTCGTCGCATCGTCGTTCCTATTATTTATCCTATATTGTCGATTTTCACAAAGAACGCGCCGCGTCTTCGCTAAAACCGTTAAATTTTATCATTTTCCGCGTTTGTCGTTCAGTCGAGCGGCAACGCCGTTTTTTGAACCGTTACCGCGTCGACGACGCCGATGATCGTGCAGTCGACGGGAAGCGGTTTCGTTTCGGGCGTCATGCGCGCGCTCGACCCCTGCACGACGAGAACGTACTGCCCCTGACCGGCGCCGACGACGTCGACGGCGATCAGCGAACGACTCGTCGTCGTCAACCGGTCTCGGGACTTCGGGTCGATAACGTAAGGCTCGATCATTAACAACTTCGAGCCGCGCATCGACTCCGTTTTCTGCGTCGCCACCACGGAGCCGACCACCTTCGCAATAAACATTTTTCGCCCCTAAAACGTTGTCAAACGCCGCGCGCTTCGAGCAGCGCTTTCGTTTGCCGTCCGACGATGATTTCCTCATTCGTCGGAACGACCCAAATTTCAACGCGGCTCGACGGCGCGCTGATTTTCGCTTCGACGCCGAGGGCTTTGGCGTTCGCGTCGCGATCGAGAACGATCCCCAAGTCTTCAAGTCCGTTCAACACGGCCTCGCGGACTTCGGTGCGATGCTCGCCGATCCCGCCGGTAAACACGACGACGTCCGAACCGCCGAGCTCGACCAACGACGCGCCGAGATAACGCCGGATATCGCCGACGAAAACGTCGAACGCGATCGCCGCGCGCTCGTCCCCCCGCTCCCGCGCTTCCGAAAGGTCGCGCATGTCGCCGGAGACGCCGCTAAGCCCCAAGAGCCCGCTCTTCGTCGCGAGCGTTTGCAGGAGTTCGTCGAGTTCGACGCCCGTTTTTTTCGTCAAGTACGAACACCAAAACGGGTCGAAATCGCCGCAACGGTTATTATTGAGGAGCCCGGTCTGCGGACTCCCGCCCATGCTCGACGCGCGGCTTTTCCCGTCGGCGATCGCGCAAACCGAACTCGACCCGCCGAGATGGCAACTGACGATTCGTCGGTCGACGCCGAACAACTCGCGGCAACGCGTCGCAATATAACGATGGCTCGCGCCGTGGAAACCGTAGCGTCGGACGCCGTATTTTTCCGCCCATTCGAACGGAACGCCGTAATAACGGTTGCGCGCCGGAATCTCTTCGTGGAATCCGGTTTCGAACGCCGCGACGAGCGGGATTTCCGGCAATTTGTCCTTCAATTCCCGCATCGCCTTGACGTAAGGCGGATTGTGCGCCGGAAGAACCGCGTTGAACTCTTCCATCGCCGCGAGGAGCTCGTCCGTTACCGGTTGCACGCCGGTGTAACCGTAAGCGAAAACGGCTTTGAATCCGATCCCGGCGATCTCGTCCGCGCTTTGCAGGGGCCCGATTTCCGGGTCGGTCAGCTGTCGAAGGCACTCGCGCACCGCGACGCCGTGGTTCGGCGCGGAAACGTTTTCCTCTTTTTTGAAATCGCCGATCGAAATCTGGCAAGGACTTGGCGCTTCGCCGATGCGCTCGACGCGACCGCGGGCCAGAAGCCTCTCGTCGTCCATGTCGTACAAGCTGTATTTAAAGCTCGTGGAGCCAAGATTCGCCACCAAAATTTTCATCGCTTTCGCTCCTCGCGGTTCGCTTTCGGGTTCGATTTTCGCAGTTTTACGCCAAACGCCCGCCGTCCGCTGAAAACTTTACGTTTTGACCGTTCAAAACGCGCGTTTTCAACGTTGCGAGATCGTCGAAAATCGCGGAGAAGCGCCGCTCGTAAACGACGTTCGCCGCGAAAGTTTTATCAAGCGGTGAACGCTTCGATCACGCCCTCGGCCGGACGCGGGACGACATGCGCGGCGATCAATTCGCCGACCGCTTGCGCGGCCGCGGCGCCGGCGTCGACCGCGGCGCGAACGCTTCCGACGTCGCCGCGAACAACGGTCGTAACGAGACCGCCGCCGATTTGAATGCGCTTGACCACTTCGACGTCGGCGGCTTTCGCCATCGCGTCGGTCGCGTTGACGAGCGCGAGAACGCCTTTCGTTTCAATCAATCCAATAGCGTCGTTCATTTTTATTTCCTTCGTATTTAGCGTTTATTTTCGATTTTACGATTTTCCCAGCGTCCGTCGCGCTCGAAAAACGAATTTTAAAGTTCGTTTCGACTATTTCGCGGCGGCCTTTTTGATTTGCGGCAAGACTTTTTCGACGTCGCCGTTCGGACGCGGAATCACTTGAACGCCGGTGATTTCGCCGATGCGGGACGCGGCGGCGGCGCCGGCGTCGGTCGCGGCTTTGACGGCGGCGACGTCGCCGGTAACGAAGACGGTAACGATCCCGCTGCCCGGTTTGTCCCAACCGAGAAATTCGACGTTCGCGGCTTTCATCATCGCGTCCGTCGCTTCAAACAGGGTGATGAACCCCTTGCCTTCGAGAATTCCCAACGCTTGCATCGGTTTTGCCATTATAGTTCTCCCGTATTATTAATAATGTCGAATCGCTCGTCTTTCGACGCCGCTTTTCTCGCGTCGCCGTCCGACTTGCGACCGTCGTTTATTCCCTATTTACGTTTTATTTTCGTTATTTTCCCCAAACGAGCCGCGTCGCTTATTTTCTCAGCGCGACCGCCGTTCCGTAAGCGTAAACTTCGCAGGCGCCTTGCGCGATCTCGCTGGACGTGTAACGCACGCCGACGACGGCGTCGGCGCCGATCCGCGTCGCCTGTTCGATCATTCGCTGCGTCGCGATCTGCCGCGCTTCGTTCAGCAATTCGGTGTATCCGACCAACTCGCCGCCGACGACCGACTTCAAACTAGCGAAAAAGTCGCGTCCAATATGTTTTGTTTGAACGACCGAACCTTGAACGATCCCCAACGCGCGTTCAATCAGCGCGCCCGGCACCTCGTTAATCGTTAAAATCTGCATTTTTTCACGTCTTACTCCGACGTTTTTTTATTTCAACAGCTCGATCTTCGTCGCGCGGTCAAGATTGACGGCGTTCCCCTCGTCGGTGTCGAGGTGCACTTCGAGTTTAATCCCCTTCCCGACGCGAGCCAACACGTTTTCAAAGACGACCGAACAGTCGTTCGACTCGACGCGCAACTTCATCATTTCTTTATCTTTAACGCCGTAATACACCGCGTCTTCCGGGCCCATGTGCACGTGCCGCGCCGCGCGAATCACGCCCTTTTTCAACTCGACGACGCCGGCCGGGCCGACCAGGACGCACCCGGGCGTTCCTTCGAGTTTGCCGCTTTCGCGCACCGGAGCGTCGATCCCCAGCGAGATCGCGTCGGTGAACGAAAGTTCGACCTGCGATTCTTTTCGCGTCGGGCCCAAAATCCGCACAGACGGCAACATTCGTTTGCGCGGGCCGATCAGCATGACCGTTTCTTCCGCCGCAAAAAAGCCGTCCTGGTACAGATCCTTCATTTTCGTCAGCGTTTTTCCCTTGCCGAAGAGCGTTTCGACGTCGGCGTCGGTCAGGTGAATATGCCGCGCGGAAATGCTGACGACGAGTTCCGATTTGCGCGGTTGAACGACCGGTTCGGACGCTCCCCCCGCCAACGCTCCGACGACCGCGTTCGCAACCTCGGCGCTCGACGCGCCCCCGGCGTCGCGAAGAATTTGACGTACGATCGCTTCGATCGTTTCTCGACTCACGTTTCGCAAAGAAGCCCCCATTTCTGTCGCTCCGAATCCCGTATTTTCCGCAAGCGCAACCGGCGCGTCGGCCGATCCGCTCGCCGCGTTCCCGTCGTTGTCGCCCAATTTTGCCGCCGCTCAAAGAAAATCGGGAACGCCGTCGCCGCTTCCAGGGCGAAATCGGCCTTAAAATCCCTTTATTTTCCCCAAACGCGCAAAAATCTTGCGAGGGAACCCCAAACGTCCTCATTATACCAAGAAAAAAAACTTTTTAAAGAGCGCCCCCCAAAAACTCGCAAACTCTTTCGACGACGCTCGGTCTTGCCTTTTTTTCCCGATCGTTTACAATGGGGCGAGACCGTCGTTTTTCCCCGTTCGTTTCGCGACTTCCTGGCCGTCGCGTTTCCTTTTTTCCGTCCGCCGCGACGCGCCGTTCGCCCGATGCCGTTCAAAAAAACTTTTTTCGCCGCCGTCAAACTGTCGCTCGTCGCGGCGCTCTTCCTTTTCCTCGCTTTTCGAGCGACGCAAAGTTCCGCGTTGTCGGACGTTCGTTTCGACGCTCGCGGCCTCGCCTATTTGGGGTTGGGATTTACGCTAAACCTTGCGGCGACTATTGTTACAATCGTCCGTTGGCGCGCTTTGGTTCAAGCGCTCGACGCGCCGCTCTCGCTCGTTGACGCGCTAAGATTTGGTTTTCTTGGATTTGCGTTCAATCTTTCGCCGGTCGGCGTCGTCGGCGGCGACGCGACGAAAGTCGTTCTTTTGGCGAAAAAAACGTCGATCTCCGCCGGTCTTGCGACCGCGAGCGTCGTTCTTGACCGTTTTATCGGACTTTACGCGATGTTCGTTTTGGGTCTCGGCGTCGCGTTTGCGTCCGGATTTTACGCGAATCCCGAACCGCTCGCTCGCTTTACGACGCAAGGTTTAATCGCGCTAAGCGTCGCGGCGACGGTCTTTACGTTTTTCGTCGTTTATCCCGCGAGCGGCAAGCGACGGCGCGAACGTCTCGCCGGACGCTGTCCGTTGATCGGCGGCCCTCTGCGAAAAGCGACGAGCGCGGCGCTCCTTTATCAAAATCGCAAAAGGATCCTCGTCCGCGCGTTCGTTGCGACGCTCGGCGTTCACGCGCTTTTCGCGGCGTCGCTATATTGTTTTGCGCGCGGACTTTACGACTTAACGCCGTCGCCGATCGACCACGTTGTTCTTTACTGTTCCGCCAACGTCGGCTCGATGATCCCGTTGAGCGCGGGCCCTTTCGAGTATTTCCTCGACGAGTTGTACCCGCTTTTTGTCATCGACGGAAACGACGCTTTTGCAAAAGGTTACGGCGCGACAATTGGCGTCGTTTACCGACTTGCGACATTCGGAGTCGCGGCGCTCGGCGTCGCTTATTATTTAACGACGAAGCCCGGACGCGCGCGCCGACGTTCCGCCGATTGCCGGAATTAATTTAACCGTTGTCCAACAACGTTTTACAAACGGACTCCAACGGTTGAGCCCCGTTAAAAAAGAACGACGCAATGAAAAAACGCGCGCTTTTTATTACCGCAACTTCCTTTGTTTTCGCAAGTTGGAACAATCTTCCCAACGAAACGCCGATTTCGCCGCGTTACGTTCGCGCCGTCGACGCGACCTTTCCGGAGAAAAACGACGCCGCCGACCATCCCCCCAGGGGGGATAATTTATCCATTGACAACGAACGATTTGCCTTATTTATCGGTTCCAACGCGCGTTGGCTCGTCGATCGTCGACTAGGCGCGATCACCGCTTGGGATCTGAAACGCGACGTTCCCCTTTGGACGCGAGACGGCGTCGCCTACCGCGTCGCGCGGCGTCCAAATTACGATATTTCAAACTTTAGCGCAATCGCCGCCGAACCCGCTCGCGAATTCTTTGGACGCGTCTATTTTTTACTCGACGCTCCCGACGCGAAATCGGCGTCTTTTGACGACGAATCAAACGTCGTCGAGCGCCGCGACGATCTGCTCGTCGCGCTGGACGCCCGCGCTCAAGGTCGGCTCGTTTGGTCGCGCCGCGCCGACGACTTCGCCCCCTTCTTTCCGCCCATTCCTAAAAACGTTCGCCCAACCGGACGTTTCGTCGGTCTTCCGCAAACCTTGCCCAACGATCTACTTGAAGTACAAGTCGAATTAAACCAAGAAGTTAAGCGTTTTCTATTAGACGCGGCCGACGGCGAGCCGCGCTCTTCCGAGTCGGTTCTTCATTAATAACGTTTAAACAATCTTCACGCGCCAAGCGTTCGTTCGCGACGAACGTTCGGCTTCTCGCGCCGCCTTCCGGCGTTCATTTTCTCCGCCGACGCGATTTCCGCCGCGACGGCTCGCGCCTTAGTGCGTTTAATGTATTCACGTTGTCTTCTTTTGTCAACTGTTTTGTTTTTATTTTCTGTTATTTCAGTGCATTTATTTTTTATTTTCAGTCTATTTTTACTTTTTAACCGTCGCCAGACATGTTTTTTATATGTTTTGCACCTCCGTAAATCTCCAATAACGCTTTATTCTACTTAAATTACCTGGTATTCGACCTGGTTATTTACAAAATTTTCCCTTCACACTATTAATACTACTAAGTAATTATATAAAATAAATGTGTTTATCTTATTTTTTCTTTTGCTTATATTTTAATAAACCTTTTCGAGATTTTATTGCCCGTGAAATTTCACGGGGCCTAGTTTATTCTCTTTTTTCTTGCAAAGATGGAGCCTCGAACGGACGATATTTAAAGACGCGCGGCTTTCTCCGCGTTTTCGCCCGTTCGTTTTCACGATTGCACAACACAAGCGAGGATATTATGAAAATCCGCTGCCGTCGCGACAAGTTTTTGCCGCTTTTTTCGCTGACCGCGTCTTTCGCCGCCGCAAGAGACGTTCGTCCGGCGTTGCAGAACGTTAAAATGACCGCCGTCGACGGAAACGTCCTGTTGACCGCGACCGACGGCGAAGTCGGCGCGCGCGTCGAAATCTCGACGGACGACGGTTTCACGGTGGAGGACGCGGGCGAAGTCGTGTTGCCGGCTAAACTTTTGCGCAAAATTCTCGCCGAAACGACGACGGATGAAATTTTGCTCGATTCGGAAGGCCCGACGCTCGTCGTTACCGGCGAAAACTTCCGCTACCAACTGACGACTTGCGAAGCGAACGACTTTCCGCCGGTCGCCGCGTTCGACGCCGAAGCTTACTGCAAGATCCCGACGAAAGTGTTCGGCGAAATGATCCGACGCACGACGTTCGCGATCGACTCGGAAAATTCGCATTACGCGCTGGGCGGCGTGTTGATGAATTTCGTCGGCGATCGCGTTTCGGCGGTCGCGACGGACGGACGGCGCCTGGCGTTTCAGGAAGGCGTCGCCGAAACGGTCGGCGAACACGAATCGGAAAACAAGACGATCTTTCCGCCGCGGGCGCTGAACTTGATCGAACGAGCGTTCGGCGACGTCGACGAAGCTTGGGTCGCGGTGAAGGAAGGGCAGGCGTTGATCAAAATCGGAGCGTTCGTCGTTTCGACCACGCTCATCGACGGGCGGTTTCCGAATTGGCGCGCGATCTTTCCGGAAAAAAGCGGTCGCAAAAAGGTCGATTTCATCGCCGGGCCGCTCGCGTCGGCGGTTCGGCAAGCGGAGATCGTCGCTTCGGAAAAGAAACCGGGCGTTTGGCTCAATTTCGAGCCCGGCAAGGTCGTCGTCGCGGCGGCGGGCGAAGAGATCGGCGAATCGAGCGTTCAAATTCCGATTTCTTACGACGGCGAAAACGCGTCGCTCCGTCTCGATTCGAAGTTTTTGAGCGATTTTCTGCGCTGCGTCGCACCGGAAGAAACGGTCTCGTTCTATTTCCTCGCGGACAAACCGGCGCTCTTCGAAACGTCGGACGGATATTCTTACGTCATTATGCCGTTGACTTGACGTCGAACGCCGGGAGCTCAAAATGAAAAGAAGAACGTTTCTCGAAGCGCTTTGCGCCGTCGCCGCGACGCGAAGTCTCGTTTGGGGATCCGACGACGGCGACGGGCGCGAATCGTCGAAACCCGCGACGAACGCGGTCGAGCCGACGCGATTTGAGTTCGCCGAGCAAAAAATGGGCGTTCCGACGCGAATCGTTTTTTACGCGAACGACGAGGAAACGGCGCGCCGAGCGGCGGACGCGGTTTGGCGGCGCTTCGACGAGTTGAACGCCGCGCTTTCCGATTACGACTCCGAAAGCGAGATCGTTCGCGTTTGCCGAGAATCGGGAAAGAGCGGGGAACCGGTCGCGATTGGCGCCGATTTGCGGCGAACGCTCGAAGAGTCGAGACGGTTTTGCGTTTTGACCGGCGGCGCTTTCGACGCGACCGTCGGTCCGGTCGTCAAACTTTGGCGGCGAAGCCGGTATTTCAACGAGCGACCGCCGGAAAAATACCTTGAAGCGGCGAAAAAAACGGTCGGGCTCGACGGTTGGAAACTGACCGAAGCGGGCGTCGAGACGGCGCCGGGCGTCCGGTTCGACGTCGGCGGGATCGCCAAGGGGTTCGCGCTCGACGAAGCGCTCGCGACGCTGAAAACGTTCGGAATCGAAGCGGCGTTGATCGACGCCGGGGGCGATCTGCGACTCGGCGCCGCGCCGCCCGGAAAAGACGGCTGGACGATCGGGATCGCCGGGCTTGAAAAGGACGGCGCCGCCGCGTTTTATCGGACGTTGGCGAACGTCGGCGTCGCGTCGTCCGGAGACGCGAACCGTTTCCTTGAAATCGACGGCGTTCGGTATTCGCATATTATCGACCCGCGAACCGGCGAGCCGTTGACGCGCCGTTGCGTCGCGACCGTCGTCGCTCCGAACGCGACCGCCGCCGACGCGTTGGCGAGCGCCGTTTGCGTTCTCGGACTCGAAGAAACGCCGGCCCTTGTCGAACGCTTGAAAAACGACGGGATCGACGGAGAAAAACCGGGCGCGTTCGAGCCGCTCGAAACGATCCTTTACCGCGTCAAAAAAGACGCCGAGCCGCCGTTTTCCGCGGACGAAATCGACGTTTTCGCGACGCCGGGATTCGTCGACGGCGAAAAGACGCGTTAGTCCGCCTTGCGATTCGCTCGTTTCCCGGTATAATAACGGGAGAAGCGGAGTCGCGGCGGCTTCCGACAACCTGGTTCGAAGCGCGACAACAACGGAATTTTTAACGGTAAAAAACGATGAACGCTCAAGAAACGAAAAACGACGCGCCGGTCAAAGAACTCTCGATTCCCGATTTTCAAGCGTTGATCCGCGATATGTACGTCGAAAAAGACCGCGAGCGCGGCGTCGCCGGCACTTTCATGTGGTTGACGGAGGAGATCGGCGAACTGGCGACCGCGTTGCGTTCCGGGACTCAAAAAGAACGCGAAGAAGAGTTCGCCGACGTTATCGCCTGGTTGACGACGATCGCGAACGTCGTCGACGTCGATCTTAACAAAGCGTTGGCCGACAAATACGGAACCGGTTGCCCCGGTTGCGGCAAACTCGTTTGCGAATGCCCCGATTCGGAAAAACCTTGACGACGAAAACGGAACGAACGGAAAATTGCGGCGAGCGAGCGAAAGAACAACGGCGGCGAACGAGGAAAAAATGAGACGGCGAACGAACGGAAGAGACTTGTTAACGGCGACGGCGGCGCTCGTCGCGGCGGTTTGTTTGACGTTGAGCGCGGGCGTCGCGACGGCGTTCGGCGAGGAAAACGCCGTCGACGTCGGGATTAACGGCGTTTATAAAAGCGGATTTCAAACGAAAGTCGTCGCTCGTTGGGAAGGAGAATGCGACCGCGTCGAGTTGGAAACGCTCGACTCCGACGGAACGCCGGTCGTCGCGTCGCTTCCGGTCGCTCGAAACGAACGGGAAAAAGAGTTTTCGCTCGTTTTGCCGAAAGCGAGCGCGCCGCTGACGTTGCGCCGATTCGTTGAAAACGAAGACGGAACGACGGCGACGACGGAAAAAACGTTCGCGCCCGGCGCCGCGTCGACGGGATTTGGAAAACCGGCGCCCGCGGCGAATCCGATCTATTTGATCGTCGGTCCCGACGAAAAAATCGGGCTCCAAGAAGCGTTCGGCGAGTTGCGTTGGAACGAAGAGCGCCGCCCGACGGTCGTTCGCGTTCCGTCGCTCCGTTTCTTGCCGACGAATCGACTCTCTTACGAAGCGGTCGACAAGTTGATTATAACGACGACCGACGCGAAGGTTTTCGACCGAACGGACGGCGACGAGGCTTTCGAGGCGCGAATCGCCGCGATTGAAGAATGGGTCGAGCGCGGCGGCGACGTCGTTTTGCTCGCCGGGGAAAAATCGATCTCGCTCCTGAAAGACGGCGGGGCGCTCGCGTTCTTTTCGCCGGGAACGAAAGTCGCCGACGCGCCGCACGAGTTTCGCGTCGTCAACTCGCTCTTAGCCGAGTTGCAAGGGGTGAAAAATCTCGCGATGACCGGGTCGAAATCGGCGCCGTATCTGCGCGTTCCGGTGGTTTCCGAGTTGAAGCCGAACGCCGTCGTCGGAATGCGCGAAGCGGAAACGCCCCTTTTCGTCGAGCGTCCGGTCGGTTTGGGGACGGTCGCGTTTTTCGCCGCCGATTTGTCGACACCGCCGTTTTCGAACTGGAGCGGACGGGGAACGCTTTGGCTGAAAATTTTGGGGATCGGCCGCCCGAACGCGTCGACCGCCGCCGAATCGCCGGTTTACGTCAAACGCGGTTACGACGACCTTTCCGGACAGTTGCGGAGCGCCAACGACGTTTTCGACGGACTCCGCGCGCCGTCTTTCGCGTTGGCGTTGATCCTGATTTTCGCCTATTTGCTGACGATCGGCCCGCTCGACCGCTTCCTTGCGAAGAACGTTTTTAAGCGGCCGTCCGTTACCTGGGCGACGTTCCCGGCTTTCGTGCTGCTGTTTTGCGTTTTGGCCGTTTGGGCGACGAGCGCGACGCGGCCGAGCGATCCGCGCCTGAACCAGATCGATCTGCTCGACGTCGACGTCGAAAGCGGATGGGTTCGCGACACGACCTGGATGGGAATTTACTCGCCGAACGACGGGCGCCGCGACTTGACGCTCGAACCCGGCCCGGCGAGCGTTTTCGGCCCCGACGCGAAATTCGTTTCCGCGCCGGATTGCGTCGCGACGCCGCTGACTCTTTCCGGAGACGGCGTCGGCGCCGCGGAGCAAAAAACGTTTTCGCAACGCGTTTGGGACGAGCCTTATTCGCTTGAAAACGCCGCGCTTAAAGCGGTTCCGTTCCTTGCGCGGTCGAGCAAAAGTTTCGTCGGACGCTGGACGGGACGCTTGGAAAACCTGCCGGTCGGCGATCTGCGCGACGACGGGTTGGCGTTGCGCGGAACGATCGTCAATCCGTTCGACGTCCCGATTTACTCCGCGTTCGTCGTTTACGCCGGAGGCGCGTACGCGCTGGGAACGCTTGCTCCCGGCGAAACGAAGTTGGATCGATCGGCGATCCGTCAGGAAACGCGGCGCGTTTTGAACGAACATCGAAGTTCGGTTCCGACCGAGCGGGCCGAATATTGGGATTCGACCGATTACAACGCCGCTTCGAAACGCGTTCCGTATATTCTGCGCGCCGCGTCCTTTTACGAACTTGGCGGCGGGCTCGAAGCGTTCGGGTTGGAAAAACGGCTTCAGGCGGACGTCGATTTGAGCGATCTGGTTCGTTGCGGTCGCGCCGTCGTTTACGGAACGATCGTCGACCCGGAAGCGGAAAAATACCGGCCGATCGCCGAAACGCGTTCGACGCTCGACGCCGTCGCGAAAGCGAGAGCGGGCGCCGACTCGGGCGCGGCCGACGCGGCCCGGGCCGTCGAAAAATACGGGCTTTTTGGGTCGAGCGAATCGTTCGTTCCGACCGTCGTCAAAACGAGCGACGACGCCGAAACGCGGCGAACCGTTTGCGTCCGTCTGATCCTTCCGTTGCGTCGCGGCGCGGCGCCGGGAGAAAACGGCGTCCAAACGGCGGAAAATAAGAAATAATCGAAAAAAAACGTCGAAAAGACGAGCGAAATAAGAAAGCGGCGGGGCCCGTCCAATGATTAAAACCGAAGATCTAACGAAGCAATACGGCAAACTTTACGCGCTGAAAAATTTGTCGTTGGAGTTGAACGAAGGCGACCTTTTCGGCTTCATCGGGCCGAACGGCTCCGGTAAAACGACGACGATGAAGATGCTCGCGACGCTTTTGCAGCCGACGTACGGCGAAGCTTACGTTTGCGGGCTCTCGATTTACACGAAACCGAAGGAAATCCGCCGACTTATCGGCTTTATGCCGGACTTTTTCGGCGTTTACGACGATATGAAGGTGATCGAGTATCTCGAGTTTTTCGCGGCGGCGTATCGGGTTCGCGGCGAAGCGCGGCGCAAAGTGTGCAACGAAGTTCTCGAACTCGTCGACCTGGGATACAAACGGGAAGCGTTGGTAACGAGCTTGAGTCGCGGGATGACGCAACGGCTCGGGTTGGCGCGCGTGCTGTTGCACGATCCCCAGGTTTTGCTCCTCGACGAGCCGGCCAGCGGGCTCGACCCTCGCGCTCGCATTGAAATCCGCGAACTTTTGAAGCGGCTCGGCGGACGCGGCAAAACGATTATGGTGTCGAGCCATATTTTGCCGGAGTTGGCCGACGTCTGCAATAAAGTTGGGATTATCGAGCGCGGCGAACTTCTCGTCGACGCCCGCGTCGAGGACGTGATGCGGCGCGTTCGCGACCAAATCGTCGTTCTGGTCGAGTTGGCCGAGCCGAAAGACGAAAATTTTGGCAAAAAAATCGACGAGTGCGCGAAATTCCTCGTCGACGACGCGATCGTCGAATCGGTTGAAACGACGAAAACCGACGCGCTCCGCGTTTTGATCGAAAAAGGACGCGGGCTCGACGATTATTCCGCGCTCCTGACGCGGCTGATCGAACGCGGCTTCCGAATCCGTTCGTTCCGCGAAGAAGAGGTCAATTTGGAGACGGCGTTCATGACGCTGACGCGCGGGATCACCGCTTAAAACGTTGGACGACGCGGAGTTAGCCGAAGGAAATCGCGTCGTCGGCGTCGCGACGAGACTTTTCGCAAAGAGGAATCGAAATGAAACGTTGGGGTCTGATCGCGGCGTCGGTCGCGTCGTTGGGAATGAGCGCGGGCGTCGCGTCGGCGCAAAAGGTAACGCTGAAACCGTCGGCGTCGGCGAACGCGTCCGCCGTCGAAAACGAGGCGCCCGCCGCGTCGGAAAAGGCTCCTGAGAAATCGCCGAAAAAGGCGGAAAAAAAAGCGGAGAAAAAATCGGAGGCCGACGGCGCGACGAAGAAAAAAAAGACGGCTCGGCGCGCCGCGACTCCGAAGAAAAACGACGATTCCGGTATTTTGACGCCGCTTCCGTCCGCCCCGTTGCAACCGCGAACGCCGGAAGAACTCGACGCGAAATATCCCGTCGTTCCGGACGCGCTCCGCATGACGCTCGAAGAGTTGATCCCGACGAAAGAGTTGCGAAACGTCCGCGTGTTGAAAGCGACGGCGAGAATCCCGCGCGCCGAATTCGTTCCGAAAGATTTCCGCGAATACGCTTATCAGGACGCGGCGCTTCCGATCGGCGACGGACAAACGATTTCCGCTCCGTTTATCGTCGCGTACATGACCGAAACGCTCGACCCGCAACCGACCGACCGCGTCCTTGAGATCGGAACGGGAAGCGGATACCAAGCCGCGGTGTTAAGTTGTTTGGTTTCCGAAGTTTACACGATCGAAATCGTCAAAAACCTGGGCCGACGCGCCGCGGAAACGCTGAAAAAACTCAAATACGACAACGTGTTCGTTCGCGTCGGCGACGGTTATCAGGGTTGGCCCGAGGCCGCGCCGTTCGACAAGATTATCGTTACGTGTTCGCCGGAAAACGTGCCGCAACCGCTCCTCGACCAGTTGAAAGAGGGGGGAAAGCTGATCATTCCCGTGGGCGAGCGTTATCGGCAATACTTCGTTCTTTGCGAGAAGAAAGACGGAAAGATCGAGCGCAAAACGCTGATTCCTATCTGCTTTGTTCCGATGACCGGCGAGGCGGAGGAAAAACGCGTCGAAAAACCGGATCCGACCCGACCGCGCCTGGCGGGGGGCGGTTTCGAGGAAATCGCTCGTTCGGCGCTCGTCGCGGCGCAAGACGCGGAGCGTCAAAATAGCGAAGATGCGCAAGACGAAGGGGAAGAGGAAAAAAGAGAAACGAACGGGCGGGCGTCGGTCGATAAAGAAAAGGGAAAAGAAGGCGGCAAGCCGAGCGAATTTGAGATCGAGCTTCCGCCGCGACTTCCGACGCCGGACGGGTGGTACGCGACGCGGAACGTTTACGTCGCCGAGCGCGACGACGCGCCGGAAGGGCGTCGCGTTTGCGTTTGCGACAACGCGACGGTGGAGGCCGAGCATCGCAAAAAAGACCGCGCCGACGCGCTGGTTTCGGCGGCGACGCTTCCGGAAAATCGTCGGGAACTTTCCGTCGACTTCGCGAATCTCAAGGAACGTCAGCGCGAGCGCGAAATGTACTGTCATTTGCGGCAGTTCGCGCCGGTCGACGGAACGAAGGTGAAAAAATTGACGCTGACCGGGCAGGTTCGCGCGTTCGACCTGCGGGCGACCGAAGGGCGGCGGACGGTTCCGTTGGCGCGGATCGTCTTTTTCGACCGGGATCGCAAGCCGATCGCCGACGAAATTTTGTGGGCCGCGTCCGCCGGAACCTTCGACTGGCGCGAGTTGAGCGACGACGTCGAGGTGCCGCGTCGAGCGACCGAAGCGTCGTTGCAGATCGGGATCCTCGAAGGCGTCGGCAAGGTGGAATTCGACGCGGTCGAATTGAAAAATAAATTTGAGAAAACGGAGAGCGGCCGTCGACGCCGAGATTAACGTCGACGTCGGCGAAAAACGCTCTTTTGGGGAAAATAACGTCGCAAATCGCGCGAAAACACTTGACGCCGCCGTAAAAATGTGGAAGAATAAGGGCGCCGGGACAGGAAACTGAATTTTGGGCGATTTAGGAAAAAAAGATAAAAACGAAAAGCCGGCGAATCCGAACGTTTTCGGTGAAAATTTCGGCGCCGGCGCGTTGACCGCTCGTTTCGACGCGGCGCTCGCCTGGGCTTCCGAACTTCATCGCGAACAGTTCCGAAAGAACGGGCGCGTTCCGTATTTGTCGCACCTGTTGCGCGTCGCCGGGACGGCGTTGGATTTCGGCGCTTCCGAAGACGTCGCGATCGCCGCGCTGTTGCACGACGCGGTCGAGGATTGCGGCGGGTTGGAAACGGCGGAGAAAATTCGGGCGCGTTTCGGCGATTTCGTCGCCGACGTCGTTTTGGAAACTTCCGATTCGACGGCCTCCGATCCGAATCGCAAAGCGCCGTGGCGAGAACGCAAGGAAGCGTATATCGAGCGGTTGCGAACCGGTTCGGACGCCGCGGCTCTTGCGAGCGGGTGCGACAAGCTGGACAACGCTTCGTCGCTCGACCGGGCGCTGAAGATCGCGGGATGGGAAACTTTGTCGCGTTTCAAAGGGGGCGCGAGCGGTTTGATTTGGTATTACGAATCGGTCGCCGCCGTCCTCGAAGAACGCGGGACGCCGTGCGCTTCCGAGTTGCGCGGCGCGGTCGAACGTTTGAAAGCGACGATCGCCGAAGTTGAGAAAATGTAATACAAATCGCGAGAGAAACGTTTTTATCGATTGTAGAGATTGTGTTCTGAAACGACGTTTTTGTTGCGAGTTTCTGAAAAAAGAATCGAAATTTTGGTTTTTTGGAAAAAATTAAAAAAAAAAGAGTAAAAAAAGTAAAAAGGGCTTGCAGAAAACGTAAGTTGCGAGTAGAATAACAAGGGATAAAGCGGATTGTTTTGCGTTTCCAGGAAAATAACGTTCGGGTTATTGGAAAAGCGTGTTGCCGTCTAGGAAATTTAGGTGAAAAGATGAAACGTACCCTGATGATGTTGGTCGCGGCGTTGGCTATGACGGTCGTCGCGTCGGTTCAAGCCGCTGATGTGAAAGTTAATTTGCACAGCCGCGGCGCGAACAATCAATTGACCGCCGCTCAAAATGTGAAATACACGATCGCGAACGCCGACGGCGAAATTGTCGCGCAAGGCGAGGAAGCCGAAGTCGCGCTCGATTTGCCGAACGGCAACTATGAAATCACCGTCGAACAAACCATGCCCAACGGTCAGGTTCGTTACGGCGCTCAACAAATGGAAGTCGACGAGGAAAGCGAACAATTTACGTTCGAGATTACGCAAAACGGTTTGCAATTGGTCGACGCGAACGGCGCTCCCGCGGCGGTGGAACGCACGACGGTTCCGCGCAATCCCTCCTTGCTTCGCACGAATCAAGAGTCCTCGCCGTTCCAACAACCCGCTGTTCCGCAACCCTGTTACAGCGCTAACAGCGGCACTTGGGGCGTTCTCGGTTTGGCCGGCGCTTTGGTCGCCACCGCGGTCGCTCTCGGCGTCGACGACGACGATGATCCGCACTGGGTTTCCCCGGGACAATGGTGCTACTGCAAAGACGGTCGCCATCCCGTTCGTTGATGCGTTAGATTAAGCGCTTGAAAAAAGAGGAGTCGTTCGCGGCTCCTCTTTTTTTATTTTCTTGCGTGTTTGCGGGGAGCGTTCGCCGTTGTTTTCGGCGTGAAAATGAAAAATCGGACGAGATCGAACGTTTGCTCGGCAAACGGCGGAAGGAAACGCGGTCGACGCCGCAAAGCGGAGAAAAAACGGTTCGAATCTTGCTTGGATGCGTCGGAGAGAACGCGGCTTCACGGCTTGCGGAGAGAAAAAACGTCGACGGTGTTTGCTCGGCAAACAACGAATGGCGGTTCGGCGGCGTCGCGAGGTGAAAAAACGAGCGTTGGACGAGCAAAAACGAATTTGAGTAACGAAAATAGCGCGGCGCAAGGGGCGCGTTGAAAATTTTTTCGAAAATTTTTAAAGAAATACGTTTCTGGAAGAAGAACAAATAAAGCGCTTATTTTTCGCGGTTTACGCGACCGGCGCTCTTTTCGCGGTTTGTTTTTTTTGCCCTTTTGGCTTTATTTTGCGTATTTTGAACGTTATAGATTCTCTTGCTTGCGTATTTTGTGAAAAGAGGAAGCGAACGCTTGCGTCGAGTCGACGAAGTCGGCGCCGCGATCGCAAGACGGCGGGCGGTAGGCGCTTCGGTCGAGACCGCGCGACCGTTAAAATCCCTCTTTTCGAGTTGGAAAGCGTTTTGTATAATGGAAGGAAACTTAACAACGTTCGAAACGGGGCGAAGCGGCGGCAAGGGGCGCGACGCAATTTTTCGAACGCGCGGCGCTTTCTCGCGAACCGTCGCGCAAGCCGGACACCATTGTCGATAAAATAAGGAGTAAATATGACGTTAGAAAATAGTTCGTCGCCGAACGGTTCGGTTCGGCCGAACGGAAGCGCGCTTCCGCGAAGGGACGGCGTTTCGCAAAACGTTAAAAGACCGCGCGCCGGTCGCGACGCCGCTCGTTTCGAACGTCGCGTTCCGGACGCTCCGCGCGGGCCCGTCCCGCAAGGCGTCGGAGGGACGACAGGCTCTCGCGATTTGAACTTTTTCGACGTGCTTGGGATACTTCGCCGCCAATTTTGGATCGTCGCGCTGATGACGATCATCGGCGGCGCGTTGGCGGTTTACAAGTTTACCGTTACGCCCAAAGAGTACAAAGCGCAATCGGATATTTACATTCCGACGGCGAACGCGTCGTCGCTTTTGCGTTCCTACGACCAGGTCGGCGGAACGACGCAAAACTCCGCGCAACAGGACAGCCTCGAAACGCTCTCGTCGATCATTTTGACCGAGCGCATTTTGGGTTCCGTCTGGGACGAATTGCTGGCCGAACACCGCTCTATGATCAAAACGATCGAACTCGTGGACGAGGAGACCGGCGAGGAGATCACGCGTCCGGCGGCGATCGCGGCTTTGAAGAAAACGTTGACGGTGTCGAAGGGCGGCAACGGTCGCGACTTCAAGGACGCGAACACGATTTCGATCGCCTGCGTTGCGCGCGACCCGAACGAAGCGGCGTTGATCGTTGAAAAAGTCGTCGAGAAATTCGAAGGGTACTTTAGAGAGACGTTCAACCGCAAGAACGAGACCGTTAAGAACGCGATCGAAGCGCAACAAACGAAACTGCGTGAAGAAATCAACGCGAAAACGAAGGAACTTACCGAATTTATCGCCACCTCCGACTCCACGTTCATCGGGAGCGTCGAAAACAACCCGCTTTTGACGCAACTGGTCAAGATGAGCGAAGGCCTGGTCGAGATCGACATGCAGATCATGCGTTGGAACACGCGGCTGAACAATCTCGAAGATTCGCTCGGCGGACGCTCGCCCAAGGACGTGCCGACGCACGAACTCGTCGCGATGCTCGGTTCCAGCGACAACGACACGATCCTGGCGTCGATGTTGAACACGGTGCGCGGCGCACAGGACACCGAAACGCTCGCGGTCATTTCCGAAGTTACCGCGTCCCGTCAGCGCGAGCAGACGGAAATCGGGAAACTCGAGGACGAATTGGCCGCCAAGCGCGTTCAGTACGGGCCGGCGCACCGCGAAGTGATCGAGTTGGAAAAACGCCTCGAATTGCGACGCCGCCAGTTTGAAGAAGCGACGGCGAACGTCAACGAAGAGGGGATGATCGGCTCGGTTAAGTATTCGGACTTCTTCCAGGGCTACGTCAACGCCGTGCGCCAAGAGGTCGCGCGGCTGAACGAAATGCAGATGGAAACCGAAAAATACATGCGCGCTCAAGACGAAAAAGTTCGTGAAATGAACGAATTTTACGAAGAACGCGAATCGAAAAGAGTCGCGCTTGAGTCGCTCAAAGCGATGCACCAAAACTTCGGGCAAAGCCTGGAAAGCCTCGCGCTCGTCGGCGGCGTCAACGAGTACGAGTTGAACGTGCTGACCCCGGCGGCGCCGAACGATATCCCGGTTTACCCGAACTTGATCAAGTTCGCGTTCGTCGGCTTCGCGCTCGGGTTTATTTTGGGCGCCGGGTTGGCTTACCTGGTCGACGTTACCGACGCGACTTTCCGCTCGCCGAGCGAGATCGCTCGAACGCTTCGCGTTCCGATTCTGACGCAATTGCCGTCCTTCAAGTCGTCGTTGAAAGACGCGACGCCGAAAAAGAAGAAGGAAGCGCGCGAAGCTCGACAGCCCGACCCGGAACTCATCGCGTATTACAAACCGAACGCCCCGGCTTGCGAAGTTTTTCGCCAAATTCGCACGCGGCTCTTTAATCAGCCGGCGGCGGACGGGCGCGGTCGCATCATTTTGAACACGAGCCCCCACCCGAGCGACGGGAAAACGATGTTCTTCTCGAACCTCGCCGTCAAGATCGCCGAAGCGGGCAAGAGCGTCGTCCTGTGCGACTGCGACTTGCGCAAACCGGACGTTCACAAGTGGTTCGGCTTGGAGAACAAAGAGGGCGCGTCGAACGTGTTGAGCGGCGAAATTTCGCTCGACGCCGCGATGCAGTCGACTCCGGTGAAGAACCTGACCGTCGTTACCGCCGGAACGCGACGCAAAAATCCGGCGGAATTGATCGCGGGCGGCGAGTTCGACGCGATGCTCGACGAACTCAGTTCGCGTTTCGACGTTGTGTTGATCGACACCCCGCCGACGTTGTACGTCTCCGACGCCGCCTCGATGGCGACGCGCGTCGACGGCGTTACCTACGTGTTCCGCGTTCGTCGACGCGGGCGGCCGGACGTCGTCGCCGGGATCAAGGCTTTGGCCGAGGTCGGCGCGAATATCATCGGTTGCGTTGTTAACTGCTACGAAAAACACCGTTTCTACAACGAGTTCTCCGAAGAAGATCACGGCGGCGACTACGGTTACGGATACGGTTACGGCGGCGGTTACGGCTACGGCTACGGCGGCGGTTACGGCGCGGGTTACGGCGGCGGCTACGGTTACGGCGCGGGCTACGGCGCCGGGTACGGAGCGGGCTACGGTTACGGCGCGGGTTACGGAGCCGGATACGGTTACGGGGCCGGTTACGAAGACGACGAGCCGGGCGAACCGAAAAACAATTCGGCCGCCGGTTGACGCGGAACGTTCGGCGAAGGACGCGGGACGGCGAGTTTTCTCGAGGAAATTTTGGGAAAATATCGCGCCCGCTCCTTGCGTCGACGGCGAATCCGCTTTATATTGTATTGTTAAGGGAGGCGCGACGAATCGGCGCCTCGTTCGAAGGACGCTGGGAACGGAACGCTTGTCGGGACGTTTCGAGCGTCGTTTTGCGCCGCTTTCCGCGCGTCGGTCGGCGGGCTTTGTTTCACCGATTACCAAACGAAAGTATCGATTATGTCGACGGAAGAAATTTTATTCGACGTCGAGGACCGAATGGACAAAGCGGTCGCTCGACTCCGCAAGGGATTGACCGGCGTCCGCACCGGGCGCGCGAATCCCGGGTTGGTCGAGGGCGTTAAAGTCGTCGCGTACGGTTCGGAAATGCCGCTCAAGCAGATCGCGACGATCGCTTGTCCGGAGCCGCAACAGATCTTGATCCGTCCGTTCGACGTCGGAACGTTGAAGGACATCGAGAAGGGGATCGTCAACTCCGATCTCGGTTACGCGCCGAACAACGACGGCAAGGTGATTCGCTTGAACATTCCGCCGCTCTCGACGGAAGTGCGCCGCAAGATGGCGACGATGATCCGCGACCTCTGCGAGGAGTGCAAAATCGCGATCCGCAACGTCCGCCGCGACGGGAACAAGTCGATCGACGCCGAGGAAAAAGCGAAGGCGATCTCCGAGGACGAACGCGACGACGCGAAGGAAGCGATCCAGGAACTGACGAAAAAGTACGAGGAAACGGCGACCGAGTTGGCCAAAAATCGCGAAAAAGACGTGATGGAAGACTGACGGCGGCGCGTCGAAACTTCGACGGTCGAGGCTCGAAACGTCGCGGCGCTTGCGAATGTGCGGGCGTCGCGACGTTTTTTTGGGGAAACGACCGAAATTTTCCGGTTTTTCGATTGTCAACGCCGCGAATCTTTGATAGAATACCAAATGGGTCGCTTTCGCCGTTTCTCGTCGAATAGCGCGGGCGACTCGACGATTCCGTTCGGCGCCGAGCGCGTCGAGCTTTTGATGAAACGACAACCGTTGGACGCTGCGTCGACGGGCGGGTCGGGGGCGAATCGTCGGACGCGCTTTTCTTGGATCGCGATTTTACGGGCCGTTTCGGTTCGGACAATATCCTTTTCCGCGTCGCTTTCGGGCGTCGTTTTTCGCGCTCGACGTTTCCCGGGAACTCGCCGCGACGAAAGCGGAAACGCGCGAGGATATTCGGGTGAATTCTATTGTAACGGCGATTTCGACCTTGGGAGCGGCTCTTCTTTCCGGGAGCGGCGTCTTCATCGGTCTGCAGTATTTAAATAAAGTCCGCCAACAAGACGCGGAGGTGGAAGCGAACGACGTCGTGCGCCGCGCGAAACTCGACGCCGAAAATTTCAGACGCGAAGCGGAAATCGAACTCAAAGAAAGGGAAATGCGCCAAAAAGAAGAGTTCGAAAACGAAGCGCGCGCGGTGCGGGCCGAACACGTCGAAAAAGAACGGCAGCTCGACAAACGGCAGGACGCGCTCGACCAGCAGGCCGACGAGTTGCGCAAACAGGAAAAAGAGGTCGAAGCGACGCGGCGCGAATTGAACGAAAAGATCGCTCGACAAACGGAGCTCAACGCCGAGTTGACGCAAAAGATCGCGGCGCAGGAACAGGTTTTGTACGACCTCGCCAATCTGACGAAAGAGGAAGCGAAGAAGGAAATTCTCCAAAAACTCGACCGCGAGCTGGTCGAGGAACAGGGCGCGCTGATCCTGAAACACGAAAAGATCGTCGCCGAACGGTGCGAAGAACAGGCGCGAAGCGCGCTTCTGCTGGCGTTGCAACGCTACGCCGCCGCGCACACCGCCGAATCGACGACCAGCACGGTCGACATTCCGAACGACGACATGAAAGGACGCGTCATCGGCCGCGAAGGACGCAATATTCGCGCGTTCGAGAAGATCACCGGCGTCGACGTGATCATCGACGACACGCCCGGCGTCGTGATCGTGAGCGCTTTCGACGCGATCCGCCGCGAGTCGGCGCGGCTGGCGTTGACGCGGTTGATCGCGGACGGCCGGATTCACCCGTCGCGCATCGAGGAAGTGTGCGCCCAAACGCAGCGCGAAATTCAGGCGTTCGTTCAGCGCGCCGGCGTCGAGGCGTGCCAGGAAGCGGACGTTCACGGCCTCAACGAACGCGTCGTGAATCTTCTCGGACGGCTGTATTTCCGCACGAGCTACAGCCAGAACGTTTTGCGGCACTCGATTGAAGTCGCGTTTTTGGCCGGGATGATGGCGGTAGAAATGGGCCTGGACGAAAAACTGGCGCGGCGGTGCGGCCTGTTGCACGACGTCGGGAAGGCCGCCGACCACGAATTGGAAGGCGGACACCCGAAAATTGGCGCGAATATTCTAAAACGTTACGGAGAGCCGGCCGAAGTCGTGCAGGCGGCGTTGAACCACCACAACGACCCGAGAATCGCCGACCCGTACACCACGATCGTCGCGGCGGCGGACGCTTGCAGCGCGTCGCGACCCGGCGCCCGGCGCGAAACGTTGGAACATTACGTCAAGCGAATGGAAGAGCTCGAAAAGCTCGCGATGGAGTTCCCGTTTGTGGAACAGGCTTACGCCGTGCAGGCCGGGCGCGAAATGCGCGTGTTGGTGAACCCGCTCCTGACGACGGACGAAAGCGCCGCGAAGACGTGCCGCGACGTCGTGCGAGCGTTGACCGAGCGTTTCCAATTCCCCGGCGAGATCAAGGTAACCGTCGTTCGCGAAACGAGAACGACAGAAATCGCGAAGTAAAAAAGACGGCGGAAAAACGGCGTAAAAAAAGCCCTCGTCCGAGTTTGCGAAGAACGCGGACGAGGGCTTTTCAGCGGAAACGCTCGTTTTCACGCGGCGGCGGATCACATTTTTTCGAACGTGTGATCCATTTTGTCGCGCTTCGTTTCGAGATAAAAGCGGTTGTGCTCGTTGCACGGCGCGACGAGCGGAATCTGCTCCACGACGCTCAGGTCGAAACCGTCGTAGACGAACGCTTCGACTTTTTTCGGGTTGTTCGTCATCAAGCGCACTTTGTGGAGACCCAGGTCTTTCAGAATCTGGATGCCGACGCCGTAGTCGCGCAGGTCGACGCCGTGGCCGAGCGCGAGGTTCGCTTCGCACGTGTCCATGCCGCCGTCTTGCAGTTTGTACGCTTTGATTTTTTCCGTCAGTCCGATGCCGCGCCCTTCCTGCGGGAGGTAAACCAGGACGCCGACCCCGCCTTCCTCCTGAATTTTTTTCAACGCCAGGTGAAGTTGGTCGCCGCAGTCGCAACGCAACGACGCGACCAGGTCGCCGGTGAAGCACGACGAATGCAACCGGACGAGCGGCGCTTCCTGCGACGAAAGATCGCCGTAAACGATCGCGATCGGCTCGCCGTCCTCGTATTTGATCTTGTACGCGTAAATCCTTCCGTCGCCGTATTTTGTCGGCAGTTCGGCTTCCGCGACGCGCTCGACGATCTTTTCGCGTTGGCGGCGGTATTTGATCAGCTCGGCGACCGAAATGATTTTCAGACCGAATTTTTCCGCCGTTTTAAAAAGCTCCTCCGTCGTCGCGCGGTCGCCGGTATCGTCGAGGATTTCCGTCAGAAGCCCCGCCGGGAAAAGCCCCGCCAAACGCGCCAGGTCGACCGCCGTTTCGGTGTGTCCGGCGCGACGAAGGACGCCGCCTTCTTTCGCTTCCAACGGGAACAGGTGTCCCGGGCGCACGAAGTCGGAAATTTTCGAGTTCGGGTCGGCGAGCGCGCGAACGGCCATCGCTTTTTCCTGCGCGGTGATGCCGGTGCGGGCGTTTTTGTGGTCGACCGGGACGGTGAACGCCGTTTGAAGCGGCGCGGTGTTGTCTTTCACCATTTGCGTCAGGTTGAGCCGACGGCAAGCGTCCGGCAGGAGTGGAACGCACGTTTGACCGCGACCGTGTTTCAGCATAAAGTTGACGTGTTCGGGCGTCGTTTTTTCCGCGGCGCAGATGAAATCGCCTTCGTTTTCGCGGTCTTCGTCGTCCATAACGATAACGATTTCGCCTTTTTTGAACGCTTCGATCGCTTCTTCGATCGTGTTGAGTCGACTGGTCATAACGCTTCCTTCCAACAAAGAGACCGACGGGACGCCGCTTTCGACGCTAAAATAACGGCGAGAAAACGGGAAATTCGTTCCCAATCATTATAGCGCCCGGGGAAGTTTTGTTAAGGGGAACCCCGACAGGTTTAACCCGCGTTTAACCGCGGCGAGACAAAAAAGGAAGAAACGTCGCCGCGGATTGGCGAAAATGGGAAAAATGCGGGAATTAAGGCGGCGCGACGCGTCGAAATTTCCGAAAAACGTCGGTTTTTTCGACGCTCGGGGGGTTGAAAGTTTCCGTCTCGACGTTGTATAATGAAGTTTTCCCGCCGTCGCGGCTTGACCGAATTTTTGACGCTCGGACGCGCCGCCGTTTTGGCTTGTTGCAATTTTCTCGTTTCGTCGCCGAGACGAAGCGAGTTTTTTGGAAAGGAATTTCCCGTGCTCGACGCGAAAAACGATCATTACCCGGTTCATTACCTGAATCCGACCGTCGATTTGGCGAAAATTAAACACGTCGCTTTCGATATGGACGGCACGATTTACAAAGGCGGCACGCTTTTTCCGTTCACGCCCGGCGTCTTCGAAACGCTCGAAAAGCTTGGCGTCGGTTACACTTATCTGACGAATAATTCGTCGAAAAGCGCGAAGGATTACCTCGAAAAAATCTTGAGTTTGAAGCTGAAAGCGACGCCGGACAACATCTCCACTTCCGCGACGGCGACGTATTTTTATCTCCGCAAAAATTATCCGAACGCGAAAAAAGTTTACGTTCTCGGAACGGCGTCGCTTCGCGAAGAGTTTGCGGAACAAGGTTACGAGCTGATCGACGAATACAACGAAAAAGACGAGCCGGAAGTCGTCGTCGTCGCGTTCGACACGACGCTTACTTACGACCGCCTGTGCAAAGCGACGTACTGGATCGGAAAAGGGAAGCCGTATATCGCGACGCACCCGGACACGGTGTGCCCGACCGACCGCGAAACGATTCTCGTCGACTGCGGCGCCGTGCAGGCGTTGATCGAGAACGTTACCGGGCGCAAACCGGAAGCCGTGCCGGGAAAACCGGATCCGGCGACCGTCGGCGGCGTGATGGAAAAATACGGTCTCGAACGCGACGAGATCATGATGGTCGGCGACCGTATTTACACCGACTTGGAAATGGCCCGGCGCGCGAAGATCCCGGGCGTCCTCGTGCTCACCGGCGAAGCGACGCTCGAAACGCTTAAAGAAGCCGGGTGGACGCCGGAGCTCGTTTTGGACGATATTTCCGTTCTCGCGGATTTGCTCGTCGAAGCGAAAACGAAGAAAAAGTAAAATTACGCGGTTTGCGTAAAACGGCGAAGAACGACGAGCCCCGTCCGACGGCGAAACGTCAAGCGAACGGGGAACGGGGCGTTTTGCGCCGATATTGTTGGATTTTGTCGCAGTTTTAGAATAAAGAAAGCGATTTTATGGCTTCTCCGCAACAACTTGCTAAGGCCGCTCCGCAACCGGCGCGTCCCGACTCGCAATACGAATATTGGCGTTGGCGCATCCTGTTCGGGACGATGATCGGGTACATCTTCTTTTATTTTGTCCGAAAATCGATCACGATGGCGATGCCGGGGCTCGAAGGGGTCGGCGTTACGAAGACGACGCTCGGGCTGTTTTTGACGATTCACGGCGTTCTTTACGGCGTGTCGCGTTTCGTCAACGGAATCTGGAGCGACCGCGTCAACCCGCGTTATTTTATGTCGATCGGGCTCTTTTTAGCGGCGTCGACGAACGTTTTTTGCGGCGTCGCTCCGGAATCGATCGGCGCGACGAAACTCGCTTGGGTCATCGGAACGTTTTGGATTATCAACGGTTGGGTGCAGGGGATGGGGTTCCCGCCTTGCGCTAAAAGTTTGACGCACTGGTTTGCTCCGCGCGAACACGGGGTCAAGTTCGCGACGTGGAACATTTCGCACTCGCTCGGCGCCGGGTTGGTCTTCCTCTTAAATTCGTTTGTCGTCGGTTTCGGTTGGCATTATTGCTTCCTGGTTCCGGCGGCGTTGAGCATGAGCGGCGCGATTTTCCTCTTCTGGGCGTTGCGCGACGCGCCGGAAAAAGAGGGGTTCGAGCCGGTCGAGCAATATTACGAACGCACTCGCGGCGGCGCCGACGGTTCGGGCGCGGCGGCCCCGGTCGTCGAAGCGGAGCCGGAGCAGGACGCCGGTTGGTGGGCGAATCTGCGCGAACACGTCTTTTCAAACTGGGCGATTTGGGTGCTTTGTTGGGCGAACTTCTTCGTTTACGTCGTGCGTTTCTCGATTCTCGACTGGGCGCCGACGTTCCTGACGCAAGCCAAGGGCGTCGACCTGAAAGCCGCCGGTTGGGCGACCGCGAGTTACGAGATTTTCGGCGCGTTCGGGATCATTTTGAGCGGTTTCATGATGGACAAGCTCTTCAAGGGGCGCGGCGCGAAGACCTGCTTTTATTACATGATCGGTTGCGCGGCGGCGGCGTTCTTGTTTTGGCGGTTCAACTCGAGTTCGCTGGTGTTGAACGCGCTGTTGATGAGCTTAATCGGGTTCTTCATTTACGGCCCGCAGTGTTTGATCGGATGCGTCGCTTCGACGGTCGCGACGAAGAAAGCCGCCGCCGCGTCGAGCGGGCTGACCGGTTTGTTCGGTTACCTTTCGACTCTCGTTACCGGACTCGGCGTCGGGGTTCTCGTTGACTCCGCGACCGCGCCGGTGAAGGCGGAACGCGACCAAACGATCGCCGCGCTCGTTCAAATCGACGTTGACAACGAATATCTTCCCGAGATCGTGAAGGCCGCCGAAGGGCTGTGCGACGCCGACCGTCGCGTTGCGAACGCGAAACCGTCGAAAGCGGAAGAAGCGGCCGCGAAAGCCGAAAAAGCGCGAACGGCGTTGACCGAAAAACTGACCGAAGCGACCGGCGCCGCCGTTTCCGCCGAAACGGTCGAAAAGGTGAAGGAAACCGCCGGGCTCGAACGGGCGAAGATCGCCGAAGCCGGTTGGCCGCGCGTTTTCGGAATGCTCGTCGTTTCGTCGTTTATCGCCGCCGCTTTGTTCGCGTTGATTTTGAATCTCCGCTCGCCGGAATTGGTCAAGGCGGAAGAGGAAGCGAAGGCCGCGAAGGCGTGATTTGAGCGCCGACGTTGAAACGCCGCGCCGTTCGAGGCTCCGCCCGTCGGAGCGAGCCGTCGAGCGGAGCGGCGTCGGCTTTTGGCGGATTTTCGTTTTTTATTCAAAAGCGTCGGCTCGTTGAATTGGAGCGAAGCGAGTCGGCGCCGCGTTTCGAGGCGCTTCAAAACGCGGCGCTTCGTTCCGTTTCGACGCGGGAAAAAGACGCGCCGTCAGCGAGCGTGAAGGTCGAAAAAAATTTTTTTGAGAACTTTTTTTATTGAACGCAGCGAATGTAAATTGCGGTTTTAAATGAAGTTAAGGCGAAAGAGTCCGCGTCGCGTCGGCGAAAATTGCCCGGCGATAAGATTTTTTCGGCGTTTTTTCTCGAAACGGCGCCGCGATTGCTTAATTGGGGGCGTCCCCTTGAAGGGCGCGTCGCACTGGGTGGCGCGAGGATACCTTGCCCGTTCCTCCGCTAAGTCGTTTTGACTCGTCGCGTTCCAAGGGGGTTTTTTATTTCTTGACGGCGCGGTCTTGCGTCGGGATTTGGGCGCTTCTTTATTTTCTCTATCTTAGCGAAATTAACGTCGCGACGCGACTGCGCTCGTTGGACGTTCCGTTTTTTGACGAAAAGAGCGAGAAAGCGCGAAAAAAAACTTGCGTCGCGGCGCGTTTTCCTTTATATTAAGGGCGCTCGGCGTTCTTGGGAGAGCGCGAACGAATTTTAGGTAATTTCAGTAAAATAGGGAGGTCGGCGAGGAGCGTTCCGCGTCGACGGGAGATAATTTAATGAAAAGCGTTGCAAAATTAACGTCGGCGCTCGCGTTCGCGGCTCTTTGCGCCGCGTTTTCGACGGGAAGCGTCGCGAAAGCGGAGACGATGAAAGAGAAAAATCCGACCCCGAAAGCGGGCGAACAAATTTTGATGACGGCGGAACTTCCGCTTGCGACCGGCGGAACCTGGACGGGCGGCGACGCCATGGCGCTCGGCGGCCCGAATCCGATCGACGAAACGAAAACGGAAACGCTGAAATTCTGGTTCTTCCTCCCGTCGAACGAGTCGGCGAAAACCGACGAAGGCTTCCCGCTTCTCCTCTTCTTGCACGGGGCGGGCGAGCGCGGCGACGATCCGGAGCTTGTGAAGGTTCACGGCCCGGCGAAGCTTTGCGCGAAGCCTGAAAAAGCGAAGGATTGGCCGTTTTTGACCGTTTCGCCGCAATGCCCGGGCGTTCGTTTCTGGTCGCCGGCTCAGTTGCGCGTTCTGATCGACCAAATTTGCGAAAATTATCCGGTCGACCGTTCGCGAATTTACGTTACCGGCCTTTCGATGGGCGGTTTCGGGACGTGGGGCCTGATCGCGCATTCGTCCGACGTCGTCGCGGCGGCGGCGCCTCTTTGCGGCGGTTACGACGTTTCGTTCGCGCCGAAGATGACGAAAACGCCGATTTGGACGTTCCACGGCGACGCGGACGGCGCCGTTAAGTACGAGTACACGAAAAATCTCGTCGAAGCGGTCAAAAAAGCGGGGAACGACGACGTTCAATTCACGACGTATCCCGGCGTCGGGCACGACTGCTGGACGCAAACCTACGACAATCCGGAGCTTTACCGCTGGCTCCTGTCGAAAAAGCTGGAAAAATAAGCGGTTGAAACGCGGATTTTTCGCGGTTGCGAAGCGCTGAAAACGTCGTCGTTCGTTGCGAGCGGCGACGTTTTTTGTTTGACTTGCAGGTTTTTAAGCGACAAATCAATAGGCCGCAAGGCGATTCGGTTCGCGGCTCGTTGCGAAAAAGACGCGGAGAGCGGCTCGAAAAAAAAACGCCGCGTCGACGATCGATCGACGCGGTGTTTTGCGTTAAGTCGTTAAACGACGGTTATTTGCCGGCGCAGTAACGATCGAAATACGCCTTCCAGCGGCGGGAGATCGTTTCTTTGATTTCCGGCGCGAGCTCGAATTGGTTCTTTTGGTATTTCTTTTGCGTCGACGCAAATTCTTCGAACGCGGCGCGGCGGTCGGCGAAACCGTCGATTCCCAACTCGGCGTAAATCCGTTCGAGCGTCGCGACCGGCGCGGCGACCAGCTCGTCGTAGGAAATTTCGCAGAAGTTTTCTTTTTTCAAAAGTTTAACGTCGTCGAAAAACGCGTCGTACATCGCTTCAAAATCGCTCAAAACCTTTTCTTCGAGCGCGGGCCCGCCTTTGGGCGGCTGCAAACCGTGCGTCGCGGCGAGCTTTTTCCAAAGGTTGACCGTCGACGGGAAAAGGGCGAACGGATCGCGGGAAATGTGAACGAACTTCGCGTTCGGGAACCGCTCCAAAATAGCGCGAACGCGGGCGGTGTGCGGCGGCGATTTCAAAACGATCCGTTTGCCGCGACCGACCGTCAGCTCTTTCAGGAAATATTCGAGCGCGTCGAGCCAACGGGAACGATCGTCGGCGCTCAGGTTGCGAAGCGTCAGATAATCCGCGTCGATTCGGGCGTTGTTCGGAAACGCGATTTCCCGATACGGCGACGGCGCTCCGAGCGCGCACACGGCGAATTCGTCTTCCTGCGGACGGTCGAGTCCGACGGCCATGTTGTCCATCGGGCGCTTTTTCGGCATCAAAAATTTGACCCAGGGGCGGAAAAGCGGGCCGCTGATGAGAAGGTGCGACGGCGCGAAACAGTCGTAAGTGTCGGAGCAGGCGAAACGTTCGTCGCGCATCATGTATTCGTGAAGAAGCGTCGTGCCGCTGCGCCAGTGCCCGACGATGAAGATCGGCGCGTCGACGAGTTTGGCGTCGCGAATTTTCTTCCCGAGCGTCAGTTTTTGCCAAACGGCCAAGGTCGAGTTGACGACCGACAGACCGGAAATAATGCAAAACATCGGAAAACGCGTCGGCGCGATCCGCCAACGGCCGGCGTTCAGAATTTTCAGCCAGGCGGAAACGGTAACGCCGTCCCACATGCGCGGATTCCAAAAGCGGTCGGCGCTCCCGCCGGTCTTCATTTTGACGATGGAAGAGCCTTTTTTGTTGTTTTTATCGTTTTTCGTTTCGTTGTTTTTCATTTTCGTCGACCGAAAAATGGGGGGCGGGGCTAGACCGGGAAAATCGCGGGGAGCGTCGCGTCAGTCGACGATTTTCAGCCCGGCGTCGTCGATTTCGTAAAACAAAATGTCGTCGGAGCAGGCGGATCCGCGGTGTTTCATAATGTAAAGGGCGCGTCGGAAACGGTTGCCGTCTCTTATTTTACCGAGATAAATCACCGTGTTCGCCTGCGCGAAAAAGTCGCCTTCTTCGAGCGGTTTTTCGATCAGCGCGTCGAGAGACGTTTCCGGCGCCGTGTAGGAGAAAATCGTTCCGATTTCATTTTCGGGGTAAGGACGCGGGCCGATCTGCGACTCAAATTCGCGGAAGCTTTGCCGAAAAAGGTCGCGGGCGACCCAAACGGCGTCTTTTTTAACGATCTGCCGCTCGACGTATTCGAGGAGTTCGAACTGGATCGACTCTCCTTGCCGCTCGACCGGTTCGACGCCGTCGACGACGAGCCGCCGCGCGCCTTGCGCAAAGTTCGCGTAAAGGAAGGCGATCGTCGACTGCAGGCGTTTCGTCAAATCGAGTTTCCACTCGCGCCAGGCGTCGTCGCCGAGATCGCGTCGGGTAACGCGGCGTCCGGCTTGCGAAAAAGCGTGAAAATAATCGCCTGCAAACCGTTCGTTCGCCGCGACTTTCGAGAAAAATTCGACCGGGTCGAACGGCCGTTCGCCGCTTTCTTCGAGCGGTTCCCAACCGAACAGCGACTTGGCGTAAGCCGCGTGATTTTGCGAGTCGCCGCGCGCCGTAAGGTCGAGCAGGACGCCGCGGCGGCGTTCGGGCGCTTCGAGTCCCGCGTTCAAAAATTGGAGTCCGAACTGCGTTTTTCCGGCGCCGGAGCTTCCGACGAGCGCGGTCGTCGTTCCGGGGATCAACCCGCCGCCGAGTTTTTCGTCGAGGCCGGGAACGCCGGTCGAGAGTCGTCGAGTGGTCATCGATTTTTGCCCTTATTAATAAGCGCGCTCGTCGCAAGCGCGGTCGCCTCAATTTTAATCCTTTTTGCGTCGGCGTCCAGTCCCCGGCGACTCCTTCGCAAAGAATAAGCGGATTTTTTTAGAAAAACGAGCGATTTTGAGACGCGTCGGCGCCCGCGACTCCGGATAAACGTTAAAATAATAAATTTAGCGAAGATAGGTAAGAAGAGGGCCGCGTTTGTCGACGTTTGCGAGGAAAAGTCGACGGCGTTTGGGCGGGTTTGCGGCGGAAAAGAAATTTCAAAAAAAAGTGGAAAAGCGGCGAAAAATCGTTGAAAACGCCGCGCGATTGTGTTATAATGCGACCGATCGAACGCGTCCGAGTCGGACGCGTTTGCGAGAGTTTGGACTCGTTATTTTACGTCGTCGGACGTTTATTCGACGCGTTCGCTAAGTGAAAAACGGCGTTTAAGCCGCCTTTTATCAAGCGTTTAGGGGACTTGTAATGGATAATTTGAACGTATCGGTTTTGGGTTACGGGATGATGGGCGTTATCCGCGGTTTGGCGTATCGCGGCGTTAGCAGCTACTTTAAAAACGCTCCGATTCAACCGGTTCTCGGTTACGCGGCGTGCTGGAATGAAGCCGAAGAAGCCGCCGCGCTTCGCGACGGTTGGAAACCGATCGTCGGCAAGGACGCTTGGAAAGAGACGATCGCGAAAGCCGATACCAATTACGTCGATATCTGCTTGCCCAACGCCGCGCACTACGCCGCCGCGTTGGCCGCTTTCGGCGCCGGCAAACACGTCTTCTGCGAAAAACCGCTCTCGGCCAACCTCGACCAAGGGCGCGAAATGGCCGACGTCGCGGATTCGCACAAAGAATTGCTGAACAGCGTCAACTTCATTTACCGCCGCGTCCCGGCGAACATTTACGCTCGTAAACTGGCGCGTTCCGGCAAGTTCGGACGCCTGATCGAAGCGCGCATGTTTTACAACCAGGGTTGGGGTTGGGGCGCCGACGGTAGCTGGCGTTTCGAAAAATCGCACGGCGGCGGCGCGGCCGGCGACCTCGGAAGCCACTCTTTGGACATGCTTTACTACATTACCGGCTTGCGTCCGGTCGAACTCTGCGCGATGCAAACGACGCACGTCAAGCAACGCAAATGGAAGAAAACCTTCGCGTCGCAACTGAGCAACATGGGCGCCGGCGCGCAAGCGCAAGACGATTTTGAAATCCGCGACTGCGACGTCGACGACGCGATGCGCGTGATGTTCACGCTGGACGACAATTCGGCGATCGGCACGCTCTCCGTTACCCGCAACGCTTGCGGCGCCGAAAACCAAAACGGTTACGAGCTTCGTTTCGAAAAGGGAACGATCAAGTTCTGCTTCGACGAAATGAACTACCTCGAAGTTTTCGACAAAACGGCCGACGATCCGCAACTCTGGGGTTGGAGCAAGATCTGCACGAACCGCGCGGTTTACGGCAATTACTTCGATTTTGCCGACGGCCACATGATCGGATACCGCGATATCACGGTGTACGGTATTCTGGAAAATCTGCGCGCCATCGACGCGATCGAACGCGGCGTCGCGTATGAAAGCGAATCCCCGATCGCGACCTTCCGCGACGCGTTCAACGTCCAACGCACCTTGGCCGCTTGCGATAAATCGATCGCCGAACGCGCTTGGGTCAAACTCGAAGATATTAAATAGTCGACCGAAATTTTCGCGGATCGGCGTTTTCTTCAAACGGCGTCGATCCGCGGCGTCGGGTTCGTTCCGTTATCGTTCGCGCCTACCCGAGGGCTCGACGCGGGGGACTGTTCGCCGTTTTTTGACGCGTCGAACCTCGAAAGCGGAAGAAACGCCCGATTTCCGAAAAAGCGATCGCCGCCGCGAAGTCGAACGTCGAAAAGACGAGCGACCGACGGTGGTTTTTTGCCCGATTGGGAAGCGGCGACCCTTTTCGGGGAATTTTTCCCGAGATTTTTCTGTTTGTCGGGCGCGCCGTTTTTGCGTTTTTTTTGTCGCTTTTTTTCGCGGGCTCTTGCTTTTTGCGGCGTTTGCGGGTATCATCGTAGAGACGCCGACGTCGGAGGCGTTTTGCGAGCGCGAATTTTCCGGCGAGCGCCGTTTTTTTGCCTTTTCGACCTTTCCTTTAGATAAAATAGAGAAGATGGCCGCTAATTTAACGCCCCAATATTTGAAAGCCGAAGAAGAATATCGTCGCGCGCAGTCGCCGGACGAAGAATTGCGTTGGCTCCAAATCATGCTGCAGGAGATTCCGAAGCACAAAGCCAGCGAAAAAATGCAGATGATGCTGAAGACGAAGATCGCCGACGTTAAGAAGGAGATCGAATCGTCGCGCGGCTCCGGAAAAAAAGCGGGCGGAAAATCGGTTAAAATCCCGCGTCAGGGCGCCGGAACCGCGGTTATTATCGGCGGCCCGAATTCCGGAAAAAGCCAGCTTCTTACCTATTTTACCAAAGCGAAGCCGGAAGTCGCGCCGTATCCGTTCACGACGCAAACCGCGGCGCCCGGGATGATGGCCTGGGAAGACGTGTTCGTTCAGCTGATCGACACGCCGCCGATCACGCCGGATTTTTTCGAGTCGTATTTATACGGGTACATTCGCGGCGCGGAGCTCGTGTTGCTGATGGTCGACCTGGGCGACGACGACGGGATCCAACAGTGCCAAGACGTGCTCGACCGTCTGCAAGGGACGAAAACGCGTTTGGCGGCGGAGTCTTCGCTCGACGAAGACGACGTCGGGCTTTCGTACACGAAGACGTTTCTTGTGTTCAACAAAAGCGATTTGCCCGATTTTAACGACCGGCTCGAACTTTTCCGCGAGTTTTGCTCGACGCCGTTCCGCGAGTTCCAAATTTCGGCGCTCGACGGGAGCGGAACCGACGAGTTGCGCGACGCGATTTACGAGGCGATGAACGTCGTTCGCGTTTACACCAAGCAGCCGACGAAGAAAGAGGCCGACCGCGACAAGCCGTTCACGCTCAAACGCGGAAGCGACGTCCTCGACCTTTGCGACCAGATTCACAAGGATTACGCCGCGAAATTCAAGTCGGCGCGAGTTTGGGGCGAAGCGGTGCACGACGGCACCGTCGTCAAAGGGGATTACGTCGTTCGCGACGGCGACGTCGTCGAGATCAACGTCGCTCCGTAGTTTGCGCGGCTTCTCAATCTTAACGCGAACGGCGGTGAAAAGCGCCGAATTTTGACGAAAAGCGACGCGTCGTTTCTTTCGGGGAGCGGCGCGTCGCTTTCATTTGCGCTGATTTTTTAACCGTTTCATTCTTTTGCTTTAGCGTCGACGCGATAGAAAAAAGTTGATTTTTTAAGAAAACTTTGAAGCGGCTCGGACGGAATAACCGATATATCCGGTAAGCAAGCGGCGCCGGCGCGTTGCGACGTCGTTTGCCGGGCTTACGTCAAGGACGCGGAGCCGTTTTAAGTTTAATTGCGAGACGCCCGACCCTTCGAATTTAGGACGAAGTATTGTCCGTCGCAGCGACGACGTTCCGTCGAACGAAGTCCATTGACGAATAATTGTCAAGCGTGACGAAGGCGTTCCGGAACGCGCTTCGAGCCGCCGGGCGACGCGTCTCACGTTTTCATGAAAGCAAAGGATTTGAAATGAAATCGATGAAAGTCATCGGCGTTCTCGCTCTCGCGGCGTTGTTCGTCGTTCCGTTCGTCGGGTGTCAGGTTACCCGCAACGGCCAAACGCTGCCGAATCCTCATTATCTGGACGACGATATTCAATATCATCCGTCCGGAAACGAGTTCCAATACCAAGAGGAAGTCGACCAAATGAATAAGATCAACGCCGAGCGTCAAGCCGCGAACGCCGCGTATTGATCGGATCGAGAGCCCGGCCTCGCGAGACGGGTTCCGCGTTAAAAACGGTTTCGTTTCGTCGTCGAAAGACGGCGGACGAAGCCGTTTTTTGTTGGCGACGAACGCAAATTTTACCCCTGAGGCGGCGAGAATCGAAAGAAACGCTTTACAAGTTCGGGCGCCGCGGGTACAATAACCGGAAAGGCGCGGAACGGCCGCGTTAAAATCGAATCGGCGAGGCGAACGCAACGAAAGAGCGACGCGATGGAAGAATGGTTGCTTTGGGAATTTCCGGTTAAAATTCGCGACGGAGCGACGATTTTCTTTTTTTGGTCCGGCGTCGCGATTTGGGTCGGTTTGGCGACACGTTTTTTAGTTCCGGCGCGCGTCGTGCGCGGGCCCTGGCTGACGTTGTGCCTGGGGTTCGTCGGCTCGTGCTTGGGCCCGTTCGCGCTCCGTTCGTTTTTCAAACTCGACGATTACGATCCGATCGGGCCGAGCGGCTTGCTTGCGTCGGTCTTCGTCGCGGTCGCGTCGCTTTGCCTGTTTTACGTCGTCGCGTTCTTTTTTCCAACGCGATTCGAGGACGACGAAGACGAAGAACGGCGCGGCGACGACGAAAATGAAAACGAAGAAGAAACGAACGACGAAATCGACGACGAACGGGAGCGGAACGTTCGACGGCGCCGGGAAAACCGCGAGCCGCCGCGACGGCGCCGCGACGACGATATTTATCGGGAACGGGCCCGCGAACGGCGCCGCGAGTACGACGCGCGGGCCGAATACGACGACGAAAGCGACGAGCCGGAGCGCGAAGTCGAACGGCGTCGGCGTCCGCGTCGGCGGTAATTTTTTCGACGCGATAAAAGGAGAAGAAATGCGAAGACGAGATTTTTTGAGCGGCGTCGTCGGGGCGGCCGTCGGCGTTTCGGCGATCGATTGGGCGGCGAGCGTCGGCGTCGGCGCGGAGGAAGAAACGGCGACGACGCCGGGGAAACTTCCGAAAAACGTCGTTCGACGCGGCGATTATCGGAATTCGAAGCGCGTTTTTGAGACGACCGGGCGCGGTCGCGTCGCGTTTCTCGGCGGCTCGATCACCGAGATGGACGGGTATCGCCCGATGGTTTGCGAGTATTTGACGAAAAAATTTCCGGAAACGAAGTTCGATTTCGTCGCCGCCGGGATCTCGTCGACCTGCTCCGACGTCGGCGCGTTCCGACTCGAAACGGACGTTCTCAAAAACGGCCCGGTCGACCTGTTTTTCGTCGAATTTTCGGTCAACGACGATCAGGACGGCCGCTTTTCGGTCGAGCGGGCGATCCGCGGGATGGAGGGGATCGTCGGACGAATGCGCGCGGAGAATCCGAACGTCGACGTCGTGGCGACGTTCTTTGTCAACGAGCGGCTGATGGACGATTACCGTCGGGGCGACGTCGCGCCGAGCATTCGGGCGCATTCCGCCGTCGCGGAGCGTTGGGCGATCTCGACGGTTGATCTTGCGAAGGAAATTCAAGAGCGAATCGACGCTAACTCGTTGACTTGGCAAGAGTTCGGTGGCGTTCACCCGGCGCCGCTCGGGAACCGGATCTGCGCCGATATGATAGCCGCTCTTCTCGACGACGCTTGGAGCGAGCCGACCGACGGCGCGCCGACGCCGCGGGAAACGCCGGAGCCGCTCGACGAATTTTCCTATTTTAACGCCGGGTTCCGCGGGTTCGACGGCGTGTCGACGAACGTCGGCAAAATCGACGACGGCGCGTCGGTAAAAGACGGCGGATTCAAACTTTACGTTCCCGATTGGTCGAAAATTCCCGGCGCGTTCCGGTCGAGATTCGCGAACTTGCCGCTTCTTTGCGGCGAAAAGATCGGCGCGGAATTTTCGTTCGAATTCGACGGGCGCGCGCTGGCGCTTTACGTGTTGGCCGGGCCGGACGCCGGGCGGCTCGACGTGAAGATCGACGGCGGAGATTGGCGGCAAGTCGAGATTTTTCACGACTATAGCGGCGGACTCCATTATCCGCGAGCGGTCGCGTTGGCGGACGGTTTGAAACGCGGGCGGCATTCGGTCGTTTGTCGGATCGCGGCGGAAAAGAACGAGGATTCCGCCGGAAACGCGGCGCGAATTTTGCAAATTTGCGTCGACCGCTGACGGCGGCGAACGTCGAAAAACGTTCGTTGAAGCGATTTAACGAAAACGCGTCGTTCGATTGCGAAGAGCCGGACGACGCGTTTCGACGTTTTTCAACGTTTTAACGAATTGGGTTTAACGTCTATTTGATCTCGACGTTGTCGAGGAAATCGCCGAGGTGAATCGTCGGCGCGCCGGGGCCGATTTTCTTGCCGAACGCCTCGACGTTTTCAATGACGAGACCGTCCGCGCGGTGCGTTTCGTCCGAACCGGAGAAAAGGAAACCGGCGTAGGACGTCGGCCCGACGACCGAAACGTTGCGAATAACGACGTTCTTAATGTGGCCCGGCTCCTGGGTTTGCATGTATTGATTGACGACCGGCCGCCCGACGAAAAGCCAGTTTTCGCGGTTCGCCGTGTCGACGTCGAAGCGCAAACCCGACGAATCGACTTTTTTCGCGAGTTCCTCCGGATTCAGCGCGTTTTGCGGGCCGGTTTCGAAGCGGATCCCGTCGAAAACGACGTCTTCAAGGATCATTCGCTCGCCCGGTTCGAGGAGGAAATTCCGCGCTTGCGAGCGGATAACGTCGATATTTTTGAACGTAATTCGACGCATATGCGGAGCGCGACTTTCGTGCCCCATCAAGACCGCGCGGGCCCGGTCGCACCAGAAGACGCAATTTTCGACGCAAATATCTTCGCAGTCGCCGTATTCGAGATCCAGACCTTTGAGCGCCATGCAGTCGTCGTCGGTGCGGACGAACGTGTTCGCGACGCGGACGTTTCGGCTGTTGCAGGGGTTGATTCCGTCGTCGTTTTGGACGCGGCCGCCGCAGATTTTGATATTGTCGACGGAGACGCCGTCGCAGTTGACCGGAACGACCGTCCAATGCGACGCGCCGCGGATAACGACGCCCTCAAGGGAAACGTTTTTCGAGCCGAACATCGAAACGACGTGTCCCGTCGGGCCTTCGCGCCATTTCCAGGGGTTCGAGTCGATGACGCCGCGACCGCAAATTTTGACGTTTTCGCCGCGGATTTCGACGCCGCAACGAACGATCGCGCCGGCGGCGAGGTAAAGCGTTTCGTTCGACCGCAGCGAAATTTTGCCGCCTTCGGGCGAATGAACGCCGGGGCCGAAGTAGCGGACGTTCGGCGCGTCGGCGGACGGAACGTCTTTTTCAAGCGGATTGACGAAAACGAGAATCGGGTTTTTGCGTCCGTTCGGCTCGACGGAAATTTGGCAAGGCTCGTCGATTTTCAGCTCGAACGAACCGTCGGCGTTTTTCGTCGGTTTCAAGCCGCGCGAAAGCGGGCGAACCGTCAAATCGTCGAGCGAAACGCCGGTTTTTTCGCGGAATTTGAGAACGACCGGCTCGTTGGCGTCGACCGAAACAAACGCGTACTCGCCGCCGAAATCGTAGTTTTCAAACGGCGGGTCGGCGGTGCGAGCGGTCAAAACGCCGGCGGCTTGGCCGTTGATCTCGACCGACCAGATTTCGCTGGTCGGCTCCCCTTCCGGAACCGGCCAAAGTCGGACTTCCGCTCGCGCGGTCGTCGCAAAAAGAACGAACAGGGCAAAGAAAAACGCTTTTTTCATCGGCTGTCTCTTAAAATAACGGGACGGAAACAAACGAACGAACCGATTCCGACGCGCCGGGCGCCGGGATCGGGAACAAACGAACGAACCCGGCGACGAACGCGTCGCGGACGCCGGATTCGCGGAAAATAAGGAAAACGGACGGCGTTAAAAACGTCAAAGTTCGCCCCAATTCGCGCCGATTTCCGCGTCGATTTGGAGCGGAACGGTCAACGGGTCGCCGAGTCGCATCTCTTCGACGACGATCCGCGCAAGGGCGTCGGCGTCGGCGCGCCGCGTTTCGAAGAGGAGCTCGTCGTGAATTTGGAGCAAAAGGCGAGCGCGTTCCGGCGTTCCGACGTTTCCCGACGACGCGGCGGAAAGCGGCGAAACGTCGGCGTTAACGGCGGTCGGAGCGTCGGCGAAATCGTCGAGACCGTCGAAAAGAGACGGGGCGGACGGAGCGGACGGGGCGGACGGCGCGGCGCTTCGCGTCGGTCGGGCGGGGCTTGCGGCGATTTTGGTAAAACCGGGCGCGTCGACGAACGCCGGGCTCCAACGGGACGCGATCCAACCCTCTTTTTTGAGGCGGCGCCAAACGCCCAACATCGCCAACTTCATCAAGTCGGCGGCGGTTCCCTGAACGACGGCGTTGATCGCGGCGCGTTCCGGGAAGTTGAGCGTTTTGCGACCGCGAGCTCCCCGAACGCCGGACAAAGCGCGGCGACGTCCGAGAAGCGTTTGAACGAATCCGCGGCGAGCGCAATCGTCGAGAACGCGGTCGAAAAAGGTCAAAACGCCCGGGTAAGTCGCGAAAAAAGCGTCGATGTAAGCGGCCGCTTCCCCGGTCGAAACGCCGATCGATTTCGAAAGGCCGAACGACGTTTGCCCGTAAACGAGCCCGAAATTGACCGCTTTCGCTTTGCGGCGCATGTCCGGCGTCACGTCGGTTTGCGCGACGCCGAAGAGGCGGCTTGCGACGAGCGCGTGAACGTCTTCGCCGTCGGCGAACGCTCGACGAAGCTCCGGATCGCCGGAAAAATGCGCCAAAACGCGCAGTTCGATTTGGCTGTAATCGCAACTGACGAAGGCGTCGAAACCGAGCGACGCGTCCGGAACGAACCCGGCGCGGATGAGCTTGCCGTTTTCGGAACGGGCCGGAATATTTTGCAGGTTCGGTTCGCTCGAACTGAGCCGCCCGGTCGACGTCGCCGCCTGATTGAACGTCGCGCAAACGCGCCCGGTCGACGGAAGCGCCTGCGTCGGAAGGGGTTCGAGGTAAGTTCCGCGCAGTTTCGTCAAACGGCGCAACTCGACGATTTTTTCCGGGATCGGGTGAAAAAGGGCCAATTCCTCCAAAACTTCCGCGTCGACGCTCGGGCCGGTTTTCGTTTTTTTGACGATCGGGAGTTTGAGGTCGTCGAAAAGAACGCGTTGCAACTGTTTCGGCGAGTTGAGATTGATCGTTTCGGCGAATCCCGGCGTTTCGTCGACGGCGGCGATCGCGGCGCGGATCTCCGTTTCGAGCGTTTCCTGACGGCGTAAAAAGTCGGCGCCGGCGACCCGAAAACGCTCCGGTTCGATCGCGATCCCGGAAAGCTCCATTTCGGCGAGCGTTTCGACGAGCGGCGTTTCGAGGTCGAGCGCAAGGCGTTCGAGCGCCGGTTCGGCGGCGATTTTTTCGCGCAAGATCGGGGCGGCGGCGAGCGGGATAAGGACGGCGTCGGCGGCGCGGGCGGCCAACGTCGTCGGCGGGAGCAAGTCGAGCGGGATCCGCTTTTTGCCCGTTCCGGTCGCCGCGTTGAGGTCGAACGTCGAGCGGTCGAGATAAGTTTCGGCGATTTCGTCGAGCGACCGCCGCGTTTCTCCGCTGCGAACGAGGTAATCGGCGAGAAGAACGTCGAAAACGACTCCGCGCAACCGGACGCCGAGGTCGCGGAGAACGAGCGCGTCGAATTTGATTTCAGCGCCGATTTTCGGAAGCGTCGGTGATTCGAGCGCGTCGCGGAGCGTCTCGAACGTCGCGTCGGCGTCGAGCGTCGGCGTTCCAAGCGGGCCGCGAAACGGAAGATAAAAAGCTTCCGACAAATCGACGGCGAGCGCCAACCCGCATAACGTCGCGAAACGGGGGCGAACGCGGCCGAATTCCGCTTCTTCGAGAACGATCGTCGCCAAACTCAAAACGTTCGCGTCGGCGAGCCGGGTTCGGAGCGCGGCCAATTTTTCGGCGTCGTCGACGAGCGTCGCGACGGTCGGGAGGCTTTGCGTCGAGTTTAACGGCGGAAACGGGAAGTCGACGCTCGTCGCGAACCGTTCCGTTCCGACGAGTTCGAAGTCGCTTTCGTCGGCGGGGGATCGGCGCGCGTCGGCGTTTTCCGGCGTTTCGTCGGTCGGACGCGGTTTCGGAACGCAACCGTATTGCGAGACGGCGAGCCGGTCGAGCAACGGCGTCGCCGCGTCGAAATCGAACGAACCGTCGCGGACGCCGTCGATTTTTCCCTCTTCCTCCTCCGAACCGGCGTCGGCGGGGGCGGCGTTAAAGAGCGATTTTTCGGCGCTTGCGGCGGACGGCGCGTTTGCGGAACCGTTCAAAAACGCTTGTCGCCGCGTTTCGATTTCGTCGAACCAATCGGATTGCGGGGCTTTCGCGACGCCGAACGTTTCGGCCAATTCGTCGACTTTTCCGACGAACGAACGGAAGCCCCAATATTGGAAAAGTCGGCGCAATCGCTCCGGATCGACGCCGCCGAGTCGCGCCGCGTCCCAATCGATTTCGAGCGGAACGTCGGTTCTAAGTTTGACCAATTCGCGACTTAAAAGCGCAAGTTCGCGTCCGTTGCGGATATTTTCATAGCGTTTTCCTTTCATCCCGACCGCCGCGTTGAAGACGCCTTCGAGCGTCCCGAATTTCTGCAGCAGGTCGCTCGCGACTTTCGGCCCGATCAGCGGAACGCCCGGGACGTTGTCCGAGGAGTCGCCGACCAACGCCTGAAAATCGACGACTTGTTCGGGCCGAATCCCCCAATCGTCGGCGAGTTCCGGCGCGCGGTAAAATTTTTCTTTGCGAAGAAGGTAAATCGACGTTTTGTCGTCGAGGAGTTGGCGGGCGTCCTTGTCGTTCGTCGCCAAAATCGTTTCGCCGCCGAGTTCGGAAACCCGTTTCGCGACCGTCGCCAAGACGTCGTCCGCTTCAAAACCGACGACGCCGAGCGCGGGAACGCCGACCGCCTTCAAAAATTCGCGGGTGAAGTCGAACTGCAAAAGCAGATCGTCCGGCGTCGCGGAGCGGTTCGCTTTGTATTCCGGGTAAAGTTCGCTGCGAAACGTTTTCGCCCGCATGTCGTAAGCGCAAAGAAGGTAATCCGGGGAAAGTTTGCGCATGACGCCGAGAATATCGCGGACGAACCCGAACGCGGCGCCGGTCGGCTCGCCGCAAGCGTTCGTCATTTCCATCCCGGGCGCGTGAAAGACTTGATAAATAAGGCCGTAAGCGTCGACGACGCAAACCGTTTTTCCGGCGAGCGAAATCATAAAGGGGCGTTCCTGAACGCCGCGTCGAGGCGGCGCGATCGCGAACTCGACGAGGCGTCGTCGGCGCCGATTCGTCGGGAAATTCCGAAAACGCCCGTCGAGCGAAACGCCCCGACCTGCGCGGCGGCGCGTTTCAACGTAAAAAGGGGAGGGGAAACGAAGACGTCAAGAAAAGACCCCGCGTCTCGGAAACGCCGAAACGTCGCCGAGCGCGTCGTAAAGAGTCGGGAACGGCGTTTTCAATTAGAAATCGTCGTCTTCCTCTCCGTCGTCGTAATCCTGGTCGTTCCAGTCGTCTTCGTCCTCGTCGTCCTCGTCGACTTCCTGCCAGTAATCGTCGTCGTCTTCGTCCTCGTCGTCGACCCAACCGTCATCGTCGTCGTCTTCGTCGAGCCACTCGTCGTCATCGTCGTCCCAATCGTCGTCCTCTTCTTCGTCCTCGTCGAGCCACTCCTCGTTGTCTTCGTCGTCTTCTTCGTCGAGCCATCCGTCGTCGTCCCGCGACGCGACCAGATCGTCTTCGTTTTCTTCTCCGTCGAGCCACGCGTCGTAGTCCCGCGACTCGACGCAACAGTCTTCGTCTTCTTCTCCGTCGAGCCATGCGTCGTAGTCCCGCGTCGCGACGCCGCAACCGGCGGGTTGCGACGGCGGAACGACGTTGCGAGAGGCGCCGCGAGCGGCGTCAAAGAACGCGAGCGCGAACGCGAGGGCGGGATTCAAACGCGTAACGGCGCCGAAAGCGATGGCTTTCGAAAGATCGAACGAACGTTCGTTTTCCCAAGCGTTATTCATATTAAACATCACGGTCGACTCCTTAAAGTCAAAGACAGGAACGTGGGGCCGACGCCGCGAGCCGTCGAAACGTCAATAATTTCGCGGTTTAAAACTGCCGCGACGACGGCGACAAGGCGGGTCGGTTAGGAAGTTGGGCCGACGCGACAAACAAAAACGGCGCCGCGCGACGTCGGCCCGGGCGTCGTTCGGTCGACAACGCGAATTATACTCTCTCGCCCCCAAAAAAGAAATAGTAAAAAACATCTTTTTTGCCAAATAAATTAATTTTCGGCGATTCGAGCGGTTCGCGGCGTCATATTTTACCGTCGGGAGCGCGTCGAAGTTACCCGGCGGCGGTTCCGCGGGCGATTTTCGGCGCTTGCGCGACCGGCGTTTTCTCTTTGATCAAAATTTCGCCGTCTTCGCCGACGTCGTCGAAGCGCACCGAAAGGATCTTCGAGACGCCGGAGTCTTCCATCGTAACGCCGTAAATCGACTTGGCCGACGACATCGTTTTTTTCGAGTGCGTAACGAGCAAAAACTGCGTCGTCGGGAAGTCGCGCAAGGCGTTGGCGAATCGATTGACGTTTCCTTCGTCGAGCGCGGCGTCGACTTCGTCGAGGACGCAGATCGGGCTCGTTCGGTATTGGAAAATCGCCAACAGGAGCGCGACGCAGGTCAGCGACTTTTCGCCGCCGCTCATCAACGTCAAGCTTTTCAACTCTTTGCCGGGAGGCCGCGCGACGATCTCGACGCCGCTTTCGAGCGGGTTCGCCGGGTCTTCGAGCGTCAGGTCGGCGCGCCCGCCCCCGAAAAGTTTTTGGAAAATGTTGCAAAAATAAATTTTGACCGCGTCGAACGTTTCCTCAAAAAGGCGGCGGCAGTCGGCGTTGACGCGTTCGATAATCTTTTGGATCGATTTTCGCGCCGCGACGAGGTCGTTGTATTGGTTGAACAGCGTCGCGTACCGGGTTTTCAGCGTTTCGAGCGTTTCGATCGCTTCGAGGTTCACCGGGCCGAGGTCGCGTAGTTTTTGGCGCAGTTCGTCGATCTCCTTTTGACGGCGTCGAGCGCTCGCGGCGTCGCGGGGAACGACGATTTCCCGCTCGTCGTCGACGCCGATATTTTGCGCGTCGTCGGGAGCGCTCGCGTCGTTCGCGGAATTTTTACCGACGTTTTTCCGAAGATTCGAGAGCGCGTTTTTCGGCGCTCGTCGTTCGTCGTCTTCCTCGACCCGAAATTTCGCGTCGGCGAGATCGAGCCCGTAATCTTCGCGGATCCGTTCTTCGAGCGTCTTAATTTCCTGCGCGAGTCGTTCGGCGGCGATCTCCTTCGAACGGATTTCCGCCCGCCGCTTTTCGAGCGCGTCGCGGTTCGTTTTGACGACGAGCGCCGCTTCGTCGCGGAGCGTCGCGAGTCGCCGCCGTTCGCCGAGCGCCGTTTTTTGCGCGTTGGCGAGCGCCTCTTTCGCCGAATAAAGCTCGGCCGCCGTCGCCGTTCCGTTCAGAATCGTCAATTCGGCGGTTCGGATCCGTTCGCGGAGCGACTCGACGCGGCGTTCGGTTTCGGCGGTTCGTCTACCGCGTTCGACTCGGGCTTCGTCGAGCCGTTTGAGGAGGTCGTTCAAAAAGCCGACGCGCTCTTCCGTTTTGGCGAGTTCGATTTTCAGATTCGTCGTTCGTTTTATCTTTTCCTGGCGCTCTTTCGCGACCGCGTCGCTCGACTCCTGAATCGCGGCGAGTCGGGCGTCGAGTTCGGCGACCCCGGCGTCGAACGCGGTTTTCGCCTCCTGTTTGACGGCGAGTTCGGCGAGCGTTTTTTCGAGTTCCTTTTCGAGCTCCGCCGCTTCTTTTTCGAGTTGAGCGAACCGACCGCGAATCTGCGCGTCCCGTTCGGCCGTCGCCGTTTGCCGGAGTCGGATCGCGTCGAGTTCCCGGGTTGTTTCGCGTTGAACGACCGCTTCCGCTTCGAATTCGGCGTCGGCCGTCGCAAGGGCGGTTTTCAGCTCCGCGACGGTCGTTTGAAGGCGTTCGAACTCCGTTTCGAGCTTCTCCATATCGGTGGAGAGCGCGGCCAGTTCGCTGCGTCGCGAGATCAGCCCGGCGCTTCCCTGCGCGGAGCCGACGACGAGCGTTCCGTCGGCGGTCAGGAGCGAGCCGTCGGCGGCGAGAAAGTTCGTCGGTTCGCCTCCTTCGCGGTAAAGCTGTTTCGCGACCGAGATCGACTCGACGATCCAGGAGCGGTACAAAAGGCGTTGAACGAGCGCGGCGAAACGCGGTTCCGTTTCGACGAATTGATCGGCGCGACCGAGGACGCCCGGCTTGCCGTCGAATCGCGGATTCAACGGGATCGCCTTGCTCGGGTTCGGGTCGAGCCAAATGAAGCCGACGCGTCCGGCGAAGCGCGAGCCGTTGCGTTCGATGAAGCGGAAAAGTTCGGGATCGGGCGGAACGACGACGTATTGCGCCGTCGGGCCGAGCGCCAATTCGACGAGCGGCGCCGCTTCGACGTTGACGCGGATCAAGTCGGCGACGAGTCCGAACGCGTTGCGGAACGGCGATTCCGGGTTGTCGATCGAACGCAAAACTTCTTTAACGCCGGGACTTAACCCTTCGTATTTGCGGAGTAAATCTTGCAGAAGCGTCGAGCGTTCGACGAACGCGGTTCGTTTCCGTTCGAGTTCGGAAAATTCGACTTGCCGGGCGCCGAGATCGCGTCGGAGTTCTTCGCGCCGTTTTTTCAATTCGCCGAGACGTTGGAACGACGTTTCGCGTTTGCGTTCGAGTTCGTCGACGTTTCCCTGCAACGCGCCGAACTGCGCCGAAAGTTCCGCGATCTGCCGTTCGACTTCCTCTTTTTGCCGATTTTTTTGCGTTTTCGACTGTTCGAGCGTTCGTCGTCGGGTTTCCAACGCGGCCAATTCCCCGGCGAAGCGGCTCGTTTCGGCGTTTTTTTCCTGTCGTTTCGTTCGAAACGTTTCGCGTTCGGCGGCGAGCGTTTCGTCTTGCGCCGACAATTTTTCGAGCGCGGCGGTTTCGGCGGCGAATTCCCGAGCGATCCGCTCGACGGCGGCCCGAGCGTCGGCCAACTCCGTTTCCGTTTGACGCGACGAAGCGTCGGCGTCGACTTCCTGAACTCCGAGTTCGACCGCTTGAGCGCGTCCGCGTCGAACTTCCGCCGTCCAATCGTCGACTTGCGCCGACTGAAACTCGACGGTCGACGTTTCGGCGGCGATCCGCTCTCGAACGCCGGAAAGCTCCGTTTCAACGCGGCGCAACTCCGCTTCGACGGCGGTCAATTTCGACGCGGCGTCCCGTTGCGCGGTTTCGGCGGCGGCGATTTTGCCCTCCGCGTCCGCTTGAAACGCGGCGAAATCGGTCGTTTCGACGGTCGTTTGAGCGCGTTCGGCCGTTTTGAGCCGCCAATCGAAGAGAGCGACTTCGACGCGGAGCTTTTGAAGCCGCGCGGCGCTGCGTCGATAAATTTCCGCTTTTCCCGCTTGCGATTTCGTTTTCCGAAGCTGGCTTTCGACTTCGCCGACCAGGTCGGAAAGGCGGAGCAAATTCTGCTCGACGCGTTCGAGTCGGCGGGCGACTTCCTGTTTTTTCGCGTTGAAACGGGACGTTCCGGCTGCTTCCTCCAAGACGGCGCGGCGTTGCGCGCTCGAACTTTGCAGAAGCGCCTCGACGCGTCCCTGTTCGATGACGGCGTACCCCTGCGAGCCGAGTCCGACGCCCGCGACGATTTCGCGGAAATCCTTCAAACGAGCGGCGTTCCCGTTGATCAAATACTCCGATTCGCCGTTTCGGTAAACGCGCCGAGTAAGATGAATTTCGTCCGCGTCGATCGAAAGAAAGCGTTTGCGGTTGTCGAACGAAAGCGTAACTTCCGCCGCAGAAAGAGGTTGGCGCGACGAGGAGCCGTTGAAAACGACGTCCGTCATTTCGTCGCCGCGGAGCCGTTTCGCGCTTTGTTCGCCGAGCGCCCATTTGATCGCGTCGACGACGTTCGACTTTCCGGAGCCGTTCGGGCCGACGAGGGCGCAGATTCCCTCGTCCAACTCGATCCGCGTCCGATCCGCGAAACTTTTGAAGCCGTATAACTCGATCGATTTTAACATGTTAGCGCGACGCAACCGGGCGGCGAACCGCTTGAAACGGGGGGTGGAAAAGTCGTCGAACGTCCGAAAAAACGCCAGGACGGGCGATTTTACCCCATTTTCCCGTTTTCCGCAAGAGCGATTTTTCGCCGCCCGGCCGCGCTTCCGACCGTCGGGGCGTTACTCCGCGGTTTCGGTCGGCGCCTTCACTTTCGTCGAGCCGCCGCCCCGGAGCGAAAGATCGAGCGGCTTGTTCGTTTTCCAGTTTCCGCCGGTGAAATCCGGGAAGTCGATCGGTTGCGACCGCCGGGTCGCCGACCAGAGACTCAACGGGATAACGGCGCTCCAAGTCGCGCCGTCGTAAACGGTTAAGTCGAGCGGAAGGCCGTTGCGCAACGAATCGAGCAGGCGGTATTCGCAGATGAAATCCATGCCGCCGTGTCCGCCGAATTGGACGGCGTTTTCGCGCAGATATTTGATCAATTCCGGAGCGTATTGTTCTTCGATCGCCGCCGTTTCCTCTTCCGTCGCGGGCGTTTCGCCGTTCAGGTAAATTCGAGCCGGGGCCGGGTATTTTTGCGCGAAACCTTTCAACCCGCTCAAAGCGTAAGCGCGCGAATACGGTTGCGGCGACATGCGGTCGTATTTGAGCAGAATCGCTTTTCCCCGGGCGGTGCGGATCGTCGAGAGATTCATATTTCCGCCGAACTCTTTTCCGGCGAACTGTTTATGATATTCGCGGCCTTCTTTGAGAATTTCGGCGAATTCGCGAGCGCGGACGAAGTCGTCGGTTTCGGTCGACGTCAAATAATCCGGACGGTCGCCGGCGCCGACGTTCATCGCGACGCAGACCGGCCCGAAACCGTGCGTCGGGTAACGGTTGCCTTTGACCGTGCAAGCGACGGCGTGTCGGTGCATTCCGGCTTTGGGGCTCAACGGCGGCTGCGGTTCCGCGAAGACCTGCGCGGTCGTGAAGTAATGGATGTAAGCGCCTTCGCCGTAAACGATTTCGCCGAAAACGCCTTGCCGCGCCATGTTGCCGGTCGTCGCTTCGAAGAAATCGTAGCAGCAGTTTTCGAGTATCGCGCAGTGCTTTTTCGTTCGCTCCGACGTTTCGACGATCCGCCAGCATTCTTCGAGCGTGTAGCAGAGCGGCACCTCGCAAGCGACGTGTTTTCCGGCTTCCATCGCGGCGATCGCCATTTCGGCGTGCCAGTATTGCGGCGTCGTAACGAAAATAAGGTCGAGATCGTCCCGAGCGACGAGATCTTTCCAGGTTTCCTCCGACTTAAAATACTCCGCGGGCGCCGGATAGCCGATCGACTTGAAAAAATCGCGGGCCTGCTGGATCGGATATTCGTAACAGTCGGCGATCGCTCGAATTTCGACGTCTTCGAACATCGCCGTTCGTTTGAGCGAAGCGAGTCCGCGCGGCCCGAGACCGATGTAACCGACGCGAAGTCGGGGGATCGCCGGAGCGGCGTATCCGCTCATATTGAACGTCGAGCGGCGGCCTTTGCCAATAAGTTGGGTTTCTTCGACGTCGTCGCGGAGGCGGTTTTCGTCGCCGTAAGCGAGGGCGACTTGCGCGGCGATCGGCAAACACGCGGCCCATTTGAAGAAATCGCGTCGGGAATTTTTCATCGTTTCGCTTCCTTGGGAGAATAAAATAGGATAAATGGGAAAAACGAAGAGCGACGGCGCTTTGGAAAACTCCGTCGTTCGGCGAACGGCGAAAACGGAAAAAGCGTCGGCCGCCGTCGCGAAAATCGTTTCGCTTTCGAGTATACGCGACTCGCCGCTCAAATGCAAGCGTTTCGTCGATTTTTTTGCGGAAACGGCGTCGAAAACGCGGAAAGCGGGCGGTCGGCGAAAAATTTGGCAAAAATGGAAATTTTTCCGATTTCGTTTCTTGCGTTCGATGAAAAAAGAGGGTAAAATGAGAAGCGAAGGGGCTTCGAGCGGAAGTCGCTTTCTGTTTTCGTTCGGTTTTCGAACCGGCGAGTCTTGCGATAATCTCTTAATTAAGCGTCGAGCGGAGGCGAAAGCTCGGCGCGGCGCGTTCTTTTTCGAAAGACGCGTTTTGCGGTTTCGCGTCGAAAGCGAGTCGACGGAGCGTGGGGACGCTCGGTCGGACGGCGCGTCGACGACGGCGTTTTGACGTCGATTTTCGATCGTTGTTTCTTATTGATTTTAAACGTTTTAACGGCGAAAAGGCGAAACAATGCGTAGAAGAACGAGAAAAAAGGCGGAGCGGGCGGTCGTCGCGATCGCGTCGGCGTTTTTGCTCCTGTGGAACGGAATTTTTTGGACGAATTTCGAGTTGGAACGGGCGCGAGTGCGGGCGGCGTCGCGGGCGGCGTTTGCGGCGCAGGAGCGTTGCGACGCGGCGATCGCGTCGGCGACGAGCGACTTGCGGCTGAAAATGTCGGCGTTGAAGGCGACGGCGCGGGACGTCGTCAAATGGCGGCGAGCGACGGCGACGGCGTTGCGGCGTTGTCTCGACGAGCTTTCGGCGATCGACGCGAGCGGTTGTCCGGCGGACTTCCAAACGGCGTTGGAGGAAGGTCGCGCCGCGTTCGAACGTTGGACCGTCGAGAAGGAGACGTTGGCGGAGGCGGCGGAGCTTGCGCTGGAAACGGAAACGACGTTTTGGGCCGACGACGGCGACGTCGAGGGGCCGTCGTGGGCGCGTCGCGAAGCGCGGCGAGCGCAGGGCCAGTTTTTCGCCGTCGCGGCGAAGTTCGGTTCTCGACCCGATTGGAACGATTGACGTTCGCGGTGGGGACGGCTTTTTGAAGCGCGGTTTTTAACGAAAGGAGAGCGAATTTTGTCGAATTTGCGTCCGCCGTCGTCGGGGTTGGCCTCGACGGCGGCTTTTTTTTTGCGTTGGGGCGGCGCGTCGAGAAAAAGCGGACGGCGCCGTTTCGTCGAGCGGGCGTCAAGGAATTTTTTCGACTTTTTCTTCTTTTTTTATTCAGGCGGGTCGCCGGACGTCCCGGGAAGGGCTTGACGCGTTGCGAAACGGCGCGATAATGCAAGTTTAGCTTGAGCGTCGAGGGTGTCGGCGCGAGAATTATGACTAATTTAGGAGCGTTTAAAATGCGACGTTGGATAAAAGCGGCGTGCCTTTGCTTGTTGGCGGCGTTTGCGCTTACGGCGTGCGACGGAAACAGTAAGGACGGCGCAAACGGTAGAGACCACAGAAGAAATCGCGGCGTCGCGTCGCGCGGCGATATGGGCGCCGACGCTCGACGCGGTAAAGACGACGAGAGAAATCGCGGCGCCGCGTCGAGCGACGATATTGGCGCCGACGCTCGACGCTCAAAATCAGGGGACGCGTCGTTGGGGAATCGCGCCGTTGCGAAAACGTCGCCGAAAAACGCGAACGTTCCCGCTGAAACGACGTCCCGCTCGTTTGCGGCGTCGAACGAGCGGGAGGAAACGAAAACACCGTCCGAAGGCTCCGACGAAAAAGCGGCCGTTTCGACTTCGACTCCCGAGGCAAACAACGGCGAGGAAACGACGACGTTGAAAAAGAAAGCGCCTGCGGCGGGTGAAACGTCCGACGAGGAGAGTCTGACGTCGTCGGAGGGGAAAAAAAACGTCGATATTGATTCGCTGATTGCGAAACTCAAAGCGACCGACGGCAAGTATTCTACCGAACCGCTCGACCCCAACGCGACGCGACTGCCGCCGGAGTATCTTGGGCACGACGTTGAAGCGACGGTGGAAAGAGTTGAGGAAATTTTCGAGTCGGGCAACGTTGAAAAAAGCGAGTACGAGAAAACGTCGGAATACAGGAAAAGGCTTGAAACGTTTAAGAGCGAGTTAGCAAAAAAAGCGCTTTATGGAAACTTGACGTTCGATTCAACGTTGGCGCTGGCGTTTACGCAAGGCGGCGAATCTTCGATTTCGGCGGATTGCGAATACGACGCCGACGCCGAACGATTTACCGTGTCTTTTGGCGGCTACGCCCCATACGACGTTGATATGTCCAACGATTATAGTGGTAATTATTACGGCTTTCGTTTTTGCCGCGAACTGCTGCAGTCCGACGAGTATGTCGGCGTAAACGGTTTCGGAGTGGAGAAAAAAATCGAGAAGGAAATCTATTTTTCTTGCGGAATCGTTTATACGGATAGTCGTGGTTTACGTATCAGCTACGGCGACGAGATACGCTTGAAAAACGTTCCGCCGGCGCAAGCCCAGGAGATCGGGGAGGCGTTGAGTGTCCTTTGCGTTTTTAAATTGATGTGTCTAGAAGAAAAAGAAAGCGAAAAACCGGGTATACGTTCGTACATTCACGGCGGGCATTTATTGGAGCCGACGATGAGTTTTCCGTACGAAATGTTCGACTCCATGTACGCCGTTTGCACGACGATTCCGGAGTTTTGGCTTTACAACTATAAAACCGGCGAGGTTTACGCAAAATATTCGCTGAAAGATGTAAAAAACAACGTTGCGAAGAGTATCGGCGAAGTCAATCTTAAAAAGACGGAGAACGCCGCCGGGAAAGAAAATTCGGCCGATTCGGAGGAATCGGCCGAGGAGCAGGCGGCGCGCGAAGCGGCTCGGTCGGCGACGCAGGTCGCGAAGGAGCGGAGACGGTCGGCGGCGTTTTGGCAGGAAGGAAACCGACGTTTGGAGAATCGTCTGGACGCCGTCAAAAAATTGAAGCCGAGCCGCGAACTCGACGCGCCGACGTCGATCGCCGTTCCGGAGAACTGCGCGACGCTTCAGGAAGCGTTGGCCGAGGCGGCTAAAGCGCCGTATAGCGGGCCGATCCCGCGCGTCGCGCTCGCCGCCGGGGAATACGACGCGTCCGGGTTGGTTTTGAAAACTTCCGTCGACATTCAAAGCGCGACCGGAAATCCCGCCGACGTCGTTTTGAAGGTCGACGCGGCGTCGCCGATCGTCGTCGACGGGGAAACGGTCGTCGAGTTCGACGGCGCGACGTTGCGGCAAGTCGGATCCGGGGAGAAAGCGGGGAGTTGCGTCGAGGTAAAACGAGGGATCGCGCTCTTTTTCAACTGCGTTTTCGACGGAAAAGACGGGGCGAAGTCCGCGACTGGCGTTAAGGCGATCGGGCTCAAAAGCGCCGTCGTTTGCGGAAAATGCCGAGCTTCCGGATTTTCGCTGTCCGCGTTGCACGTCGAAGACGGCGCGTTCGCTTGGGCGTCAGGCTCCGTTTTAGGCCCGAACAACCGGTTCGGCGCGAGTTCCAAGGAGTCGCGGCTTGAAGTCGAGAATTGCGAGCTTCGCGGAAACGACGTCGGCGTTTATTTCGGAAGGATCGCGAGCGGCGGCGCGCGGGGGAACGTTTACGCCGAGAACAAACGCGACGCGCAAGTCGTCGAAAGCGCGACCGTTGAAGTCGACGCTCCCGACGCCAAGAAGACCGAAGAGAAGAAATAACGTCGGACGGAAACGTCGAAACGAAGATCGCGCCGTCGTCGAGTCGAACGCTCGACGGCGGCGTTTTTCGTTATTAATATCGTTATTAATATATAGGAGAAAAATAAGGGAAAAACGCGTCGGGCGGCGCTTACCGGCGGTAAAAGCGGTTGGCGACGGCGGTTTCGGCGAGGAAAAGAACCGCCAACGCGACGACGAGAAACGCGTAAGGTTCCGGTGTTTCGGCGCCGCGGATCGATTCGAGCGCGGTCGACGCGGCGGTCAGATCGAGCGTTTTATACGGTATTCCCTGCCAAAGAGCGGCCCATTCGTCCGGCGTCGGCCGCGTTAAATCGAATTCGGAGTCGGGAATCGAAACCGCGAACGCTTTGTCGAGCGTTTCGCCGTCGGCGTTCGGAGTCGTTCGGAGACGGTAAAGTCCGGCGCGCGACGTTCCGGGGAAACGAATTTGTCGGCGTTCGACGTCGGCGGGGATCGCGAGCTCTTCGCCCGAGGGCGTCGTCAGCGTCGCGACCGCCGGGAACGTCGCGAGCGGAGAACGGAGCGTCGCCGTTTCGCCGACCGAGTAATTCAAGATCGACGCGTCGCCCGACGCGAGTCGCCGAGCGATCCCGTCCGCCAAAAGGACGAAGACCCAAGGCGCGTCGCCGGTCGTTATCTCGTTCCAGGCGTCGTTTTGCGAACCGTCCGAAAGGGGCGTCGCCAACGTCGCGACCGTTCCGCGGCCGAGTCGGTTTTCAACGAGCGCGGGCGGGGCGGTTTCCCCGTTCTCTTTAATTTCGCTATTTTCGCCGTTTTCTCCGCTTTCGTCGATCTTTTCGAACCGGGCGACGACGGTCGCGCTCGACGCCAAATCGGTCAAACGCCAAAATCGCCCGACCGGGAGCGCGTCCCAAGGAACGCCGGTTCGTTCGAACGGACGGAACGGCGCGAGAAGGGGCGCTTCGTAATTGGCCGGTTTCGGCGAGCGGTTCCAATCGGCGACGCGAACTTGATCGACCGGTTTCGCGCCGAGCAAACGAACGGCGTTTTCCGTTTGGAACGCCGAAATCGGGTTCGCGCCGCGTCCGAGAAAGACGCCGAGCCCGCCGCCGTTTTCGACGAACGCGGTCAAACGGCGGACGGTCGTTTCGTCGAACGCGGACGCCGGCGGATCGAGGAGCAAAACGGCCCGATAACGCGCCAACGTTTCCGGCGTCGCGTCGGCGAGCGAAGCGGGCGTTCGCGGATCGGCGTTCGAGCCGGATCTCGACGCGGCGAACGGGACGACGTCGAGTTCGAACGGAGCGCGACCTGTTTTTTTAAACTCTTCCGGCGCAAGGGCTTGCGTTAAAAAGATCGATTTTTCGGCGACCGGATTCGGCGCGACGACGAGAAGTCGCCAATCGGTTTCGACGTCGACCGCGAACCAACGGACGTCGTCCGCGGCGAGCGCGTCCGCTCCGACGATGCGAACGGCGCCGACGCAAGGGCCCGGCGGCAAGTCGCCCGGTTGAAAAACGGCGCTCCGTTTCGACCGCCCGTCGGCGAAGGAAAGCGTTTGCGATTCGCGGCGAAGGACGAGCGTTTCGTCGTCGAACGGCGCGTCGTCGGAAGCGGCCGGGAGTTTTTTCGCGTCGAAAATAACGAGTTCGAGCGTCGCGTCGCGTTCGCCGGAGCCGATCCTTTCGACGTCGACGTCGATTCGGAGCGTCCCGCCGGCGGCGAGCGTTTCGGCGGAGAGGGAAAGCGCGCCGACCGAAACGTTTTGGAACGCGTCGTCGCCGAGATCGACGAAGTAAAAACGCGGGACGCCGGGCGTTTCCGTTTCCGCGTCGTCGGGCGAGTCGGCGTTTTTCGCGTCGGTTCCGTCGAATTTGCGCCGGGCGGCCTGAACCGTCGCGGCGTATTGGCGGCGAAGTCGGCGGGCGTCCGCTTCGGACCAACCGGGTCGCGTTCCGTCCGAAAGGACGAAAATTTCTTTAGTCGGGAGCGTCGACCGTTCGACGAGCCGGAGCGCTTCGAGCGTCGTTTCGGCGACCGGACGACCGCCGGGTTCGATCTCGAGTTTTTCGAGTCGGGAGCGCGCCGCGAAACGGTCGGGCTGGAACGCGTCGCCGTCGAACGTTCCGTCGAGGATCGCGATTTCGCTTTCCGCCGGGAGTTGCGCGACGATGGCGGCGGCCGTCGCCCTTGCCGTTTCGAAAAACGATTCGTTATTCTTGACGCGACCGGTTCGGACGGACGTGTCGACGACGACGGCGGCGGCGACCGGAGCGTTTCGGCCGGCGATTCCGACTTTTTCGGGGCGCCGCGCTTCCGCCGTCGTTTCGTCGTTTTCGTTATCTTCGCCGTTTTCTCCGGTTTGGTTGTTTTGGTTATTTTCGCCGATTTCGTTATTTTCGCCGTTTTGACGCGCTTCTTCTAAAAACGTCGCGGCGTCCGGCGGCAAAAAGACCGGTCGCGCCAACGTCAAGCCGAGCAAAACGAGCGTTCCGACGCGCAACGCGAGTAAAAGGAGGCGTTTTAACGTCAATTTGCGCTTGTTTTCGGCGAATTTTTGCCGCGCGAAACGGAGCGCCGGGAAGACGACTTTTTTCGGCTTGCCTCGTGAAACGAGGTGCAGAACGATCGGAACCGCGGTCGCGGCGAGTCCGGCGAAAAACAGGGAAACGGTCGTAAAGGTCATCGGCGCAACGCGGTAAAACGGGAAAAATAGGCGGATAAGGAAAAACGGCGAGGAAAAAGCGCCGCCGTCGTCGCTCATTTTAGCGTTTTTCGCGAGACCGGTAAAGTCGAAAGCGACGATTTTTTCGCGTTGAAAATTTTGGAGAAAATGGAAAATTTTTTGGTTTTGGGCGCCAATTACGACGCGAAATCGCCTCTTAACGGTAGGGAAAGGGAAAAATTTTTTCCCGGCGGGCGATTGGGCGATCGAGGTAAAAAGAAGCGATTTTATCGCGCTAAGAACGGTTGTAAAATGATTCGAGCGACGGTTTTAAACGAGGAGGAAACGCGGCGGCGCGCGGACGGATCCGCCGCCGATAAAACGTCTGGTGAAGGAACGAAAAAGATGAAAGGAAACGGCGACGCGATTGCGGAATTTTTACGAGCGAACGTCCGGACGGCGCTTTTCCGCGTCGCGACGATCGCCGGAGAAAAGCTTAACGGAAGGAGAAAAGAAGATGGGAGCGTCGACTTTATTGGCTTTTGTCGCGCTTTGGATGATTATCGTTGTTTTTATTCAATAACCGCAACGAGACGCGACGCGTTAAAGAACGTCGCGTCCCAACCGCTTCCAACAACGAGGCCAAAAACGGCCTCGTTTCTTATTTCTTGCCGCTTTTGACTCCGTCGCGTCGAACGAATCGGCGCGGACGGCTCGTCGAACGACCGGCGGCGAACGTTCGAGCCGCCGCCGGTTTTACCGCTCGGATCACTTCACTTCGAACTCGGCGTCGATCGCGTCGTCGTTCGGATTCGCGCCGGAACCGGCTTGCGCGCCGCCGGCGGCTTGCGTTTGCTGCGCGCTTTCGTACAGCGCTTTGCTCATCGCGTGCGACGCCTGTTCGAGTTCCGAAAGCGCGGCCTTGATACGGTCGACGTCTTCCGATTCGCAGGCTTCGCGGGTCTTCGCAATCGCGGCGTTGAGCGCGGTCTTGTCGTCGGCGCGGAGTTTGTCGTCGTGTTCCTTCAGGAGCTTTTCAAGCTCGAAGCACATCGATTCGGCGCGGTTTTTCGACTCGACCAGCTCGCGGCGTTTCTTGTCTTCCTCGGCGTGTTCTTCCGCGTCGCGGCGCATCTTTTCGATCTCCGCCTCCGACAGACCGGACGATTGCTCGATGCGGATCTTTTGTTCCTTTTGCGTGCCGAGGTCTTTCGCCTTCACGTTCAGGATGCCGTTGGCGTCGACGTCGAACGTAACTTCGATTTGCGGAACGCCGCGCGGAGCCGGCGGAATCTCTTCAAGGTTGAACTGACCGAGGAGACGGTTCGCCGACGCGATCTCGCGCTCGCCCTGGTAAACCTTGATCGTAACGGCGGTTTGGTTGTTTTCGGCGGTGCTGAAAACCTGTTTCTTTTCGGTCGGAATCGTCGTGTTGCGTTCGACGAGCTTCGTCATGACGCCGCCGAGCGTTTCGATGCCGAGCGAAAGCGGCGTGACGTCGAGGAGCAAAATGTCGGTAACTTCGCCCGCCAGGACGCCCCCTTGAATCGCGGCGCCGAGCGCGACGACTTCGTCCGGGTTGACGCCTTTGTGCGGCTCTTTGTTGAAGATTTTCTGAACCGTTTCCTGAACTTTCGGGATTCGCGTCGAGCCGCCGACAAGGACGACTTCGTCGATCTGCGACGGCGAAAGGTTCGCGTCGGAAAGCGCTTGCATGACCGGGCCCTTGACGCGTTCGATCAGGCCGTCGACGAGTTTTTCAAATTCCGGGCGGGAAATCTTCATTTGAAGGTGTTTCGGGCCGGTCGCGTCGGCGGTGATGAACGGCAGGTTCACGTCGGTCGTTTGTTGCGAGCTCAGTTCGCGCTTCGCTTTTTCGGCCGCTTCTTGGAGGCGTTGGAGCGCCATCGGGTCTTTGCGCAGGTCGACGCCGTATTTGCCTTGGAAGTCGTCGGCCAGGTAATTAATAAGGGCCTGGTCGAAGTCGTCGCCGCCGAGGTGCGTGTCGCCGTTCGTGCTGACGACTTCGAAAACGCCGTCCGCGACGTCGAGAACCGAGACGTCGAACGTGCCGCCGCCGAGGTCGAAAACGACGATCTTCTGGTTGACGTTTTTGTCGAGCCCGTAAGCGAGCGCGGCCGCGGTCGGTTCGTTGACGATACGGGCGACTTCAAGACCGGCGATCTGACCGGCGTCTTTCGTCGCCTGGCGTTGCGCGTCGTTGAAGTAAGCCGGAACGGTGATGACGGCCTTGTTGACTTTGTGGCCGAGGTACGCTTCCGCGGCTTCCTTAAGTTTGCGGAGCGTCATCGCGGAAATTTCCGGCGGCGTGTAATCTCTGCCGTCGATTTCGACTTTGACGTATTCGTCCGGGCCGCCGACGACTTTATACGGAACCGAAGTTTCCTCGGCGCCGACTTCGCCGCGTTTGCGTCCCATGAAACGTTTGATCGAGGCGACCGTGCGCGTCGGATTCGTTACCGCTTGACGTTTCGCCGTTTCGCCGACCAACGTTTCGCCGGAGTCGGCGAACGCGGCGACGCTCGGGGTCAAGCGGTACCCGTCCGGGTTCGGAATCACTTTCGCGTCTTTGCCTTCCATGACCGCGACGACGGAGTTCGTCGTGCCTAAGTCGATGCCGATAATTTTTTCGCCTTGAGCCATTTTTAATCTCCTTCAACGTGTATGGGTTCGACGGCGGGCGTCGCGCTCGAGCCGTCGTTCTTTCTTTTTCCGATTTTTCCGCGTCGGAAAGCGGAAGCGGCGCGTTGAAGCGTCGTTGCCTTCAATTACGCAAAATCGGCGCCAATACGGCGAAAAAAAGCCGCGCAAAAAAATCTTTTTCGTTTTTTTCGTCGAAAACCTTGTTTTTTTTCGACGTTAAGACGTTAAAAATTTTTTCCCGCCCCGAGCGCGCTTTCGAAAAAATTTATCTCGCGGCGCCTTTTCAAGCGGGAATCTGCCAATTTGACAGAACCGCGTCGCCGTCGACGAGAAATTTTTGCGCTCGCCGGGGACGCTTCGACGAAAAGAAGGGCGGAGAACGGCGGCCCCGCTTGCGCTCGAACGCGCTTATGTTACAATAAAGACGGCGAACTCGAGTCGACCGCGTCGCGGCGTCCGCTCGGCGTTCTATTCCTTTTTTATTTCCCTTTGATTTCGCCGTCCGACGCGGCCTCGTCCGCGGTCGCGAAAAGAGGTGGCGTTGGCGTATGAGCGGGTTTTCCGATCTAAAAACAGTTTGCCGTTTGGCGTTCGGTTCGAAAAAAGGGAACGATCACGAAGAGCGTTTGGAAAGTTTTTACGGCGCGCAGGCGGACGATTACGATTCTTTCCGCAATAAATTTTTGACCGGGCGCAAAGAATTATGGCGGGAAATGGGCGTCGTCGACGGCGGCGTTTGGGTCGACATGGGCGGCGGAACCGGCATGAACCTCTTCAATTTCGGCGACGATTTGAAGCGGTTGCGCAAGGTTTACGTCGTCGATTTGTCGACGTCGCTGCTGAAAAACGCGCAAAAAAAGATCGACGCGAACGGTTGGACGAACGTCGAAACGGTCAAGGCCGACGCGACGACGTGGACGCCGCCCGAAGGAAGGGCCGACTTCGTAACGTTTTCTTATTCGTTGACGATGATTCCGGACTGGTTCGCGGCGATCGACCGCGCTTACGAAATTTTGAAACCGGGCGGAAAGATCGGCGTCGTCGATTTTTACATCGCCCGAAAACATCCGAGCGACGAAAGCCCGAAACAGCGTTGGGGAACGAGAACGTTTTGGCCGATCTGGTTCGGTTGCGACAACGTGTACCCGAGTTGCGATCATTCGCCGTATTTGAAACATAAATTCGAGCCGCTCTTTTTTCAAGAGCGCGAAGATCGCATTCCGTATTTTCCGGTTCCGGGCGTGAAGACCCCGCGTTACCTTTTCGTCGGACGCAAACCGGTGGAAAACTGACGGCGCGCCGCGGCGTTCGGCGAGCGAAGGAGAGAGCGATGAACTACCTGATCACCGGCGGCGCCGGTTTCGTCGGGTCGCATTTGACCGAGTATTTCTTGAATCGCGGCGATTCCGTTTCGATCGTCGACGATCTTTCGACCGGCGCCTGGGCGAACGTCGCGCCGTTCGAAGGCCGCCCGAATTTTCGCGCTTACGTCGCCGACGCGTCCGATCCGATTTTGCTCGAAGGATTGATTCGCGAAGCCGATTTCGTCTTCCATTTGGCGAGTTCGGTCGGCGTGAAGCTGATCGTTTCGCAACCGGTCGACGCGATCCGCCGCATCATCCGCCCGACGGAAAACGTCGTCGATTTGTGCGCGAAGTACCGCCGTCCGGTTCTGCTGACGTCGACGAGCGAAACTTACGGGAAGTCGGACGAAGCGCCGTTTCGAGAGGAAATGGACGTCGTTTTGGGCCCGAGTTGCAAAAACCGCTGGGCTTACGCGGTCGCGAAGTTGGTCGACGAGTTTTATCTTTTGGCGCACCACCGACAAACGTCGCTGCCGGTTTACATCGCGCGGCTTTTCAACGTCGTCGGGCCGCGTCAGACCGGCGCTTACGGGATGGCGTTGCCGCGTTTCGTTTCGGCGGCGCTTCGAGGCGAGCCGTTGCAGGTCTGCGGCGACGGGCTCCAAACCCGTTGTTTTTCGTCCGTTTTCGATATCGTCGAGGGACTGGCGCGTCTTTCCGCGTCGACGGAGGCGGTCGGTCTGGCGGTAAATTTGGGCAGCGACGAGGAAATTTCGATCCGCGAATTAGCCGAGCGCGTCGTTAAAATTTGCGACTCGAAGTCGACGATCGAATTTGTCGATTACGAAAGCGTTTACGGCCCGAATTTCGACGATATGCGCCGCCGCGTTCCGTCGTTGGAGCGAGCGCGGAAGCTGATCGGGTGGAGCCCGAAGCGGACGCTCGACGAAATTATCGTCGAAGCCCGCGATTGGCAGCTCGCGACCGGACGATTTTAGTAGCGAATAACAAAACCTGTTAATAAAATCAAAACGGACGACGAAGTTCGTTTTCGGGCGGCGCCGCGTTTTTGGGGGGCTCGGCCGCCGTCGAGGCGCGTTTGGCGTCGACGTTCCCCCGGTTTTGACCGTTTTTGACGGCGAAGGCGCCGATTTAAGGGGTAAAATGGTTAAAATAGCGATTTTGGGCGCGACCGGTTACACGGCTTTGGAACTTTTGAAACTTTTGCGCCGCCACCCGGAGGCGGAAGTCGTCGCGGCGACGAGTCGAGAAAACACGTGCCGAATCGACGAAGTGCATCCGTCGCTGACCGGCCAATATTCGGTGCGTTGCGCCAATCTCGGCCCGCGCGACCTGGCCGAGCTCGGCGTCGAAACGGTCTTCAGCTGCCTGCCGCACACCGCGACGGCGGCGGTCGCGCCGGAGTTGCTCGACTTGGGAATGAAGGTGATCGACTTTGGCGCCGACTACCGTTTGAACGACGTCGAGGTTTTCAATAAGTGGTACAACGTAACGCACCCGGATCCGGAGCGTCTCCCGAAAACGCCTTACGGACTTCCCGAACTTTTCCGCGAAGAGATCAAAAAATCGCCGCTCGTCGCGAACCCGGGCTGTTATCCGACGTCGGCGATCCTCCCGCTCGCGCCGCTGCTCAAAGGCGGCTTTATCGCCGGCGACGACATTATTATCGACTCGAAAAGCGGGGTTTCCGGCGCCGGTCGCAAGCCGAGCATGAAGACGCTTTACCCGGAATGCAACGAGTCGATTTCGGCTTACGGCGTCGGAACGCACCGCCACACGCCGGAGATCGAAGAAGTGCTGACGAGGGCGAGCGGCGTCGCGGCGAAGGTTATTTTCACGCCGCACTTGACCCCGATGGATCGCGGCATCCTCTCGACGACGTACTCGAAACCGCTCAAAACGGCGACGCAGGAAGAGTTGCTGGCGTATTTGCGGGACTTTTACGCCGGCGAGCCGTTTGTTCAAGTCGTCGACGCGCTCCCGACGACGAAAGACGTAACGCGCACGAACCGTTGCCACCTGACCGTTCGCGTCGTCGGCGGGCGGATCGTCGCCGTTTCGGCGATCGACAACCTGATCAAGGGCGCCGCCGGAGCCGCGGTGCAAAACTTCAACGTGATTCACGGCTTCGACGAAACGACCGCGCTTCTCTAAACGCCGTTGTTTAACCGTTTAAGCGGAAACGCTGATTTCCGTTTGAACGCGACTGAAAAGAATCGCGAAACCGCCGTTCGACGCGTTTGCCGTCGCGCGGCGGTTTTTTTGTGCGAAAATTTTCCGCAATTTTTCAAGAGTCGGCGCTTGGCGTTTTGTAACGACGAGAAGCGGGCGCCGAAGAAAATCGCCGGCAATTTGGGGCGAAAACGACGGCGAAAAAGTCGCGGGCGGGAAGAAAAATGGGG
>CAZIJJ010000015.1:43502-79570 GCA_964539525.1 uncultured Planctomycetaceae bacterium | reverse complement strand
CGGCGCAAACCGCCCCGGCTCCGCAACCGCAAATCCCGGCGCAAACCGCCCCGGCCCCGCAACCGCAAATCCCGACGCAAACCGCCCCGGTCGTCGCGTCGAGTTTGCCGCCGTTCGCCGAAGAGACGGAGCCCGTTTCCGACGTCGACGCCGACGCCCCGGTCGAGCCGTCCCGTCCCGTCGCGTCGAACGCCGAGCTCGCCGCGCCGCCGACGCCGCTCGCCGTTTTGGACGACGTCGAGCCGACTTGCGACGCCGAAACGGACGCGTCCGCGACGCCGGAACTCGCCGAAAACGACCCGATCCCGACGGCCGCAAGCGAAAACGACGCGCCGACGACTTGCGTCGGAGGCCGCAACCCGGGCCTGTTCGCGTCTTCGTCGGCGAATCCGTCCCCGCTCGTCGGTTTTCGCCCCGGTTCGATCTCCGCCGCGACGGAACCGCTCGCCCAAACCGCCCAAATTAACGAAACCGCCGCGACGGCGCAAGACGAGCGGCTCGCGTTCGAGCCGCGTCTTCCGGAGCCGTCCCGATTCGACGTCGAATCGGCGTTCCGTCGCGTCGACGCGTTCCTCGACCTCGAAGACCGAATCGCCGACTTCGTCGCGCCCCTTTCGCCGTCGTACGACGCCGCGCCGGAGCCGTTCCCGCTCGCCGACGTCGAAGAGCTTTACGCCGAAGCGCCCGCGCCGTCCGACGAAGATTTTGACGAAAACGACGATTTTGCGTTCGCGTCCTCCGGAACGCCGCGCCCGGCCGCCGCGCCCGCGCCCCTCGTCGGCGGTTTCGGCTCCTATCAAGCCCCGGCGTTCGACGCGGCGCCGGTCGCGCAAGAAGCCCCGACGCCGTCGTTTGCGCGGGACGTCGTCGACGCCTTGAACTCGCCGCTCGACGAAGCGCCGAAGTCGCGGTACGCCGCGCCCCGCTCGACCTCGACGTCGCAGGAACGCCTCCAAGCCGCGATCGCCGCGGGCGCCGAAGTCCGCGAGATCTCGCCGGAAGAATACCGCCGCGCCGTTTCGGTCGGCCTGTCCGGTCAAGCGCAACCTCGTTAAAATCGTCAAACTTTCACCCGCCGCGACGCCGCTTCGCTTGTTTCGACGCAAGCGTCGCGACGTCGCGTTTCGGCGTTTTTCCTAAACCGCCTATTTTAACACCCGTCGAGGTTTTTATGTCGGAAATCAACGAATTTTATCGTCAAACGGCGGCGCGCGTCGACAAGGCGCTCCAATATTGCGACGACACGCAAGCGGTCGTTCTCGGCGAAGGAACGCTCGAACGCGTCGGAACGTTCTTCCAAAATCTCTTCGGAACCGACGCGAAAGCGGTCGTCGTCGCGGACGTCGCGACTTTCGAGATCGCCGGACGCGCCGTTTTCGAACGTCTTGAAGCCGCCGGAGTCGTCGTCGAAGACCCGTTTATTTTCGAAGCGCCGAGCATGCACGCGGAAACGCGTTGGGTCAACGTCCTGCACGCCCGCTTCTCGCCGACCGACGCGATCCCGGTCGCCGTCGGTTCCGGAACGGTCAACGACCTTTGCAAACGCGCCTCTTACCTCGTCGGGCGCCCCTACGCGGTCGTCGGCACGGCCGCCTCGATGGACGGGTACGCGTCGTTCGGCGCTTCGATCGAACATAACGAGTGCAAACAAACGTTTTCCTGCCCGGCGCCGCGCGGGATTCTGCTCGACATGGACGTCGTTTGCCAGGCGCCGCTCAAGATGAACGCCGCCGGTTACGCCGACCTGATCGCGAAAATCCCGGCCGGAGCCGACTGGATCCTCGCCGATCTGATCGGAACGGAGCCGATCGACGCCGTCGCCTGGTCGCTCGTTCAAGATCCGCTCCGCGACGCGGTTTCCGACCCGGCGGGCGTCGCTCGCGGCGATAAAAAAGCGTTGGCGCGACTCGCCGAAGGGCTCGTCATGAGCGGGCTGGCGATGCAAAAGGCGAAAACGTCCCGCACCGCGTCCGGCGCCGAGCACCAATTCAGCCACCTTTGGGACAACCAGCGCCATACGCACAACGGCGAAGCGCCGTCGCACGGGTTCAAAGTCGGCGTCGGAACCGTTTCGACCTCCGCGCTTTACGAACGAATTTTGGCGACCTGGAACCGGACGGCTTTCGACGCCGCGATCGCCGCGATCCCGCAAAATTTTCGCTCTTGGGAAACGATCGAACGCGAACTCGGCGAAAATTTCGGAACGTCCGGGCTCCGCGAAACGGTCGAACGCGAATGCCGCAAAAAATTCGTCGAACCGGACGAGCTCGAACGCCGTTTGCGCCTCTTCCGCGATTCTTGGGACGAACTGAAACCGCGTCTCGAAGCGCAACTTCTCCCGGCCGCGACGATTCAACGGATGTTGGCCGACGCCGCCGCGCCGTCGACGCCGGAAGAGATCGGGATCGACCGCCCGCGCCTCGAACGGAGCTACCGGCTCGCGCAACAACTGCGCTATCGCTACAACGTTCTCGACTGGACGCAGGACGTCGGGCAATGGGCGAACGCCGTCGCGCCGCTCTTCCAACCGGGCGGTTTCTGGGGGTAAAGTCGACGCAAACCCCGCCGTTTAACGAACGCTCGGCGAAAGTCGGGCGTTTTTTATTGTTCGCGATTCAAGAACGGCGCGAAGTTTCTCAGAAAAAACGGCGAAACGCGGCGCTCGAACCGAACGCTCGCGCGTTTTCCAGTTCGTCGGAGCAAGAAACAAAAAACGAACCGGCGCGAAAAACGCCGATTCGTCTCAAGGGCAAGCGTCTCAACGACGCTCCAAAACCGCGACTACCGTCGACTTAACGATCAGTTGCCAAGCTTGCCAAGGTCGAGAGCGCCGCTCGCCGTCAGAGGGCCCTCGGACACGTAGCTCGATTTTTTGTCGCACGGAGCCACCGCGCGCATCAACGTCTCCAGGTCAACGCTTTCGTTGACGACGCGAGTGCTGCCGTCGACCATCGCGGCGACGACGACGTTCGGGTGCGAGGACGACATGCGAGCGAAAGCCCAGCATTCGGCGCCGGCCCTGTCTTCTGTCAGATATTGCCAGAGGGCGCCGTTGCCACTCAGAGTGTCGTAACCGGCGACAGAATCCCAATCGGCGTACCCCTTAATAAAGTCGCGTCCTCGGTTCGGAGCCAAAGGAGCAAGCGTCGCGACAGATTCGTTGCCGTTGCTATCCGACGTAAGAGAACCGAACACATAACCGGCGCCGGCGGGATAACCGACGCAGAAACCGACGCCGTATTCGCGGGCAGCCCAAATGCCGCCCGCTTGCAGGTTTTCGGAGATCAAAAGCGTGTTCGTCGCGCCGTCTTTCACGTCGTCGACGGAAAGACCTTTAGCGTTTTCGCACGCGCCGTCCATCAACATCCCGTTGTTAACGTTCGTAGCCGCCGGCTCTACGTGGAGATATTTCGTGGAGCCCGGGCCGGCGCTCTGCACCGCGCCGTCGGCAACGCCGCAGTTGGCGACGAAAGAGTTCCCGAGCGCTTCGACCGACCCGGCGCTCGGACAATGGAACGACGGGATCGTCGCCTCAGCGCGTTCGCCACGGTCGCGAAGCGCGTCGTAGAGCTGCGTTTGCTCCATATAGGGGAAGATCTGCGGCATCCACCCGATCGGAACCGTCGCGGCGCCGTTGTCGGGATCAATCCCGACGCGCCACATCGGGAACTTACCCGTCGAGGATTGCATCATATTGAACGCCAACGCGATGTTCTTCTGGTTGTTCATGCACGCCGTGCGGCGTCCCATTTCGCGGGCGCTTTGAACCGCGGGAAGGAGGAGACCGGCCAGCATCCCGATGATCGAGATAACGACCAGCAACTCAATGAGCGTAAAACCGGCTTTGAACGTCTTTTTCATCTTCTTTTCCTTTGCAGAATAAGAGCGTCGAAAATATATTGTCGAATCGATAATTCCCCGCTTTTTCGACGCGAATGACCTTGCCCTTTATTTTTTCGTTCGCCCGCTTTCGAGCCGCGGCTCTCGCCCGGCGTCAAGGACTCGACGCCGCGTCGACGCGGGTTGGCGACGTTTCGTCCGGCGCGGAACCTCTCAAGATTCGCGCCGCGACCGAACCGCTCGACCGTTTTTCGAAATCGTTCGACGTCGACGCAAGCCGACCGCCGCTCCGAAAAGTCGCGCCGAACGGCGTCCGCTCGACGTCGGTTTGCGCCCGTCGACGCGGCGTTTCCGTCCGTCAAGACAAAAACGCCGCGCGACAAAGCAAAAAATACGGTTCTCTAATAGGATAGGATACACAACAATTTCACTTGAATCAAGCGGATTCTTGTCGTTTTCCTCAATTTTTTCAAATTTTCTTCCCAAAAAACGCGCCTAATCGCACTTTTTTAACATCGTCGACGCCAAAACGCCCCGTTGGAAGCGGCGTCGCGACGTTTTTTCGCGTCGGGAAGTCGTTTTCGTTCGTTATCGCGTTTCAACGACAAAAAACGAAATTCGGGCGTCGCGCACTTCGGAGTCGTTTTCGTCCCAACGCTCGGTCAACTTCGCGTCGCCGCGGTCTTCGGCGATCTCCGGCGCGTTGACGTCGAGCCAGGCGCGGATCTCTCGGCGAGCCTCGGGAGAGGTTTCGATCAACGTCAGCTCGAAATCGCCGTCAATTTTTTCATACGAGACGCCGTTTTCGCGACAAATTTTCAGGAAATTCATCAAAAATCGACGCGGATTTTCGGCGTCGACGGCGCGACGCGTGTAAAAATCGCTTGGAGCGGCGACGGGCGGCTCGGGCGCATCGCCGTCGTTTTCCGGCCGGCGCAGGAGCGGGACGGGCGGCGCGTTTTTCGTCGATTCGCCGACGTTTTCCGGGTTCGCCAATTCCGCAATTTTCGTTATTTCCGCCGTCGAATCGTCGACGCGTCGCGCCGTTTGCCGCCCGTTTCCGACGCTCGTCGCCGCAAGCGCGACCGCCGCGAACGCGACCGCCGCCCCCGTCGCGGCCCAAACGACGCGCCTTCCGCCGAAACGAGTCCGCCGGGACGCCGCAAGGGTCGCCTTTTTCGCAATTTCGCGTTTTTCCCAAAAATCGGAACGTTCGATCGCTTGCCGCAACCGCTCGGAAAATTCGGGCGGCACGGTCGTCCCGGCGCTTCGTCGCGCCCATTCGCGGATCCGCAACGCGGCTCGGATTTCGCTACGAATTTCAGGATTTCGCGCGGCCTCCGCTTCGAGAGCGCGTTTTTCCTCCTCCGAACATTCGCCGTCGACGACGCGGTCGACCCAATCTTCCCCAAATTCTCGTTTCATCGATTTCCCCTCGCTTTGCGAGCTTGCCCGGTCGATCGTTGTTTCGAGCGGTCGGCGTTAAAAATCGTCGCGGCGCCGCTCCAAGGCTTCGCGCAACGCGCTCCGCGCCCGGTGCAGACGACTGCGCACCGTTCCGATCGGGATCTCCAAAATTTCGGCGATCCGTTCGTAATTCGCGCCTTCGATCTCGCGCAGGACGATCGGCGCCCTGTACTCCTCCGGCAACTTGGCCAACGCCTCGCGGAGAGCCTGCGCGTCGTCTTCGCGCTTCGACCTTGCGTCGGGCGCCTCGACCGGCGACTCGAAACAATCGCCGATCTCCTCGACGACGCGGTCGACCGAAGTCGTTCTCCCGCGTCTCCGCAACGCTCCGACGGCGCAGTTGTACGCGATCCGGTACAGCCACGTGTAAAACCGGCTCGAACGGCGAAAACTCTCGAGATGCGCCAGCGCCTGCAGGAACGTTTCCTGCGCGACGTCGAGCGCGTCGTCCGCGTTGCCGACGATCGGCAGCGCCAAGTTGTACACGCGATCTTGATACTTGCGCGCCAGTTCGCCGAAAGCGTTTTTGTCGCCGGCAAGCGTCGCGTCGATCAGTCGTTCGTCGTCCACATCCGCTCCTGAAAAGTTGGACGCGGTTCGCGCCGCGTTTGTTCCCGAGATCCGCGCCGTTCGCCGCTTTTTTTCCAAATAGTTCGTCGAAGCGCCGTCGACGCCTCGCGAAATCGCTAAAACGAGAAAAGTCGGACGCAACGCCGCGACGCCGCGCTCCGCCCGTCGTTATTATACCCGAAATTTTGAAAAAAAACAGGCGCGGGCCCGCTTCCGTGAAAATCGCGCGGAATTTTCGCAAATTTTCGCCGAAAAAACGTCCTTTTTCGAAAATATCGCCGTTTCGACCGCCGCGCCGAACGTATCCCATAAAGACGCGAACGCCGAATCGCCCGGTTTCCCGTTCTTCCCATTTCCCCCGTTTTCCCCAACCTCCTATTTTTACTTTTAACGGTCGAACGCTCCCTTTTATCGCCGAAAATTTCCCCTTATATATTAATGACGCCCGACGGCGAAACGAAGCGCCGCGCCGCTGAAAATTCGTCTTGACGCGCCCGCGCCGATTGTTTATCGTTGAACGCCCTGTTTTTGCGAAAGGACTCCCGTTGCTAACGTTCCTTTGCCTTGTTTTGCTCGGACTTTTGCGCCGACTCGGCCGCCGCGACGTCGCGTCGCCTTGACGCTCGAACTTCGCCGCCCGTTTATTTTCGCTCGTTTTCCCGATGTTCAGAACCGTCAAAATCGTTTTCCGTTGGTGCGTTTTCCTTACGTTCCTCGCGACCGCGGTCGTCGCCGGGATCGCGTACCGCCGCGCCGACGCGGAGATCCGACGCGTCGTTCGCGCGGAACTCGAACGCAAGTTCCCCGACGTCGACGTTTCGTTCGAGTCGGTTCGTTTCGACTCGACGCGCGGTCTCCGGATCTTTTCGGTCGCCTGGCGCCGCCCCGACGCTCCGCCGGACGCGCCGCCGCTCCTCGAAGCGGAGGAAATTTACGTCGAATTGCCGCTCGATTGGAACGCCCTTTCGACCGGCGACCTTGCGCCGCGCCGGATCTCGATAACGCGTCCGCAGTTGCGAACGAGCGCCGATCGCGACGTTTTCGCCCAAGATCTGCGCCGCCTCAAACCGACGGCGACCGAACGCCCCTGCCCGCTCGAAGCGCTCGACGGCGCGCTCTTTTTCGCTTCGCCGGAAACCCCGAGCGAAACGACGACGCTCGCCGGACTGCGTTTGCGCTTGGCCCCGACGCCGCGAAGCGAACTCGCCGACGCCCCGGCGCTTTCCCCGGAAAAACTGCTCGACGACCAACGCCTTTTCTCCAACGCAACCGCCCCGCCCGCCGTCGCCGACGCGTCCGCCGCGCCGCCCGCCCTCGCCGCGAACGAGATCGTTTGGACGTTTGATCTCGCCGCGTCGAACCCTTACGTCGAAGAATTGAGCGTCCGCGGTTGCGTCGTCGAGAAAGATTGGGCGGTTCGCGGCGCCGCTCGCCGACTCGACGTCGCGCCGGTCGTTCAACGCCTCGACGCCGAACTCGGCGGCAAACTCGGCTCGCTCCGAAACGCTCGAGCTCAAACGTCGTTCGATTTCGAAGCGGCGCGCGACGCGACCGCGCCCGACGGCGTTCGTTTCCGCGTCGACGGCGAGCTGGCCCGCGGCGCCGTCGCGTCCCCGCTCCTCAAATTCCCCCTTTCCGACGTTGAAATCGATTACTCGGCGACGCAGGAAACCGTTAATATCGAACGTTTTTCAGCGCGAAGCGGCTCGACGACGCTGTCGGCGGCTTACCGTCAACGCGGGCCGCTCGTCGCCCCGACCGCGGCGGCGCTCCGCCTCCGGTTGAACGATTACCCGCTCGACGACGCCAGTTTGAAACGGCTCGCGATCGAAAACGCCGCGACGGCGAACGTCGAGCCGGAAAAATTGCGCAAGTTTTTGAAATTCATTAACGATTATCGTTTTTCGGCGACGACCAACGTCGATTTGACGGTCGAAAAGTCGGCGTCCGACGGCGTTTGGCGCCCGACGAATCTCGTCGTTTCCGGTTCCGGGCTCAATCTCGTTTGCGTCGCGTTCCCTTACCCGCTCGAACAGCTCGCGGGTCGGGTCGCGCTCGACGCCGAAGGCGCGCTGACGCTCGCGCTTCGCTCCGATTCGAACGAACGTTCGCTCAAAATCGACGGACGCTTCGACGACGCGCTCGGAACGCCGACCGGTTTCGTCGAAATCGAAGGGCTCGGACGCCCGATCGACGCCCGGCTTTTGTCGGCGCTCCCGGCGACGAGCCGCGCCGAACTCGCCCGTTTGCGTCCGTCCGGAGCGTTCGACGCGAACGTCCGGATCGATTACGACCCGAAACGCGCCGATCCGCTGCGCCTCAAAACGACGATCGGCGTCCGCGACGCGACGATCCAATACGATCTTTTCCCCCTTCCGATCTCGTCGATCGGCGGCTTAATCCAAATGGAGGAAGGCGTTTGGGTCTTTTCCAACCTCTCCGGCAAGAGCGGCGCCGCCCGACTTCGCGCTTCCGGCTCGCTCGTTTCCGGAGCCGCGTTGCGTTCCGCGTCGGAAAAAGGAAACGCCGCCGTCGCGACCGTTCCCGACGCCGCGTCGCGCTCCGTTTACTCCCGTTCTCCCGGCGCTCCGATCCGCTCCGTTTCGGCGAACGTTCCGACGTCCGGGACGCCCGAAACGCCTTTGCGCGGCGCCGATTTCGCCGACGACGCCGTCTCCGCCCCGCCGTCTCTCGTCGCGACCGTTCCGACGCCGCCGGGAACGCCGCTCGCGCCGGACGCCTGGCGCTTCGAGCTGACGACCGACGTCGAAGATTTCCCGCTCGGCGAAGAGCTTTCGAACGCGCTCGTTCGATACGACGGCCGCGAAACGCTCGACAAACTCGGACTTTCCGGCAAAGCGAACGGCCAAATTCGCGTCGCGTACCGAACCGACGCCCGCAAACTCGACGTCGAATTCGACGCGGAGCCGGTTCCGGGGTCGGCGTCGATGAAACCGGCGTCGCTCGCTTACGAACTCGACGATTTGCGGGGCCGCGTCGCTTATCGAGCCGGCGAACTGCGCGTCGACGGGTTCCGCGCTCGCTCCGGTCGAACGACGTGTTCGGCGAACCTTCTCGGCCGCTTCGCCCCGAACGCCGGTTGGTCGTTCGACGTTTCGGCGTTGCGCGTCGAACAGCTTCAACTCGGCCGCGACATATTGAGCGCGGCGCCTCCGACGGCGGTCGCTTTCGTCGATTACCTCCAACCGAACGGCTTTTTCAACGTCGACGGCGCGGCGCGGCTCGAACGAGGCGCGGGGCCGAACGCTCGTCTTAACGTCGTTTGGGACTTGCGGCTCGTCGCGCAACAAAATTCGTTCCGCCCGAACGACGTTCCGTTAAACAACGTTTGCGGACGGGTTCAAACGCGCGGTTTCGCGGTCGAAGGCGGGCCGATCGCGATCGGCGGCGAGTTCGACCTGGATTCGTTTTGCTGGGGCGATCTTCTCGTTTCGCGGACGACCGGGCCGTTTTACTTCGACGGAACCGACTTTTTTTGGGGTCGCGACGCGCCGCCGGTTCGCCGCGCTCTCCTTTATCAACATCCGTTTTTGCGGGAACGGATCGACGCCGACCCGCTTTACCGCGCCGTCGGAGTCGCCGCCGGGCCCGACGGTTCCGCCCTTTACCGCGGTCAAACGTCGATCGCCGACGGTTCGGACGCGCCCCCCGGATTCGCGCCGACGACGCCGACGCCCCGTCGCCCGACTCCGTCCGCCGTTCCGACCGCGCCCCCGGGTCTTCTCGGCGCTTCCGGAGCGAACGCCGCGACGCTCGGTTCCGGCGACGCTCCGTCGACGCTCGACCGGCAACCCGTCGCGACCGTCTCGGCCGCCGACGCAAGCCGCCCCGTCCAAGCGCGCGTTTTCGACGGACTGGCGACGACCGACGGCGTTTTTTACCGTCGTCAAGTCCCGTCGTACAAGATTTTATTCAACGTCAAAAACGCCCGGCTCGCCGACGTTACCCGCGAATTTTCCCCCGGCGCGAAACCGATCCAAGGACGCGTCGCCGCTTACGCGACCCTGCGCGGCGAAGGCCGCAGCGTCGCGACGCTCAAAGGCGAAGGCGGGTTCAGCCTCCAAGAAGCGGAGCTTTACGAGTCGCCGCAAATCGTCAAAATTCTCCAGATTCTCAGCGTTCGCGAACCGGACAGAACCGCGTTCAACTCGGCGTTCGTCGATTTTCAGGTGATCGGCGAACGTCTCAAACTGAACCGCGTTCTCCTCGAAGGCAACGCCCTCACCCTGTTCGGCGACGGCTGGCTGACCGTTCGCGACAAAGAAAAATTGATCGACCTGACGCTCAACGCCCGCCTCGGAAGCGCGTCCGACCAGATCCCGATCGTTTCGGACGTTCTCGGCGGCGTCGGCGATCAGTTGGCGCAAATCCGCGTCGAAGGGGCGCTGAACTCGCCGATCGTTCGTCAGGAGCGTTTCTCCGGCGTCAAAAAGGCCTGGTGGAACGTCTTCCCGGAACAGGAGCCGACGCCGACCGACGCCGTCCCGACGGAGCGCCCGAAACCGTTGCGCGACGCGTTCCGACGTTTGACCTCCGGCGGGGAAAAGAAAGACGAGAAATAGTCGCCGCCGACCGCTGTTTCAAACGTTTTTCAAACTTTTCAAACGCGTTCGTTTGTTCGACCTTCCCGCGTTTCCCGGCGCCCGACTTTTGCAACGCTTTTCAAAAAATCAAAGAAACACGGCGGTTTCGGGGTCGACGTTGAAAATCTACGCGAAAAACCGGAGCGGAAAATCGAAAAGTTTTTAAAATTTTCACACAAAAACGCTTTAGGCGCTCGCAATTCGACGCAAATCGAGTATAATCTTCCCAACGCGGCGCCAACTTACCAATCGTCGACGACGTTAAGACGACATTAATTTTGCGCGAACGCAAGCTCGAAAAGGCCGCCGAAACGGAGGAAGCCGACGCTTCGCCGCTTTTTCACCGTTTTTTAACGCGACGTTAAGCGGCGTTTTCACAACGTTTAGCGTCGTTCCGCGTTCCGTTTTTCCGCGCTCGGGAAAAAAATTTCAAATTTTCCCGAAAATTTTTGAAAAAATTTCGCTAATTTTCACGCTACGGACGCTCTTACAGACAACGAGAGCGCAAGGCGACGCCAACCGCGCCGCTTCCGCTCCCGCCTAGTTCGCTTAAAACGCGAAATTTACGGTCGCACTCGACCGGCGCGTCGGTCGAAACCCTTTCTTACCATAAAGGAAAACCAAATGGCAAAGGAAAAGAAACAAAAACAACAGCCCGAATCGGAAAGCTACAACGAACGCTCGAGTTACCGCTCCTTCAACTGCGGTTCTTTCACCGTCGAAGGTTTTTCGCGCGGCCCGGTCATGACGTTTTGGCGCGTCCCGGAATACAAGCTCGGCTTCGACCTCGGTTGGCAACCTTGGGAGTTTATGGGCGTCCCGCGCTATTTCCTGACGCATACGCACCTTGACCATATTTTGGCGCTCCCGGCTTACCTGGCGCGCCGCGCGATGATGGATATGGAACGCCCGACTATTTACCTCCCGGAGGAAAAAGTCGAAAGCGTTCGCCGCGCGGTCGACGCGATGGCCGAGGTCAACGGCAGCCCGCTCGAATGCGAGTTGGTCGGCGTCAAACCCGGAGACGAGATCGAAGTTTCGCGCGAACTTATCGTTAGCGTTTGCAAGACTTACCACTCGGTTCCGTCGGTCGGTTACGTCGTTTGGGAACGGCGCAACAAGCTGAAGCCGGAGTACGCCGAGTTGAGCGGCCCGGAAATTCGCGACCTGCGCGCCTCCGGCGTCGAGATTACCGCCGAAACCCGCATTCCGCGCTTCGCCTACCTGGGCGACAGTTCGCCGCAAGGGCTCGACGAAAACCCGGCGATGTACGAAGCCGACGTTCTCGTCGCCGAAATGACGCGGCTCGACGGCCCGGTCGAGGACGTTACGCAAAGCTATAAAAGCGGCCATTTGAGCGTCGGCGACTACGCCGTTCGCCGCGATAAGTTCATGAATAAAAAAGTTATCGCCGGCCACTTTAGCATTCGCTATTCGCAAGAGGAAATCGAAGAGGCGGTTCGCCAATTCCTCCCGGATATGCTCGACGGGCGCCTGGTTCTCGCTTAATTAACGACGCGACAATCAAGCGACTCCAACCGCGAACGTCGAATCTAATCGGCGACGACCGCGAACGCTCGACCGTTCCGTTCGTCGCCGACGATTCCCCGTTCCGCTTTCGAAGCGCCCGACGCCGCGACTTTTCGACGGCGCCGGGCGCTTTCGTTTCGCTCGAACGCTCGTTTTCTCCGCGTTCCCCCCTTTCGAAATCGGAAAAATCGGGTAAAATGGAGCTCGGTTTGTTCCGCGTTCTTTCGGAGTCGCCCCGACCCGGCGCGAACGAACAAACGTCCGCGTCGACGGCGCGTCGCCCGAAAGAAGCTTCCAAAATGCCCGAATCGCCCAAGAAATCGAAATTTAACCCGGCGCTCGACAACTACGCGGAGCGCGCGACGTATCGGCAAATCAAGTGCGAGCTCTTCACCGTCGAAGGGTTTTCCCGCGCTCCGGTGAAAACGTTCTGGCGCGTTCCGGAGTTCAAACTCGGGTTCGACCTCGGTTGGCAGCCCTGGGAATTTATGGGCACGCCGCGTTATTTCGTGTCGCACACGCACATGGATCACATTTTGGCGCTCCCGGCTTACGTCGCTCGGCGCCGCATGATGAAGATGGAGCCGCCGACGATCTACCTCCCGGCGGAAAAAGTTTCGGAAGTTCGCCAACTGCTCGGCGTCTTTTGCCGCTTGGATCAGGGCGCGCTCCCGTGCGAGCTGATCGGCGTCAAACCGGGCGACGAAATCGATCTTTCGCGGGAACTTATCGTCAGCGTTCACAAGACTTACCACTCGACGCCGTCGGTCGGATACGTCGTTTGGGAACGGCGCAAAAAGCTGAAGCCGGAGTATTTGGAGCTCGACGGCGAAGCGATCCGCGATCTGAATCTTTCCGGCGTCGAAATTTCCTACGAGCTGCGTTTCCCGCGCGTCGCTTTTTTAGGGGACAGCTCGGCGCGCGGACTCGACGAAAACCCGACGATGTTCGAAGCGGACGTTTTGATCGCCGAAATGACGCGGCTTTCGTCCCGACGCAACGAAGGCGGCAAAAGCGGGCACATGCGCGTCGAAGATTACGTCGAGCGTCGCGAAAAGTTCAAAAATCAAAAAATCATCGCGTCGCACTTTAGCGTTCGTTATCCTCAACGCGAAATCGAATCGGAAGTGCGCAAAATGATCCCTGACATGCTCGACGGACGGCTCGTTCTCGTTTGACGACGCGTCGAACGGACGCGGCGTTTCGTCGGGCCGTTCTTTTTCTCCGCCCGCCGCCGTCGGGACGCCCGCGTTTTCGCCTCGGAGCCCTATTTTTCCGGGGTTTTTCGCATTTTCGATTTTTTTCGCGTAAAAAGTTTCTTGACAGAATCGCCGCGGCCTTTACAATCGTAACGCCGTCTCGTTTTCGCATCTTTTGCCGCAGCGCCGTCGAGCCGGCCTTTCGACGGGTTTCAGGGAGCGTTTCCGCTCGACGCGGAACGGGGTTTCGCCGTTCGCTTCTCCGACGCCCGTCCTTGACGCCGCTTTCAAAGCGCGTCGAAATTTTCATTTTTCGTTCCCCGTCGTTGTTAAAGGAAACCGACATGACGTATTCCGTTTCGAAGTCGCGCCGCGGCTTCACTCTCGTCGAGCTGTTGGTCGTCATCGCGATCATCGGCATTCTTATCGGACTGCTCCTCCCGGCCGTTCAAGCGGCTCGCGAAGCGGCTCGGCGCATGCAGTGCACGAACAACATGAAGTAGCTCGGCCTCGCCGTTCAAAATTTCCACGACACGCACAACCGCCTTCCGAACCAATACCGCGACGCGTTTTGGACCGAAGGCTTTTATCACGCGGCGACTCTGGGCCGCCTCTACCGCTATTCGGCGCAGGCGCTGCTCCTCCCGTACATCGAACAAACGGCGCTCTTCAACACGATGACCGGCGCGCTCAAAAAAGCGCAAACGACCGGAAACGCCTCGTACTCCTTCAGCCCGACCAACGGAAGCGAAATCCCGACCGACATGGACGAAAACCCGGCGACGACCGGCGTCGACGCGTTCCTTTGCCCGTCCGAAGGCCGCGCGGTCGGCTCCAAAGGGCAGGAAAATCACATGGGTCGCTGCAGCTACGCCACGAACAACGGCGACGCGATCATGTCGAACGACTCGACCGGAAACTCGAACCGCCGCGGCGTCTTCATGAGCGGCGCCTTCTGCCCGAACACGACGTTCGCCACGATCGTCGACGGCTTGAGCAACACGATGGCGTTCAGCGAAGTCAACGTTACGGAAGTCAGCGGCGACCGCAGCGTGAAATCGGCGGTCGCGTACCTGACCGGCGCGAAATCGAAACCGTCGTCGGCGTGCCTGGCGTTCCGCGGCGAAAACGGCCGGCTTGCCGAAGGAGTTACGGTTTACTCGATTAAAGGTCGGCGTTGGATCGACGCTCGCAGCGGCTGCACGCAATTCCAGGCCGCGTTGCCGCCGAACTCCCCGAGCTGCTGCGGTTCCGGCGGCGGCCAATCTTCCGACTACGGCTGCATTTCCGCTTCGTCGAACCACAGCGGCGGCGTCAACGTCGTCATGTGCGACGGCTCGGTGCGTTTCGTCAGCGAAACGATCGACTGCGGCGACGTTACCACGATCATGGGCGGTTCGGCGAACACCGGCGGCCAGGACAACAAATGGACCGGCAAATCCGGACACGGCGTTTGGGGCGCGATGGCGACTCCGAACAAAGGCGAAACCGAAACGCTTTGATCGCAAATTTAACGCGGCGCGGTCGCCGCTCGGGTCGGGCGCTTTCGTTTTCCTCCCCGTCGACGCCGCGCTTTTAGGAATTTTGTTATGAAAAACAAACTTTTCGTTATTCTCGCGCTTCTCGGCCTGTCGGCGGTCGTTCCGGCTTGCGGAGGCGGCGCGGTCAAAACCGAAGGCGTCGTCGGCGTCGTTACGCTCGACGGCGAACCGCTTCCGAACGCGAACGTTTACTTCACGCCGGTCGACAAAACCGCCGGCGCGATGCAGGGCGTCGGACGCACGAACGAACTCGGCGAATACAAACTTCAAACGCTCCTCGGCAAAGCCGACGCCGGCACGACGCCGGGCGATTACGTCGTTACGATCGATTGCGTCGACGAAGTCGAAACCGGCGGAACGACGACGAACGACGAAGGCGAAGAAGTTCCGGAATTGAAAGAAATTCAACGCGTTCCGGCCCGCTATTTGGACGGCGAAACCTCCGGCTTGACCGCGACGGTCGTCAAAGGCTCGAACAAATTCGACTTCGCCCTGACCTCGGAAGAATGAGCGGCTCGCCCGGTTCGCCTCGCCGCGGCCGACGAAACGCTTAACGCTAAAGCGCGAAACGACGGGATTTAACGGTTCGCTCCGTTCCCCGGCGTTTCGCGCTTTTTTCGTTTTTGTCGTTTTCGTCGCGTCAATTTTCCCGAACGATCAAACGCGGTTTCTCGATAACGATCGTCGAACGCGGGGCGATCGACCGCGTCAGCCACACGCTCGACCCGACCACGGAGTCCCGCCCGACGACGACGTCGCCGCCCAAAATCGTCGCGTTCGCGTACACGACGACGCCGTCTTCCAACGTCGGATGCCGTTTCGTTCCGCGCACGAGCTCGCCGTTTTTGTCGCGCGGAAAACTCAGCGCTCCGAGCGTAACGCCCTGATAAATCTTGACCCAATCGCCGATCTCGCACGTTTCGCCGATCACGACGCCGGTGCCGTGGTCGATGAAGAAATATTCGCCGATTTTCGCGCCCGGATGGATGTCGACGCCGGTTCGCGAATGCGCCAGCTCCGACATGATCCGCGGAATCAACGGGACGCCGAGTTCCCAAAGCGTCCGCGCGATCCGGTGCGTCGCGATCGCTTCGAATCCCGGATAACAGAACGCGACTTCCGCCGCCGACGCGCACGCGGGATCGCCTTTGACCGCCGCTTCGACGTCTTTTTCGAGTTTTTCGCGGATCTCCGGGATCCGGGCCAAAAACGCCGCCGCCTTTTCGTCGCCGAGCCGGTCGAAATCGGCGCGCTTCTCCGGTCGGCACGGCTCGAGCGCGGAGCCGTTCGTCGTTTCGCCGCAAAACGCCCTCGAAATTTGCGCCCGCAACGCGTCGTAAATTTTGTCGACGAGATTTCCGACGTAATAAACGACGTTGTTCGAGTTCAAACGGTCGCGCCGTCGGAAGCCGGGAAAAAGAACCTCGTTCAGGTCGCTCAGGATTTCAACGACGACCTCCTTGTTCGGAAGCGAACAGCGGTCGAGCCGACTCGTCGCCCGGGTGCGAGCGTAAGACGCGACGATCCGCTCCGTTAATTCCGGGAGCCGCTCCCGAATCCCCGCTTCCGCGTTCGCCAACCGAATCTCTTCCATTTTCCCGTCTTTCCTTTCTTGCTTATTTTAAACGGTTTGCCGCCGACCCGCCCGCGAACGTCGAACAAGGGCGTCCGCCGCGGCGATTCGTCGGTCTTTCCTCTATTTTGCCCGTTCGACGCCGTCTTGTCAAGACGACGCGGAGTCGTTTTTCGCGTTTCGCCGCCGTTCGACGAAAAATCGGCCCCCGACGTTCGAAAACGACGCGAAACCGGACGAAAAATCGGGCCGCCCCTTGCCAAAACGCGCCGAATCCGCTATTCTAAAGGAAAGCGTTCGCTCGAACGCCCGCCGACGCCCGCCCGTCGACGCGAGCGCTCGTTCGCCGACGCGCCCTTTTTCGCCGGTTTCCCGTTGCTCCGGTCGCTTCGCAACTCCTTATTTCTCCGATAGAAAGCCGCGTTATGTCCGACGCCGACAGCCGCTCTCCCAACGAAAACGACGACGATCTCCGCGTCGCGCCCGAAACCGACGTTCCGCGTCTCCAAGCCGACGCGCAGTACGGTTTGAAATTCGTTTCACAAACAACGCCGGACGACGTTTTCGCGATCCGCTCCGACGCCGCGCCGGAAACGCCTTCCGCCGTCCCGACGCCGAATCCGAACGACGCGCCCCCCGTCGCGCCGCCGAAAAACGACGCGCCGGACGAAGAGGACGTTTACGCGCTCGCCGAACCCGTTCCGACGCCGAAACCGACGCCCGTTCCGCCGCCGCGCCCCGTCGCGCCGAAAAAGAAAAAAACGTCCCGAAAACTCGATTTCGACGACGCGTCCGACGCCGGGTTCTCGCTCGAAGAAATTTACGAACGCAAACGCCGGGAACGCGAAGAGCGCGGCGACGAAGAATACGTCCGCGGCGAGCGGATCCCGTTGCCGGAGCGGCCGTTCGTCGACCGCGTCATGAAACCGTTTTGCTCGTTTTCGTTCCTGACGCGGTTGGCGATCATTTCCGGCTTGGCGTTTATCCCGTTGTTTTTGGCGACTTGGCTGTTTTCGCGACACTTTTCAAGCGGCGTCGCGGAGATGCTCGAGCAAAATCGGGAACTCGGCGCGCTGACGGCGTTCTTCCGTTGCGTTTGGGCGGACAAAGTCGTTTTTTCGCTCTTTTGCTTCGGTTGGGGCGTTTTTTCGATCCCGCACTCGTTTCACATTTTCGTCGAAACGGCGTCCGGCGCGGACGAAATCGACGAGTGGCCGGAGTATAATTTCATCGGCGGGCTCGGCCAGTTCCTTTGGCTGACGACGCTCGTTTGCATCGGCGGAACGCCGGGCGCGTTCCTGTTCGGCGTTTTGGGAACGAATCCGCTCGTCGGTTTTACGCTCTCCGCAACGGTGTTGACGCCGTTCTTTTTCCTCGGCTGCATGCAGAAAGACGCGCTTTTTTACCTGGCGACGAAAGAAACCGTTTTGAGTTTGAAGCGCGTTTGGCGAAGTTGGCTGAACTTTTATTTTATCGCGTTCGCGTTCCTTTTCGGGACGATCGGTCTTTCTTTGGCGGCGGTCGGAACGGCGGTTTCGGCGAAGGGCTCGCCGGCTCGCGCGGCGTTCGCGGCGGCAGTCGTTTCCCTGATTTTCAGCTTCATTCCGGCGCTTTATCTGCGCTTTTTGGGCCGCTTGGCCTGGATCGTCGAAGACGACGTCCGGCGACGCCTCGAAGAGGAAGAGACCGACGACGCCGAGCCGTCCGACGTTTGACCGTTATTTTTCAAGAGTCGCGTTAAAGCGTCCGACGCGGGAGCGCCGGGCGCTTTTTTTTATTTCCGCAACGTTCGAGGCGTCGTTTTTCGTCGAAAATCCGGGAGGCGAACGCTTGCGAACCGCCGCGTCCGATCGCTCGACGGCTCGCCGCCCGTTCGACGCCGAACGCCCAAAGAAAAAGAGCGGAACGACCGCGCCGTCCCGCTCTTCCTCAAGCGATTTTTCTAAAACTCAAAATCGCGTTACTCCGCCAAATCGTCTTCGCAAACGACGCGGAAACCAACGTTGTAAACCGGTTGCCAACTTTCGTAATCGCGACGAACGCCGGAGCGCGCCCACTTCGGACGGTCGTTCCACGAACCGCCGCGCGCGACCTTTTTCGCTTCCGCCGAACCCGACTCGCGACCGTCCGCCGCGTTGTACGGATACGGTTTGTAATCGCTCGACGTCCACTCGGCGACGTTCCCGAGCATGTCGTAAAGGCCCCACGGATTCGGCGCGTAAGACCCGACGTCGGTCGCGATCATTTGCCCGTCGTCCACGTTGTCGATCCGCGGGATGTACGCCAGCCAGTCGGCCGGATTCTCGATCGGTTGCGGATTGACGCCCGCGACGACGAAGCGTTTCGTCGTAACGTCGGCCAGGTTCTCGAACTTGCCGAAATCGGCGTCGCCGTCGCCGTACCAGGCGGAAGTCGCGGAACCGGCCCGCGCGGCCCATTCCCATTCGGCTTCGGTCGGAAGTCGGAATTTTTTACCGGTTTTTTCGCTCAACCAGGCGCAGAATTCCGCCGCTCGCGCCTGCGAAATCCGGATGACCGGTTGATTCGGCAGGTTCGCCGGGTAGCCCGGGAGCACGTGGTCTTTGCACCATTGGTCGACGTAACGGCTGTCGTGGGTCGCGTCGAAGAGTTGGTACGCCGCGTTCGTCGTTTCGGTCGTCGCCATCCAGAACGGCTTTTCGATCGTCGTCGCCGAACGCGGGAACTCGTCGGCGAACCCGTTTTCGTCGCCCATGACGAACGAGCCGGCCGGGATCCGCGCCATTTCGAACGCCGTTCCGTTCGCGAGCGAAACCTTCGCTTTTTGCGCCGAAACGACCGAAACAACGTATTCGCCGTCTTTCGCGGCGCCGTCGCCGACGCTCGACGCGTCCTGCATCGCTTTCGCCTGAGCGGCGTCGAACGGCCAGTTCGCGACTTGCGGCGCGGAGCGGTCGAGCTCCGGCGCTTCTTTCGGCGCGACGAAAGCCGGGCGGTTTTTCTTCGCCTCGTCGTAATAATACGCGTCGGCTTCGAAGTTCAAATCGTTGTCGGCGTAGAGTTTCTTCAGCTCGACGTGGCGATCCGAAACGGCCTTAACGACGCTCGAGCCGCGTTCTTTCCCCGCTTCGACGATCTCCGTCCACGAACCGAAATACGGGACGTTCAGGTCGATCCAGCAGTGGAGGCGGCGCCAGGCTTCTTCGTCGAGTTCGACGCCGTGGTGTCCTTTCTTCAACATTTGCACGAGTTCCGACGTCGAAGAGTGGTATTCCATCGGCTTGAACACGTGAATATCGCTTTCCGGGCCCGGTCGGCGCGCGTAGCCGTGCAGGGCGTGGTAGGCCATCGAGAAGTTTTGCGGGCCGCGGCTCGTGTCGGCGAAATTCGGGCGGTCGGTTTTGGAACCGTCGTGGCAACCGACGCAGAACTTGTCGAGCACCGGCTGAACTTCGCCCTCGAACGAGAACGGACGCTCCGGCCCGTAGAATTCGGTCAGGTCGACCGGCGGCGTGTTGCGAGCGATCGTCGTTTGAGTCGGCGACACGTCGTTTTGCGTTTCGTGGCAACCGATGCACGACTGGTTTTCGCCCGGCATGCCGACGAACCACGAGCGCATCGTTTGAACGGCGGCGCCTTCGGCGTCGAGCGGTTGCAAAACGACCGGCGTGTTCGCGGGAATCTTGAACGACGCGCTTCCGTCTTCGTAAACCGGAACTTCGCCGAGGAGACGGCGCCCGTCCCAGCAACTTTCGACGCCGAACACGTCGTGGCCGCCGACGCCGCGATAACCGTAGCTAACGGCGAAAACGCGGAGCTTTTTGACCGTTCCCTTCGGAACGTTCGGGAGCCCTTGCCCGAAATAAACGTCGGTGATGAAGACGTTCGAATCTTTTTCGCCCGGCACGGTGCGATCCGGAATCGTCGTCGGCTCGTCGGTCGGAATCACCGCGAACGGTTCGAGGAGGTGAAGCCCCTCTTCGGCGCGCAGGCAGACCATGTTGTCGAACGCGTCGACGAAATACAGGCCCCACGGATCGGACGGTTTCATGCGGCACGAAACGAGGAACCGCTGGTCGTCGAGCGGACACGGGAAGACGAATTTCGGCCAGGAATCGTCGACGAGCTGGTCGACCGTAACGTTGGCCGGCGGGTTGTCGCGGCCCGGAATGCGCTGCACGACGCCGGACGTTTCCCGACGACCGAGCGCCGGGTCGAAGACGACCAATTCGCCTTCGCGAGCGACGCCGTGGTGTCCGCTGACGATCCCGACGAATTTCGACGATTGCCCCGGAAGCGGTTTCGCGTAGAAGAGGCTGTTCGGCCAATACCCGCCGCTACCGTAGTGCTCGACCTGGTTCGTGCCGTCCGGATTCATCGTGAAGAGATAGCGCGAATAATAGTGCGGAATGTCGACGTATTCCCAACGGAGATAAAGGACGCGGCCGTTCGGAAGGAGCGTCGGGCACCAGTCCTGGTCTTGCTCGAACGTCAGCTGGCGCACCGTTTCGCCGTCCGCTTCGAGTCGGTAAATATTCCCGACGACGTCGGTGCCGGCGATGCACGGCACGCCCATCATCGACGCGGTCGAAACGAAGAGCGTCGAACCGTCCGGCACGTAGCACCCCTCGACGTTGTTGACGTCGCCGCCCATTTCCGGCGTAACCTGACGAAGCGAGCCGTTTTCAAGGTCGCACTCGAAAATCTGCCAAACGCCGGCGTCCGACAGCGCGGTAACCAGGCATCGATCCGCGTCCCAGTGGAGCGCGATATCGCCGATGAACGAGCCGTTGCGCCCCTTCGTAATTTCCTGGAGCGGCGCCTTCATGTCGGCGACGTCGAGGAAAACGAGCGAATCGTCGTACTGCCCCTTGGGACGCGACGCGTTCGAAATCCAGTTCGGCATGAGCGCCGGATTGTTCGTCTTGCGCATCAGGATCTTTTCGAACTCAAAAACCGGGTGCGCGAGCAAAACTTCGCGGCGGAACGCGTCGTATTCTTTAGCGATCTCGACGGACTTCGCGACGTCGTTTTTCGCGGCGGCGAAGCGATCGCGAAATTCCGCCCAACGCTCCGCGTACCCGGCGTTCTCAAATTCGTCCGGATAGTTCGCGACCATGTCTTCGATGGCGAGGCGCAGCGAGTCGAGATTCTTCACCGCGAACGCGACGTCCGGGCCGATCTTCTCCAATTCGCTTTCAAGCTTGCGAGCGGCGCGCGCGGCCAGCCAGTCGGCGCGTTCCGCTTCCGACGCGAACAAATTCGGATCGTTAGGATCGCCGAGAACCTGCAACTCGACGACGGAACCCCAGCTCGTCGCGGCGCTTTGCGCTTTCGCCGGTTCGCCCGCTTTAACGTTGTAAACGCGCCAAAGCCGGAACTCGACCCAGTCGTAAGTCTGGTCGCCGATCGCGGCTCCGTCCGCCGCTTCGTAAGAGGTCAAATAACCGCCGCCGTTCCCGCCGACGACTTTGTCCCCGGACGTAAACGTCGGCGCTTCCGGGAACTGCGGTTCCTGCCCCGGATTCGCGGCGTTGTTCGCGAGACGAATTTCAAAATCCTGATTTCCGCGGGCGTCGATGTTCCCGGTGAAGACGCGGATCGCCGAAATCGAACGCGGTTGGCCGAGATAATAAACGACGCGAGACGGCGCCCCGTGCGTCGCGGCGCGCCCGACCCCGCCGAGCGTTCCCGCTTCGCCGTCGGTCAAAAATTGCGGCGAATCGACCTGATCGGCGACGACGAGCTGGGCGCCCGGAAAATCGAGCATGTTCAAACCGGCCGAAGCGGCGATCTCGCTCGACATCTCGTTGAAGGCCGCCTGATCGTTCGCCCACCCCTTGACGACCGTTTGAACGTCGGCGGCGTTCGCGACGCCCGGCGACGTTATTAATAAGGAAGCGAGCAAAGCCGACGACGCGAGCGCCGCGGCGGAAAATAATTTTGTCATGTCTGTTCGTCCTTAGCGATTTCGACGCGTCCGCGCTCGCCCGGTCTCGCTTGCCGAGCGTCGCGACGTCAACGTCCGTTGCGACAAACGCGCTCCGCCGTCGTCTCCCAACGAGAGCGTTTCCCGATCGGAAATTCCAACCGGAAAGACGACGAAGCCCGACGATTCGCCGCGAAAATCCCGACGAGCCGACGACGCGAACGCCGCGCTCGAAGCCGATATCGCGGGCAAAGCTCGAACGTTTCGGCGCGCAAACGCCGATCCGAGCCGTAATTTTCCCGATTATAGCGCTCCAAAAAACGCAAAACAACCCTTTCGCAACGTTTTTCGCCGACTTTTTTCCTCTTTTTTCTCTTTTCGCCGCGCAAACCTTAGAAACGCCCCAACCTTGCAAATCGCGACGTCTTCCCTATTTTTCGCAAATTTCGCAACCGTTTCGAACGCGCCGCCGGTCGTCGTCGAGCCGCCGTTCGAGCGCCCAGGCGACGCCCCAAGCGAGAAAAACGAACGAAAATAGAAGATTCCGCGGAACGATCCGCCGCGACCGCTCGACGACGACCGGCGAATACTCGTCGAACCGCCGTTCGAAAAACGTTCGCGCCGCCTCCGTCGCCGCGTCGGCGTCGAGATCGCGCAAATCGAGCGCCTCGCCCCCCGTCGCCGCCGAAATTTCCCGCAAAACGTCGATCCGCGCCGCGACGCGTTCCGTTTCGAAAGCAAGTTTCGCCCGTTTTTTTTCGACGTCTTTGATTTTTTGTAAATCGGCGCTTGATTCAAACTCCGGCGCGACTTCCGCCGCCGTTTCCGCGCCGCCGAGCGTCGAAACGCCGTCGGTCAAAAACTCGAGCGCCCGCAAGACGAAGCGACGATAAACCGTTTTGTCGCCGAGCGTTCGGAGCCGCCAAAGCTCGTCCGTTCCTTGCGCCAAAACCTTGTTTTTCCCCAACGTCGCGACGACGAAAACCGGCGTTTCGCGGCCGTCCGAACGACGCCGCGCGTTGAAAAGCGTCTCCGCCCCGACGCCCGCGTTCAAACTTTCGCAAACATTTGAAAATTCAAGAGTTCGCGTCCCCGTTTCGTCGCCGTCGAACGCCGCCGAAAAAGCCGCGTCGGCAAAAATCGCCCGTCCGCGCGCCGTCGGTTCGAGCCGCCAACCGCCGTCCGCCGGCGACGCGTCGTCCCCGCTCCCCGCGTCGCCGAACAGACCCGGAAGCAGCTGCGCCGCCAACCCTTCGCCCCCGTCCTTATCTTCTTTTTTTTCAAACGTTTCCGAACCGCCAAGCAACCAAATCGACGTTTCGCTTCCGTCCCGCGTCGCGACGTCGGCCAACGTCCGCAGCTTGCCGCCCCAACGCTCCGCCGAAACGTCGCCGACCAGGATCGCGTCGAACTCCGCCAACCGGCGCCGCGTCCAATCCCGCTCGCTAAACGCCGTCTCGTCGGCGCTTAGCGTCGCGTCGTCCGCGCTCGCAAGAAACGTTTTCAACGCGACGCCCTCTTCGCGGCGCAACAATTCGCGCAAATAACGATATTCGTAACGCGGAGAATCGTCGACCAACAGGACGCCGAGTTTTTCCTCTTTCGTCTCGACGAGAAACCGCGCCGCGTTGTTTAGCATACAAAATTCATTAAAATCAAACGCGTTTAAAATTTCGGCGTTTTTCTCGATCTCGCGCCCCGTTTTCTCCGCGTCTTCGATATCGGCGACAAAAAGAAAATAATCAAAAACCCCGATCCGCTCCAACTTCCATTCGCGTTCGACGCGAACCGTCCCGACGCCGTCGCGACCGACCGGAACGTCGACGACGCGTTCCCAAACGAGTTTCGGCCCCTTTTCGCTCGTTCCGCCGTTTTCCGCCGTCGACGCGACGAACGATTCCCAAAGCCGAACGACGGCGCGCCGGGTTTCGCCGCCGTCTCTTTCGGCGCCGTCTTTGATCTTATCTTCTTTTTTTTCAGACGTTTCCGGCGTTCCGTTTTCGAGCCGCAACTCGGCCCGCAAAGCGGCGGCGCCTCCCGGATAAACGGTCGTCGACGCGTCGACGGCGCCCCAACGCCAATCGAAAGCCCCGGTCGAAACGCCGACCGCGACCGCGTCGACCGGAGCGCCGCCCAAACCGGCGCCGTCCGCCGCCCTTTCCGAGCCGCCGGAACCGTCGTTTTGAATACCGTCCGAAAACAAAATTATTCTTTCGCTCTTGCCGCTCGTCCGCGACGTCGCGCCGTCCCGCCGCCGCGTCTCCAACGCCGCCGACTCGCGAAGAAGCGACGTTTCCGCGTTGGGGTCGTCGAGTTCCTCGAACGCCGCGACCGTTCGCCCCGAAAGCGTTCGCCGTTCGACCGCGAATCCCCGCCGCTCCGCCGCGCTTTCCGCCTCCTTCGCCAACGCGACGCAACGTTTCCAAACCGTTTCAGCGCCGACGTTTGCCGACGTCTCCAACGGCCGTCGAACGCTCGCGGAATCGTCCAACGTCAACGCGACGGTCGGCTTTTCCTCGACGCGCCGCGTCAACGTCGGATCGACGAAAAGCAAGACCGCCGCGCCCAAAACGCCGAGCCGCAATATCGCGACAATTTTCGACATTTTCAAAAAAGCCGACGCGCCGACCCCGCACAAGACGACGCCCGCGGCGACGGCGGCAAGCTCCCAAATCGTTCGGTCGGTCGTCAACGTCCAGTTCATCGGCTCCCGTTCTGTTTTTCGCTCGTTTTTCTAAAATTTCAAACAGTTCGTTCGTCGCCGTCCGATCGCTACTTCGAAAATCCGGCGAGTCCGACGCCGACCGCGACCAGAATCAAGCCGCCGACAACCGCCGCGTTCAACGGCTCGCCAAAAAACGCGATTCCCAACGCCGATAAAACAAGGGTTTGCGACGCGGCGACGAGCGTTGATTTCGACGCGTAAAGCCGCCGCACCCCCTCGATCTGAAAGTAAAAACCGATCATGTTCGCGATCCCCGCCCCGATCGCCGGCAGCCAGAGCGCGGCGGGCGGCTCGAAAAAGGCCGCGACGCCGCGATCGAGCGTCAAACAGGTCGCGAACACGAGCGCGCCGACCCCGGTTACGGAAACCATCGCCAACGTCGTCGGCGTTCGCGCCGCGTCCGGTTTTCCGTCTAAAGCGCGATCTCGCAACGCTTTGCGCATCATCGTCATTTGGGTCGAATACCCAAGCGCGGCGCAAAAAACGCAAAAAAGTCCGAACCCGATCCGCATTTGCCGCCCCGCGACCTCGCCGGTTCCGTCCCCGGCTTGACTCAACCCCAGGAGCGAAACGGCCAAAATCAACGCAACTATCGCCGCCGCCTTCGTTTTCGTTACTTTCTCTTTAAGCCAAAACGCGCCGATCGCCGACGTTCCGATCAGTTGCAACGCTTGTATTAACGGCGTCGAAAGCGCCAACCCGATCGCCGCGTACGACCAAAAATGCGGCCGGGCGCCGACAAATTCGCACATAAAACCGGCGCCGATCAGAGTCGCGCAAACCGCCGCCGACGGAAAGCGATACCGCCCGCGCAACCATTGGACCAAAATAAACGGAACAATGCAAACCACCGTCGTCATTTCTTTTACGACGAGCGACCAATCGGAACTCACGTCCGGACTCTCGGTCAGCAATCGCATCAAAAAAAGGGCGACGCTATAACACGGCGCCGAAATCAACGCGCACGCAAAACCGACCGTCTCGTCGCTCCACCGCCGCCCAAACAGGACGACGCCCCCCGTTTCGCGGGACGCTCGCTCAGCTTGCGCCGTTTGCCCCGCCGCTTCCTCCGTTACTTTTCGCGCTCCGCTCATTCGCGCCGTCTCCTCGTTTTTTCTTCCGTTTCTCCGTTTTTGATTTTTCGAAATCCGCTCGTTTTTCTTTCGCCGCGTCTTTTCCCGCTTTTGAAAACGTCTATTTTTTCGCGCTGTTATTTTATTTTACGTCCTAAAACGTCTTAACGTCGCGTTCTCAAAAAAATCAAACGACGCCGCGACTCTTGCGCAAGGGAGCCGAACGAGCGGTTTTCGCCGTTTTTGTCGTTATATTATATACGAAACGACGGCGGCTCCAAGAGCGTTTCGAAAAATCTCGACTCGCCCGCTTTTAATTCGCGGGTCGCGGCGCTATAATGGGGGGAAATCGCGTCGACGAACGGGCGTTTTTGCGGTCGTTTCGTCGATCTTCACCGAATCGAATCACCGCCAACAGGATTTCATCATGCGCACGACGCTTTCCGCCGCACGACGCGGCGTTCGATTTTTCGCGCTCGCGGGCGCCGCGCTCGCCGTTTTCGCCGCGCTCGACGCCGTCGCGTTCGCGCAAAACACCTACTCGCTTTACTCCGCCTTCAACGGCCCGGACGCGCCGATCCCAGACGGGCAAACCGCCGAAGACGTCGAGAATTACGTCGGGCCGTCCGATTTTCTTCTCGACAAATCCGGCGCGTTCTTTTACGTCGCCGAAGGGAACGCGGGCCGACTGCGCCGCGTTCGCGCCGACGGAACGGCGAACGCCGAGTCGATTCCGCTCCCGTTTAAGCCGAACAAACTCCGGTTTTTCCCGGGCGAAACGAAGCTCGCGGTCGTCGGAGGCGGGCACGAGGGACGGCTCGCGATCGTCGAGATCGCCCGGACGCCGGAAAACGCCGACGCGACGCCGGAGCCGACGCCGATGCGCGTCGTCGCCGATTACCCGATCGGGCACACGCCGAGCGACGTTTCGGTTAAGCGAACCGCCGACGGGCGCGAACTCGTTTACGCGACGTTGCAATTTGAAGGCGCGGCGGTCGAAATCGACGCGGCGACCGGAGCGATCGAACGCCGTTGGGACGTCGGCCGCGAGCCGTTTTGCGCCGAATTGACGCCGGACGGGCGCCGTTACGTCGTCGCCGGTCGCATTACCGACAAACGCGCCAACGTCTCTTACTCCTGCGCGGCGGTTCGCGTCGTCGATCTCGACGCGAACGAAGTCAAGAAAACCGACCTCCTCAACGGGCACAACCTCTTGACGGACATGACGCTTTCGCCGGACGGCAAATTCGCGTTTATCACCGCCGTTCAAGGAAATTATCTCGCCGTTACGAGCCAGGTTTCGGGCGGCTGGATCGCGGAAAACGTCTTCCTCGTCGTCGACGTCGAAACCTGCGAATTCGTCGAAGTTTTCTTCCTCGACGACGAACAGCTCGGCGCCGGAAACCCTTGGGGGATCGCCTGTTCGGAAGACGGCAAGCGGCTCGTCGTTTCGTTGGCCGGAACGGACGAAATCGTTCTCGTTCAGTTGGATCGCGTTTTGAAAACGCTCGCGGAGCGGCCGGAATGGGCGCGCCCCGGGTTCGGCGCTTACCTTTACTCGTCGTTCGCAAGCGGCGAAGTTCATCTCCCGACGCGACTTCGAGTCAAATTCGGCTTGAAAGGCCTGCGTCAAACGATCGTTCGCGGCGACGACGTTTACGTCTTGTCCTATTTTGAAGACGCGATCTGCAAAGCGACGATCAAATTGGAGCCGCCTTACGAATATTACCCGAATTCTTACGTCTCGCAGGAAGCGCCGCCGCGTTTGCTCGCCGACGCCGCCCAAGCCGCCGACGATAATTCGACGCCGAACGCCGAACGCCCGGACGACTCCGCCGCGGAAGCCGCCGCGTTCGCGGAACTCGCCGCCGAAACCGCGTCCGATCCGAACGCCGGGCCGCCCCTTCGCTTCGTCGAACTCGAACCGCGCCGACCGCTCAAAGGCGTTGAAATTTCCCGATCTTTCGCCCGTTTGGCGCCGAAACCGGTTTTGACGACGCGCCGACGCGGCGAAATCGTTTACCACGACGCGACCGCCTGCTTCGAACATTGGCAAAGTTGCGTTACCTGCCACCCGGACGCCCGCGTCGACGGTTTCAACTGGGATCTTCTCAACGACGGCGTCGGCAACTTGAAAAACACGAAGAGCATGCTTCTTTCGCACGAAACGCCGCCGTCGATGATCTCCGGGATCCGCGCCGACGCCGAAACCGCGGTGCGCGCCGGGTTTACGCACATCCTCTTCAAAAAAGTCGACGAGAAAAACGCTTGCGCGGTCGACGAATATTTGAGTTCGTTGCGCCCGGTTCCGAGCCCGCGCCTCGTCGACGGCGAGTTGAGCGAGTCGGCGAAACGGGGCAAAATCCTCTTCGAAAGCGACCGAACCGGCTGCGCGGTTTGCCACCCGGCGCCGTATTACACCGACTTGCGCCTTCACCGCGTCGGTTCGCAGGATTCTAACGATTATATCGACGCGTTCGACACGCCGTCGCTGATCGAAGTTTGGCGCACCGCGCCTTACATGAACACCGGCGCTTACCTCACGATCCGCGAGTTGCTCCTCGAAGGCAAACACGGCGCCCGCGACGGTCGGCTCGATAAATTGTCGCCGCAGGAACAGGACGACCTGATCGAATACGTCCTTTCGCTTTGATTTTCGGGACGTTTTCGAAAAAATCGAAGACTCCGCGTTTTCCGACGTTTCGCGCCGTTTTCGCGTCGAAACGTCTCCGCTCCGACGCCGGAAGTTCGAGCGTCGGAAGCGGCCGTTTTTTCGCGCGGCGGCGACCTCGTTTCCTCGCCGCGTTCGTTCCTTGCGTTTCGTTTTATTCCTTACCAACACACGTTATTAATACGTTAATACTCGGCGCCGTCGTTCGCTCGTCGGCGCCGCGTCCCGACGGAGGCCCTTGATGACTCGCCGCTTTTTCGCCGCGTTCTCGTTGTCGCTCGCGTTCCCTCTTCTTTCCGTTTTTTCCGCGTTTTCCGTTTTCGCCGACGAACCGGCGCCGACGCCGTCCGCTCAACCGGTCGACGCGATCCGCTCCGGCGAAATTTGGTTCGACGAAACCGGCGGTCGGATCAACGCGCACGGCGCCGGAATCCTGATTCACGACGGGCGGTATTGGCTCTTCGGCGAACACAAAGTCGAAGGCGAGCTCGGCAACTCGGCGCAAGTCGGCGTTCACTGTTATTCCTCCGCCGACCTTTACAACTGGCGCGACGAAGGAATCGCGCTCCCGGTTTCGGACGACCCGGCCAGTCCGATCGCTCGCGGTTGCATTTTGGAGCGTCCGAAGGTTCTTTACAACGCTAAAACCGGCAAATTCGTCATGTTTTTCCATCTTGAAGGCGCGAAAAGCAATTATCGCGACGCTAAAACCGGGATCGCGATCGCGGACAAAGTCGCCGGGCCTTACCGTTTCGTCCGCGCCGCTCGTCCGAACGCCGGGGCCTGGCCGTCGAACGTCGCCGACGCCGACAAAAAGCCGCTCTCCGACGCCGAGCGCAAAGCGTTGGACGAAATGTTCGCGGCCGGCAAAATCAAAACCGGTTGGACGCCCGATTATCCGACGAACCTTCTTTACCGCGCCGACTTTGAAGGCGGTCAGGAGGCCCGCGACATGACGCTCTTCCAAGACGACGACGGCCGCGCTTACCACATTTATTCGTCGGAAAGCAACGGAACGCTGCATATAGCGCCGTTAACCGACGATTATCTCGATTGGGACGGCTCTTACGCCCGCGCTTTCCCGGGACGTTATTACGAAGCTCCGGCGATTTTCAAACGCGACGGCAAATATTGGCTTTTCGCGTCCGGTTGCACCGGTTGGGATCCGAACGCCGCGCGCCTCGCCGTCGCCGACGACGTTCTCGGCCCTTGGAAGGAGTTGGGCAACCCTTGCCGCGGAACGGAAGAAGAAGTCGCGAAGACGTTTTGGTCGCAAAGCTCTTACGTTCTTAACGTTCCGGAAAAGAATATTTGCGTCTTTATCGGCGACCGTTGGAACCCGAAAAACGCGATCGACGGTCGATATATTTGGTTCCCGATCCAATTCGACGCCGACGGCGTTCCGTTCCTCGAACGGCGCGACGAATGGCGGTTCGACGACGCCGAAGTCGCGAAATAACGCCGGTTGCGACGACGCTTTCCAACGTCGTTCGTCCGTCTCCTCCGTTCGCGCCGGAGACGGTCGGGCGGCGTTCCGCTCTTTTATTTTCTCCGCTTTCTTTATTTTCTCCGTTCTTCCCGCGTTGCCGACTTCTCCCGTTTTTCCCATTTCCCTCGTTTTCTCCCGTTTCGTCCGCGTTCCTTCTCCTTTTTTTCCCGACGACGCCGCAAAAAGGCGCGGAAAAAAATTTTCGTCTTGCCGCGTTCGCTAAAAAACGCTATCTTTGAAGGGCGGCGCCCTCGACGCGTCGCGACAATCGAACGGAGAACGACCGCGTTTTCGCCGTTCGACCGCGCCGCGCCCGCCCCAGTTCCCTTATTCCCCCCATTTTCTCACTTGCCAACGCAACGGAAGGCTCCAATGTCCGACTCGCAACTCGAAAGCGTCCCGCCTTGGGAGGACGCGCCCGAAACGTCGTCCCCCGAATATCCCGAATTTGACGACGACGCCTCGTCCCCGTTTGACGACGCGGCGGAGCAAGCGGTTTTCGACGCCGCGGAAAACGCCGATCCGAACGCAGAAAGCGACGCCGACGACGCGCCCGTTCCGCCGGAAAAAGAACCGCTGATCGACGAAATCGCGTCGGAATTCGTCGGTTTTTGGAACCGCCTCGTCAGCCAAACGAATTGGGAAAAGGGCAAAGTCGTTCATTCCTGGCGAACGAAATTGATCGAAGCGGGTCTTCCGCGCCGAATTTACTCGGACGAGTCGATCGCGCAGCGCCTCGGCAACGTTTCCCCGCAACACGTCGGGCGTCTCCGCCGCGTTTACGAGCGTTTCGGCGCGTCGGAACCGCTTCCGAACCTGTTTTGGAGCCATTATCAGGCCGCGCTCGATTGGGACGACGCCGACGATTGGCTCCGCAAAGCCTCCGACGAAAAGCTGTCGGTCGCGCAAACCCGGATCGCTCGTTGGGAAAAATACGGCGCCCCTCCCGCGCGCAAGCCGAAAGAATCGGAAATCGTCGTCGAGGAACCGGACGCCGACGTCAACCCGTTCAACGATTCCGACGCCGACTTCGCGTCCTTCGCTCCGTCGGACGACGACGCCGATTATCCGCGTTCGAACGGCGGACGCCGCGAATACGAATCCGACGACGCGCCGCTTTCTCCGGAACGGGGCGAGATCGGCGGCGAGCAGGAGAAAAAAACGAAAAAAAATAAAAAAGGCGACGAAGTCGATCTCGGCGAATTCGAAGGCGACGACGAGCCTTGGGAGGCGGAGCCGACGCGACGCTCGACCGCCGACGTTCTCGACGGAATCGCGAAACTCGACCCGCTCCCGAACGACTTCGCCGAAGCGTTCGAATCGTTGAAAGTCGCGATCATGACCCGCAAACTCGCCGCTTGGGACGACGTTCAACCGGTTCAGATCGCCGCTTATTTGAGCGAAATCAAACGCCTTCTCGTTTCGGAAGACCGTTGAAACCGCTCGATTCGCCGGCCGCCCTTTCCCCAATTTCACCGTTTTAACGCGTTTTCGTCGTCGCGATGCCTTTTTCTCGTTCGACGCCCGTTTCGCTTTCCCGTCCGACGCCGCTCGTCGTTCCGCCGACGTCGACGCCTCGGGAGCGTCGCGCCGAAAAATCGGCGTTGTTTTTCGCGACGTTTTTACTCGCAACGTTCGTTTTTCTCGTCGGAAACGCCGGTTGCTCGACTTTTTTCCATCAGATTCGCCCCAACGCCGCCGACCGCCGTTTCGCCGTCGCGACGCTCGGAGGGCCGAAACGGAGCCAAAGCGCGACGCAAACGCTCAAAGCGCTCGGCGTTCCGGAAAAAAAAGTTCGCGTTCCGGAGTTGGAGCGGCTTCTCGCCGAAATCGACGCAAATCCGTCCCCCGACGCGATTTACGCTTACGTCGAATCGGCTTATCTCGAAGCGCGGCGTCTCGAAACGCGGCGTCCGGCGCTCGCCGTCGAAATTTACGCGACGTCCGCCCTTTACGCTTACCATTACCTCTTCAACCCGACGTTGCAGGAAAGCCGCCGCTCGACGATGTTCGACGCCCAAACGCGCGACGTCGCCGTCCTTTACAACGGCGCTTGCGAACGGCTTTTGCGCCTTCTCCTCAAAGATTCGCCGACGCCGTTTCGCCCGGGTTCCGTCTGCCGTTTTCAAGGCGAATCGACGACGCTAACCGCTTACTGCAGCGTCGTTTCCGGCTCCTGGGAACCGGAGGAAATCGAGTCGTTCGAGCTGGCCGCCGACCGCGAAGTGAAAGAACTTTCGTTCGACTGCCGCCGCGCCGGACTCGGCGTCCCGTTGATCGCGAAACGCCGCGCCGTCGCCGCCGTCGAGCGTCCGGAAGAAATATACTACCCGACCGGTCTCCAGTTCCCGGCGACCGCGTTTTTACGCCCGAACCCGACCGCGCCGCTCGGCTCGATCCCGCCGCTCGACCCGAACGCCGACGCCGACGAATTCGCCGACGCCGCCGCGATCCTTGAAATTCACGACCCGCTCGTTTCGTCGTTCGCGATCGTCGGCGACCGCGCCGTTCCGCTCGAATGCGACCTGACGACGCCGTTGGCAAGTTACCTCGCGTCGCCGAATCAACTCGCGTTTTCCAAAGGCCAAAAGGGCCTTCTCGATCCGGAAACGCTCCTCGAAACGATCCCGACGCCCGCGCCGACGCGAGAGCGGACGCTGCAGGGGCTCTACATGCTCCAACCTTACGACCCGGAGAAGATCCCGGTCGTCATGACGCACGGTCTCGGCTCGTCGCCGACGACTTGGCTCGAAATGTACAACGCGTTGCGAAACGTTCCGGAAATTTGCGACAATTACCAATTTTGGTTTTACTTTTACCCGACGGGCCAGCCGTTCTGGATCTCGGCGGCGCAACTCCGCTCCGATTTGCGCGACCTCCGCGACTCGCTCGACCCCGACGGCGACGCGCCGGCGCTCGACCAAACGGTCTTGATCGGGCACAGCATGGGCGGTTTGATCTCGCGCATGCAGGTCGCGGAAAGCGGCGATCGCATTTGGCGGCGCGTTTCGTCGGTTCCGCTCGACGAACTCGATTTCGACGCCGAAACACGGGAAAATCTCCGCGCCTGGTTCTTTTTCGAGCCGAACCCGTCGATCCGCCGCGTCGTTACCATCGCGACGCCGTTCCGCGGAAGCGATTACGCCAACGGTTTTACGCGCTGGTTGGCCGACCGCGCGATCTCGATCCCGAAAACGGTCGCGGCGGCGACGGGCTCGCTGGCGGCGCTCCTCGAAACGGACGCGTCGCAAATCGACGACCCGACGCTTCTCGAAACGGCGACGAGCGTCGACTCGCTTTCGCCGAAATCGCCGATTTTCGCCGCGTTGGACGAATGCCCGATCCCGGAAACGGTCGCGCTGAACAACGTCGTCGGCGTCTTGCCGTCGTTGGAAAACCGTTGGTTCGCGCCGAAAAAGAGCGACGGCGTCGTCGAATTTTGGAGTTCGAGCCGAGACGACGTCGAAAGTCAGCGCGAAATCCCGGCGGCGCACACGGTCGCGCACGCGCACCCCGCCGCAATTTGGGAAACGAAGGAAATCCTTCTCCGCCACCTGGCCGCGGCGCAGGCGGAACGCCCCGACGTTTTCTCCGACGCCGCGCCCGACTCCGCCGCTCGTCCCCCGTTAAACGCCGACGCCGCCGACGTTTCCGCGTTGGAGTTGGAAACCGACGCCCGCTTCGACGCGCTCCCGCGCCCCGCCGAAGCGCTCGAAGTCGACGAAGCCGCCGAACCGCCGCGACGTTCGATCTACGGAGCCCCGTTGGCGCCCCTTTATTAATGCGGGCAAACGCGGTATAATAGGGCGGTCTCTCCGTTTTTTCGCCGTTTTTTTTCGAAAGGTTCCGCCGATGTCCGCCCCTTATCGCGTTCCCGTTTCCCGACTCGCCGCCGCCGAAGCGACCGTCCCCGGTTCGAAATCGTTGACGATTCGCGCCCTGCTCCTCGCCGCGTTGGCCGACGGAACGTCCGAATTGACCGGCGTTTTGGACTCCGAAGACGCTCGGCTGGCGCTCGAATGCCTGCGGACGCTCGGGATCGAAATCGACTTCGACGCCGAAAATTGCCGCGCGATCGTCAAAGGGCGCAACGGCGACTTCCCGGTCAAATCGGCCGATCTTTACGTCGGAAACAGCGGCGCGACCGCCCGCTTTCTGACCGCGGCGCTCGCGTTGACCGACGGCGGCGAATACCGAATCGACGGCAAACCGCGAATGCGCGAACGCCCGATCGGCGACCTTTTGACGGCGCTGAGTTCGCTCGGTTGCGACGTCGTCTCGGACGCCGGAAACGACCGGCCGCCGTTGACGATTCGAGGCAAACGCGACGTCGGCGGCGAAATCGGCGTCGCGGCGAACGTTTCGAGCCAATTTTTGAGCGGGCTCCTGATGGCGGCGCCCTTGGCGAAACGCGGCGTCGTCGTCGACGTCGACGGCGAGCTGTCGTCGCGGCCTTACGTCGCGATGACGCTTGAAACGATGCGGGCGTTCGGCGTCGCGGTCGAAGCGGACGCGGCGTTTCGGCGTTTCTCCGGCTTCGATTCCGGCGCTTACCGCGGTCGAGTTTACGCGATCGAACCGGACGCGTCGGCGGCGAGCTACTTTTTCGCGCTCCCGGCGATCCTGGGCGGCAAAATAACGATCCGCGGTCTTTCGCGGCGCTCGCTCCAAGGCGACGTCGGTTTCGTCGACTGTTTGGAGCGGATGGGGTGCGCCGTTCGTTGGGACGCCGACGCGATTTCCGTCGAACGTAAAACGCGCCCCGACGGGACGTTGGAGCCGCTAACCGGAATCGACGTCGACATGAACGAGATTAGCGACGTCGCGCAAACGCTCGCGGTCGTCGCGCTCTTCGCGGACTCCCCGACGCGGATCCGCAACGTCGCGCACATGCGGCGCAAGGAAACCGACCGGGTTTCGGCGGTCGCGACGGAACTGCGCAAATTCGGCGTCCGCGTCGACGAATTTGAAGACGGCCTGCAAATTTGGGCCGGCAAAGACGTCGAGCTAACCGGCGCACGCGTCGCGACTTACGACGATCACCGGATGGCGATGAGTTTCGCGTTGGCGGGTCTGCGCGTCCCGGGCGTCGAGATCGAAGACCCGGGTTGCGTCGCGAAAACTTACCCGAATTTCTTCGCCGACTTGGAAAAAGCGACGCGGCCCGTCGTCGAGTAGACCGCGTTTCGCCGCCCGACCCGCCGTCGACCGGCGCCCGTTCTTTCGAGGAACGCGCGTCGGTCGACTTTTTTTGCGCCGTCTTAATTCAAACGATTTTCAAGCTTTTCAAACGACCGGCGCAAGACAGCCGGAAACCGCGCGGTTCCCAGAGATTAACGCAACGTTATTAAAACAATCAAAAAGCGGCTTTCGTTCGCGGTCGAGCGGGTTCATTCGTCGCTTTTTTCAAAAAATTCGCTTTTTTCGTCAGGTTGGACGCCCCGCGGGAGAGGTCGACTTGACGCGCCGTTTGTCGCCGTTATACTTAAGCGCGGGGAGCGGCCCGTTCGGCGCGTTTCCCCGCCGTCGTCGTTTTTTGCCGTTTTCCGACGTTTCAGCGCGAAAAGCGGCTCTCCGCGACGTTTCAATCTTCGCAAACACCGATAACGCAAAGGCTTAACCGATGCAAATCAAAGTTTTACTCCCGACCGAAACGCTAACGGTCGACTTAAAAGAATTAAAAGAGCTCGTTCGTCAAGGCGTCGTTCAACCGTCGACGCTCATTGAAGTCGGCAACCAACGCGGCAAAGCGAAAAACATTCCCGCCCTGAAACCGCTCTTCGCCAAACTCGACGCGCAAACGCAAGAGCCGCCGAAAGTTACGCCGCCGAAAGTTACGCCGCCGAAAGTTACGCCGCCGAAAGTTACGCCGCCGAAA
>CAZIJJ010000015.1:0-43402 GCA_964539525.1 uncultured Planctomycetaceae bacterium | reverse complement strand
ACGCCGCCGAAAGTTACGCCGCCGAAAGTTACGCCGCCGAAAGTTACGCCGCCGACGGAGCCGCAGACCCCGTCGTTCCGAAAGTCTTCGCCTTTATCGCAGCGGTATGCCGCCGGCTCAAGCAGCAAGCAGCAAGCAGCAAGCAGCAAGCAGCAACGACTCCAGCCAAACGCCCTACTCTGACGGAATTTACGAAATTGATTGGGACGTTTGTAGCGGCAACGACTCCAGCCAAACGCCCTACTCTGACGGAATTTACGAAATTAATTGGGACGTTTGTAGCGGCAACGACTCCAGCCAAACGCCCTACTCTGACGATTGCGCGCCGCACCCTTTGATAAATTCGGAAGGGGGAAGATCTTTGAAAGAACTTCGCAGCGCCGAACTCGCGCGCTGGGTTGCTTTGGGGCGCCGTCTTCTTCGCATTCTCGACGTCGTCAACCTCGTATTGTTTGTTATCGCCCTCGTCGTCGGCGTCTTTTGCTCCATATACTTACTGACGCTCGCCCCCAACGTCTTATTAGGCGTCTTCGCCGCCTTCCTCCTTCTCCTCGGCATTCTTGTCGCGCTTTGCATCGAGGCGTTCCTTTACCGTCTTGCGACCACTCAGTTTCGCATTTTTCTTTCAGCGGCGGATCTTTACGCGGCGAGCTTTCGCGACGATTTCGACCCGGCGGCGAATAAGCGGCGCGACGACTTGATCGCTTCGATCGAAACGATCAAAAACAACGGGGCCCCCGCGTCGGCGGACGACGCCCGATAATTCGACTCGGGCAATCGGCGGGAAAACGCAAAAAAACAACGACGGCGCGACGTTTTTCAAGTCGCGCCGTCGTTTTTGCAAGCGACGTTTCAACGTCAATCGGCGTTTTTACCGCCCTTTCTCCAACCGCCCGACTTACCGTTTTTACCGCCCTTTCTCCAACCGCCCGGCTTGCCGTTTTTACCGTTTTTGCCGCCGGTCGACGTTTTTTTCGGGGCGGTCTTTTTCGGCGGTTCGAGCCCAAGTTCCCGCGCCCGCGCCGCTTCCTCGCGCTCGGCGGCGGCGCGACGCTCGGCTTTCGGAACGAAAATCTTCTCCGAATCGACCGGCACCGCGATCAGGTCGAGCCCCTGCGTTTCGACGACTTCGCATCGAACGACGCTCCCGACCTCCAAGTCCCGCCCGGTAACGTAAACCAACGGGTCGACGTCCGGCGCTTCCGCGTAAGTTCGTCCGACGCAAACGTTTCGCATCGTCGTCCCGCCGTCCGAAACGCCCCGCGAGTCGAGCGCGACGTCGACCGTTCGCCCAATGAAACTTCGAGCGAAACGACGCGAAATCCGCTCCTGTTTCGCGCAAAGGATCTCGTATCGACGGCGTTTCGTCTCTTCCGGAACCTGCTCGTCCATCTCGGCGGCGGGCGTCCCCGGCTCGGCGGAAAATTTGAAGACGCCCGCGCGCTCGAACTTCCATTTCTCGACGAAATCGACGAGCTCCCGATACGCCGCTTCAGTTTCGCCCGGAAAACCGACGATCAGCGACGTTCGCAGAACGAGCCCCGGAATTTCTTCGCGGAGCCGGGCCAGCAACTCCTCCGTTTGCGCTTTGTCGACGCGGCGGTTCATCTTTTTCAGGAGTTTCGAATTGCAGTGTTGCAACGGAACGTCGACGTACGGCAAAATCGACGTCGTCCCGGGTTCTTCCAAGCGGTAAAGCGACGTCAGGTCTCGCCCCCAATGTTGCGGATACGCGTAAAGGACGCGGATCCAGTCGAACCAGTTTTTCTCTTTCAACGTCGCCAACAATTGCGCCAAACGCGGCTCGCCGAAGAGGTCGCATCCCCAAAACGTCGTTTCCTGCGCGATCAAAACGAGTTCGCGAACGCCGCGCGCGGCCAACCGCTCCGCTTCGTCGACGACCGCTTCAAGCGGCTTGCTGACGAACCGTCCGCGAATGTTCGGGATCGCGCAGTACGAGCAAAACCGGTCGCAACCGTCCGCGATCTTCAAATAAGCGACGCTCGGCGCCGTCAGCGGGGTTCGAAGCGAATCGTCGAGCGTCAAATTTCGCGACGGCGAATAAAGGAAACGCGCCTGCCGCGCGACGGCGATTTCCCCGGCTTTTTCAGCTTCTTTGTTTTTCTCCGCTTTCCCAATTCGCGCCGATTTTCCAGTTTCCCCGTTTTTCTCAACTCCCCCAGCTTGCGCCGTTTCGGCGTTTTTCGTCTCCGCGAAAAGTTCGCAAACGACGTCGACGATCTTCGCTTCGTCGTACGGGCTCAACCAAACGTCGACTTCCGGGAACCGCGCCGACAAATCCTGGCCGTCCGAAACGACCGCGCATCCGGCGACCAGGAGAAAGCGAACGTCCTCGACCGCTTTTTCCTCGACCGCATCGGCGATAAATTCGGCGGCTTCGTCGCGCGCGGAACGCAAAAAACCGCAGGTGTTCAAAATGAAAACGTCGACGCTCTCCGCGTCGGTCGTCATTTCCCCCCCCAACGCGGTCAGGCGGCCGACCATCGTTTCCGCGTCGACCAGGTTTTTCGGGCACCCGAGCGACGCGATCGAGAACGTCCAACCGGGCTCCGGAGCGTCCGGACGGGCGGCGATCTCCGCGGCCAATTTTTCGACCGCGACGACGGAATCCGGTTTTTCGGACGACTCAAGCGAACAAATTTCGCCGACCGCGGCGGTCGACGGGCAATCGGAACGCTCCGCGGCGGTATTAAGCGCCGACTCGGAGCGCGGCGTTTCGACGGGAACTAAATTTTCGGCGGCGTTTTCTTTCGACGTCATTTTCGTTTCGTTCGTTTCAAAGGGGAAAACCGCCTCGGCGCTCGACCGTCGGCGGCGTTTAACTTGTCGAATTTTCTCCTTATTAATATAAGCGAGTTCCGCGAAAAAAAAAGGCCCGGTCGAAATTTTGTCGACGAGAAAACGCAAGCCCCCCGAACGACGCGGCGAAAACGAAAGCGGCGCCGGTCGCGCAAAATTTAACGTTTTAACGGTTTTCAACGGCGTCCGCAAACGATTTACCGCGTCGAACGTCGATTTTAACATCGAAATTCCGTTTTCGACGCGTTTTTTGGACGCCGTCGCGGCGACGCTAACGATTGCAACGCTTCGCGTCGGCAAAAAAACGCCGAAACTTGAGAAAAAACGGAGAAAAAGCTATGTCAAATTAGAAAATTCGGGTAAAATAACAATGTAAACCGGTTTTAGCGAGCGTTTCCGTCGAAACGGTCGCGCCGTTTTTGCGGGCGTCTTCGACTCGTCGACGCGCCGTTTTCCTCGTTTCGCGTTCCTTTTTTCCTCGCCGACGCACCGTTATGTTCGCTCGCCCCGTTTTCCGCCGCGTCCTTTCGGACGATTCGACTCGCCGCCGTCCGCGCGGCTTCGCACGTTCGCTTTCGCTTTGGTTTTCGTCGAGCGCGGCGCTTCTCGGCGTCCTCGCGTCGCTCGGTTGCGCAAGCGGGGACGGTCTCTTCAAAGGCGGCCTTTTTTCGTCGAGCAAAAAATCGCAAGTCGAACGGCTTTCGTCGAGCGACGAACGGGGCGTCGTCAACCGCGCGGCGCTCGCCTCGACGGAACGCAAAAACCCTTGGGAGCCGACCGAAAGCGAACTCGCTCAAGCGCGGGCGTCCGGCGTCGACCTGAAAGATTACGTTTGGGCGACGCAGCGTCCGAACGGCGGCGTTCTTTTTCCGAAAAAGCTCCCGGCGCCGGGCCCGGTCGTCGTTCTCGAACCGAGTTCGATCGCGGCGCCGATCGGAACCGAGATCGTTTTGGTCGCAAGTTTCGTCGGCGAAGACTCGACTTACCTGCGCGTCGGGGAAAAGATCGAGTGGAATTTGACCGGCGTCGGAACCTTTTTGGCGGCGAACCCGGACGGCTCGACCTGCTGTCTCGATTTGACGGGCAAAACGGAAAAACGCGCCGACGACCGCTATTTGACGACCGAAACGACGAACAGACTTTGGCGAATTCATCGCGGCACCGAAACGCCGGTCGACGACGTAACGATCCTGCGCGGCCAAACCTGGACGAGCGTTCAGTCGCAAACCGAAGGAACGAGTTCCGTCGTCGTTTTCTCCGACTCGATCGACAACTGGGATCGCCGCAAAGCGTCCGCCGAAATTTATTGGATCGACGCGGCGTTCCGCTTCCCGGCGTCGCAAGTTTTCCCGATCGCTTCGCAGGCGATCCTGACGACGCTCGTTCGCCGACGTTCGAATCTCGACCCGCGCCCCGGTTGGTTCGTCCGTTACGAAGTCCTTTCGGGTTCCGCCGGATTCGGCCCGAACGAAACGAACGTTCTCGACGTCCCGACCGACGCGAACGGCGCCGCCGTCGTCTCGTTGGCGCAAAAAGACGGGATCGCCGACGTTTGCCGCGTCTCCGCGACGGTTTTCCGTCCGGCGACCGCCGAAGAAAAGGCGATTCCCGTCGAAAAATCGACCTTCGCGATCTCCTGGACGCAAGCGGCCCTCCTCTCCGTCGAGTTGAAAACGCCGCCAAAAATCGAAGCGGGAGCCGAATTTCAAGTCGACGCGCTCGTCTCGAACAACTCGGACTTCGAACACGCGGTTCAACTTCGTCTGAAGACGCAGAACGCCGATTTCATACGCTCCGACCCGTCGCCCGAAAAAGTCGAAAACGGTCTCGTCGTTTGGAATTTGCCGAGCGTCCCGCCGCGGTCGACGACAACGATCCCGATCTATCTCGTTAAAAAGACGAACGATCCGTTCGAAACGCAGGCCGAAATCAGCGCGAACTCGATCAATTCGCAGCCAAGTTCGACGCCGTCGCAGGGAACGTCCGTCGCGGCGCCGACCGACGCGCTCGGAACGATCCCGCCGGTCGAATCGCCGACGCCCGGCTCGACGCCCGCGAACGGAACGACGCCGCCCCCCGTCTCGCCGACGCCGAACTCGGCGCCCGCCGACGCCGCGTCGCAACCGCCGACGCTCGGAGCCGCGTTCCCGTCGAGCGCCGAAATCCCGAACGTCGCCGCGCCGACGACCGAAACGCTCGCGTTCGTCTTCCCCGACGCCGAGTCGAACGCCGAAATCGCCGAATCGTCGCCGCGACTCCGCCCCGTTTCCGCCCGCTCCGACGAAATCGAGCCGAACGCCGAGCTCGACGCGGCGACGCCGCGCGCCGGAACGCCCTTTTCGACGCGCTTCGCCTTGACGCGTCCGCGTCCCGCCGACGACTCGCAAGCCGACGCGGAACGGATCGTCGTCAAACTCGCCGCTCGCCCCGGCCTCGAAATTTTGCTCCCGGACGGAACGCGACGCGCCGACGTCGCTTACCCGGCCGCGCCCCTTTCGGAACTCGCCGACGTCGTTTACAAAGTTCGCCTTATCGCCGACGCTCCGGGCCCGAAAGCGCTTGCCTTTTACGCGTTCCGGGAAAACGGCGAACTTTTGACGACCGACGTTTTCCCGACGACGGTCGCCCCGGCGCAAGACGCCGAAACGTCGCGCTCGACGCGTCTTTCGTCGGAAAGCGTCGCGCTTTTCCCGCAAAAAACGCCGATCTTCGAACGCCTTCCGGACGGCTCCGTCGGCGCCGCGGTCGAACGAGCCCGGGTCGGCGTTCCGTTCGTTTATCGAACGGTCGTTCGCAACTTCGAAGAGTTCGCGCTCGAAGCGGACGAACTCGACGTCGCGCTCCGCCTCCCGGAGGAACTCGCGTTCGCGCCGAATCAAACGTCGACGACGACTCGCGGCGCCGTCGATCCGAACCGCCGACGCGCCGTCTTTCGACTCGTCAAACGTTTGGAACCGCGCTCCGAATTCGAACTGAACGTCGATCTCGTCGCCGAAAAAGAAGGCGACGTCGACCTTGCGTTCGACCTCCTCGACGCGTCGACCGGCGCTCGACTCGGCGGAGCCGCGCTTCCGATCGCCGCCGTCGCGCCCGACTCCGACGCGGAAACGGCCCGATAAGACGCAAAATCGACAATACCGGACGGCGATACGCGCTAATATGCCGAAACAATTTTCAGAACTCCTTTACACGGCGGAAAAAGGGCGCTATACTTGAAAAAAATCGAGCGCCGTCGCCCGTCGGCGCCGCTCGAAGTTTTCGCTCCTTGTTTTCTCGATTAAAACGCGCATCGACATGATCAAACAACCTTCGCCGCGCCGCGTCGTCGTTACCGGTATGGGCGTCGTCAGTTCGTTGGGAACGACGCTCGAAGAACTTTGGGACAGTTGCCGCGAGGGGCGCTCCGGCGTTCGGCCGACGAAAGCCGACGAGCCTTACCCCGTTTCCAACGTCGCGCCGGTCGACGGTTTCTCCGGTAAAATTCAGGACTTCGGCAAACTGAGCGACGCCAAAAAGAAGGCGATCCGCAAAGGCTTGAAGTTGATGGCGCGCGAAATCCAGCTCGGCGTCGCCGCCGCGCAGAAAGCGCTCGCCGACGCCCGGTTCGACGAAGCGCGAAGCGAAGGTCTGCTGCCGCCGCGGCGAGTCGGCGTCTCGTTTTCGTCCGACTACATCCTTACGACGTCCGACGAGCTGGTCGCCGGAATCGACGCCTGCCGCGACGCGAACGGTTCGTTCGAGCCGAAACGCTGGGCGCAAGACGGTTTGACGAAAATGACGCCCCTTTGGCAACTGAAATATTTGACGAATATGACGGCGAGCCACATCACAATTTACAACGAGCTTTACGCGTCGGCGCACGGCGTCAACAACCGCGAAGCGTCGTTCGGCGTCGCGCTCGGCGAAGCGATCGAGAAAGTAAAGTCGGGAAAAACGGACGGCATGCTCGTCGGCGCGACCGGCACGCGACTCCACTCGGTTCGGCTCGCGGAATTTTTGAACGAAGGCGAGTTGGCCGACGATCTTCTCGACCGCTCGACCGACAGCGTTTCGCGTCCGTTCGACAAGCGCCGTCGCGGCGCGATCCCGGGCGAAGGCGCGGCCGCCGTCTTTATCGAAGAGCTCGAATCGGCGAAACGTCGGGGCGCGACGATTTACGCCGAAGTCGTCGGCGGCGCGTACCGCGGTTCGTTCCGGCACGCTCGCGACGTCGACGGTTGGGCGACGGCCGACTGCCAGATCGCGCAAACGTTCGAAGACGCGCGGGACTCGATCGCGTCGGCGCTCCGCGCGCTCCTGCGCAAATGCGGGATTTCTCCGAACGACGTCGGTTTCGTCGACGCGAACGCTCGCGGCGACGTTCGACTCGACGCGGCGGAGGCGGCGGCGCTTCGGGAAGTTTTCGGCGACGCGCTCGACTCGATCCCGACGACGGCGCTGGCCGGACTCCTCGGCAACCCCGGTTGCGGTTGCGGCGCGATCCAAACGGTCGCGGCGATCCTTTCGCTCCGCAACGACGCGCTCGTTCCGGTCGCGAATCTCGAAGAGCTGGATCCGGCTTGCCCGGTTTCGGCGGTTCGCGAGTTCGGCGGCTCGACCGGCGATTCGTTCGTCAAAATTTGCGCTCAAAACGTCGGGCAGGCGTCCGCGCTTTACGTCAAGCGTTACGTCGACTGACGCGGTCGCGTTTTCGTCGACCGGCGGTTCCGTTAAAAAAGCTCTTTCGTCGAACGGCGAAAGGGCTTTTTTCGTTTCCCGGGTCGACCGCTCCCGGTTTCGTCGGGGGCTCCGAAGCCGCGTCTTCCGAGCGTCCCGGGAGCGTCCCCGGATTCCCGATTTTCCCCGCGCTTCGCCCGACCGCAAGAAACGAAACGGCCTCCCCGTCTTTCGACGGAGAGGCCGTTCGCGTTAAAACGACTCGACGCGCGCCGTCAGTTCGCGGCGGCTTCGTTCGCTTCGTCGCTCGACGCGGGAAGCGTTTCCTTCGGCGGATCCAAATCGCGTCGAAGTCCGACGCGGCGATGGAGGAAGAAACGACCGAACGGGCCGCACGTCAACAGCGCCGGAAGGAAGATCAGGTCGCCCATCAGCGCCGCGCTCAGGATCGCGAGCATCAGGATTCCGAAACGCTGCGTCGGCACGAACGTGCTGAACGCGAACGAGAAGAGCCCGAGCCCGGCGATCAGCGTCGATTGCGTCATCGCCGGCGCGCAACGCCGGTACGCGTTCAACGCCGCTTCTTTCGGCCGCATCCCGGACGCGACGCCTTCGGAGAACCACGTCAAATAGTGCATCGTGTCGTCGACCGCGACGCCGAGCGCGACCGACGCCGTCATCATCGTCCCGACGTCGACCAGAATTCCGGCCCACGACATGAACCCGAACACGATCACGACCGGGAAGATGTTCGGCAACATCGCGATCAACGCGCCCGGAACGCTCCGCAAAATCACGACGAACACGAACGCGATCAGGAAGAACGCCATCACGAGGCTCGCCGTAAGTCCGTTAATCAACTCGTGTTGCGTTTTATACACGAGCGGCACCATCCCGGTGTACTTCGCCGAAATTCCGCCCGGATAGATCCAGTCGGCCTCGTGAGCGGGCCCCATCGACGATTGCAGTTCGGCTTTTTCCGCGTCGGAAAGGTCTTGCAGAACGAACTCCCGCGTCAGGAACTTCGCGTCGCGAACTTCCTCGTCTTCCTTTTCCCGTTTCGGCTCGCCCTCGGCGGGCAAGTTGGCGGCGACGTAAGCGCGCGCCTCCTCGATCTTCGCCGGAGCGTTTTTCCCCGCGGTCAAAGCGAGCGAAGACTCGGCCAACGTCGGCTCGACGACGTTCTTCACGTTTTCGATGAACGCCGAATAGTCGATGTCTTTTTTGAGCGACCAAACGCGAACGCTGATCCGCCAAATTTCGACGCCGCGCTCGGTTTGCCAACGTTTCGCGCCGTCGCGCAACGCGGCGACTTCGTCGGGCGACATTTTCCGCAACGCGCGTTCGGAGCTCGTCGTCGTTAAAAGCGTTTGCAAATCGACGACGCCCTGCTCGTCCAGATAATCGCGATTCGTTTTCAACGCCTCGGCTTCGCGCTCAAATTTCTCAAGCGCGCGCCGGTCGTTCCTAAAGTGTTGAAGACTCGCGACAAACGGAGCGAACCGCTCTTCGATCTCGCCGCCGACCGCCGTTTCGGCCAGCGCCGCGAGCCCTTCGTCGAGCGTTCCGCCGCTTTCCTTCAACTTCGCTTCCAACTCCGCCGTTCGCGCTTCGAACGCCGCCCTTTCCCCGTTCGCCCGTTCTTCGAGAAACGCCGTCAACTCGTCGAGCGTCGGATTCCCTTCGATCGCGAGATAATCGCGCAGTTCGTCGCGGGCGTCGTCGATCGCTTTTCCAACGACGGTCGACATCGCCAAACCGGTCAGCCCGCCGCGCGACGCGTCGAGTTCCGGCGCGAAGAGCGCGACGGAAAGCGTCCCGCCGACTTCTTCGGCAAGATTCTCCTTCAATCGAGCGCCGATCTTGTCGACCAGCGCGAGCCGCTCGGCGGTTCCGAACGAATATTGGTTCAATTTATCGTTATCGAAACAGATCGTAACTTCCATCGGCACCAACGGGCCGAGCTTGTCTTCGAGCCACTCGTAATGCTTGATGATCTCCGCGTCGCTCGAGAAGAAACTCATCATCTTCACCGACGTTTTAATGTGCGGCAAGTACGCGCCGAAGTAAAACATCATCGCGAAGCAACCGCAAACGACGAACCAGTGCCGACGAATAATGAAACCGCCGAACGCGTCCCAAAACTTGCGGAAGTACGAGTCGCCGGCCTTGACGCCCTTTCCGCCGTGTTGCGCCGCGAATTTCCTCGACGGATAAAAATAAAGCAGCGCCGGCAGATACAGGAACAGGAGCAGCAACGTCAGCAACACGCCGACCGCCGAGTAAAACCCGAACTTCGTGATCGGCACCAACCGCCCGGCGAAGAGCGAGCCCAACCCGAGCGCCGTCGTCAACTGCGCGAAGAAACACGGCGTGAACGCGTGCCGCACCGCCCGTTCCGTCGCGCCGTCGAGCCCGCCTTCTCGAATCGCGTCGTGATAATAGTTGATCAAATGAACGGCGCCGGACATCCCCAGGACGTACACGAGCGCCGGCATGCTCAGCAAAATCGAGTCGCACGTTCCGCCGGTCAACGAAACGAGCGCCAACGCGACGCCCGCCGAAAGCGCGGAGATCCAAAAAACGAACATCGTCAGCCGCATGCTGCGCAAACAGGCGAACGCGATCGCCACGCCGACGACGGCGCAAATACCGGCCAGGCGGAAAATCGTGCGCGTCCCCTCCTGGTCGAGCGCGACGTTGTCGACCGGCGGGCCGCCTAAAATCACGCCGTCCATGCGGACTTTGCGCCCGTTGACCATTTCGTCGATCATGCCGGTAAAGTTTTTCACCATTTGCCGCGCGATCGACCCGCTCTTTATCTCGGCCGTGTTCGGCAACCCCGACTCGACCGCGAGCGCTCGAATTTTTTCGAGCACGACCTTCAAACTTTTACCGTCGCGGCGCCCTTTGTTCAGGGTGATGATCATCGCGGAACTTTTGCCGTCCGGGCCGATCAGCGTTCCCTTGAGCCGCTCGCAGATGCGCGCGTCGAGTTCCGCCGTCGCTTCGGCGTCGTTCGCAAGCCGGGAATATTGCGGCATTTTCATGTACGAATCGCGCAACAACCGCGCCAAACGCGGCCCGGTCATGACCGATTTGAAGTAATTTTCCCCGACCGGCGCCGTCTCTTTCTCGGGCAAATCGGCTCCGGACGCGTCGACGAGCGCTTCGGTCGACGCGTTTTTCTCGCCGCCGACCAACTCGCGCAACGCCTCTTTCGCCTCTTCCGGCGTTTCGCTCACCTCGAGGTCGGCTTTAAAATCGGCCGTCGGCGCGGAAAGCGAAAAGTTGTCGATCGTCTGCCCCGGCACCAATTTCTGCGCGAAAAGTTCGAGACGGTCGTCGCCGATCTCGCACCCCTCCCAGCTGACGACGACGTAGCTTTCAAAGGGAAAAAGATTCAGGTACCATTGATAATCCCGCGTCTGCTGATATTGCGCCGGGAGCCAGTCTTCGACCGAGTTTGAATTGCTTTTGAGCGTCTGTTTCGTTCCCATCCAAACAAAGGAAAGGAGGAAAACGACGACGAACACGATGCGAAAACCGTATTCTTTAAAGAAATCTTTTTTCATCGATACTGCGTTCCTGTTAAGGAGTCGGCGCTTCCGAGGTCGCGCCTTTTTTCGACGTGGACGCTGCGTCGCGCGTCGAGCGATTTTCCGCGCCGAAGCGGCGGAACGGAGCGGCGGCGTTTTCGCAACGCCGCGCTCACGCTTTATTTTAAGCCTTTTTTGAAAAAACAAAAGCGGGCCGCCCCGCCCCTCGCCGCTCTTTTCCGAAGTCGAGCCGCGCCGAAGACCGGATGCGCCGATTACCCAAGCTTTGCCGTTTATTTGCGATAAACGAAAACAGTCGGATAATAACGGCGTTTTCCCTTTTGAGCAAGAGAAAACAGGCGAAAACCGCGCTTTTCGTCGAAAAAAAGCGAAAAAGCGTCGCGATCGTCGCCGACGTTAAACTCCCGTTTTTACCGGGTTTGCGTCGTTCAAATTTTCAACGCGTCCTTCCCTGTTTCCGTCGTTTTCGCAACTTGGCTCCTCCGTTCAAAACGCGTCGACGCCGCAAATTAACGCCGCGTTAAAAAGAGAAAACAAGACGCGTTAAACAGTTTCGCAAAGAAGCGCAAAATAGAGAATCTAATCCGAGAACGTAAAAAAAGCGCCCGCAAAAACGGACGCGAAACGCCGACGAAAACGGCGAAAACGGAGACGCGAAGCCGAACGGAACGCGAAAAACGGCGAAATTATCGAGCCAACGGCGACCAAGCGGCGTCGGAACGCGGCTCGGACGCCCGCTTTTTCTCCTTCGTCGAAGCCGAATCGACGAAAACGGACGCGACGACGCCGTCGTCTTTCGAAGCGCGAGCGGTCGACGCCGCGACCGGAACGACCGGCGCGAGACGGGTTTCCGCGTCTTCTTCGGTCGACGCGACGACGGACGGCGGAGCCGCGGCGAGCTCTCGTCGAACGCCGAACGTTTTTCCGGCGGTCGGCGGCGCGGTCGGAGCGGTCGCGTAAGAACGCCGCGAAGCGTTGTTTTGGGCGACTTGCGCAACCTGAGCGCTCCGGGAATTTTGAGCGTTTCGGGCGTTTTGGGCGGTTTGAGCAATCTGAGGAGTCGGAGCGTTTGAAACGGCTTGCAACGCGCGGCGACTTGCGGCGACGGACGCGTTCCCCTCGTCGATGCGTTTCGACGAAACCGGGATCGGAACGTATTCCGGCAACGTTTCGACCGCGCCTTGCCCCGCCGACTCGGGCGCGACCTTCCGCGACGCGCCGTCGGTTCGCAAAACCGGCGCCGCCGTTCGCCGCGCGACGGGCGCCGCGGCGGGCGTTTCGACTTTGCGAGCGCCGCCGGTCGTTCTCGTTCGCGTTTGCGAAGCGTCGAGCCCCGGGAAGAACGCGTCGGTCGTCCCGGCCGCGTTCGCCCGTTCCCGCAACTCCGGAACGCTCGCGGCGTCGCCCCCGACTTCCCGTCGCAAGCGCTCGTTTTCCGCAAGCGCGTCGCGCAACTCGAATTGGAGCCGATAAATTTCGTCCTCCAACTGCCGCCGTTCGCTGACGAGGATCGCCTCGTTGATCGCGTATTGCTTGCGGCCGACGCACCCGACGCAAGACAGCGCCGCCAACGCGACGACGAACGCCGATTTAAAACGCCGTCCCGAACGCGACGCGCCGAACGCCGCCGAGCGCCGCGTCGAAACGCCGTTATTTTTCGCTTCATTTATCATTACAACGCGGGAAAAAAACTTCATCGGTCGATATTCCTTCCGGTACCCGTCGTTTCGTCGCCGCGTTTCCGCTTCGAACGCGACCGAACCCGACAATTTGGGCGAAGTTTAACAAATTTTCCCGTTCGTTTCAACGACAATTTCGACAAATTTTCCGAACGACGTTTTCTCTCTCGTTCTCTTCGTTTTAAACCGCCTATTTTGCGCAAAAGCGCCGTTTTAACGTTTCGTCGAACGGCGCCGCCCGCAAGAAAGCCCGAAAGGCGACGAGTCGGAGACGCGCCGCCTTTCGATCGGATCGGATCCGCCGAACGCCGTCAAGATTTTTTCGGCGTCGCGCTCTCGACGACCTGGTCGACCAGCCCGTATTTTTTCGCCTCTTCCGCCGACATGAAGTTGTCGCGATCCGTGTCGCGCTCAATTTCGTCGAGCGAACGCCCGGCGTGTTTGCAAAGAATGCCGTTCATTTTCTCTTTAATCAAACGAAATTCTCTGGCGTGAATGAGGATCTCTTCGGCGGTTCCCTCCATTCCGGCGAGCGGTTGGTGGATCATCACCCGGGAATTCGGGAGCGCAAACCGTTTCCCGGCGGCGCCGGCGGTCAGCAGGACGGCGCCCATCGACGCGCACTGCCCAATGCAATAAGTCGCGACGTCGCAACTGATATACTGCATCGTGTCGTAAATCGCCAAACCCGCGGTAACGCTTCCGCCGGGGGAATTAATGTACAGATGAACGTCCGCCTCCGGGTCTTCCGATTGCAGGAAGAGGAGCTGCGCGACGATCGAATTCGCGACTTCGTCGTTGACCTGCGAGCCCAAAAAGACGATGCGATCCTTCAAAAGACGGCTGTAAACGTCCATCGCTCGCTCTTCGCGACCGTTTTTTTCGACGACGTAAGGGATTAACGGCACGGCAACATTCCTTTATTCTTAAAGCGCTTTTCAGCGCCGATATTCAATTCAATCGACGACGCGATCCGCCGCCGGGTTTTCGCCGACGTCGAGCGTTTCGCCCGCAAAAGCGAACGCTCGAAACGCCCGCTATTTATCGCTCGGAAATTCCGTTTTCGTCAAAATTTTATCGACGAGCCCGTATTCGACCGCCTCTTCGGCGTCAAGATAAAAATCGCGATCGACGTCCTTGGCGATCTGCTCGACCGATTTTCCGGTGCGTTCGGCCAAAATCTTGTTCAACGTTTCGCGATCTTTGAGGATCTCCTTCGCCTGGATCTCGATGTCGGAAACCTGACCGCCGACGCCGCCCCAAGGCTGGTGAATCATCACTTTCGAATGCGGAAGCGCGTAACGTTTCCCCTTCGTCCCGCCGGCGAGCAAGATCGCCCCGCCGCTCGCCGCCAATCCGACGCAATACGTCGCGACCGGGCAGGAGAGGATGTTCATCGTGTCCAGGATCGCCAAGGTCGCGGAGACGCTTCCGCCGGGCGAGTTAATGTAAAAGTTAATGTCTTTGCGACGATTCGCGCTCTGCAGGTACAGGAGCTTCATCACCAATTCGTTAGCGCTCGCGTTCGTAATTTCGCCCTGCAAAAAAACGACGCGGTTGTCCAGCAAAAGATCGCCGAGCGTCATGCTGCGTTGACGCTGATAGTCTTGGTACCCGGCGGCCATCGGCTCCGCAAAGTGAAAACGTTGTTCGTAAGACATTGTCGTCCTATATTAATAATGAAGGAAAGAGCGAAAAATTCCGTTCGGAACGCTTCGTTCGCGCTCGCCGTCCGACGCGGAGTCGGTCGGTTTCGAAACAATACGTCGCTCGACTTTCCTATTATACGCAAAAAACGAGAATCGAAAAGATTCCCCAAAAAATTTCGGCGCTCAACCTCGTTAAAACCCGCAAATAGAACGCGAATTAACAAGAACGACTCGCGCGACGCCGACTTCGACGCGAATTTCGTCCGCTCGCCGAAACGTCGAGGAAAAAGAAACGCCGCGTTTCCGCGACGTCTCTTCGGTTCGACGGCGCGAACGCCCCCGGACGCGAACGCGCTCCGCTCGACCGGGGGTCGAACGAGAACATTCGCGCTCTGAACGTTTCGCCGTCAAACAATTTCAAGCGACTACTTGACGCGGCGCAACATAATGCGGCTGTCGGCGACCGAGCAACCTTTGCCGTCGACGTGCACGATCAACGGGTTAATGTCGCACTCGGCGATCTCCGGATGGTTGACGAGCATCGTCGAGAAGCGCAGGAGCGTTTCTTCGAGCGCGGCGACGTCGCACTTCGGAGCGCCGCGGAACCCGTCGAGCATTTTGAACGTCTTGATTTGGCGAACCATGCGCTCGGCCGAAACTTTTTGCATCGGCGCGAGACGGAACGCGACGTCCTTCCAAAGCTCGGCGTAAGTGCCGCCGTGGCCGATCATGACGAGCGGGCCGAATTTCGCGTCGCGGTTGCAACCCAAAATGACTTCGACGCCCTTTTCGGCCATTTGTTCGATCAAAATCGCGTCGATCTTCGCGCCCGGAACGTTCTTTTCGACGTTCGCGTAAATTTGAGCGTAAGCGGCCTTCGCGGCTTCCGGGCCGTCGACGTTCAGGATGACCCCGCCCGCGTCGAACTTGTGTTTGACGTCGGCGGACATCACTTTCATCACGACTTTCGCGCCGATCTTCGCGACGATATCGGCGGCTTCGTCGGCGCTCGTCGCGATCCCGCTCGCAAGAAGCGGAAGATTGTAGCAGGCGAACAGTTCGCGGCAGTCGGCTTGCGTCAGGTATTTTTCGTCGGCGTCCTTAAGGTAATCGGCGACGATCGCCTTCGCTTTTTCGAGGTCGCAGTCGGCGGACGAGAGATATTCGCGGCCTTCGAGAGCGCGGAATTCGGTCAAACGAACGTAAGCGCCGAGCGCGGCGACGGCGTCTTCCGGGAACGAGTAGTTCGGAACGCCCTTCGAAACGAGAGCGTCGACGCCTTCTTTGACGTCGGCGGCGCCCATGAACGCGCAAACGACCGGTTTCCCGCAGTCCTTGACCGCTTCCGGGATCTGCGCGCCGATGACGTCCGTGTCGGTCATCGATTGCGGCGTGAGGACGACGAGCCCGATATCGACGTTCGGGTCGGCCATGACGAGCTTCGCGGCGATCTCGTAACGGTCGCTGTGCGCGTCGCCGAGGACGTCGACCGGGTTGCGCAACGACGCGGCGGACGGCATGACTTCGCGGAGTTTCGCTTTCGTTTCTTCCGAAATTTCGGCGAGTTTCAAGCCGTTTTTAACGGCGGCGTCGGTCGCCATGATGCCGGGGCCGCCGGCGTTCGTGATGATGGCGAGACGTTTGCCCCGCGGCGCCGGTTGCGTCGTGTACAGCGAGGCGCGGTCGAAAAGTTCGGAAATCGTGTCGACGCGTTGGACGCCCGACTGCGTGAAAATGGCGTCGTAAACGGCGTCCGAACCGGCGAGCGAACCGGTGTGGCTGCTGACCGCTTTCGCGCCTTCGGCGCTGCGCCCGGATTTCAGGCAGAGAACGACTTTTCCCTTTTCCCAGAAGATTTTCGACGCGATTTTAATGAAACCTTCGCCGTCCGCGATATCTTCGAGATACATCGCGATCGCCTTCGTTTTCGGGTCGTCGGCGAGGTATTCGAGGAGTTCCGTTTCGTTGACGTCCGACTTGTTCCCGAACGACACGAACTTGCTGAAGCCCATTTGACGCGCTTCGGCGAAGTCGAGAACGGAGGTGCAGAGGGCGCCCGATTGCGAAATGAACGCGAGCGAGCCTTCCGAGCAGATTTTCGACGCGAAGCTGGCGTTCAGGCCGCATTCGGCGTTGATGACGCCGAGGCAGTTCGGGCCGACGAGCGGGATCCCGGCCGCGCGCGCTTTGGCGGCCATAGCTTTTTCGACTTCCGCGCCTTCGCGGCTCGTTTCTTTGAAGCCCGCCGAGATGATCACCATCGCTTTCGCCTGCTTGGCGATCGCGTCGTCGACGACGCCGGGAACGAATTTCGCGTTGACGAGAACGACGACCAAATCGACTTCGCCCGGAACTTCCGCGAGCGAGGTATACGCCGTCAAACCTTCGATTTCGCCGCCCTTCGGGTTGACCGGGTAGATGGCGCCTTTGAAATCCTTGATCAGGTTGAGGAGGACGTCGTTTCCGACGACGCCTTTTTTCGCCGAAGCGCCGACGACGGCGACGGACTTCGGATTGAACATACGGTCGATATTAGCGAAACGTTCTTGCGACAACACTAGCGAGCCCTTTCTATAACGACAAACTTGCGGCGGAAAACGGCGCTTTCGCGTCGAGCGCGGCCAAGGCGAACCCGGCTCGTTCCGTCGCGCTGGAAACGTCCGCAAACAAGCGGGCGGGGCCGGCGGGGCAAACCGCGACCCTATCTATAGTTTATATCCATCGTACAACTTTTCGCAATTTTGGGAAGCGTCCCGAAGGCGACTTTCGCTCTTTTTTTTCAAACTTTCCGCAAAATTTCGCCGCAAGCGAGCCGTTCGAAACCGCGCCGTCCGCTTGCTTTACGCAAATCGCCCATTTTAACGCGACGCCCGACGCGGACGCCGAACACAAAAGCTCGAACGGCCGCGGCGATCGACGTCTTGAACGGGCGCGCCGCGACAAGGAATCGCCGCGGCTTGCGTCGTCCGTTTAAATCACGCGTCTTTCCCAAATTGACCGTCGAAATCGACGTCGCTCGGCGGCGAAACCAGCGCTTCGACGAACGCGAAGGATTCGGCGGCGCCGACCATCCGGAACATCGTCGAATCTTCCCACTCCACCGAAAGCGGCAGCTCGAACGCATGTTTGAGAGCGAAAATCGCGTCGGAAACGGCTTCGCGAGCTTCGGGACGGCCCGGATTCGCTTCGTGGTTCGCGATCGCTTTTTGAACGCCTTCCCAGAAGGTCTTCGCCGGGGCGTTTTCGCGGCGATCTTCAATCGTACGATAACCTTTTTCCCAATGGAAATCGGCGGTCTTATCGAGCGCGGCCCGAACGGCGTCGTAGCCTTGCGCGTCGTTTCCGACGTTCGCAAAAGCGGCGTAAACGTCCTTAAACCAAACGGTTTTCGCTTCTTGCAAAGCGCGGTAGATCCCGTAGAAATCGACGTCGCCGCGACCGACGCTGACGAAATCCCAGCCGCGACCGCGCGCCCCGAACGGGAGGTGCCCGCCGAGAATACCGTTGCGCCCGCTCGCCGTCTTCAGCACGACGTCCTTAATGTGGGTGTGGTAAATCCGCTCCGAAAATTCGTTGATAAACTCGACGGGATCGACGCTTTGCCAAAGCAGGTGCGAGGGGTCGAAGTTGAAGCCGAAAGCCGGGTGGTAGTCCAGCGCTTCCAACGCCATGCGGGCCGAATGAATATCGAACGCAATTTCCGTCGGGTGAACTTCCAACGCGAATTTAACGCCGGCCTTTTGATATTCGTCCAGAATCGGAATCCAACGTTCCGCAAGGAGTTTGAATCCGTCGTCGATCCACTTTTGCGGAACCGGCGGAAAACTGTACAGGTACGGCCAGATCGAGGAGCCGGTGAAGCCGGTAACGACCTTGGCGCCGAATTTCGCGGCGGCTTTCGCCGTGTCGATCATCTCCTGCGCGCAGTTTTTCCAAACGGTCTCGGGCGAGCCGTCGCCGCGAAGACGCTGCGGAATGACCGTCAGGTTGCGGGAGTCGATCTTATCGAGAACGCCCTGCCCAACGCAGTGATTCGAAACGGCGTAACAACCGAGGCCGTATTTTTCGAGTTGAGCGCGCTTGGCGGCGCAATAACCGTCGTCGCTCAACGCTCGTTGGACGTCGAAATGCGCTTGAAGCGGGTCGTCGTCGCTAGCGCAGGCGCCGCACGCGAGTTCAAGACCGGAGTAACCGATCTCGGACGTTACTTTGAAGAGTTTTTCAGACGGAATGTCGCCGAATTGCCCCGTAATAATCGAAATAAGCGGCGGATTCCAACCCTGCAAACGGTATTGCATAAGATCGCGATAAAATTCTTTCATCAGTCTAACCTCTGAAATATAAAACGTTATCTAACGCGGAACAACGCCGAACGTATAAAAAACGCGCCGAAAAACGCAAATTGCCGCCGTTCCGCCAACAATAAGAGCGATTATAACGGAACCGTGAAGCCGCGTCAAGAAGCCGCGTTAAGAAAAACAGACGAAAAGCGACCCCGCGAACGATTTTCGCCAAATCGCCGCCGCTAAAATCGCCGCATGCGTCAAAGTCGACGCGTTCGCCGACCGGACGCCCGGTTTGCGCGGACGTTCGGTCGAGAAACTCCGGGCGACGTCGTTCAGGCCGTCGCCGCGTCGCAATTATTTGTCGAATTGGCCGTCGAAAGCAATGTCGCTCGGCGCGAAATTGCATTTCTTGACAAATTCGCACGCTTCGGTGGCGCCGAAGACGCGATCCATACGTTGGTCTTCCCATTCGACGCTGAGCGGGCCTTCGTATTTAATATCGTTAAGGGCGCGAATAATCTCGTCGAACTTAACGTGCCCATGGCCGAGGCTACGGAATTCCCAACCGCGACGGTAGTCGCCGAACGGAATATGGCTTCCGAGGATCCCGTTTTCGCCGTCGAGTTGGAGCGCGACGTCTTTCATGTGGACGTGGAAGATCCGATCGGGGAAGCGGCGGATGAACTTCACCGGGTCGACGCCTTGCCACAGCAAGTGCGACGGGTCGAAGTTGAAGCCGAACGCCGGGTGGAAGTCGAGCGCTTCCAAGGCGAGTTGAGCCGAATGAAGGTCGAACGCGATTTCCGTCGGGTGAACTTCCAGCGCGAATTTAACGCCGCATTCCTGGAAGACGTCCAAAATCGGCGTCCAGCGTTCCTTCAAAAGTTTGAAACCGTCGTCGATCCAGCTTTGCGGAACCGGCGGGAAGGAATACAGGTATTGCCAAATGCTCGAGCCGGTGAAGCCGTTGACGACCGAAACGCCGAATTTCGCGGCGGCGCGAGCGGTGGCTTTCATTTCTTCGGCGCAAAGAGCGCGAACGCTTTCGACGGATCCGTCGCCGTGCAGATACCCCGGGATAACGGTCAAGTTGCGGGAGTCGATATTATCGAGAACGCCCTGGCCGACGCAGTGGTTCGAGATGGCCCAGCATTTGAGCCCGTATTTCGCCAACTGCGCTTTTTTCGCGTCGCAGTACCCCGGATCGTCGAGCGCCTTGTGAACGTCGAAGTGGCCTTGGAGCGGGTCTTTTTCGTCGACGCAAGCGCCGCAGGCGAGTTCGAGACCTTCGTAACCGATCTCGGACATCATCTTAAAAAGTTCTTCGGACGGCAGGTCGCCGTATTGAGCGGTAAAGATCGTAACCGGTCTGGCCATAATCGCTCCTCGATAAAATTTGTTCGTATTTTATTATTGCAAGTCGTCGAACGCGGTCGCAACGAAGCCGCGGCGCGCCCGTTCGAGCCGTCGCGAGGCGGAACGCTCCTTCCCTCGACGTTTCGTTCATTCTAACAGAAATTACGCCGAATTGCAAACGTTTTTTTGTCTTTTTTCGAAAAAATTTCCTTTTTTGCGTCGCGTCCGCCGCCGTCGACGATTTTTCGCTTTTTCGAGCGGTCGACGGTTTCGGCGCGATTTCGTTCCGTTTTCGCTCTCCGTCCGCCGCGCAAAAGTTTGTTGAATTTAACTTCGAGTGTTTCATTTTGAAGCGCTTTGCGCGTCAGCTGATCTTAAAAACGGCAAAAACCGTCCCAAAACGCTAAAAATTTTCAAAAAAATGTCAAAAATCGCCAAAAAGGCTTTGAGAAACGCGATAAAATTTCTTACAATAGACGTTATCCCAGCCGCGGCGAGTTTGCGGCGCGTTTCGGTTTTGCGTTCGGCCTTGCGCCGTCGTCCCGCGCCCGCTCGTCGGTATTATTGAAAGGACGTTTGGTTTCGGCGCGATATTGCGAGCGTTTCCCCTATATTCCTTATATTAACCATTATTTTGGCGAGACGCGATTTTTTCGTCGTTTCGCCGTCGCTCGCGTCGACCCGCTCGAGCCGCGCCGCTTTTCCATCGCCGCGTCTCGCGCTTCGGTCTTATCGCTCGACGAGAACGAAACCCAACGTCAACTTTTTTTAGGAAAAACTGCCATGAAAGTAGCGCTTAAAGTCGTCGGAGGAACGCGAACCGGCCAAACGGTTCCGATTTCGATCCCTCAATTTATGATCGGACGCGCGGACGATTGCCACCTCAAGCCCCGCAGCGAGCTGATCAGCCGCTATCACTGCGCGATCTTGACGGACGACGGTTACGTCGCCGTTCGCGATCTCGGCAGTAAAAACGGCGTTTACGTCAACGGTCAGCGCGTTTCGATCGAACAGGAGTTGAAAAACGGCGACCGTCTCGCCGTCGGGCCGCTCGAATTCGAAGTCGTTCTTTCGGTCGCGCTCAAAGGCGAAACGAAGCCGAAAGTCTCGTCGATCTCCGAAGTCGTTTCGCGAACCGTCGAGCAAAACGCGCTCAACGTCGCCGCGCAACGCCAGGCGCAACCGGTCTCGACGCCCGCTCCGGCCCCCGCGCAACCGGTCTCGACGCCCGCTCCGGCCTCCGCGCAACCGGTCTCGACGCCCGCGCCGAACGTCCCGACCGCCGGAGATTCCGAAACCGACGTCGACGTCGCCGATTGGCTTCTCGGGGACGACGACGATATTCCGGAAGAAACGCAAACGATTCAGATGGCCGCCGACGCGCTCGACTTGCCGTACACGCCGCAGCCGTCCGAAAACGACGCGCCGAAGGAACCGGAAAAGAAGAACGCCTCCGGAGGTTCGCCGAACACCAGCGACGCCGCCGCGAACCTTTTGAAAAACTTCTTCAAAGGCGGACGTTAATTTTTAACCGCCCCCCGCGACGAAGCTCCCGAAACGAGCGAAAAACGTTCGGCCTTTTCGACCGTTTTTCGCTCGATGGGGTCTTGTCGGCCAAAATCGCCCGTTCGCGGCGCCGATCTTCCTTTCGCCGTCGCGCGGCGTCCGTTTTATTTTACCCGTTCTCCGCGGATCGCCCGACTTTTCTTTAGTTCGTCGTCGGCGCGTCTTTCCCTTTTTACCGATTCGTCGGTAAAACGAGCCGTTTCCCTCCGCGTTTTCGATCTTGCGTTAAATTAAGCGAGGAAACGAAAACGAGCCCGCCTCCGTTTTTGTTTCGCCTATTTCACCCAACCCTAAGAATCGTTCGTCGTCGATTCGTTCTCAAAGACGAAAATAAGGAGCCGTCGTTATGGACGCGTTGTTAAATCGCAAAATCGCCGCCGCGCTGGGACGCTGCGCTTATATCCGCAATTCTTCGCTGCGTTTGGACGTTCGTTCCGGACGCGTCGTTCTTTCGGGCGACGTTCCGTCGTATTTCCTTAAGCAGATGGCGCAGGAATCGCTCCGCGAGGTCGAAGGCGTCGAGGAAATCCAAAACGAATTGGAAGTTTCGATTCCGAAAGAACGCCGCCGGACGCTCGCGCCGCTCGCCGAAATCGGCGCCTGACGCCGTCGGCGCGTCGTTCCGTTTTCGCCCGTCGATTCGAGTCGACGTTGGATCGCGACGCGCCGTTTTCATTTTCTTCTTTTCGCTTCTTTACCGATCTCGCCAAGACCGCCGAACCCGGCCGAACCCGCCCGTTTTGCCCGCGTTCGCCGTTTTCGCTATTTTTACCCGCCCGCAAGCTCGCAAAACCGGCGCGACCGCTACGTTCGTCTCAAACAATCGTTTCGTTTCAATCGTCGATTCCGCGCTTTTTTCTCTCTTCTATCGCGAAAAATCGGAGTTCGCCCCGTTTTTTTCCTTCCCTTTTCGCGCTCTTTCGGTTAAAATAGAGAGACGGCGAAGACTTTGCAGACTTGCGAGGTCAACGCCGACTTGACCGTTTTCACCATTTTTCCCATTTCACCGAACGTCGTCGTTCCGAACGCGCTCTCGACGGAGTCGCGATTTTGCGGCGCCGTTCGAACGCGGCGCGTTTTGGAACGATCCGAAAGCGTTCGCGGCGACGTCGAACCATCGAGGCCCAACTTGACCAAGCGCACCGTTTCCCTCCCGACGCAACCGGCGCGCCGTCGTTCGCGATTCGTTCGAATCGCGTCGGAATCGGCGCTTTTCCTCGTTTGCCTCGTTTCGGCTTCGACGGCGCGAGCGTTCGCGGACGCCCCGGCGACCGACGCCGCCCCGAAACCCGCCGCGACGTCGTCCGCTCCCGCGACCGCGCCCGGCGCCGTCTCCGCGTCCGCTTCGGCGATCGATCCGACGCCCGGACTCTCCGCCCCGACGGGCGAACCGTCCGCCGCTCCGTTCGTTCGCCGCGCGGCGAATCTTCGCGAAAAACCGACCTTTTGGCTCGCCGACGAAAACGGCGCCTGGCGGATTCCGCTCCCGAACTGGACGCTCGAAGAGGTGATGCGAACGATCGACGCCGGCGAAGAACGCGCGAACGAAACGCCGTATTCGATCCAAAACGTCGACGTCGTCGGCTCGGTCGTCGACGGCGTCGCGCGGCTGCGAGTCGATTTCGTCGTTCAAACGTTCGGCGACGGGCTCGTTCGCGTCCCGCTCGGATTGCAGGAAGGCGTTTACATTCCGACGGCGGAAACCGGAGCATCCGACGACGGTTTTTCGTTCGACGGCCCCGGCGTCTGCGCGCTCGACGTCGACCCGACGACCGGCGCTTACGTCGCGATCATTCGCCCGACCGCCCGGCCTTCCCGACGCGCCGCGCTCCGACGTTCGCCGACGACGGCCGCGTTCGCCGACGACGCCCAAACTTCGCAAAACGCCCAAACTCCGTCGAACGTCGAAAGTTCCGAAAGCGCCGCGGAAAACGAAATCGCCCCCGTTCCGGTCGAACGGGACGACGCGACGGCGGTTCGCCCTCGTCCGCGCCAGTACGCGTTGACGCTCCGCCTTTGTTTCGCGGTCGAAACGCTCGGACTCGACGAATACCGCCTCAAAGCGACGTTTCCGCCGTCCGTTCACTCGCAAATGACGTTGGCGACGCCCCCGTCCGACGCCCGGCTCGAAGTCGTCAAGGGAGCGATCAAAGGCGCGCCGGAAACGACGATCGACGAAACGGCGTCCGAATTGAAGCTGCACGGGCTCGGTCGCGGCGGCGAAACGACCGAAATCGCCTGGCGCAAAGCCGAATCGCAACCCTTGGCGAGCGACGTCGTTTACCAGGTCGAAGACGCGTCGATCGACGTCCGGCTCGACGCCCGCGAAACCGTTTACGAAGCGACGTTGCCGATCCGCTCCTTCGGCGGCGAAACGGACGTTTTTTCGATCCGCCTTCCGGCGCGGGCCGCGTTCGATCCCAACGACGTCGTCGCGACCGGAGCCAACGGCGCGGCGTTCGAAATTTACGGCGTTCGAACGCTCGACGAAACGACCGGCTCCGACGCGAACGAAAGCGCCGGGACGGAAAACGCCGCCGACGGGGGCGCCGGGCAAACGGTCGAAATTCGTCTCGCGCAAAAAACGACCGCCGCGACGCTCGAACTGAAAGCTCGCGTTCCGGCGCCGTCCGAAACGCCGTCGAACGCCGCCGCGACGCCGCGCGAAATCTCCGGTTTCGAAGTCGTCGGCGCTCAAAAACAACACGGACGCGTCAAGATCTCCAAGGCCGAAGGGCTCGACTTCAACGTCGTTCCGAATTTCGGCGCTCGCTCCGAAGTCGAAAACGGCGTCGCGCTCGAAGAAGGCGAAGAGCTTTATTCGTTCTTCTCGCAACCGTTTTCGCTCGACGCCCGCCCGTTCGTCCGCCGCGTCGTCGTCAACGTCAAGCCGGAATATCAGGCGGTCGTCGGCGAAAACGACGCGACGCTTCGCGCCAAGTTTCAATATTCGATTTACAGCGCGAAAATCTCGGAATTTCGCGTTCGTCTCCGCGACTGGAATTTCGTCGACGTCGCGGCCGACGGAGTCGTCGACGTCGCTCGCGTTTATCCGAACGAAACGACCGGCGAAACGGTCTTTCCGCTGACGACTCCGACCGACGGCGTCGTCGAATTCGAGCTGGTCGCGGCGAGAGAGCTCGGCAAAACGGAAGACGACGCGTTCGAGTTTTCCTTCCCGACGCCGTCCGGCGTTTGGATCGAACCGGCGACGGTCGTCGTCGTCCCGGTCGACGCGGTCGAGTTGACGCCGACGCTCGAAAACTGCGTCGATCTGACGCCAAAATCGATCCGTTCCCTCGCCCCGACGCTCGAACTGCCGAAAACGCAGCAGTCGCCGTTCGCTTACCAAACGCGGCGTCGCGCCGACAAGCCGGACGAGGCGCCGACGCTCTTCGCCGGTCGCGCCAAAAAACAGGCGCAAAAAATTGAAATCGAAGCGAAAACCAACGTTCGAGTCGACGAGCGCGGCGCGCAACGGGTCGAGCAAACGTTCGTTTACCGCGTCGAACGGGAGCCGCTCGATTCGATCGCGTTGACGACGCCGTCGAAACTCCTCGAACCGGGTCGAGCGTCGAACTTCAAAATTTTCGTCGACGGCAAAGCGGTTTCGCCGCAAAATCTGCTCGTCGAGAAAATCGACGACAAATTCTCGCGCCGCCGCGTTTTGCTGACCGATTCGCCGAAGATCGGCGCTTGCGTCGTCTCGCTCCAATACGACGGCGAAACGCTCGCGCTCGAACCGGGCGTTACGACGAAAATCGAGTTCAACTTGACGCAACCGGAAGACGAAACGCTCCTTTCGAACGAGTTGACGATCCGCGCGCCGCTCGGCGTTTCGCTCGAATACGTCGAGAACAACGAGCGTTTTTGGCGGCTCGAAGAGAGCGGAACGGAGTCGGACGGGCGTTCGACGTTCGCTCGGTACGCGTCGGCGACTCGCGAATTTTTAGCGGCGTTCGGCGGTTCGCTCGACGCGAAAGACAACCTTGGGGCGGCGATCGTCGACCGCGCTTGGCTGCAGACTTGGGTTTCCGGCTCGACCCGCGTCGACCGCGCCGCTTACCGAATCTCCGGAGCTCGCGACAGTCTCGAAATTCGCCTTCCGGACGGCGTTCGGCAAGATCGCGTCGCCGTTTCGCTCGACGGCGTTCCCTTCTCGAACGTCGCGGACGCGCAAAACGGTCTCTTTTCGAACGCCGGAACGCTCGTCGTCCCGATTCACGAGTCGGCCCGGGAACGCGAGTTCGTTTTGGAGCTTTCTTACGTCGCGGAGGGCTCCGGCCTTGAAGCGAACCGTTGGCGCGTTCAGTTCCCGCGTTTCGTCGACGATTCGATCTGGACGCGGCGCTCGTATTGGCAAATTTTGACGCCGCGCGATCGGCACGTCGTCGTCGACCCGTCGAACTGGACGCCGGAATACGTTTTGCGTCGCGACGGCTTCCTCGGCTCGTTTCGCCGCGTCGCGTCGATTTCGCAAACGGAGCTTTGCGACTGGATCGGCGTTCCGGAGCGCGAACCGATCCCGCTCGAAGTCAACTCGTATTTGTTCGGCGGGTTCGGACAGCCGGAAAGCTCGCGGCTGATGGTCGCCGACCGCGCGCTTCTCGTTTTGCTCGGAAGCGGCGCCGCGTTGGCGGTCGGGCTCGGACTCCTTTATTTCCCGTTCGTTCGTTCCCGATCGGCGCTTTTCGCGCTCGCGCTGACGACGACGGCGCTCGTCGCGCTCCGTCCTTATTTGGCGTTTTTGTTCCTGCAGACGACCGTTTTCGGCGTTTTGTTGACGCTCGGCGCCGCGCTCCTCGCGAAGTTTTTCGGACGCAAGGACGCGAAACCGACCGGCGCCAACGCTCGCGGAACGTCGACGCGACGTTTCTTCGGACGCTCCGCCGCCAAACGCGCCGACTCTTCCCGCGTCGTCGCCGGCGACCGCTGAACGAACCCGTCGAACGGGTAAAAACGTTAAAACGAGCATAACGGGCGCGACGGACGAAACGCTCAAGATTCGCAGGTAAAAACGCGAACAAGAAAAAACGCCGCCCCGCGCCCCGTTTCTCGTTTTCCTTTCGTTTTCCCTTTTCCCCTTTAGTATTAATGAACGCAACAACAAACGGACGAACGAACATGACGCGTCGACGCTCCTTTTTCGCACCGCGACCTCGCTTCCGCTCTCCGCGGCTCGACGTTTTCGTCGTCGGAGCGCTCGCGACCGTCGTTTTCTTCCCGAGCGTTTTCGCAAACGACGCCCCAAAGTCCGCGTCCGCTTCGAGCGAAACTTCCGCCGTCTCGACGCCGTCCGACGTTCAAACCGCGCCGACGCCCGGATCCGCGTTCCGTTTCTGGATGGCGCCGGCCGACAAAATCGACCGTTGGCCCTGGGGAGACGAAAAATATTACCCGATCCGCGTCGAAACGTTCAACGATTGGCTCGCGACGACCGCCGACGCGGACGCGTCCCGCTCGAACGACCGTTCGCAAGTCGTCGTTTCGTCTCTGTCGCTCGACGCGAAGTTCGAAAACGACGCGCTCGAAGGAACCGGAACGATCGCGCTTTCCCTCGTCGACGACGGTTCGGAACCGCTCGACTCGGCGCTCCTTCCGGATTTTTCCGCCGCCGCGTCGTCGTTCGTCAAACTCGGCGCCGTCCCCGACGCCGGGTCGCTCTCCGCCGAAAACGCTCCGAACGGAGCCGTCCCCGAAGGCGAAGAGGCGTTCGTCGGTCTTTATCCCGATTCCCGACTTTATTTGGCGAACCCCGAAAACGGCGCGTACTCGTTCCGCTGGTCGCGACGCGGCGTCGCCGACGCGTTCGGCGCCGTCTCGTTCGATCTCGTTTTTCCGGCGTCGCCCCGCGTCGAAATGCGCTTGGAAACGCCGTCCGACGCGGTCGTTTCGGTCTCGAACGGCGTCGTCGAAGCGGTCGAACCCGCCGACCGAACGAACGCCGACGCGTCCCCGACGTCGCAAGACGACGCCGCGACGGACGAAGCGAACAGGCGCCCGACGACCCGGGTTTGGCGCGTCTTTTTAGGGGGCGAATCCCAAACGCGGCTGACGGTCGCCCGGTCGACGCCGACGCTCGACGCTCGACGCCGAATCGGTTACCGACAGGAAACGTCGCGCAACCTTTCGCTCGAAGGCGCCGAGGTCGTTTCGCGCTTCTTTTTCGACCGCTCGACCTTGCCGCTCGACGACCCGACGCTCGTTCTCGAAGCCCCGCTCGTTCCGATCTCGATCGAATGGAACGGCGTTAAAGACGACGCGGCGGTCGTCGCCCGCTCGACCGACAATTTCGGAACTAAAATCAAACTTCGCGCCCCGGCTCGCCGCGATCAGGAAACGCTCGGCGAACTGCGCGTCGTCGCTTTTTCCCCGCTCGAATTGGGCGTCGACCGGCGGCTTCCGTCCGTTCGACTCGAATCGGACGCGCTCTTTTGGCGGGAAACGCTTTGCCGTTTGACGGTCGTTCGTCCGCTTTTGGCCGCGTCGACGACGCCGATCGACGCCGTTCAAGCGCGCGACCCGCTCCGCGCTCGTCAGGAAGGACAAGATTTTTTCGCGTTCAAATTTTTCAAACCGGACGCCGGAGTCGTCGTTTCGCTCCGAACCCTCCGCCCGTCGACGGCGTTCGACAGCGCGACCGACTGCCTCGTCGCGAACGACGAAATCTCCGCGAAAACGACGCTCTTCGTCCGGTTCGACCGTCAGGACGCGTCGCGCCTCGCCGTCCCGATCCGCTCCGATTGGGAAATCGACGCCGTTCAAACGCCCGGCGACGAGCCGCTCGGTTGGAGCCGCGAAGACCGGGGCGGTCGTTCGACGCTCGTCCTCTCGTTCCCGACCGCGCCGCCGTCCGACCGCCCGACGCGCGTCTCGATCGCCGCTCGCCGCGCCGAAACGTTCGACCGCCAAATTGAAGTCGACGCTCTTTCGCCCCTCGATCTTTCGAACGAGCTTCGCGGCGCGCACGCGCTTTCGCTCCGGGCCGAATCGTCGACGCAAATCGAACTGACGACGCGCTCCGGACGCCCGTTCGTCCCGTCGAAAACGACGCCGAAATTCGTCTTCAACGAATCGCTTCCGCGCGAAACGCTCCCGACGACCGGAACCGGAATCCGCCTTTACCTCGGCGATCAAACGGCGGACGCGGTCGCGACGCTTCGCCGCCAACGCTCGACTTACGCCGCCGAACTCTCCGGCGTCGGGGCGCTCGACGCGACGGTCTTTTCGACCGCTTGGACGCTCCGTTGCGTTCCGTCCCCCGGCTCCCGCGTCGACCGCGTCGTCTTTTTCGCCTCCCGCGAAGCCGAACGCACCGTCGCCGAAGAATCGCCCTGGACTTGGGCGACCGCCGCCGAGCCGAACCGCCCGTTCGTCGCGGCGCCCCTTTCCGACGCCGAAGCGAAAGCGTTCGACGTTCCGCCCGGCGTCGCCGCGTTCGAAATCCGTCTCGCGACGTCGCGCAGCGTCCCGTTCGAACTGCGCCTCTTCAAAAATCAGCCGACGACCGAAACGGTCGAGGCGCCCCTCGTTTTCCTCCCGGAAGCCGCGATCGAAAACGCCGAGTTCGTCGTCGAATCGCCGACCGGGCTCCCCTTTTGGCCGCGCGCGCAGGGTCTCGAAGCGACGCTCGCCCCGCCTCCGCCCGACGACGAGTTCGAATCGCTTCGAGAAGCGTTCCGTTACGCGCCGACGCCGAACGCCGAAACGCCGCGCCTCTCGCTCGATCTCGCTCCGCGTCGCGACGAAGGCGCCGAAACGACGGCGGAAACGCTCGGGCCGCTCGCTTGGCGTTGGTTTGAAAAATACGACGCTTTTTACGAAACGAACGGAACGATCCGCGTTCGCGCCGCGTTTTATCTCGAAAATCGCGGTCGCTCCTCGCTGACCCTCCGCGCGCCGAACGGATTCGACCCGACCGCGACGAACGCCGTTTGGGTCGACGCGCGCCGCGTCCCCTGGACGCTCGAAACGCTCCCCGACGGCGGCAAGGCGATCCGGATCGCGCTCCCGCCGCGCCGACGCTTCGTTTGCGTCGAGATCGAACGCCGCGTCGACGGCAAACCGCTCTTCGGACGCCGACGCCTGACGCCGACGACGTTCGACTGCGACGCCCCGGCGCTCGGCGGCGCCTGGAACGTTTGGATTCCGCCCGAATTTCAAACGTGCGAACGCTCCGGCTTCTTCGACGACGAACGCGGGGCCGCGCTCCGCTCGTTCCTCGCCCTTTTCTCGTTCGGCGACTCCCGCTCCCGACGCGTCGAAGCCGCCGCCGAACGTTTTTTGCGGCGTTTCGGCGACGAAACCGCTCTTCGGCGCGCTCTCGCCGACGGCCGCGACGACGCCGACGGCGAAATCGCGACGCCGACTTGGGGCGACGTTTTCGGAACGGCGCCGCTCGTCGAAAACCTCTTCGCGCCGAACGCCGAACCGTCCGACGACGACCCGTCGAAAACGGCGGACGCGATCGCGACGCCGTTCGGCCCCCTCGACGCGACGCGCGAACCGCTCCGACTTTACGTCGACCGTTTCGCGTTGGCGCAAGCGCGGATAACGCCGACGACGACGCTCGCGCTCGGCTCCGTCCCCAACGCCGACGCCGTTTCCGCCCCGAAAAAGATCGCGCTCAAAACGTTGGAAAACGCCCGCGTCGTTCTCCTTTTCGTCGACGCCGACCTCGCCGTCTTGACGTCGAGCGACGTTTTGGCGAACTTCGCGCCGCAAGCGCTCGAAACGGTCGACGACGACGCGTCGATCCGCCGCGTTAAAAAAGCCGACGCCGCCCGCCGTTTCCGCGCCCTGCTCCTCGCCGAAACGTCGCCGCGCTTCGTCCCCGCGACCGCTTGGCCGCAAACGAGCGACGCCGCGCCGGTTTGGTTGACCCGCCCGGGCGAAGAAAGCGCTCCCGGTTGGATCCGCGCGACCGTTCCGCTCGATCAGGCGGCCGACGAAGGCGTTTGGATCGTCGAACGATATTGGCTCGCGGCGCTCGAATGGTTCTGCCTCGTCGGCGTCGTCGTCGCGACTTGGAAACGCCGTTTCGCTCGACCGCCGTTCTTCGTCGGCGTTCTCGGCGCGACGATCGCCGTTCAATGCGCCGCTCCGCTCGAAATCGCGCTCGCGGCGCGCGGCGCCGCCGTCGGAACCGTTTGCGCGTTCGGATTTTACACGCTCGGTTTTCTCGCGCCGTCGACGTCGGGAACCCGTCGCGACCCGGCCGCTCGAACGCCGCTCGCCGACGACGAATCGCGATCCTCCGCGTCGGAAAGCGTCTCCCGCGTCGACGACGGATCGCTCGTCGCGACGAACGCCCGCGTCCTCCGCGAACGCCGTCGGGAACCGATCGAAGACGCAAGCGACGAATCGACGCAAGGTTTCGTCGACCTCTCGAAACTCCCGTTCGCGACGCGGAACCGCCTCGAAGGCCCGTCCGACGCGCCGGTTTCGCCCCCGCCCCGTCGCGACGCGACGTCCGAAACGCCCGATTTCGACGACGAGTCGACGGAAACGCGCCCCGACGCTCCGTCCTCGCCCTCTTTCCCCCCTTCCGAACCTCGACGACAAGGAACGACGTTAATGCAAACGACGACGGCGCTCGCGGCCCTTTCCCTCGCGCTCCTTTTCGGGGCGACGACGCTCGCCGACGCTCCGACGCCCCCGACGGCGCCCGCGGACGCGACGGGCCCGCTCGCTCCGACCGTTTCGACGCCGCCGTCCGACGCCGCGCCCGCCTGGCGCGAACCGCGCCGCGTCTTCGTTCCGATCGACGCCGACAAGCGCCCGGTCGGCTCGTATTATTGGATCCCGGCCGACTTTTACGAAGAGATCCGCTCGACGCTGAGAACCCGTCCGCGCGAACGGGCCTGGCGCGTCGTCGACGCTCGTTACGAAGGCGTCGTCAATTACAACGCGTTCGTCGGCGCGACGTCGTTTTTCAACTTGAAAGCGACGTACCGCGTCTTGCTCGACTCGCCGAACGCGACGCTCGCGCTCCCGACGACTCGGCTCGCGCCGGACGTCGAAGCGAAGTTCGACAGGGAAACGATCGCGCCGACGTTCTCCCCGGACGGACGCGAAATTTTCTTCGAAATCGTCGGCGCCGAACCGGGCGAGCACGTTCTCGAGTTGACGCTCGCCCCGCCGCAGTTTGTCGACGGCGAAAATGAAATTTCGTTCCCGATTCCCCGGGTTCCGTCGGCTCGCCTCGAACTGACCGTTCCTCCGGACGCCCCGACGCTCGAATTTCCGAACGCGCTCGGCAAAACGACGCGCTCGTCCGGCCGCGTTCTCGTCGAACTCGGGCCGATCGACCGTCTCGTCGTCGCTCAAAAAGAGCCGAACGCGAAGACGGGCAAAGCGTCCGTCGACGTCGAACAGCTCTTCCTGATGCGCGCCCGCTCGGCGCAGGCGGACGTTCGCGCCTCCTTCCGTTGCCAAGTCGTCGGCGGCAAGATCGACTCGCTCGTCGTCGACGGCGACCCGCTTTACGCGTTCTCCGAACACTGCCAATGCGACAAAGCGGAAATCGCTTCGGTCGAACCGACGACGGAACGGGGCGACGCGTTGCGCGTTTCGTTCAAAACGCCGATCTCCGGCTCGTTCGTTCTCGGCGTCGACTTCGTCGCTCGCGATTTTTCCGGCGTCGGGCGGGTTCGCCTTCCGTCGATTTCGGTTCGCGACGCCCGCGTTTCGAAGAGCCGTCTCGCGCTCGTTCCGGACGTCGGCGTCGAATGCGCGGAACTTCCGCCGTCGAACGAAACGGTCGCCGCGTTCCAAAACGCCTGGGGCTCGCCGCTCGACGAAACCCCGGTCGCCGTTTACGACCTCGCGGAGACGCCGTCCGGCGCGTCGATCTCAACGCGTTTAAAGTCGGTTCGCCCGGTCGTTTCCGAAACGACGACGCTCGTCGTTCGCCCGACTCGGATCGAAACGCGCGTCGTCGCGACAATCGACGCTCCGACCGACCTTTTCCGTCTCGATCTCGAAACGCCGACGCCCTTCGCGGTCGACGAAATCGCGCTCTTCGACGAGCAAAACGTCGCCGTCGAAACGCCGGAATATTTTCTCGAATCGGGCGCGCTTTCGCTCCTTTTCCGAACGCCGCTCAAAGGGCGCCGCTCGCTCCGAATCGTCGGTCGTTCGAAAGCGGCGCTCAACGTCGCGCGGCCGTTCCCGACGCTCGCGTTCCAAAACGTCGACTTCGCCGAAAAGATCCTCCGCCTTTACCGCGCTTCGAACGCTTACCTCGACTGGACGGCGCCGACCGCCTGGACGCCGCTCGACCCGACGCGTCTCGCCGAAGCGGAAACGCTCGACCCGGCGCCGCGCGACGACGTTTTCCCCGTCGGAGCGTTCGACGCGTCGCCTCCGACGGCCGACGTCGACGCCGTCCGCCCGGCCCCGATTCGCCCCGGCGACGTCGTCGTTCGCGTCAACGCCCCCCGGCTCGAAGGCCGCCAACGCGTCTTCCTTTACCGCAAAACGGAAGAGTCCTGGAAAGCGGCGGTCGACTTCCGAATCGCCGTTCGCAACGGACGCGTCGACCAATTCCGCGTCGCCGTCGACGAGTCGTACGCGCTCGAACCCCTCGGCTCCGACCCGAATTTCGTCGCGACCGAAACGACGCTCGAAAACGGCGAGCGCGCGCTCGTTTTCCAATCGAAAACGCCCTTCGTCGGAACGGCGGAGTTCCGCTTCGTCGCGACGCTCGAAAACGAACGCGAAAACGTTCGGCTCCCGCGCTTTCGCCTTCTTCCGTCGTCTCCCCGCGAAGACGTTTCCAACGTCGCCCGGTTCGCGTTCCTTCCGCAACGCGTCGACGCGACGCCGATCCGTTGGGAAACGTCCGGACTGCGCGCCGTCGAACGGGGCGGCGTTCCTCGGTCGACGCTCGAAGAAGCGGCCCGGGAAATGACGCGCGGAACGGCGGCGCTCGCGGCCGGCGGCTCCCCCAGCGAATCGATCGCGACCGACGAGCTCCCCCCCTTCGTCGCGAACGACTCCGGAATGACGAAAGTCGACTTCTCGATCTTCGAAGCGTTCGACGACGGCGACGCCTGGCTCGCGTCGGAAAGCGACCGCCTCCAAATTTCTCGCGTCCGCCATTCGTTTTACGTCGACGCCCGCCGCGAAATTTTCGGCGCGTCGACCTTTTCGCTCCGCCCGGACGCGCCGCGCTCCTGCGTTTTGCTCGTTCCCCCGTCGAGCCGCGTTCTCGAAGCGACGGTCAACGGAACGCGACGCCGCGTCGAACGCCTCGCCGACGGCCGTTGGCGGATCGATCTCGACGCGACGCGGTTCGGCAAACGTCTCGAAATCGCGTTCCAAATCCCGGCGTCGGATTTCGTCCGCGTCGAACGAACGTTGAGCCGCGGTCGCTCGACGATCTGCGAGCTCGTCGCGCCGCGTCTCGAAGGCGCCGCGCCGGCGGAAACCGTTTGGTTTTGCGCTTTCGAATCGCTCGACGACGCCGGGCCCCGTTGGCGCGTCGCGCAACGCGACGTCGGATCGCCGGAATCGAACGCCGAACGACCGTCCGCCGAAGTCGCCCCGCTCCGTTACTCCGACGCGAACGAACTCCTTTTCCGACTCGGCGTCGGCGACGAAAGCGCGCTCCTCGCCGAACTCGAAACGGACGTCGCGCTCTTCGCCAACGCTCGGGCCGACGACTTCGAACGCCGTCGCGTTCGTTGGACGCGAGCTTGGAATCGCGGCGAACTCGAAATTTCCCGCTTCGTTTTCCCCGACCGAAACGCCGACGCGCTCGGCGCGGCGCAACGCGACGCTTTTCTCGTCGTTCGCGCCGGGTCGAACGAAATCGGTTCGAGCGCGTCCGTCTCGTCCCCGTTCGACGCTTGGACGAGCGCCCGGCGACGCGAAATCCTCAACCAAAAATCAAAGCTGGAAACGTCGCGTCGATTTTCGAACGACGAAAAAACGTCGGCGAACGTCGCGTCCGAAGTTCTTTGGGCGATCGACCAAACGCTAAACGCCCGAATACTCGCCGGTTGGACCGACGCGCCGCTCGACCGCCTCGTCGTCGTCGCGCCGTCGCGCCGTTTCGACTTCGCCGCCTCCCGTTTCGCGACGGCGACGTTCTTTCTCGCGACGACGGCGATCGCGCTCCGCCTTCTCCGCGCTCCGGCGCGTTCGCGACGCTTTCGCCGCTTGCTTTTCGGCGGTCTCGTCGGCGCGGCGGCGCTCGTCTTCTTCGCGCTCGGTTGGCGAACGTTCGGCTTGGCGGTCGTTTGCGTTCTCGCCGTCGTTCCTCCGCTCCTCGAAACGGCGTCGAACCGCGACGCGACGCGACGCCCGGTCGACGCCGCCGACGACGCGTCGAAAACGCCGGGTTCCCCGCGTCTCGAAGGCGAAACGACCGAAACGCTCGCCGCCGACGCCGCGCCGCCGGAAAAAATTCGGTAAAATCGGTAAAAAACGGCGCGACGAACGCCCGAGCGCGCCGGGCCCCAACTTGACGAAACGCAAACGCGGCGCTATAATGGACGCGTTAAATTGGAGAGATTGAGAAACGGCGCCGGAGTCGCGCCGACCCGAATAAAACTTGAACGCCGCCGACGCGCCGCCCTTCGGAGCGAGCCGTCGCGAATCGTTCGCCGTTATTTTTTCGCCGCGTCCGAAACGACGCCGCGGGCGTCCGCGCGCTTCGCCGTCGGCTCGCGCGAACGACGTTATACTTAAGACAATATTGAAACCGATTAATCAAAATGGCTAAAGAGAAAAAAAAGAGCGACTGGGACAATCTGCAAGAGATGCTGTCGCAAAACGCCGACGATTGGGGCGCCGACGAAACGTCGAACGCGCCGGTCGTCGACGAACGGCCGACCGACGAAGCCGAGGCCGCCGTCGAAGAATCCGCGCCGAAAAAGTCCGTCAAAACGAAACGAAGTTGCGGCGAGAAGAAAGCGAAAGCGACGAAAGCTCGCAAAAAAGCGGCTCCGAAGACCGATAAACTCGACGCCGCGCTCGCGCCCGAAACGTCGCAGGAAGCCGAAACGCTCGATCTGACGGTCGCCGAAAGCGAAAAAGCGCCGAAAAAACGCCGTCGAACGACGAAGAAGGCGGAAGACGAAACCGAGTTGGTGAAAAACGTTCTAAAACTCGAAAAAGAAACGAAAGCGAAAAAACGTTCGCGCATTCAAAACGTCGAAGCCAACCCGTTCGTCGGGCTCCTGTCGCAAATCGAACGCGTCGCGCAAGACGAGCCGGTCGAAGTGGAAACGGTCGAGGAAACGCCGATCGCCGAGGAAAAGCCGGTCGAAGAAACGCGGGCGGAAGCGGTCGAAGAGCCGGTCGCCGACGTCGAGGAACCTCGCGCCGAAAACGCCGACGCGGGCGATTTCTTCGCCGACTTTTTCGCCGACGACGCCGTCGAAGAACTCGAAATTTCCTGGGGCCGCCCGCGCGTCGACGAAACCGCCGACGCCGAGCCGGAAGCCGCCGTCGAAGAGCCGGAAGCGGAAACGCCGGACGAACCGGTCGCGGTCGAACCGGAAGCGCCCCGTCGCCGCGAGCGCCATCGTCGCCGTCGGGAAGATCGCGACGTTCCGGAGCCGGAAGCGGAAGCGCCGGCGGAAACGGTCGCGGAAACGGCGGACGACGCGACTCCCGATCTCGATCTGAACGACCTCGACGCGTTCTTTGCGACCGACTCGTTCGGCGACGAAGGCGTCGGATTCGCTCCGCGTCAGGAAACGAAGAAAACCGAAAAAGTCGAGAAATCGGAAGCGCCCGAACGCGCCGAAAAACCGCGTCGCGACGAGGAAACGCTCGAACGCCCGACCGTTTGCGACGCCGCGATCGAAGACGAAGACGAGGACGACGAGCCGCGTTCGAAACGGAAGCGCCGTCGACGTCGAGGCGCCCGCCGCCCGTTCGAAGACGACGCCGAAACGCCGACGACGTTCGACGAAGCCGTCGCCGAGTCGGAAACGGTCGAGGAAACGGAAGAGATCGCCGCCGACGCGTTCGAAACGGAACGCGCGCCGCGAGACCGCCGTCGCCGCGAACGCCGTCCGCGCCGCGAAGCGCGCGCCGATTTCGCCGACGAAACGGAAGAAACCGTCGTCGACGCGTCTTCCGACGAGCGCCGCGTCGCGCCGGAACGCGTTTTGCCGAGTTGGAGCGACGCCATTTCGCACGTCGTTCGCTTCAATATGAGCCGCCGCGTCAACCGCCGTCGTTGATCGCGCCGAGTTTCGCCGATCTTTCGCGCCGCTTTCGATTTTTCGGAAGCGGCGTTTTTTTTTGCGCCAACGTCAAAACCCGTTCGTCTTTTAACGCTCGCGCAAACTTTTCCGATATCGCAACCTCGCCGAAAAAACGCGGTCGCGCCGAAACGACCGGCGGCTCGACGAAAAATTTTCCGAAAAACGCTCAAACGACGAAAAAAAAAGAGCGCTCGCGACGGGACGTTTGCCGAAAAACAGGTAACGGCAAAGAATCGCGTCGATTGGCGGCGCGGTTCGAGCGATCGCAAAGAGCGAAGACGTCAAATTTTTCGTTTTTTTACAAAAATTATTGAACCCGTTTTCGCAGATTTACGATAAACCTTTCAGCGCCGACGTCGGGACTTCGCTTCACGACGGCGCGACGATTCCCCCGCTTAACGGCGGAAGCCGAGTCGTCGTCGCGTCGACGGTCGAGTCGGCGGCGTTTTCCGTTTCTTTCGTCGAATTTCGTTCGCGAATTTCACAACGAAGGGAAGAACGCGAAACGTCGGTTTGCCGACGCGTCGCGCAACGACGAGATACCGACGATTTTCAACGCTTTTCGCTCGACGCCTCGTCGAGCCGCTCTTCGAGAGCGTCCGCGAGCGAAAACGTCGAACGTCGGCGACAAAAAAAGTTTCATTAACCGCAACCACACGAAAATCCGAGATCACGCAAACGTATTGTTCGATCGGGCGGCGATTGACGCCGTCGCGTCGTTTCAAGTCGTTCGTTCGCCGCAGGACGCGCGACGAACGCCTCGACGCTCGGCCCCGGTCGCATACGAACGACGAACGTCGTTTGGAGAACAAGCGTTCCAAACGATCGACACAAGATCTTGGCAGGAGGAAAAGGCATGCGACGTTTGTTCGTACCGGTGTTTTTCGGCTTAGTTATCGCTCTCGGCGTTCCGAGCGTCCAAGCCGGCAATCAAGAAGAAGCCAACAAAATCGCGCAACGTTTGACGCAACAGTACCCGCAATACAACATCGAAGTCGCCTATCAGGAAGGCAAAGTTCGCCTTCGCGGCGAAGTCGGTTCGGAAGCTGAAAAAGCGGAAATCGCGAACTTTGTTCGCCGCATTCCGAAAGTTCGCGCCGTCTCCGAAACGATGACGGTTTCGCCGAGCGCCGCTTACGTTCAGGCCGCTCCGGCGATCCAATACGCCGAACCGGCGGGCGGCATTCGTCCCATCCAGGCGTTGACCCCGGCGAATCCGACTCCGGCTCTCCCGGCGACCCCGATCGCTCCGGCCGCTCCCGCTCCGGCCGCCGCGACCGCTCCGATTGAATACGAATACGCCGGCGCTCCGATCGGCGTTCCGGCCGAAGCGACGGTCGTCGGCGCCCCGGGCGCCGTTCGTTCGCCGAGCGACTTCTTCGCCCCGCAAGGCGCCGCCACGGTCGCCGCGCAAAACGGTCAGCCGAACCTCCCGAACTACGCTTGGCCGAGCTACGCCAATTACCCGAACTACTCGCAAGTCGCGTATCCGAAACAATACGCCGCGAACGCGTTCCCGTACGTCGGCCCGTTCTATCCGTACCCGCAAGTCCCGATGGGTTGGCGCAAAGTTACGATGGAATGGCACGACGGCTACTGGTGGCTCGACTTCAACGACGGCTCGCAAAACGGCCCGTTCTCGCCGCTCTTCCGCCAACCGTCGTCGTACCGCAAGTAATTCGGCCGGTCGAACGAACGCTTAGGCGTCCCGTTCCCGTCGAAACCCGACTTTGACGAAGCGTCGGCTCGAACTTTCCGCAACGGAGCGTTCGGGTCGACGTTTTTTAACGCCCGAACCCGCCGTCGACGCGTCGACGTCCCGTTCTAAGGAACCGAATATGCCCATTTACGAATACCGATGCCAACGTTGCGGCGCGATCTTTGAAGCGCTCGTCTTCGCCTCGTCGAAACCGACCTGTCCGGAATGCGGAACCGAAGAAATTTCCCGCTTGATGAGCGCGCCGTCGACGCCCCGTTCCGACGGCGCCCCCCGTTGCGACGCCGATTGCGGCGCCCCTCGTTCCTGCTGCTCCGGCGGTTGCTGTCGACACGCTCATTGATCGCCGCCGTTTTTGAACGCGCTTTGGAACGCCCTATAGTATTAATGACAAAAACGCCGCCTCGAGTCGTCTCGAAGCGGCGTTTTTTCTCGAACGAACGGCGGCGCCGAAACGTCGGGGAATTACAGCGCGTTCTCCTCGTAATCGTCGAAGCGATTCTTCGGCGCCGGGAAGAGCATGCAAAGTCCGACCCCGCCGAAGTAGAGCACGATCAAACACGCCAGCATAAAGAGCATGCTCCACGGGTCCGGGGGCGTGATGAGCATCGCCATGCAGGCGACGCTGAAAATCGCGACGCGCCATTTCTCCATATAAATTTGCACCGTGAAAATTTGCAGCCGCTCAAGGACGAACATCGCCAACGGAAGTTGAAACGCGACGCCGAAAACGACCGGAATCAGGAGCGCGAAGTTGAGCCACTCGCTGATTCGCGCGTCCGGCTCGATGTTCATTCCGGCGTTAAAGCGGAACAGGAACGACAGCACGAACTCGAACACGACGAAAAACGCTAACGAAAACCCCGCTAAAAAGAGCGTAACGCTAAGCGGTAGAAAACGGTACACGTATTTTTTCTCGCTCGGGTAAAGCCCGGCGCCGACGAACCTCCAAAAATAGTAGAACACGCCGGGACTGCCCAGCACGACGCCGAGAAAGAGCGCCGTTTTCAGGAAGATCAGGAACGATTCCTGCACCGAAAGCGAACGCGTCTTCGTTCGCGGGTCGTCGGCGATCTTTTCCCAAAGAATGACCGAAATCGGCTCGTTCGGGTCGACGCCGGCAAGGCTCGTTCGCGTCGTCGGCAGATCGTTTTTAAAGCGGCCGAAGTTGTCGACTTCGTTCAATTGTTCGCGGCGTTTCGTCTCGTATTCCGGTCGCGAAAGGGCGGTCGTCGTCGGAACGCCGGAGCCGCGGAGCGTTTCCAGGTCGCGCGGAAAAACGTAAAACGTCTTCGCCGTCATGCGGAGTTTGCTCGGCAACGACGCGACTTCTTCGGAGTAACCCAACGACAACAGCTCGCGGCGCTTCTTCTCGAGAAGTTTCTCCGACTGCATAATATGATAATTTTCGAGCGATTTTTTCAACGGACGCTGCACGTAGTCGACCGCCATCGTCGCCATCGACGGCGCGAAGCCGAGCGGGATCACCGAGATCAGAAGCCCGACGAAGACGCACGTAAGCGCGCCGATCATGCAAACGCGCAACTCGTCCAAATGTTCCAAAAAGGACATCGACGACTGATTGAACAAATCCTCGTCTTTTTTTGTTCGGGGCATGGGAAGACCGTTCGCAGTAAAATAAACAGGGGGAAAACAGCGCGACGCCGGATCGACGCGGCCCGCGCAAACGCTAAACTTTCTTCAGTATACCGCAAAGCGCCCCGTTTGACAAGGGAAAAACCGCCGTTCGGCGCGTTAAACTGGAAAAAGCAGGCAAAACAAGCAAAATAACCGCTACTTTAACGTCGTTTTTCTTCCTTTTTTTCTTTCGCGTCTCCATTTTCGCCGTCGGCGCCGTTCGAACGGGAAATTCCGACGCGCCGCCGATTCGCGAAAATTCCCGTTGACGTCGAGCGGAAAAAACGTTAAACCGACGTTGAGTCGGCGTTTTTTTCGCCGTTTGAGCTCGCCCCGGCCGCCGTTTTTCCCATTTTCCCTATTCTTCAAAATTCCCCAATTTTTCGCTAAAATGCCGTTCCCGTTCCCCGCCGACGACGCGTCCCTTTCCGCGCTCCGCCCGTTTTTTCTCGCCGACGTTTTCCCCGCGTCGGCGCTCGAACGCGCGGAGATCGCCGCCGTTTCGGAGCTTCCGATCTTTATTTTCGGCGAGCCCGGCGTCGGCAAAGAAACGTTGGCGCGACTGATCGCCGCCGCCTCGGAACGAGCGGGCGCCCCGTTCGTCAAGATCCGCTGCGACCGCCTTCCGTCGCGACGCGTCGGGACGCTCTTTTCGACGCGATCGAACGGAACCGCCTCAACGTTTTACGCAAATTCGGCAAACGGGGAAGTTTCGGCGTTTTACGCCGATTCGGCAAACGACGCGGACTCCGCCGTCGCGCTCGCCGACGATTGGGCGGCGGAGGTCGGCGACGGCGTCCTTTATTGGGCGGAAGTCGACGCGCTTTCGGCTCGAGCTCAACGGCGTTTGGCCGCGCTCCTTTCGTCGAACGCGGCCCCGTTCCGTTCGATTCTCGGCTCGTCGCGCCCGTTCGCCGACGCGTTGCGGGACGACGCGTTTGTCCCGGAATTGGCGACGATTTTAACGGCTTTTCCGATTTTTCTACCGTCGCTCGCCGCCCGACGCGACGATTGGGCGACGCTCGTTCCGCCGTTTTTGCGCGACGCGGCCCGACGACTCGGCGTTTTTCCGCTCGTTCCGACCGAACGCGACCTTAACGTCGTCGCAAAAATAAAATTTCGAGAAAATTTTCGCGACTTGCGACGTTATTGCGAAATTGCGACGCTCGACGCCGCGTTTCCGAAAACGCTCCCCGACGCCGCCGACGAACGTCAAACCGGGCAAAACGCGCAAACCGAGCCGACCGAACAAAATTTAACGACGAATCAACGCGCCGAAACCGACGCCCCGCCCCCGACGAGGGAAAATTTTCCAACGCTCGACGCCGCCGCGAAAGCGCACGTCGTCGCCGCGCTTCGTTTGACCGGCGGAATCGTCGAAGGCCCGTCCGGCGCCGCCGCGTTGTTGGCGATCAACCCGCACACGCTCCGCGCTCGAATGCGCAAACTTGGCCTCGATTGGGCGAAAATCCGCGACGAATCCCGTTAACCGCGTCAAAATACGATTATCGACGCCGTTAATATTCGCCGCCGCCCGTTCGTTCGCGTCGTTTCCGACGAAAAGCGCCGCCGCTCCTTGAAAAATTTACAAAAGCCGTTACAATCGTCGTTAAGTCGCGGGAGTCGCCGAATTTAACGTTCGTTATTCGACGCTTCCGTTCGTCCCCGCATTTCTTAAGGAACGCCCGATGAAACTGAATCCCAACGTTGTTTTTCGTCAAGACGAACCCGGCGTCGCCGTTCTTTACGTTCCCCAAACCTGCGCGCTCAACGGCGCCGGCATCGCCCTTTGGAAGGCGCTCGAAGCGGGCGCGGACAGAGCCGGGCTCGTCGCCGCGTTGAAAGCGACGTTCGAAACTTGCCCCGACGACGCGACGCTCGAACGGGACGTCGACGCGTTCCTCGAAGAACTCCTTCAGAAAGGGTTCCTTCTCGAAGAAAACGGCGTTTGACGCTTGCCCAAATTCGCCGTTTTCCCCATTTTCGCAATCGCCGACCCAAGGAGCGCATCGTGCGACGTTTGCCTTTCGACTCCGCGTTTTCCCCTTCCCGTCGTCTTTTCGCGTCGCGGTTGAGCGCCGCGCTTTTCGGAACGTTCGCCGTCGGGCGGGGTCTTTTCGCTCAAGACTCCGCGAGCGAAAAAACGTCCGAAGCCGCCGCGTCGAAGCCGATTTTCGTCCGCAAAGGCGCCGATCCCTGGATCCTCGAATTTCGCGGCAAGTATATTTGGAGCTGCTCGAACAACGCGACGCGCCGGATCGTCCTTTCGATCGGCGACTCCCCGGACAAACCCGGACCCCCGCGCGCCGTTTGGATCGCGCCGGAAACAGGCCCGCTCTCCCGCGAACTTTGGGCGCCGGAAATCCACTTTATCGACGGCCGTTTCTATATTTACTTCGCGGCGGACGACGGCCAAAATAAGAATCACCGAACTTACGTTCTCGTTTCGGAAAACGACGATCCGTTCTCGGAATACCGCGTTGAAGGCCCGCTTTACACCGGCGACGATCCCGACGGCAAAACGAACAACCGTTGGGCCATCGACGCGACCGTTTTCGAACGTCGCGGCCGACGCTATTTGATTTGGTCCGGTTGGGAAGACGATCGCGACGTTCAATATTTGTACGCCGCGCCGATGAAGTCGCCGACCGAAACCGCCGGGCCGCGCGTCAAACTTTGCGACAACGCCGATTTCCTTTGGGAACGGGTCGAGGAACGCCTCGGAACTCGCGGTCTCAACGAAGGGCCGGAAATCGTCGTCGCGCCGAACGGACGGACGTTCGTTTCGTATTCCTGCGGCGCAAGTTGGCTCCCGACGTACAAAGTCGCGCTTCTCGAACTCGTCGGCGACGACCCGCTCGATCCGGCCGCCTGGCGCAAACTCGACGAGCCGTTCCTGCGAAGCGACGAAAATCTCTTCGGCGTCGGGCACGGTTCGTTCGTCCGCGACGCGAACGGTCGAACGCTTTATTTTTATCACGCGAAACTCGACCGCTCGCCCGGTTGGAATCGCGCCGTTTACTACCGCCCGGTCGAGTTCGACGCCGACGGCCTTCCGCGCTTGAAGTAACCGTCTTTTCCTCAACCGCCCAAAGCGCCGATCTTACCGTCGACGCGGGCGGTCGGCGCGCCGCCGAAAGATATCGCGCCGAAATTCAACCGACGTTCCCGTTTCATTCCGGCGCCGCGACGCTCACAATCTCCAATAAAAGTACCCGGCGCGTTCGTATTCGGCTTTGTCGAGCGTT
>CAZIJJ010000014.1:0-82033 GCA_964539525.1 uncultured Planctomycetaceae bacterium | reverse complement strand
AAAACGAACCGGCTCCGCGAGAAAACGTCGAAACCGCGGCGAAAGTCGAACCGGCCCCGCGGGAAAACGTCGAAACGGCGGCGAAAAACGAAATTCTCGTCAAAAACCGCGACGCCCGGCTTGAAACGCTCGGACGCGTCGCCGACGTTTGGCGTTCCGCGTTCCTTTCGACCCGAACGAGCGTCGCGCTTTCGCCCGGTAAAATCCGCCGTTACGCGCTTTGGATCGTTTTCGAACTCGTCGTCTGCCCGCCTTGCGCCGTCTTAGGAGCCTACTTCCTCACGAAAGCGCTCCTCGCCGACCGCCGCGCGGACTACACCGAAGCGCAACGCGACGCGGAAAAAGCGCGAACGACGCTTTTCGTCGGACTCGGCGGCTTCGCGGCGACGCTTTGCGCGTTCATGCTTTACGTTCAATCGCAACAGGAGAGCGTCGCGCCCAGTCGAACGCCGAACGCTTCGCTCTTCAAAAGATAACGGCTCGCCGTCATTCCTCGACTTCCTTCGGCGCGCAGAACCAGGCGACCGCCGCCGCGATCGCGCCGACGGCGACGCCGATTCCAATCGCTTTCCCCATCCCGGCTTTCATCGCCAACGTCGAGCCAACCGTTCCGAGCATCACGCCGAAATTAAAGCAAACGATCGTCAACTTCAACCGGTTTTTCTTCGCCGCCGACGACAACTCGACCGTTTCTTTCGCGGCCTTTTGCTTTTTCGGCGACTTCGTCGCCTTCGCGCCGTCGTCGGAACCGTCGACGACTTGCCGCACGGCGCCGCGCGGATAATATTTCTCGATCGCGGCGTTCACCTGACGCGGGGCGCAGATCGCGCATCGAGTCGGCATGTTGAAAAGCATCCGCAATTCGTCCTCGACGTCGACGCTCAACGGCTCCGGCGACGCGAGAATCAGCTTGCCCATGTCGGCCATGACCGGCACGAACGAGTGTTGGCGCGCCGTCGCCGGTTCGATCTGCACGGCGTAATATTCGTCGACCGGCACGTCGTCGAGATTGACGAACGGCAGGCCTTCCGACTCGGCGTACGCCATCATAATCCGCTCCGCGTCGGCCGGAACCTGTTGCAGCAACGCTTGATGGAACGACAGCCCGACCGCGTCCGCCAGGTTTTTCGCCTTTTTCACCTGCTCCGGCGTCGCGAGTTTCTCCTCGACGACGATTCCCTCGAAAGTTCGCCGTCCGCTCGCCGTCGTCGCCGCCGCGGCCTGCTTGCGTCCAAGCGAAAAGTCGTATTCGGCCTTGCGCTCGGCGTCGGTCAGGCAGAGCATCGCCTTGGCCAGCTCGTTCAGAAGCGCTTGCGATTCCTCGATAAAATCGCCGGTCGCGAACTTGCGCACGTAAGCGTTCAACTCGCGGTAACGCTTGCGAATGACCGCGGGATCGTCTTCGAAGCGGTTAAATTTCAGCAACTGATAATAGTTCAACGGGCGGTTCGTCGCCTCGATTTTCAACCATTCCTTGTAAACGTCGATTGCCATGTCGTCTATTTTCTCCGTTTTACCCGTTTTATTTACATTTCCAGGGAAAAGCCGATCCCAACGCCGCCCGCCTCCGCGTCGACGCTTCCGACCGTTCCGTCTATTTTAGCCGCGCCGACGAGAAAAAACAAGCGCGGACGCCCGACGAACGCCAAAAAACTTGAAAAACTTCCCCGCGACTCAGAAAAATCGCTCCGTTTTTTCGACGAAAATCGTTTCTAAGGCGTTCGTCCTCTTTTGCAATCGGCGCGAAGCGTTATAATAAAGAAAAAAACGGCCCGCTCGTCCCCGGCGAAGTTTCGGGCGAGACGCCGTTTCGTCGATCCCCGTCGTCCCCATTTTTCGCCCTCAGATTCGAAGAAAGTTCGCCCCATGCGCCGCACAATGTTGAAATCGAAGATCCATCGCGCCACCCTGACCGAGTGCAACCTCGAATACGAAGGCAGCATCGCGATCGATTCGAACCTGTTGAAGGCCGCCGACATTCTGCCCGGCGAGCTGGTGCACGTCCTGAACGTCAACAACGGTTCGCGCCTCGTTACTTACGCCATCGAAGCGCCCGCCGGTTCCGGCACGGTTATGCTCAACGGCCCGGCCGCTCGCGAAGGCTATAAAGGCGACGTCCTCGTGATCATCACCTACGCCGAATACGACGAAGCGGAACTCGCCGATCGCGTCCCGAACGTCGTCAAAGTCGACGCGCAAAATCGAGTGAAATAAACCTCGCGCTTCCCCTCCGAACATGCCGTCGAGCCGACCGGACTTCCCGTTCGACGCGGCGTTTTCGTTATTTTTTGCCCGTTTTATCCATTTTAAATAAAGGCGATATCATGAAGAACGCGGAATTTTTGAACGATCTCTTCGGAATGAACGGCCAGGTCGCGGTCGTGATCGGCGGCGCCGGCGCGCTCGGACTTTGTCTCTCGACCGGTCTCGGCAAAAACGGCGCCAAGATCGTCGTCGCCGACGTGAACCCGGACGCTTGCCAGGCCGCGGTCGACAAACTGACCGCCCAAGGCGTCGAAGCCGTTTGGAAAACGGTCGACGTTACCGACAAAGCGTCGCTCGTCGAGCTGCGCGAAGAAGCGCTCAAACTGACCGGCAAAGTCGACATGCTCGTTAACTGCGCGGGAATCAACGTCGGCAACTCGTTCCTGGAAGTCGACGCCGACCGCTGGGACAAAATTCTCGCCGTCAACTTGAAGGGCACGATGCTTTCCTGCCAGGTCTTTATCGAATCGATGCTGAAAAACGAAGACGGCGGCTCGATCCTGAACATCGGAAGCGTCAACTCGGACAAACCGCTTTCCCGCGTCTTCGCTTACGCGGCGTCGAAGGCGGGCGTCGTGAACCTGACGCAAAACATCGCGCAAGAGTTTGCGTCGCAAGGCGTTCGATGCAACGCGATCTGCCCCGGTTTCTTCCCGGCGGAACAAAACCGCAAGCTTCTCGACGAACAACGCGTCGCGAACATTATGAACGGCACGCCGATGCGTCGTTACGGCGATCCGAACGAATTGGTCGGCGCCGCGATCCTTCTTCTCTCGAAGAAAGCGGGCAGCTACATGACCGGCTCCGCGGTCTACGTCGACGGCGGCTTCACCTGCAGTTGGTTCTAAGTCGTTAAACGACGGACTTTAAACGCCGAACAAAGCGGCGTTCGCCCGGATTGTCGCGTCCGAACGAACGCCGCTCTTTTTTTCGCGTTTTCTTCCGACAAACGTCGTCTAAACCGCGCTCCCGGAGGCGCTTACGGTTCCGGACGAGCGCCGAGGAAACCGGGTCGGTCGGCGTCCGGGCGTCTTTCCGCGTCCTCTCGCCCGCGCTCGATCGCTCTCAAAAGCGTTTGCCAGGTCGGATCGGCTTTCGACTCAAAAACGTATTTCGGCGCCGCGCCGTTTTCGGTCGGCTCGATCGAAAGTCCGCGCCCTCCCGCCTCTTTCGGAAGGTGCGCCGTCAACAGCGGGCTGTTCTCCGGCCGCGTCAGGTTGATCCAACCGAAACGCCCCGTCCAGTCGGTGTTTATCGAATCGTAAACCCCCGGCAGATCGCGGTTTCCGCCAAGAATATTTTGATGGCAGCCCGCGCATTTTTCGTCGTAAATCGGCTTCAACTCCTTTTCGAACCAATCGGCTCTTCCGGCGCCGTCCAGCGGAGCCCAACGGTCGCGGCGACCGGCGGAATCGGGTCGAGCGTGCGCGTAAGTCCCGTGATAAACGACGTTCGAGTCGAGCCAAAAGTTGATCCGCGCCAACGATTCGGCGTCGACCCGCGCCTCGCAATGTTCCGGTTTGAAGTAATCCGGCAGTCTGCTCGCCAGGGCCCCGGACGTATACGGAACGCAGACGCCCGACGTCGTGTAAAGGAGCCAATAGAACTGCGCGAGCGGTTTCCCCAACGCCAGCTGGTCGGGCGGAAGCGAACCGTCGAACATGTCCGCCTGACGATACGACCGACTGCGGCACGTCAACGAATCGTAAGACGCGCTGAAAAATCGGGTCGCGTCGCCGCTCAAATCGCAACCGCCCGCCGGATCGGCGCCTTCGTGGCAACGAACGCAATAACGATCCAGAACCGGCTGAACCAAACTCGGATAATCGACGACGCCCGCGTCGAGCGTCGCGTTGACGCCGCTTTCGATCCGCGTTTTTTGCGCTTCGTAAAGGTAAGCGGGAATCTCCGGAACGCTCGGTTCGCGCTCCGCCGCTTTCGGACGCCGACTCGCGTCGAGCGCCGTCGCCGGGATCGAATCGCGGTCTTCGTGGCAACCGACGCACCCGATCGATTCGCCGGGCATAAACTGAACCGCGCTCGTCATCCGCTGGATCTCGCGCCCCCGCTCGTCGAGCGCCTGAAAGTAAATTTCGCGCAGCGCCGGAACGTAAAAATTCGCGCTCCCGTCTTCTTCGACCGGAACTTCGCCCCAGCACCGCTTGGCGTAATAAGTCGCGACCGACATCGACGGCGATTGGTCGAACGCGCGGTCGCGGAGTTCCTCGCTCTTGCGGATCTGCTCCATGACGCGGATCGCCTTCACTTCGCCGCGTTTCACGTACGGTTGGAGCCCTTCGTAAACGTCCGCCAAAACGACCTGCCCGACGGGGTCGCCGTCGAGAAGATCCGTTCGTTCGGGGATTCCCCAATCGTCGGCGAGCGCCGCCTTAAACGCCGCCGTCGTCGAGCCTTGCGCTTCTTCGCCGTCGGTGCGACGAGGCGCCGGGGCGACTTCGTTCGCCGCAAGTTTCGGGCGCAGCTTTTTCTTCAAATTCGGGTCGACTACGCGGGAAGCGGGCGTCGGCGGCGCCGGGGTTTCGAGAAGCGCGATCGGGCAAAAACAACCGAGTTCCGGCTCTTCCCAAAGGAGCCGTTTTTCGCCGTCGCAATCGAGGAGCCAAATACGGTACCGCTCAAGCTTGCCGTCGGAGTCGGGCCCCAAAACCGACGTCGCGTCGCCGAACGAACAGAGCGCCCGAGCCTCGTCGAGCGGGAACGGGTCGCGGTAAGCGTAATCGCGGGAAATATCTTCGACGACCGGAAATTCTTTCGTCCAATAAACAAACCCTTCCCCGGCGGGCGCTTCGATTCCGGCCGAGCGGTCGACGACGCCGATCGCCCCGTGCGGGTAGCCGTGATGCGGCGCGAAGGTCGCGATCGCTTGCGACGAGCCGCCGGGGAACGGTCGAGCGTGCAGAATCGAGCCGAAATCGCGGATCGTGTTCCCGTAATAAAGTTGGTACAGCGTTCCTTCCGGATTCTGCGTCCAAAGGGATTGGCGGTACGTCAAGTCGCGGTCGATATATTCCCAACGCGTGAAAAGAATCCGCCCGTCCGGGAGCGACTGCGGGTTGAAGTCGGAAAGCGTGTTCATGCTGACGCAACGGACGTCGGAACCGTCGGCGTTCATCGTAAAGAGGTTCGACGCCGGGCCCGGTTGGCAGACGGTGCGTCCGAAGCGCCGCGTCGAAACGAAAACGATCCGCCCGTCCGCGGCCTCCGTCGGGGAAACGTCGAAAAACGGGCCGTCGGTCAGCCGCGTCAAGCCGGTTCCGTCGACGCCGATCTTCCAAATATTCCAAAATTCCGAGCCTTTCGAGCGATACGAGAAAAAGATCGTCGTCGCGTCGAACGAAAGGTTCATGTCGTAAATCGAGCCGTCCGGATCTTCGAAAATCGTTTTCGCTCCGGCGCTTAGATCGGCGGGATCGACGCGGCGGATCGCGCAGCCGAGCCGTTTCGGCGTCGCTTGCCAAAGATCGTTTCCGACCGAGTTTCCGCGGTTGAGCATGCCGCGAGCGACGTAAATAAAGGGCGGAACCTCTTCCAGCGCAAGCGTTTCCGGAAATTCGTTCGACGCTTTCGGCGGCGCGACCAACGAAATCGGCGTCCACTCGACGCTTTTTCCGTCGGCGTCGAACGCTCCGTCGGCGTTTTCCAGAAGTTTTACCCGCAAGTCGCCGTATTCGACGTCGTTTTGCCAAAGCCGCAACGCGAACGTTCCGGCGCGAAGCGCGTCGTTCGCCGGAAGTTTTTCGTTGCGAAAAGAGCCCTTTTTCTCGCCGTCGACAAACACGTCGAACTCGGTTTCGTCGAACGCGACGCGAAGACGGATCGGCCGTTGCGCGAGCGGCGTTTCGACGAGCTGAAGCCGCCGGTAATTTTGACGGTGTTCGCCCAAATTGACGAGCCCGGCGCTCGGATCGAACCCGATCTCGTATCCGTTGAACGCGTCCGCGCCGACGCCGGAATCGGAAATTTTAAAGCAAAGGCCGGAAAACCCGGGTTTCGCCTCCGGAAAGCGAACGGAAAGCTCGATCTCGCCGCGTTTAGCCGTCGCCCAAGCGGGATCGGCGAACGTCAGCCGCGACCCGGAGTCGCCGCGACCGAAAACCCGGGCCCCGTTCGAGCCGTCGACCGGCGTTTTAACGATTCTCCAATCGCCGCCGAACGCGTCGAACCCTTCGATCGGGCGCGCCGGCCCCGTCGGAACGAACGGCAACGCCGCGATTCGGGCCCCCAACGTCGCCGAATCCGTCCCGTTCGGCTCCGCGCCGACCGCCGTCGCCGCCAACGTCGCCGCCAACGTCAGCGCCGCGAAAGCCGCCCCGACCGTTCGCGAACGCCGCCGTTTGCGCGCGTCGCCGTTCCCGTTTATCCCGATCATTCGCATCGTCGTTTCTCCTTTATTCGTTTCGTTTACGTCAAACGCTCGTCGGACGCCGACCGCCGTCGCCCTTCGTTCCCGGCGGCGCGGTTCGAAAAATTAACGCTTCGTTCGACAAAACGCAATTTGCCGAAAAAACAAAAAATTCCGAAAAAAACGTTGACGCGACGCAAAAATTTTGTTAAACTAGACAAACTTGGCGCTCGACGCAAACCCGCGACGGCGCCGCCGCCTTTCGATCGCCGCCGCCCTCCATTATAAGCGACGCGAACCGGAAAATCAACGGCCCTTCGGCAAAACGCGGATCGTCGGAAAAAACGACGTTTTCGAGAAAAAAACCGACGCGCCGCCCATTGTTTATTAGACAAGGCGAACTTTGCATTCGACGCGACGACGCTTTTCACTCGCCGCCGCCCTTCAAATTATTTTGAGAAAACCGACGAAATTTCCCGTCCGACTTGCCGCGACGTCTCGAACGCGTTCCCGTTCCGCGTTCGGCGTCCGGTTCCGCCTTGTTCCCGCGTTTTCCCCCTTTAAATAAAGGAGCCGACCCCTATGACGCGTCGCTTTTCAACGCTTGTCGTTTGCGCGCTTCTCTCCGTCGCCGCGACAGGCTGCGACCGGTTGATCCCCGAAAAGAAAGCCGAGTCGATCGGCAAATCGCAAGAGGCGCTTAAAGTCTCCGTCGTCGAACCGACGACGCGTTCCATCGTCGATTACGAAGAGCTGAACGGGCGAACCGCGGCGGTCGAATCCGTCGACGTTCGAGCGCAGGTCTCCGGTTATCTCGAAGAAATCTGCTTCCGCCCGGGCGCGACCGTTAAAACCGGCGACGTTCTTTTCAAGCTCGATTCCAACGTTTACGCCGCGGTCGTCGAACAACGCAAAGCGGACGTCGTCGCGCAGGAAGTCGAACTCGAACAGGCGCGGCTCGATTGGAATCGACAAAAAGAATTAAACGAAAAAGCGGCGACGCCGCGCCAGGATCTCGAACTCGCCGAAACGAAATACAAGCGTTGCGAAGCGGAGCTGGCCGCCGCTAAAGCGAATCTTAACCGCGCTCAAATCGACCTCGATTACGCGACGATCAAATCCCCGATCGACGGCGTCGTCAGCCGCGAGCAGATCACCGTCGGAAACCTCGTCGAAACGGGCTCGACCCTCCTCACGAGCGTCGTCGCGGTCGACCCGCTCTACATTTTCTTCGACGTCGACGAACGAACGCTCCTCGACTTCCGCCGCAACGTCCTCCCGCGCCTCGACAAGGACGCTTTCACCGTTAAATTCGCGGTCGGCGACGAAGAATTCGACCGCGAAGCGAAAGTCGACTTCAACGAGCCGCGCCTCAACGAAACGACCGGAACGCTCGAATTCCGCTCCGTCGCCGAAAATAAACCGAACGACAACGGAACCCGCGGCCTTCTCCCGGGCGTCCGCCTGCGCGTTCTCTTCCCGACAAGCCTCCCCTACGACGCGACGCTGATCCCGGAAGAAGCGATCCTCACCGACCAGAACGTCAAGTACGTCTTCACCGTCGACGCCGAAAACAACGCCGTCTACACGCCAATCAAACTCGGCGCGCTCCAAAACGACAACATGCGCGTCGTTCTCGCCGGTCTCGAACCCGGCGCCCGCGTCGTTACCGACCAGCTTCTCAAAGTTCGCGCCGGTTCCCCCGTCGAGCCGACCCTCGTCGAAACGAAGTCGGTCGTTCGCGTCATCCGCGAAGACGGAACGTTTTACAACGCCGACGGAACCTCGTTCCAGGACGAGCTCGCGACGACCGAATTTGTCGGCGAAGGCCAAAAACCGGCCGCCGAAAGCTCCGAATCGTCGGAAATCGCTCCCGCCGAAAGCGCGTCCGAAACGCCGAAACCGCAAAATTAACGCGGTTCCAGCTTTCGCTTCGGCTTTTTCCCTTATTTTTCCGAGACGAACTCCGCCGAACCGAACGGAGTTCCGTCGCAACGTAAAGGAACGACACGTTGGCGCGCTTTTTTACAGACCGACCAATTTTCGCAAGCGTTCTGTCGATCTTGATCGTTTTGATCGGCGGCGTCGCTTATTTTTTCCTCCCGGTGGCGCAGTACCCGAACGTCGCGCCGCCGATGATCTACGTTAGCGCGAGCTACTCCGGCGCGAACGCCAAAGCCGTCGCCGAGTCCGTCGCGACGCAAATCGAAGACCAGGTCAACGGCGTCGAAGGCATGCTCTACATGGAGTCGACAAGCTCCAACGACGGACGCATGGGCCTTTCCGTCGCCTTCGAACCGGGCACCAACCTCGACGACGCGCTCGTCCTCGTGCAAAACCGCGTTTCGCTGGCGACTTCCAAACTGCCCGAACAGGTAAAACGCGTCGGCGTCACCGTCCGCAAACGGTCGCCTTCGCTCCTCATGATGATCAACTTCGTCTCGCCCGGGAACGTCTACGACCAGGTTTACCTGAGCAACTACGTTTCGCTCCGCGTCCGCGACGCGATCGCCCGCGTCTACGGCGTCGGCGACATCTCGATCTGGGGCGAAAAAGCGTACAGTCTGCGCGTTTGGCTCGACCCGGCGAAGATGCGCGCCCGCAAATTGAACGCCTCCGACGTCGTCTCCGCGATCCAGGAGCAAAACCAGCTCGTCGCGACCGGGTCGCTCGGCGAGCCGCCGATGAACGAGCCGATCGTTTTCCAACGCCCGCTCGACCTCGAAGGCCGTCTTTCCCCCGAAGACGACGGCGCGGCGTTCGAAGAAATCGTCGTGCAAACGGACGACCAGGGACGCGTCACGCTTCTGAAAGACGTCGCCCGCGTCGAGTTAAGCGCTCTCAGCACGGTGGTTACGGGCTCCTTCGACGGGCTCCCGACCGTTACTTTCGCGATCAACCAGCTTCCGGACGCGAACGCGGTCGAGACGGCCGAACGCGTGCGCGCTCGTTTGGCCGAACTCGCGAAAGAATTTCCGGAAGGGATCGACTACGTCGTCGCTTACGACACGACGCCGTTCGTCAAATCGTCGATCAAAGCGGTCGAACACACCCTTCTCGAGGCGATGATTCTGGTCGGTCTGGTCGTCGTGTTGTTTCTGCAAAGTTGGCGCGCGGCGCTGATTCCGCTCCTGGCGGCGCCGATCTCGTTGATCGGCACGTTCGTCGCGATGAGCGCGTTGAACTTCAGCTTGAACAACCTGTCGCTTTTCGGCCTCGTTTTGGCGATCGGAATCGTCGTCGACGACGCGATCGTCGTCGTCGAGAACGTCGAACGCCACATCGAAGAGGGCCTGTCCGCTCGAGAAGCGACTTACAAAGCGATGAACGAGGTTTCCGGCGCGCTCGTCGCCATCGCGTTGGTTTTGGCGTCGGTCTTTATTCCGGCGGCGTGCGTTCCGGGCGCGGTCGGCATGTTTTACCGCGAATTTGCTTTGACGATCGCCGTGTCGACGTTGATCTCGTGCTTCGTGTCGCTGACGCTGAGCCCGGCGCTCTGCGCGTCGCTGCTGCGCGCCAAGGGAACCCGTCGCGATCCCCTGACCTGGCTGATCGACGTTTGCCTGGGCCCTCTTTTCAAGTTGTTCAACGTCGCGTTCGACCTGTCGACGTCGCTCTACGTCGGAATCGTGCGTCGTTCGCTTCGCTTAAGTCTAATCGTGCTGATCGTTTACAGCGGTCTTCTTTATCTGACCGCGGAGACGTTCAAGTCGACGCCGACCGGCTTCATTCCGGTGCAGGACAAAGGCGTTATGCGCGGCGCCTGCGAGCTTCCGGACTCCGCGTCGCTCTTCCGCACCCGCGAAATGATGCGCAAAGCGTACAAACTCGCGCTCGACACGCCCGGCGTCGCGCACGTCATCGGCACCGAAGGACGCAGTTCGCTCGTCGACTCCGCCGCGTCGAACGTCGGCTCGTTCAACTTCGTTTTGGAGCCGTTCGACGAACGCGCGAAAAAAGGCCTTACCGACGTCGTTATCCAAAAAGAGTTGCTCAAACGCTTTGAAACGCTGACCGAAGGCAAGTGTTACGTCTTCCGCGCGGCGCCGGTCGACGGCGTCGGGCTCGGCGGCTTGAAGGTTCAGCTCCAATACAAAGGCGGCTCGTCCGATTACTCGACGCTCCAAGAGGTCGGCGACTCGATCGTGGACGCCGCGTCGCAGACGCCCGAATTTTATTCGCTGAAAAACGCCTTCCGCGGTTCCGTTCCGCAAATTTTTCTCGACGTCGACCGCCGCAAAGCGAAGGCGATGAACGTCTCGCTCGCCGAAGCGTTCGACGCGATCAACGTCTACTTCGGGTCGAGTTACGTCAACGACGTTACGTTCCTGAACCGCACGTTCCAGGTGAAAGTGCAGGCCGACGCGCAGTTCCGCGACGAGCCGGAGGACGTTTACCGCGTCTTCGTCCGCAATAATTTCGGCGAAATGACTCCGCTCGGCGCCTTCGTTACCGCGAAAGACTCGACCGGCCCTCTCGCGATCAAACGCTTCAACATGTTCCCGTCGTCGGCGTTGAACTTCCAGGTCTCGCCCGGCGTCAGCTCCGGCGAGGCGATAAAAGCGATGGAAAACTACCTCGACGAAACGCTCCCGGACTCGGTCGGCTACGAGTGGACGGAACTTGCGCTCCTGGAAAAACGCGCCGGAAACACCGCGATCTACGTGTTCGGTCTTTCCGTGTTGCTCGTGTTCCTGCTGTTGGCCGCGCTTTACGAAAGCTGGTCGTTGCCGTTCGCGATCGTGCTGGTCGTGCCGATGTGCCTGCTCTGCTCGCTCGTCGGCGTGAATCTCGCGAAACTCGACATGAACGTCTTCACGCAGATCGGCTTTTTCGTTCTGATCGGTCTGGCGAGCAAAAACGCGATTTTGATCGTCGAATTTGCGAAGGACGCGCAGATAAAAGAGGGCCGATCCGGCTTCGACGCGACCCTTGAAGCCTGCCGTTTGCGCTTGCGACCGATCGTTATGACGTCGCTCGCGTTCATTTTGGGCGTCGTGCCGTTGATGACCGGAACCGGCGCCGGACGCGAAATGCGCTTTACGCTCGGCGTCGCCGTCTTCTCCGGAATGCTCGGCGTCACCGTCTTCGGGATCTTCCTGACGCCGGTCTTTTATTACGTCGCGCAAAAGTTTTCGCGTCAAACCCGCCGCGCCGAGGCGAAGCGTCTCGCCGCGGAAAACGCGGAAAAAGCGGAGATCGACGCCGCGTAAAAAACCGGCTCGACGAGAAAACGCGGTTCGGGTCGACTTTTCGGCACTTTCGGCGCTTCGGCTCTTGTCGAAGCGCGCCGCGTCGGGTACAATAAGGAAAGCGTTCCGCGCGACCGAAGTTTCGGCGTCCGGCGCGCCTTCCGTTTTTCCCGTCTTCCCTATTTTAACGTCGAAAGGCGCTCTCCGTGTCCGACTCGCTCGCCGCGTCGCAAGCGCGACTCCAAGAAGACCTCCGCGGCCTGGTTCGCGGGGACGTTCGTTGCGACGAAATCGTTCTTCAGCTCTTTTCGTCGGACGGCGGCCCGTTTCAGGAGCGTCCGACGTGCGTCGTTTGGCCGCGTTCGGCGTCGGACGTCGCGGCGGTCGTTCGGTACGCGGCGGAAAAAAAGATTTCCATTCACCCTCGCGGTTCCGGTTCGAGCGGCGGCGGAGGAGCGATCGGTTCCGGAATCGTTCTCGATTTTTCGCGTTACATGCGCCGACTTTTAAGCGCCGACGACGATTGCATTCGCGTCCAGCCGGGCGCCGTGCGCGAACGCGTCAACGACAGCCTGCGAACGACGAAAGGCCGCTTTTTCGCGCCGAGTTCCGGACACGTTCCGATCGGAACGATCGGGAGCATTTTATCGGTCGACGTAACCGGGCCGCGCTGGCTCCGACACGGTTCGCCGAACGAATGCGTTCACGAGCTGACCGTCGTCGACGCCGACGGGAAAATTTGGAATCTCCGTCCGTTTCGCTCGCGTCCGGAACGCGGGTTCGTCGACGCGTTCGGCGGGGCCGCGGCGTTTCGGCGGACGCTTCTCGACGCGCTGATCGCGGAGTCGGAGGCGGCCGAGCTTTCCGGTTCCGCGCCTTCGAACGTTTCCGGCGGGTTCGATTTCGGCGACGGCGGCGGATTTCGCTCTTTCCGTTCCGACGTCGTCCGCGAAGATTTTTTCCGTCGAACGTTCGGCGGCGACGCGCGGGCCGTCCGCGATTGGGTTCGCGTCGGGCCTTGGGGTTCCGCGCTCAAAGCGATCCGCGAAGTCGAGCCGTTTCTCGACGCGGAACTTCCGCCGAACGCCCCGACGCGGCGCGGTTATCCGTTGCGCGACGTCGTCCGTTCCGGCGTCAATCCGACGCGTTTCTTCGTCGGCTCCGAAGGTTCGCTCGGCGTTATCGTCGAGGCGAAACTGGCGACGACGTCCCTTTCGAACGCGTCGGCGGCGGCGATCTTTCTCTTCGACTCGCTCGACAAAGCGGCGCGGGCCGTTCCGAAAATTCTCGAGTTCGACCCGACTCTTTGCGATCTCCTCGACGGCCGGGTCGTCGCGCTGACCCGGGATTGGGACGCCCGTTTCGAAACGATTTTTCCGCAAACGACGCAAGCCGCGCTCGTCGTCGAACTCGACGCCGACTCCGACGCCGAGCTGCGTCGCCGCGTCGCCGATCTGCGTTTGCGCGTCGTTTCCGACGCCGAAGCTCGCGCCTGTTGGACGGCGTTTTCGTCCGACGAAAAGAAAATTTTTCGCGACCTTCTCCGCAAATCGAGTTGCGCGCGCCTGAGAATGGCCCCGTCGTTCCAAAATTTCCCCTATTGGGAAGACGCGCGGGTTCCGGTCGAGCGAATCCCCGATTTTTTGAGCGAAATTCGCGAACTTTTTCAGCGCGAACGCATTATTTACTCGGTCGGCGGTTTCATCGGATGCGGGCAACTCTCGATCCGCCCGATTTTGCCCTATTCCGACGAAGAGGAAAGCCGCGCTTTCGCCCTTTCGGAACGCGTCGAAGAACTCGTTCTCGAACGCGGCGGCGACGTCGGCGCCGCCAAAGGGCACGGACGCGTCCGCACCGCCGTCATTCCGAAGCGTTTTCCCCGACTTTTCCCGGCGTTCGTTCGCCTGAAAGACGCGCTCGACCCGGAAAACCGGTTGAATCCCGACTGCGTCGTTTCTCCCGAAATGCGCCGTCTCGCCGCCGAACGCGCTCGCGGCGTCGAGCGAATCCGTTCCGTCGGAGCCGAACCGGCCGATTCCGCGAGCGTTCTCGCCCCGGAAACCGACGCGGCGCTCCGCGAAAGCTCGCTCCATTCTCGAACGATTCGGCGGCGCGCTCCCTTCGACGCCGAGCGGCTCGAACGCGACAAAAAGATCGATTGGCTCAACCGCCCGACCCGTTCGCAACTCGAATTTCAGCTCGCTTGGAACCCGACGCTCGTTTACTCGCCGACGTTTCAATGCGTCGGATGCGGACACTGCCGGATTCGAACCGCCGAAACGCGCATGTGCCCCGCCTTCCGCAACGCGCCGGACGAAAAGGCGTCCTGCCGCGCGAAAGCGAATCTTTTGCGCGGCGTTTTCGACGGCGATCTCGACTTGAACGCGTTGACGAGCGACGACGCGCGGCGGATCGCCAACTTCTGCATCCGTTGTCATTCCTGCGCTTCGGAGTGCCCGGCGCAGGTCGACGTTCCGCGTTTGTCGTTCCGTTTGCAAAGCGCGCGTCAAGCGGCGACCGGACTTTCGCTCGCCGATCTTTTCGCCGTCCGATTCGACGACGCGTTGCGTTTGACCGCCCGTTTTTCCTCCGTCGTCAACGCGGCGCTGCAAATCGACGCGTTCCGTTGGGCGCTCGAAAAAACGCTCGGACTCGCTCGCCGCCGCCGACTTCCGCGCCTGGAACGCCGTCCTTATTTGAGCCGCCTTCCGAAAACGCCGTCGCTCGACGCGTTCGCCGACGACGCGCCGAAACCGTCGCGCCGACGCGTCGTCCTTTTCGTCGATTCGTTCGCCAACTTTTTCGACGCGAAACTGATCGAAGCGGCGAAAGGCGTTCTCGAACTCAACGGCGTCGACGTCGTCGTTCCGCCGGAACCGCGAACCTCCGGCGCCGTGTCGTTCGCTCGCGGCGACGTCGACGGGGCGGAGCGGATCGCGACGCGCAACGTTTCGATCTTCCGCGAACTTCTCCGTTCCGGCGCCGAGATCGTCGCGCTCGAACCGTCGTCCGCCGTTTGCATAAAGCGCGAATACCCTTACTTTTGCGACGACGCCGACGCCGCGGTCGTTTACGCGAACACGACCGACGTTTGCTCCTATTTGGCGCGTCTCGACCGACTCGGCGAGCTGAACCGCGACGCGTTGCGGCCGTTGGCGATCGCTCGAACGGTCGGGTATCATGCGCCTTGTCGGACGCTTGCGCTCACCGGCGACGCGTTGTCGTCCCCGACGCCGGCGCAAACGCTCCTCGAAGCGATCCCGGGGCTGAAAGTTCGGCGTTTGGAGCGCGGTTGCTGCGGATTAGCCAACTACACCGGCTTCCTTAAATCGCGATATTCCGAGAGTTTGCGACTTGGAGCCCGTCTTTTTTTAGCGATGCGCGACCCGAAGATCGAAATTTGCTCGTCCGAGTGTTCCCTCTGTTGCCTGCAACTGTCGCAGGGCGTCGACAAGCGAACCCGCAAAAGCGCGAAACGCGTCGCGCACGCGCTGAAACTGTTGGCCGCGTCTTACGGTCTTTTGTCCCTCGACGAAGCGTTCGGAAGCGGCGACAATTAACGTTTTTAATTTCAAAAAATCAAACGTCGTTCGGCGCCGCGCACAACGAAGAACCGGACGCGCGCCGACTGTTTCAAACACATTCGTTTTTCAAAATATTCAAACAGGTTTTTCGTCGACAAAAAAGCCGCGTCCCGGAATCGCGATTCCAAGACGCGGCGCGTCGGAGTCTTAAATTAACGCTCAAAAAACAATCTAATCAAAGAGCCGGTTTTTCCGCGTCAAGCGGCGTCCTTCCAATCCTCGAGAAGCCGCTTCGCAAGGGCGACGCAAGCGTTCGCGCTGTCGCTGTATCCGTCCGCGCCGATCGACTCGGCAAACTCCGCCGTTACCGGCGCGCCGCCGACGAGCGTTTTCGTCGTTTCAGCAAGTCCTTCTTTTTCAAGCAGTTGGATCGTCGCTTTCATTTGCGGAGTCGTCGTCGTCAGAAGCGCGGAAAGCGCGACGAACGTCTTAGCCCCGCCGCGAGTTTTGACCGCTTCGACGAATTTTTCCGGCGCGACGTTGACGCCAAGATCGACGACTTCAAACCCGGCGCCCTCGAGCATCGCGGCGACCAGATTTTTGCCGATGTCGTGCATGTCGCCCTTCACCGTCCCGATGACGACGCAACCGATCTTCTCGACGCCTTCGCTCTTCATCAGCGGATCCAAAACGCCCATCGCGATCTGCGTCGCCTTCGACGCCATCAGAAGTTCCGGAACGAAGTACTCCCCTTCGTCGAAAAGTCGGCCGACCTCGTCCATCGCCGGGACGACGCTTCCGTCCAAAATTTCGTCGGCGGACGCTCCGGCGTCGATCAGCGCTTGCGTCGCGTCGGCGGCGGACGCGACGTCGCCTTCGACGATCGCTTCGTAAAGTTCGGTTCGAGTCGGTTCGCTCATTGCCTTAAACCCTTTATTTTCAAACGGTTTCAATCTAAAAAATCGTTTTTTTTTCGCCGCGACAACGTTTAACGCTCCGGCTTTGGAACGCGCGAACGCCCGGTCGAGCCGCCGCGTTTTCCCCGTCCTCGCCCGCTTTTTCTCGCTTGGCGTTCGAACTCGGCGACGGTCGTTTTTTTCCCGATCTGTTCGCGCAACGCCTCGACCTGATCGCGCAACTCGGCGGCCCGTTCAAATTCGAGCGCGTCCGCCGCTTCGAGCATTTCCTTTTCAAGCGCGGCGACGTATTCGCGGGTGATATATTCCCGTTCGTCGGCGACGCCCGCCGCTTCGTTCGCCCGTTCGCGAGCGGCGACTTCGGCGTCGATCCCGGCCCGGACGCCGCGTTTGACCGTCTCCGGCGTGATTCCGTGCTCCTCGTTGTACGCCTGCTGCAACTTCCGTCGGCGCTCGGTTTCGTCGATCGCCTTGCGCATCGAGTCGGTAATCTTGTCGGCGTAAAGAATGACTTTAGCGTTGACGTTTCGCGCGCTCCGCCCGATCGTTTGGATCAGCGACGTTTCGCTCCGCAGGAATCCCTCTTTGTCGGCGTCGAGGATCGCGACCAGCGACGCTTCCGGAAGGTCGAGCCCTTCGCGCAAAAGGTTGACGCCGACCAACACGTCGAAAACGCCGTTGCGCAGGTCGCGCAAAAGCTCGACCCGTTCGAACGCGTCCAACTCGCTGTGAAGCCAACGGCACTTGATGTTTTCCCGGGTAAAATACGACGCGACGTCCTCCGCGAGCCGCTTCGTCAGCGCCGTAACCAGGACGCGCTCTTTGCGGGCGACGCGCTCTAAAATCTGTTCGCGCAAGTGTTTAATCTGAATATCCGCCGGAACGACTTCGATGACCGGATCGAGAAGCCCCGTCGGCCGGATCGCCTGTTCGACGACGCGCCCTTCCGACGCTTTGAGCTCGTATTCGGCGGGCGTCGCGCTGACGAAAACGACTTTGTCGACGCGTTTTTCCCATTCTTCGAACTTCAAAGGACGGTTGTCGAGGGCGCTCGGCAGCCGGAACCCGTGTTCGATCAAATTCTTTTTGCGCGCCTGATCTCCGGCGAACATCGCGCGGATCTGCGGGATCGTAACGTGCGACTCGTCGACGAAAAGAAGAAAATCGTCCGGAAAAAAGCTGAAAAGCGTCTCCGGCGGCTCTCCAGGCGCGCGATCGGCGAGCACCGCGCTGTAATTTTCGATCCCAGGACAAAAACCGATCTCCTGCATCAGCTCCATGTCGTACCGCGTTCGCGCTTGGAGCCGTTGCGCTTCGAGAAATTTTCCCTGATCGCGAAATTTTTTCACCTGCGCCGCCAGCTCGACTTCGATCCGCTCGACCGCGCTTTGAATCCGCTCTTCCGGCAAAACGAAGTGCTTCGCCGGATAAACGAACGCGTCCCGAACGGCGCCGATTTTCTCGCAAGTCGTTGGATTAACGAGGCTTAACGCTTCGATTTCGTCGCCCCAAAACTCGATCCGCAAGGCGTATTCCTCGTAGGAAAGGCGCACTTCGACCGAATCGCCGCGCACCCGGAACTGGCCGCGCTCAAAGGCGACGTCGTTTCGCTCGTACTGAATATCGACAAGCCGCCGCAGCAGATCGTCGCGATCCATTTCGTCGCCGACGCGGAGCGAAACGGTCAAATTTTTATAATCTTCCGGCGAGCCCAGGCCGTAAATCGAACTGACGCTGGCCACGACGATCACGTCGGAGCGCCCAACGAGCGAACTGGTGGCGGCCAAACGCAAACGGTCGATCTCGTCGTTGATCGACGCGTCCTTTTCGATGTAAATATCCCGTTGCGGAATATAGGCTTCCGGCTGATAATAGTCGTAATAGCTGACGAAATACGAAACGGCGTTGTTCGGAAAAAACGCTTTAAATTCGTCGTAAAGTTGCGCCGCGAGCGTCTTATTGTGCGACAAAACGAGCGCCGGCCGCTGCAGTTCCTGAATGACGTTCGCCATCGTGAACGTTTTTCCGGAGCCGGTAACGCCGAGCAGCGTCTGCTTTTTCGCGCCGCTCCGAAAGCCGTCGACGAGCGCGCGGATCGCTTTCGGCTGATCGCCCGACGGTTCGAACGGTTTCTGTAAATCGAACATAATCGCGCCTTTCCGCTCCATCGCTCGTTGAAAATCGCGTCGTTGCATTCGAGCCGCTTCCGTCGTTCGCGACGGCGCCGCTCGAGCCGTTAATTATACCCGCTTCAACCGCCGCGTCAAGCGGACTTGCAATAAACTCCGCGTTGTAAAATTCGCCGGAAATTCCGCCGTTCTTCGCTTAAAGCGTTTCCCAACTTCGACTTTCGACGGAGCGTTTGACGACGGCGAGCGCGTCCTGGATTCGCAAACCCTGCGCAAGATCCGGGCCGAACGTCCCGCCGTCGGCGCCGAACGAGCGGTAAAACGTCGCCAACGACGCGACGTGCGCGCGCAACCAGCCGGTCGTCGATTTCGCCGACGGAAAATCGCACTCCGGCGCTTCGTAACGGGCGCCCGACGCGATCCGCGTCCAACCGGACTCGCCGCCGTTCGCGCCGCTCGGCTTCGTCGCGTCGAAAAATTCCAAATAATGCGGCTCCATCAGCGAAAACCTTACCGCGCCGCGCGTTCCGCCGATCTCAAACGTCATTTCGTCCTCCGCGCCCGCCGCCAGCTTCGTCGCCTCGACGACGCCGGTCAAAGCCGCCGGATCGCGCGGGTCGCTCGCCGCGACGTCGTCCGCCGGTCGCAAAAGTCCCCGGGTCAAGATCGCGACGGAATCCTCCGCCTCGACCGGACGCGTCGGAACATCCGCCGCCGACTCGCCGGGCCGGATCGCTCGAACCGGTCGCGTCGGCCAAAGCGTCGTCGCCGTCGCCGTCAACTCCGCCGGAAGTCCGACCAAATAATCGATCAAATCGAGCAAATGCGACGCCAAATCGAGAATCGTTCCGCCGCAAACCGCGTGTTTCCAACGAAACGGCGCCGACGCGTCCAAAGCGCCCGCGTGATAATAGCCGACGCGATAACGAACCAATCGGCCGAGCCGCCCCGACGCGATCAGCTCCTTCGCTCGCCGAATCGCCGCGAAACCCCGCAGATGGAACGCGACTTGCGTCGGCGCGTCGTAACCGCTTTTCGCCAACGCCGCCCGAACGGTCGCCGCCTCCGCCGCGGTCGCGACGACCGGTTTTTCGCAGTAAATCGGTTTCCCGCAACGAATTGCGCCGAGAAGCGCGGGCAAGTGCTCCGCGTTCGGCGCGCAAATGTGAACGACGTCGACCGCCGGATTCTCGATCAGCGCCGTCCCGTCGGTCGTCGCCAGCTCGCAACCGAGCGTCCGCCGCGCCGCCTCCGCCGTTTCCGCCCGGCTCGTCGCGACGCCGAAGATTCGCGGCGCGATCGTCAACCCCGGCGCAAAAAACGGGAGCGTCGCCAACCCGTAAGCGTGCGCTTTGCCGATCATTCCGAACCCGATCAAGCCGACGTTCAACGTTTTTTTCATCGCCGCTCCCTCGCCGCGCCGTTTTCGCGACGCCCCGTTATTTCCGCGTCAAATTCCAAACTTCCCCGCTTCGTCAAGCCGATCTTCGCGCCGACGACCGCCTTCGAACCTTTCGGGGCAAAAAAAAAGAGCTTCGACGCTTAGCCGAAACTCTTCTCTTCACAATGGGCGCACATGGACTCGAACCATGGACCTCGTCCTTATCAGGGACGCGCTCTAACCAAACTGAGCTATGCGCCCAAAAAACGCGACGCTCCAACCAAGCGGAGCGAAACCGCTAAAAGCCGCCGATCGTCCGCCAAAAGGAGAGAGGGCGGCGACTTCCAAACGTCTCAAACGTTTTCCGCATTCTACCCGCAAACGGGAAAAACGCAAGGGGAAAATTCGGAAAAACCGTCGATTTTCCCGAAAATTTTTCGCGACGCGTCTTCGCCCCCCGTTTCGCCGCGCTCAAACGGTCAAAACGGCGGCGTTTCGAGCGTTTCGGGCGCTTTCCCCGACTCGTCGGCGGGCTCAGCGGACGCGTCGGCGTCGGTCGTCGTTCCCCGAGTTCGGCGATTCGCTCGCATCGACTGGATCGCGTTCAAAAGTTGTTCGCGACGCGACGTCGGAGCGGCGGTCGCGTCGGTCGCCCCCGGCGCGTCGTCGATCGGAACGCCCAACGGATCGGCGGTCTCCAACGTTTGCGGCGTCGACGCAAGATCGGCCGGGACGTCGGGCCCGCTTCCGCTCGCTCCCCCCGTTCCGCTCCCCGCCGCGTTCGGCGCCGTTTCCGCGTCGGGCCCGGTCGGAACGCTCGGCGCGGCGACGCGGTATCCGGACGTCCGCCGGTCGATCTCGGCGAACGGATCGGCCGCGCTCCCCGGCGTCTCAATTTCGAAAACGTCGGCTCTTCGGTCGAGCGCGTCCCATTCGGAACCGGAGCCGAACGGATCGACGGAGTCGGTCGTCGAACCGCCGAGCAAAATCGCGTCCGAAAAGCCTTTGCCGTTCATCGACAAATCTTTGTAAAAGACCTGACGCGGCGGCTCCGTCGTACCGTCGACGACGACTTCGGCGCGCGCCGACACGTCGACGCCGTCGAGAAAACCGACGATCTGCGCGCGGTAAACGTCGCCCCGCGTCGTCGTTTTGTCGTAAATCGCCTTCATCGTTTCCCAATCGACGATTCCCTGCGCGTACAGCCAGGTCGCGTGCCGATAATCGTCCGGGATCGCCCCCTTCAACGCCGGTCGGTCGGACAAAATTCGCCGAACGTCCGCTTCCGCCAAGCCGGGAATCGCCGCCAATACCGGACGCGGAGCCGCGTTGACGTTGACCCGTCCGACGATCGTCGTCGACGGACTCGTCGACGCGAAATCGAGCAGCTTGAAAATCTCCTCCGCGTTCGCTTTCGAGCGCGAAACCGACAGCGGCGATTCGATCGAGGTTCCGGCGACCAAAACGCTCGTTCCGACGACGTCGAGCGGCGTTTGGAGCGCGAAACTCGCCGGAACCGAAAAATCGACCTCCGTCGTTTCGATCCGCCCTTTCGGAACCGGAGCCCCCTGGGCGTCTTTCGCGTCGACGCCGCTCGTCGGGCCGAACTGCCGAGCCCAAACGACGAACTTCGCCAACTCCTCGCCGACGCGGGGCGCCAACTCCCGGTAAAGAAATTCCAAATCGTCGCCGTTCAGATCGACGCGCGCTTCGCCGGTCGGATCGACGTCCTTTTCGGCGCTGAACACCGTCAGCAACTCTTTCCAGGGAACCGCCGTCGCCGCTTGATCGCGACGCGACGAAACAGCCGAAAGCGCGGGCGTTCTCAACGAGCCGCCGAGCGCGGCATCTTCCCCGGTCGACGCGTCGACGTTTTCAACGCCGAACGTAAAATTTTCGTCCGTTCCGTAAAGATGCAAGCGCGTAACGCCCCGCGCCAACAGCAATTCTTCAAGGAAAACCGGAACGGCGTTGCGCGGACTGTACGGAAGCTTCGCGTCCGCGTAAAATTTCGTTTCGCCGCCGTGCGCCCTCGCCGTTTCGTCGGCGTCGATCCAGTCGAGAATCGAGTCGGCGGCGACTTCGGTCATTCCGGGCAACTTCAACAGCGCGTCCCGACCGGCGCCGGGCTTCTCCGCCTCCCAGGCGAGAACGGCGGCGAGATTCAAACGCGTCGATTCGTCGACGAGCCCGTAACGGACGCCCTCGATTTCCTCTTTTTCGAATTTTGGCGACAAAATCGTAAAACGCGACGTCTCGGCGCCGCCGTCTTCGAGCGTCAAAAGCGGCGCGGCGCAAAAATAACTCGGATTGTCGTAAACGCCGCCGATCTCGTCCCGTTCCGCCGGGCTCGTTTCGAGCGTTCCGACCAAAAACGCGACAGCCGACCGGTCGACGCTCCGGACGAGCGCGTCGTATCCGCGAGTTTGCGTCGCCGCCCGTTCCGTTCGCATCAGCGTCAAGAGCGTCGCGCCGCCGAGCGTCAACGCGGCGACGACCAACGTAACGACGAGCAAAACGACCCCGTCGCGGCTCGAACGCCGACGCGTCGACCGCGCCGCCGCCGTTTTTTCCCCTATTAATATTAATGAAAGAGCGTTCGCCCCGCCGTCGATCGTCATTTTTCGTCCCGCTCCGCGCGTTCGTCGTTGTTCTCTGTTCGTTTTTTTTCGTCGCCGCCGACGTCGAGGCTCGTTCGAGCGTAATAAGCGCGTTTGAGCGCCGCCAACTTGTGCAACGCCGGTTTCGGCCGCCCGTCGAGCCCGAACAGCCCGGACGTCGGAAATTCGCCGAGCCGCCGCTCGTTTAAACCGTTTCGCTTATTTCGATCGTTTCGCTCGCCGCCCTTCGCCGCGTCGCCGGAGTCTTCCCGCCCGCCGTCTTCGCAACCGCTCGTCGATTCGCAGGACGCGTCGTCGAACGCCAAACTTTCCGATTCGCCGTCTTCCCAACGGCTCCAAATCGCCTCGTCGACGGAACGGCGCGCCATCGCGGTCAAAAAGAAGCGCCGCGCGTTCTCCTGCTGCGTCTTTTCGCTCCAAAACGACTCGTCGATCTCAAGCTCCGGCGGCGCGGTCAGCCAATCGTCGACGCGGCGCTCGTCGTCGCGACGCTCGCAGCCGAACCAACGTCCCCAAGCGTTTTCCGCCGTCGTCGAAAGCAGGGTCGAAACGCGCCCTTTCGGACTTGCGCTCGGAAAAGACGCCGCGACGCTCAAAGGAACGCCGAACGTCGCCCAACGATCGAAAAAACGATGCGATTCGAGCGGATCGATCGGCGCCGTCGCCGAACGCGAAAGTCCGAAGTTCGCCTCGAGATAAAACCCGTCGAACGCCCGCCGCGCCGCGATTCGACCGACGACGCCCCAAGGAACGCCCGGCGTCGAACGTCCGAAAACCCCGACGCCCCCGAACGGCCGCTCAAATCCCAAAAACGCCTCCGCCGTCGGATCGATCCGGCGAATCGTCCGCGCCGCCTCCTCCGCCGCCGCGACCCGCGCTTCCGCGCTCGGGCCGAGATCGTCCCGTTCGACGTTCGTCGCAACGACCCAACGCCGAATCCGCCCCCCGGCTCGCTCGACCGCCGCCGCGACAAAACGCCGAAACGCCGCCGTTATCTCCGCGTCGGAACGCCCGACGAAACGCCGCGGAATCGTTTCCCAAGTCCAGCGCGTCAACGGCCCGAACGTCGCCCGCAATCCGCGCTTCTCGACGAACGCCAGCGCCCGGTCGAACGCCGTCCAATCGAACGCGTCGGAACGCCGCTCGACGTCCGCCCAGGAAATCGTCGCGTTAAAAACGTCGAAAACCGACCGAAAACGCCGCCGAAGTCCGCCCCCCGTCGGATCGGAAAACGGATCCGCGCCGTCGCGAAACGCCAACGCCCCCGCCGCGAAACCCAGCGCCGTCGAACGCTCGAACGCCTCGTCCCGACGCGTCGCCGACGCCTGCTCGAGAAACCGATCGTTCAGCCGCGAACTCGTTCCCCGCAACGACTCGAACGCCGCGAAACACTCCTCCTCGAACCCGGACGCGCTCCGATCCGACGTCGCCAACGTCGCAAAACGCCGAATCTCGCGACGCGTCGCCAAGTCCGCCCCCCGCGAAATTTCCAGCCCGAGAACGCCCCACTCGAACCGCTTCCGCAAAAGCCGAGCCAACTGCCCTCGCGCCAACTCCAAAAATAAAGAGCGCGGAACGCTCGTCGGCGCCAACGTTCCCGTCGACGCGAAAACCGCCCCCTCGCGACGCGAAAAACAGGGAACGTAAAAAACGCCCGACGCGCTCTCCGAAACCCGAAAACAAAGCGCGTTCGTCGTCTCCGTCGCCGGCTCGACCCGCGCTTCCGCCGGAATCGGCGCCCGTCCCCGCGCGACAAAAAACGCTCGCCGCGCTCGAGCCGCGTCGAGCCGACGCTTCGGATAAAGAAAAACGAACTCGCCCGCCATCGCTCGTCGCTCCGTTCTCGTCGACGCTCCCGCCGACGACGACGCGTCGCGAAAGCCCTTTGCCCGCCATTTCCTGAAAACGCTCCCTAAAATATAAAACAAAGCGCCCGAAAAATCAACGCCGCGCGACGACGTTTCGCAAAAAAAAGACGCGAAAACTTTGGAAACGACGCTCGCGAAACACGGAAAATTTCGCTATTTTACCCAAACGCCGCGTTTTCACAAAGTTTTTTTGGAAAATCCAAAAAAGTTTTAGAAAATTCCACAGTTACGTCTGGAAAAACGGACTGTTCTTTTGTATAATGGGAGGCGAGAGAAAAAGTCGGACGTTTCGCGACGTCCCCCAACGCAATAACGCAATCCGTCCCCTCGCGGCGCGAACTCTTCGCCGTCGGCGACGCGGTTGGTTACGATTTATTTTGAACTTTTAGGAGTTTGCACATGAGCATTATGACTTCCCGACGCGATTTTCTTAAGGTTTCGACGATCGCGGGCGCCGGTTTCATGGTTGGCGCCGGCAACACCGTTAAACTCGCGCGCGCTTCCGCCCTCCAAGGCCTCGCGGTCGCCGGTATCGGCGTCGGCGGCAAAGGCGCCAGCGACATCCAACAAGCCGGCGTTTACGGCAACGTCGTCGCGTTGTGCGACGTCGACAAAGGGACGCTCGAAGGGCAAGCGAAAAACTTCAAACAACCGAAATGCTACACCGACTACCGCGATCTGTACGCCGAAATGATGGACAAGATCGACGCCGTCGTCGTCAGCACCCCGGACCACACCCACACCTGCATCACCGCCGCCGCGTTGAAAGCCGGTAAACACGCCTACACCCAAAAACCGCTCACCCGCACGATCGGCGAAGCCCGCTACCTCGGCTACCTCGCCAAGAAAAACGGCGTCTGCACCCAAATGGGCAACCAAGGCAGCACGCTCGACTCGATGCGCAACTGCGTCGCGCAAATCAAAGCCGGCGTTATCGGCGAAATCAAAGCCGTCCACATTTGGACGAACCGTCCGGTTTGGGCTCAAGGGCCGAATCGCGACATGACGATGGAAAAATTCGCCGCCCAAATCCGCGAAGAAGATCCGGAAATCGCCGACGACGAAATCGCCGATAAGAAAAAGCAAATCGCCGACGCCCTCAAGAACCTCGATTGGGAATCCTGGATCGGTCCGGCCCCGATGCGCGAATTCTGGCCGGGCATCTATCACTCCTTCCAATGGCGCGGTTGGTGGGACTTCGGTTCCGGTTCGCTCGGCGACATGGCGTGCCACACCGCCAACATGCCGTACGGCGCTTGCGACCTGAAATTCCCGACCGAAGTCGTCGCGGAATCCTCCGGGCACGACTTCAACTCCTTCCCGGCTTGGAGCAAGATCTGGTTCCAATTCCCGGCCAACGATTGGCGCGACGCCGTCGAAGTTTCCTGGTTCGACGCGAAAACCAAACCGGAAGCCTCGATCTTCGAAAAATACGGGATCGAAAACCCGACCGACTCCGGCTCCATCATCATCGGCACCAAAGGTTGCGCTTACAGCCCGGACGACTACGCTCAACGTTACGAACTCCGCGCTGAAGGCGGCGCCGCCCTCGAAGAGATCAAGAACGTCGAATGGCGCAAAGCCCCGACCGACGAGCACTCCGGCAACTTCGACACCCGCAACAAACTCGAATGGTACACCGCCATTCAAGAAAACAAACCGGAACTCTGCTGGAGCAACTTCCCGGACTTCGCCGGCCCGCTCACCGAAACGATCCTCCTCGGCAACCTCGCCGTTTGGACCGCTCCGGAAGCCGGCAAACGCGGCGAAACGATCAAATGGGACGCGAAGAAACTTCAAGTTACCAACATCGACAGCCTCAAGACCCCGGGCGTCGCGAAACTCGTTCGTCCGGAATACGAAAATGGTTACGAAAAGATCAACTGGGACGAACTCAACTGAGTTTGTTTTCGCAAACCGTTTGATTCAAGCGGTTTAAGTTGACGCAAAGGCGGTTCGTCGCAAGACGGGCCGCTTTTTTATCGCCGTTTTTAACGTTTCGCCCGTCGCCCGCCGCGCCGTCGGAACGTAAAAAAAGCCGCTTTCTCAAGCGGCTTTCACGGGGCGCGTTCGCTTCGATTTCCGCGCTATCTCTTTTTCTTAAAAAGACTTCCGAGTTTCTCGGCGAACCGATTCGGCGTTCGATTCTCCAACGGCGACGGCGTTCGACGCGTCGGCCCGGCGTCGCGACGGCTCAACGTCAGTCCCGCTCGCCGCGTCGGGTTCGGCGGCTCGACTTGCCGCTCGACGCCGGAACTTCGTTCCCGTTCGGATTCGCCCGCCGTCCGCTCGTCGTCTCGCGCCTCGGCCTCGTCGAGCGCTCCCAATTTCTGCAAGATTCGCCTGCGGCTAAATTCCGCCTTCGCGCCGAAATACCGCTCGACGGCGGCGGGATCCGAAAGCACCTCGAGCGGCGTCCCGGAGCACAACACCTTGCCGCTGTTGACGATATAACTTCGGTCGGTGATCGCGAGCGTTTCGTCGACCTGGTGGTCGGTGATGAGAATCGCGATCCCCTCGTCGGCCAGCTGCCGAATCACCGTCTGAATCCCCTCGACGGTGATCGGGTCGACGTTCGCAAACGGTTCGTCGAGAAGCAGGATCCTCGGTTTCGCAAGAAGAGCCCGCGCGATTTCGAGCCGCCGACGCTCGCCGCCGGAAAGCCCGCCGGAACCGCCCATCCCGACACGCGTCAGCCGAATATGTTTCAAATTAAACTTATCGAGCGATTTTTCAAGTTCGACTTTCTGTTCGGCGCGCGAATACCCCAAAAACTCCATCGCCGCGACGAGATTCTGCTCGGTCGTCAGCGATCCGAAAACGCTGCGGTCTTGCGGCAAATACCCGAGCCGCCCCTCTCGCGCCCGACGGTACATCGGCCACGACGTTACGTCAAGCCCGTTGAGCGTTATTTTCCCTTCGTTCGCCGGAATCAGCCCGCACGACATCCGGAAGCTCGTCGTTTTCCCGGCGCCGTTCGCTCCGAGCAACCCGACGACTTCGCCTTCGCGCACCTCGAAACTTACGCCGTCGACGACGCGCCGCTTGCCGTAAATCTTCACCAGGCCTTCGGCTTTCAGGACGACCGCCCGTTCCGCCGGACGGCCGACGCCCCGCGAGTTGGCGATCGACGGCGCCGTCCGTTCGATTCGTTCCATCGACATAACGTTTCTCCTTTCACCGCGCGTTTTACGTCGAGCGGCTCGCCGACCGACGATCGAAAGCCGCTCTCTCTTATTATACGCGCTTCGCCGCCGAAATCGCGACCGGACGTCTTTTTTTTTCGAAAAACGCTCCTCGACCGCCGCGCCGTCGCCGGCGAACCGCGTTCGAACCGTCGATCGGGCGGTCAACGTTTAAGCGTCGCGTCGATTCATTCAACTTGACGCGCCGCCGTTTCAAACGCCGCGTCTTCTTCCTCCTCTCGCCGCCAACGCCGCGCGGCTCGCAGCGACACGACGACCAGCGCGACCGTCAAAAGTCCGATAAACGCCAACGAAATCCGCGCCGCCGAGTCCTCCGCGATTCCGGAAAGACGAGCGCCCAAATTGTTCCAAAGCCAAAGCGCGAAAATAATCGCTAAATACGGTATCGAAACGTATTTAACGACGAAACCCAACCGCTTGGGCACGCGGATCTTCGCGCCGCGCTCGAGTTCGGCGACCATCTTGTCCGTTCCCCAAACCCAAGCGACCAGCGTGGTTTGCAACAACGCGAAAACAAACGGCGTAAAGTTCGCCAGCCAAAAATCGAACGAATCGAGCGCCGCCAGATTCTCCGTAAACCAGCACACGATCCCGATCCCAACGAGACTAACCGACAAAGTCGCCGCGACGCTAAAATTCCGCGACCACCGAAACGCCTCCTGCGCCAGCGCGACCGTCGGCTGAACCAACGAAATCGAACTCGTCAGCCCGGCGATAAACAGGAGGCTGAAGAACAAAAAGCCGAAAAATTCGCCGCCCGGCATCAAACCGAACACGTTCGGCAACACGACGAACCCCATCGCGAACGTGTTGTCAAAATTCCCCGCCGCCGCGACGCCGAGAAACATGATCGCCGCCGGAATCGTCATCAGCCCGCCGAGCGCGACTTCGCAAAATTCGTTCGCCGCCACCGCCGTCAATCCGGAAAGCGCGACGTCGTTCTCCGGCTTGACGTAACTCGCGTAAGACGATATCGCGCAAAGACATATCGACACGGAAAAGAAAATTTGCGCCGTCGCCGCGAGCCAAACCTCCGGATTCGCCAGCGCCGTCCAAACGCTCGTTTGCCCGACGACCGCGCCGCTTTCGTCGAGAACAGGTCGCGACGGATTCCACATAAACCCGAGTCCGTCGACGAAACTTTGCCCCTCGGCGCCGGTCGGGTTGCCCAACGTCGCGACGCGCAGGATCACCAAGACCGAACACAACAACAGCAACGGCGTCGCAAACTTGCAAAACCGTTCGATCCCCTTGGAAATTCCCAGATAGATCAGCGCGAAGTTCGCCAGGACGCAGCAAAGCGTCGCCGGCAACAACGGCGACGTCGAAAGATCGAAAAGCGAACCGTCGCCGGTCATCCCGACGAATTCGGCGAAAAATTTCTCGTAAGCCTCGGAATTTTCGAGCTTTAACCCCGCGTCAAACGTCGGGAAAAACGAAAATTCCAGCCCGATCGGACGCAGACACCCGCCGAGATACTGCAACGCGTAAAGCAAACACCACGATTCGATGAAGACGTAATACATGCAGATCACGAGCGGAGCGAGCGCGTTGATTCCGCCGCAAACGCCCCACACCGTTTTGCCGCCCCCCGCCGCGCGGTAAATTCCCGGCGGCGAATGGTATCCGCGGCGCCCGCCGGCGCGGCCGAGCGCCCACTCCGACAAGGCGATCGGAATCGCGACGATCAACATCGAAATAAAATACGGAATCATGAACGCGCCGCCGCCGTAAGTCGCGACCTGACCGGGAAATCGCAAAAAGTTTCCCAATCCGATCGCGCCGCCGGCGACCGCCAACACGACGCCCGCGCTCGATCCCCAATGTTCCTTTTCCCGTCTTTGATCGCGTCGCGACATACTCCGCCCCCGGCGACGCCGCGTCGCTCAACGAACGCGGCCGTCCCAAACTAACTCGTTATTTTTCAACTATTTCCGATTCTTCAACGACCGCGCCGCTACTCTTCGTCCGTCGCTTCGCAATTTGCGTCGGGCGTCGTTGAAAGTTTCCAACAGCACCAAAGCAAAAGCCCGGTCGTCGCGCCGATCGCAAACGTCATGCTGATCCAACCGCCGATCGTCATCGTCGTTTTCTCCTTATTATTCAAGCGTTTAGCGCAAACCGCAAAGCCGCTACCAGTTCAGCTCGGTCGCTTCGTCCCAATGTTCGTAAAGGAGTTTGATCGCCTCCTGCTCGGCGGTGATTTCCGCTTGCAACTCCTTAATTTTCGCGCCGTCGCGAAGGATCTCCGGCTTCAGCGCGTCCTCGTTGAGCGAAGCGAGCCGGGTTTCGCGAATGAAAATTTCGTCCTCGATGTCGGCGACCTTACGGAACGGGAACTTGCGCTTTCTCTTTTCTTTCTTCGCTTTAGGATCGACGGTCGCGCCCTGCGACGCTTTGAAGTTCGCTTCGGCGTATTTCGACGGATCGGAGTTTTTCGCCTTGTTGCTCGGCACGCCGTTCGTTCGGTTCGCGTCGAGATTCGGGACGGCGCCGCGATTTTTCCCCTTGACGCCCTTCGGAACGTTCGGAGTCGACGCCGCGGAAGTCGTTTGCGAAGAGGTTTTACGATTCGTCGGTTTCTTTTCGAGCGACGACCGGCGCGCCAGGTTCGAGTTCGCTTTGACCGGCGCTTTCCCCGATTTTTTCTCCGGCTCAAACGGCTCGTCGAGCGCGTTCGGCAGGAACGGGTCGGCGATCAACCCCTTCGAAACCATATGCCGGAACGTCGAATAATTCCCGTCGACAATCTTGTACGTCGCGTTCGGCTGAACGACGAGCAATTTATCGGCGACCTGGTCGACGAAATAACGGTCGTGGCTAATGAAAACGACGCTCCCTTCGAAGTCGCGAACCGCCTTTTCCAACGCTTTGCGCGCCCAAAGGTCGAGGTGGTTCGTCGGTTCGTCGAGGATGAGAACGTTCGGATCGTCGGCGGCCAGCTTCGCCAACGCGGCGCGGCATCGCTGTCCCCCGCTTAAATTGCATACTTTCAGGAGTTGCTGATCTCCGGAAAGACCGAACGCGCCAAGCAGTTTGCGGCGTTGCAGATCCTCGAAAACCTTCTTTTTCGGTCGGATCGCGTCGACGACCGGCGTTTGATCGTCGACGACGCGGAGCTGTTGGTCGAAATACCCGACTTCGACGCCTTGTCCGAACCGAACGCTCCCGGCGTCCGGCGTTTCCTCTCCGAGCAAACAACGCAAAAACGTCGTTTTACCGCAGCCGTTCGGGCCGAGGATCGCCCAGCGTTCGCCGCGTTGCACGTCGAACGTAAAGTCTTTAAAGAGCGTTCTTTCGCCGTATCCCTTCGTCAAACCTTCGACGCGAAACACAATGTCGCCGGTGCGCGAAGCGGGCGGGAACTGCATCGGCGGCGACGTAACGTTGCGCGGAACTTCCGGCGGATCCTGCTCGAGCCGTTCCAATTTTTTACGCCGGTCTTCCGCCTGCGCGGCCTTCATTCCGTAATGGTGCCGACGTATAAAGTCTTTCGCTTTCTCGACTTCCTCGACGTATTTTTCGTAAGTTTTCGTCTGAACGGCGAGCCGCTCTTCTTTCAGCGTCAAATACTTCGTAAAGTTTCCCGGATAATCGTCGACCGTTCCGGCGTAAAGTTCGAACGTGCGGTTCGTTACGCGGTCGAGAAAATAACGGTCGTGGCTCACGAGGATCACCGCCGCCCGCGTCGTTTTCAGGAAGTCTTCAAGCCATTCGGTCGCCGCCAGGTCAAGGTGGTTCGACGGTTCGTCGAGTAGCATCACGTCCGGTTCTTCGAGAAGCAACTTCGCCAATCCCAAGCGATTAAGCTCGCCGCCGCTGAGCGTCGCGACGTCTTTTTCGAAGTCTTCGTCGCGAAAACCGACGCCGTGCAAAATTCGCTCGACGCGGTGGTCGACGTTGTACGCGTCCTTGCGCATTAATTCTTCGTGCAGCTTGTCGTAACGCCTCGCCAGGCGGTCGCGTTCCGCCGCGTCGACGACCTCGCCCATTTGAACGGCGATTTCCTCCGCTTCCTTTTGCGCGGCGAAAAGCGGCGCCAACGCCGTGCGCGCGGCCTCGATCAGCGTCGCGTGCGAATCGGTTTTCGGGCGCTGTTCCAGATACCCGATCGACGCTTCGCCAAGCCGCTCGATCGAGCCTTTTTCCGTCTCTTCGCGCCCCGTTAAAATATTGAGCAGCGTCGTTTTACCGCATCCGTTCGGCCCGACGAGCCCGATTTTGTCCCCCTCGCGCACCTGAAAGGTAACGTCGGCCAAAACCGGATCGGGCCCAAAATGTTTTCGAAGATGTTCGACGTTGAGTATAACGGCCATGATCGCTTATATTTCCTAAACTTACGGAGCGTTCTTCGTCGCGGCGTTTCCGTTTGTCGCGACGCGGACGCCCGCTTATATCCCCTTGTTCGGCGACGACAAAATTTTCTTTATTTTACCCGATTTCGCGCAAACGACAAGGACGGCGCCGACGCAAATTTTCCCAACGGCCCGCGACGCCGACGCCCGACGTCCGCTCGACTTTCGCGTTCGACGAACGCAAACGCCGCTTTTTACGCCGCGCCCTCCCTTTTTTACGCGGCGTAGACGGCGAAATTCCGCGAAAAAAACTTTTCGACAAAAACGTTCGGCAATCTTTACAAAACGGCGACGAAACGCTTGAGAATCGACCCGATTTCGTTTAACTTATTCAACGCGGTTAGCCTAACTTTAATAAATTTCCCAAATTAACGCAAAGAGACCGCGTAAATTTCACCGGACGCGACGCGCCCTAACGAGAAAGAGCAAGCGATGTTGGATCGCAAAACCTACGAAGCGTTGTCGGAAGCGCTAAAAAATCGCGAAGTTTCGTGCCGCTCGGTCGCGCGAGCCTTCGGCGTCAGCCACACGTTGGCCCTCAAAATTCGCCGCCAAACCGGACGCGTGCGCGTTTTCGACGCGCCTGAAATCGCCGCGCCGGTCGGCGAGCTCCGACGTTGTCCCCGATGCGGCGCGAAAACCCGGCTCCCCTGCGTTTACTGCGCCGTCGTCGACGAGCTGAAACGCAAACCGCCTAAACGCGAACTTTCCGACGACGACCGCGGCCCGGCGTTTCTCGGCGACGAGTTCGCGATCGACCTCCCCCCCGACGAATACGCCCGTTATCAGGAGGTGCGCGCCTGGCGAGAGCGGAGCCGAAACCCGCGTTTCGAAATCGTTCCGGACGACTGGCCCTGGCGCGACGAAACGTTCGTCGACGCGCCGCGCCCGGCTTTCGGCGCCGAAACCGCCTCGTCCTTCGCCGTTCGCCGACGCGTCGCGCCGGTTCTCGCCTGACCGCTTTCCTCCAACGCACCCCCCCGTTTAACAATGAAAACGCGCCCCTCCGCCAACGCCGTTCCCGTCTTTTCCCCGCCCTTGCGATCCGCCGCCGAACCGCCGCGCCCCGCGTCGTTGCAATACGTCGCCGTCGAACGCGGTCGTTTTTGGCTGCGCGACGCCGACCTTTTGCTCGTTCGAACCGGAGGCCTCGTTCCCTGGCTCGGACGCGGCCTGCACGGACACGTCGCCACCGTCGCCCGTTGGGCTTCCGAACCGTTCGTTTTGGAAACCCGCCCCGGCGGAGGACGAGCCGTTCCGCTCGACGCATTTTTACGCCGCAACCCGCGTCGCGTCGACGTTTTCCGCCCGAACCCGGACGGTCGCTGGCCGGAATATCGTCCCGAAAAATGCGTCGCGTTCCTGCGTCGCGCCCTTGCGGCCCGTTACGGTTGGCGAAGCGTTTTCGCCGCGGCCGTCGCTCGCCTCCCAGGCGCTCGCCGTTTTTGGGGAGCCGCTTACTTCGCCGATTTCGACGAAATCGACGACGAAAAATTCAACGCGAACTCCCAAAAACAAACGACTTGCGCAAGCGAACGGCTCGACGAGATTTTGCGTTTCGACCGCGAACTGGAACGAAGGGCGGCCCTGCACTGCGCCGAGGCCCGCGCCCTCGCCGATCGCTGGGCGGGCGTCGACGCGACGCCGTTTTTGAGCGACCGTTTCGTCGAGCCGGCCGACTTGGCCCGCAGTCCGTTTTACCGTTACCAATTTACGTTCGACGCCGCGCCCCGACGCTAACGCAACTTATTTTTTCGCAAAGTTTACCCGTTCCGTTTCTTCCGTTTTTAAGGAAAACCGCTCATGGATCGAATCGCTCGCCGCCGTCTTCTGCTAGCGCTCGCGCTCGGCTTGTCGGCGACTTCCGCGCGCTACGTTTCTCTTGCGCCGTCTCGTTTTACGTCGCCGAACGCCGCGTCTTTCCGCTCGTTGGAAACGGCGGTCGGCACCGCGTCGACGCCCCGCCGTTTTTTCGACGCGCCGTCGCCCGACGAATTATTCGGCGCTTCCGTTTGTCCTAACGGCTTATGTCCGTTCGATTTCGACGCGACGCCGCCGTCCCCCTTCCAACCGGCGCCGCAAGGAGCCGTTCGGGCCGTCGCCCGAGTTTACAACGCTTACGAAGAAACGACGACGCTCGATCCCGCGCTCGGGCCGACGCGACGCAAAATCGTCGAAAAAGGAAGCGGAGCGTTCGTCGCCGATTCGCTTGGAACGCGTTACGTCTTAACGGCGGCGCACATTTTTCGGGACGGCCGCGGTCAAATTTCCGCGCAGTCGCTCGACGGCCGCGTCTTTTCCGCTTCGCTCGTTTTAGCGTCGGAGGAATGCGACGTCGCCCTTCTGCGCGTCGACCTCCCCGACGACGTCCCGACGTTGACCGTTTCGTCCTCCTGGCCGCGTCAAGGCGAAACGGTTTGGCGCGCCGGATTCGGCCCCGACGAAACGCTCAAAGAACTCCCCGGCGCCGTCAAAGGCTACGTTAAAACGGAACGTTGCGCGACTTACGAAACGCTCAAGATCGACGGCCCGGCGCGCCAGGGCGACTCGGGCGGCCCCGTTTACAACGCGAACGGGGAAATCGTCGGCGTCGTTTGGGGCACCGACGGCAAAGACGCTTACGCAACCTATTGCGGCCGCGTTCTTAAGACCCTTTGCGATTTTTCGCCGACTTTCGATCCCGACGCGTCGCTCCCGGCCCCGCCGACGATCCCCGAACCGCCGATCCCTTCGCAACTCGCCGATTCCCAACCGCCCGCGAACAAGCCGCCCGTCGCCCCCGCCGTCCCGACGCCGCCGCGATCGCCCGCCCAACCGTCCCAACCGAAAACGCGTCTTCTCGACGTTTGCAACGCCGCGATCGCGCTGACCGTCGGCTTCGCGTTCGGATACTGCGGTTTTTTCGTTTCGAAGCGCGACTAACTCGCCTCGCCGCGTCGTTTAAGATTCATTCGTTTCCCTTTTTACGAAAGGCCCCCGATGGAATGGAACTCGTCGACAGGGTTGGCGCTCGCCATTGTCTCGACGCTGACCCCCTGGTTTTTCACGATCCACTCGAAACTCGCGACGATCGCCGAACAAACGGCCCAAGGCGCCAAAAAAATCGACGCGCTCGCCGTCGCGACCGGTCGAGCGTTCGAAAAACTTCGCGAAGTCGAAGATCGGCTGAACGCGCAAGACGTTCGTTTGCAAGGCGTTAGCGACCGCGCGGACGAACTCGCCGAAACGCTCGCCGAATAACGAACGCGCCTTTTCCTCGTTTCCGTTTTCCTTCCCGCCGTTCCCTTCAGGAGAAAAAATGCGCAACCGCGTCAAAGAATTACGTTTCGTCAAAGCGTCCGAGCTGACCCCCTGCGCCGACAATTGGCGACTGCATCCCAAGCGACAACGCGACTTAATGAAAAACGTCCTGCAAACGATCGGTTACGCAGACGCGTTGATCGCTCGCGAAACGGAGGACGGCGCGCTCGTTCTGATCGACGGGCACCTCCGCGCCGACGTGTCGCCCGACGTCGAAGTTCCGGTTCTCGTCGTCGACCTTAACGCCCGCGAAGCCAAGGAGTTGCTTCTCGTTCACGATCCGATCGGCGCGATGGCCGAGCGCGACGACGACGCCGTTTCGCGATTGCTCGACGACTTTCAAGCGACGAACGAAACGCTCGAACGTTTTATCGTCGAAGAGTTTACGCTCGACCCCGCCGTCGAAAACGCCCCGACGCCGCGTCGCGAAAAAACGATCGCCGTCCCCGCGTTGTTTCAAATCGTCGTCGAGTGCGCCGACGAAAACGATCAGCGCGCCTGTTTCGAAGAATTGACGCGATCCGGTCGCAAGTGTCGCGTCGTCAACCTTTAAGCGTTGTCCGTTATTTCGTTTCCCCTCTCGATTTTAAGGAAAACCGCGTTGGAAAACACGTCTCAAACGCAAACGATCCGCGTCGCGTCGCCGGTTTACGACTCGTTCCGCGTGCAAACGATCGCCGGCATGTTCGACGCGCCGCTCAAAAACCAAACGGAAAAAATCATCGCGTTCGAACCGCCGCCGTCGCTCGACGAAAACTGGCGAATCGGCCTGATCGTCGGCCCGTCCGGAAGCGGCAAAAGTTCCGTTGCTCAAACGATTTACGCGTCGGAAATTTTTCGCGGCGCGGATTGGGCGCCCGACAAAGCGACCGTCGACAATTTCGGCGAGCGCCCGGTCAAAGAAATCGTTCGCGCCCTTACGACGGTCGGTTTCGCGTCCCCCCCGAGTTGGATCCAGCCGTTCGCAACGCTCAGCAACGGCGAAAAATTCCGTTGCGAACTCGCCCGCGCGCTTCTCGACGCTCCGTCGGAACTCGTTGTTTTCGACGAATTTACAAGCGTCGTCGACCGTGTCGTCGCCAAAACGGCGTCCGCTGCGATCTCCGACGCGATCCGCAAGGGCTTCCTGAAAAAACGGTTCGTCGCGCTGTCGTGCCATTACGACGTCGTCGAGTGGTTGGCGCCCGATTGGGTTCTCGACATGGCGACGGGCAAAACGACTAGGAGGCGTCTTCGGCGCCCCCGAATCGAGTTGGAAATCGTTCGCGGCGATAAAAAAAGTTGGCCCGTCTTTGCGAAGCATCATTATTTGAGCGCTTCGCTGCATCCCTCGGCGCAGTGTTACTTAGCGTTTTGGAACGAAACGCCGGTCGCCTTTTGCGCGACGCTTCCGCTCTTCGGCTCGGTCGGCCGCCGTCGAGCGTCGCGCCTTGTCGTTCTCCCGGATTATCAAGGTTTAGGAATCGGAACGGCGTTTTTGGAAGCGATCGGCGACCTCCACCGCGAACGCTCGCTTCGCTTTCACATAACGTCGAGTCATCCGTCGATTGTAAATCATTGCGGACGCTCGATTTATTGGCGCAACGTTTCGTTTTCAAAATTCGGACGCCAAGGCAAGTTCGACGGCGAACGGCGAAGCGGCTCGCTCGGTCGCGCCGTCGCGTCGTTCGAGTACCTTGGACGCGACGGAGCGTCTTCCCGTTCAACGCAAACCGACGACGTCAAATAACTTACGGAAACATCGATTCATGACGCCCAAACGCAAACCGAAAAAAAAAGCGCTCGACGCGACGGAAAAAAACGGCGTGCTCGCGGTCGTCGCGCTCGGCGCTTCGCTCGAAACGGCGGCCCGCTACTTCAAAAGGGAACCGCGCGAAATCGTCGAAGCGCTGACCGCCGACGCCGACTTCCAACGCGATTTCAAACAGGCGCAAGAGCAAGCGGAAGTCTTTTTCTTAAAACAAGTTAAAACGGCGGCGCTCGACGCGAAAAACTGGCGCGCCGCGACTTGGTCGCTCGAACGTTTGCGCCCGGATCGCTACGGCCGAACGAAAGCGAACGCGATCTCCGTCGAGGAAATCAAAGCGCTCTTCGCCCGCCTCCGCGAAACGCTCGCCGCCGAATTTAGCGACGAAAACGAACGACAAAAATTTGAAGAAAAGCTCGACGCGCTCCTTGCGACGCTTTCCTAACGCTTTTAATCACGTATTTTACACCGTTTTATTTTTCAAAAGGATCGCCCCGATGCAAACGAGCCGACTCCTCCGGATCGCTCGCGAATCGCTTCTCGTTCCGCCGCCGTCCGACGCGCCGCGACGTTCGTTTCGCGATCTTATCGAATGGTCGCAACACTTTTTGCCGCGCTACTTTACGCTTCCCGTTTCGAAAGCGCACCGCTGGTTCGCCGACGCGATCGAATCGAACGCGTCGCGGCGCGGCGTCAAAATCAATTTCCTCGCGCCGCGCGGCGCCGCCAAGTCGACGCTCGGGGCGTTGGCCCTCCCCCTCCGCGAAGCGCTCGAAGGTCGCGAACCGTACATTTGGATCGTTTCCGACGTTCGCTCGCAAGCGCAAAACCACCTAAACAATATCGTTAAAGAACTTGAAGAGAACCCGCTCATTCGAGCGAGCTACCTCGAAGCGCGCAAGATCCGCTGGACGCAACGTTCGAACCGCGTCGCGTTTAGCACCGGCGTCGCGATCGAATGTTACGGAACCGGCCAAAAACTGCGCGGACGCCGCGAACGCGAACGCCGCCCGTCGCTGATCGTTTGCGACGACCTGCAAAACGACGACCACATCGCGTCGAAAACGCGACGCGAACGCTCTCGCCGCTGGTTTTTCGGAGCGCTCCTAAAAGCCGGCGACGTCAGGACTAACGTCGTTTCCTTAGCGACCGCGCTTCACCCGGAGGCGCTCGGTTGGGAGCTTCTGTCGAATCCGGCCTGGATCGGCGCGGCGTTCCCGGCGATCCTGCGATTCCCGGACGCGGTCGAACTTTGGAACGAGTGGAAAACGATTTACCTCGCTTCCGACGCCGACGCGGAGCGCCGCGCCGACGAATTTTACCGCGAACATTTCGACGAAATGAACGCCGGCGCCGAAACGCTTTGGCCGGAAAACGAGTCGTTGCTTGACTTAATGAAAATGCGCGTCGAAAGCGGCGAGAAAGTTTTTCTCCGCGAAAAGCAGAACTCGCCGGTCTCGGCGGAATACAACGAATTTCCGGACGACTACTTCGAAGACGCTTGGGCCGACGCGTTGCCGCAAACGATTGTCGCTTCGGCGCTTGCGCTCGATCCGAGCAAAGGTCGAGACGCTTCGACCGGCGATTATTCGGCGTTTGTTTTCGTCGCGCTCGACGAGAACGGAACGATTTTCGTCGACGCAAAGCTCGGTCGTTTCCCGACTTGCGAACTCATCGACGAAGCGTTCGAACTTTGGAGCCGCCTGCGCCCCGACGCGTTCGCGGTCGAAACCAACCAGTTCCAAGAACTTCTCCGCGACGAACTGGAACGCGCTTTTCAGGAACGCGGCGTCCCGAACGCGGCGATTTTTCCGCTTGAAAACCGCGTCAATAAAAACGTTAGGATTCGCCGCTTAGGCGCGCCGTTGTCGAAACGCAAACTCCGTTTCCTCCGCGACAATCCGTCGAACAAGCTCCTGATCGAGCAACTGCGAGCGTTCCCCAGCGGCGCCCACGACGACGGCCCGGACGCGCTCGAAATGGCGCTGCGCGTTTTAAATTCGCTGACGGAAACTCCCGTCGTTGAAACCTTTAGCCAAGGCGACTTCGGTTCGAGCCGCCCCGAAAATTTTTAACCGCTTACCCCCGAGGCCCCTCGCATGACTGCTTCCCGTTCCTTCGACGGCGTTCTTTCGACCGACGCGATCGTTTCGACGCTCGAGTCGCGGTTTGCCTTCGACGATCCTAACCCGTTTGTTTTCGGCGATTTATCGTATTCGCTCGCAGGTTCGACCGACTCGGAAATTTTCAACGAGACCGCGCGCCGAATCTCCCGCGACCTTTGTTTAAACAACCCTTTCGCTATCAACGCTTTAGAAAATCGAATCAACTACGTCGTCGGCTTCGGGCACAAGTATCAGGCGACCGCTCGCGAAGAAAACGACGCCGAACTCGCCCGCAAAACGCAGGACGTCGTCGTCGATTTCATCGTCGAAAACGATTGGTTCAAGCGTCAACAGGAAATTTTACGCCGCTACGACCGCGACGGCGAAGTCTTTCTCCGCCTTTTCCGCAACGAAAAAGGCAAGACGATCGTTCGCTTCGTCGAACCCGAGCAAGTCAAGACGCCGCAAGGACATAACGGACGGCGAGCGCGTTGCGGAATCGTCGCCGACAAGCGCGACGCCGAGCGGATTCTCGGCTACTGGATCGACGGCTCCTTCGTCGACGCCGCGAAAATTCAGCACCGCAAAGCGAACGTCGACGCGACCGCAAAACGCGGCGTCCCCTTGCTTTACCCGGTGCGCGAAAACCTGCGGCGCGCCGAAAAACTGCTCCGCAACATGAGCGTCGTCGCCGAAATTCAATCGTCGATCGCGCTGATCCGCAAACACGCCGACGGCACGCGGGAAAGCGTCCGCCGATTCGTTCGCGATAAAAGTCGAGAAACCAACGACTTGCCGCCGCGCGAACGCTTTCGGCCGGGCACGATCGTCGACGCGACCGCCGGAATCGATTACGAATTTCCCATCGCCGGAATCGACGCGACCCGCTACGTTCAGATTTTGCAGGCCGAACTGCGAGCGATCGCCGCGCGCCTGACGCTTCCGGAGTTCATGCTCAGCTCCGACGCCTCGAACGCCAACTACTCTTCGACGCGCGTCGCGGAAGGCCCCGCCGTTCGCAATTTCGAGCGAATGCAACATGAACTCGTTAAAGAAGATATGAAAATCGTTTGGCGCGTCGTCGAGGACGCCGTTCTTCGCGGCGAACTTCCGGAGGACGTCGGCGAACGCGTCTCGATCCAGGCGATCCCGCCGTCGTTGGCGACGCGCGACCGGCTCAACGAAGCGAAAGCCGACGAGATTCTCATCGCCGCCGGGGTGATCTCGCCCCAAACCGCCGCGATGCGACACGGCCTCGATCCGAACCGCGAACGAGCGCTCCAACGTCAAGCGCGACAAGAAGTTGCGTCCCATTAATTTCCGTATTTTTCCGTTTTGTTTCCGCCCCTTCAACCCCGAAAGCGCGTTATGACCAACGAAAACCTTTTGGAATTTTTCGACTTATCGTCGCCGCGACGCAAGATCGACAAGGAAAACGGCGTCGTTTTCGACGTAAAGATTCTTGGCGTTAAAAGCCGCAACAACAGGATTTACCCGATCGAAACGTTGCGTTCCGCCGCGCCGCTTTACGAGAACGCGAAAGTCAACGTCAACCATCCGGACGGCTCGCCGAACGAGTCGCGCAAATATCAGGATCGCGTCGGTTCGATCAAAAACGTAACGCTCCGAGAAAACGGACTTTACGGCGAATTTCATTTCAACCCGAAGCATCCGCTGGCCGAGCAGATGATTTGGGACGCGGAACGGGCGCCGGAAAATTTCGGTTTTTCGCACAACGTCGAAGCGGTCGTTCGGCTCGAAAACGGCGCGCAGGTCGTCGACAAAATCGTTTGCGTTCGCAGCGTCGATCTCGTCGCGGATCCGGCGACGACGTCCGGTCTCTTCGAATCCGCTCCGATAAACCCCGTTCCCGCAAGCGTTTACCCAAGCGCTCCCGCCGCGACGCCGACGCTCGAAGAAGCCGACGTCCGCGTTCGAACGCTCGAAAAAGAACGCGACGAAGCGACGCGCCGTTTCGCCGTCGCGCGTTTTTTGCTCGAAAAACTCGCTTCGGAGCGCGACGCCGACGCCGTCCGGTTGGCCCTCGGCGCGTCGAGTTTCCTCGAAATCGCGTTCGAATCCCGCGACGTCGAAACGGCGCGTCGCCTTATCGTCGAACAACTTGCGCTCGTTCGCGAAGCGCTGAATTTTTCGACGCTTAAAACGCCGAGCGCCGAGGAGCCGGTCGTTTCGAAATCGCGTTCGGACGTCGACGAAGAGACGCCCGACGACGACTTCGCGGCCTCGATCGTTTACTAAACGCGTCTTCGCGACGGCGGAACGCTTAACCGCTTAACCGTTTTACCGCAACAGTTTACAACAACGTTTTCAACTCTCGTTCCCCAAGAAAGGCATTTATGGCGACTATCAAATATCGCGAATTGAAACGACGCTACGACCTCGACGGCGCGCAAAAAACGGTCGCGCATCTTTCGGAAACGCTTGCGAAAAAAGAACTTCGGGCCGACGATTTTAGCATCCGCGATTTGGCCGAGGCCCTGATTCCGAGCGGTTCGCAATGGGTGCGCGAACTGAATCCGAGCGTCGGATCGCTGACCGAATCGTTCCAAGGCGTCGACGTTTCCGCGTTCGCAACCATCGCCGGGCAGCTGATTTACAGCCGCATTTTGGAATCTTATCAATCGGAAGTCTTTTGTCTTTCGAAACTTATCGAAACGATCCCGACGCGGCTCAACGGCGAGAAAATTCCCGGCTTTTCGTCGATCGCCGACAAAACGGTCGAAATCGAACCCGGGTCGGCGTACCCGAACGTCGGATTCAGCGAAGACTACGTCGAAACGCCGGAAACGACGAAACGCGGCCTTATCGTTCCGGTTACGCGCGAAGCCGTCTTCTTCGACCGCACGCACGTCGTTCTGGCTCGAGCGAGCGAAGTCGGCGAAACGCTCGCGCTGAATAAAGAAAAACGCGTCGCCGACACGATCCTCGGCGTTTCCAACCCCTACCGTTGGAACGGAACCGCGTACTCGACCTACTACGCGGCGGGTTCGTCGAAGCCTTGGGTCAACCTCCTTTCCGGCAACCCTTTAGAAACGATCGAAAACGTCGACGCCGCGGAAAATCTTTTGGCGAGCGCGCTCGATCCGAACACCGGCGAACCGATCCTTTCCGAAGCGACCGCGGCGCTCGTTTCGCCCGCTAAACGTCGCGTCGCCAACGCCTTGCTTCGCGGTTCGAACCTGTGTTGCGCCGACGGGACGCTGAGTTCGATTCCGAATCCGTTCGAAAAACTCGCGGTCGTTTCGAGCCGGATCGCTCGCCGACAACTTGCGAAAGCGAACTCGTCCGCGTCCGCCGAAACGCTCGATCAATACTGGTTTTACGGCGATTTCAAAAAGGCGTTCGCGTACATGGAAAACTGGCCGATCACCGTTTCCGTTTCGTCGGCGGGCAGCGAAGCCGATTTCAGCCAGGACGTCGTCGCCCGTTTCAAAGCGAGCGAACGCGGCGTTCCGGTCGTGTTAAATCCGCGCTGCGTCGTCAAATGCGTCGGCTGATCTTTCGCCGTTTCGTTTCAAAAATTCGCCCCTCGCTCCGCCGACGTCGCGACGTATCTCTTGCGACAGCGGCGTTTAGAAAGGACGTTATGGAAGATTCGCTCGACGTCGGCGCGATTTTAGAGATCAAGCGCCGCGCTTTGGCGACGCTCGCCGACCTCTCGCGCTCGCCCAAACCGACGTGCAAAGTCGACGGCCTCGTCGTCTCCTGGCGCGAATACCGAGAGTCTTTGCTGCAAACGATCGACTGGTGCGACCGCCGACTTAACGCCTTCAACGCGTTCGAGTTACGTTCGCACGGAATCGTCGATTAACGGCCGGTTCGCCGGCGGTCGTTTTTGTCCGAGCGTTCGCGTTTTCGTTGTTTCCGGCGAAAGCGAACGCTCGTTTTTTCCTTTTTTCCACGTTGCGAGGAACCGCTATGTCGTTTGTCGACAAGTTTTACGAATTCGTCGATTTTACCGAGCGCGTCGTCGTTTTCCAAAACCGCGACGGCGAAACTTCGACGTTCGAAATCGAACGCGCCGCGCTTTTTTCGCGTCGATTCGTCGACTCCGACGCCGATTCGCCCCCGCGTCTGGTCGGCGTCTGGCGTTTGCCGCTCGACGAAAAAACGCGCTCGATCCGTCGCGGCGACAAAATTCGCGACGCCGATTCGCAAATTTGGATCGCAAGCGAAACGACGCCGTCGCGTCCTCTCCAAGTTCTTTCCTGTCAATGCTTTTGCGAACAACTTTTTCCCGAGTCGACCGACGCGATCGACGTTCTTCGCCCCTTGCGCTCCGGCGGTTTCGCAACGGTCGCGGCGCAGGTTCCCGCGCTCGTCAAACGCCGCGAAACCGCAAGTTCGCAGGAAGCCGCCTTTCCCGCGTCGACGTTCGCCGAAAAAATCGAATTTTGGATTCGAACCGAAACGCTCGTTCGGCCGAGCGACGTCGTCGTTGCAAACAACGGAACCCGTTACGAAGCAACGAGTTACAGCAAGTCAAACGACGTTTCCGACTGGGGGGTTCTCGCCGCGCGACGGCTCGTCGGCGTCGACGACGGCTGGCGTTTTCCTAAACAAAGCTAACTTTCGTTCCGCTTAAACCGTTCAAATTCCGACGGTTAAACGTTTTCCGCTCCCAAACGCGCTTGCAAGGTGAAAAAATGGCGATTCAAATTCAAGAGCTTCCGGGCTCGCCTCAGGAGAAATATTCGCTCGACTCGTTTTCCGCAACTCGAACGTTCATAGTGCCTTGGAATCAACGCGACGCGTTCGCCCGCTATTTTCTCGGCGATCGGCTTTACGCCTGCGAATCGTTGACGCCGTCCGACGAAGAAGACGAATCGCTCGTTCCGCCGTCGTCCGAAGCGCCGGTTTCCGGGCCGACGACGCGACTTGCATATCCAGGAAAACCGGGAGTTTACGTCGACAAAATCGTTTTCGAACCGTTCGATCCGAATTCGCTCGACGTGTCGAAGATCGCGCGCCCCGCCTCGACGCTCGGCGAATACGGCTCTTTCGCTAAAGCGATCGTATCTTACCGCGCTGAAACGACTTCCGTCGATCGGGCCGATTCTCCGATCGCGGACGCCGGCACCGGATTGACGTACAAAATGGTCGCGTGCGGCGAGTCGATCGCTCTTTCGCCGCGCGGTTGGCGCTGGCTCGACGACGCGACGCTTCCGGTTTCCGACGATTTGCAACTCGTCAAACGCGTTCCGACGATCGAACATCAGCTCGTTTGGTCGAACGTCGTAAACCCGCCTTGGGAAAAGATTAGCGCGTTGCAGGGAACGGTCAACGTCGACCGTTTTCTCGGGTACGCGGCCGAAACGCTCCTCTTCGAAGGCGCGGAAGCGAACAAAATTTTTAACGGCGAAATCGACGCCGGCGCCGTCGCGTACACTTGGCAGATCCGCTTTCTTTTCCGCGAAAGGCGGATCGAATCGAACGGAACTCGCGGCTGGAACGACTTTTACCGCGAATCGACCGGAACTTGGTCGCGCCTCGTCGACGCGGCGGGCGCTCCGCTCTATCGTTCGGCCGATCACGCCTCGCTGTTCGTTCAGGCAAAGAGCAACGCTTAAACTTCGGCCCAATCTTCGCGCAAACTCTTTTATAACGCGACTTAACGTTTCATCCGCCAATTCCGCGCGGAGTCGTTTTTCGCTTTTTCAACAACGTTTTTGGAAAAAAACAAATGTCAACATTCAACTTAAATAGCGAAACCGCAAGCTTTACGACTCGCAACAATCCGTTTCGCCGCGTCGACGCCCGCGGCGCTCTCGCGTTTGAACGAGACGGAGCCGCGTTTCGTTTGTCGACGCCGCCTCGGGAAGCCGTTCGCGTTTTTCAACTAACGAAAGCGCCCGAATTTTTCGCATTTGCTCGCGACGCGACCCAAACGCTTTACGAACCGGCGCTTAGCGCGGAGGCGGCCCCGGTTTTCACGGCGTTTTCCGACGTTTCGCTCGGACGCGCGACGCCGACGCGACGCGAAAGTTTGCGTCGAACCGCCGACTTGACCGAAACGGTTCGAAAACGCGTTTACGATCCGACGTTTCTCGAACGGCTGGACGTTTCACAACCGTTGTCGTCAAAAGATTTAGCGCTCGCCAATTACGCGCCGTATCGGATCGGCGACCGGCTTAACGCGTTTTGGAATCGAACGAGCGGACGTTGGGAACTCGTCGCGCCGCGGGAACTTAACGTCGTTCGTTTTCAACTGACCGCCGCTTTGACGAGCGGTTCCGCCGCGCCCGCCGCCGCGCTTTATTTCGCTCAGGAAACGCAAACCTTTGTCAACGGCGGACTTAAAATCGTCGTCGCCGACTTTCTCGGACGCTTTCAAGGCGCGATCGGAACGCGCGGTTACGCTCGCCGATTCGCCGATCGCGACGCTTGGGAAATTCTCGCGCTCGACGCTTAACCGCCGTCTTCTCGCGCCGCAAGAAATAAAAAACGCCGAGACGAAACGCCCGGCGTTTTCTTCAGCGGTTCCCAACAACGCTTAACCGCTTATTCGGCAAGACTTATCAACCGAGTTTCTCGACAAGGAACGCCTTCGCGGCTTCGAGCGCGGCGGGAACGCCTTCCGGTTTTTTGCCGCCCGCTTGCGCCATGTCCGGACGCCCGCCGCCGCCCCCTTGGACGAGCGGCGCGACCGCTTTGATCCACTCGACGGCGCTAAATTTGCGCTCGACCAAATTGCGCGTCGCGGCGGCGACGAGCGCGACCTTGCCGCTCTTCGAATCGACGTTCGCGAAGAAAATGGCGGCGTTTTCCGTCTTGCGGCGGATTTGATCGATCGCGTCGCGCAGGGCGTTCGCGTCGGCGTCGGTCGCGACGAACGTTACAAACTTCGCGCCGGCAACCTCTTCCGCTTTCGCAATCAATTCGTCGACCGAAACGGCGTCCTTCTTCGACGCGGCTTCGAGTTCCTTGCGGAGTTTTTTCGTCGTCGCGAGCAATTCCTCGACGCGACCGACAATTTCGTTCGCCGGAACGCGCAACGCGCCGGCCAACGTCGTTTCAATCGCGTCCGCTTGCGCGATCCTCGCGATCGCTTCGGCCCCGGTAACGGCGACGATACGACGCGTTCCGGCGCCGACGCTTTCCTCGGCGACGATCTTGCAATACCCGACCTGCGCCGCGTTTTTCAAGTGCGTTCCGCCGCAGAACTCCAACGACGGGCCCATCTTAACGACGCGCACGACGTCCGGATACTTTTCGCCGAAAAGCATCATCGCGCCGAGTTTGCGGGCTTCTTCGATCGGCGTTTCCTCGCAGGTAACCGGGTGCGCTTCCAAAATCGCTTCGTTGACGTCGCGTTCGATCTGAACGAGCGTTTCGCGGTCGAGGGCCTTGTGGTTCGTGAAGTCGAAACGCAGCGAGTCGGCGTCGACTTTCGAACCCTGTTGTTCGGCGTGGCTTCCAAGACGGGCGCGAAGCGCGGCGTGCAGGAGGTGCGTCGCCGTGTGAGCGCGAGAGATCGCCGCGCGGCGTTTTTTATCGACGGCGGCGACGACGGTTTGCCCGGCTTCAAGCGTTCCGGCGATCAGCTTGCCGACGTGCACGAGAAATTCGCCGTCGTAAACGGTCGTCTCGACGACGAAACGCGCGCCGGTCGCCGTCGTAATAACGCCGGAATCGCCGACTTGGCCGCCCTTTTCGCCGTAGAACGGCGTTTTGTCCAAAACGACGCGCAACGCTTTTCCGTCGGCGTCGGCCGTCGCCTGCTCGACCAGCGTTTCTCCGTCGAGGATCGCGAGAACTTTCGCCTCGGTTTCCAGCGTTTCGTAACCGACGAATTCCGGCGGGTTGTTCGCTTTTTTAATTCCTTCGAGCGGGTCGCGCTTGAAGAGAAGATTCTTCTCGGCGCTTCCGGAAAGTTCGCCGTGGCGTTCCATTTCTTTTTCGAAACCGGCCCAGTCGAAACCGTATTGGCGTTCGCCCGCGAGCGTTTCGAAAAGTTCCGGCGGAAAACCGTACGTTTGGTACATCTCAAACGCTTCGGAGCCTTGCACTTCGGCGCGTTTTTCTTCTTCCATCGTCTTGAAGACGGAATCCAGACGACGCAATCCGCCGTCGATGTTTCCCATGAAGTGCTCTTCTTCCGCCGCGACGACGCCCTGAACGCGCTCGATCGTTTCGGAAAGTTCCGGATACGGAACCTTCATCAAGTCGGCGACGACGGGAACGAGGTGGAAGAGGAACGGCTTTTTCATCCCCATTTGAACGCCGTCGAGAACCGCGCGGCGGAGCAAACGACGAACGACGTATTTTTCTTCTTTCGGGCCCGGATAAACGTTTTCGTGGATCGCGAACGAACAGGCGCGGACGTGGTCGGCGATGCGACGCAACCGGCGGCCGTTTTCATTCGTCAAATCCTGATCGTCGTATTTCTGCGAGCAGACTTCCGCCGCCGCCTCGACCAGCGGACGAAGCGAGTCGATGTGGAAGTTCGTTTCAACGCCTTGCAACACGGACGTAACGCGTTCCAGGCCCATGCCGGTGTCGATGTTTTTGCTCGGAAGCGGACGCAGGTTGTTCGGCGGATTCCCGACGCGGTTGAATTGCGTGAAGACGAGGTTCCAGATCTCGACTTCGCCTTGCGGCGTTTTGTGGTAAATTTCGGAACACGGGCCGCAAACGCCGTCCGGGCCTTCGCTCGGCGCGGACGCGGGCCAGAAGTTTTCGTCTTCGTCGAGATATTGCAGCTTTTCGGCGGGAAGTTTGATCTCTTCGAGCCAAATTTGCGCGGCTTCCCGGTCGTCTTTGTAGACGGTCGCCGAAAGCATGGCGGGATCGATCCCGAGCCATTTTTTGTCGGTCAGAAACTCCCACGCCCAGTGGATCGCCTCGCGCTTGAAGTAGTCGCCGAAGCTGAAGTTCCCGAGCATTTCGAAGAACGTGTGGTGGAACGCGGTGCGGCCGACGTTGTCGATGTCGCCGGTGCGAAGGCACTTCTGGCACGTCGTGGCGCGGGTGTAGTCGAGCTTGCAACGCCCGAGGAAGTGGTCTTTGAACTGGTTCATCCCGGCCGGCGTGAAGAGAACCGACGGATCCCAACGCGGCACGAGAACGTCGCTCGGACGGCGGACGCAACCTTTGGATTCAAAGAACGTTAAGTACTTTTCGCGAATTTCGTTTGTCGTGAACATCGTTATTTTCGTTTGATTTATTTCGAGCGGTTCGAAAGAAGGCGCGCCGCCGTTCGCCGTCGACGCAACCTTCGCCTTCATCGTTTCGTTGATCTTTTAAGCGCTTATTTTTCCGGAAATTATTTCGCGTTTTTTTGCGCCTCGCGGGCCTTTTTCGCTTCGGCGAAACGGGCGCCGGTTTTGCGTTCTTCGGCCAAATCGGCGGCAAGCTTCGCGGCGACTTCCTCGACCGAAACGAGCGTCGCGTCTTTTTCCCAACGCCACTTGACCTCGACTTGCCCGTCTTGCAGGCTTTTGCCGATCGTAACGCGAACCGGGAACCCGATCAGGTCGGCGTCCTTAAACTTGACGCCCGGACGCTGGTCGCGATCGTCGACGATAACGTCGACGCCCAGCGCTTCGAGTTCCGACGCGATCTTTTCCGCGGCGGCCGCGCTCGCTTCGTCCGTCGCTTTGACCGGGCAAACGCAAACCTCGTAAGGCGCGAGCGAAACCGGCCAAACGATCCCGGCGTCGTCCCAACTCGTTTCGACCAACCCGGCGACGAGACGGCTGACGCCGATTCCGTAGCACCCCATCACGATCGTTTGCTGAGCCAACGAGTCGTCGAGGAACTTCGCGTTCAGCGCTTCGGCGTATTTCGTCCCAAGTTTAAAGACGTGGCCGACTTCGATCGCGTTTTGCATCGTCAACGGAGCGCCGCAGCGCGGGCAGGCGTCGCCGACGAGCGCGTTGCGGACGTCGGCGAAAAGATCGACGGCGAAGTCGCGGTCGAGGTTGACGTTGACCAAATGCTTCTCCGGTTTGTTCGCGCCGACGACGACGTTGACCATCTCTTTAATCGTCGGATCGGCGACGATCTTGACCTTTTCCTTCAAGCCGACCGGGCCCGCGAAACCGACCGGGGCGCCGGTAACGCGCTCGATCGTCGCGTCGTCGGCCAACTCGACCTTTTCGGCGCCGAGCGCCCGGCGGAGTTTATTTTCGTTGACGTCGCAATCGCCGCGGGTCAACACCGCGACCGCGTCGCCGTCGACGTTGTAAATCAACGTCTTCACGACGCGCTTCGGTTTCGTCTTCAAGAAGGCGCAAACCTGGTCGATCGTGTGCGCTCCGGGCGTGTCCAACTCCGCGATTTCCTTCAAGACCGCGTCTTCCGGACGGACGTAAACCGTTTCGCCGATCTCCGCCTTTTCGACGTTCGCCGCGTAACGGCACGTCGGGCAGAACACGACGTCGTCTTCGCCGTTCGGGGAAGGAATCATAAACTCGTGCGACGCGTCGCCGCCGATCGGGCCGGATTCCGCCTCGACCGGCAAATACGGAAGGCCGCATCGTTCAAAGACGCGGCAGTAGGCGCCGTACATCGCTCGATACGTTTCGTTCAGCGATTCGAGATTCGTATGAAAGCTGTACGCGTCTTTCATCAGGAACTCGCTCGTGCGCAGGAGGCCGAACTTCGGGCGCTCTTCGTTGCGGAACTTCGTTTGAATCTGGTACAGCGTCATCGGAAGCTGCCGGTAGCTCGAGACGTATTGCGAAACGATGCTCGTGATCTCCTCTTCGTGCGTCGGGCAGAAGACGACCGGCGTTTTCGCGCCGCCGCGAGTCAGCGTCGTTTTAACCAGGACGTTGCCGAACGCCTCGACGCGGTTCGTTTGCTCGTAAAGCGATTGCGGACAAAGGGCCGACATAAACAGTTCGGAAGCGCCGATCCGGTTCATTTCTTCGCGAACGATGTTCGTCGCTTTGTGGAGAGCGCGCCACCCGAGCGGCAGGAAGGCGTAGGCGCCCGCCATCACCTGCGAGATCATCCCGGCGCGGAGCATCAAAATATGACTCGGGATCTCCGCTCCGTTCGGCGTTTCCTTCATCGTCGGAATCAGCGTTTTCGACCATTTCATCGACATCGGACGTCCTCCTTTTCGGCGTCGCCCCGCCTCGGACGCGGTTTTTCGACCGCCGAACGGGTAGAATCTGGGTTATCTTTCGGAAGGTTCGAACGCGCTCGCCCGCTCGACTTTTGCGAAAAACGCTTCGAAAAGCGTCGAAAGGGAACGGCTCGACGAACGCGCGGAACCAACTTTCCATTTTACCCGTTTTTTCGTTCGTTTTAAGGGGCCCCGACCGCGCGAAACGAGACTTTTCCGAAAAAACGTCCGCGACGGCGGCGAAACCGCCTTTTTCGTCGAGCGTCCGCCGCTTGCATTAATATTAATGGCGAAAAACGTTCGGCTCGACAAAAAAAGGAACGAACGCCGTTCGACGCCCGTTCCTTTCGTCGCTCGACTAAAATTGCGCGTAAACGAACGCCGCGTCGCCAAAACGGGCGAATCCAAACGTAAAATAGACAAACGAAACAAAAATCGTCAAATGCGAAAGTTTCGTCAAATCCAGCAACGGATAAAACCCGTCGACTCCGGTTTTGCGCAACTTTTCGAGCTCTTCCGGGGAAGCCGCCGCGCAACGCTTGCGGTACTCGACGTAAGCGACGACGCTCGCGCCGAGAAGAATCGTCGCGAAGATCGGAGCCCAGCCGCAAAATCGGTAAATTCCGCCGTCCCAAACGAACATGCGGCAAAAAATGTCGCGAGCGTCGGAGAACGTCGGCGCGCGGAAAAGGATCCAGCAGACCGCCGTCCAAACGAACGTTCCGAAGATCGCGCCCAACGTCGCGACGCCGCCGACCGCCTTCGAAATCGCGCTCGGATTCGCCGCCGGTTTGCGCTCGCCTCGCCAATCTTTAAAAATTTTGTGAACGCAAAGCGCCGCGCCGTGCGTCGCGCCCCAGGCGACGAAAGTCCAACTCGCCCCGTGCCACAAGCCGCTCAAAACCATCGTCGTCAACAGGTTGACGTGCGCGCGGAGCTTGCCCTTGCGACTGCCGCCGAGCGGAATGTAAAGATATTCCAGCAACCAGGACGACAAACTGATATGCCAACGCTTCCAAAATTCCGACGGGTTTCGCGACAAATACGGCAAATTGAAGTTGCGCGGAAGATCGTAGCCGAGCCCCTTCGCGACGCCGACCGCCATGTCGGAATAACCGGAAAAGTCGAAGTAAATTTGCAACGCGTAGCAAGCGACCGCCAACGTCGCGACGGAACCGTGAAAAGCGTTCGGAACCGCGAACACCGCGTCGACAAACGCGCCCAAACGGTCGGCGATCACGATCTTTTTGAAGAGCCCGAAGGCAAAGATCTGGACGCCGATCTCCAAATTTTTCAAGCCGACGTTGCGATTCTCCTCCAATTGCGGGAAGAAATACGCCGCTTTAACGATCGGGCCGGAAACCAGACGCGGAAAAAACGCCAGGTAAAGCGCGACCTTGACGAAGTCCGAACTCGCCTCCACTTTGCCGCGACTCACGTCGACGACGTAGCTGATCGCCTGGAAAACGTAAAACGAAATTCCAATCGGCAAAATGAGTTGAAGCGTTCCCAACGCCCCGACGTCGATCGAAAGAGCCGCCGCGATCGACGCGAGGAAAAAGTTAAAATACTTGAAAACCGCCAGCGTCAACAGCGGTAAAACGACGCCGAGCCGCAACCATAACTTCGGCCGTTTTCCTCGAGCGACGCCGAGCGCGCAAAAATAAACGACCGCCGTCGTTCCCGCCAACGCGACGCAAAATCGCCAGTCAAACCATCCGCAAAAGACGTAGCTCGCAATCAAAAGAACGAGGCGCCGCAACCGCGCCGTCGTCGCCGCCCGCTCCGGTTTAAGGAACGGTTTCGTGTTGAAAATCGCCAACGTCAGGCCGACGACCAAAATAAACGCCGCGAAAACAGAGCTGTTAAAGGACATTTTTCGCCTCGCTTTCTTCGGCGCCGGAGTTCGCGTTTTCGCCGTTTTCCGCTTCTTTTTGGGCCTCCAACCGACGAATCGTTTCTTCCAAAACGTCGGCGACGACGCGGTGGCCTTCGCCGTTCAGGTGTCCGTTGATAAAATTCGTATTGTAAAAACCGTAGGGCCAAACGTCGTTTTCTTCATACTCGACGCGAAAACGTTCCGTCGCATCGACAAAAACGATCCCCTCGTTTTCGCAAATCTCGCGGAAAGCCGCCAATTCGGCGACGTTCCAAATCGGCGAAATGGAACCGTCTTTTCCCAACGCGAACCGACTATGAAAGAAGACGATCGGTTGAACGCCGTGTTTTTTCGAGATTTCCGCGATATTTTTCAAAACCGCGCGCCAGGCGGACGTTAACTCTTCCGGCGGATCGGCGTTTTTCCCTTCGACGTTTCCGTTTTTGTCTTCGCCCGCCGCCCCGGCGTTTCGCATCGAGAGAAGAACGGAACGCGCCCAGGGCAAACCGCGGATCCATTTGATCGCGGCCCGAACCGCCGGCGACGCCGGGCGAACGTTTTCGTATTCGTCGTTCAACGTTTTTTTTATCGAGTCAAGATCCGGAACGCTCCACCAAAGTTCGAGCGCCAGATAGCGTCGAGGTTTGAAAAGACTTAACGCGTCGTCGCAACGCGCCGCGTTTATAGAGAACCAATGCCCGCTGCGAGCGCAATTATAGAACTTTATTCGATTGAGATCGTTTTCAAACTTCAAATTCAAAAGATACGTAAAATTAGAACGCATAGGAACTTGAAACGCCTCCACGTGCGACGATCCCATGATCAGAACGTCGACGTCGCCGACGTCAAGCCCCCGTTCTACGTAATACGCGTTGTTGTAACCGTTGGAATCCAGCCTCCCGACGCAATGACCTTCGTAGTGCCACAACCGGGAAATCCGCCCGTTTTCTTCGGAACGCTCCATTGTTTCGTCGGCGATCGGCCCGTTGACCCCCTGCCCGCCGTAATAATAAAAATTACCGACGAGGCAAAATAAAAAGCACGCGATAAGGTTCGCCGTTAGAAATTTAGCGAACCATCCCGCTTTTCGGCCCATTATCATCCGCAAAGCCCCCTTATTTATAAAATCCACTTTTTTCCCTATTTATAAAACTCCGCCCATTTTCCGGCAAAACGCTCGAAGGAACGCCGTCGACGCCCCAAGAAGGAAAAAACCGAAAGGAACGAACGCCGTTCGACGCTCGTTCCTTTCGTTGCTCGCATCATTTCGCCGCGATCACATGCCGCCGCCGAAAAGGCGCCAACCGCGACCGAATCCGCCGCCGTTCTGCGTGGCGCTGGAATCGAAATGCGGCGGTTCGACCGTCGGAGGCGGACTCGCCATCGTGCGGATCGCTCCGGATTGCGTCGGGTAACCTTGCGACGTCGTCGGACGCAAGGCGGCTCGCGCCTGCGGCTGACCTTGCGCGTTCGTTTGCGGCGCTTCTTCGTCCGGGGCCGGTCGGTCGATAATGAACCCGGTCTGCATGCCGCGCGTCGAAACGGCGTTGTTCGCGACGCGGCTTCCGTATTGATCGTAACCGCCGTGGTCGACGACGAAACTGTAGTTCGCGCCGCAGTCGTTCGGCGAGTGGTACGTCAAGTGCGAAGTGGCGTAACCCTGGTTGTTTCCGCGATAAAGGTCGGAACCGCGGTAATTCATCAGGACGCCGATGCTGCCTTCGCCGCCCGCGCCCTGCGTCAAACCGCCGGTCGCTTCGAACGCGTCGTCGCCGAGGAAATCGACGAGGAAACCGGCGCCGAGGTCCCAGCCCATGCCGAGCCCCATGATCGTGCCGTTGTACGCGTCGTCGCCCAGGTCGTCGAACAGATACCCGACGGCGTAGTGGCAGCCGAAACCGCACCCGAAGCGTTGCCAACGCCCCTGGACGCGCGGCGAACCGTCGTAACGGACGGACGTCGCGGCGTAACGAACGTCGTTTCCGGCGAAGTCGCGAGCGATCCCGACGCCCATCCAATACCCGCCGCCGTGCGCGAAGTAGTCGAATTCGTAAGCGTCGTCGCCGCCGCAGTCAAGGCAAAGCCCGATCCCGCCGCAAGCGACGCGTCGGATCCCGGCGCCGACTCCCTGTCCCCAACCGTCGTGGCCGGGATGCTCCGGATACGAGTCGTAATAATACCCGCCGACGTAATAATGGTCGTTCCCGTCTTTGTCGAGCAGAGCGCCGAAACCGCCCGGATGGCCGAACCCCTGAGCGAAGAGCGCGGCGCGGTAATCGTCGTTTCCGCCGCGGTCGATATGAAGCCCAAGTCCGCAAAGCGCTTGACCTTGCGCCCGCAGGAACCCGAGGTAGCGATCGTCGCCGCTTTCGTTGATAAGGACGCCGACGCCGCCGATGGCGCTTCCCTGAGCGACGTCCTTGGCGAGATAACGGTCGTTTCCGCCGCCGTCGCGCCAAACCGAGACGCCGAGAATCGAGCCGCCCTGAATCCCCGGATTTTGCCCGACGTAATAATCGTCGTCTTCGCCCAGGTCGATCACGAGCAACACCGGCCGATTGACGTTGCAAACGCCTTCGCGGTATTCGTCTTTCCCGCCCAGATCGACGACGCAACAAACCGACGGATACTGGTCGAGATTCCAAACGGTCGAATTTTTATCGCCGAAAAGAATATCGCCCGCTTCGGTCGAAACGCGCCCCACTTCCTGCCCGTCGATCTCCGCTTTTTCCAGCGAATTCCAATCGACTTGCGCCAACAGCTCGAGCGTTTTCTCGTCGAGCGTCGCAAGGAGCGTTTCCGCCGCGTCGTAAAGCGCGCTTTTATTCATTTTCTGCATTGCGTCGATCAGATATTTCGCTCGACCGCGACTCGGAACGGTGTGTCCGCTTTGGACTTGCGCGCAAAAGATCGAATGCGCTTCCTTCGAAACGGCGGCGATTTCGTCCTTATTCAACGGCGCGAGCGCGCGAGCGTGCAAAGCCGCGGCTTCGACGAGCGCCGTTTTCAAAACCTCGATCGCCTCTTGCGGAGTCGTCGGAGTCGGACGCGTCGGAACGTCGTCTCGCGTCGCGACGTCCATTTTAGCGCGAGCCAAACGCACGCCGGAGATCACGTCCGCCGTCGAACCGGAGAAGAAACCTCCCCAGGCGCGGGAAAAATACTCGGCTTCGCCTGCCGAACGCAACGGATCGGAGTACAATCTTTCGTACCAGCGCAACCGACAGCGGCCGTTCAATTCGCTCCCCGATTCGAGCGCCGACGTTTGCCGACGGACGCCCGAGTTGTACAGACGCCAACGATTGTAAAGCCATTCTCCGCCGCGATCCTGCAACGTCGAAAGCAGGTCGCCCGACATTTCCCGAACCGCTTTTTGAGCGTCCGCGAACCCGAGTCCCGATCCCGCCGACGCCCCGCTCGTCGCCGTAACCTGCGGCGAAGTCGGCTCGTTCGATTCCGGCGCGGAATCGTCGGCGTCGACTTTCGGCAGTTCGACCTTGGCGTCCGGAGCGTTTTCCTCGTCGCCGGTCAGAGCCCGCGTCTTTTCTTCGGCGGAACGCTCTTCCGCCTGTTCGGACGCGGCGACTTCCGCCTGTTTCGCGGCGGCTTCCGCGGCGCGTTTCGCTTCGTCTTCGGCGGAAACCGGGGCTTCCGGCGCCCGTTCCTCGTTCCGGGGTTCCGGAGCGACTTCCTGCGCTATCGGAGCCTCGACCGGAGCGGGAGCCGGTTTCGCGGCCGGTTGAGCCGAACGGCGCGCGGCGTTTTGCCGAGCGTTTCTCCGCCGATCGCCGAGTTCGCGCTCGACGTCGTCTGTCGTCCGATATCCGCTTTCGCCGACGCCCCGGGTGATCCCGAACGTTCTTTTCGCCGCTTGTTGCAACGGCCGCCCCGCGAACTGAGTCGGCGCGATCTCGACGTCGACGAAGGTCGTTTCGCCGTCGATTTCGGAATAGATCGCGTCGAACGCCGCCTTGGACGCCGCCGCGTCGACGCGCGTTAAAAACGGCGTTTCTGAAGCGAACGCTTTCGGCGCGAACGACTCGACGCTCGACCAACAGACGCCGAGCGCGGCGCAACACGCAAGGGGAAACTCCAACAGTCTCTTCTTCATGAGAACGATTCCATCGTTTTTGACAATATTATATTAATCCTTCCGCGCGGCGTCTCGAAACCGTCGGGCCGCGCAAAGGTCGCATATCGTCTTTTTCGACGAACCGCTTCGAGAACTTCACCGCAAAGTTTCAAACTTTTAGATTCAAGGCGTTTTTTTTTCATTTTCCGGCGTCGTTATTTCGAATAAAAAAGCTAGCGAAACTGGGCAAACCGCCGCGACTCGACTTCTTCGCTTGTCATTTTTTCGCCGTCGGAAAAACGCTCGACTTTCGCTTTCCGGTAAAAATCTCCCGTCTTACCCCGTTTCAACAACCGCAACCACCGTTAAAATCGGCGCGGCAAGCCGTCGAATGAAAAAAATTTCGACAAAATAGGCGATTTTACGAAGTTATCGCTTGCTTAATCGGAACGTCGAAATTATCATTGAGTGGATAGCGGCGAGGTTTGCGTCGCCCCGAGCGTCGTTTCTCAAACGACGACGCCGACGACGCCGCGCCGTTCGGTTCGTTTGCGCCGCGCAAGCGAGTCGTCGGTCGCCGAGTCGGATTTTCACCGTCCAACCTAAACGATTTTTTAGGAGATTTTTAATGAGTCGGATCAGTTCCTTCCTCCGATGGAGCGCCCTTTTGGCGTTGGCGGTTTTCGTCGCCGTTCCCGCGTCGACTCCTTGCTTCGTCGGCGCGCCGGCCGCGTTCGCCGACGACGATGACGATAACGACAACAACAATAATAACAACAATAACAATGACGACGACGATGACGACAACGGCGGCGGAAGCTCCGACGGCTCCGGCGTCGTCGTTCGCCCGGACGGCGTTCTCGAACGCGTTATTCTCGACGACGGCGCCCTCGCCGCGGCGCGTTCCGCCGCGCTTTACGGGATCCCGAGCGAAATGCGTTCCGTCAGCAAAGCGCGCAAAGTCTCGTTGACGCGCCTCGAAGCCGCGATCCAGGAAAACGGCGGCCTCGTTTCCGCGGAAATGGCAAACCTCGCCGGTTTGACCCGCATTGAAAACGTTTACGTTTATCCGGAATCGGGCGAAATCGTCGTTTCCGGCCCGGCCGAAGGCTGGACGATCGGAGCCGAAGGCGCGACCGTCGGCGCTCGCAGCGGCCGCCCGACGTTGAAACTCGAAGACCTCGTCGTCGCTCTCCGCGCCTTCCCGGCCGACGGCAAAGGAAACAAACTCGTCGGTTGCTCGATCGACCCGAGCCCCGAAGGACTCCGCAACATGCAGGCGTACCTGAAAAACACGCCGCATCCGAGCCTTAACGACGACGGTCAAATCGTCGATTACGCGCGCGGCATGGCGGACGCGCTCGGCCTGCAAAACGTTCAGGTTTGGGGCGTTTCGCCGAAAACGAACTTCGCCGCGACGCTCGTCGCCGCCGACTACCGCATGAAGCTGATCGGCATCGGCCTCGAAGAAGCGCCGGTCAAACTGACGACCTACGCCGAACGCTCGAATCCGCGCGGTCGCGCTAGCAACGCTCTCGTTCGCTGGTACTTCCAACCCGATTACGATTGCGTCGTCATGACCGAAGACGGAACCGCGATGCAACTCGTCGGAAACGGCGTCAATCTCGTCGGCGAAGACGAATTGGTCGACGCGAACGGCGAACGCCGCGCGAACAAAGGCCGCGGCAACCCCGCGACCAAAGCTTACGCGAAAAGCTTCACCGCGAAATTCGAAAAGATCGCCGACGCCGTCCCGGTTTACGCGAACCTCCGCAACATGATCGACATGTCGATCGTCGCCGCGTACCTCCAAAAAGAAGGCGCCTACGCCAAAACGAATTGGGACATGGCGTTCTTCGGCGACGAAACGCAATTCAAAACCGAACGTCTGAACGCGATCCAATTCGCTCAAACCGCGACGAACGCCGTTCGCCGCAGCGCGACGCTTGTTTCGTACCCGACCGGCGGCGGCGTCGTCGTCCGCCCGACGACCGCGCTCGACGAAGAAAACCTGAAATACGACGACAAAGGCGAAGTCGAAGCGAAACGCGACGCGGTCGCCTCGTCGATCCCGGAAGGCCAATGGTGGTGGGACTGATCGACCGTCGGTCGACGCTCCGTTTTTCTCGCGAACGCGTCGCTTGCGGCGCGATCGCGACCGCCCGATCGGTTCCCGTCGTCGTTTGCGCCGCGGCGGATCGTCCCTTCATTTTTTCGGTTCGCGCTAAACTCGCGAAACCGTTCGTCGCGCCGCGCCTCGCGCCGACGCGTTCAGCGGACGCCGCGTTCGTCGATTTCCGACTCGCGACGAACGCCGTCGCTTGACAAAAAAAACGCCGAAGAGCCCGCGCTCCTCGGCGTTTTGCCTTTTCTTTCGCCTCGCGAAAAATCGCGACGAAAAATTTGCGTTTCTCGCCCGACCGGCGCCGCCGTCAAAATTTTCGCGACGCCGCTCGACGCGAAGAAATCAGCGAACGATCGCTTCGCTCGTTTGCCCGACGCGAACGGTTTCGTCGTCTTGTCCGACTTCGGCGATTTGGCGATCCTCGAAATTGATCGCGAGATCGCCGACGTTGAACCCGGAAACTCGCCAGGCGCCGTCGGCGTTGGAAAGCGCGAAGATCAGCTCTTCGGTTTGAAATTCTCCGGCTTCGGTGTAATCCTCGACGTCGACGCAAACGCGAACGCAACCGTTTTCGACGGGCGTTTTCTTCGTCGTCTTCCACTTGATCGTGTCGCTCGCCTGCGCCGCAAACTGTTCTCTCGTCGCTTCTTGCGCTTTCGAAGTCAAGAGCGCGAACGCGCCGTCGTCGTCTCCTTTAAAGAACGAGCGGAAAAACGCGTCGACGACGCCCTCGGGACTTTCCGGATCGTCGACGTTCAAAGTCTCGCCTTCGGACGCCGCGGGCTCGACGCTTTCGTTCGCCGCTTTTTCGCCCGCCGCCGGCGCGTTCTCCTTCGGCGCGTCGACGTTTTCGTTCGCTCCGCCGCAACCGGAAAGCGCGAAGCAGAACCCGAGCGCGGCGCTCCAAAGAATCGTTCGTTTCGACATATGAAAACTCCTTTTTTCAGCAACGCTCGCGCGCCGGACTCCCGTCCCCGTTTCATCGAACCCGTCGGCTCGACCCGGAAACGCGAAAGACCGACGCGGCGACTCTCGTTAATTTTTCTCGTCGAAGGCGCGCCGCCCGCTTTTTCCTTGCGACGCGCCGTCCCGGAATCGGCAAGATCAATACGATCAACAAAACCGGGCGTCGAGCGTAGTTTGCCCAAAAAAACGCCGCGCGTCAAGAGCAATTTCGCGAAAAAACTCCCGAAAAAAGGCGAGACGTCCGCAAAACCCGTTTTTTTTTCGCGCCGTCGCTATTTCTGCAGCTGGTTTCCGCACAAATAAACGACAAGTCCGGTGCAAATCATCGAATACGGCCAAAAATCGGCGACCGCGACGGTTTTCCGAACGTCGGTCTCGACGACGAGCGATTGAAAAAAGAAACATTGGACGCCGAACGCGATCGCGGCGACGCCCGAAGCGACGATAAAGGAACGAATCATGAACGGTCTCCGTCGATCGGCGATTTCAAAATTTTGCGTCAAAATCGCTCGCGTTCGACGACGCGACGATCGCGAGCCGCCGTTCTCGCCTCGCCGCGTCGCCCCCGAGCGACTTTTCAATATCGTTCGCAAAACGAGCGCGGAGCCAACGGCGCCCTTTATTTCCCGTTCGCGTCCGTTCGCCGCGTAAATTTCGCCGCCGACGCCGCCCCTTCCGCCGCATTTTCCCGAAAAACGTTTTTCTTTCCGCGCTAAAAGGTTCTCGACCCTTGCCGAAAAATTTTCGCCGCGTAAAATAGAAGAGGCGGCGCTTCAAGCGGCGAAAACGCTCGAAGCGGCGACGGTTTTTCCCTTCGATCTCGATTTTTCCCGACGCGACCGCCCGTTTTCCGTTTCCCGTTCGCTCGCGGTCGACGCGGCGTTTTTTCGAAAGGCGGACATGACGCACGAACTTTCCGGCCAAACCGTTCTCGTTACCCGACCGCGCGAACAAGCGGTCGAACTGCGCTCGCTCCTCGAAGAACGCGGCGCCGCCGTTCTCGTTCAACCGTCGATCGAGATCCTGCCGCCGGAAAATTGGGACGCTGTCGACGACGCGCTCCGCTCGCTCGCAAACGGCGAATTCGACCGCGTTCTTTTTTCGAGTTCGAACGGCGTCCGCTTTTTTCTCGAACGGCTCGACGCGTCGTTCGGCGACGAAGCGCGACGCGTTTTTCTCGACGAGACGCAAGAAACGGCGTTTCGGCTCGCTCGGCGTTCTTTCGCTCGCAAACGCGACCGGAACGAGCGCCGCGCCGAAACGTTCGAGGCGAAACTCGCCGCGCAAGATCCGTTCCTCGACGCCGTCGAAGAACGAACGCTCGACGCGATGCGACGCGCCGCCGCCGAAAACGCTCGCAGCGCCGCCGAAAAGCGCCGCGAACGCCTCGCTCGATTCTTTTTCGACGCAAACGTTTCCGTCGCCGCGGTCGGGCCCGGAACCGCCGACGCGCTCCGCGATTTCGGCGTTCACGTCGACTTGATCCCCGAAAAATACAACGCCGAAGGACTCGTCGCCGCGCTCGTCGCCACCGAAAAATCGCTCGTCGGAAAGCGGTTTCTCTCCGTTCGAGCCAACCGGGGACGCGACGTTTTGGCGAAGGAATCGACGGCGCTCGGCGCGACCGTTCGCGAAGTCGCCGCTTACCGTTCCGTCGACGTCGAAACGCCGGACGCGGAGATCGTCGACGCGCTCCGTTCGGGCGGGATCGATTTTGGAACGGTCGCCAGTTCGGCGACGGCGAAGGCGTTGGCGCGGTTGTTCGGAGCCGAACTCGGTCGAACGCGCTGGATCGCGCTCAGTCCGTTGACGGCGGGCGCGCTTCGCGAACTCGGCGTCGAACCGGCCGCCGTCGCTCGCGAATCAACGCTTGAAAGTCTCGTCGACGCGGTCGTCGCCGCAGCTTCCGACGGACGAGTCGACGGCGCGGCCGTTCGCGAGCCCGTTCGTCGCGGCGCGGTCGTCGACGCGTCGGATTTCGCCGTCTAAGCCGCGGGCCGATTCCCCCAAGATAAAAGCGACAAAAAAACGACGCCGAGAAAACTCGACGTCGTTCGCGACGCGCTCCGTCGAACGCGTTCAACTCAATTCAACGCGGCGCTCAAACGCGCTTGCTCAGCACGGCGGCTTCGTACGCCTCGACTTCGGCGAGCCATTTTTCGCCGACCGGAACGCCGTTTTTCTCGCAATAGTAATCCCAAACGGCGGAGAACGGCAACGTCCGCGCTTCTTCCATCAAAGCGAGCCGCTTCGTGTAATTTCCGTCGAGCTCCGCTTTTTTCAGCGTCGCGACCGGTTCGAGGAACGCCGCCAACAACGCTTTCAACGCCGAGCGCGTCCCGATCGTCCAAGCGGCGACGCGGTTGATCGTCGCGTCAAAATAATCGAGCGCGACGTAAGTCTTGCTCAGCAAATCGCAACGAACGAGCTCTTCGGCGATCGCCTTCATTTCGTCGTTCCAAACGACGACGTGGTCGCTGTCCCAACGGACGCCGCGGCTGACGTGCAGAAGAATTTCGTCGACGAAAAGCGACAGCGACGACAATTTGTCCGAAATGACTTCCGTCGGGTGGAAGTGCCCCGCGTCGAGCGTGACGAGAAGATTATTCTTCATCGCGTAACCCATGCAAAATTCGTGGCTTCCGACGGTGTAACTTTCGGCGCCGATCCCGAAAAGTTTGCTTTCGACGCCGTCGCGGATCGTTTCGCGCGGATGTTGGACGGAAAAAATTTCGTCGTAAGACTCGGCCAGGCGGCGGCGCGGCGCGAGCCGATCGGCCGGGAAGTCTTTAGCGCCGTCCGGAGTCCAGTGGTTGACGACGCAGGGCGAGCCTTGCGCGGCGCCCATCGCGGAGGCGATCGCCCGGCAACGCTTGTCGTGTTCGATCCAGAAGTCGCGGATTCCTTTGTCCGGGTGCGACAGCGTCAGCCCGTCGGCGGCTTTTTCGTGCGAGAAGAAGGTCGGGTTGAAGTCGAGTCCGAGGCCGTTCGCCTTCGCCCAGTCGATCCACCCCTGGAAGTGCGCCGGTTCGATCTCGTCGCGGTCGACTTTTTTGCCGCCGTTTTCCAAGTAGATCGCGTGCAGATTGAAGCGGTGTTTGCCGGGGATCAAGGAGAAGGCTTTTTCGGCGTCGGCGCGCAGTTCGTCCGGCGTTCGCGCTTTACCCGGGTAGTTTCCGGTCGCGAGGATCCCGCCGCCGGTGAGTCCGGCCGTCGATTCGAAACCGGCGACGTCGTCCCCTTGCCAGCAGTGAAGCGAAATTTTCACTTTCGCCGCGTTTTCCATCGCCGCGTCGACGTCGACGCCGAATTCCGCGTACCGTTCTTTCGCCAGTTCAAACGCTTGTTCGATTTTACTCATTTTACTTAAAACTCCCAAAATATCGTTTCGCGCTCCGCCGAACGAAGCCGCGAGGAACAAGTCGACCAACGTCGACAAAATTTAGGCCGAATCGTTAAGATTTAACGTCAAAAAGCCGATATTTACAACAACGCGAAAAATCGGTAAGATTCTTCCGCGCGGCGTCGACGGAACGCGCCGCGGATCGCCGAACGCAAACCGCGTCGTTAAGGAGCGTTTTATGCGCAACATGTTTAAAAACCGCAGTCGTCGCCGCGTCGTCGCGCTCGTTTTGCTCGTTTTGTTCTCGGCGACGCTCGCCTCGTCGCTCGGCTGTCGTTCGGGCAAAAGCTCGAACCGAATGGAAACGGTCGACGATTGGCTGAGCGCGCCGAAACCGGAATGGTGATTCGGAGCTTGCGGCGCGCGTCGTCGTTTCCTCGCCGTTTTACAAAGCGTCGAACCTCGTCGTTCGGCGCTTTTTTTTTACGTCGAAAACGCCGCGTTCCGAAAAATGCGGCGTTTCGACGCTCTTTTTTACGCGTTCGCCTCGACGGCTTCGTCGTCGAGCTCTTCCTTCGGCGGACGGTTCGCCATCAGCACGGCGATCCAGCGCGTCTCCGGGAACGATTGGAAAATGATCTTCATAATCACGGCCAGCGGCGGCGACAGGAACATTCCGATCGGGCCGAGAAGCCAGCCGAACAGGATCAACGCGATCAACACGATAAGCGGCGACAGGTCGAGGCCGTTTCCGAGAAGGCGCGGCTCGACGCCGTACCCGATCGTGCAGTTGATGATCACGAAAAAGACCGCGTCGACGACGCCGACGACGAGCCCGTGATCGACCGTCGCCAGAACGATCGGCGGGATCGCGGCGACGACCGAGCCGATGTTCGGAATGTAGTTCAACAGAAACGCGACGAAGCCCCACAACAACGGGTATTGCACGTCCGAAACGATCAGCAGCAACGTAACGAAAAAGCCGACGCCCAAGCTCATCCACGTCTTAATGACCATATAGTTGCGGATGTCGGCGACCAAATTTTGGATGTGCTCGTTCACGAAACCCTGCTTGCCGAGCGCCGCGGTCATTTTCTTCGGCATCGACGTCGTTTCGCAAAGCATGAAGATCACCAACAGCGTCAGGATGAACCCGTTGCTCGCAAAGTAACTGAGTTCGCTCGCCAAACCGGCCAGGAAGCGGAAAAGCTCGTTCGACCCGGCGTCGACGACGCTCACCGGCGGAGCCGACGCGACCGATTCGCGCTCTTCCTCGTCGTCGATCCTCGCGACGCGGGATTCAAGGCTTTCGTCGTCGGCGTCGGCGTCCGCGATTTCCTCGCCGTCCGCGACTTCGTCGGCGTTCGCGCCGATCAACGACGACGTTTTCGGGGCTTGCGGGATCAATCCTTCGGCGTCGTCGACCGCGGTCAGGGCGCCGGAATTTTCCTCGATCGTCGGCGTCAACCCGGTCTGTTCGCTCGCGCCGTCGAGTTCCTGCGTCCAAAACGCGACCGGCTTAATTCGCGCCTCGTCGGCTCTCGCGACGTTCTCGGGCGTCGCCGTTTCCTTCAAAAATTTCGTCGTTTCGCCGGAAATATCCGGCGCTCCGGCGGGCGCGTTCTCTTTTTCCTCCGCTTCGCGCATTCGAGCGCTCATGGCGCGGTCGACTTCGTCCCGAACGCGGCGCTCCAAGGCGCGCTCGTCGGTAACGTCGGCGCTCGCGTCGCTCGCCTCCTCCGTCGGCTCGTCCTCTTTGAGGAAAGGCACGAAGTCGCCGACGTTCAAGTTGTAACTTTTCAATTCGTCGTTAAAAAGATCGCGATAAGTCGGAATATCTTTCGCGAACTGCGCCAACTGCGCGCCGACGACGGTCATCGTGCCGAGCCCGACCGCCAACACGAAAAGGATCACCGCGCACAAAGAAAAGGCTTGCGAAAACCCCTTCGATCGGAGCCAACGCAACGGAGAAACCAACATCGCCGAGAAGAACGCGGCCAAAAAGATCGGCCCCAAAATGCTTCGCGACGCGTGAATCCCTCCCAAAATAATGATCGCCGCCGCCAAAACGACCGCGTAATCTTTTAAAACGCCCTGTTTTTCGCAACAATCGCGCCGCTCTTCGCGGTTTTTATCGGCTTCGGAATAATCCGCCATTTTTTTCACTCCAAGTTTATGGAAATCGCGGGCTTTTCGCCGTTCGAAAGAGTCCGCGCCGTCATCGTACCAAAACGCCGTGAAAATTTCAAGCCCCGTCGAGGCAAAGACGACGAAAAAACGCGCCGCGACGACGTTTTTTTATTGTTTTTCTCCGTCTTTTCCTCAAAATTTTCCGAGCCCGCCCCGGTCGACGCGTCAGCGCCGCGCGACCAACGCCGTCGACGGAGCGACAAACCGCTCGACGACGATCGGCGTCCCGGTCGCAAGTTCGTTTTCGTCGTCCGTTTCCGCCGCGTATTCCATCGAGCGGCCCTGTTGCGACACGACGACTTTTCCGCGTCCCGAACGCTTCGCCGGAATCCGCAGATAAACCGTTCCGGTCGCCCCGACCGCCGTCGAATCGCGAACCGAGCCGTCCGCTCCAAACCGCGAAAGCGTTCGGAAAAGAAAATAGACGCCGTAAATCGCCGCCAACCCGGCGCCCGCCGCCAGCGCGACCGTCGCGACGCTCCCGAGTCCGAGCGTCTCGCCCGCCAAGCCGCCGAGACCGAAAAACGCGGAGCCCGCCGTCGCCGTTCGAATCGACAGCGCTTTCAAAAACGGAACGCTCGTCGCGTCGCCGATCAAATCGCCGTCGGCGTCCGAAAGGCCGTCGACGTCCGCGTCGCCGCCGAGTCCGAAAAGCGTCGCGCAAAACTGCAGCAAGACCGTCGTCGTCCCTAAAATCGCGCAAAACCAATAAACGTTCGTCATCTTTTCCTCCGTTTTTCGCCGCTTTCAACGCGACGTTCGCCCGTTTATTCCAATTGTATCAGACGTTGGCGCGGCGGACAAGAAATTTCGTCTTTTTTATCGAAAATTTTATTGAAAAGAATTGCCGCGCGCCCTTCCGTCGGCTATACTCTAGGTAAGATGCGTATTTTACGCAAGACAAGTAAAATCTACTCGAAATTCCACCGTTCCAGCCTCGCTTTTTCCAGGAGTCGTTTATGTCGTTCGCAACGTTCGTTTTTCCGCTTTTCGGCGCGAGCGCCGCGAAGCTCGCCGGCGTCGCCGCGGCGTTGGTCGCGGCGATTTTCTTCAGCCTGCTCGTGCTTTTCAGCGCCCGATATAAACGCTGCCCGAGCAACCGCGTCATGGTGATTTTCGGCCGCTCCGGCGGCGACTCGTCGGCGAAATGCATTCACGGCGGCGCGAAGTTCATCGTGCCGTTGCTACAAGATTACGCCTACTTGAGTTTGGAGCCGATGCAGATCGAGATCCCGCTCCGGGGCGCGCTTTCGATGGAAAATATCCGCGTCAACGTTCCGAGCGTCTTCTCGATCGCCGTCGGCACGACGCAGGAACTGATGCAAAACGCGGCGATCCGTCTTCTCGGGATGCCGCGCGAAGCGATCGCCAAACAAGCCGAAGACGTGATCTTCGGACAACTCCGCCAGGTCATCGCGTCGATGCGCATCGACGAAATCAACCGCGACCGCGAAGCGTTCCTGACGAACATTCAAACGTCGCTCGAACCGGAACTTAGCAAACTCGGGCTCGTTCTGATCAACGTCAACGTTACCGACATTACCGACGAGTCGGGCTACATCGAAGCGATCGGGCAAAAAGCGGCGTCCGAAGCGATCCAGAAAGCGCGCGGCGACGTCGCCGACAACGAGCGCATGGGCGAAATTCGAGTCGCCGCCGCCGAAAAAGACAAGGCGATCCAAGTCGCGAACGCGCAAAAAGAACGCGTCGTCGGAACCCGCGAAGCGGAGCGCGAACAAACGGTCAAAACGGCGGAAATCGAGCAGGAACAAGCGGTTCGCCTGGCGGAACTCGACCGCGTGAAAGTCGTCGGCGAACAGTCGGCGGCGTTCGAAAAAGAAGCCGAGGTGAAAGCGGCCGAACGCGACATGCGCGTCAAATTGGCGGACGCCGACGCGGCGGCCGTCGAGGGCGAAAACCTTGCGAAAGCGGTCGTCGCGAACTCCGAAGCCGAGTTGCAAATCAAGCGCGCGGAAGCGTTTGAACGCGGTGAAACTCGCAAGCGCCAAGCGGACGCGTCCGTTTTGGAAGCGGAGCACAAAGCGCAAACGATCGCGGCGGCGGCGCTCGCCGAACGCGTCGAAGCGGAGCGACGGGCCGAACTGGAAGCTCCGGCGAAAGCGGAAAAAGCGCGAATCGTCGTCGAAGCGGAAGCGGCGGCGGAGCAAAAACGCATCGAAGCGGAAGGCGAAGCGGCGGCGATCTTCGCGAAGTTGGAAGCGGAAGCGCGCGGTCAATACGAGATTTTGAAGAAAAAGGGCGAAGGTCTCCGCGCCGTCGTCGAAGCGTGCGGCGGCGCTCGCGAAGCGTTCCAAATGCTGATGCTCGACCACTTCGACGAGCTGATCGCCGCGTCGGCGCAAGCGATTTCGTCGATCAAATTCGACAAAGTGGTCGTTTGGGACGGCGCCGGTTCCGGCTCGAACGGTTTGAACGGCGAAACGGCGACGTCGAATTGGCTCCGCAACATGGCGAAAACGCTCCCGCCGATTTTGGAGGTGATGAAGGATATCGGCGGCGTCGAGTTCCCGGAACTTCTCGGAAAGATCGACGCTCCGCAAACCGTCGCGACGCAAACGCCGTCGTCCGAACCCGCGGCGGGAACCGTTCCCGAAACGGTTTCGGAAACCGTCTCCGAACCCGTCTTGGAAACCGCGGCGCCCGCCGACCCGACGGTCTCCGAAACGCAACCGCAAGCTTGATCCGAAAACGGCGGCGCGTTCGAGCGTCGCTCCCCGGTCGACGCGGCGTCTTCCCCCCCGACGCCGCGTCGACGCTCTTCTAAAATCGCGTCGAAATTCAAAAAGCGAGCCGCCGCGTCTCGTCGAACGAAACGCGGCGGCGCGAAAACGCTCGGGCGTCCGAATTTCCGATCAATCGGGAGCGCGGTCGCTTCGGAGCAGTTCAAGCGGTTCGGCGACTCCGGCGCGGATCGCGGGCCAAAGCGCCGCCGTCAGACAAAGCGTCAACGTCAGCAAAAATCCGAACGCCAACTCTTTTATCGGCAAGATTAACGGCGGATTCGCCGTTCCGAACATGCTCGCGCCGAGTTTGAGCGCCCCCTGCGCCGCCAGGAAGCCGAAAATAAAACTCGTCGCCGTCGCGACCGTCGCGATCAAAATCGCCTCGACCAGAATCGCGCGGATCAACGCCCCGCGAGTCAGCCCGATCGACCGCATCGTTCCAAACTGCCGCCGCCGCGCCCGAACGGAGTTCGCAATCGCTCCGACGACCGCGATCGACGCGATAATCAACGTCGTAATCGGCGTTTTGCTCAACCCCCAAATCACCGAATCGGCCCGTTTAGAGATCGAACGCGTCAACGAATCCCGCGTCGACAATTTGACGTAAGCGGTTCGCGTTCCCGCGTCGACGTCGGCCGCCTTTTCCGACTTCGCCGCAAGCGTTCCGTCCGCTTCGTCGAGTCGCAACGACTTCAGCGCCAACGCGTCGCACGCCGTTTCAATTTCGTTGTAAGTCGCGTCTTCGCTTTCGTTAAACCAAAAATAACCGGGCCGCTCGAGCTGGTAGTCGGCGGCGACGATCTTTTCGGAAGCGAACGCGATCCCGCCGGAACGCCCGAAATTGCGCCGAACGCCCCCCGTCTTCGACAGCCATTGCCATCCCGGGTAATAAACGACGCCGACGATCGGATAACTCAGCGTTTTCCCCGGATCTCGAGGGTGAACGACGCGCAATTCGTCGCCGAGATTCAAGTTGTAATCGACGGAAAGAGAATCGGTTACGACGACTCCGCGGCCGCTTTCCATCGCGGCGAACGCCTTGTCGGGATCGCCCTGCAAAAATCGAAAACCGACGAGCGGCGCCTTGCCGTCGCCTCCGCGAAACGCTCGATCGACGTCGACGCCGAAAAAGACGACGTTCGCAAACGCGCTTTTTCGAACGCTTTGCGGCGGGATCGAGCCTTCCTCGAACGCCGCCTGCTCGACCGCGACTTCGATAAACTCGTCGCTCTTAACGCAAGGCAGAGCGCGGAGTTGCGAAACGATCTCCGGTCGCGCTCCGTTCGGCAAAAACGCCGCGAAGCAGTTCGGCGTCCCGCGTCCCGGCAGGAACGGTTCGAGCATCGAATACCCCCAAATTTGCGTCGAAACGAACAGTCCGCCCCCGACGCTCAACGCGACGGCGACCGCGACGACGCGGCCCGCGTTCCCGGAAAGCTCCGTCCGAATCAGGCGAAAATCAAAACGGAAAAGTTTCGCTAAAGCCGGAAGTAAAACGAGTTCCGCGACGCGAATCAACGTCGGAATCAGACAGACGACGCCGAGCGCCAGCGACGAAACGCCGACGACGGAATGCAACGCCGCCCGCTCCGTCGTCGCGCCGGGAGCGAATTGAACAAGGTAAACGTCGACGCCGATCAACGCCGCGCCGAGAACCGCGAGCGCCGCGAAACGGCGCGTTTGCCTTCGGGTGCGCTCCGGAGAAAAAAGTGCTTTTTCCGAAACGCCCAACGCTTCTAAAGGCTTTGTTCGCGCGCTTTGCGCCATCGGATAAAGGGCCGCCAAAACGGCTCCGACGACCGCGCACAGGAACGAAACGCCGACGGTTTCCCAGTTGAGCCCGGTCGCCTTCCCGGAACAAACGAACACCAACGCCCAACCGGTCGCGACGCCGCCGATCCACCCGGGTATCGCTAAAATCAACGCTTCCAATAAGATAGAAAGCCCGACCTGCCCCCGCGTCAAACCGACCGCTCGATAAAACGCGATCAAACGCCGTTGATTCGCGACGCTTGCGTTCAGCGCCGTAAAAACGATAAAAATCGACGCGAGAGCCGCCAAAAGCGTTCCGCTCGCCGCTTGATACTTAAACGATTGATTTTGCTTAAATTGCGCGGCTTTTCGAGCGACGATCTCCGCCTCCGTCGTTATTTCGAAATTCGGAAGCGCCGAGGAAATTTTTTCGCCCCAACGTTCGCGAAAATCGTCGACCGGCGTTCGCAACTTCGTCAAAAGCGTCGACGTCGCAAGGGTTTGCGTTCCGCCGATCTCGCGTCCCAACGCCGCCGAAACGTAAAACGCGTCCGAGTTCGGATCCGCGACGACGCCGACGACTTTCAGCTGAAATTCGGTTCCCGCCTTCGGGCAAATCACAAAAAGATCGTCCCCCGGTTTCGCCCCCGTTTTTTCCGCGCCTTTTTCGGTCAAAACCGCTTCGCGCGCCGTCGAATTTGGCGACGCAAACCATTTTCCCTCCGTAAGTTCGAACGGCGGCTCCGAAGCGTCGGTCGCGTAAAACGTCGAGCCGCTCCCGGACGGCGTCCCCATGACCGCTCGATACGCCGCGTAAGCCCGCCGACGCAACGCCGGATCGACCCCGGTTTCTTCGGCGACGCTATCTTCTTTAACCGCAAGCGTTTCGAGCGAACGTTTCGGCGTCGGGCGGTCTCCCTCGTCGACCGCGTCCTGATCTTCCAGGATCGACCGAACGGTTCCGGGCGAATATACGAACGCTTTCAGCGGCGCGATCTCGACGCAGAACGCAACTCCTTTATCGGAGCGGATTTCCGCGATCAACTCCGGCGGAATCGAGTCGGTCTTCCCGCCGCGGCCCCCGCCCTTTCCGCGTCCGTTTCGCTTCGGCTTTTCGGCGTTTTCGCCTTCCTTAACTCGCGACGCGGCCTTCGCTTGCGCCGCTTCCTCGCTCTTCGTGTCGGGCGCCGGACGCGTTACCGCAAGCGGCCCGCCGAACGCCGCTCCGCCGCCGCGACGCCCGGACGAATCGCCCTCTTTCGCCGCGATCCGAACGTCGCAAGTTCCCAAATAACCGGCCTCTTCGGTCGTCGCGTCGATAAAAAGCGCCTGAAACCCGCCGATCGTCCAAACGATCAAACAGGACGACGCCGCGATCGCCAGGGCGACGAAAGCCAACCTCGTTTTCTGTCGCCGCATTCGAGAAAAGGTCGTCGACAAAACAAACTTCATCGCTTTATCTCCTTACTTTCCGCGCGTTAAGCGTTCGACGATTCGCGCCGAACAATTTCCTGATACCGCGACGCCAACGCCGCGGCGTCCGCAAACTCGCTCGTCGCCGCGTCGCACGCTATCTCCCCGTCGCGCAACACGATAAGCCGCCGCGACCAAATCGCGACCGCGGGCTCGTGCGTTACCAAAACGATCGTTCGCCCCTCCTCGCGGTTGAGCTTGTCCAACACGCGGCACACGTTTTGCCCGCTCGTCCAGTCGAGATTCCCGGTCGGCTCGTCGGCCAGCAAAACCGCCGGATCGACCGCGAGCGCCCGGGCCAACGCGACGCGCTGCCGCTGCCCGCCGCTCAACGAGTCGGGATACTGCGCCAACTGTTGCGAAATTTCGAGTTCCGCGCAAATTTTTCGCGTTTTTTCCTTCGATTTTTCGCCGTCTCGACCGTCCGCGCGCAACGGAAAAAGAACGTTTTCCTCCGCCGTCAAGTGCGGGATCAGATTGTAACTTTGGAAAACGACGCCGATCCGTCGCCGCCGAAAAATCGTCAATTCCCGGTCTCCGCAGTCGAAAACGCGTTTCCCCTCGACCTCGACGCTCCCCGACGTCGGACGCGTCAACCCGGCGATCAGGTGAAGCAACGTGCTTTTGCCCGAGCCGCTCGCCCCCATCACGGCGAGAAATTCCCCCTTCGAAACGCTCAGATCGACGTTCGAAACCGCCGCGAACTCGACGTCGCCGCGCGAATATTTTTTCGTCAAACCGGTTGTTTTCACCGCGATCTCCGCCGCGGCGCCGCTACTATTAACTTTGCTTATATCGTTCGTCATTTGATTTCTCAATAATCGTTCAAAAAGCGATCCGCGTCGTTTCCGCGGATCGCCGTTAATCGTCCGACGTCGAAACTGTCGACGTAAAACGCCGTCGTTTCACGACTTACTTTTTCGCGCAGTACGTCAGCACGTTCAAAACATACCCGGTGACAAGGTTTGCGTCGGTTTCCATCCACATGCGATCGTCGTTCACCCAGGAACCGTCGACGTTCTGCGCGAGCGCCAGCGTCTCGATCAACTCGCGGCGCCAATCGCGGGCGACGCCGTCTTTATCGACAAACGTCTCTTCTCCCAACACGCTAAAGCATTTCGACAGCGTGTGATAGTAATAATACAGCCCGCGCTTGCCGAGCCCCGGATTTTGCTTCATCGTGTAATTTTCGCGAATCCAGCTCGTCGCCGCCTGAACGCGCGGATCGTCGGCGGTCAGTCCCGCGTAAATCAGACTTTTGAGCCCGGCGTACGTCATGCTTCCATAACTGCGAAGCCCGCCGTCAACCTCTTGTCCCGCCGGGTTTTCCTGCTCCGAAACAAACGTGTAAATAAAGCCGCCGTCGTTCGTTTTCGCCGGCGAGCCGACCGGGTTGTCCTCCGATTCCAGATTCTGACAACGCGACACAAAAACAAGCGCGTCCTGGATCGCCGGGTCGTCTTCGTCCGCCCCGACGTCGCGCAACGCTTCGATAAAAAACTGCGTGTTCGAGAGGTCGGGACGCGTTCCGCTCCCGGCGCCGTACCCGACGCCGCCGAAATATTCCTCGTCCTGCGAAACGCCGGTCGACTCGTTATATTGCGCGCTTCGAACGTATTTTTCCGCGTTCGCGACGATCTCGTCGTACCGCCCGTCGCCGGCCGCCTTATTCGCCAAGTCGAAGCAAACAAGCCCAAGGCACGACTCGTAAATCGCGACGTGCCCGCCCGCGGAGTAAATCCCGCCGTCTTCCTTAACCGCGCTCTCCAAAAACTTTAACGCGTCCGCAAGAATCGGCTCGTCGAGCGCGACCCCGGCCCGCAAAAGTCCCGACGCGACGACGATCGTCGGGCCGACCCCGGCGCGCGGCGAAACGGAAAAAGCGCCGTTCGACGCCCGCGATTTTTCCAGGAACGCGATTCCGTCTTTAATCAGTTGCAAACGCAGGGTTTCCACGTCGGCGCGTTCCGCGTCGGAAAGCGATTTTCGCATTTTTTCCGGCTTGGCGACGGCGGCGAGCGCCCCGCCGCGTCCTCCGCGTCCGCCTCGATTTTCCATCCCCCCCCCGGGGACGCCGCCGCGTCCGCCGTTTTCGCTTCCGCGCGCCGCTCCCGGCTCGTTTCGCATCCCCCCCCGGGGGTTCGCCCCTCCGCCGTCCTGCGCCCAAACGGTCGCTCCCAACGCCAACGACGCCGCGCAGCCGATCGCGCTCAACCGGCGGATCAACGCCGACGTTTTTTCTCGATTATCGTTTCGAATCGTCATTCTTAAATTCCTCTCTTAAAATCGTTTACCACGACGCCGCCCGCCCAAACGCGTCGAACGAGCGGCGAGTTTTCTTCAACGTTCGCGTCAAATTCCGACGTTCGTTTCGCCTCCGGAACGCGTCGCCGCGGCGCGCCAAACGTCGAGCGAAATCGTTTCGGAAACGTTGCGAACGGAACCGTCCGCAAATCCGGCGACGACGATTCCCGGATGATTCGAGCTTGCGCCGTCGAACGTCAACTCCGTTCCGCGAAGCCAAATCGCCGGAACGCGAGCGTTCGGAACGGAATACGCCGAAAAACCGGACGCGTAATGCCGCCCCGTGATCCAGGGAAACCCGCGATGCGTCAAGGTCGCCGACGGTCTCATCGCCTTCAAATCGGGCTCGACGTAATCGGCCCAAGTTCCGGCGCCCAGGACGCACATGCGATCCCAGTCGTTCTCGCTCGGCTCGGTCGGCGCGCTTTCAAACTGCAGTCGCGCCTCCGAAACGACCGTCGTGTTCGACGTTCCGTCGGTCAGCGACGCGTAAGACGTTTGCCGTTGCATAAAGGCCCCGTCGTTGCGCAGGTTGTCGAGATTGTTTCCGTCTCCGGTCGACGTTCCGCTGCAAAAGACGTAATTGTTGCCGTTTGCGTAAAGCCCGTCGTTCTTCGGTTGCAACGCCTTGCGCGGCTGATCTTCGCTCGGACACGCCAGCGTCGGGCAGGGAAAGTCCATTTTTTCGAACAGCGCCTCGTTCAACGACGTTTTCACCCAATAAACGCGGTATTTGTCGTAATCGCCGAAATCGATTCCCAGCATAAAAGCGCCCTGCTCGATATACGGCAAGATCCGCGCGTGAATCGAAAAACCGGTGTCGTAAACCGCGCCGTTGGAAGCGCTTCGGCCCCAACTCGTAAACTGCGGAAAACCGTTTTGCACGTCGTGATAATTCGCGAGCGCCAGCGTCCATTGCTTGACGTTGTTCGAACATTGCATCCGTCGCGCCGCCTCTCGAGCCGCTTGAACCGCCGGCAACAGGAGCCCGATCAGGATCCCGATGATCGCAATAACGACCAGCAATTCGACCAACGTGAAACCGCCGCGTTTCGCCAAATTTCCAAAACGCTTATCGTATTTACAAAACGTCATTTTAATATCTTCCAAAACCGTATTATCGTTTGATTATTTATTTAAGGAACGCCCGCCGCGCGGATTCTCTTCCGTCTTCGTCAAGATTAACGCCGTTCCGCCGACGTCCGCCGCGACGCGCCCAAAACAAACAAACGAAAATCAATTAAGAAGTCGAACCGACGCGAAAAGTCGAGCCGACGCCGCTTTCGCCGCGACGCCGTCTTCGACGTTGAAACGTCGAAACGCGTTAAAAAGCGCAAGACGCGCAAAATAGAGAAGTTTTTTCAAACCGAACGCCGCGACGCCGAGCCGCCGAAAAGCCGCGTCCAACCGCCGCCAAAATTCGCGTTCCAAGCGACTCGTTCCGCCGAAAAGTTCGCCCGCCGTTCGCAAAGATCCGCCGCCGAAACCGCCGAGCGTCGACAGGAAAAAGAGGATCGCCGACGTTGAAAACGCTCGCCGCGCCCGCTCGAACGCCGCCGGATCCGCCGAAACCGCGACGACGTCCGCCGCCGAAAAAGCGCCGACCGAGTTCAACGGGTTGCCGTCGAACGCCGCCGCCCAAAGGAACGTTTCGCCGCCAGATTCGCCCAATCCCCCAGGTTTACCCAAATCGCCAAAATTTTCCAACTCGCCGGAATCGTCGCCGTCTCCGTCGAGCGAACGCAAGAACGCGGACGCCGCGGCGACGCCGTCAAACTCCGCCTCGTTTTCCCCGTTCTTCTCGCTTTCCAAACTTAGCGCCGCCAAACTCGCCGCCGCTTCTCGCGACGCCTCCGCCGCGGCCGCTCGCTCCGCCGAAAAATCAAACTTCGCGCCTTCCCGACGCCGACGCTCGAACGCCGCTCGCTCCGCCGTCGTCAACGTTTCGAGAAATCGCGCCGTCGCCGCGTTCCCGACGCCCCAGCGCGCCCAACCGTCGGCGACCGCCCGCAACGCAACGTCGGCCCCCGGTTCGAACCGACGCGCCTCCCAAAATTCGACCGCGCCGACAAAAAGCCGCTCGTCGAAATCGTCGCGCAACCGCTCGACTTCCCGCAGACCGCCCGGCCGTTCAAAAACGCCCCGTTTTCCCAAACCGCCGCCGTCGCCGAAAACCGCCGTTTTACCGCCGTTGGAAACGCTAAAAACTCCCCCGTTTTCCCAAACCGCGCCGTCGTCGGTCGTTTGCCGACGCGCCGCCCGCGTTCCGACGCCGTCGCGCAACGCCGGTTCGAACTTCGGCCAAAGCGTCGCCCAACACGTCGCCGCAATCAGAGCCAACGCCGCCCAACCGACGCGTCCCGGCGCGTTTCGAGGGAATTTTAGCATCGTCTAACTTTCATCCGTCAAAAAAGCGTCGCGACTACGAAACCGGCCTTAAAAACGGCAAAACCGATTCGAACGCGCCGCGCCCGCCAAAAGTTTATTATAATAACGACGCGGCGACTTGTCAACCGGAAGCGTTTCGTTTAAAATTAACGCGATCGGCGGCTCGATTTGCGTCGCGTTTCGCCGATCGCGTTACATTCCAAATATCCTATTTCCTCCATTTTAACACCGGACGATTGCCCGCAAGGAGCGCGCGTGAAACTTCAAACGCTGGTCGAATTTTTGGAAAAAATCTTTCCGCTCGAACTCGCCGAAAGTTGGGACAACGTCGGCCTTTTACTCGGCGATCGCCGCCGCGAAATCAAGCGCGTTCTCGCTTGTCTTACGATCGACCGGGCCGTCGTCGACGAAGCGGTCGCGACCGGCGTCGATTGCGTCGTTTCGCACCACCCGTTCCCGTTCCGCGCCGCGAAACGTTGGACGTTCGACACGACGGACGGCGAAATCCTCTCGAAGTTATTGGGCGCGCAAATCGCCGTTTACAGTCCGCACACAGCGCACGATTCGGCGCTTTTCGGCATTAATCGGCAACTTGCGGCAGGCCTCGGCCTCCGCGACGTCCGCCCGTTGATCCCCGGAACGCTCGCCGCGACGCAAGACGCCCTCGACGGGCTCGCTCCGAGCGTCGCCGAAGAAGTCGCTCATGATTTCGCCTCCGGCGACGCGAAAACGGCCTCCGCGCCCCTCCTTGGAACCGGGCGGATCGGTCGTTTTGAAAAGTCGCGCAGTTTCGCCCAACTGATCGAACAAGTCAAGGATATGTTGCAAATTTCGACGCTTGCGGCGGTCGGCGACGACCAGAAACCGATTCGCAACGTCGCGATCGGTTGCGGCGCGGCGGACGATTTCATCGGAAACGCCGCCGACGCGGGCGCCGACGCGCTCCTGCTCGGCGAAGCGCGATTTCACGCCTGTTTGGAAGCGCGCGCTCGCGGGCTCGGGCTGATTCTCGCCGGCCATTACGCGACCGAACGTTTCGCCGCCTGCATCCTCGCCGACCGGATCGCCCGCAAATTCCCGGAACTCTTCGTCAAAGCAAGCGCGAAAGAAAGCGACCCGATCCGCCTCGTTTGACGTTCGCCATTAATTAATGTATCGCCGAATCCGAAAAAGCCGCCGACGCCGAAACGTCGAGCGGCTTTTTTCGTTTGTCTCCGCAATTTCCGCAAACGAAGCGAAAGCGTGGCGAGTCGCGGCGACGCTTATTTTATAAAATAAATAAAACAGGTAATTTAGGAAAGAAAAAATTTTCCAAAAAATATTTTTTTGTCGTCGAAAGACGGCTTTCGGGGCTTGTAGAACGCGCGGAAGGGTTTATAATTGGGATAAAATTTTATCGAGAAGCGGCTCCCCCGCTTTTTGCCGCCGACTCCGTTCGTCCAACAAGGCGCGACTCCAAGCGGCTCTCGATACCCCCGCTCTTCCGACGCGGCGACGTTTCGGCGTTTCCCGCTCGAACGGAAGAATTTCAAACGGTAGTTTAAGCGCTCAAAGGAGATTTACTGTGGCTGCTGTCAACGTTGGTATTAATGGTTTCGGTCGTATCGGTCGCATCGTTTTCCGTCAAATGATGAAAGCTCCGGAAAAGTACAACGTCGTCGGTATCAACGACTTGACCGACACGAAGACCCTCGCGATCCTCCTCAAATACGACTCCTCGCAAGGTCGTTTTAACGGCACGGTCGATTACGACGAAAAGAACCTCATCGTCAACGGCAAAAAGATCCCGGTCTCGGCCGAAAAACAACCGTCCCTCATCCCGTGGGCTGAATTCGGCGCCGACGTCGTTCTCGAAAGCACCGGCTTCTTCACCGCTCCGGCCGCGGACGGCAAAGAAGGTTACGACAGCCACAACGCTCGCAAAGTCGTCATCTCCGCTCCGGCGAAAGGCGATCAAGTCTTCACCTGCGTTCTCGGCGTCAACGACGACCAACTGAAACCGGAACACAAATACGTCTCGAACGCTTCCTGCACGACCAACTGCCTCGCGCCGGTCGCCAAAGTTCTCAACGATAACTTCGGCATTGTCAAAGGTTTGATGACGACCGTTCACTCCTACACGAACGACCAAGTCACCCTCGACAAACCGTACAAAAACATCTATCGCGGTCGCGCCGCGGGCGTCAACATCATCCCGACCACCACCGGCGCCGCGAAAGCCGTCGGTCTCGTCATTCCGGAAGTCAACGGCAAGCTGACCGGTATCTCCCTCCGCGTCCCGACCCCGACCGGCTCCATCGTCGACCTCGTCTGCGAAACCGCCAAACCGGTTACCGTCGACGCCGTCAACGCCGCCGTCAAAGCCGCCGCCGCGTCGGAACAAATGAAGGGCGTCCTCGATTACTGCGAAGATCCGATCGTCCTCGCCGACGTCGTCGGCCAAACCTTCAGCTCCATCTTCGTTCCGGAATGGACGATGGTCATGGGCGACAACATGGTCAAAATCTTGTCCTGGTACGACAACGAAATGGGTTACAGCTGCCGCGCGGCCGACCTCATCTACAAGCTGGGCAACATGTGATTTGAGGCTTAACCGCCTTAAATTAAGCGTTTAAGCGGCGCGAACGGTTCGTCGAGCGTCGCTTGCGCGTCGGCTTTAAGCCGAAGTTTGAAACGGGAGTCAAGTTGCGAAACGCTTGTCCGGATCGCGATTTTGGCCCCCGTTTTTCCTTTTCACGCCTTTTTATCCATTCTACGCAAACGACGCGTTTTAACATTTTAAGCGTCCGTCGCGTTTTCCTTACCGTCGAAGCCGAAAATGACGCCCGATTTTTTGAAAAACGTGTATTTATTAAGCGCGATTTCCAGCGTTACGTTCGGTTTGATCGGCGCGCTCGTCGTCGCCCGGCGCGTCGGTTATTTGGCCGGCGCGATCTCGCACTGCGCGTTCGGCGGCGTCGGGTTCGGGCTTTGGCTCAAACAGACGCTGGCGACCGGCGCGCTCGGAACGTTGGCGTTGGCGGCTTGTTTTTCGTCGAACGAGAACGCGCTTAAACTTTGCGAACGTTGGAGTTCCTTCGTCGATCCGGTTCCAATGGCGCTCGCGTTCGCCGTCTTGTCGGCGCTCCTCGTCGACGCGATTCGACGACGGGCGAAAGAGCGCGAAGAGACGCTTCTCGGCGCGATTTGGGCGATCGGCATGGCGGTCGGGCTCCTTTTTATCGAGCGCGTCGACGGGTACGCGTCGGTTTCGACGTACCTTTTCGGCGACGTGCTCCTCATCGGCAAGAGCGACGTTTGGACGGCGACGGCGCTCGGCGGGGCGATTTTAACGATCGTCGTCTGCGACTTCAAACGCCTCGAAGCGGTCTGTTTCGACGAAGAATTCGCCGAATTGCGCGGCGTAAACGTCGATTTCCAAAACCGTTTGCTCCTGACGCTGACGGCGGTAACGGTCGTGCTAATGTTGCGCGTCGTTGGGATGGCGATGATCGTCGCGCTTTTAACCTTGCCCGCGGCGACGGCGGGACGCTTTACGAAACGGCTGAGCGCGACGATCGTCGGGTCGATCGCGATCTGCTTCGTCGGGTCTTGGCTCGGAATTTGGCTCAGTTTTCTCTTCAATTTCTCGACCGGGCCGACGATCATCCTGGTGATCGCGGCTTTTTACGCGCTTTCGCTTCCGTTCGGGAAAAACTGACGGCGCGACGTCAAAATTTCGCGGCGCTCGGTTCTTTTCGCCTCCGACGCAGGCAAAATTCTCCCGGGATCCATAAAAAACGGCCGATCGCCGCCCGTCGCAAGCTAAAACTGGTAAAATACGGCGACGCCGACGTTTAAAACCGGCGCTTTAGGCAAAAATGAGCGGCGGAAACGGTTCTATCGGCGTCAAATCGCTTTTTTTTTTACAAAATCGATTTTAATCTCTTGAAAAAACGGGCCTTTAGGTTTATGATAACATCAACAAAGGGACGCAACCTCGAGACGTTTACGCTTCGACGTTCCTTTGTCCCCTGTGTTTAACACATTTAAAAGGAAAAAAAAATGAAGAAATTCTTTGCTCTTAGCCTCGTCGCGGCTTGCGCCGCTTGCATGTCCCTTGGTTGCAAACCGGCCGCCGAACCGGCCGCTCCGGCTGAAGACGCCGCTCCGGCCGCCGCCGCGACCGACGAAGCCGCCCCGGCCGCTCCGGCCGACGAAGCCGCTCCGGCGGACGCCCCGGCTGAAGAAGCCGCTCCGGCCGCTCCGGCTGAAGCCCCGGCCGCGTGAGATTCGATTTAATTCGTTTCTGACGAGCAGAGCCCGCGTTTCACGACGCGGGTTTTTTGTTTCTTGCCGCTTGTTCGTTAAGATTCGCAACCCGCAAAGCAAGCGGCGAAGCGGCGCTTCTCAAAGATTCCCGTCCAATTCGGCGAACGCGCGCCGTCGAAACCGGACGGGAAAAAACGGCGACGCTCGATCGCAAATTCCCCGCCAAGACGCAAAACTTCAAACCGAACGAACCCGCGCCGCCGTTACCGCGACTCGTCGGCGGGCTTCTCCGCCTTTTCGTCTTCTTTTTTCCCCGGCAAAACGGCCAGTGGGAAATCAAAACCGCGCCCGACCAAACGCGGCGTTTGACGCGGCAACTTGTGTTCGTCGGAAATCTCCAGCGTTCGACGTCTCACGTAAATGCAAGTTTCCAAGCAAGTAACGACGCCATCGCCGTCCAAATCTCCGCGAAGAATGGGCGCGCCGTTCTCGTCCTTGCCTTCGCTTAACGCTTCGACAAAAGCCGCTGCCGCCGGAGAGCCGACGTTATTTATTTCCCACGACCTTTCTCCCGGAGAACACATTTGCAGTTCCCACGACGAATTGGCGCCGGCCAGATCGCACAAATTCAGACGGCCGTCCGTTAAAACAAACACGTTCGTTTTTCCCAACCTTCCTTTCAACTGTTCTTCCAAAAGTTTTCTAATTTCGCTCGCCGCAATAAGCGTTTCTTTAACAGGTTTACCGCTCTCGTCAAAACGAAAGTCGGACGGCGCAAAGTACGTTTCGCCGTCAATTTCGTCAACCATTCCGCTGATTTTGCGACGGTAACGATTCCATTTTGAGTACGTTTCGCCATCAAATTCGTCAACGACTCCGCTAAACAAAATAAAAACGCAGGAAACGTCGTCCGACGCACTAACCTCTCGCAACCCCCGCAGTATGTTTTCGCGCGTCGGTTTTTCCCCGCCGTCGGTCGTTAAAACGCGCGCCCTCCCGCCTATTCCCCTCCAAACCGCCGCTAAACGCTTCGCGTCGCGACCGGAATATTGGCTTCCTCCATCGTAATCGACGCCGATGAAAAGTCCGATGAACTCGGCCCCGCCCCTCGCCTCGCACGTTGATTCGCGCGATTCGCCGACGAAAAGCGCCGCGAACGCGAGAGCCGCCGTCAAAATTATTCTCTTTGTTTTCATCATTTTTCTCCTTGCGTCGCGTTTTCTTCCTTTTTCTCCGCTTTCTTCGGATTCAAAATCAACGCGAAATCGACGTCGTCGACGCCGACGTTTAAATACGGCGTTTGCGTTTCCCCGAAATATTTTTCCGCGTTTTCCGTCGTTTTCTTCATCGCGTACCGACACGCTTCCATCACCGTAACGACGCCGTCGCCGTCCGCGTCGCCCAGCTCGGTCGTTCCTTCCAAAAAAGCGCGCGTCAACAAACTGCCGTTCTCCTTCGGGTTCGGGAAATCCAAAAGCGCCTCGCCAGGCGCGCCTCCGTAAAGCGTCCAACAATTTTTCATAGATTCGGCGTTCTCGGACAAAATCGGCGCGGCGTCTTTCACAACCCAGTCGAGGCTCTCGAGCGTCTCGCGCCCCGCGTTGATCAAACAAAACTTATATCTCGCTCCGCACCGAGCGATTTCATTGAGCGCGACGTCAAGATAAATTCCACCGTCGTATCCCACATCCATAGGTAAGAAATAATCTCGCCCGTCGACAACGTAGCCATGTCCGGTGAAATATACAAAAACGACGTCGTCCGGTTTCGCCTCTTCGCAAAGCCGCTCCAACTCGCGCTCGATTTTGTATTTGAACGGGTATTTGTCCGGGCCTTCATCTGTCGTTAGCGCGACAACGTTCTCCGGTTCGAACCCGTTTTCAATCAACCGCTCTCTCAACGCGCGGACGTCAAATAGGGAGGAAAGGCACGACATAAACCCAAGATAATCGCTAACGCCGATCAACAAAGCGCGACGCGTCCCACCGCTCGCCGGCGGCGTTATATTTAGCACGACCTTTTCCGTCGCCCCGGAGCTTTGCGACGACGCGGGCGGCGATTCCTCCGGCAAAGCAGGGCCTAAGACAATCCGAACGCCGTTGATGCGATCCTGGATCATAGGGCCGTAGTTGTCCCGGTTGGCCGACCGACAGCCCACGGCGCTACTCCCCCAGCAACCTCCGCGCAATACCCGATACTCGCCCGACGACGGCCCCATTGGGTCCGTCTGCGACGACGCGTCGTAGGCGCCGTACCAATCCCAACACCACTCCTGAACGTTCCCGTGCATGTCGTACAAGCCCCAGGCATTCGGCGCGCAACTACCGACTTCCGTCGTTTGTTCAAGATATTCGCCATTCGTCGACGTTCCGTAAGGTTCGGTTCCGTCGCAGTTCGCCTTGTCGCCGTTCAGCGACGTCCCCCAGAAAAACGGCGTCGTCGTTCCCGCTCGACAGGCGTACTCCCACTCCGCTT
>CAZIJJ010000013.1:66752-98778 GCA_964539525.1 uncultured Planctomycetaceae bacterium | reverse complement strand
TCCGCACCGTGAACTACAAAGTTTGCAAGATGGTTCCGGAAACGAAAGTTTGCAACTACACCGTCTGCAAGATGGTTCCGCAAACCTGCGTCCGCACCGTGAATTACAAAGTTTGCAAGATGGTTCCGGAAACGAAAGTTTGCAATTACACCGTCTGCAAGATGGTTCCGGAACAACGCGTCCGCACCGTCAACTACAAAGTTTGCAAAGTCGTTCCGGAAACGGTTTACCGCACCGTGAACTACAAAGTTTGCAAGATGGTTCCGGAAGTTCGCACCCGTTGCGTCAAGACGACCGTCATGAAACCGGTTCAATTCCAACGCGAAGTTACCTGCTGCAAGCTCGTCGCGACGAAAGTCCCGTACACGGTTACCCGTTGCGTTCCGCGCGTCTGCACCTACCAGGTTCCGGTTCAAATCAACGTTTGCAAACCGTGCGCTCCGGTCTGCGCCCCGTGCGAATCGGTTCAACCGTGCGCTCCGACTTGCGACACGTGCCAACCGTGCGTTAAACCGCTGTTCTCCTGCCTGCGCTAAGGCCGCCGAACGCGACGTTTCGACGCGAAACCGACCTCGCCGTTAGTTTCGCGTCGGACGTTTTCTCAAAGCGACGATTCCCAACCGGATCGTCGTTTTTTTATCGGCGGATCGCGACGCCGTTTCGTTCCGCCGTTTTTTTCGCCCTCTTCCCGTTCCTTCCGCCCTTTATTTCTATAGAAAGGCCCTCGAATGCGCTCGCCTCTCGACTGCGTCGTTTGCCTGACGCGTCAATCGTTGGAAGCGGCTCGCCTCGCGACGCCCGACGTCGACCTTCAGCGCCAGGTTCTCGAAAGAACGTTCCGGATTCTGCTCGAAAACGGCTTAACGACGCCGCCTCCGGTTCTCGGAACGAAAATACACCGCGCGCTTCGCGAAATTTCCGGCGAATCCGACCCGTATTACGCCGAAAAAAAACGGCATAACCGTTTGGCGCTCGACCATCTTCCGCGCTTGCGCCGCCGGATCGCCGCGTCGCCGACGCCGTTCGAAACGACCGTTCGCCTCGCGATCGCCGGCAATTCGATCGATCTTGCGCTCGGCGCGCTCGAAGAATCGAAGATCGAAGCCGCGCTCGACGCCGGGCTCGACCAAACGCTCGTCGGCTCCGTCGCCGAACTTGAAAAGGCGATCCGCGCCGCCGACTCGATCCTTTATCTGACGGACAACGCCGGGGAAATCGTTTTCGACCGTCTTCTTATCGAAACGTTAATCTCGGCGGATTTTGAAAAACGGATAACCGTCGCGCTTCGCGGCGCTCCGATCCTGAACGACGCGCTTCTCGAAGACGCGGAGGAAGTCGGTCTTTCCGCGCTCGTTCCGACGATCGGCAACGGTTCCGACGGGCTCGGCGTTCATTTCGACGCGACGTCGCAAGAATTTAACGACGCGTTCGTCTCCGCCGACCTGGTGATCGCCAAGGGTCTCGCCAATTGGGAAACGCTCGCGTCCGACCCGGGCCCGCTTCACCCGAAGAAAATCGCTTTTCTTTTCAAAGCGAAGTGTCCGTTCATCGCGGAAGAAGTCGGCGCTCGACTCGGCGACCTGATCGTTTCGATTCGCTAACTCGTCTTTCTGCAAAGACTTGCGCGAAGAAATTCGCGTTTTTTCTCCAAACGAAGCGCCGTCGAACGCCCCCCGACGGCGCCGTTTTTCGCGTCCCAACGGCCGTTTTCCCGCAAGAAAAAACAAAAGCGAACGGTCTCGCCGCTCGCTCGCCGGGAATCTCGACGGTCGCGCCCGCCGAAACTGCTTTCAAGAAATAAAAAAAGCGGCCAATGGGAGTCGAACCCACAATTACAGCTTGGGAAGCTGTCGTGTTACCGCTACACTATGGCCGCGCGACGTTCGAAAAAGGGGCGAAAGGTCGGACGAAGCCGACCGCTCTTTCGAACTCACGCCGTCATTTTACCCCAAAATTCAATTAACGCAAGCCCCCAATTTTTCGCAAAAACGCTTTTTTTTCGATTTTTCCCTTTTTCGCGTCGCGCCGCCGACGCGTTTCGGGCCGACTTCGTTCGGTTTCGCGCCGTTCCGACGCCCCCCGTTGAAAGCGGCGAAAAAAGGAGTATAATTGAACGGCAACGAATAGAATCGCGCGTCTCCGGCTCGTTTTCGAGCGTTCGCGCCGTTCGCTCGCACACCGCTTCGCCTCGTCGGCGAACGGTCGCCCCACGTTCGAAACGATCCGTTATGAAAGCGTCCCCCGCTCGAAACCTTCCGACGCCCAGCGTTCAACGCCTCCCGATCTACCTGCGTTTCTTAAAGGAAGCGCGGCGACGCGGCGACGACGTCGTTTCTTGCACGCGCATCGCCGAAGAATTCGGGCGCCTCAGCGTTCAGGTGCGCAAAGATCTCGCGATCACCGGCGTCTCCGGGCGCCCCAAAGTCGGTTACCGCGTCGACGAGTTGATCGAGGCGATCGAACGTTTTCTCGGTTGGGACGTCAAAACGACGGCGTTTCTGATCGGCGCGGGCAACCTCGGTCGCGCAATCCTCAATTACGAAGGCTTCGTCGAACACGGGCTCGACGTCGTCGCGGCGTTCGACGTCAACCCGACGCTCTTCGGCCAAAAAATCAACGGTCGAAACGTCTATCCGATCGACGAAATCGCCGACCGCGCCGCGGACGTCCGCCGCCGGGGCCGCGCGGTTGAAATGGGCGTCGTAACCGTCCCGGCCCGCGCCGCTCAATCGGTCGCCGACCGCCTCGTCGAAATCGGAGTCCGCGCGATTTGGAATTACGCCCCGGTTCGGCTCGATCTGCCGGACGACGTCGTTTACGAAGACGTTAAACTTTCGGCCAGTTTCGCCGTTTTGACGAACCGCCTGCGTCGTCGCGACGACTGATCGGCCGCGCCGCCTTCTTTTTCGCTCTTGCTTTTTTTTCGCCGCGACGTTAGAATACGCGCCCCCGGAACGCCGCGCTCGGCGCCGGAAGCGAAGCGTCTTCGTTTTAAGGAGCAGTCATGTCGTCGCCCCGTCGTTTTTTCTTTCCGCTGACCGCGCTCGCGCTCGTCGCCCTCGCCGCTTTCGTTTACGACCGCCGATTCGCGCCGACGCCGCCGACTCGTCCGAAAACCGCGGCGAACGTCGCGGACGCTCCCGACTCGACCGCCGCCGTCGACGCGCTCGACCGCATTTTTCCGCATTTGTCGCAACTTTTCCCCGAAAACGATTGGCGGCGCGTCTCGCCCAACGTCGCGCTCCCGACGAACCGCGAAGCCGTTTTCCTCTTCAAAAACGAGCCGTCGTTTTCGCCGGATCGCACTCGGGTAACGCTCAACGCCTGCACGATCGTCTTTTTGGCGGCCGGCGACGAACTTTCGCTCGAAGAACGCTGCCGGCGCGCGCTCGTTTTCGAATCGAACGACGCCGTCGTTCTCGAATTCACCAAACCGCTAAACTCGTTCGAGTCGCTCGAATCGGCGAATTTCGACTTTTCGTCTTTTCTTTCCGGAGAAATGCGCGGCGAAGTCGTTCTGCGTTCGAGCATGAAGTCGCCGACGCCCGAAGACGACGTCGTTTTCAGAACGCGCGATCTTGTTTTTACAGAAAAACAAATTCGCACCAACTTTGAATTTTCGTTTCAATTCGGGCGCAGTTACGGCGCCGGACGCGGGCTCACGATCGACCTTGACGTTCCGCTCGGCTTCGACCGCCGCGACGAGCCCGCGCCGAACGTCGAAACCGCCGACGCCGACGCGGCGCTTCGAGCGCGTCTCGACGCGTTCCGCCGCGAAGGAAATCTCGGCTGCGGTTTCTCCATCGAGCAGATCGAACTGAACGAACTCGACGGCTACTCGCGTTTTTATCTCGACGCCGATTTCGCGTCCGACTTAGCCGAACCGAACGCAACTCCCGCCGCGGACGTTCCTTACATCGACGTTCGTTGCAAAAAAGGAGCGTATTTTTCGTCGAATCCGGACGCGTTCGGCGGCTGGTGCGTCCGCTTCAACGACGCGGTGGAAGTCGTTTCGTACCGCGACGGCGCCAAAGCGGAGCAACTCCTCTGCGGCGCGCTTTACCTTTATCTGCAAGACCCGGAATTTGAAAAGTTGGCCGAAGAACGCCCCGATTACCGCGATTTTCTCGGGCGGAACGCGCCGACCGGCTCGCTCGCTCGCCTCGTTCCGACGACGATCCGCGCCCAACGCTCCGCCGCCGCGCCGACGCTCGTTCGCGTCGGCGACGACAAAGCGGAGATCGCCGCCGACGAAATTCAATACGACGTCCGCGACCGCGTCTTGCGCCTCTTCGCCGAAACGCCGGAAGAATCGGCCCGACTCCGCGCTCAAACCGACGCTCAAATCGACTTTTCCGCGAAGGCCGTTCAAATCCAGCTCAACGAAAAGCACGACGTCGAAACGATTTACGCAAGCGGGAGCGGAAAACTCGACGCGCTTCTGCAAGACGACGACGGCCGGTCGCGACGACTCCAAGCCGATTGGCGGGACGGACTGCGCGTCGCGCCGGAACCGGAGCGCCCGAATCTTTACAAGCTGTCGACGACCGGCGCCGTTTCCTTCGCGCTCGACGGAATCGGGACGTTTTCCGCCGGCGAAGCCGATTTTTGGGCGAAAGCGACGCCGAAACCGACCGACGACGGCTCGACCGCCGCGAACTTTTCGAACGTCGTCCCGATCGGAGCCGCGTTTCGGAGCGACGTTCTTTTCCAGGCGCCGCGCGGCGACGCAAAAATTTCCGACTCGGTCGTCGTTCGATTCGCGACCGTCGACGCCGGGCCCGCCGACGCGACGACGTCCGAACCGTCCGACGGCGCCGAAAATCCGACCGGCGGCGCCTCGTTCCTCGCCGAAAGATCGACGCTCGGCGAAGCGGACGGCTCGACCTTCCGGATGGAGGCGCGCAATCTCGATCTTTGGTGTTCGCTCCGAAAAAACGCGGACGATCCGAACAAGATCGACGCCGTCGAGGTCGAGCGCGCAACCCTTCGCGGCGGCGTTTCGCTCGTCGAACGGGCGGTCGACGGAGCCGCGAAAATGCGCGTCGCCGCCGACGAAGCGGAGCTCGTTTCCCCCGGAACCGCCGCCGCTCGGGTCGTTCTCGTCGGCGACGCGGCGACGTTCCAGATGCGCGAACTCGCGCTCAGCGGACACAACGTCGTCGTCGACCGCTCCGCCAACGCGTTCCAGGTCGTCGGGCCCGGCAAGCTGGCCGTCCGCCCGCCCGTCGAAACCGCCGCGCAGATCGCTCGGTCTCCGCAAATCGCCCAATTTTTCACCGACGAGCCGGTCGAGATCGAATGGGCCAAGGCGATGACGTTCGACGGCCGCGCGCTTTCGTTCCTCGGTTCCGACAAACGCGACGTTCTCATTTCGCAACGCACGCAAACGTTGAGCTGTCGGGAAGCGCGCTTCACGCTCTCCCGGCCCGTTTCGCTTTTCGAAATCGACGCGAAAACCGCGGAAAATCTCGACGTCGCGACGATCGAATTTCTCGGCGATCTCGACCGTCCGGTGCGGATCGACGCGACGTCGTTCGGCGCGACGGCGCCCGACGCTCCGGAAGGCGCGGCGTTCTATCAGGCTCTTTTGCAAAACTTGCGTTACGAACGAGCGAACGAGCGCTTTTTCGCGACCGGCGGCGGAACGCTCCGCGCGACTTCCCGGGGACGCGCCGCGGCGACGCCGGCGATCCCGCTCGTTTCGGGTAAAAACGTCGAGCCGCCCCCCGTCGAAACCGCGCCGAACGCCGCCGAAACGCCGACCTGGACGACCGTTTGCCTCAAATTTCAAGACCGGATCGTCGGCGACGTCGCCCGACGGGAAATCGTCGCGACCGGCGGCGTCCGCGCCGTCGCCCGCCAGGCGCCGCGACCGAGCCTCGATCTCGACGTCGACGTTCCGTCGACGCAACCGAAAGACGCGGTTCGCGTTTCCGGCGACGAAGCGCGCGTCGTTCTCGTCGCCGCGGAGCCGAACGCTCCCGTCGGAACGGGCGATTCCTTCGAACTCGATCTGCGACGCAACGTCGTCTTTCGCCGCGACGACGTTCTCGGCCGTTGCGACGGTTTGAAGTACGTTTCGGCGAAAAATCTCGCGATCCTTTCCGGCGACGGCGCGACCAAAGCCGCGCTTTACCGCCAGGAGTACTCGGGCGCCCCGCGCGAAACGCTCGGCGAATTTGCCCGCGCGCTCTTCCACCTCGACACGAACCGCCTCGAAATCGAGTCGATCTCGGCGTCCGGCGTCTCGAATTGAACGCGCCTCGACAAAATTTTCGCGTCGAAACCGTTTTTTGGTTGCGTCGACGCGATCTTTGCGTTACAATCGTCGTTAGAAACGCCGACGTCGAAACCGTTTTCGTCCGTTTCTTTCCCCGTTTCTCTATTTTAACGCAGGAGACCGCGATGCTCGACCGCCGCCAATTCGTTAAAACCTCGTTCGCCGCCTCGTTCGGAGCCGCCGCGTTCGGTTCGCTCGGAACCGCGTTCTCGCCCGGTTCTTCCGCGACCTTCGCCGGAACGTCCGCGGAGCGCCGCCGTCCGATCGTTTTGCACCAAACCGACCTCTTTCAGGAACACGGCGACCCGGACGACCATTTCGATCTGGCGACGATCTACTCCCTCGCGCTGCAAGATCTCGTCGACCTTCGCGGGCTGATCCTCGACTACCCGCCGCAACGCCGCAAAGGCGACCCCGCCGTCGCCGCCGTCGCGCAGATGAACCGCATGACGCGCCGAGTCGTCCCTTACGCCGTCGGTTCGAAAGCGCAAATCGAACGTCGCGGCGACGCGGCGCCAAATCTCTCGCCGGACGATTCCGTCGCGGTCGATTTCATTATTTCAACGCTCGAACGCGCCGAAACGCCGGTTCGGATCTCGATCGTCGGCTCCGCGACCGACGTCGCGATCGCGTCGTCGCGCCGTCCCGAACTCTTCCGCGAAAAGTGCGCCGGTGTTTACCTGAATTCGGGCGCCGCTCGCGAAAACCCGGACATGCCCGGCAAGCTCGAGTTCAACGTCGAATTGAACCCGCAAGCTTACGCGACGATGTTCGATCTGCCCTGCCCGCTTTGCTGGCTTCCGTGCTGGACGGTCGTCGAAACGCGCCAATCCGGCGAAAACGGAACGTTTTACTGGCTTCCGCACGACAAAGCGTTCGCCGGAATTTCGGACGGACTCGCCGGATTTTTCGCGTATATGTTCGAGAAAACGCAGAGTTCGCTTTGGCTCAAAGCGATCGAAAAACGCCCGAGCGACGAAGTTTGGACGAAAATATTGAGCTCGCGACGCGGCATGTGGTCGACCGCCGGCCTGCTCGCGCTCGCCGACCGCACGGTTCTCCGCGACGGCTCGATCGTCGAGCGAACGCCGGAAGTCGACGCAAGCCCCGAAGCGCTCTATCGCATGGAAAATATCCGCGTCTCCTGCGCCGACGACGGACGAACGACCTGGGAATTTTGCGACGAACCGACCGGGCGCCAAATGATCCGCGTCCTCGACGTCGCGGCGTATCCGGACGCGTTAGCCAAAGCGATCAACGCGCTTTTCCGCGCTTTTAAATAAAGCCGTTAAAGAGTTTGCAAACAGCGTTTCAACGTTTCGCGACGCGGCTCGACCAGGCGGCGTCGCGATCTTAAGTCGAGGAAAAAACCGGTCTCCCGCGAGACCGGCCCGCGGCGCGTCGGTCAGTTCGGCGTGTCGAGATACGGATCCTGCCCCATTCCGCGCTGCATCTTTTTGCGCTCTTTTTCGTAATAGAGCATTGTTTTGCGACCGCGATAACTTTTTTTCTCCACTTTTCTCTGCGCCTTGTAAAAGCGTTTGCGCTCTTCCGGGAACTCGGCGTTCGGCGTTTTTTCCCCTTTTTCCTTAAGTTTGCGCGCTTTTTTCGGGCCGCGCGCCTTCTCCAAAATTTCGTCTTCCAGCGAAAGATACTGCCGATACGAGCCGGGGTCGCCCTGCCGCCCGCACCGTCCGACAAGCTGGCGGTCGATCCGCGCCGATTCGTGCAGCTCGGTGCAGATCACGTGCAAACCGCCGATTTCCAGGATTTCCGGCGGAAGTTTAATGTCGGTGCCGCGCCCGGCCATGTTCGTCGAAACGGTGATTTTCCCCCACCGCCCGGCTTCCGCGACGATCTCCGCTTCCTCGGCGACGCGGTTCGCGTTCAGGACGCAGTGTTCCAACTTACGTTCTTTCAAGAGTTTCGACAAAATTTCCGATTTGTCGATCGTTCGCGTCCCGACGAGCACCGGACGACCTTGCGCGTGAAATTCGGCGATCTCCTCGACGACGGCGGCCCATTTCGCCCGTTCGGTCGCGAAGACCCGCGTCGGCAACTGCACGCGACGCGGCGGACGGTTCGTCGGCACCGGCGTAACGCGGCATTTGTAGATTCTCGCCAACTCGGCGCTCGACGCGGCGGCCGTCCCGGTCATTCCCGCCAGGTGCTCGAACCGAAGGAAAAAGTCCTGCACCGTAACCCGCGCCGCTTGCCCCGTCGCGACGGTGATCTCGACGCCCTCTTTCGCTTCGACCGCCTGGTGAACGCCCTCGCGCCACTTGCGCCCTTCGCCGAGCCGCCCCGTAAACTCGTCGACGATAACGATTTCGCCGTCGCGAACGACGTACTGCTGGTCACGGTGAAACTCGCGGTCGACTTTGATCGCCTGCTTGACGTATTCGTAAACGTGGTAGAGCCCGGTCGCGGCCATCGCGTCCGGCTTGGGCAGGTTGCGCGCTTTTCTGCGGCCGTCGCGGGTCAGCTCGACCTGTTTTTTCTCGTGGTCGTACTCGTAATCTTCGTCTTCGATAAAGTTGTAAACGTTGTCGGCGGCCCACTTATACGCTTCGACTTCCTGGCGTTGCTCTTCGGTCGGAAGCGCGCTGATGATGAGCGGCGTGCTGGCTTCGTCGATAAGGATCGAGTCGGCTTCGTCGACGAGACAAAAATACGGCTCCGGACGCTGCGTCGGTTTTTCGTTTTTTTCGCCCCGCTCGCCGAGCATCGCGCCGAGAAGGTCGGTTTGGCCTTCGCGGATTCTCCGCAAGAGGAGCCGGTCGCGCAGAAAATCGAAACCGAATTCTTTCGCGGTGCCGTACGTAACGTCGCACTGGTAAGCGGCGCGTCGCGAATCGGTCGGCTGTTGCGTTTGGATAACGCCGACGTTCATTCCGAGCGCGCGGTAGATCGGGCCCATCAACTCCGCGTCGCGAGCGGCCAGGTAATCGTTGACGGTCGCGAGCAGAGCGCCCTTCCCGGCCAAAGCGCGCAGATAAAGCGGCGCCGTCGCCGTAAGCGTTTTCCCTTCGCCGGTTTGCATCTCGACGATGGAACGGTTGAAGATCGCGATTCCGCCGAGAATCTGCACGTCGAAATGGCGCATTCCGAGCGTTCGATTCCCGGCTTCGCGCACCAAAGCGAACGCCTCCGGAAGCAATTTCGCCAACGGTTCGCCGCTCCGGGCGCGGTACCGCAACGCAAGGCTCCGCTTGCGCAACTCGTTGTCGTTCAACTTCTGCATTTCCGGTTCGAGCGCGTTGACCCGGTCGAGTTCGTAAGACCAACGGGCGAGCGCCCCTTTCGTCGACTTGGGGATCCAACGCTGACAAGCCCGTTTCGCTCCGGACGGTATCGCGCCCATTTCGCATTCTCCTTAAATCGAATAACGACGCGGCGTTCCGAGTTTCGCGCCGCAACGAAAGCGCCGTCGTCTTTCCCCGACGCGCCGCTCTTCGTTATTATACCGTCAACCGCCGCGTTCGTCAATCGCGTTCCGCGGCGAGCGATTCCCCGTCGAAAAAAAACGGCGCGCCAAGTCGCCTCGACGCGCCGTCGTTCGCGTTCGGAAACGGCGAGCAACCGTTCAATTTTCCAAAACGATTTCCAGTTTTTTGGTTCCGCCCTCCGGGATTTCAACGATCAGCGGCGTCTCGAACGGATCGAGATATTTTTCCGGCAAAAAATTCTCGGTAACGACGGAATCCTTGTCGAACTCCGCTTCCTTGCCGTTCGCCGCTTCAAATTCTTCGCGAGTTTGACCGTCGATCGTCTGAATCTGTTTCTTCACGACCGTTCGATATTTCCCGGGGAAAGCGCCGTCGCCGGGTCGGTCGGTCGTCAGCGCGAACCTGCCTTTTCCGTCGGAGCGTCCAACCGCGACGGCGTTCGGCCTTTCGTCGATCGGTCGCAACTCGATCGTCGCGCCGTCGACCGGGGCGCCGTCGTATAGTAAAACGCCCGACGCTTTGACGATTCCCGCTCTCGAACCAGCGTTTCCGTCGCCGCAACCGCCGCCGACCGCAAGCGCGGCGCACGTCGAGATCGCCGCGACGTAAAATTTCCAACTTTTCATATCTTCACCTAACGTTATTATTTTCAACGATTACGCGTTTTTCCAACCGTCGCCGCCGCGAAGATCACATCGAAACGTCCGTTTCGCCGCAGTTGATCGTGCCGAGCGCGCCCCAAACGCCGTACGGGCTCTTTCCGCCGACGGGCCGCAAGTCCGTCTTGCCGGTCGGGTTCAACATCACCGGGATCGACAGGTCGCCGCAGTCGATCGTTTCGCTGATAAAACGCACGGAGCCGTCGGCCATCGCCGCGTTGACGCCGCCGCTATGATTGCTCGACGCCGTTTGAACGTTCGTGTCGCTCCACGAAATGCCGCACGACGGGCCGTTCGGCGGCAAAATCGTGTGAAAACGCGCGCAGTTCGGATAATACATCCCGTAAAGCGAGCCGGAACCGGCTTCCGTCGCGACGCCCTCCATATATTGGCCGTCGTTCCCGACGGTCGACAAGCACGTCGATTTCGGGTTGCCGCTCCACATGTCGACGATCGCCCAGCCGCTCTTGACGCGTCGATCGGGGTCGCTCGTGAAACGACCGCGCGGGCTCGAACAGCGTTCCGACATAAAGATCGTGTTGCTCGTTCCGTCGGTAACGGCGGCAAGGGGCGGACAGGACGCGACGCCGGTGGAGCGCCCGGGCCAGTTTTTCATCGCAAACGCGCTGCGCCGATTGTGCGGGCAGTTGGCGTTCGTCGAGCGGCAGTCGTTGTGCCAACCGCGGCCGTTGACCGCGTCCGCTTCGCTGAAACGGTAACTCGTCGCCGTAAAGGGTTTCGAATACCCGGGTTCGGTAAAGCCGACCGTCGCGTCGCCGTCGGACGGGCAAACGATCGCGTTCAGAACGCCGAGAAAACCTTCGTGATTGTGGAACGGTTCGGCGTCCCAATTCGACGCCGCGATCGCGTCGTACCGCGCCTGCTGTTCGAAAAACGGAAGCATCCCGATAAACGGCGTGTAATCGTAGCAGTCCCAGCCGCCCATCCCGAACCCCGGCAGGCGATTGTTCGCGTCGTGATAATTTTGGATCGCAAGCGCGAGCTGCTTCAGGTTGTTCGAGCACTGCATCCGCCGCGCGGCTTCGCGAGCCGCTTGCACCGCCGGCAAGAGCAGTCCGACCAGGATCCCAATGATCGCGATAACGACCAGCAATTCGACCAGCGTGAAGCCGGTTTTCCTCTTTTTCGTTGAAAAATTGCGCATAAAGACCTCCCGGCGCGACGCGGGGCCCGCAAACGTCCAAGGCGGCGCGGCGGCCCGCGTCGGTTGCGTAAAAGAATAATAAATAAAGGGTTCAAAGGTCGTTAAATAAAAACGCCGAAATTTATTTATTAACGCCAAGCGTCGTTCGACGCGGCGCGTTCCCGGCTTTCTTTCCGAGAAAAACGTCGCTGAAAAAATTAAGAAAGCGCGGAAAACGACGTCGAGAACGAAAACTTAAATCCGTCTAACAACGCCGTTTTCGAAAGATAACGTCAGTTTAACGATCGCGGCGGCGCAAGTCAACGAAAAAAGCAAAAAAATTTGAAAATTTTTCAAAAGAAAAATCGCGACGAAAAAAATTCGCGACGGCGAAACGCCAAAAAACGCGGCGCCGGAAAATTTCCAAACGCCGCGTTTTTTCTACCCGACGCGAAAGCGGAACGAAAAACCTCGCGCCGCTTCGCTATTCTTCGCCGACGAACGTCGTCGGCCGTCGATCGTCGGGATCAGAACCAACCGCCGTACATGACGATGAAGCCCGCCGCGACGACCGAAACCATGCTCATCAACTTAATAATGATGTTGAGCGACGGGCCCGTCGTGTCTTTGAAGGGGTCGCCGACGGTGTCGCCGACGACGGTCGCCTTGTGGCATTCCGAACGCTTGCCGCCGAGTTCTTCTTCGACGTTCGCTTCGACGAATTTCTTCGCGTTGTCCCAGGCGCCGCCCGCGTTCGCCATGTAAACGGCGACGCAGAACCCGGCCGTCAGCGTCCCGACCAAGAGGCCGATAACGCCGGTAACGCCGAGCGCCAACCCGACGACGATCGGGAGAATCAAGCCCAACAACGACGGAGCGATCATCTCTCTTTGCGCCGCTTTCGTCGAAATCTCGACCGGTTTTTCATAGTCCGGCTCGGCTTTGTACTCCATGATCCCCGGGATCTCGCGGAATTGACGGCGCACTTCCTCGACCATGCCGGACGCGGCGCGGCCGACCGCCATCATCGTCAACGCTCCGAAGACGAAGACGCTCATCGCGCCCAGGAAGATACCGACCAAAACCTTCGGGTTCAAGAGGTTGCACGAATAGTAGTTCATCCAGTCCATCATCGTCGCCGATTTGACTTCGATCATTTCGACCGGTTCGTTCGGGTCGTTCTGATCCACCGGAACGAACGGGCAAGCTTCCGCGACGGTCGGATCGACGAGCGCCGGGCCATTGTTCGTCTTCAGACCGGCCCAGGCTTCGTTGGAGTCTTTCCAGGTTTTGTCGGCGCCGCGATAGATCGGGCGATCTTCGTTCGGATTATGAACCTGTTCCGGAAGGACGAGGAACGATTTCGGGAACCATTCGCGGCCCGCCTTCGCGTACGCTTCTTTCTCGGCTTTCACTTTGTCGGCGCCCGCGTAATAAACGACGAACTCGTCCGACACCTTATAGTATCCGGGTTCGGCGCCCTGCTTTTCGACCGCGTTCTTTTCGATCTGAGCGACGGCGCTCGCGCCCCAGCGTTCGAAGCCGACGCGCACTTCTTCGACGTAAGCGGCCAACAACGCGAGCGCGGTCAAAGCGGCCGAACCGATCGCGAAACCTTTGCCGGTCGCGGCGGTCGTGTTGCCGAGCGAGTCGAGCGCGTCGGTGCGTTGGCGAACTTCTTCCGGAAGCCCGGCCATTTCGGCGTTTCCGCCGGCGTTGTCCGCGATCGGGCCGTAAGCGTCGGTCGCAAGCGTAACGCCGAGGGTCGAGAGCATCCCGACCGCCGCGACGCCGACGCCGTAAAGACCGAGCGAGAACGTTTCGGCGTTCGAGAAGTCGAAACCGGTCGTGCAGCCGAACGCCAGAATCGTGGCGACGCCGACGATAACGACCGGCGCCCAAACGCTGAACATGCCTTCGGCGATGCCGGCGATGATGACCGTCGCCGGGCCCGTTTTCCCTTGACGAGCGATGCGTTTCGTCGGCTCGTATTCGTAAGCGGTGCGGTATTCCGTCCACTTCCCGATCAGCCAACCGGCGCCCAACCCGACGACGACCGAAACGCCCGCCCACTTCGCGGTTCCCGGAAGGAGCGCCGCCGAAATGGCGATCGAAAGGATCGCGATGACGAGCGACGGAAGATTAACGCCCTTGCCGAGCGCCTTCAGGAGCGTCCCCTGATCCGCTTTTTCGTCCGTTTTAACAAGGAAAACGCCGTAAATCGAAAGCGCGATCCCGACCGCCGCCAAAAGGATCGGCAGAAAAAGCGCGCTCAATTGCGTTTGAACCGTCTCGCCCATCGCGGCGTAGGCGGCGACGCCCAGCGCGGCGCTGGAAAGGATCGAACCGCAGTACGATTCGTACAAGTCGGCGCCCATCCCCGCGACGTCGCCGACGTTGTCGCCGACGTTGTCCGCGATCGTCGCCGGATTGCGACGGTCGTCTTCCGGAATCCCGGCTTCGACTTTGCCGACCAGGTCGGCGCCGACGTCCGCCGCCTTCGTGTAAATGCCGCCGCCGACGCGAGCGAACAACGCTTGCGACGAAGCGCCCATCCCGAAGCAGAGCATGACGACCGTGATTTCCGTCAGATCCATCGTCCAGTTGAAGAGCGGGAAGATCCAGTACAGCGCGCCGAACCAGAGAACGACGTCCAACAGGCCGAGCCCGACGACCGTCAAGCCCATGACCGCGCCCGAACGGAACGCGACTTGCAGACCTTCGTTCAACGATTTTTGAGCGCCCGCCGCGGTGCGCGACGAAGCCCAGGTCGCCGTTTTCATCCCGAACCAACCGGCCAGACCGGAGAAGAAACCGCCGGTCAGGAACGCCCACGGCACGATCTTGTTCTGAACGCCCGGGCCCCAGGCCAGATACATCAGGAACGCCCAGATCACGACAAAGAAAATAGCGACGACTTTATATTGTTGCTTCAAATACGCGTTGGCGCCCTTGCGAACCGCCGCCGCGATCTTGATCATTTCGTCGTTCCCCTCGTCGGCTTTCATCATTTCCTTGAAGAACTTCACCGCGTAAACGAGCGCGGCGACCGCTCCGGCGAGCGACAAAAGCCAAAGAACTCCGTAAAAACTGCAAAACCCGACGCGCTCCGTTCCGACGACCAGCTCCTCCGCGACGCCGACCAATTCCGGAGAACCCTTGGCCGCGCCGTCGACGACTTGAACCGCCTCTTGAGCGAAACTCGGAGCGACCGCCCCGAAAACGAGCGACGCGAGAAACGCGCAGGCAAGCCCGTTCGCTAAACGTCCGTTGATTTTCATAACGGAAAACCTCCTAAACACTTGTTTTTAATTTCCGGCTCAAAAACTCGCGCCGCAACGTCGCCCTTTTCGCTCAAAAAACAATGTTGCGTTCGACGACAGTAAAATAGCGAAAAAATCGCGGCGGCGCGGCTCGCCGGAAAGAAAGACGCGAAAGCGACCGATACGGCCGCATATTCGCGCGTGCTGTATTATCTTCCGATTTTGCCGTTTCGTCAAGGAGGGGTTCCGCCTATTTTCCCTAAATTCCCGAAAATATTTCAAAAAAAACAGAATTTTCTCACTCGCCGCCGCCTTTCGGAAAAAAGCTCGACGAAAAACGCGACGCGTCCGTTCCAAAAACCAAAAGCGCGTCAAAAATCTAATTAATCAAAGGTTTGGCGCGTCGAGCAAAAAAAATTAAAAAAAAGTCGAAAACGGCGAAAAAATCCTTGCAATCGCGTCGCGGCGACGTTACAATGACTTATGTAAGCGGCGGAAAGACGGTTTTTTCGACGCTTTCGCGCCGCGGGGCTTTTTCGCCGTTCGCCGCGCCTTTTGTCGGTTTTCGTTTATTTCTTCGATTTTCACCGCGCTCGAAGGGGCCGCCGTCCGTCCGTCGACCCCTTCGAGCGTCGCAACCTCAAACGCTTTTTTCGTTTGCTTCGAAAAAATTTTCTCGACTCGCGGAACTTTGACGCGTTTGGGAACGTTATATTTATCGCGACGGCGTTGAAAAGCCGCTCGACGTTTCGATTAACGTCGTTCGCGTCTTTTTGCAATCGCGGTCGTTTATTATTTATTTTATCGTCATTTCGCTACGAAAGGCAATTTTTATGACGTTTCAAAACATCCAACCGGGAACGAAGCGCGAAACCCGTCGACGCGGCTTCACGCTCGTTGAACTCCTCGTCGTCATCGCGATTATCGGGATATTGATCGGGCTTCTTCTTCCGGCGGTTCAAGCGGCCCGCGAAGCGGCGCGGCGCATGCAGTGCACGAACAACATGAAGCAAATGGGTCTTGCGATCCACAACTTCAACGACGCTCGCGGCGGTCTCCCGCCGGCCGCCGTCGCCTGGCACCGCGCGACGTTTTGGGGACTGATTTACCCGTTCGCCGAACAACAGTCGCTTTACGAATGCTTCTGCAAAGACCAGACCGGTTCCGGCGGCTTCGTTACGCTCGGCCAATATTTCTGGAACTCCGGCGCCGGTTGGAACGGCGTCACGCTGACCGAAGAGGAGAAAAAAGGCTTCTCCGCCGTTCCGTACATGGTCTGCCCGACGCGGCGTTCCGCTCCGGCGAAGATCGATTACGTCAACACGTCGCAGGGCGGCGGCGCCAGCGCGGGCCCTTGCACCGACTACGCCATCGTCATGTCGACCGACTCGAACGGCGCGCAAAACGGCCGCTCTTCCGCGTCGAATTACGACGGCCACTATTACGTTCGCGTCGTCCGCATCGACAAAGACGCTTGCCAAACGTACCAACGCGGCCCGTTCCGCGGCGCGAAATGCAAGAACGAAGAATTCGGCCGCTGGCAACCGCGCGACACGATGGCCCGCATCACCGACGGCACGAGCAACCAGTTCTTCGTCGGCGAAAAACACATCCCGATCGACGCGCTCGGCGTCTGCAACACGACCGCCCCGTCGACCGCGAACTGGTCGCAATGCCACGACTGCTCGTACCTCGTCGGGAACGAGGCTTCCGACTCGACGAGTTTCTCCCGCTGCCTGGTTAATTACTGGCAGGACGGAAAACCGTACAGCACCCTTCAAAACGGTTTGGCCGGGCCTTGGGACAACCTTGCCGGCGAAAATCACGCGTCGATTAACTGCGGTTTCGGCTCCTGGCACCCGGGCGGCGCCAACTTCCTTCTCGCCGACGGTTCCGTTCGCTATTTCGCCTCGACGACGGCGCACGCGATCCTCGGTCGCTACGCCACGATCGACGACGGCGGAACGCCGGAATCCGACTGATTTTCTTCGTCGCCGTCGCGAACGGACGGTTTCGGCTCGCCCGTTCGCGCTTTTTTTTCACGTTCAACGCCGACCGACGGAAAGGCCCGTTCGATGAAAACCCCACGATATTTAACGCTTTTCGCCCTCCTGTTCGCCGTCGCGGTCGTCGCGACCGGTTGCGGCAAACCGAAAGTAACCGGCAAAGTTACGTTTTCCGACGGCTCGCCGCTGACGCAGGGCACGGTGAACTTCACCGACGACAAGATCATCTGCAAAGGCTCGATCAAAGAAGACGGAACCTTTGAAATGCGCACGCTAAAACCGGGCGACGGCGTCCCGCCCGGCAAGTACAAGGTCTATCTTACCGAAACGGCGCGGTTTGGCGACGCGATCGAAACGACGTCGCTCGACGCGGTCGCGGTCATGCACGAGACGATCAACGACGTTCCGCCGAAATACTCGAATCCGGAGCAAAGCGGCTTGACGATCGACGTGAAAGGCTCGACGACCTACGACATTACGATCGACCTCGACGCCGAATAACGGCGCCGCGATTCAAGTTTCGCCGCGCCGCGGTCGACAATATCAAACGACGGAACGTTTTTCGCGCTCCGTCGTTTTTGTTTTTCGTCCGCTTATTTTGCGTCGTTCGCCAATGAGACCCGCCGTTTCTCAGAAACCGTTTCTCCGCAAGTTGGCCGCGCTCCCTCGCGCCGCGCTAAACTGCGATTTGGAGCCGATTTTCGATTTAATTTTCGATCGGCTCGAGTTCCTTTTCGTCCGCGCCGAACGTTGGATCCCCGCGCTCCGCACGAAACGGCTCGTCTGCGCGCTCGACGCCGCCGCGCTCTTCGGAAATCGTCAACCCCGCGAAAATTTTCTTCCGCTTCGTTTCGCGCCGCTCGTCGAAAATCTCGTCGCCGACGCCGCGCCGGAAGAGGAACGCGCCGCCCGTCGCCGTTTTGCCGAACGTTGCGCCGAGCGGATCCATTTCGATTTTTTCCGCGACGAACGCCGACTTTACGACGCGTTCGCTCCGTTCGATCCCGACGCCGACGCGCTCCCGGAACCGCCCGTCGCTCCGGAAACGCTAACGCTCCGCTGCGACGAATTTTTCGACGGCGTTCTGAACGTTCTGCGCGACGCCGGATTCTTCGAACTGCCGAAAGACGAGCTGAAACGCTGTTTGCGCCTCCGCCGTCCCGGCTCGGTTCCGGTCGTCGCCCGTTACGACGATTTCGTCGAACACCGCGTTTTCATTCGCGGCGTCGTCAAAACGGAACCGGTCGCCTACCCGCGTTGGAAGTGCGCCGGCCGAATCGTCGAAGTCGAAAGCGAACGCTTGAGTCGCGTTTGCGTTTTGGCGCGTTTGAAACCGCGTTCCCGCTCCTTTTTCGACGCGTTCGTCGAGGACGCGGACGAGCTCGACGCGCCGTCGGAAAATCAGGAAATCGTTTTAAAACTCTTCAAAAACGTTCCGTTGGAAGACTTAAAATTGGCGGCGCCGCGCGTCGAACTGGCGTTTCCGCTCTTCGACGGTTTGAAGATCGGCGGCGGGTTCCTCGGAACGGTCGTCGCCGCGGCGCTGAAACTTTTTCTCGCGTCGGCGATCACGCTCTTCGGCTTTTTGGTTCTCCTCGTCAGTTTCGCGACGGCGTCGATCAAGAGCGCGTTCGGGCTCCTGAATCGGCGCTCCAAATATTGGGAACGTTATTCAACCTCCCTTTATTTTCAAACGCTCGCGTCGAACCGCGCCGCGATTTCGCTTCTCATTCTGATGGCGGAAGAGCAGGAAACGAAAGAACTTGTCGTCGGCTACTTCGCCGCGGCGCGTTGCGGCGGTTGGGCGACCGAACGGGAAATCGACGAAGCCGCGGAGAGTTGGCTCGCCGACAAATTCGGCGTTCTCGTCGATTTCGACTCGGAAAACGCGCTCCGAAAACTTCTCGAAAAACGTCTTCTCGAACGCCGCGTCGACGCCGACGTCGAACGTTTCCGCGCCGTTTCGCTCGACGAAGCGCTCCGTCGTGTCGCCGACGATTGGGCCGCGCTCGGACGCCGCGCCGCCGCGTCCTGAATCGGTATTTTTCCCGAAACCGCTCGTTTTCCTCAAACCGCCATTTTTCCTATTTCGCCTCGCCGAACGTTCCGGCGTTTCGCGGTCGCGCTCGACGGGAAAAAACGCGGAAAAACGCTCCGCCCCCCTTGTCCGCCGCGCTCAAAACGGTCAAAATATAAAGGACGGCGCCCGACCGCTTTCGCCGCCGCCAAGCCGTCGGTATCCGCGCCGTTTTTCCGTTCCTTTATTTTGTCTATTTCGTTTATTTCGCCTGTTTTATCGCGAAACCGCCTTTATGTCGAAACGAGAAATTTATCGCATTTTGGACGCCGCCGCCAACCGCGGTCGCGAAGCGCTCCGCGTCGTCGAAGACGCGGCCCGATTTTTGGAAGACGACGCCGAGCTGACCGCTCGCTTGAAAGAGACGCGGCATCGATTCGCCGCCGCTCAAAACCGACTCGACCGCCGCGCCCGGCTCGACGCCCGCGACGTCGGCGCCGACGTCGGAACTCGCGTCGAAACGGAAGACGAGTATCGCCGAACGTCGTTGGCCGACGTGTTGGCCGCAAACTTCGCCCGTCTCCAAGAAGCGGCCCGCAGTCTCGAAGAATACTCGAAAATCGTCGCGCCGGACGCCGCTCGCGATTGGGAGCAGATCCGATACGCCGCGTATTCGCTCGAAAAGATCGCGTTCGACGCGCTGACGCGTCGCGGAGTCGACCCTTTCGAAGAACTCGCCGCCGAATCCGACGAAACGCCCGAACCGCTCGCCGCGCCGGTCGAAACGCCGACGTCCGAACCGACGCCCCGGCCGGAACCGGTCGAAACGCCGACGTCCGAACCGCTCGCCGCGCCGTTTCTCTTCGGCGGATCGCGACGTCCGAAAACCGACCGCGAAGCGCGTCGCGCCCGCCTTGCGACGGCGGCTCTTTGCGCTTACGTCGACCCGTCCCGCCCCGACGGCGAACTCCGCGATCTGCTCCGCGCTGAAATCGACGTTTTCCAAATCGTCGTCGACCCGAACTCCGCCGCGGCGCCGGACGCCCAAACGGAGCGTTTTTTCAAACGTTGGCGGGAAACGCGCGGCTCGCAAACCCGCGATTTTGAATCGCGGCCGCTCCTTTTTCTCCGCGATTACGTCGATTGGGCGGCGGCGCTCTCGTTCGACGGCGCGACGGTCGACCGCGGATTCGATTGGAGCGTCGCTCGCGAAACGCTCGGCCCGGACGCCCTTCTCGGCGCGACCGTCTCGACGCTCGACGAAGCGGAAGCCGGCCTTCGAGCGGGCGAAATCGGCCTTCTCGATTTCCTCGAAGTCGGGCCCGTCTTCGCGTCGAGCAAAACGGATCCGACCGGAACCGCGCTCCTGCGGGCGATCGTCGATCGCGTCGACGGCGAACCGTCGATCCCGCTCTTCGCGTTCGGCGGCGTCGACTTCCAAACTTGCGACGAAGCGTTCGATTCCGGGTTCGAACGGTTGGCCGTCGGCGCCGCGATTTTGAACGCCGCCGACAAACGCGCCGCCGCAAGCCGTTTCAAATGTCTCTTCTAAACCGTTGCGATTTCTCCGTTTAACGCAACGTTTCACCGCGTCGCCGCCCGTTCGTCGACGACGCGGTCTTCCCCGTTTCGCGGATCCGCTCTCCGTTTCTTCCGTTTTCTTCGGTTTTCGTCTCAAAAACGGCGCGAAAAATTGCCGTTGCGCTCGCCGTCGAAATTTGTTATCCTGCGCCGGTATCTTTTTCCCGTTTCCCTTAACTTAACGTCCGCGCTCGTTTCGAGACCGCCGCTCGCCGCGACGGTTTTTCGCGAAACGAACGGCGACTCAACGAGTCCAACATGTTGAAACTCAACGTTTTCCATCGGCTTCCGCGACGGAGCGGCCCCGTTGCGACGGCGATTTCGCTCGCCGTCGTCGGCGCGCTCCTCGCGTCGACGGCGTTCTCGACGGCCTTCGCGTCGTCGCGTCCGGAAACCGACGATTTCGACGACGTCCCAAGCGACGCCGATTTTTACGACGACGCAACTTACGACGAAACAGCTTACGAAGAAGAAACTTACGTCGACCGACGCGCCCCCGGTTCCGCCTTTGCCCCCTCCGGCGCCGACGTCGGCTCCAACGCCTTCCTTGACGCGGCGACGGCCGACGTTTTCGCGCGTCGGGAAAAAGCCCGCGCCGAAAAAGAGCGCCGACAGTCGACCGGACTTTTCGGCTATCCGATCGAAACCTCCGCGAAAGACGGTTCGACGTTCCGCGAACGTTGGATCGAACCGGACTCCGATTCGCGAACCTGGACGCCGCAAATTCTGCCGCAGGGGCTGATGTACCCGTCGTACCTGGCCGGACGCAAAGAGCCGCGCCTTCAAAGCATCATCACCTACGAAGGCGACTACGGGACGCTTTGGGACATCACGCTCGGCGGTCGCGCGCCGATCTTCCGTTACGGCACGACCGAAGCGGTCGACCCGGAGGGTTGGGAGCTCGAGCTCGAAGGCGCCGCGCTCTTGCGCCTCGACTGGGAACGCCACCGCAATTTGGCCGCGACCGACTACCGCGCGGGCGTCCCGCTCGTTTACGGCACGAAACGCTGGCGCTTCAAAACCGGTTACTATCACGTCAGTTCGCACCTCGGCGACAACTACCTGATGGACAATTTCCGCCCTCGCGTCCACTACTCCCGCGACTCGATCCTCTTCGGGATCGCGTTCAAACCGACCGAAGCCGTCCGGATTTACGCCGAAACCGACTACGCGTTCCATACCGGCGAAACGACCGACCCGCTCGAATTTCAATTCGGTTTCGAGTATACGCCGCCGTTTAACCCGAATATGTCGAACTGGACGGCGCTTCCGTTCTTCGCGACGCACGGGCACCTTTACGAAGAACGCGATTTCGGCGGCTACTTCTGCGCGCAGACCGGCCTCCAATGGCGAAGCGAATCGAACTCGTTGCTGCGCCTTGGTTTCGAATTTTTCAACGGCGGCGACGATCTGTACCAATTTCATCGCAACCACCAATGCAAATACGGGGCCGGCATTTGGTACGACTTTTGACCGACGAGCGAAAAACGCGGCGCCGTTCCCGACGGGCCCGGCGCTCGCAACCGCTTTTCCTCGTTTCGCTTAACCGTTTATCCCGCGGCCGTTTAACGGCGCGTTTTTAGCGACATGACCAAACAGATTTTCAGTTTTCTCGCCTCGCCGCTCCTTTGGGGGCTCGCCGCGACGTTCGGCTTTTATTTCGCGTTGAACGGCGGATTGATCGCCAACGAAACGCTCGTCCGTTACTGCGCCGGACACCCGGTCGAATACGCGACGGTCGCGATGTTTTGCGTCGGTTTTTGCGATTTGAGCTTCAAGATTTTCCGCTCGCGTCGAGAACGTCGCGCTCTCGACGGCGGCCTGTTTCCTCCGAAACGCGCCGAAAAAGAGCCGGTCGCCAACGTCGCCGACTACCTGAAAACGCTCGACAAAGCCCGCGCCGTTCGGGGAGATTCGACCTTTCTCCAACGCCTGCGCGACGCGCTCGACTTCCTGAAGTACGGCGGCTCTCCGGACGATCTCGACCAGGAGCTGCGCTTCCTCTCCGACGACGCGTTCGACCGCCGCGACGCGGAGTACGGCCTCGTCAGAGCGTTCATTTGGGCGATCCCGATCCTCGGCTTTTTAGGCACCGTTCTCGGCATCACCGTCGCGCTTGGAAGTCTCGATTTGACGCGACTTGAAGCGACCGGCGACATGTTGGCCGCGGGCTTGAAAGTCGCGTTCGACACGACGGCGCTCGCGCTCGCGCTCGTTTTCGTCCTTTATTTTCTCCTTTATTTTTCGCGACGCCAGGACGCCGCGCTCGGGGCCGACGTTTCCCGGTTGGTCGACGCGGAGCTCAAAGGCCGATTCGTCGCCGCGGAAACCCAGGCGTCCGCCGAGTCCCGCCAAACGGAACTCGAAGCGACTCGCCGCGTTCTCGCTTCGGTCGCCGAATCGTTCGAGGAAACGACGCGACGCCAAACCGCGCTTTGGAGCGAAGCGAACGCCGCCGTCGCGCAAAAAAGCGCCGAGCTTTCCCTCGACGCCGCCGGACGGTTCGCGACCTCGCTCGACAAAGCGCTCCGCGACGGTTGCGACGGTTGGGCGCGAACGCTCGCCGAAACGCAGCGCCGTTTCGTCGACGAATCGCTTCGCCCGGCCCTTGAAGCGTCGGCGCAAAACGCCGCCCGACTCGACGCGCTCGAAGAAAAGTTGACCCGCGAAACGGAAGCGCTCGGCGCGACGCTCCGCGCTTGCGCCGACGTCGCCGCGCTCGAAGAACGGCTCGCCCGATCGCTCGAAAAGATCGCCGAAGTCGGCGCGTTCGAAAAGACGCTCAACAATCTTTCGGCGACCGTTTGCCTTCTCAACTCAAAACTTACGTCGACGCCGAGTCGCGCCGCGACGCTCCCGATCGACGCCGCGACGACGCCCGGTTCGCCGTCCGACGCCGCCGAAAAAACCCGGGAAACCGCCCGACTCCAAGCGGAAGCGTTCGCCGCGCTCGACGCGCTCGAAAACGATCTCGACGCCGCGACGTCGACGCCGCCGACGTCCGAATCGCTCGTTTTGCCGGTCGCCAACGCGCCCGCCGCGCCGCGCTCGCCGCGAACAACGCTCGGGAAAAAACGCTCCGCTTGACCGGTCGCCGCCTTTTTCCGGGCCGTTTTTCCGCCCTTTTTTTCCGCGTTTCGTTCGAAACGCTCGCCCTTTTCCCCTTCAACGTTTAAACTTAACGCCAATGAGACGCCGCGCCGCCGACGAAACGGTTTCGCTCTTTCCATTTCTCGCCGTTCTCCTCTGCACGATGGGAACGCTCGCGATGATTTTTGCGATCGCGTCGCAAAATATCGCGCCGGAAGGAACCGACGCCGAGCCGGGCGCCGCCGAAAACGTCGCCGACGCGAAAACCGACGCGGTCGAAAACGCCGACGAACCGGCGCCGCTCGCCGACGCGACGCTCGAAGAACTCGAAGCGGAAGCGTCGTCGCTCGCCTGGTTTCTCGACGAATTGAACGGCGTTAAAGAGCGAACGGAAACCGCGCTCGAAAAAGAGCGCGCGCGGCTCGCCGCCGCCGAAAAATCGGTCGCCGACCTCCGTTCCGACTCGACGGTCGCCCGCCGCCGCTTGGACGCGTTGCGCGACGAAAACGACGCGGAGAACGCCGCCGACGCGGTCGAGTTGCGCGAAAAAATCGCCGCTCTCGACGCCGAAATCGAACGCCTCGAAACCGAAACGCAAGCGTTGCGCGAAAAAAACGCCGACGCGAAACGGTCTTACGCGATCCTTCCTTATCAGGGTCAAAAAGGCGTTTTCCGCCGCCCGATTTACGTCGAGTGCAACGAACGCGGCGTTTTTCTCCAACCGGAAGGCGTTCCGTTTCGCTCGACCGACTTCCTTTTGGCGCGTTATCCCGGCAACCCGTTCGACTCCGGTTTGCGGGCGGCGGCGCGACGTTTCGTCGAACAGGGAGGCGAAACGACCGCCGACGGAGACCGCGTCGCGCCTTATCCGCTCTTAATTATCCGTCCCGGCGGCGCGGATCGCTATTACGCCGCCGTCGCCGCGCTCGCCTCCTGGGGAAGCGATTTCGGTTACGAATTTGTCGACGACGACCAGGAAATCGCTTATCCGGAGCCCGACCCGGTTCTCGCCGCCGCGGTTCGAGAGCAAACGGAGTTTTCCCGTCGACGCTTAGCCGCTCAATTGACCGCGCTCATGTCGGCTCGCGCCGCGACGTCGTCTTACGCCGGGGCTCCGGGATTCGGCGTCGGAGGATTCGGCGGAAAATTTGGCGGAAAATTCGGCGGTTCGTCTTTCGCCGGAACGAACGGCGACGTGTCGTCCCTTCAAGCGCGGCTCGGCTCGCAAGTAAAACTCGGCGGCGACGTCGGCCCCGGTTCCGGTTCCAGTCCCGTTCCCGGTTCCGCCGATCCGCGAACGAACGCTCCCGGTCGCGGCGCTCCGTCCGGCGGCGGGCCGCTCGACGCGGCGCTCGCGCTCGGCTCCGGAACCCCGGTCGGCGCCCCGATTGGAAACCCGGCCGGAAACTCGGCGGCGCCCGGTCTCGACTCCGACGCGACGCGGCCGGTCGGAACGCTCGGCGGAACGAACGCCGGAACTTTCGCCGCGACGGACGGCGTCCCCTTGCCGCGTTACTCCGGCGACTTCGCGCAATTCGTTCGCCCGGCGCCGCGCGGCGCCGACGGTTCCCCCGCCGAAAACGCTCAAAGCGCCGAATCTTCGCAAACCGCCCCGTCGCCGCAATCCGCCCCGATCGCGATTCCGAACGTCGCCGCGCAAACTTCACAAACCGCGGAGCCGACGCCGAACGCTCAGAACGCTCAGAACGCCCAAACCGCTCAAATCCCGCCGACCGCCCAAACGCCGTCGGGAACGACGTCGCCGTTTCTCGCCCAATTTCAAGAGACGCCGCAAACCGCGCGGACGCCGCAAAACGCCGGAGATCCGCCGATCGACGCCCGACGGGCGCTCGGCAACACGACGTTCGGCGCCGGCGCGACCGGCTCGTCGTCTTCCGGAACGCTCGCGGCGGGTTCCGGCGCGACGTCGACCCGCGTCGAGGCGACCGCGCCGAAAAAAACGGACTCCGACCGCTTGTCCGCTCGCGAAAATCCGAACGCGCTCCGTATTTCCGACGAGCTCCGCCGCCCGTCGCAGCAGGGTCTCGAACGCGGGATCTCCGTTCGTTGTTCCGCCGCCGCGCTCGTTTTCCCGAAACAACCGGGCCTTCGCTTCGAAACGACCGTTCCGCTCGCCGCCGACGCGCCGCTGGCCGGAGTCGAACGCGAACTTTCCGACGCTATCGTCTTATGCGTCAAGAGTTGGGGCGTCGCCGGGCGCAACATGTACTGGTCGCCGTTCCTGAAAGTCGAAGTCGCGTCGGACGGCGAAGAACGGTTCCGCGAATTGTCGGAATTTTGTCGAACGCAGGGGCTGGCGATCGTTCGCGCCGATTAACCGGTTGCTCCGGTCGCAACGAAAGCGCCAAAACCGCGCGACGTCGGGAATCCCCGGTCTTTTCGTTTGGTTCGAATATTCGGTCTTTGCAAGATTCCGGCGAATAAAAGCGGGTTTGAAACGGCATTTTCGTCGGAAAGAAACTTGCTTCTCTTTCAAAATCGGGTAAATTATCTGTAAAGAAACGTCGCGGGCGCCCGGACGCGTTTTTCGCATTCGCCGTCCGCCGTCGAGCCGAAGAGGCCTCCCCCCCCTTGGGCGTTATTCGAAACGCGGCGCTTTTTCGCGCGTCGTTTCTTTCTCGATTTTTCGTCGACGGACGCTTTCGCCGCGCGGTTTTGCCGCGTCGACCGGGGACGTTTTGTCGGCTCGAACGTTTTCGGCTCGTTTCGAAACGTTCGCCTAAGTTAGCGCGACGCTTTTCGGGGGCGGCGTCGTTCGCGTTTTCCTTATTTATCGTCGACCGCGTTATGAACTTCAATTTCAAAAAAAACGACGACGCCCGCCGTCCCGACGGCGAGACCGACGTCTTGTTGGAGAACGTCCGACTGCGCGAAGAAATGGAGGAGTTCGCCGACGCCGACGCGTTTTACTTTAATCGTTACCAGCTCGTCAGCGTCGAAAAAGAGAATCAAATTCTGCGCGAAGAGCTCGATTGGGAACGCTCGCCGGTTCTTCCGATATCGGAGCAGCTCGGCCCGAATTGGAATCCGCTCGACGTTTCGACGGCGACGGACGCCGAAGTCGCGGCGGCGCTTCTCGATCTGTTGGAGCGTTTGCGTCGAGCGAATCAGGAAATTTGGGGCGCGGATCATCTTTCGAACCGCCGTTTGTACGGGCTGATCGAGCGGCGCCTCCTTCCTTGCAAAACGAAGCGGATGGCGCGGCCGTGTTCGCCAACTGTTTGGAGTTTCGCGTTTTACGCCGAGGAAGACTCGCTGGACGCCGAAGACGACGCGGTCTATTTGACGTATTACGCGACGCCGGAAGAGCGGCTTCATTGGGCGCGCGAACGAAACGTCGCGCCGCCGCAACACCAAACGCCGCCGTTCGCCCGCCGTTTTCCGACGTTCGTCTTCCGCGACGCCTGCTGCGATCGCGATTAACGCCGTCTTCGCTCTCCGTTTCGTCGTCCCCAACGCGGTTCGTTCGGCGTCGCTCGCCGTTCGGGGCGCGTTTTTTGCGGTCGCGACGGACAAGAAACGAAAAAAGCGCCCGCCGACCGAAATCGACGAACGCTCTTTACCAAACTACCCGACAGGGATTCGAACCCCGACAAAGGGAACCAAAATCCCTTGTGCTACCGTTACACCATCGGGTAATTACGCTGTTATTATACGCCCAAACGGCGAAAGCGCAAGGGGGAATTTTCAGAAAATTCGCAAAATTTTAAAAAACGCCCCGTCGCGAACAGGCGGCGCCGCTAAACTCAACCGCGACGCCGGGGTTCCTCGGCTTGCCGAAGCGCGGCCCAGACGTTCATGTAAGCGCGGTCGCGCGCCGTTCCCTCGTGAACGGCGCCCTTAAAGTTCGAATAATCGATCCCGTCGGCCTCGGCGGCGACGATCCGCGTCCAAACGTCCCGGTCGAAATCCATACGGAACGGGTAGTCGTTCGCCGGCGTTTCGGAGACCCGCGCTTCGACGTTATGAGCGGCGCAGAGCCGTTCCAAATCGCCGCGAAAACGGGCGCGGACGTGAATCAAATTCGCGTCTTCAAAATGCTGAACCGCCGAGAAAAAACCGTTTTTCGTGAAAATCCACATCGTTGCAAGTCCTTTCGTTAAAAGCGTTGCGTCAAAAATCTTCCGTTAACTGGCGCGAGGCGTCCCCAAAATAACGCTCGTATTCCCGCGCGTCGTCGCCGTTCGAGCGGGCGGTTTGGAAACGCGGGCTTTCGCGCAAGCCGTTTCTGCTCGCCGCGTAAGCGCGCGTCAAAACCTCGTCCGCGCATTCCTCCGCGCAACCGTCGTTTTTGAGCCGACGGCGGAGCTCGGCAAGTTTCCGCGCTCTCCGCAACCGCGTTTCAAACGCTTTGCGGTCGGCGTCGGGAAGCGTTTTCATCGCTTCGTTCCAATCGATCGCGGCGATTTCTTCGGCAAGGTCGAGCGGGTTGACTTCGCCAAAATACGCCGGAACGTTCGTCGGCGCGTTTTCGCCGACGTCGGCGCCGCGTCCCGTCATCGTCCAAAGCTCGTCGATAAACGCGCGATCGCCCCACTGCTCGGGACGTTTGCGGGCCCCTTGCGCTCGAAATCCCAACGCGCCGCCGTTGTCGACCCGCCAAGGTCGCGTCTCCCCGTTTTCGTCGACGAGCGTCCTCGCGTTGTCGGCGTCGAGTCCGACGACGTCCCAATTTCCGAGCATTACGTCGGCGGCTAGCCCGCGTCGGAGTTTTTCCCGCATTGCGGCGCGTTCGGACGGCGACGCGTCCCTCCACCAGTCCCCGAGCGAACGTCCGCCGTTCATAAACCGCGACAACTTGACGGGGCCTTCGTCCGTTTCATAAACGCGAAACTCCGGAACGTCGATTTTGAGAACGCGATAAAAAGCGTCGGCGACGCATTCGTTGCGCAGGTGCGCCGCCGCGTCGCCGCCCGCCGTTCCTCCGCGTTTGAGGACGTATTCGCCGCCGTCGGGAGCGCGAACTTTTTTCGCTCCGGTCGAGCCGCCGAGATAAGCGACCGTTTCAAGGCGTTTAAGCGCCGCCGCGTCGGTTGGGAATCGGGGCGTCCGGCCGTCGACGTCGCAACTTTCGACGTTTTTCATCGCGCGCATTCCGGCCCCGTTCTCCGTCGTTTCCACGTCGAGCGATCCCGGGCGCTCGAAAACGGCGTTCGGCAAGTCGTTCTTTTCATTCATCGGCGCGTTTCCTTGCGGGCGGGCGAATCTCTCGCGTTTTTTCCTCAACGTCGGGCGGAGCGCGACCGCCGGTTCGTCTTCCGCTCCGACGCGGTTCGTTTCAACGACGGCGAACGCTCGACGACGAGCGACAACCGGCCCCGCTCCGCGCCGTTTGAGCGCCGAGCGACGCCCAACCCCTTAGAATTGATTTCGTTATTGCCGGGGTCGAATAAAGCCCGAGCCCCGCGTCGTCCTTGACCGCTTTATAAGAAATTCTTCCCGCCCGTTCCAGATCGCCGCGAACGAACCGACGCCCGACGGGTCGAACGCCGACAAAAATTAGCCGAAACGTCCGCGCAAACGCCTCGACTTTCGAAAACTCTTTTCGCGACGGCGTTTCTCTAAAGCCTGTTATTTCAACCGGTTAGGCGTTTTCCTAATCGTCGTTAGATTCCGGTCGTTTTCCGTTCAGGCGATTTATTAAATCGATTATCAGACGACGGTCGGGTTCGGAGAGCGCGTTGAGAGCGTCGACAATCTCGCCGATACTCGCCGTTCTCGGCCGCGCGTTCGCTTTCGTTTTACCGTCGAGCCGCGCTTCGAGCTCTCGCAGTTTATTAAGTTGCGCGGCGGGCGGCGCGTTTCGGCCCGCCTCCCAATTCGCGACCGTTTGAGCCGTAACGCCGCAGTATTCCGCGAGTTCCGCTTGCGTGTAACGGAGCCGTTTGCGTAATTGCGCGATATTCATGATCGTAAATCTCCTCTCGTTCCTCCGTTTATATTATACCGCAAATATCGGCGACGCCTAGGGTAAAACAGATTCGAAAAATATTTATTTTTTCGATTTTGAGTCCGGTCGGCATAATTTTTACGCGAAACCGCAACCGCGTCGGCGACGAGGCGAACAAGGAATCCCCGGAGCGTTTCCCCCCAAGCGACTCGACGATCGCGCCAAACCCGATAAAATTTGACGAAAAAACGAGCGACGGAAAACGCCGCCCAATCTTTCCCAACGGACTTCAAAACGGCGGTTTATCAACTTTTCTTTACAACGGGAACGCCCCCGACAAACGCTTTCGCCCAACCCGCCGAACGGGCCCGGAGCGTCCCCGCGGGGGGAGCAACGCAAACGCATCGTTTACAGGCGGCGCGCACGCAAATTTATCAGCGCCGTTAACCGATAAAATTCAAGCGGTTGCATGCGTTGCATTAGACAGCGAAGAAAACTTGAACGTTAAAAAGAATTGGCAACAACCGTTATTCCCCGTAAACGACGCGCCTTGACGCCGCGAAAAATTTTCGCTAAAATCCGCGTCGACGGCGTTTAGGAGGGCCGTTAAAATGACGATTATTTTTGTAACGCTCGACGGCAAGAGGATCGAGACGCAAAACGTCGACCGCTTGTTCGAGGTGGCGCGAGAGGGCAAAATCGCGCCGACGACGGTTGTCGAGGTCGATGGAAAACGCGTTTTGGCGGGTAAAATCAAAAAATTGTTCCCGCCGGGAACGCCGATTCCGGCGGGCGACCCGCCCGCCGTCCCCTCGCCCGAACCGGCGACGAACCGCCTAAATCGGTCAAAATGGCGATAAGTTTTTTGTTTGCTTTGATTTATATTAATGCGATATGCGGAATTGCGTACGGGCTATTCGTCGGTAGCGCGATACCTGCGATCGGTATCGGAGTGATTATCGGGACAATTTTCGGTTCAGCCGTTGGGTTCGCGCACCTGCACATTCTCGGATATATCGCAACCAAAATCAGCAAGTAACCCGCCCCGCCCGCGCGAGTGGAGACAACTCCGCCCGGGTCGACCGCCGGAACCCGGGAACCGGAGCCTCCCCGCGCGTGCTGGGACAACTTCCGCGGTCGTTTGGGAAATGCCGCCGCTAAAGAAGCCTCCCCGCGCGTGTGGGGCCAACGCAGATACTCGTCGAAATCCGCTTCACGTTTTCGAAGCCTCCCCGCGCGTGTGGGGCCAACGTTTTTTTTTTGGAATCATGGGGTTGACAACCTCAAGCCTCACCGCGCGTGTGGGGCCAACGACGCGTTCCAGCGCTGGAACGTCCGCCGGTCAATACACGACCATCGGGTCAAAATCGGGGTCGTCTTCCCACGGGTTTTCAACGCGCGGAACGACTGTATACTGCAAAACTTCGGCGTCTTCGTCGTAATCTTCCTCTTCGTCCGGTTCGAACGGCGGCCCTTGTCGCATAAAAGCGCAAAGCGTCGCAAACGCTTCAGGAAAACGCGAACAGTATCCACTCGTCAAAAGAGCAACGCGCGGCATTTCGTTTTTAGTGAGAGCGACGCGGTCTTGCGCCAACTCTTCAAGCATCTTTCGCCCTCGTTCCCACAAATCGAAGTTTTCCGGGCGCCGAACCGGCGGGGAAATGGCTAAATAAATCCAACGTTCCGTCGGTGTAAACACGATAAACGTCGTCGTGGCGGTTATTCGCGCGAATTTCGCAAAAAATTTCTTTCATATCCTTAATTTGCTCTTATTCCTCGAATCGCTTCGATAATGCAGTCAAAGTGTTTCGGCGCCGCCAAGGCGAGAACGCCTCCGGGTCGGTCAAAAGCGCCTCAACCCCAGTTGAAAAAATTTCCGAAATTTTGTATTGCCGCAACGACTTAAACGGCGGCGGCTGTTGAATATTGTAGTAATTCAGCGGATAAACCTTCGCCGAATCCCCCTAGATTTCCCCTTTACAACGGAGCATCCCCACGTGTGTGGGGACAACGCCGTCGCCGTCAACGAGCGCGAGTTTCGCAACGGAGCATCCCCACGTGTGTGGGGACAACCAATCCGCGCTGGCTCTCATATCACGAAAAAACGGAGCATCCCCACGTGTGTGGGGACAACGGGGAGTGAGCCGCGTCGAGCCATTGCCATAACGGAGCATCCCCACGTGTGTGGGGACAACGTGTCACCCCCCCCAAAATCAATGTTTAAACGCGGAGCATCCCCACGTGTGTGGGGACAACGACTCCGAAAACAGCGGCGAGCGTCGCCGCCGCGGAGCATCCCCACGTGTGTGGGGACAACGGCGCTCGAGTCGCTCCGAGTCCGATAATATTCGGAGCATCCCCACGTGTGTGGGGACAACGTTAAGCGCGTCTTTTTGCGCTTGTTCGAGTTCGGAGCATCCCCACGTGTGTGGGGACAACGTTAAGCGCGTCTTTTTGCGCTTGTTCGAGTTCGGAGCATCCCCACGTGTGTGGGGACAACATCGGTGAAAAACGATTCGGCTGTGAATAGTAAGGAGCATCCCCACGTGTGTGGGGACAACTGCAAAATCAGTGAAATCGTTGTTTTCCAATGCGGAGCATCCCCACGTGTGTGGGGACAACT
>CAZIJJ010000013.1:0-66652 GCA_964539525.1 uncultured Planctomycetaceae bacterium | reverse complement strand
TCAGTGAAATCGTTGTTTTCCAATGCGGAGCATCCCCACGTGTGTGGGGACAACTGCAAAATCAGTGAAATCGTTGTTTTCCAATGCGGAGCATCCCCACGTGTGTGGGGACAACTATTTCTTTTGCCTTGGCTTGCGTAATCGCGCCGGAGCATCCCCACGTGTGTGGGGACAACGGTCAGCGCCTCCGTCTGCGAGAAAAACGAAGCGGAGCATCCCCACGTGTGTGGGGACAACCTAAATCGTTCGAAGCCGACGCGTATAAAAGCCGGAGCATCCCCACGTGTGTGGGGACAACGTTGATGTTAAAAACGATGCGCGCGCGGAGGTCGGAGCATCCCCACGTGTGTGGGGACAACTTCCGCCAAACTAACAGTCATAGCTCAAAACTCGGAGCATCCCCACGTGTGTGGGGACAACTTTCGAACCGTTTTATAATAGAATGCAGTCGCCGGAGCATCCCCACGTGTGTGGGGACAACGAGCCGCCGACGCGTCGCGCGAAGCTCGCTTCCGGAGCATCCCCACGTGTGTGGGGACAACTTTTTCTCTTAGTTATGTATATAATATACCGCCGGAGCATCCCCACGTGTGTGGGGACAACCGTCGAGATTCAGAATCCGAGCTACCGGCGCGCGGAGCATCCCCACGTGTGTGGGGACAACAGCAAAATATGCTGTTTAAAAAAAGAAAAACAACATATTTAGCGTTTTATTTCCCTCCACCAACGGCAAACGCCTCGGCAACGCAAAGAAACGAACGATTAAAGCAACAACCGCTCGCAAGCGATATTATAACCCAAAACCAACGAGACGCAAGTACAACGGCCAAAAAAATTCGCCCGCGCACCCCGCTCGGTTCGGAGGAGATCCGACGCCGCGGACTCGCAGGCTCCAACGTCGATCGCGTCGACGCAAACGGAGCCGCCGCGTTCAATGCGATCCGCTCGGCGAACGATAAAAAATATTTTCGCGCATCGACTCGGCGCACAAAATTCGCGCGATCTCCGCAAGCGTTCGAACGTCGTCGCGGTTGTAACGACACAGATCGCGCAACGATTCGACGTCGCCCAACTCGCGCCAACGCCGCCAAAATTCCACCGCGTCCGCGCCGGTCGCCCCGCTCGGAGCTTCGGGTCGCTCGACGCCCAAAATCGTCGCCGCTCGTTTCAAACCGCCCTTTATCCCCCAATCGCGCAACACGTTGCGAAGATCGACGTGAACGCCGTTCCAGTCTTCTCCCCATTCGCGACGCGCCAAAGGCAAGTCGAACGTCGTTCCGTTAAAGGTCGCCAAGACGGGAATCGAACGAAAATAATTCGCGGCGCCCGCAAGATTGACGCCGCGCGCAAACGTCCTGAATTTCGCGCCGTCGAAGAAAGTCGCCGTTGTAATTTCCGCGTCCGGTTCCAAACCGGTCGTCTCAACGTCGAAATAGACCGCGGAATCGCTAAAATAAACGAGCAAACGAGCGCGTTGCGATCTCGGGAGCTTTTCATAAAACCAACGAACGTCCGGCTTTTTCCCCTCCAAACGTCGTTCCGCTTCGTCTAAGTCGTTCAAAATCAAGCACGTTCGCGCCGCGGAAAAGAACGGTCGGCGGAGTCGTCGGAAATCGTCCCAACAGTAAACGCCCGCCGACCAAAGCCGTCGCTCCGCGTCGACGTCGAGCCCGCCCATTCCGCAAAACGTAAGTCGTAGCATAACGTCGTTTCCGTTTCGTTCAAACGAGCCGCGCTCAATCCGTCGAGCTTTCGCGCGGCTCGTCGTCCGTTTTCTCTTCTTCGCTCCATTTTTCGGCGATCAGATAGACGCCGCAGATTCGCGCCGGACGCCGATCCGTTTCTCCAAACGATTCGACGACAAAGCCTTGCGAGCTGTTGTCCGACGAGATAGCCAGCAGGCCGATTCCGGGCGAGTTTCGCCGAACGTATTCCAAGACGAGCTTGCGAACGCGACGATTGACCGTTCCGACAAAGACGTTCGGCTTAGGTTCGACAAACCAACGCTTTAGGTAACCGCGAATCGCCGGCGTCGCGTCGTTGATCACAATGACCGTCATCGCGCCTCGCTCCGTTCATTCTTTCTTTTTTCAACGCAACGTTCGATTTAACGTCGGTTGCGTCAACGTTAAACAACGTCGCAAGACTTGCCGTCGGCTTTCAATCCGAGCCAACGATAAATATCTTTTGGAATGCGCCGCGCCAGCCCTACGTTTTCGATTTTTTGTTTTAAAAGCGTCAAGACCTGCGTTTCGTCGGCATTCGGATCGACGCTAAGCGCTTGAAACGCCGCCTCTAACGTCGTTTCCGGTTTGTATACGTCGGCGACGTCGTACACAAACGGAAGCGAGCCGGTTTTGTGAATGAAACCCAGCTGCGGCAAAAATCCCATTCCGACGACAAACGAAGCGCAAAAGGCGTAAAGCGAAGCGTTTGCGGCGGAAATCGCGCGATTAATACCGTCGGCCAAATTCCAATGCGACGTATCGTAATTACGGCCTTTCCACTGCACGCCGTAACGTTCGCCCATCGCGGCGTAGAGAGCCCTGACGCGTTTTCCTTCCAGACCGCGAAGCGACTCGATCGATTTTCCCTCGACGACTTCTTGCGGAAATCGTTGTAAAAACATACGTTTAGCGACTTCCGTTCGCGACTTTCGCGACGCGTAAAGCTCGGCGTGTTTCTTGGCGTTCGCGTTATCGAAAGTCGGCGAAATACCGCAAGCGTAGAACTTCATTCCCTGCTCGCCGGCCCAAACGATCGGCGTGTTGCAGTCGGCGCAAACCTTTACGGCGGCGTGCGTCACCGTCGTTCCCGGGCCCAAGACGAGCGCGGAAACGGTAGCGCACGGGACGCGCAAAACGGTTCGATCCGCGCCGATCCACTTGACGCTCGAATCGTCGACTTCCAAACGACCGCGCTCCAAGTAGATCGGCGTCCAACGCTCGTCGCAACGCGACAGCGAATCGCGAGACGGCTTCTCAAAAAGCGGCATTTCCGGTTCCGAAATCTTCCTCGAAATCGTCGTCGTAATCTCGCGTTGCAACAACGAAATAACGCAACCGAAATTCTTCACCGCTTCCCCTGCGCATTCGATTAAACGTAACCGGAACGTCGTAAATAGGTTGCGCTTCGTCCTCGTCGACGCGAGCGTCGCGAACCAGGCGGTACGTCCGTTCGTTTTTCGACTCGTCTTTCCGCAACTCGGCGATCTCGCACAAGTCGAAAAGTCGCCGCGCCGCGTCTTTCTTTTCGTCGTAAACTCCTTGAAAAACAGGACTTGCGGGAACGCAACATTTACGTCCGAACCAAACGCCCCAAACGGGATCGACCAAATTTTCCGCCAAAAAATCAAGCGTCGCCGCGTCGCCGCCGACGATAACGCCGAATTTTACGTCGGTTAGATACTCGCGATAACTCTGCGTCGTCCCGCTGGGCTTGCCGTCCGCCGTTCGTGGAATTTGCATTTTTTCACGCTCGACGGCTTTGTCAAATCCGCCGCCCACCGTGTGATAGTCGAGCAAATTTGACGCGGAAAGTCTTATTTTGCAATCCTTACCGTTTTTCTTTTTTTCGACGACTCGGGGGAGTTCCAGCGCAAGGATCTCGAGCGCCGCGATCTTTTCAAGGAACGCCGCGTCGCCGCGATCGACCCCGCAAGCGGCGCCAAGCAGTCCCGTTACGGCGCTTCGAGTCGGAAACGGCGCGGTTCCACGACGATCGTGGCGGCTCTCAAACCCGAACGCCAACGCCGGCGCGTCAAAGTAAAGCGCCAAAAACTTCTTTTTCATCGGCGCTTCATTCTCCCAACGCGGCGGCGACCATTTCGTCGATCCAAGCGTCCAACGGTTTGTCTTCGCTCAACTTAACGCCGCAAATAAGCTGCTTGTCAAGGTTGTAAATCGAATCGAGTTTGGCGCGATGCTCTTCAAGTTTCGCAACCGAATTTTCCAAGTAACCGCCGTCTTTACCGGCGACGACCGGCGTTTCGAATGCGTTGACCAACGACAACGGCTGCCCGCGTCGCACAACCCCTAAAGCGTATGCAGGCAAGGAGTAGCCGAACATCGAATTTTTACGCGCCTTCGGAATCGCCTCCAACGCGGCGCGGAAAAACACCGCCAGGACGGCCTTTCTATCCGCGACGGAGACCTTGCCGAGACGCTCGTCGTTGAAGAGCAAATCGACGTTCAATCCGATGTAACGGTAGTAACAAGCGGAGTTAGCTTCGAGAACGCCAATGTGTCCGGCGCCCGCGTCGTCGATAGTTTTCGTATCGTCGACAGCCGAGAAGAAGTCGATTTCGTTCATCGCCGCGTGCGTCGACAGCGCGTGCGCGAACATCCCGGCGCCCTCGAGCATCAGGGAAGGATCGTCCGCGACCATTCGTCCGAAAATCGAAACGTCGGCAAAATCGCGTCTTCCAGCGCTCTTAATCGCTTTTGCGACAACCTTTTTGTCGATTTCGCCTTTTTTCGAATTCGCCGCCGATTCGACCAACTCTTTTGCGATCGTTTCGATTTCCAGCGGCGTAAGGTAAAGCGCGACGGCCGTTTGTCCGTCGTTTTTCCCTTTTTTCCCAATCCCCTCCAACGCTTCAACGGCCCAACTTTGCGCTTTGCTCTCTTCGACGCCAAGCTCTATCAACTTATTTTGCAACGCTTCCGAGTGGTAACGACCGCGCTTGCCGGCAAAATACTCCGGCGCGATCTCAAACGCGCGTTCGCGGATCGCCCGTTTCCACGATTGGCTGCTGACGCGGGCTCGTTGGACGCCCCCAAAATACGCCGATTTCGGCGCGCCGACGTCGTCGCGGTTTAAACAGGTGAACGGAAACGATTGCAAAAGGTGCAACTCAATCAATTTCATAACGTTAAACTCCTATATTCCAACGGTTGCAAACGCCGCAGCGTCTTCGTTTTATTTTCGTTTTTTTCTTCTTTGCTCGCTCGAACCGCCGAAACTCACGCGACGGGTTTCAACAGCAAGAGTCCGAATCCCATGCCTTTGGCGGTTCCAATCCCATTTTTCCAAGCCGCTTCGAAAAGCTCGAAATCGGTCGGAGCCAAGACGCCGCGAAACTCGACGCGAGACAAAGTTCCGCGTCTCATCTTTCCGGTTTCCTTATCCTTACGGTAGAACGATTCCCGGATCGGCTGATCGATATCGCACCGCTCGACGCGAAAACCGCCCGCTTCGCCCTTGCGAACCAACCAATTTCTCAATTCTTCGGCGTTAAACACCGCGTGCCGAGCGCCGTTTCTTTTGCGGTTGCCGTCTTCGTCCCGCACAACGCGCTTGACCGTCGGATTCGCGGAAAGCGCAAACTGGTATTTCGCATGAGTTAGAAACGTTTCAGCGACCGCTTTCGTCGCTTGCCGTCCCCACGCGAGCCGCTCCGGTTCCGTTTCCGAACAGATCCAAAGGGTCGACGCGTCGAGCTCGACGTCGAGACGCCAAAGAAACGGCTGTTTCGTCCCCGATTCACGCCCGGGAAAAGCGCGCCAAATCGCCTGATGCCAGTCGTAACGATCTCTCAATCCAAACCTTACCACGTCGTATTTTTCGACGAGAACGCGGGTTAAAAACATCGCTATTCGTCCCCTCCTTCGTCGTCCGACGCCACGTCGGCCACCTCGCGCGGAACGTCCCAGTATCGCGCCGCCCAACGCGCTTTCACATCGTCGTCCCAGCGCAGCAGATCCCAATACAACGATTCCCAAGGCGCGGCGACGTCTTTTGCTTTCATCGCTAACGCAAATTTTTTCAAATGGCTGCAGACCTCCACGGCGGTTCGACACGCCAACAACCGTCGAAACGCCGCGTCAAAAGACGACGCTCGTTCGCCGTTGCGATCGCCTTCCGCCAACCTTTTCGCGGCGTTCCCAAAGTTGCTCCATTCGGTCGAGTCGTTTTTCGGATTCGTCGCATAACACGCCGCGATCGTTTGATATACGACGCGATTCTTGGCGTCGTTCAAACGGCAAAAGCGCCCGATGTGCGGCCAAGCGTACATTTCCGTCGCCTTGCTAAATCCGCGTCGCAGATCGGCAAAGACGCCGCGATCGCGCTCCGGCGACAACCCGAATAAAAACTGGATAAATGGGGGCGGCGTTCGTTTTTCGTTTTCGCTCATTGCTCGTTTCCTCCTCCGCCGTTCGTTGTTATCTCGCTGTTTTTCATCGTTTTTTCTCTAAATTTTTCGCTTGTCCGTTATCGGGCCTTTTTTTTCTTTGACTTTTCAGGCAAGCGCAGAATCCGACTTCCCTCGGCGAACGCTTGAATTTGCCGCGCGGTTCGTCGCGCGCACGTCTTTTCGTAAGCGTCCAACATTTCGAACGTCAGCGTTTCCGTCCATTGCGTCAGCTCCTTGCTTTGAGAAGCCTCCTTGAGCAATTCGTCGACGCGACGTTCGAGCGCCGTCCAAAATCGATTTTTCGCCTGAACGAGCAGCGACGTTTTTCTATCCCATTCCTTTTGCATTTCGGAATTTAAACTGTCGCAGTACCTTTTCACCGCGCCGACGAGCCGCTTTTCAGCGATTTCCGATTTCTTTACGCCGACTTCGTACGTCTGAAGCGCGTCCATTTCGTCGGCGTCCGCTAAATACGTCAACGGAATATCGACGCTCCAACTCGCGACGTCGATAATTTTAGCATTATCCGTCGCCACCCCTCCCGTCCAAATTCCAAACCGCTCGTCCTCGATCGCATTAGCGGCCAACGCCGCGATATTGCGCAACGCCAACGGGCCGCCGTCGCATTCTTTAGCGTCCCACGTCAACATCGAAGCCAACTGCCGCCAAGGTTTGCGCTCCGGATCGGTTCGGACGTATTTCCAAACGTTTTTCTTATCGGCATAAACGGTCGCCATCGGTTCGCGAACGGCGTTCTCGGCTAACTGCGAATACTTAACGCCGGGAGCCAGTATCATATTCCGTCCGTCTTCTTCCAACCGAACGAAACGCGAAATCGGAGTCAAACGGCCCAACCAGGAATCTCTGAGCGTTTTCTTAGCGTCGTCCGCCGACGGCTCGTCAAACTCCCAAACCGGTTTGCCTACGCCCGCCGGAAAATATTTCAATAGATCGAACGGAATCAAATTCCACGCGATCGTTTGTCGAAGATTTTTCCCTATCGGAAACGCTAACAAAATATTGCCGCAAGGCGCGCAAGAAGAATAGAGCTTACCTTTTTTTACTTCTTCAAAAATCTTTCCGTCAATAGTCGCGACGCCGCATGGCTCAGCGGGTGAAAAAGCCAAACAAACAAGTAATTTTCGCGCCAGCCAGTCGGGTTCGTGCGCGCGCCCGTCTTCCGTCGCCGCTTGATCGAAAAGCGTTTTATTATTTCCGGAAGCCAAAGCGAAGTCGAGCTTATCGGTTTTCGTCCGTCCGGTCGATTCCAGCGCCTTGATTTGCAAAAACGGACGGTCGCCCCAAAGATCGAAGCGATCGCGCCAACCGTCGAGGTAAGCGAGCGACGCGGCGACAAATTTCCCTTCCGCCTCGCGTTGTTCGCACTCGTTTTTCGGCCCGTCCAACGCCCGTTGCGCAATACAGACCAACAAGCGATAAAGCGATATTTTTTCGAGAGTTTCAACCGCCAGGTCGACGATTTCCTCCGAACGCTCGAACAACTCGCGCAACCCCGTTTTTTGCGTCGCGCCCGACGCGTCGACGACGGGAATCCACGGTTCGTCGACCAAATTAAACGAACGCGGCGTTCCGACGTTCTCACCATTCGAATTCTTCATCGCATTCTCCGCTATCTTCGCCGTCTTCGCAACTCGCGTTCCCGCAACATTGAGCCGCGTCCGCGCTTTCTTCGTAAAACCCTAATTCGTCCTTATAGTAAAGCGGCGTTTCCCGCCCGTCGAGCGTCGAAAGCGCGCCGGTCTCCGGGTCGACTAAAAAAGGAATCAAACTGTCCGAAAACTTAAAATAAGTTTTGCATAACGACGGGTATACCAGAAAAAAATTCGGAGTCAAGTTTTTTTCCTCGCAGGCAGGACGCCAGACGTCCAACCTGGCGTTCTTCCGACAAGATATCGTCGTCCGAGCCAGCGCGACCGCGTCGCGAAATCGCCAACGCTCGTCCAATTTAACGTTGCGACCGTCGAGAAGCGTTATCTTCGGCGGTATTTGCCCCAAATCGACGCGTCGCAACAGAAGCGCGTCGATCGACGGCGCGTCGCTGTAACGAGTATGAAGCTCGGCGTTGGCAAGCGTCGGCAAAACGTCGTCGCTCGCTAACGAGCGGGCACGGTCTCGCATTTTCTCGACTTTCTCCTCCATTTCTCGAAGCATCGCCGCCGGTTCGGGTTCCGTCTCTTCGCGCTCTTTGTAAGTCGCCTCTAAAAGTCGGCGCGCGTCGGCCGACGCGACGATTTCGTCGAGTTCGCTCCAAACCTCCGCCGTTCGCCAAAGGACGTAAGGCGGATAAACGTAAGCGTCCGATTCCAAACGCGTTACAAACGACGATCCGCCGTCCGACTCGACGTTTTCTCGCGGATAAACGATCAAAACGCGCGGTTCGCGAGCCTTGCGATTCGGTCGGTCGTGTCGCCAAAGTCGCCCGATCCGTTGAAGCAGCATATCGGTCGGCGCCAAGTCGGCGATCATAAAGTCGGCGTCCAAATCGACGCTCTGCTCGACAACCTGCGTCGAAACCAACAGCGCGCCGCTCGACCGGTCGCCGTTTTTGCCAAAAATCGCAAACTGTTCGTTTTCAATCGTTTCGCGCCGATCCGTAGGAAAACGCCCGTGCAACAAGGCGATTCGTTCCGCGGAAAGCCGCCCCTCCTGCGCTTCGTTCTTCGCCAACTTGTAAAGCGCCCGCGCCCTGTCGACCGTGTTCGCGACGCACAACACAAGTTCGCCCCGCGACGCCGCCTCGACCGCCCGTTTGGCGACGTCGCGCAGATCTCGTTCGCAACGCTCGACTTTAACCGTCCGACTCGTCGGCGACGACGGAGCGACGCGTCCCGTTTTTCCGGAGCGCAACCTGAACGAAATCAGCGGATAAGGATCGTTTTCCGGCGCCGTTTCGCCGCCGTTCGACGCCGCGACGCTCGCCGGCGCGCCGAGCGCCAAAAATTCCTCGCGGCGCTTGCGCGTCAACGTTGCCGAAAGGACGATCACCGTCGCGCCGGCTTGCGATAACTTGCCGATCAGCGCGTCGAGCAATCCGCTGGTATAAGCGTCGTAACAGTGCGCTTCGTCGACGATTACGACTTTTCCCGCCAAACCAAGCAATCGCAAAAACGCGTGTTTCTGCGGCAAAACGCTCAGCAGCGCCTGGTCGACCGTCCCGACGCCGAACGCCTGTAAAAGCGCGCGTTTCGCCGGGCGAAACCAATCGTCGTCCGCAAAAAAACGCTTGCCGTCGGGAGAACCTTTCTCGAGTTCTTTTTCCGTCGCGTATTCGGCTCTCTCCAAACGACTTGCGCTTCCTTCGTTTAGCGACGTCGACGCGGCGTTTTCGTTCTTCGTTCGCGTCCAAGCCGTCGAATGCGCCAACCGAACCGCCGGCGCGTCGGCGCAAGCGCGAGCCAGAAACGGTCCGAATCGCTCGTGAATTTTATCGCTTGTCGTTCTTGTCGGAAGCGCGAAATAAATACCGTTGCAACAACGGTTGCGAAGAAGCCGATACGCGCCCCAAAGAGCCGCTTCGGTTTTGCCCGTTCCGGTCGGCGCTTCGATAATAAAAACGCCGGGCTCGGTCGCGACGTCGTAAAAAGCGCGCTGCGTCTCGTTCGGCTCAAAGCGTTGCCCCGCGTTTCCTCCGTCGTTAAAAAGTTCGTCGAAACTCTTGCCGTCAAAAGCGTTAGGAATCGTCCAACCAATTTCGTCGAGGATCTCGACGGCGCGTTTTTCCGCTTCGTTCGCGTTCGGCGTTTCGCCGTCGATAAGGAAATTTTCGTCGGAACCAAGCCAGTCGGCGACGACGATAAATCCCGCGGCCAACTCGATTTGTTCTCGCGTCGGTTTCGGAACGTTCGTCGGCGTCGGCCCGAAGATTTTCATCAACTCCGCGATCGCCGTCTCGCGCAACTCTTGCCAATGAAAAGATCCGGCGCAAGCGCAAAGCGACGAGTGCAACGCGCCGTGATGCATGCCCGCCGCCTCGGCCCAATCGCTCAACGCGGTCTCCGCAAGGACGCAACGGCTGATTTCCGCGTGCGACGTTTTCCTCAAACTCTCCGCTTTCGACTTGTTAGCGTCCCAAAACCGCCGCGCTTCCTCCGCTCGTTCCTCTTCCGCAACCGCGTTCCAAATCACGACTTGAAAATTAGGCGAAATCTTACCGACGTCGTGCAACGCGGCCAACGGAACGACGACGTCGCGCGGCAAAAGAGCGCGGACGTCCTCCGCCAACCGCTCCCAAAGAGCCGCGGCGATTTTCCCAACGTAAATCGAGTGTTCTAAAACGGTGCAACCCGGTCGGTTTTCATCGCGAGTTTTCGCCAAACACAACGCTAACGGCAACGTCGGTTTCGTCGTTTCGTCGGGCGTTTTCTTTACTTGCGACGGTTCCGCCGATTTTTTTCGCTTAAACACCACCATCGTTTTTCCTTTTTCGGTTAGATTTTTCGACGCGGATTTTCCGACTCGACGCCGGGCCGCCAACAATTATAATCGCCGCGAAAACAAAGAGCAAGCGGAAAACGTCGCGACGAGGCAAGAAACAAAAAAGCGTCCGCCGACCAAAATCGACGAACGCCTTTAGCAAACTACCCGACAGGGATTCGAACCCCGACAAAGGGAACCAAAATCCCTTGTGCTACCGTTACACCATCGGGTAATTACGCCGCCATTATACCCCAAAACGGAAACCGCGCAAGGGGGAAATTTGAAAAATTCGACAAATTCTACCAAAAAAACGCCGCTCCCCCCGCGACGCCCGGGTTCGACTCGACGCCGCGACGTTTTCCGCATCGGCAACCGCAATTCAAACGTCGTCCCGCGACGCGAAAAGCGTCCGCCGAAAGTTCGACGAACGCCCTCAACGACGCTTCGCAAGTCGTTATTTCAACGTCGGTTAACGTGCCGGCGGAACAATCGCGACGGTCGGGTCGGAGTCGAGCTCGTCCGTCTCCGTCTTCTCGATTTTGTTCCCCCGCTCGTCGAAACGGACGTCGGCCAACGCCGTTTTGCGGTTCGCGACCGCCAAAAGCCGCATGTAAATTTCGCCCGGACTTTGCCGACGCCTCACCGTCGCCGACGCTTCTTCCGGCGTTTCCGCGACCGTCGCAAAACGTTCTTTCGCAAGACGTTCCGAAAAATCGCCGCGGTTGATCTCCGCCAACGCCTCCGCGATCTCCGGCAAATACCGGAGAAAAACCGCCCGCCGCGAACCGGCCTGCTTCACCTTTTCGCGGCGCTTCAAAAAGAGTCCGAGTTTGCGTCCGACCGTTTGCAGGGCTAAACGCAACTCCTTTTGTATCTCGGGATACGCGGCCAACGCTTCTTTCGATTCGCTCGTGTACGGCGCCCAAACGCTCGCGAAGTGCGCCATGATCGTGATCGGGCCGCGGGGAAGCTGATTTTTCGTCTGTTGGAGCCCGTACGCGCGCCAATTCGTCTGCATGATCGTTTGCGTAACGGCGCAGGCGCCCGCTTGGAACTGCAGCGGAACCCGGTTCGCGTACCGGTAAACCGCCATGGTTTGCCCTTCCGATAAGTTCAACGTTTGCAACGAGTTAAGCAACGCTTCAAACTCGCGTTGCGTCAACTTCGGCGGCGACACCCGGGGCCGGATGTTCGCGTTTTTGATGATTTTGTCCGCGCCGTCGAACCCGATTCCGTCGAACGTCGAGGTCAAAAATTGCCGAATCGTCCGCGCGTCGCTTTCCGCGATCGCCTCTTGAAGCGTTTCGCGGTCGATCTTTTGCGTCGCCGGGCCGCCGCCGTACGCCAAGCCGACTTCGATCTGAAACGGGTTGCCCCGATAAACCGCGGGCGGACGCGTCGTCGCGACGAAAAATTCGCCGGGCACGATCTTTTTCAGTCCGGCCAGGATATTTTGCTCGCCGATCGGAACGACGCAATCGCTCGACGGGGCCGGGATTTTCGTTTCCCCGATCGCCGCGAAAAGCTTCGCCGCGTCGTCTCGGGACAGCGTTTTCGGATCGACGCGGCTCGAAAGCCCAGCCTTTTCGCAGATCGCTCGGGCCAAGGTCGACGAAACGCGGCAAAACGACTCGGTCAGGAACTTAAAGAGCGTCGAGGCCTCCGTTTCCCGCGTCATTTCGAGAAGTTTTCCCAGTTCGACGCCGTAAGGGTGCGGCTTGATCTCGACCGGTTCCGGCGGGAGTTCGTCGACCGACGCGGCGTAAGTCGTTTCGTTTCCGTCCGGATCGACGAAATGGAAAGTCGCGTGCGGATTCGCAAGCGCCGTCTGCTCCAAATATTCGTCGACGCCGCCGCGCCCGCGCTGGTATTTCGCCTCCAACTCGATCGTTACCCGCGTTCCGCTCGCAACGTCGATCCAATCGAGTTCGCGCTCGCGCAAAAAACGTCGGCCTTCCTCGTTCGGCGGGATCGTTTCGCCTTCGCCGTCGCCGTTGAGAACTTCCGGTTTGTTCGTTTTCGAGTCGATGCGAACGACAAAGTACGTCGCCGGTTTGCGCGGCGAAAGTTTCGAAACGACTTCCAGCGGTTTCCCGGTCGTCAGCAAGCCGTACATCCCGGCCGCGCTGATCCCGATCCCCTGCTGGCCGCGACTCATGCGAAGTCGGTGAAATTTCGAGCCGTAAAGAAGTTTGCCGTAAATCAACGGGATCTGTTTCGGCAAAATGCCGGGGCCGTTGTCCTGCACCGAAACGCGGTAAATATTTTCGCTCGCCCGTTCGACGCGCGTCCAAATTTCCGGGAGCGTTCCGGATTCTTCGCAAGCGTCGAGCGAATTGTCGACCGCCTCTTTCACCGTCGTCAAAAGAGCTTTGCGCGGGTTGTCGAAACCGAGAAGATGCCGGTTTTTCGCGAAAAATTCGCTGACCGAAATTTCCTTTTGCTCGGCGGCCATCGAAGTCGCGTCGCCCCGTTTGCGCGACGCTTTCTTCGACGCGGCGGCGTTTTTCTTAGCGCCGTTCTTTTCGACGGCGGCGCTTTCGCTCGACGCGGGTTCCGGGACGGACGGCGTTTCTCGTTCGTTCGAACTCAACGGAAGTTCCTTTCGTTTGCGCTGTAGGGAAGCCTCGACGAAGAGCCCCCCTAAAATAAAACGAGCGCCGAAACGCGAAAACGTCTCGACGCGCAAATAAAACGCGACAAAAATCGGTTCAAACGACCAAAATTCGTTCGTTTTGCGTTCCCGGGCGTCCGTTCCGATCTCCCCGAACGTCGCTTCGCCGCGACGTCGAGCCGACGAACGCCCCGGTCGCCTCCATTATAAAGCGGATTCGGCCCAGCGCAAGACGGCGTCCGCGAACGCGTCCGGATTTTCCAGCGACGCGACGTGCCCGGCGTCCGGAATCGTCGCTCGACGGGCGCCCGGGATCGCGGCGGCGATCGCGTCGAGCGAACTCGGCGGCGAAAGAACGTCGTCGGCGCCGCCCAAAACAAGGGTCGGAACGGCGATCTTCGGCAAAAGGGCGGTCGAATCGGCGCGCTTGGCCATTCCGCGAGCGGCGGCGGCGATCCCGGTCGGCCGTTGACGCAACATCGTTTGCCGCAACGTTTCGACGATTTCCGGCTTCGTTTCAAACGTCTTCGGCGACAACAGGTTCGGCAAATACGACTCCGCCAGCGCGGCGACGCGGTCGGTCGCCCGTTCGACGGCGACGATCTCCTCCGCCAACCTCAGGCGCCCGGCCGCTTTCTCCAACGAATCGCCCGACGCGTTCGAATCGCAAAAAACGAGCCCGCCGAGCCGCTCCGGACGCCGCGCCGCGAAAGCGAGCGAAATATAACCGCCCATCGACAGCCCGCAAAGGTAAATCTTTTCGGTCGCCGGGTCGCGCCCGAGTTCGCAGGCGATTTCCGACGCCAGGATCGTCAGGTCGTCGGCGTAACGCCCCATCGTAACGCGCGGAGAACCGTGCGGATTGAGCCCGTTCGCTCCAAGCGTCGAACCGCCGAACCCGCGCAAGTCCGGCACGACGCAACAAAATCTCGACGCCAGGCGGTCGGCGACCGCGTCGAAAATACGACCGTCGAACGGAAAGCCGTGCGCGAAAACCAGGATCGGGCCCTTTCCTCGCGCGCAAACGGAATATTCGGCGTCGTCGACAAGATATTTTTTCATTCGAGGATTCCTTTCGAATCGTTTTCGAATATTTTTTGAACAATTGCTTTATAGTAAGATATTATCGCGTCGGCGTCAACGCGTTTTTTTCTCGCCGTCGACGCTTTTTTTTCCGTCGATTCTCCCGGACGCCCGTTTTTTTTCGGCGCCGTCGACGTTTTTTCTTTCACAAATTCTCCATTTTTCCCCGTTTTCCCGTCCGTCAAACGCGCTTCAAACGTCGTTTCTCGACGAGGCGGAAAAATTTTCAAGTCGTAACGCCCGCCGCGTCGAAAAAAGACGAAACGCGGCGTTTCGTTTCGTTCGCAAGACCGGTAAAACGGGACGTTCGCGACGATTCCGCAAACGCGGCGAACAACGCGAAACAGACAAAATATAGAATCTCGGCAAGAAAGGAAACGCGACGATGAAAAAAACGACTCTTTGGGCGACGACGACCGCGCTCGCGGCGCTTGCGGGCGGCTTCGTCGCGGAACCGACCCCGAGCTTCGCGCAGATCAGTTTCGGCAAAATGCGCGACGCGTCCGAAAAGGGGAAAAAACCGAACGCGCCGATCGTCGAGGACGAAAAAAACGCCGACCCGTTCGACGTCGACCCGAACGAAAAAGCGCCCGCGAAAGCATCGCGAAACGCCCCGTCGGAAAAGGCCGCCCCGTCGGCGCGTTCCGGTCGGGCGATCGGACGGCGTTCGCCCGGCGCAAGCGGCTCCGCGTCGCGAACGTCGGCGCGTCCGGCGCCCGCTCAACCCGCCGTTCAACCGACGAACGACGCCGACGACGATCTTTTCGGCGCTCCGGAAACGGACGCGACGCCCCGGGAAGCCGCTCCGCCCGCGTCGGAAACGCCGGTCGCTCCGCCGTCGGAAGTTTCGGAAACCGTTGAAAAACCGGAGGTTGACGCGGCGTCGAACGCCGGCAAACGCGGGCCGCTCCTCGGCAAAGCGGTCTCGACGAAGTATCGCGCCGGGATGATTTTCGAAGCGCGTCCGAACGGCGGTTGCAAGGATCTGCTCGGAACGGCGCCGGTTCCGACCGACTTTCCTGAGCAAAAAGTTCGAACGCTCGAAGAGAACTTTCCCCGCGTCGCAAGGGTCGATTACCGCGACCTTAAAGAGGGCGGCGCTCGGCAAATGGTCTTCCGAATGCGCGAGCTCAAACCGGGTCAGCGCGTCGAGGCGACCGTTCTTTTCGAGGTAACGCGCCGACCGCTTCTGCCGCCGACCGAGCCGGAAATTTACAAGATCCCGAAAAGCGTTCCGCGCGAACTTCGCCGTTATTTGAAAGCCGGCGATCTTATCGAATCGTCGTCGAAAACGGTGCGCAAACTCGCGGCGGAGATCGTCGACAAAGTCGAGGAAGCGAACAAAGACGCGAGCGATTGGGAAAAAGTCGACGCGCTCTTCGAGTACGTCCGAACCGAAATTTCGTACAAAGAAGCGCAGATCGAAAAGCCGATGCGCGGCGCGCTCGCGGCGTTGCGCACCCGCGACGGCGATTGCGAAGACATGTCGGCGCTCTTCATCGCGATGTGCCGTTCGCTCAACATTCCGGCTCGACTCGTTCGCGTCCCGGGACACTGCTGGGCGGAATTTTATCTCGTCGACGATCAAAAAGAGGGCTACTGGTTCCCGGCGCAGGTCGCCGGAACGGAAGAACTCGGCTCGATGAAAGACGTTCGCGTCATTTTGCAGAAAGGCGACTCGTTCCGACTGCCGGAATCTCCCGGCGAAGACGCGCTTTACGTCAAGGAACTCTTCACCGGAAACATCAAGGAAAACGCGCCCGACCCGATTTATCAATTCATTCAGGACACGAACCCGACCGACTGACCGCCGGTCGAGAAAACCGTTCCGTTCCGAACGCCCCGCGGCGTTTTTTACGACGCTGCGGAGCGTTTCGTCGGGCGGCGTTCGGCAAATTCAGGCGCTCAGCGACGAAGCGCGCTCGCTTCCGGCGACGCCCATTGCGCGTCCGGCGACGGTTTGGCGCCCGGCTCGACGATCTCTTTCGTCAGATTGTTGACGATGCGCGACCGCTTGACGACGCCCGCGTAAAACTCGCCGGCGGCGGACGCTTCCTTCATTTTGCGAAGGTTGGCGACGATCTGTTCGCGAACGTCTTCCAAGGTCGCTTCGCTCCCGGGGATCCGTTCCTGGCAGTAAAGGATGACGAACGTGCTCGGGTCGATCTGAATCACCTGCGACAGTTCGCCCGGTTTGAGCGCGAACGCTTCTTCTTCGAGTTGCGGATAACCGCCGTTTTTGACGATCGGCGCGATGCGGCCGCGCATTTGCTTGCCGTCCGGTTCGACCGAATATTCCGCGGCCAGGTCGCCGAACACGTCTTCGGCCGGACGATTTTCTTTCGCCGGCAGGGTTCGCGCTTTTTGCCAGACGTCTCGAGCGCGGCGTTCGTCGGAAAGGACGATCCCCAGGCACTGCACGCTTTCGCCGAAATTCGCCTCGTAAGCCTTGGCGATCTCCTCTTCGGTAATTTTTACCTTGCCTTCGGAGAGTTTGCGGAGCGCGACGCCGGGCCACACGATCGATTTTTTATAATTTTCCTCGGTCGTTTGGTACTTTTCGAGTTCGGCGCGGAGGTATTCCTTCACGTTCGGCGAACCGTCCGGAAGCGGATACGTCGTTTCGGCGGCGCGGATGAAAATATCGGTCGCGACGTCGGAATCGGTAACGTTCAGCCCGACTTTTTTGCACTCCTGGCGGATGAGCTCGATCGAAACGAGCGCGTCCAGATCCTGCTTGGCGTAAAGCCGCATGCACATTTCAACGACCGCGTCGAGAAGGATCGGCTTCCCGTCGACCGTCGCGGCGACGGTCGGGTACTGCTTGCGAAGTTCCGGATCGCCGATGACGTTGACGACGTTCGCTTCGCGGCCCAATCGAGCGAAAAGTTCGTCGGCGGCGGCGCGGAGTTTCGACGCGCTCGCCTGAACTTGGAGGCGTTCCTTAATCTCGGCGACTTTTTCGCGCGGAACGACCGGGTCGTACTTATTTTCGCAACGGAAAACAACGTACTGCCGTTGCGGGCCGTAAGGGCCGATCGTTTCGGAAATTTCGCCGACTTCGAGCGCGAAAAGCAGGTCTTCCATCGCTTTATCTTCGAGCGTTCCGTGGAAGATCGGCTGCATCCGCCCTTTGTTCGAAGCGGTAACGACGTCGATCGATTCGTTTTTCGCGACCGTCCCGAACGACTCCGGATCGGCGAGAACGCGAGCGCGGACGTCGTCGGCTTTTTCCTTCGTTTCGCAGACGATCATTTGGAGCCCGACCGACGGGCCGTAAGATTTCAGGTACGCGGCTTCGAGCTCTTCGTCGCTCAGCTTGATCTGGTCGGCGACGAGCGCCTGCAACGCCAAACGCGGCCAAACGACCTCTTCGGCGTACTCCTGATAGCTCATCGACGAGTCTTTTTGCACGACGTCGAGATATTGGCGGCGATCGAGGCGAAACGACTTCGCCATCCGATCGATCTCGGCGTCGACGTCGGCGCGCGTGATCGCGACGCCCTGGCGCTTGCACTCGGCCAACACGAGAGCGCGGTTCAAAATGCGGGAAAGCGCCTCTTCGCCGTGCGCTTGGAGCGTCTCGGCGCGAAGTTGGTCGAGCGTGATCTGGACGCCGTTGACTTCGGCGACGATCTCCGGGTAAAGTTGTTGAGCGTCTTGCCGAATCGGGTTGCCGTCGGCGACGTTCCGCGCGACCCGCGTCGCCGAGCGCCGAACGTTCGACGACGGACGCTCGGCGGCGAAGGAAGCGTCGACGACCGAAAACGAGATCGCGACCGCCGCGGTCGCAAGCGGCGCGAGAACGCCGAACGCTCGACCGCGCCCAAGAATCTTCTTCAAACCGTTCATTTTTCGACTTTCGATAGCTAACATACTGAAATTTTCAAGGTGGGCAACGACCGGCGTCGCGGCCGTCTATTCGCTTCAAGCGGTTCGAGATCGCGCGTTTCGTCCGACGTCGGCGCGGCGCGATTCGACCGAACGTTCGCACTATACCGTTTTTCCGCAAGGCGCGTCAAGAGCGTTTTTCGAATTTTCGGCGACGAGATCTCCGCTTCGCGACGCCGATCGATTTTCGAGCGCGTCGGTCGGTCGTTTTTTCGCCGGGCCTTGCCAAAACCGCGCGACGGCGTACAATCAAAGCGTCCGCGACCGGCGCCGCGGCGGAAGTCGCCCCCCAAAATTTAAGGAATAGCGAGGAAATAATGTCTACTCCCCAACTCGAAACGGAAAAAACGTTCGTTATGCTCAAACCGGACGCGCTCGAACGCCGTTTGGTCGGCGAAATCGTCGGCCGCCTGGAACGCAAAGGGCTCCGTTTAACGAAGATCGAACTGCGAACCGTCTCGAAAGAACTCGCGGCGCGGCACTACGCCGAACACGTCGAAAAGCCGTTTTATCCGGAACTGGAAGCTTACGTTACGCGCGGGCCGGTCTTGGCGACGATTTGGGAAGGCCGTCGAGCGATCGCCGTCGTTCGCGGACTCCTCGGCGCGACCGATTCGACGAAAGCCGCCGCCGGAACGATTCGGGGCGATTTCGGTTTCGACGCGACGGAAAACCTCGTTCACGCCTCCGACTCGCCGGAATCCGCCGAACGCGAAATCCGTAATTTCTTCGGAGAATAGTCGGCTTTTTTACCGCGTTTTCCCCTTTTAACGCCGACGCCGCACACTTGCGGCAAGGCGATCGCGACGCGGCGAGCGGTCGCCCGTTCGCAACGCCGCCCAACGCTTGCCAGAATCAAGCCAAACGAGAATCCAAAAAAGGGGAAAAAATGATTTCGCGCGACGCAAAAGAACGGCTCGACCGCATTTTCGACGGGCCGACGCTCACGCTCTTAGGAACGGTCGACGCCGACGGACGACCTTGGGCCCGTTACGCGATGGGCGTTCTCGACGACCGCGGAACGATTCGAATCGCGACGAAGCGAACGACGCGGAAGATCGCCGACGTCGAACGCTTTCCGTTCGTTCACCTGCTCGTCGGCAGGAACGTTTTTTCGAGCGATTGCGAATACGCGCAGATCGGCGGAAAAGCGGTCGTCGTCGACGGCGCGGAGCCGACGGGCGCCTGGAATCCGACGGCGCGAGCGTTCCTTTCCGGCGACGATCCGTCTTACGCGCTGATCGAGATCCGTCCGAATCGCGTCGAAATCTGGTCGGCCAAGGCCGCGCCGAACGAAAATCCGGTCGTTTTCGAGGAGGAAGATCCGGACGACGACTTCGAAGCGCGACTTTCCCGATTTTGGGTCGGCGACGAAGAATTTGAAGTCGAACCGGTGTGAAAACAGGCGAAACGCGCAAAATAGAAAAGGCCCGAGCCGACGGCGCGTCCCGTCGATTCGAGCCTTTTTCGCTAATTTTCGCCCGGTCGAGCGTCTCGTCGACCGCTAATTCCCGATTTGGAAAAATCGCGCTTCTTCGTCGGCCCGCTCGTTAAGCGTTTTCAACTCGTCGTCGGTCAGCGCGCGAACGCGGACGACCTTCACGACGCCCTTGCTGACCCAGCTCGTCAACCCGAGCGGCTCGCAACGCGACACCTCGAAACGCGTCCCAAGGCGGCGTCCCTCGACGACGCAGTCGATCCCCTTTTCGTCGTTAACCCAAACGCGGAGCGCCCGCTTCGAAACCTGAACGCGGAAGCGGTGCCACACGCCGTTTTTGAAGTTGTAAAACGACGACGTCGAGTTTTGCGACGCGTCCATATCGTCGACGTTCGAGATTCCGAGAACGGCTCCGCCCCACCCGCCGTTGATTAACGTAACGCAAGCGTCGCCGACCGGAAAAGTCGTCGCGGAAAAAAAGTCCGTCCCCATGTCGCGCCGCGAAACGATTTCCAGCTCGTAATTTTCGCGCGGCAATTTGAATCCCGCCGCCTCTTCGTCGAATTTGATCGACGTCGACGACGCGCCCATCCCGAGAACGATCGCGCCGTCCTCGACGACCGGCTTTTCGGCCCCGGCGTCTTCGAGATCGACCCAATTTTTCAGCGTTTTCCCGTCGAAAAGATACGTCCACTCGTATTTGTCGTCGTCCGCTTTCGATTCGGCCAGCGCGTCGTAATCCGGTCGAGCGTCGGCGGCCTCGACGAACGAAGCGTTCGACGCCAAAACGGCGAGCGTCGCGACGGTCGCGGCGACGGCGATCGCAAAACAGCGTTTCATTGCAAATTCCCCCTCAAAAAGAGTTCGGCTAAATCGGCGCCGCGTTCGAAAACACGAGTCGAAGCGGCCCCGGTCTTTTCGTCGTAAGTCGCGAAACCGTCCCCGGAAACGTCGGAACCGACGATCGCCCAGGGAACGGCGCCGCGCGAATGCGTTTTGAGCGCGACCGGCGTCGGATGGTCGGGCAAAATCAGGAACCGCCAATTCTCGAACGTTCGCAACTTCTCCAAGATCGGCGGAAGCGTCTCCCGGTCGATCGCTTCAAGCGACGCGATCTTTTTCTCGACGCTCCCCTCGTGCCCGGCTTCGTCCGGCGCTTCGACGTGAACGCAAACGACGTCGAAACGGTCGAGCGCTTCCGCGGCGGCGCGCCCCTTGGCGGCGAAATCGGTGTCGACGTACCCGGTCGCGCCCGGAACTTCAAGCGTTTCCCAACCGAGATTGCGCGCGATCCCGCGGAGCAGATCGACGGCGGTGATCATCGCGCCCGGGCCGAACCCGTATTTTTCGGCGAACGGAACGAGCCGCGGTCGCGTTCCCTGTCCCCAAAGCCAGCATTGCGTCGCCGGAAGCTCGCCCCGTTCGACGCGACGCGCGTTCGTTTCCGACGCGGCCAAGCGTTCGGCGCAAAGCTCCATCATTCGGCGAAGCGCGGCGCCCCCCCGCCCTCGCGGCAAAACGTCGAGAATCGAACGGTCGGCGTAGTCGTGCGGCGGCGCGGTCGTCGTCGACGCGTCGAACGGCGCCGGATCCGCGCCCGTCCCCGAATCGGGTCGGAAAATCATGAGATTGCGGTACCCGACGCCGGGAAAGAATTCGACGGTTCCCCCGATCTCCGGCGCGATCTCGCTCCAACGCGGCGCGACGTCGGCGTTGATCTCCGCAAGAAGCGCGGTCGCCTCGGCGGTCGAAATGTGTCCGGCCGAAAAATCCCGCATCACGCCGTTTTCGACGCAAACGAGATTGCACCGAAACGCCCAGTCGTTCGGGCCGAGTTCGATATTCTGCGCCGCCGCTTCGAGCGGAGCGCGTCCGGTGTACGACTCGACCGGGTCGTATCCCAACGCCGAAAGGGTCGCGACGTCGGAACCGGGCGTGAATCCGTCCGGAACGTTGAACGACCGCCCGATCGCGGCGCGCGGCGCCAGGGAGTCGAGCGTCGGGGTCGAAGCCGCCTCCATCGGCGTTTTTCCGTTCAACGCCGGGATCGAATCGTCCGCGAAACCGTCCGGAATCACGACGACGCGTTTGCAAGAGCTCATTGGAGTAATCCTCCGTTTCGCATTGTCGTCGACGCCTTCCGAACGCTCGCGCTTTCCCGTTCGTTCTCGGCGACGGTCGGCGAAACTCGGGAGGCTCCGCGAACGGTCGCTCGTCGGCCCTTCCGCGTTTGCGCGACGGAAGAGCGCTCGAACTCGACGAAAAGACGGCGAACGGCGACGTTCGACGACGGACGGCGATCGTTTTCCGCCGCGACTCGCCGCCGTCGAACGCGTCGCGGTCGGGAAATCTCGGCGGCGCGCTCGGTTTTCCGCGACGTCGAAACTCCGTTAAAATTGTTCGTCGATCTTTCCTGATTTTCGGCGATTTTTCGCTTTCGCTCTCTCGCTCACCCCAGATCGCGGGTCGCGACGACCGGCGTTCCGGTTCCGAGCAGATCGGCGATCAACACGTCGCCGCGTCGCACCGGCGTCCGCAGTCGAAGCGCGTCGATTTCCTTCATCGCGTCGAAAAGGAGCCCTTTCGGGATCGGAGCGGCGGTTCGAACCGGCGCCATGTCGAGAAATTCGCCGTTTTCGTCGACGATCCGCGCCGTCGTCGTCAGCGTTCTCGTCGGATTCGTCGTTTCGGCCAAGCCGTAAAGCTCGCCGCGTTTGCACGTGTTGCCGGAAACCGTTCCGGCCTCGACGTCGACTTCGAGCGAGCAACCTTGCGGGCAAACGATGCAGACCAACTTTCGCTTTTCCATTTTTCGCCTTCGCGTCGCTTTTTCTATTTTATCTAATCGTTGTTATTTTACGCGTTCGCGTCGTTTTTCTCGTCCGCCGTTCGACGATACGTCGCCCGGCAGTTTTCCGTCTCCCAAAACTCGACCTTGGCGACGACGAACCCCTGCGACTCGACGTAATCGTAAATCGCTTTCGCCAACCGTTCGGCGGTCGGGTTCTCGTCGAAAAGAAGCGCCGGTTCTCCGGCGGCGGCCAACGTCTCGGCCAAAGGATCGTCTTTCGCCAAAAAGACGCGGTGATCGAGCGTTTCGTCGATCCACGTCCCGACGATCGCCTTCAAATCGACGAAATCAAGCACCATTCCCCGCTCGTTGAGCGAATCGCCGACGCCGAGAATCTCGACGCGCGCCTTGGCGTTGTGCCCGTGCAGACGCCGGCATTTTCCCTCGTATCGATAAAGTCGGTGGCCGTAAGAAAAGGAAAAGTCGCGAACGACGGAAAACATGCGAGCGAACTCCGGACGGGGTTAAGGACGAAAACCGATCTGCGTCGAGTCGAGCGACGGCGCGAACCGTCCGAACGACTCCCTCTTTCCCCCTATTATAACGCCGCTTTTCTTTCTTGGAAGGCGGCGACGGCGTTCCTTCGCCGCGTCGTCCGTTTTTTTCCCGAAAAACCTTGCCGCAAACTCGCTCCGCCCGTTTTTTCCAACCGCCCGTTTCGCCCAAACCGCCCGATTTATCTTTTTTCCGTTTTCTTTTTCTTTTTTCCCCCGAAAAGGCGCGTCCCGCCGCGACGTCCGCTTTTCAAAACAGATAAATTAGGTAAAATATTCAAGAGAAGAAAAAATCGCTCAACTCGAGCGCAAATCTTACCGACTTAAAGTGATTAGGCGGTTTAGGCGTTTTTTCCAACGCCCGTGTCTCGTCCAAACGCGACGACGTTCCGACCGCCGCCCACGTCGTCGCGTCGCCGCGAACGACGCGTTTTCCGAATCGCAGCCGTTTTATCCGAAGCGGCGAACCCCCTTATTTCAAGGAGAAAAAGATGAAATGCAACGTTTTCGCGGGACTTTTGGTCGCCGCCGCGCTTTCCTTCGTTTCGCCCGTCGACGCTCAAGACGCGGTCGTTCCGGCCCCGGCTCAACCGGCGGCTCAAGTTCAAACGACCGACGTTTGCGAAGAATGCGAAGGCGTCGTCGGAGCCGGTCTCGGTCTCCGCGGTCGCGTCGCCGGGGCCGGCGTCGTCGGGATCGGCGCGGACGTCGACTTTCGCGGTCGCGTCGCCGGGATCCGCGCCGGCATGACCGAGCGTTCGAATCGCTACCGCAATCGTCTCCAAAACCGTCTGTACGTCCGCGACGTCGTCGAGCCGTCCCCCTACGCGACTCCGTCCGGCGAACTCCAAGACTGGTCTCGTTTCATGCACTACCCCTACGGTTATTACCAACACAACTTCAGCGACGCGTCCCAACCGTCGGCGATGGGTCTTCAAACCTTCAATCCGGCTTGGCAAAACTACTACCCGACGCCGCGCCGCTTCCACGAAGGCAAGCACTTCATTCTCGACGTTTTCTGATCGAAAACGCTCGCGATCAGCTTCAAGCCGTTCCGTTTCGGAGCGGCTTTTTTTATCTTCGCGCGGCAAACGAGCGGTCGTTTTTTCCGTTAAACTCGCCGCCGTCGCTCTATTCTACCCCCCGAAAGCCCGCGCCCGTTCCACGCCGACGCAATTTTTCAAGAAATTGTGGCGTCCCCTTGCGCCGTCTTAATTCTGTGTTATATTATTCGTCATGAGGAAAATTCCCCTAAAATCCTAAAACTCCGCGTCGTTTTTCGCTTCGCGCCGACGTCGGCGTTTTTAGGTTGGTCGCCGAGAACGTTTTCGGCGCGCGAACGCCCGCAAGCCCCCCAAGCCCCGAGAAGGAGAAGATCATGTTCAAACGCGCTCGTCGTTGTTGGTGGAGAGATTGTCTGCTGTTCACCGCCGCTTAAGCGTTCGTCGCGCTTTCGACGTTTCGTCTCGTTTCAGCGTTCGTTTTGCGAACGCTTTTTTTACGCGCGGTTCGGTCGAGAAACCTTCGATTCGCGCCGCTTTTCCGGAGAAATTCGCCGAGAAACGGCCAAGAAATAAAAAAACGGCGTCCGCCGCGAACGTCGAACGCCGTTTTCAGCTGGGGTACAGGGATTCGAACCCCGACTAACCGGTTCAGAGCCGGCTGCGCTGCCTTTACGCTATACCCCAAACGCTTCCAACGCTTTTATTCTACCCTCTTTTTTCTTTCCGTCAATTCGTTTCCGCGATTTTTTGGCAAAATATTCTCCAAAAATTCTCCAACCGCGTTATTACGCTCCCCGGACGCCGCGCATCGGCGTTAAAATCGATTTATTCCCTTCATTTTCTTTAAAAAGATAAGATAAACAAGATGAAACGCTTGCAAAACCCGCGCCGGATAGTATAATTAACTAGTTGGGGGAGACTGCGTAGTTTCCAAAACGAACAAAAATTCGACCTCGCTCCGACGCCGACGCGACCACCCCGCGCGTTTCCTCCTTTTGTCGCGTTTCGCCCGGCCCGAAAGGACGTTAAGATGGCTAAGATTTCCGGTTTTTTCATGTCGACGCTCTTAATCGTCCTTTGCCTTTGGATCAACGTTTGCCATTATCCGGACGCGACGGTCGCTCTCGATAAACGCGAACAAACGCTCGTCGTCCCCTGCGAAGCGGAGACGTCGGAGCCCGCGGACGCCCCCGAAACCGCGCCGCCCGCCGACGGTTCGAACGACGCCGAGCCTTCCGAGACCGACGCGACGCTCGCCGAAACGATCGTCAAACCGGCTTGGGTCGACGTTTCCGCGTCTCGTTCGGACGTTCTCCCGGAACCCGTCGCGGCGACGCCGAGCCCCGTTTCGGAACCGGCGGCCCCCCCCGTCGGCGCCGCGGAGATCGACGACGCGCCTGAAGCCGAGTCGGCGCTTGCGAACGCCGCTCCGCCGGTCGTTTCCGACCGCGCCGACGCCGCCGATTCGAACCGCTCCGTCGCTCGTTCGTCGACCAAACCGCGCGGCGCCAAATACGTTCGCGTTCCGGAAGTCGAGATCGACGCGTTCGTCGGCGGCGTTCGAACGGCCGGCGCAAGACCGGTCGGCGGAGCGCGGGTCGTCGGCGCGACGCGCGCCGAACAAACGTTGCGCGTCCCGGACGTCGTCCGTTGATCGACGACGGATCCGTTCGTTTTTCCTTCTTTTTCGCCGTCGACGGTAAAATTCGCGGTTTTTCTCCGCGTCGCCGTCGACGTCGTATCTTAAGAAAACGCTCGCGGACGTCCGCGCGTTCCTCGAACCTTTTCAACGGAAGGAAAACCCGATGATCTATCGTTTGGTCGACCGCGCCGCCGACGGCGAGCCGCGCGTTCGCGATTTCTCCGACGTTTCCGAATTGACCGCCCGCTTCGAAAAGATCGGCGTCGACGACTGCAGCGCCGATTTGCGAATGCGCGGTTATCCGATTTTTCGCGGTTTGATCGGGCCGATGCCGGAAAGCGACGGAACGGTCGCGCGGTACGAAACGCCCGAAATTTTCGAAAAATTAACGAAAGAATGGAGCGCGCCGCGCCGCCGGAAGTCGAAACGCAAGGCCCCGCCGACCGACGCGATGCCGTAAAACGCGCCGACCGCCGTCTTTTTCGTCCCGTTTTCGCCCGACTCCGCCCGTTTGTTCCCCAATCGTCCCTTGCCGTCTTCGCCCTCCCCGCTTTTTTCGACCTTCCCGCCGACGCTTGAAACGTTCGCCGCGTCGGAAACGCTCCCGTCGATCTGCCGCGCCTGGTTCGAAGCGGCTTCCGACGCGGGTCTCGACGCCCTCGGTTTCGTCCCGGTCGGCCCGGCGGAGACGTTCGACCTCTTCGCCGACCGCGTTCGGAGCGGCGTTTGCGCCGGACTCGCTTACCTCGAAGAAAACGTCGACGCTCGCCGCGATCCGCGTTCCGTCTTGCCGTCGGCGCAAACGCTCGTCGTCGTCGCGCTTTCGGAACGCCGACTTCGCGCCGAATCGGAAGAAGCGACGGCGACGCTCTCCGCCGAACTTGCTCAAATCGCCCAATCAGCCCCGTCTCCCGAATCCGCCGAAACGGCGCGTTCGTCCGGCGCCGTCGTTCCTTACGCCGCTTGCCTCGATTATCACGACGTTCTAAAGCGCAAATTAAAACGACTTCGAGCGTTTTTTCTCGACCGTTTTCCGAACGCGGAGGCCCGGGCCGTCGTCGATACCGCGCCGCTTCTCGAAAAAGATTGGGCCGTTCGCGCCGGAATCGGGTTCTGCGGGCTCCATTCGCTCGTCGTCTCGCCCCGGCTCGGGTCGCGGTTCTTTTTGGGCGAGCTTCTCGTTTCGACGCCGCCGGACGAAACGACCGGATTCGCGACGCCCGACGCTCTCCGTTCGGCGCTCGGCGTTCCGGACGCGACGGCGAACGCCGAACGTTGCCTCCGCTGCCGCCGTTGCGTCGACGCTTGCCCGACTCGGGCGCTTCCCGGCGACCGAACCCTTATCGCCAAGCGTTGCCTCAACTTTTGGACGATCGAAAATCGCGACGCGCTCCCCGCCGAAATCGCCGCGAAACTCGACGGACGGCTCTTCGGCTGCGACCTTTGTCAACGCGTTTGCCCTTGGAACGCGCCGCAAAACGCCGCCGCTCCGCTCGACGTTTCGCTCGACGCCGTCGACGCGCTCGACGCCGACGAGTTTCGCCGCCTCTTCAAGAAAACGCCGATCTTTCGCGCTCGCCTCGACGGCTTAAAACGAACGGCCGACGCGTTGCGCTCGTCGGAAACGCGTTAAAACGGCTAAAACAGACAAAACAGGCAAGAAATCGTTTCGCCGTTCAACGTTAAAATAGGCAAAATGGGAGCGACGGGCAAAAAAATGTCCGGCGACCGAAATAAATTTCAAATCGCCGGACTATTCCCCCCCTGGGAACGTTCGAGTTTCGAAAACCGACAAACGCGGTTCCCGAAGAGCGCCTTTCGACGGCCGGTCGTATCTCCGCCCGACGAAAAAACGCGATATGACGCAAAGGCGAGCCGCCCGACTTGCGGACGACGACGGCGAAAAGCCGCCGCTTTAAGTTCGTCAAGCCCTTTTTTCGCGAGCCGTCGAACTTTTTTCCTCTTATATTTTGTTAATCGTCTAAAAATCGTTTCAACCTTAACTCTTTATCCGTTTTCCCGAGCTTTTTTCAGAGAATTTTCTTTTTTTCCTCTTGACGCGCCGCCAAGCCGTCTGTCCATTTTAACCGTTTTCGCTATTTTACCATTTCAAGCGCCGATAAAAAAATCCCGAGGAAGCCGAAACTCCCCCGGGACTCCAACCCGAACGACGCTCCAAAAATCGTCGCGCCGACTCGCGAACGCGTCGATCTTTCGAAAAACGCTCGGGTCGCCTAATTCATCGTCGAACGAGACGCGCCGTCGTTTCCTCCGACGCGTCGGCTCGACTCGTTTTCAACTCAAAATTGCTCGAACGACGCGAAAAGATCGTCGTCGAAAGCGGTTTCCTCGAGAACGGCCAGGTCGATCGCGAGATCCGTTTCGTCTTCGTCGACGAACGCGGCCAGGGCGTCGTCGAGAACCGACGAGCTGACGGGCGCCTTCGCGCCGCCCCAGGCGCTTTCCGGCTTAATCTCCAGGTTGCCGACCGAAACGGCGACGAACGGTTTGAGCGGGTTCGCTTCCGTTCCGACGCGGTTGCCGTACTCGCCGTCGACGATCGTAATATCCTTGACGAAGCCGATCACGTTGTTCTTGCTGTTCGCGTAGTTGCGCGGATATTCGCCCCAAACGTCGGAATTCTTCGTCGAACCGACGTTCTCCGCGACGTAGCACCCGATCAACACGGTCGAGCCGAACTGGTTGACGACGCCGCCGTAGTAAGTGGCCGAGTTGCCGCCGATACGGCAGTTTTCGAGCGTCAATTCGCCGTCGCGAGCGTAGATCGCGCCGCCGTACTGCATCGCCCGGCAACCGTAAATATCGACGCCGTTCATGTAAACGTAACCGCGCGAAATCTCGACGCCGCCGCCGTTCTTCGCCGCGTAACCGTCGGCGATCGTCAGGTTGCGCAACGTAACGTTGTAGGCGTTCATCACCTCGGCGTAGTTTTCGCCGATCGCGATCGAGAAGACGCTGTTCTTGCCGCCGCCGCTGAGCGTGATATCGAGGTCGCCGCCGTTGAAACTAACGTTGCGGGTAATCTCGAGGGCGCCGTCGAGCACGATCGTCTTGCCGTCGAGCGACGCGTCGAACGTAACGGTGTTGCCGTATCGAGACGACGCCTGTTCGGCGTAGGCCAACGCTTCGCGGATCGAAATCAAGCCGTCGGTCGGGTCGACGACGTCGAGTTCGGTCGTAACGACCGAGGACGGAACGTCGACCATGCGCTGGGCTTCGTAGCATCCCATATCGACGCTCGAATTATCGACGCGACGGTTGCCGTTGAGGTCGGTTTCGTCTTTCGCGTGCGTCGGTTCCAACGTGCGGAGGTACTCGTTGTTTCCGCCGTTGACGCCGAGCGAGTACCGCGCCAAACGGTAGTCGCGATTCGCGGCGTCGACGAAGTATTCGCTCCAACTGCCGCCGTTGATCGTCGCCGTCGACGAAACTCGCCCGGTCAAACCGTCGTACCAGTTCACGTAGGAGTTGTAAACCGCAGCGGTGCGGTACGCCGGATTCCCCACCGTAACTCTCACGTACAAACCGCCGGTAACGATCGAGTTGTAGACGTAAGCCTTGCCGCCGACGAGAATGCCGCCGACGATCGTCGTGTTGTAAATGTGCGCGATACCGCCGTCGTTTTTATCGTTGTCTCCGACGTCGATCGCCGTGTCGAAACCTTCGAACAGGCAGTTGCGAGTCGTAACCATAGCGAACGGAGTCGTCGCAACGCCCGTGCCGCCGTCGCCGACGACGCGCAGATTGCGCAGGTCGAGGTGAGCCGGATAATAAACCGGGACGTCCGGATTGCCCGTTCCGTTGACGTTGAACAACGCGCCCGTTCCGATCATTCCGGCGCGCAGGGCCGTGGCGTCGATCGTGATCCCGCCCAACCCGGACAGCGCCGAGGCGTCGATCATGTAGTCCATAACGACCCCGGCGCGACCGGAACGGAAATTAAACCCGCCGAGCTCGCCGTCGAGAACGATCGTGCCGCCGGCCAGGCTGGGATCGAACGTGATCGGATTGTAGAACGTCGCGCTGTAAACGGAGGCGTTGTTCATCGCGTTGGTCGCGGCGTAGGCGCTGTCGTCGAGACTTCCCGCGCCCGCGCCGCCGACGTTGTCGCGTCCTTGGACGTATTCGATCGCTTCGCGGAGCGAAGTTACGCCGTCGTACGGGTTCACCACGTCTTCCAAAGTCGTAACGACCGTCGAAGGCGTTTCTCTGGCGATCTGGTACGCGCCGGCGCTGACCGGGGCCGGAACCCAAACGGGTTCGCCGTCGTCGCCCGTAACCCAAGTCCCCGCTCCGGCGCCGTAGCTTTGACCGTTCAAGTCGGTCGAAACGCCGCCGTAAACGTAGTCGGCCGAACCGGCGCCGACCGCCGGGCTCGCCGTCAACGAGAGGCGGAAGTTGCCGGAACTCGCGTCGATGAAGAGCGGGTCGATCTCGTTGTCGACGCCGTAACCGATCTTGCTTCCGACCGACTTGGCGCGCAGTTTCGAGGCGTTGGCCGCCGTTCCCGCGTTTCCAACGACGGAGTAAGCGAGTTCGAAATCGTCTCCGGCGAAGAGGACGTCGGTCGGAGAAACGCCGGTCGTCGTGCGGTTCCCCGCGATCACCGAGTTGTAGATCGCGATTTCGGAACCGTTGGCGCCGTAGACGCCCGCGCCGTCGACCGCGACGTTCTTGGCGAACGTAACGTTGTACAGGGTCGCCTTCGTTCCGGCGTCGGCGTAAAGCGCGCCGCCGTAAATATGCGCTTCGCAGTTGTTGATCAACACGTTCGCCAGGGTCAGCTCGCCGTCGGTCAATTTGATCGCGCCGCCTTCGAGCGCCAGGCCGTTCTTGAGCTCGATGTTTTCGATAACGACGGCGCCGTCGGCGTCGATCAGAAGCGCGGAGTTCGAATTTCCGGCGTCGATCGCGCCGTTGGAGCCGACGATCGTAACCGGCGAGTTCACTTGAAGCGCGGTTTCGCCGAGCTTGACCGTGTAATCGTCGCGGAAACGAATCGTGATATCGTCGTAGCCGAGCGCGTACAGGCGGTCGGACAAATCGAGCGCTTCGCGGAGCGAGGTTCTGCCGTCGGTCGGATCGACGACGTCGGCGCCGGTCGAAACGAGGAGCGTAACGGACTTGCCGTCGACGTCGCCGAACGGCGCGTCTTTCGCCGTTTGATTTTCGAACGCGCCCATGTCGGTCGTCGTGTAGTAAACGCGGCGGAGGCCGTCGAGGTCGAACGAATCGAACGTGCCGTTGAACGACCCTTCGTTGAAGTAGGCGTTGTTTCCGCCGTTCACCGCGAGCGAATCGTCGTTCAAACGGTAGTTCCGGTTGTCCGGATCGACGAAGAGCGCGCTCGTTTCGGCCGTTATGTCGAGCGTGGACGAACCGATAAAGCAACCGTTTCCGGCGATCAGTTCGGACAACGTTTCGGAACGCGAAACGAAGGTGTTAAAGGCCTTGACGTTCGGAGCGCTCGCGCCCTGGTAGACGTCCTGCGCGACGGTCGTCGAGGTCGCTTCGTTCAACGCGACGATCGTGTTGTACAGTTGGAGCGAACCCAGCTCGGCGTAAAGGGCCGCGCCGTCGGTCGCGCCGTTGGCCGTGTTGGCGACGACGGTGCAGTTGACCAGCTTCGCGTAGGCGGTCGAGTTCGCTTCGTTGACGTAGACCGCGGAACCGCGTTCGGCGGCGTTGTCCGTCAGGAGCGAGTTGTAAATCGAAACGGAGCCGGCTCGCACGTAGATCGCGCCGCCCTGTTGGATCGACAGGTCGTCGAGCCCCGCTTGGAGGCGTTCCGAACGTCGATTCGTGATCGTGAGGCCGTTCAAGACGACGTTCCCCGCGTCGACGTTGAGGATCCGTTGGTCGGCGACGTCGTTCGAAGTCGTCAAAACGATCCCGAGCGCGTTGTTCGCCAAGCCGTCGATCGTCAAATCGGAGCCGATCTTGAGCTCGGAGTTCAGGTAGAACGTCGAGCCGTTGATCGATTCGGCGAAAGTGATCGTGCGTTCGAGGCCGTAGTTGTTCGCGTAGGCGACCGCTTCGCGGAGCGAAATTTCGCCGTCGTACGGGTCGACGACGTCTTCCGCGGTCGTAACGATCAGGCTCGGGATTTCGGTCGGGCCGAGCGGGGACTCGAAAGCGCCCATGTCGACCGCGCCGCCGACGAAGCGCGCGTCGCCCGCGGCGTCGTAAGACGGAACGTCGCCGTTCGGGTAAGCGGTCAGCGAGTTGTCCCCGGCGTTCAGCGCGACGGAAGCGAATCCGGCGGCGTTTTGCCCGAGCGTGAAGTCGTTCTTATCCCAATCGTTGAAGGACGGGTCGACCGGCGCGTTCGGGGAGCCGACGAAGTTCCCGGCGACGCCGTCGTAAGCGTTCGCGACCCAGGAGGCCGCGGAGCCGATCAACGTCGCGCGGATCGTGAAGGCGCCGCTAAGGAACGCGTCCGCGCCGTCTTTTTCGCCGTTCGTCGTGTTGACGGCGACGATCGAGTTGCGCAGCGCGACCGAACCGCCGCGGCTGTAAATTCCGCCGTAAGCGTTCGTAGCGTTGTTTTTCGTAATCGTCGTGTTGACGATCGAAACCGAACCGGCGTCGACGCGAACGCCCGCGCCTTCGCGCGCCTCGTTCCCGTAAATCGCGCAGTTCAAAATTTCGACGTCGCCGCCGACGCAGTAAACGCCCGCGCCGCAGTCGGCGGCCCCGCCGGTGATCGTCAGGCCCGCCAAAACGACTTCGGAGGCTTGCGAGTCCGGCGTCGCGTCGACTTTAACGACGACGAATTCGCCGCCCGCGTCGAGCGTCAAACCGCCCTTCAATCCGACCGCGTCGATCGTAACGCACTTCGTAACGTCGAGCGTTTCGGCGAGCGCGATCGTTTTGCCGGCCAGGGACGCGTCGAACGTGATTCTCGTTCCCACTTTCTGAACGCGTCCGTCGGCGTTGTAAGCGCTTCCGGCGTAATCGATCGCTTCGCGGAGCGAAATCTTGCCGTCGAACGGATCGACGACGTCTTCCAGGGTCGTAACGACGACGGACGGAACTTCCGTCGCGGTCTGGTATTCGTAAGCGCCCATGTCGACGGTGCCGCCGACGAGACGGGTTTCGCCGTTAATATCGGTCGCAACGACGCGAACGTTCGAGCCGGACAGGAGGATCGACGCGTAATAGCCGGCTTGGCCGACCAGGCGGTTCGAACCTTTGTTGATCGCCGGGGAAGTCGCGCTCAAAGCGTAATTATTCGACGCTTCGTCGACAAAACCGGCGTCGACGAACGCTTCCGGCGAACCGACGAGGACGCCGTTGACGCCGTCGTAAGCCCGAAGCGCTTCCGTCGCGGAACCGACGATGCTCGCGGTCGCGGCGAAGGTTCCGGTAACGTGCAGGTCGTAATTTTCGATCGCGGCGGACGTTTCCGAAGCGTTGGCGGCGATAATCGAGTTTTGCAACTCGAAGAGGCCGTTCGCGTTCCCGAAGTAAACGCCCGGGAAATTTTGCGCTTCGTTGCCGGCGATCGTCGTGTTCAGGAGCTTGACGTCGCCGCCGATCGCGTAGATCGCGCCGCCGGTCTTCGCCGCTTCGTTCCCGTAAATAACGCAGTTGATCGCCGTCAGCTTGCCCGATTCCATGTAGATCGCGCCGCCTTCGGCCGCTTCGCCGCCGGTCAAAATAATGTTTTCGAGCGCGACGTCGGCGCCGTTTTCAATGTTGAAGATTCGGTCGCCGTCTCCTTCGATCGTCAAGCCGCCCGGGATGTTCGACGCGTTGAGAACGATCGACTTGTCGAGCGTAATCGCGCCGTTTTCGAGACGGAGCGTCGCGTCGGTCGCGTCGCCGAGATCGAAGGAAATCGTCGCGCCGTCTTCGGCGTAAGCGAGGGCTTCGCGGAGCGAAATCAAGCCGTCCGTTTGATCGACGACGTCGGCCAAGGTCGTAACGACCGTCGACGGCACGTCGAGGTATTGCGATTCGTAAGCGCCCATGTCGACGACGGTTCCGACGACGCGTTCGTCGCCGTTGAGGTCGAGCTTGAGGCGGACGCCGTTCGGGCCGAACGCGTAAACGTTCGAACCGGAGTTAATCGCCGGGGAATCGGCGCTCAGGCGCAGGAAGTCTTCCGACGCGGGGTCGGTCGAGATGAAGCGCGGATCGGCCGGCGCGAGCACCGTGCCGACGACGTTGCCGTTCAAACCGGCGACGGTGCGCCAGGCGTCCATGCCGCCGATGAGGTTCGTCGTCGCTTCAAGGTTTTGAGCGCGAACGTCGACGTTTTGGGCGCCGCCGTTTTGCGCGACGATCGAGTTGGCGAGGGTAACCAAACCGTCCTCGGAGTAAACGCCGCCGTAAATTCCGGCTTCGTTCAGCGCGATCGTCGAGTTGTAAATGTAAACCTTGCCCGCGTCGGTCGCGACGGCGCCGCCGTAACGCTTCGCTTCGTTGCCGTAGAACGCGGTGTTGACCGCGAAGAGCACGCCGCCGCTTTGGTAGATCGCGCCGCCGTCCTTCGAAGCGTAGTTGTTCGCGACGACCGAGTCGACCAACGAGAGCGAGCCTTCGCGGAGTTCGAACGCGCCGCCGTTCTTGTTATTGCCGGTCGCTTTGCCGTTCGTAAACGTGAAGCCGCGGAACTCGACGTCGCCCTCGCCGGTCTTGACGAAGAGTTGCGTTTCGCCGCGCCCGTCGATCGTCAGGTCGTAATATTTCGTTTCGCCGAACTCGTCGACGTATTCGGTCGTGATCACGATCGAGCCGCTCAGCACGATCGCGCCGAGATCTTGACGCGCCGTTCCGCCGAACGGATCCTGGTAAGTCGTCTCGCCGTTCGAAAGCGTAATCGTCCCGGACTTGTCGAAGACGAAGAGATCGGGCGAGAAGGTAACGGTGCGGCTCGCTTCGTCGGTTCCGCTCGAAGCCGCGGCGTACTTGATCGCTTCGCGGAGCGAAATTTGACCGTCGTAGGGGTCGAACGTGTCGTCGAGCGTCGTAACGACCGTCGACGGCGTTTCGGAACTCGCGTCGACTTCGTAAGCGCCCATGTCGACGGCGGCCCCGGTTTCGCGGGACGAGCCGTTGAAGTCGACTTTCAGCGCGACTTTAACGCCGTTGAAATCGAAGTAATACGCGTATTCGCTCGACGCGGCGTCGAGCGCGGGGCTTCCGGCGCCGAGACGCAGGTTCCACTCGGTCCAAGCGGCGGTCGCGTCGAAGTTCGAGAAATCGGGCGCGTAAACGGAGGCGTTCGTCGAGTCGAGCGTTTCGACGGTCGTTTCGATCATCGAGTACTTGACGTCGAGCGTCGCGGCGTCCTGGGCGACGGTTCCGCCGACGATCGAGTTGTAGATCGTCAGCGCGCCTTGGGAAGCGTAAACGTCGCCGACGTTTCCGACCGCGGTAACGTTGACGAGGAAGAGCGACGCGTCGGCGCCGAGCGCGGCGAGAGCGCGTTGGCCTTCGTTCGCCAAAACGAGCGAGCTGGCAAGGGTCGCGGAACCGGTCGAAACGACCGCGCCGCCGACGTTTCCGGCGAAGACGGAGCGGGTCGCGAAAAATTGACCGGCGTTGTAAACGGCGCCGCCCTCGACGCCCGCTTCGTTTCCGGTCGCTTTCGCGTTCGTCAGGGACGCGGTTCCGGCGTTGTAGATCGCGCCGCCCCGACCGGTCGCGACGCCGTCGGAGAAGGTCGCGTTGTTAACGGAAAGCGTTCCGACGTTGTAAACGGCGGCTCCGTTCGCGGCGAAGGAACCGTCGATCGTCGCGCCGCGAGTCGCGGAAAGGACGCCGGCGTTGTAAACGGCGCCGCCGTCGGTTCCGGCGTTCGCGTCCTGAATCGTCGCGCCGGCGAGAGACGCGTTTCCGACGTTGTAGATCGCGCCGCCTTCGGCGTTCGCCGTCGCGCCGTCGATCGTCGCGATCCCGACGGAAAGCGTTCCTTCGTTGTAAATCGCGCCGCCCTGTTCGGCTTCGACGTCGACGACGAGCGTCTTCTTCGCGTTCGCGTCGATCGAGAACGAACCGGCGTTGAAGACCGCGCCGCCGCGGGTCGCCGTCGCGGATTTCAGCGTCGAATCGGCGATCTTAAGGTTCGAACCTTCGGCGACGTAAATCAAACCGCCGTCTTCCGCCGCGCCGTTTTGGATCGTCAATCCGGCGAAGTACGAGGAAGCGGTCGCGGAGCTTTCGCGGTACATGTCGACGTTGAAGACGCGGGACGAGCCGCCGGCGTCGATCGTCAAACCGCCGATCGTCGTCGCGTCGAGCGTAACGGCGCGTTCGACCGAAATTTCGCCCTTTTCGAGCTCGACGACGCCCGCGGCGAGGCCGGTTTCGAAGGTGATCGTCGTTCCAAGCGCGACCGCTTCGCAAACGGTCAGCCCTTCCTTGTAGGTTCGTTCCGAACCGTCTTCGAGCGTCAGCGCGTCGCCCGCTTTGAGCTCGGCGTCGGCGAAGTTCGCGTTTCGGTAAACGACCTGCGCGCCGCTCGGCGAAATCAAAGCGGTTCCGCGCGGCAACGCGACGACGGCGCCGTCGGCGTCGGTGAAGACGCCGCGCTCGAGCGTCAGATTCGTTCCGGCTTCGAAGATCGTCGTTTGGACGCCGCCGATCGTTTCGACGAGCGCTTCGACGAGCGCGTAAGTTCCGTCTTCCAGGTCGACCGTTCGCGAAACGGCGATCACTCCGCGCGGAGCGTCCGGGTCGACTTCGTAAGTCGTCGTAACCGTCGTCGTCGTTTCGCCGGTTTCGGCGTCCGTCGTTTCGGTCGTCTTCGTATTCTCGACGAGGAACGTAAATTCGGAACCCGCCGGAAGGGTGAACGTAACGTCGACGGCGGTCGTCGTCGTTTTGTTCGCGTCGTCGGTCGTCGTAACGTTGACGACGGCGGAGAACGTCCCGTCTTTTTGATATTTCGCAATGTAAGTTCCGGCGTCGAAAGCGGTTCCGGCCGGAAGCAGGTTTTCGACCGTCGCGGCGGTCAGTTCGACGGAGATCGCCTGACCGACGACGAAATCGACGACCGCGCCGTAAGACAGCGTTCCGGTCGAGCCGTCGGCGGCGGTAATCGTCGCGCCTTCCTGCGCCGGGATCCCGGACGCGAGAAGGAGTTTGCCGTCGACGACGGTCGCTTTGGTTCCGTCGGCGAGGACGAGAACCTGGCCGTCCTCCAACGCGACCGATTCGCCGTAAGCGTCGAGCATAAAGACGCCTTGGAGCGAGTAAAACATTCCGGACTGCGTTCCGGCGACGCCTTCAAATTCGACGAGGCGCCCGTCCTTCACTTCGAGAACGCGCCCGTCGGCGGTCGTCAGCTTCGCGCCTTCTTCGAGCTCGGACTCGACTTCGTAAATCGTTCCGGCGTAAGAGATCGCTTCGCGGAGCGAAATTTCGCCGTCCGTCGGGTCGACGATATCTTTGAACGTCGTAACGACCGTCGACGGCGTTTCGAGGTTGTCGGCGTCCGGCGCGAACTCGTAAGCGCCCGCGTCGACCGAACCGCCGCCAAGTCCGATACGGTCGGAACCGGCGAGGTCGAAATCGAGAACGAGACCGCAAGCGAGACGGGTCGCGGCGTTCGAACCGCGGTCGACCGGAACGGCGTCGAAAGCGGCCAGGCGGTAGTCGCCCTTCGCGGCGTCGACGAAGCCCGGGTCTTTGGCGCCCGCGTCGACGTTCGAATCGGCGAGCGTGAAAGCGCCGGTCGCGTCGGCGACGAGCGTTCCGTCGTTGAGCGCGAAGAGGGTGTTGGCGATCGCCAGCGTTCCGGTCGCGGCGTTCGAAATCAACGCGCCGTCCGACGCGCAATCGACCATCGTAACGTTGACCAACGAGAGGCGCCCGGCGTTCGAAACGACCGCGTTGGCGCCCGCGTCGCAACCGGAGATCAACGAGTTCGCAAGTTCGAAGCGCGCGCCTTCGTCGACGACGATCGCCGCGTCGTTTCCGCCGACGATCTTAACGCCGATCAACGAAACCAGCTCGGTTCCGGAGACGCGAAGCGCGCCGGTCGACGCGTCGAAGGTCAGCTCGCCTTTGAGGGCGGTCGCGTCGACGACGCCGCCGTTCGCGAAAACGATCGCGTCTTGCGTTTCGTCGACCGTCAACGCCTGTCCGGCGAGCGATTCGTCGAAGACGATCTTCGTCATGACGACGTCCTGCTTGACTTCGGCGCGGTTCGAAAGTTTCACCTCTTCGAAGACGCCCTTCGACGTTTCGAGGTAAAGTCCGGTCGTTCGCGCGTAATCTTCGCCCTTGGCGGTCTTCAGTTTGTAACCCTGACCTTCAGCGACGACGTAAAGCGTTTCGCCTCCTTCGGCGGCGGTCTTCAACGTCGCGCCCTCTTTCAGGAGATAATCGACGTCGAAACGTTCGTCGTCGACGATCTGCGAACTCGTCGTCGCGTAAAGTTTGAACTCGACGTCCGCGACGGCGACGCCGGCGTCGTCGGTCAGCGCGATCGAACCGTCGGCCCAATCTTCGGCCGTCCAGGCGACCGCGACGTTCGTCTTTTTGAACTCGACCGCCTTCGTTTCGGTATCGACGGCGCAGGGTTCCGTCGTGCGGAACGAACCGCCCGCGTACTCGACGACGATCGATCCGGAAAGTTTCCCGGTCGTCGTTCCGATCGTAACGATCGAACCGGCGCCAAGCGTAAATTTCGCGCCGTCGACGAGTTCGGCGAAACTCGGGACCGCCGTTCCAAGGAGCGCGGCGGCTTCGCGGAGCGAAATTTTGCCGTCGTGCGCGTCGACCGCGTCGACCGTCGTCGTAACGACGATCGCTTTTTCGGCGAGCCATTTTTCCTGGAACGCGTCGTTTTCCGACCATTCGCCGTTCGCCAACACCGCTTCGGCGACGTCGTTCGACGCGTAAGCGGGAAGCGCTTCCAGCTTCGTCAAGCGTTCGTCCGCGGCGAGGAGATCGGCGAGTTCGCGCATCGTAACGCGTCCGTCGGACGTTTCGTCTTCCCGCGCGGCGTCGCTCGCCAATTCGGAGCTCGGTTTCGCGTCGGCGATCGGGCCGACTTTTTGCAATTCGGCGAAGGCGGCGGTCAGCGCGAGGTTAAATTCGGAGCGTTGCAGGACGCCGATCGGCGAAATTTGCCCGCTCGTTCCGGCCGTCAGCACGCTCGTTTGCGCCGGGCGTTCGGAAGCGCCGTTTTTCGTCGAATTTGTCAGCGAATCGAGGAACGCGTCGTAATTGATCGACGTTTCTTCGACGCCTTTCGCGACCTGGCCGCCGTCGAGGAAGAGGAGTTTCGACCCGGCGGCGATTCCGTCGAACGCGGCGGTCAAATCGAGGCTCGAAACGTATTGCGAACGCTGCGAACCGTAGGTTTTCAGGTAGCCGACCGACTCGCCGCCGACGAACCCGGAGGATCCGCTTCCGGCGAAGTAGAAGACGACGACGTCGTTGTCGTCCGAAACGGCGGCGATCTCGTTCAGCGCGTTCATAACGGCGACGCGAGTCGCGGCGGAATTCGTCAACAACGTAATATTTTCAGCGGCCCATTGCGGGTCGGAAAGGAGCGAGTCGCGGAACGCTTCGGCGTCGTTCGCCGCGGCGGTCAGGTCGTTGGCGGTTCCCGGGTAGTCGGAGACGCCGACGATCACCGCGCGATAAACGACTTCGTTCAGGAAGTCGGCGGTCGATTTTTCGACGCTCGCGCAAAGCCAACCGTCGTCGACGACGAAGCCCGCGAGGTCTTCCGGCGCCGCCGTTTCGGTGAAGTAATTCTTGACTTGGAGCTGGAACTCGTATTTCGTTCCGGGTTCGAGTCCGGCGATCTTGCAACCGGTCGCGGCGCGGCCGAAAGTTCCGGCGACGACCCATTCGCCCGCGGCGTTTCCGGCGGCGTCGAGCGCGCGGTAACGAACGCGAACGTCGGAAACGTAATCGCTGCTCGGGATTTCCCAATTCAACGTGGCGACGGAATTCAAGATCGCAACGGCGTCTTTCCCCAACGTCGTCGTTTGATCGTTGAAGTAATCCTGCGGATCGGTCGGGATGACCGCGCCCGACTGCGTGAAGCCGCCGAGTTCAAGGCTGTAATCGTTCGCCGCGCCGTTGAAACCGACGACGCGAATGAAATACGTTCCTTCGCCGATCGAGCGATTCGCCTTGCCGCCGGCCGCCGCGTTGACGTCCGCGAATTCGATCGTTTCGACGTCGCCGACGCCCGCGCTCTTGGCGACGAGTTGCAACGAGTAGGCGCCGGTCGCGTAAGCTTCTTCGAACGTCGAATTCGGGTCGTTCAGGACGGCTTTGTAAAGGTAAAGGTCGAGGTCGCCCGCCGCGTTCGCCGGATTCGCGTCGCCGACGAGCAGCTTAACGCTCGCGTTCGCATAGTTTTGCGTTTCGGCGTTTTCGTCGTCTTTCAAATCGAACTTGAACCAGTCGGCGATCGGAGCGCCGGTCGCGTCGGTCTTGCCGGTAACGCGCAGATCCTCGACGAGGCGAGAATACAGGACGTCGCCGTTCGCGTCGACGACGACCGAGCCGTCTTCGGCGACGATCGGGCGCAGATTTTCGATGTTCGCGACGCCGAGATCCGGGTTCGTTTCGCGCGGATTTTCATTTTCGACGACTTCGGACGGATTGGCGTTCGGCGCGAATTTGTCCTCGTCCATGTTGTCGAGTTCGAAACGAGCCGTCGCCATGTTGTTGTCGACGAGGTATTCGACGTCTCTCGCGACGCCGTCTTTCGCGACGTAATCGGCCGCGACGCCGGTCTCGCCGACCGCGACGCCGAAAACTTTCGTCAGCGCGAACGTTTCGGAGCCGCGCTTAACGGTCGCGGTCGAGCCGACTTTCGTCGCGACGGCGTTTCCGGCGGCGTCGACGAGCGCGCCGTTTTGGTAGTTCGCGGAGACGCCGTCGACGACGACCGCGTCGCCCTCGACGAATTCGAACGGCGCGGTCGCGCCCTCGGCGTAAAACGCGCCAAGATCGTAATTCGTCGGGTTCAAAACGAGCGCGAACGCAACCGGCTCGGTCGACTTGGCGTCGACGTATTTGCCGATCAGCGAGCTCGAATCGGAAACGGCGCCGATATTGAAGTCGGAAACGACCAGCGTTTCGCCCGCTTTCATGTCGAGCCCGCCTTCGAAGAGCGCGATCAAACGTTCGCGGGTCGAGGCGAGCATGCCTTTGACGTTCGCGTCGGACTTCAACGCGGCGACGACGTCCGCGGCGTCGACGAGTTCGCCGTTAATATAAAGGGCGAGCGACGCGCCGGAATAGTCGGCGTTTTGGGAAATCGCGACGCCGCAGTTCAGGTAAACGTTCGAATCGACGCCGATCATCGTCTCGCTTTGGAAAACTTCGGTTTCCGATTCGGCTTGCTTTTGCGTCGAAACGACGAGCGACGACGCCCAGGAGGAATCGGCGGGGGCTTCGAGTCGCGCGTCCGGAACGTCGCAGACGCCGGGCTTGAATTCGAGTTTGTAACCGACGTTGCTGGCGTTTTTGAACCCGACGACCTTCACGAAATAAACGCCCGGATCGAGACCTTCGAGCGAAATCGTTTCGTAATACCGGTCGCCTTGCAGGGCCAACTCGCTCTTGAGTTGCTTGCCGGCGGCGTCTCTCGCGACCGAATAGCCGCGGGGATCGTTCGGGTCTTCTTTGTAAAGGTAGAAGTCGAGGTCGCCGTCGTTTTCCTGCGCGAATTTCGATTGATAGTAAAGGTTGACCGCGTTTCCTTTTTCGCCGGCGCCGGTCATTTCAAAGCGGAACCAGTCGACTTCGGAAACTTCGTTGCGCGCGTACTGCTTCAGAACGAGGTCGGTCAGCGTCTTGTCGCCGAACAGAACGCCGAGATTGCCGTTCGTTCCCGCCGGCGCGTTCGCGACGTCTTCAAATTCGTCGTTTTGCTCGTAGCTGTCGTCGAATCCGGCGCGGAACGTCAGTTTGTATCCGTCGTTGACCTGTCCGGAAGCGTTCGGATCCGCGAATTCGACCTTCAGATAGAAGCGGTTTTCGCCGTAGCCGCCCGGATTCAACCCGGCGAGAGAAATACGATGGCGGCAAGTCGTCGTCGCGTAAGATTTTCCGTCTTTGTCGACGGAATACGTCGTTTCCTTCGAGAACGTCGCGTCGTAGCGGCCCGGCTCGTACCCGTAAGCTTCGGGGTCGAGCGGGGTCAGCGAGCCGTCTTCGCCGCGCAGGTAAAGGGAAACGCTCAACGGCGCGACGCCGTAAGCGTCCTGGTATTCAAGCAGGATATAGTCGGAGTTCGACGCGGTTTGACCGAGCGAAAACGCGTAATAGTCGACTTTGTCGGCGGTCGAATTAGCGTCCGGCGCTTCGGAATACAGCGAAAGATTTTCGAGAACGAGCACGTTTCCTTCGACCGTTCGGTCGGCGCCCGGCGTCGCGACGATCGCGTCGATTTCGCCGAGATCGGCCTTCGGATTCGCGAGGACGTCGGCGATCGTGTCGTTCTTTTCGTAAATATCGGCTTCGACGCCGTAACCGGGCATGCGCTCGAGCGTCGTAAACGAATAGACGTAAGGAACCTGACCTTCGGCGGCGTTCGTGCCGACGAGACGGTACGCGCCGCTTTCGCCGATCGAATCGTCCCAAACGACCGGGATTTCGCGGATCGCGCCTTCGGCCGTCGAAACGATCATGCCGACGTAATAACCTTTATCGTTTTCGTTGTAGAAGCCGTTCGCGTCGTCGGTAACGAATCCCCAAAGCGTCAGCCATTCTTTGCGCGGCTGTTGCGTCAACGCGTCGGCGGCGTCTCCGGAAATCGTCGAGAAACGGATTTCAAGGCCGACGGAAGCGTTGTTGTTCAGGTATTCGTTCTGGATCCCGTAGAACGGCGACATGACGTCGGACGCGAGAATTTCGCGGGTGTAGTCGGCGTAATCGTTCGAGGGGAAAAGGTTTCCGGCGGTCGAATTCCGGTCGAGTTGCGCCCAGCCGACCTGCCCCTGCGGCGCGTACTCGGCGGCGCCGTTCATGAACCAGGCGAGACCGTATTGGAGCGACGTTTGATCGTTCGTGAACGCGTCGGTAAAGTAATCGAAGACCTGGTTTTCCGGCTTCGCGTCGGAATCCGGATCGACCGCTTCGGAAGACGGGCCCCAACCGGCGTAGGTCAGCATGTTCGCAAGCGTCGCGGCCCAACCCATTTCGCTAAATTCGCTGTAAGCCCCGCCGAAAATCGAATTTTCCGGATAGATCGAAACGGCGATATCGGGCGCGGAGGAGGTCGACGTTCCGTTCGCAAGCGTCGCGTTCGAAACGAGATCGCCGACGGTCGCCTGGAACGACTCCGGCTTCGAAACGAGCGTCGTTTCCTCGAACGTTCCGTTCGAAACGGAGAAGGTCGGGGCGGCGGCCTTGACTTCGTTCAGCGCGGCGAGATCAAATTCGACGACCGGGCCGGAAAGAGTCGCCGTTTGCGCGGCTTCGGCGTTCGCGGCGGCCAACAAAGTCGGATCGACGGCGAGCAATTGCCGATCTTCCAACGGCTCCATACCCAAACGACGCGACGGAGCGCTCGTCTTTTTCTTCGAGTGAAAAACGCGATTCACAAGACCGGACAGAAATTGCTTACCTTGTTGCGACATTGTGTTCATTCCTTGAGTAAATAATTACCGAACGCGGCGCGAGCGAACGAAAGCGGATCCAAACCTTCGCCGACGCCAACCGCGCGCCTTTTTTCTCTTCTTTACCGCCGTTTTTTAACGTTAAGTAAAATCGATGCGATCGAAACTCCCGAAACCGCGCGGACGAGCCGCGTCGGAACGGAGTCGACGACCGAGACCGACGGCGCGCTTTTCCAAAGGAAAAAAGACGCGCTCCGACGTCGTCCCGCCCCGTCGTCTGCAACGGCGAGACGGGCGCTCCCGACCGACGCGCTCTCCCCCTTCGAAACGGAGTCGAAGGATGTCGAAAAGGAGATCGCCGGTCGTCGCCGCGTTCGATCCCCTTTGGACGCGCAGGTCGCCTATTGGGACGTATTCTTATTTAGTTTAACGTAACTTGTCGAAAAATACTATATAAAAATAAAAATTTTTTAGCGAGCGGCGAGTTTTACTCGACGGTCGTTTGGGACGCGCCGATTTTAACGATAAAAACGAGACGAACAAAAAACGCTTCTTTGCCGACGAGAGCCGACTATTCCGGCTCTTACCGCGAACGTTTTTCTAAAGAGCCTCGACGGCTCCTTTCGCCCAGTTTCTCCAAACGTCGTCGTTTTCCCAAACGTCCCGCTTTTCCACCGGGGAGGCGGCCGAAAAACGGATCGCGACGCCGCGAAACTCCGCCCCGACTTTCGACGCTCGACCGCCTCGCCGCGTTCCTAAAAAACGTCGCCCGGAAACAAAAAGAAAGAAAAACCCGGCAAACGCGGCAATATTTGCCGAAAAAACGGTTCTCGTCGCTTTTTTGCGCGGCGAACGAGCGGAAGCGCGGAAATTATTCGCCGTCCCGATTGCAAAAATTTCCGGTTGTAATAAAATAGAAGACAATGGATTTTGGAGCGAAGCGGTTCGCGCCCGTTTTCGGAGCGTCTCGACCGCGCCGCCGCATTTTCGTCGACCGTCGAAATCGCGCGCTTTACCGCTTTTCGTCGACCGTCGAGCGGATCCCTTTCGAAATTCGCTCGACGCCGCGAAACGTCGCGTTCGCTCGTTTTCGACATTTTATCCCAACGGAAAGGTTTTCCCAATATGAGCACCGCGCTTGACAGTCCTTCGCGACCGAACACGGATATTAAACGAGTCGCCATTCTCTTCTCCGGCGGGCCGGCCCCGGCCGCGAACGCCGTTATCGGCGGCGCCGCGATCTGCTTCGCTCGCGCCGGCGTCGAAGTTTACGGCATGCTGAACGGCTACACGCACCTCGTCGACTACAAAGAAGGCGACGTCCTGAAGGAAGGCGAAGCCTACGTCCGTCTCGACAAATGCGCCGCCGAAGGGCTCCGCACCCGTCAAGGCATCTGCATCGGCACCGCGCGCGCCAACCCGGGCAAACACCTCAAGACCCCGGCCGACCTCGAAAACGTCGAAAAATTGGCCCCGATGGAAACCGTCTACCAGGCGCTCCTCTCGCTCGGGATCGACGCGCTCGTCTCGATCGGCGGCGACGACACCCTCACGACCGCCGCGAAGTTCAAGCTCTTCATGGATCGCAAACCGGCCGACGCGAAGCGCATTAAGGTCGTTCACCTTCCGAAAACGATCGACAACGACTACGAAGGCATCCCGTTCACGTTCGGCTACTTCTCCGCGGTCGAACTCCTCGCGAAGCAAGTGCGCAACCTCCTGGCGGACAGCGAAGCGGCGGGCGCCGGATTCGTTTGCCAATTGATGGGACGCGCCGCCGCCTGGTTGGCCTACGGCGCCTCGATCGCCGGCGAAGCGAGCGCGGTCGTCGGGCTCGAAGATATCGACGAAAGCTGGAAAACGACCGAAGTTACGATCGATCCGGAAACCGGCAAGGAAGTTCTCGACGCGAACGGCAAACCGGTCATGCGCACGATCGTCGACATGTCGCACGTCGTCAACCACCTGGTCGACCTCGTGATCGCTCGCGAAAAAGAAGGCAAAAAAGCGTTCGTCGCGATCATCTCCGAAGGCGTCGCCGAATTCCTTCCGCAGGAAGAGATCAAAAAGTGCATCTCGATGGACGAATATCAATCGCTCAAACCGGACACCTTCGGGCACTTCCCGGTTTCGCAGCTCAAATACTCGTCCCGCCTGGGCCGTTTGATGGCGGAAGAATACAAACGCCGCACCGGTTCCAGCCGCAAATTCAACGGCTTGCAATTCGGTTACGAAGTTCGTTGCAACCAACCGACGGCTTACGACGTCATCGTCGGCAGCCAAATCGGCGTCGGTTGCTACCGCGCTCTTTGCGAAAACGGCATGAACGGCGTCATGATCTCGGTCAACAGCGGTTCCGACCCGATGGGCCTGACCTTCCCGGCGTTCGAAGACCTCATCAACATGGACAAACTTCGCGCCTACCAACGCCCGATCAAAGTCGGCAGCGACATGCACAAGCTCGCCCGCTACCTCGAAGCGTGGAAGTAGTCGAAACGCTCAACGTCGGCGGTCGTTTTTAACGTCGCCGTCGAGCTCGCGGCCCTCGGTTTCTTCGGAGATCGGGGGCCGTCGTCGTTTGGGCGGAGAACGACTTTCCGAAACCGAAAACATCGACAAATTTCAAACCCGACGTCGTTTTTCATTCCACCTTTGCGCCCCGGCGTCGGCGAAGCGTTTTTCGCCCCGTTTCCAACGTTTTTTGAGAAATTTTGAGAAAAACGAAGAAAAATCGAGTTTACGCCCTTGCGTTTTGGCGAAAATGGGTTAGAATGGTAGCGTTGTTGGGAGGGAACGCTTTTCTTCCCACCTCCCGTTTTTCGGGCGCATAGCTCAGTTTGGTTAGAGCGCGTCCCTGATAAGGACGAGGTCCATGGTTCGAGTCCATGTGCGCCCATTGAAAGTTCCGGAAGCGGTTTCGGAACTTTTTTTATTTCTTGCCGCGTCCGACAAAGAACGCCGACGGAGCGCCCCCAAATTTCGCTCCCGCTCGAACTCGGCGCCCCGCGTTCCCAACCGGAATCCGCGCCGACGAAAAAAAAGCCCGACCCGCGATTTTCCGACGGGCCGGGCCGATCTTCCGAAAGTCGAGCGCCGTTTCGTTCGCGCTTAATTCTCGACCAATTCGCCCATCAAAGTGAACGGGGAGCCGTCGACGACCTTCACCCGCCGAAATTCGCCGGCCAGGGATCTCGGGCCGTTGAAAACGACGATGCGATCGCAAGCGGTTCGTCCGGTCAGCTGAACGATTTCGTCCGACGCCGTCCAGACGCCCGGTCGCGACGCGGCGAGCATTTCCTCCGCGCTAACGACTTGCCCGGTCGACGTTTCCGTCGGGATCGGCGCGACGTTTCCGGCCGCGTCGACCGTCGCTTCAAGCGGTTCCGCGTCGGCGTACAACGCTTCGTCGGCGGGCGACGCGTTCTGTTTCGCCTCCCGTTTGCTGGGGCCCTCGACCAAAATTTCGACCGTTTTCCCTACGAACGACGCGTTCCATTCGGCGCAGATCGCGTCTTGAACCGCGAGCAACTCGTTGTTTCTCCGCTTTTTCACCTCTTCCGGCACGTCGTCGACCATCGTTCGCGCCGCTTCGTTGCCGGGTCGCGTCGAATATTTGAAGATAAAACTATTTTTGAAACGGGCGTATTTGATCAAATCGGCCGTTCGCTCGAATTCCTCCTCCGTTTCGCCGCAAAAACCGACGATAAAATCGCTCGTGATCGCGGCGCCGGGGATCGTTTCGTAAATTCTATCGCACAAATCTTTATATTCTTCGACGGTATAGCGCCGACGCATCCGTTCGAGAACCGCGTTCGAACCGTGTTGCGCCGGAACGTGCAGATACGGCGCCGCCGTCGGCAGGTCGCGCACCGCCTGCAACAGGGCGTCCGACATGTCCGTCGGATACGAACTCACGAAGCGAACGCGGCGGATCCCCGGGATTTTGTCGATTTCAACGAGCAGATCGGCCAGGCGCGTCGTTTTTCCGCCCTCGACGTAACGGTAACTGTTCACCGTTTGCCCGAGAAGCGTTACCTCGACGCAACCTTGCTCCGCCAGCGTTCGAATTTCGTTTAAAATATCTTTCGGCGGCCGCGATTGCTCCGGGCCGCGAACGCTCGGCACGACGCAGTACGAGCAGAACTTGTTGCAACCGAACATGATCCGCACCATCGCCTGAAAAACGCGCGGTCGAACGCCCCGCAACCGCTTCGGATCGTGCTGCCGGAACGACTCGCGAACGGCGCCGGGCATGTTACGATTTTCAAAACGATCGACGCTGACCGCGATCTGTCGCGTTCCCGTCGCGGCGGCGTCGGCGACCAACGCGACGAGCCGGTCGATCTGTCCCGGCCCGACGACGACGTCGACGTGCGGCGCGCGGATGAAAATCCGGTCTTGATCCTTTTGCGCCATGCACCCCATCACGCCGATCAGGCTCCCCGGTTTTTGCGTTTTCCAATGCTTCAACCGACCGAGCGCGCTGTAAATTTTCTCCTCGGCGTGTTCGCGAACGCTGCACGTGTTGAAAAGCAAAAGCGCGGCGTCTTTGCGCGTCTCCGTTCGCTCCCAACCGGCGGCGATCAGCTCCGCCGCCGCAAGCTCCGAATCGAGCGCGTTCATTTGACAACCGACCGTTTCGATGTAAAACTTCTTCATTCCGTCGTTTTTCCGCTTTCTTACCGCCGTCGAACGAACGGACGCAACGCCGCGCCCGCCGCCGTCTATTTTACCCGAATTCGCCGCGTCGAGAAGCGCCGCCTAACGAAAAGCGCCGCGAAAACGCCGTTTCCTAAAAAATCGGTCGGGAAAAGTCGTCGATCCTGACCTTGCAGTCGGGCAAAGCGCGCAAAAATTCTTTTCCGTACGACTTCGCAAAGACTCGCGAGTCGAGCACGACGACTTGACCGACGTCCGATCTCGTTCGGATCAGCCGCCCGACGCCCTGCTTGAACTTCAAGATCGCCGTCGGAAGCAAATAGTCGCGGAACGACGAGCCGCCGCGCGCTTCGATCGCCTCCAACCGCGCTTCGACGAGCGGTCGCCCCGGCGCCAAAAACGGAAATTTGACGATCACGACGTTTCGCAACGCGGCGCCCGGCACGTCGACGCCTTCCCAAAAACTGTCGACGCCGAACAGCACGCTGCGGTTCGACTCCTTGAACGCTCGCACCATTTTTTGCCGCGGAAGCCCTTCCGACTGCGAAAAAAACGGATAACCGTTCTCCGCGAACCAGGGAAAAAGCGCGTCGGTCGCCCGCTTCATCCGCTCGACTCCGGTAAAAAGAACGAACGCGCCGCCGTCCGTTTCGGCGATATACTCGCGAAGCGCCGCGTAAAACCGGCGCTCGTCGAACGCCGTTCGCTCCGCGCCGTCGAGCCCGCGCCGTCGAGCCGTTTCGTCGTCGAGTTCGAGTCCCCGCGCCAAGACGAGCGTCATTTGACGGCGATAGTCGAACGGACTTCCCAGCGTCCGAGCTCGAGCGTCCGACAAGCCGACTCGCGATCGAAAGAACGCGAACGCCCGGCGCGTTTCCTCCGCCGACGCCGCGTCGAGGACGCCGCCTTTGGTTTTTCCGCGCTTTTTCGGCGTCGCCGTCGTCAGCGTCGCGCTCGCGGCGACGACCGTCGGAACGACGTTGAACAACGCCTTTCGCAAAATCGGCGCGACGTCGACCGGCGCCGCTTTCATCGCGATCTTCACCCGCCCCCGCGAACGCGTTTTTTCGAGCCAATAAACAAACCCCTCGGCCCGTTGGTCGAGCCAATCGTCGAGCGCCGACAAAAACGACTCGACCCGCGTCCGCGCCGCGACGTACTCCTGCCGTCGCGCCGGGTCTTCCAACGCGTCCGACGCTTGTCGAAGAGCGTCCCGAAGCCGCGCAAGTCCTTCCGCCAACCCGTTTTTGACGATCTTCCGCTCGAAAACGCGGCCCGACGAGCCGGGTCGCGCCGCCAGCCAATCGGCCAAATCGCCGAAAAATTCCTCGACGCGAAACCGGCAGTCGTCGACCCAACGCGCCGCCCGTTCGAACGTTTCCCTGTCGGCGCCGAACGGAACGTTCGCGATCTCCTCGACGAGAAGCCCGCGGTTCGTTCGGTCGTTGTAAAGTCGATTCAGCAGGTAGTCTATCTGATACTGCGACAACTCGACGCCGAGGTGTTCCGCCGCGACCTCTTCCATCGCGTGCGCCTCGTCGAAAATCACCGCGTCGTATCGGGGCAAGATCGACCCGCCGACGTTGCGGATCGCCAAATCGCTGAAAAGAAGCGCGTGATTGACGATCAAAATTTTCGCGCTTTCGAGCCGCCGACGCGCCTTCGAATAAAAGCAACGCTCGTAAAACGGGCACTTGCGTCCGAGACAATTCCCCTGTTCGCAACAAATTTCGTTCCAAACTTCCGGGTTCGGCGTCGGCGCCAGATCGGAAAGCGACCCGTCGTCGGTCGTTTCGAGCCATTCTTTGAGCCGCTCGAACTCCTTTTGCTCTTCCGTTTCGAACAGGGTTCCCCCCGCCGCCGACTTCGCCGCCGACGCGAACCGCCGTCGACAAAGATAATTCGAGCGGCCCTTGACGAGCGCGACCGAAAACTCGAACGGCAAGATCGAGCTCAAAAACGGCGCGTCCTTTTCGAAGAGCTGCTCCTGCAAGCCGATCGTTCGGGTCGAAACGACGACGCGTCGCGTTTCGGCGGTCGAAAGTTCGCCGCTTTCGAGAACGCCGAACGCGTTTTTCTCTCCCGGGAGCTCGTTCGTTTCCGCATTCGTTTCCAACGCTTTCGCCTTCAACGCTTCGGAAACCGCCGCTTTCGCCGCGTCGATCCGCTCGCTCAACGCTCGAAGACCGGGCGCCGCTTCGTTTTTCGCGTCTTTTCCCGGCGATTCGTCGGCGTCGTCCCCCCAGGGAAACGCTTCGTCCGGGCGGTAGTCGCGAACCTGATCTTCGACGGCGAACAGAATCGCCGGAACAAGATACGCGAAACTTTTGCCGACGCCGGTTCCGGCCTCGACCGTCAAATGGCGCCGCTCGCGCAACGCGGCGTCGACCTCGGCGGCCATCTCCAACTGCTCGACGCGGCGCTCGTAATCGCCTCGACGGCGCGCGATCAAACCGCCGTCGTCGAGGACGTCGCGAAAATTAAACATAACTCGCTTTCAAAAGCCCGGCGCCGCCTCGCGTCATTCCTGAATTTTAAGGATCGGGCGCCCGTTTTCGTCGAGCTCGACGGGTCGCCAATCGCCGGAAGTCATGTTCCAACCGACCGACTTCTCGCCTCGAGCCGTTTTGCGAACGCGCCGCTCGACCGACAGACGCAGGAAGAACGTTTGCTTCGGGTCGTTTTCCTTTTCCGGCGCGACGGTAACGGCGTAAATCCGATTCGTCAGCTCGACTTTTGAATTCAGCGCCAAATATTCCGTCGCGTAAAAAGTCGGTTTGGCGCGGTCGCCGAGCGCGGCCAGCGTCAACAGCGTCGGACTCGCCAAAAACGTGTGAAGTTCGCGGTGCCCGTCTTCGTCTCGCGTCGACGCCGCCCAATATTTCACGACGTCGCTTTCGTCGACGATCGGCGCCCGCTCCCAATGCGGACGCGTCAACTGACGCAACGCCAGGGCGTCGCCCTTGGCCGCCGTCGCGAACCAGCCTTGACAAAACTGCTCCGCTTGACGTTCGAAATCGGCGCGATACGTCGCGAAGCGAACCGGCCCGGCGACCGCTCCGGCCAATCCCAGCGCCAACCCGGCGAGCGCGAGCCGCCGTCCGACGAGCTCGCCCCCCGATTTTGCGATCGCGCAAAGCGCGAAGATCGCCGCCAAAATCGCGAACGCGGCCAACCCCAAAAAGCCCAGCTGCAACAACGACAAAAACGACAAAACGCCGAACAGCGCCGAAACGATCGCCCAAACGGACGCGCGCTTCGAAATCAACTCGTCCGCGACGTTCGGCGCGCTCGCGGCGTCCGCGTTCCAGGCGTCGAACAACGACGCGGAGGTTTTCTCCAAAGGCTTCAATTTATCGGCCATCGCGACGGCTCCTTTGCGTTAAAATAGAAAAAGTCGGCGCTCCCCCGCGGAAACGCCGTTCCCTTGACGGCGCGAAAAAAACGACGGGCGCCCCGACGCTTTTTCCGCGTTCGGCGGCGGATCACTTTTCGCCGTATTTCCACGAACCGTCGTTCGCGCCGTCGTTATGAACCTGCTCGTACACGGCCTTGTTGCGGTTGTACTGGCCTTGCACGAATCGCGTCGAGTCGAAAGACGCGTTGCCGATAAACGGTTTAAGCGATCCCTTCGACATGAAATCGACGACCTTCATCGACGGCGGGAAGGCCGGATTGCGCGGTTTTTCCGGCATCGTTTGGAAGAAGACGAAAAACCCGGTGCCGCAGAAACCGAAAAAAATCGCGAAGACCGCGATCCATTTCGCGATCGAGTCCGTCTTCTTCGAGAACCAGAGGTCGGCTCTCGTTATTTTGCTCGTCAGGAACATCAGGAGCGCGAGAACGATAAGGAACGTCGCCATGAACGCGATCATATCGTTATAATACGCCGTCGCCAACATGGCGCCGTCGAGCGCGTTCGCGACCGTCTCGAAAAGCCCGATCGCAAAAAGCGTCGCGAAAAGGAGATTGAAGCCCTGAATCGACAAACTCCAAATTCTCATTTTGTGCCCAAACGCCACGAACGCGACGCCGGTCAACGCCGCCACGACCACGAAACTCAAGGGAAGCCCAAACATATTATTTTATCGCCTTTAATCGATGTTTTTCAAAAAACCGTCGTCGACGCGTCGCGCCGCCGTTCATTTCAACACGCGAACCAACTCTTCGAACGACGTAACGCCGTCGCGCACGAGCCGGGCGCCGTCGACCAAAAAACCTCGCTGTCCGCTCTTGACCGCCGCGGCGCGGAGGGCGCGGTCTTTCGCGGCCAAGTCGGCGTCGGCGGCGATGATCCGCCGCATTTCGTCGTTGATCTCGAGGAAGTCGAAGATCGCGACGCGTCCGATGAAACCGACGTCGCGGCAAACTTCGCACGGCACGTAATAATCGCGCTGTCCCGGCTCGACTTGCGGTCGCGTTCGTTTTCGCCACAATTTTTCGGTTTTCGGGTCGAGCCCCAAATTTTTCAGGACTTGCGGATTCGGCTTGATTTCCTCGCGGCACTCTTCGCAGAGCCGCCGCGCGAGCTTTTGCGCGATCACCGCCGTCATCGCGTCGGCGAGCGCCTTCTTGTCGACGCCGGATCGCAGAAGTTCGATCAGCGCGGCGACGGCGTCTTTTCCGCGTTGCGTCGAAATGATAAGCCGGTCGTTTTTCACTTCGTCGCAACAAAGTTTCCACGCTTCGACGGAACCCATGTCGCGCACCAACACGACTTTCGGCTCTTTGAAGAAAACGTCGCCGAGCACGCTCATCGGCGTTTCGCCCTTCGCGGAGTCGTAAACGTTCAGCGCGATGTTCTCGATCGTTTCGTAAGGATTTTGAACGTCTTCGACGGTCGCAAAGTCGCGGGTGAAGCGGTCGGCGGTGTTGAAAACGACGGTCGTGAGCGTCTTCAAACCCTGATGGGGCGCCGCGGCCAAAACGACGAGCCCGCGATCCGCGTTGATCAGCTCCTTCATTTTCGCCTGACGTTCCGCCGAAACGCCGATCTCGTCGAGCGAACGGAATTTCGCCGCCTGGAATTTGAACGCGACGCGGAAAACTTCGCCGGTCGGCGTTCCAACCGTTTCGAGCGAGGCGTCGCAGGTCAGCGGCTTTCCTTTTTTATTCTTGTCGTAAAGAGCGCGAAACATGCCGCTTTGACGCGAGCGGCGGTCTTTCGGGTTGGCGCCGATCAAAAGTTTCGCGGCTTCGGCGACGCAGTCCGCTTCCTCGCGCGTCCACGGGTTCTTAAACGCGTCGTTCACCGGGTGAAAAACGCCGTCGAGCTGGTACTGAAACTTCGTTTCTTCGGCGCCGAACTCGATCGCGACTTCGGTCGCGCGGTTGTGGAGCGCGTGATAAAGCAACTCGCGGAAAAGGTTGTAGCCCCGGCTCTCGTCCAAATGGCGCGAACGGAAAAGGCGCCCGACGAGAACCTGCTCTTCCAGGTTTTTCCCGATCGCGGCCAGCTGGATCTCCGACCCGCCCTCGTACGGAAGCGGCTTCGGTTTCACCTTTTGTTTCAAGACTTTAGTGCGGAACCAAAACGCCAGGTGCCCGGCCGTCATGACCTTGTCGGCGTCGAGCATGTCCTTGTTCCGCGCCTTGACGTAAACGATGTTCGGGATCGCCCAGGCAAGGATCGCGATCGGCGCCGACGCCCAAAAGATCGGAACCAAAAGCGCGACCAAAAGGCCGACGGCGAACGAAATCAGGTTCATGCCGTTCCAAAACGCGCGATCCGGGTCGCCGAGCCGTTCCGCGTCGTTGTTGATCCAACTCGTCGACGCGAGCCAACCGAAATAGATGAAAACCAAAATCGCCAGCTTGATCGGGCAAAGCGTCATGCCCTGGTTGCGCCACGAGCCGGCCTCGACGGCCTGCGCCCACGCGGAACCGTCCCCGCACGCCGCGACGAACACGCCCGCGAACGCGGCTAACCCGATAAACTTCAATGTTTTAAGAGATCGTTCCAACGTCGACGCTCCCGTGCGAAGCGGCGGCCCGACGAACGTCCGCGCCGCGCTTCTTCCCTTTTATTTCCAACGTTATTTCCGAAACAGTTTCCAATAAACCGCGCTCGAACGGCGGCTCGCGCCGAAAAGCCGAGCCGTCGCCGCAAGCGCGCGGGCCGAGATCACAGGATCCCCGGCTCCTTGACTTCGATGCCCTTCAGGGCCATCTTCAGCGACTCGATGTTCGGCGCGACTTCGAAAGCCGTCGCGCGGTCGATCTTCTTCGCCTGCACGAGATACTTCAGCGACATCGTGAAGTCCTGCATTCCTTCCTGAGCGTTGATGCGGATCGCGTCGCCGAGTTTTTCGTCTTCGCCTTCCAGAATCAACTTGCGAATAATGCTGTTGACGATCATGATTTCGCACGTCGGGACGCGTTGAACGCCCGGCAAAATCGACGGCAACAGTTTTTGCGCGACGATTCCCTTCATGTTCATCGCGATGGCGCCGCGGATCGCCTTGTGCATGTTCGCCGGGAAAAGGTCCAAAATACGCCCGATCGTCGACGGCGCGGTCGAGGCGTGGATCGTACCGAAGACCAAGTGGCCCGTTTCGGCGGCGTGGATCGCCGTTTCGAACGTTTCGCGGTCGCGCATTTCCCCGACGAGCATGACGTCCGGGTCTTCGCGGACGGCGTGCTTCATGCCGACTTCGAAGTCGACCACGTCCTGCCCGATCTCCCGTTGGTTGATCAGACACTTTTCTTCGGTAAACATAAACTCGATCGGGTCTTCGAGCGTCAGAATATGCTTGTTGTAATTTTTGTTGATCCAGTTGAGCATCGACGCGATCGTCGTCGACTTTCCGGAACCGGTGACGCCGGCCAGCAGAATCATCCCCTGGCTGAACTTGCAGAGTTCGTAAAGCACCGGCGGAATGTGCAGTTTTTCGAGCTCCGGAATGAAGTTGTTAATACGGCGCGCGACGAGCCCGACGTGCCCCATTTGCGTCAAAACGTTGACGCGGAAACGCCAGGTGACGCCGTCGACGACGCAGGTGTGCGCGAAGTCCGCCCCGCCGGTGTCGTTGTAAATTTTGCGGTTGCGCTCGTCCATCATCGGAAAAATGAGGCGGTTCATTTCCTCGTCGTCGATGGGGCCGCGATTGAGCGTGCGCAGGCTCCCCTTGACGCGAACGTAAGGCGGACGGTCGACTTTCAAGTGAAGGTCGCTCCCCGAGAGCTTGACCAACGCTTGGAAAAGACGGTCGATTTCGAGTTCCTTCTTCTTTTTAAAGACGCGATCGGGGGTATTTTCGGGAGTCGACATGCGTTCTTTTTTTCTCCGTTCCACTTGCGTCGAGCCGAAACGACGCCTTGCGCGACGCCGCTTCCGCCCGTTTTACTTAACCAATTTCTCTATTTTGCCCGTCTTTGTTGTTCGAAAATTTCGAGCGAAACGCCGATCCGTTTTCGCGTTCCGTCGGCGTTCTCTTCGACGCGATCGGCGGCGCTCGCGTTCCTTAAAGCAAACCGAAACGGTCGATTTTCGCCGCTTTCGCCGCTCAAACGCCGGGCGTCGTCGGCGTTCGCACCGGGATCCCGGCGGCGCGCATCGCGTCCTTCACCTCGGCGATCGAGTACTCGCCGTAATGGAAAACGCTCGCGGCCAACACCGCCGACGCGTTCGCCAACGCAATCGCCTCGACGAAGTGCTTCGGCTCGCCCGCGCCGCCGCTCGCGACGACCGGAATCTTCACCGCGTTCGCGACCGCCTTCAAGATCGGCAGATCGTACCCGTTTTTCGTGCCGTCGCCGTCCATCGACGTTAAAACGATCTCCCCGGCGCCGCGACTTTCAACTTCTCGCGCCCAAGCGACCGCTTCAAGCCCGGTTCCAAGCCGCCCGCCGTTGATAAAAACTTCCCAAAACTCCTTGCCGTCCCGGATAACGCGCTTCGGATCGATATTGACGACGACGCATTGGCTCCCGAAACGAGCGGCGGCCGCGTCGATTAAGTCGGGCGTTTTCACCGCCGACGAATTAATCGACACTTTGTCGGCGCCCGCGTTCAAAATTTTCCGGAAATCGTCGACCGTCCGGATCCCGCCGCCGACGGTGAGCGGCATAAAGACGACGTCCGCCGTCTTCCGCACGACGTCGACGATCACGTCGCGCTCTTCGTAACTCGCGGTGATGTCGAGAAAAACCAACTCGTCGGCGCCCTCGCTCTCGTACCGTTTCGCGACCTCGACCGGGTCGCCGGCGTCGCGCAACCGCACAAAATTCGTCCCCTTTACGACGCGCCCGCCGCAAACGTCCAAACACGGAATCACCCGTTTCGCCAGCATTCTTTCTCTCGATTCTTCGCTTTTTTCCGCTTTTTCGCCATTCGAGCGCCGACGCCCGTTCGTTCGAAAACGCGTTGACCGACGCTCGCGCCGAGCGCCGCCTTCCCTTTTTCACAGTTTAAAAAAATTTTTCGAATCGTCAACGGGGCCCCCGGCTTCAAGAGAAGGCCCGCCGCGCCGCCGCTCGATAAAAAAACGGCAAATTCCGCATAATCGTCGACGATCAGCGCCGCCGCGACGCGTTCTTTTTCAACTCGCCCATCATATAATTGACGACGCTCGCGTTCGCCCGCAACGCCCCGGCGAAATCGCCGCGTTCAAACGCCGCTCGAGCTTGCGCTCTCGCGCCGGCGACGCCGTCCCAATCGGGCGCGAAGACCCGCTGCTCGCGCACGGCGTCGCAAAGCTGGTCGCAAATATCGGCGACTTTTTCGCAAAACGCGGCGCTCGGAATCGCCGAAACGCGAACGTACGGCCCGGCGCCGCGCGGCGTTTCCGCCCAGTCGTCCGGCTTCGCAAAAAAACGTTCGCGAGCGCGCCAAAAAAAGAGCGCGACGAAAGCGACGCCGAAAAACGCCGAGGTCAGCCCGATCGCCAAACTCGCCTTCCCGAACGCTCCGAAGAACCCGCCGAACGCGGCGGCAAACGCGGCGACTGCCAGCGCCGCCGCCGTCCACGCGAACGTCGTAATCGGCGCTTTTTTCTCCGCGCTCGCGCTTTCGCGCTCGTTTTCGTTCCAAGTCGGCTCCGACTTATATCTTGCGACGACGACGGTTATGTTGTCCGGGCCGCCGCGCAGATTCGCCAGGTTGACGAGCGTTTCGGTCGCTTCCTCCGGTTGAAACACTTCGAGAATCTGCCCGATTTCCGTGTCCTCGAACTGCCCCGAAAGTCCGTCGCTGCAGAGCAAAAACGCGTCGCCGGGCCGCAACGGCAACGGGCCCTCGACGTCGACGACGAGCGAATCGGTCGGGCCGAGCGAGCGCGTGATAATGTTTTTCGGGATATTCGTTAATTTTTGAAACGCCGGATGCAAATTCGGCAGCCGCCGCGCCTCCCAAACGAGCGAATGATCGAACGTCAACTGCTCGACGACGCCGCCGCGAAGCCGGTAAACTCGACTGTCGCCGACGTGTCCGACGAGGGCGCCCTCCGGAAGCAGAACCAGCGCGTCGCACGTCGTTCCCATATCCCGAAACGCTTCGTCGCTCTCGCCCCGTTTGCGGATTTCGGCGTGCGCTTCGAGGAGCGCGTCGCGAAGCGCGTCGGGCGGATTCTGATCGGTTCGTTTCAAATAGGACTGCGGAACAAGCGTCGCGGCCATTTGACTTGCAAGCTCGCCCGCCGCGTGCGCGCCCATGCCGTCCGCGACGACGAACAAACTTCCGCGCGACTTCCAAAGCCGCTCCGTCGTCGCCGGAACGACGGCGAACGAATCCTGGTTGTTCGACCGGCGCATTCCGACGTCGGTGCGCGACGAAACGGCAAGAAAATCTCGCGATTGCGAGTCGTTCGATTCGGTCATGCGATCCGCCCCTCAAAGCTCGCCCGCGACGCTCAAACGGAAAGATAAAAGCTAAAAGCGTCCGAAATTTCACGATAACAACAAGCCCAAACGACCGCGTCGGCAAGGAGCGTTCCCCAACCGAGCGCGACGAAAAGAAATCCGCCCCGACGACGAGCCGGCTCCTCGTTTTCCAACTCTCGACGCAATTCGTTTTCCAAACGCGCCCAACCTTGCGGCGAACGCTCCGCGCCGACCCCGACCAACGTCGCGACGCGGCCCCAACCGGCGTCGTCGACGTAAAATTGAACGCCGAGACTCGGCAAATTCAACGACGCCCCGGCCCAACGCGCCTCGTCGTCGAGAGAAATCGCGACGCGAGAAAGCGCCGCCCGCAACCGCTCCCGCGTCGCGTTGTAAGCGACAATCCGCGGCCGACGCAACGACGCGACGAGAAGAACGACGCAAAAACAGAGCGTCCCGCAAAGAAGCCAAACGCCCGCCCGCCAAACGACCATCGCGCCGAACGGCGGCAAAATCGAGCCCGGGCCGATGAAAAAAACGCCGGAAAGCGCGAGACAAAGCGCGATAAAATCGCGTCGCCCGTCGACGACGAACGGCTTCAAACGACAATGCAGGCACCCGAGCGCGATCCAATAAAGCGCGATCGGAACGGTCGCGACGACGAAACAAAAAGGCGTCATGGGCCGGCTCTCAAAACAACGACGAAGAATAACGAAAATTCGCCCCGTCAAGCCGACGCGAAAAAATTCGCTTCGGCGTCGCCGTTCGACGCGACCGGGCGGCGCCGCGTCGAACGATTATTATAATCTAATTCGTCGACCATTTCCAGCGCTCCCGCCCGATTCGGCCAAAAATTTTCAAACTTTTCGCCGCCGCCGCTCGCAACGACGGGAAATCGGGCGAAACGCGCAAACCTAATCGAGAAAACCGATTATTCCGCCGCTTCGGCGTCCGGCTCCGCTTGGAGCGTCTTGGGCTCGATCGCCTCGACCGTTTCGCCCGTCGGGTCGTTCGTCTTGGCCTCGATCGCGGGCTTGTTGAAAATTTTGTCGACGACGTTCCCCTTGATCGAGATCGCCGAACCAACCGTCGCGCACACGAGCGCCAGCGTCAACATGACGTTCAGGGCGAAACGCTTCCACCCGGATCCGACCGCGTCGCCGATGTAACTTCGCTTGTTGTTCAAATAGAAGAAGATCAGGTACGCGACCGGAAGCATCGTCAAACAAACGGCGGACGCGGCGACCGGGAACCACATCGGAAGCGTAACGACGACGCCGAGCACGCCGACGCACGGCGTCAACGCGAACATGCGGAACCGCCTTTGCGTCATGTCGAGCCCGAGCATTTCGCACATCGTAAACCCGCAGGCGACCATGTGCGCGCTGATCGCGCCGCAGCACATCCCGATCAGCCCCAGACAGAAAACGACGTTGCCGAAAGGGATCCCGTGAAACGCCTTCGCGGCTTCGAGCGGCTTCATTTTGTCAAGCACGACGTCCGAGCCGTCGTAAACGCCGGTCGCGACCATGCCGACGATAATCAGCGACGTTACGAGAACGAACGGCAGAAACATCGTCATCCCCAAGTCCCAACGCGCCAACTTTTTATGATCGGAGTCCCACCCCTTGGCCAAAAGCGAATACGGGTAAAGGAACGTCATGTTGACGCCGACCGACGCGCCGAGCATTCCGAGAACTTGCAGGTACGTCTTCGTTTCGACGACGCCGGTCTCCGGATTCGCCGGGATCCCGTAATATCCGATAAAGCCTTTGAAAAGCTCGACCCAGTTCACGTTGCCGACGTTCAAAGCGCAAACCAACAGGAAAAAGAGAATGACGAGCGCGATCATCGTTCGCAAAAACGTTTCGTAAATCTTAACGCCTTTCGCGCCCTTGCCGTAATTGAAAACAACAACGATATTCATCGCTAAGATCGCCGCCCCGGCGAGAAAACTGACGACGACCCCGAGCTTGGTCAGCCCGCCCGCGTCGGCGACCGTCAGCCCCGCGGCTCCGGCCAGGTCACGAGCGGCGCCCGCGACGAGCCCGTACTGCGGGAAGTGCCAGATCACCGACGCCATCACCGTTCCGAACGCCCAAAGAAAAACGAGCGGTTTCCAAACCTGTTGTCCGAACGACTTGTACGGCCGCTCGCCGCGCGTCAGCACGACGTTCGACAACGCGCCCAGCATAAAAACGCCGAGCAACATCGCCAGCGGTTGCACCCAAAGGAGTTTGTATCCGAACGAAGCTCCGGCCAGAACGGACGCGGTCGCGCTCCCGGCGCCGAGCGTCATCGCGCTCTGCAAAAGCCCCGGGCCGGTGCGCTTGACGTACCCCAGCGTTCGCGGGCCCAACGGCAGCGACTCCAAGCGTTTCAACTCCGCTTTTTCGGCGGCGAGTTTTTCGGGATCCCATTTCGGACTCATCGGGAGCCCGGCGTCGGCGCGCGGCGCGTTTTCCGGCGCGTTCGTTTTTTCGGCTTGCGACATATGCGATATCCTTCGCTATTAATAAATAACGTCTAATAAACAAACGTCGTCGAACGGCCCCGCCGCTCGCGAACGGAGTCCATTATATCGTCGGGCGATCTCAATTTCAAGCGCGAGCCGAAAAAAGAACGAAAAAGTCGCAAAAAAACGCCGAACGCTTCCGCTTCAATCGAAATCGCGTCGTCCGCGCTCTTTTTTCTTATCGGAATTGCGTTTTTTATCCGCCAACCGCCGCAGGATCGAGCCGCGCGTCGGTTTCGTCGGGATTCGTTTTTTCGGCGTTTTTCCCGCTTTTTCGAGCGCGGCCCGCAATTTTTCGAGACAGTCGGCCTTATTTTTCGGCGCGTCGCGGAACTTTTGGCTCGCCACGACGACGTCGCCCGCTTCGGTCGTCCACGACGGGTAAAGTCGGCGGAACCGCTCCCAAACCTCCAGCGCCAACCGATCGCCGGGCCGCCAGCGAAGTCGCGCCTTGCTCGACACTTTGTTGACGTTTTGCCCGCCCGGCCCGGACGAGCGAACGAACTCAAATTCGAATTCGTCCGTCGGAATCGACGCGACGCCCGGAACGTCGAGCGTCGGAGAGCCCGTCGGAACGCCGTCGTTCGGCCTGTTTTGCATTCGAGATTTCCTCGCCGCGAAAAAAAAGACGATAAAACGGAAAAAAACGCCCCGACGTTCGGAGCGCGAACCCGCCGAATTATACCGCCTAAACGCCGTCTCGACAAGCGGTCGTCCCCGCCGAGCCCCGACGTCGGGGAGTTGACCGTCGAGAAAAAATCGGTATAATCGACCGAAAGCGTTCGCGCCCGGTTCTCCGTCGAGCGGCGGATTTTAAGGTTTTTTTGGATTTTTCGTCGACGCGGGAAAATTCCCTCGACGCGGCGGGCTCCGACGGCCGATAAAAGGAAAACGTTTAATTTTGCAAGGACGTTTTCGCCGCCTTCGCTCGAAAACGCTCGAAACTTCCCGTTTCGACGCGCCCCGAACAAGCGGCCCAACCCGAAGGAGAATCGCCGTGTCGAACGTCAATCCCGAAACGAACGAACAAGAAACCCGCCCGCAACTTCAAGTCGACGACTCGCAGGCCGTCGCGACCTACGCCAACTTCTGCCGCGTTACCGGAACGCCGGAAGAGCTGATCGTCGACTTCGGATTGAATCCGCAGCCGATGGGCGTCCCGACCTCGCCGATCCCGGTCAACCAACGGATCGTCGTCAACTTTTACACCGCGAAACGCCTGTATCACGCGCTCGGCATGACGCTCCAACGGCACGAAGCGGCGTTCGGCAACTTGGAAGTCAACGTTAACAAACGTCTGCGCCGCCAATAGTTCCGACAAAAACGGGTTCGGAGCGGCGTTCGCGATTCGGGAAACGGGAATCGTTTCGCGTCCCGGCGCGTTCGCGTTTGCGAACGGAAAATCGAGCGCGCCCGAACCTTTTTTGCCGCCGAAACGCTCGCGTCGAGCCGAATTCGGTTTCGTCGCCGCGGCGCTTCGTCTTCTCGTCGCATGTTAGTTTGCCCTTTAATCAGCGGAAGTTCCGGAAACGCCACCTACGTCGCCGCCGGAAAAACGCGAATTTTAATCGACTGCGGTCAAAGCGGACGCCGCGTCGAAAACTGCCTTCGTCAAATCGGCGTCGACCCGCGATCGCTCACGCATCTTCTGACGACTCACGCGCACTTCGACCACACGCAGGGGCTCGGCGTCTTTTCCCGCAAATACGACCTGCCGATCTACGCCAGCGTCGGAACTTGGGACGAAATGCAAAAACGCGGCGTCCTCGGATATATCGCGACGCGCAACATGAAAATTTTTCAAAGCGACGGCCCGAACCGAACGCTCGATCTCGGCGACTTGGAAGCGACCTTTTTTTCGACCCCGCACGACGCCCGCGACTCGGTCGGCTACGTCCTTACCGACGGACGACGCCGGTTCGCGTTGGCCACCGACTGCGGAACCGTTACCGAAACGATCCGGCGCAACCTGCTCGGCGTCGACGTCGCGCTCCTGGAAGCGAACTACGATTACGACATGCTGACCAAGGGCCCTTACCCCTATCCTCTTAAACAACGCATTTTAAGCAACTCCGGACACCTCGACAACACGGCGGCGGGCCGGTTCGCCGTCGAGCTCGTCGAGAGCGGCGTTCGACGAATTTTTCTCGGACACCTCAGCAAAGAAAACAACGCGCCGCGCGTCGCTTACGACGCGGTCGCCGGAATCCTCCGCGAAGCCGGAATCGAACCGAACCGCGACTTCGAAATTTACATGACGCGTCGCGACGAACCAAGCCGCGAAATCGAACTTTAGCGCTCGTTTCGCTCGTCGGTTCCCCGTTCTTTGACGACGGCGCGTTTTCTCCTCTTGACGCGCCGCCGCTTTTCTTTTATCCTCGACCCGTTCGCTCGACACGATCCCCGGAGTTCGCCGATGTTCCTCGACTGCCTGTACCTCGCGGCGCTGTTCTTCGCGACGCCGTTCCTTCTTTACCGCTCAATCCGCCAGGGAAAATACCGCGACGGTTGGGGCCCTAAGTTTTTCGGACTCGTTCCGCGACTCGAACCGCTCGCCGACGGCCGACGCCGCGTTTGGTTTCACGCGGTCAGCGTCGGCGAAGTCGCCCTTCTCAAGCCGCTCGTCGCCGAGTTGGAGACCGCCCGCCCCGATTGGGAGTTCGTCGTTTCGGCGACGTCGAAAACCGGGTTCGAACTCGCCGCCCGACTTTTCGGCGCCCGAACGAGCGTTTTCTATTGTCCGCTCGATTTCAGTTGGGCCGTCGAAACCGCGCTTCGACGGTTGCGTCCGGACGCGCTCGTTTTGGTCGAATTGGAACTTTGGCCGAATCTGATCGCCGCCGCCGCTCGCCGAGGCGTTCCGGTCGCGGTCGTCAACGGGCGAATCGGCGACGGCTCGTTCCGGTCGTATTCGCGGATCCGCCGTCTCCTGGCGCCGACGTTCGGTCGACTCGCCGCCGTCGTCGCGCAGGACGAAACCGCCGCCGAACGATTTCGCGCCTTAACGCCGAATCCCGAACGCGTTTCCGTTTCCGGCTCGATCAAATTCGACGGCGTCGAAACGAACCGCGGCGCCGACGCGACCGTCCGCCTGGCGCGGCTCGCCGGGATCGGGCCCGACGACGTCGTTTTCCTTTGTGGCAGTTCGCAAGACCCGGAGGAAGCCGCCGCGCTCGAAACCTTTCGCCGACTCCGCGACGATTTTCCAGCGCTTAAATTGATTATCGTTCCGAGGCACCGGGAGCGATTCGAGGAAGTCGCGCGGCTTCTGGAAAGATCGGGCGTTCCCTGGACGCGGCGGTCGCGCCTCTCCGACGAAGCGCCCGCGGATCCGAACGCTCCGTCAAGCCGCGTTCTTCTCGTCGACGCGATCGGCGAACTCGCCGCCTGGTGGGGAACGGCCCAAATCGCGTTCGTCGGCGGAAGCTGGGGAACTCGCGGCGGCCAAAATATGCTCGAACCGGCCGGATACGGCGCGGCGGTCTCGTTCGGCCCGAAAACGCGCAACTTCCGAACGATCGTCGAAACGCTTCTGAAAGCGGACGCGGCGGTCGTCGTCGCGAACGGCGACGAAATGACGGCGTTCGTTCGGCGCGCGCTCGTCGACGCCGATTTTCGCGAACGGCTCGGAACGGCGGCGCGAACGCTGACGCTCCAAAATCGCGGCGCGACCCGGCGAACGATCGCGACGCTCGTTCGTCTTCTCGACGGCGCCGACGAATAACGCCGATTCCCGTTTCGTCGATTCTCGAATCTCGTTTCCCGCCGCGCGTCGTCGCGTTCTCCCCGGGCGCGGCGGGCGCCGTTTTAATCGTTTTTATCGCTAAAACCGTCGCCAACGACGTCAAAATAGAAAAATCAGGCGGTATTTTCCAAAAAAATCCTTTACGAACGACCAAAGGAAGAGTAATTTATACGATATTATTTAATGATTGCGTCAAGTTGACAAACGGCGCAATCTGGGTAAAATGATATTAAAAAGCGCAAATTAGGTAAAATTGTCTTTCTCGCGAAAACGATTTTCCCGCCGCGCCCCCGCCGATTTCGGTCGTTTCGCCGCCGACGCGTTCGCGACCGCCCTTCGAACGTTCGCCGCCGACGGCGAAAAGCGGGCGACCCGAGACTAAAACAGCCTTCCGTCGGAACAATCAAAAACGCCTATTGAAGGACCGTTGTAATGAGCAAGATCGATAGACATTGGAAAACGAAGGCGTCGACGCGCCGCGACGCTCGCAAGGCGTCCGCGTCGACCGTTAGCGTCCTTTGGGCGGCCCTCGCGTTCGGCGTCGCGTCGCCGCTACCCGGCCTCGTTTTCGCCTCCCCCGGGCCGCAAGAGGCTCCGGCGCCCCCCGCCGAAGCTCCCGCGCCCGACGCTCCGGCTCCCGCGCCGGAAACGCCCGCCGAATCGGCCCCGGCTCCCGAAGCGCCCGCGGCCCCGACGCCCGAAGAACAGGCGGCGGCGTTGCGTCAGATCGGCGTTACGAGCGCGGAACAGGTTCCGGTTCCGAGCGAAAACCCGGCCGCCGCCGCGAAGATGGTCGCCGACGTGAAGGAAGCGCTCGCGAACCCGACCCCGGATCCCCCGGCGCCGTCCGTGCCGATCAAGATCGATTACGATCCGGAACGCAGTTACTCGCGGCTTCTTTACCCCAGCGTCGCCGCTCGCGTCGGACTGACCGACGCGCAAACGGCGCGCGTCAACGAGTTGATGACCGAACGGGCGCAAAAACTCGCTCAAGCGGACAAATCGGAGTGGAACGCGATCACCGCCGCTTCGGAAGACGCGCTCAAAGCCGTCTTGACGGCCGAACAAATCGACCGTTTCGAACGCGGAATCTCGGAAAAAACGATCACGATGCGCTTCAATAAAGAGCGTTGGGAAGACGTTTTGAAGTGGTTCGCCTCCGAAGTCGGGCTGCAGCTGATCATGTCGGCCCCGCCGCAGGGAACGTTCACGTACAACGACAAGACGCCGTATTCGCCGAAAGACGCGCTCGACGTCGTCAACGGGTACCTGAATTTCCGCGGCTACACGCTTTTCCGTTATAACGAAATGTTGATTTTGCACGACTTCCGCACCGGAAGCCTGCCGCTTCAATATTTGCCGAAAATTACGCCGGAAGATCTTCCGAATCAAAACCGCTTCGACTACGTCGCGCTGACGATTCCGCTCGAACGCCGCAGCATGGGCGCCGTTCGCCAAACGATCGCGCCGTTCCAGGGGCCGCACTGCTTCCTGCGCTCTCAGGGCGGAAACTCGCTCCTCGTCGTCGACTCGGTGAACGCTCTGCGCGAAATTTACGCCGCCGCGATGTCGGTTCACAACCCGGATCCGCCGCCGGCCCCGCCGCAACATCGCGGAGGCCCGGAACGAGCGCCGGAAGTCCCGGAATGGCGGGAATTTCCGCTCGACGGCGTCGCTTACGAAACGGTCAAATCGCAGATCGACGTTTTCGCGCCGGAAGCGAAAGCGCTGTACAATCCGAATTCGAACGTCCTGCACTACCTCGCCCGTCCGAGCCAGCTGAACATCATCGGCGGGCTGATCGAGCGTCTGAAGCAGGGCGCCGACCCGGCGAAAAACGCTATCGCGAAAATTTACTCGCTCGACGGCGTCGCCTCCGCGTCCGCCGCCGACGTTTGGGCGCTCTCGCGACGGATGCGCGGCGGCGGGTTCGGGCCGCCTTCGCCGGCGGCGCTTTACGAGCAGATCGTCGGCGCGTTGAAACAAACGGCGCCGGACGCTCAGATCGAGCTGAACGCCGAAGCGCGTAAAATTTTCGTCGTCGGAACGGCGGCGGAACACGAAAAGATCGCCGCGACCTTCGCGTCGCTGACGACGGAAGTCGCGCCGGAAGACGCGCCGATCGTCAAGGTTTATCGTTTCAAAAATCGAGCGCCGGGTTCCCAGGTCGAACCGGCGGTCATGCAGGCGTTGCGCGCCGTCGCGCCGTTCGCTCAACCGACGCCGACGGCGGACGGCGGACTTCTCGTCGTCGGAACGGCGGCCGAGCACGAAACCGTCGCGAAAACGCTCGCCGATTTTGAAGCGGACGCGGAAGCGCCGGAATTTCAACGCGAATTGAAGGTTTATCGCCTCACGACGCGGCAAGTCTCCCGTTTTTCGCAGATTTATTCGCAACTGGCGGGCTCGCCGGACATGCGCGGCGCCGTTCGCGTTTACGATTCGACGTCGCCGAACCGCGTCGTTTTTTGGGCGCGTCCCGCGCAACACGCCAAGATTTCGAAGATCGTCGACGAAATCGTCGCCGCTGAATCTTACGTCGACGCGAAAGCCGAGCCGACGCCGCAAGGTCTCCCGGCCGCGCAGGATCCGGCCGCCCCGGCGGAACCGACTCCGGAGCAAAAGGCCGCCGCCGAAAAAGCCGAACAGGAAGCCGCCGCCGCTAAAGTCGCCGCTGAAAAAGCCGCCGCCGAAAAAGTCGCCGCCGAAAAGGCCGCCGCCGAAAAGGCCGCCGCCGAAAAAGCCGCCGCCGAA